>NZ_JBCFXD010000009.1:0-203585 GCF_038562055.1 Stutzerimonas chloritidismutans | reverse complement strand
AGATTGAGCGGCGCGCGCGCCGCTCAATCTCGGCTGCCGGCAGCCGCGCCCAACGACGCAGCCCGCCAAATTGTTCGCCCATGGCGACTCCGGCATCGCAAATAGCCAGCGCCAACAGCCCGAACAGCCCCCAGGTAACCGGTTGCAAAAGCCAGCCCACCAGCAGGTGCAGCCAGCTGAACAATTGATTGTCGAACACGTTATGCGGCTCCTCTCGACCGTGGTCCGCGTCCACGCCAAATCCCCAACCCCAACAACAACAGAGCGATCAACCCGGCCAGCCAGAGATATTGGCTGGCGCTTCGATCACCTTGTGTTTCAGCCTGACCTGGCTCCGCCTGCGGCGTCTCGGCCTCCGGCTGTATCTCACGAATGCTGCTCGGCGTATTTGGTTGCGGCGCTTTACGCAGCGCCGAATCCAGCCGCACCTGCAAAGGATCACGCAGTGTTTCCGGGAGCTTGGGCATCAGCCATTCAAACATCGGATGGTCCGGCCGGGTATGTCCGCTTCCTGGCAAACCATGCTCAGCCACCAAGACGGCGAACTGCTCGGCCAGCGCTTGCTGGGTCGCCTCGTCGGCCTTCCAGAAGCCCTTCTGAATCGCTACCAGCATGATCGCAAGCATGTTGCTTTTGACGTGTACGTTGGCGCCCTGCTCGAGAAATTCATCGATACCCAGCGCGTGCTTGTCATCGAGATAAACCGCCTTGACCTCCTCCCAGGCACTGTCCGTGATGATGTCGGGATTGGTGACCTGCCAGCCCCACAGATATTCCAGAAACTCACTGCCCATGGTCCGTGCGCCGGCGTAGTCATGCTGCATCAACGCCTTGATCCAGGCGGGATTCAGGAATCGTCCGCGCAGTTCGGCCAGCAGTGCCTCCTGCAATGGCTCGAGGCGGACCTTACGCGGATCGTTGTGCCAGCTGACGAAATTCTCAGGTGCTTTTCCGCTCAGGTGCTCCACGGCCATGCTCAACCCGCCGAGGTAGTCAAAGGCATCGTTGTTGTCCATCAACCCATACAAATTGCTCGAACGGCCAAGATAGGTGCGGGTGACGTGTTTCAGACTGTCTTCGAACGCTGCCTGCACAGGCTCGCCCTGGTAATTCATGCCATACGCATGCCCCATGCGATTGACGTAGCTACGTGCAAGCTCACTGCGGTCCTGCCAGCTTCCGGAACGCTCAACAAGCGTATTGACACCTGCGCCATACGCGCCAGGCGCAACACCGAAAAGCCGCAGCGCAGCAAGGTTGCCTGCCTGTTCCGCGTCAACACCGGCGTCCAGTCGCTGCGCGGCGTCCCGCACCCAATTAGCCGCCACCCGATTCAGCTCCAGACTTTCATTGCCGCCACTGGCGAACGCGCCGAGCGGCTGCAGTGCCGCATCCAACGACGTACGCAGCGCAGGGTAATCACGGCGAATGGTTTCGCTGGCGGCATCCAGCGCCAGCAATACGCCGCGCTCGAGCAGTGCAAGCTGATCGGCATAGAGATCGCGAAACAAACCAGAGGTTGTAAACATCAAGTCGCGTCGCTCGCGCCCGGCTGACGCAGGCATTCGATTGATGCCTTCGACGATGCCCCGGCTGTTCCACACAGGCTCTAAGCCAAGCAGGTCCAGTCCGAAGGCGATCATGGCGCCTTCATCACGTACGGTATCGGATGCCCAGAGAATGACGGCCTCGCGTCCGCCCTTTTCCATCGGGCGCTCGCGTGCGCGCTCAGCCAACTCGTGGCCGATGTTCCAACCAATGCGACTCGGGATCAGGCTGCTGTCGAGCGCGTGAAAATTTCGCCCAGTGGGCAGCGCTTCTGGCGTACGGATTGGGTCATTGCCCTTTCCTGGCGCGACGAATCCGCCATTGAGGGCGTCGATCAACGCCTGCATTTCTGCAGCCGGCGAATCAATCAGTGCCTGTCGGTAGCGCGCCTGATCAGTGTTCATGGACGCCAGCAAGGTGTCCACGGCTTCCGGCGCCCAGGGCTTGCCGAACACATGCAGGCCGAGCGGCATGAAGCGCTCCTGGATATTCGTCAGGTAATGCCCGACCTCATGCACCAGCAGGTCATCGTCCACCTGTTCGAAATCGATCCCTCGCGCTGCCAGCGGCTCGGCCATGGACTCACGTAGCTCGGGTTCCAGCCCGGAACGAGTCACCAATCGCTTGATCTCAGCAATGGTGGCTCGCCGCGCTGGGCCTTCGCTGCTGCCGGTACCCGTCTCGAAGCTCTCTATCAACTGGCGCAGCTTGAGCAGATCGTCATACAGCGGGGTAGCGACCAGCGGTGGCGTAAGGTGATCGATCATGACGGCAAGGCCGCGGCGTTTGGCCTGGATCCCTTCGCCAACCCCGTCGACAATGTAGGGATAGATGCTCGGCAGGTCGCCAACGATCTGCGTCGGATAGTCTTCAGCGCTGAGCCCTGCTCGACGTCGTGGCAAGAATTCATAGGTGGAATGGCGACCGAGGTGGATCAGCGCATCGGCTCTGAACTCGTCATGTAGCCAGTGATAGAAGGCCAGGTACTGATGGGGTGGAGGAAATACCAGGTTGGCGTGCAGCAGTTCCTCATCGACTTCCCAGCCCCTGGGTGGCTGGGGCCCGATGAAGATATTGCCAAACTGCACCCCCGGCAGGACCATCTGGCCGCCATGCACCATGACCTGACCTGGCGCCTCACCCCAACCACGCAGCCCCTCGATACCGGTATCCGCCAGCGCCTGGATCAAGCTTTCGGCCTGCTCCCAATCAGCCAGGCCCGGCTGACTGATTGCCTGTTCATAGAACGCTTCGAGTTGAGCCAGTAGATCCAGCGCGCGCCCGCGTGCCGGATGCACGACACCGTCGAGCACATGGTGCAACTCGCTGGAACCTGTTTTCAGCGTCAACCGCGCGCTGTCGAGATGGGAGGCGTGCAGCGCACGGCGCATTTGTGCGTTCCAGTATCCCAACGGGCCCTGCACCATTTCGGCCTGCACTGCCGATGGCAGCGTACGGAACCAGCGGCGGTAGCTATGGGTGTTGACGGTAACAGCTTTTTTCGCCATCGCAGCCAGCGCGTCGCCCTGTTCAGGCAGATTGACGCCCTGCTCCTGCAGCTGTTCCAGCAGTCGCTCCGGCGATTCCGGCAAGGTGCCGGTGTTGTAGCCTTCGGCTTTCAAGCGCTGAAGAATGGCGAACAGCGATTGCGGCACATCCAGGTTGTCTGCGCCGATGTTGTGCCGCCCCGGTGGGTGGTTGTAGTAGATGAGCGCCAGCCGCTTATCCGCATTGGGTTTGGTTTGCAATTGATGCCAGCGGGCCAGGCGCGCCGCCATGGCTTCGACACGGGATGGCATAGGCTGGCTGAAGCCAAAGCGAATCCCTGAGTTCGGGTCGATCTGCGACGATTCCCACGCCGCCAGCACCATTGGCTGACTGGTGCCCTGCAGTTCCGGCATTGCAAGCTGGTAATGCACCTTGTCGCGAGCGAGCCCATCACTGGACAGCTGCCACGCGTTCTCGTCTCGGTCATCCAGACGCAGCGCCTTGAGCACGGGCACATTGAGTTGACTCAGCAGCTCCGTTGCGTCTTCACGACCCTCGCCGCCGCCGAGGACAAAATCCTGCAGCACGACGACCGCTGCCAGCGGTGGATGTTCTGCGCTGTTGAGCCAGCGCAGCGCCTGTAGCGTGCCATCGCCCCAGCTGCCGAACAGGCTGACGCACGCGATATCGCGTTGTTGCAGCGTCTGACACAGCGCATCGTTGAGGTCAGAATCTCCACGTCGGTCAGCGCGCCCATGGTCAATCACTGCGACCATTCGCTCACCGCGCCAAGCCAGCTCCGACGGTTTCTTCACCACTCCGTCCTGATAGAACCGCAACGCCGGCCTCGCCTGTGCAGGCTCGGCGCTGCCGCTTGACGTGTCACGAGTCGTCAACCAGATCAGCAAACGCGAAATGTTGTCGCTGCCACCGGCCAACCAATAGCTGCGCGCTTCTATCCATTGCGCCTGGATCGGATTGGCCGCCGCGAGCGAGTGCACCCAGTCAGCCAGGTCGCCGGCGGGTTTCTCAGCACCGAGGCGTACAGCCTGGGCTCGGTTGGCAAACAGCATGTTTCCATCGCTACGGCTTAGCGCCACCAGCGCCTGATCACTGTGCAGGATGAAACGTTCGCCAGCGCTGTGCTGGTCGATCAGCGGGCGCAAGCGCTCTGCTTCCGGCCCGAATACGCCGACCACGAGCAAACGCGTTCCGCTGGCAAGCCATTGGCCGACCTCGGCATCATCCAGCTCAGCCAGCTGTTCGGGGGTGCGCGCGCTGACGGCACGGTCGGGGTATCGTTGCTTGAAGATGGCGGCCGCTGAAGCGAACTCAGCGGCGCTGTACTGCGAAATGATCGCATTGACCTGTTTGGCACTGGCCGGCACCGTTGGAGCCAGCAGCAGAAGCGCTAGACACACGCAGCGAAACGCGAAAGACATGCCCACTCCATCCGGGTGCAGTGGGCAACAGAACTGCCGCTGACCAGACAGGCAGACGGCATACTCTGAGGACGTCGCCCACCGCGACTGTTCCTGGGAAGTACGGGCTGGTATCGGGCTCAGTCGAATCGACTCTACCGTTGCGGGGGCAGCATCAGCTTGCACTGATTTCCCATTTAACCCGGACCAAGATCCGGGCACCACGCACTTCATGTGTGCGACCGCTGGGCGGCCGAGCCGCGCACCTTACGCGCCGGTTTGGGCAATATCAAGCAACGACAGGCCTGACGTTGTGTTGGCTCAGTTCATTATCGAATCGATCTCAACAGAAGCCTGATTGCTGACTAGACTCCAGAACAGCGAGCCTTGCGGAGACTGTTATGAGTGAAGACCGGCAACCCAAATCGCTCACGCTGCGGCAGATGCTTCAAAGCATGCTGGCCGGCGCTTTGGGCGTGCAAAGCGGGAAAAATCGAGAACGGGACTTTAGCCACGGTAAACCCAGCCATTTCATTCTTCTGGGTATCGGATTCACCGTAGCCTTCGTTCTGGTGATACTCGGCGTCGTCAAGCTGGTGCTCTATCTGGTCGGCGTTTGACCGGTTACCAGGAGCCCCTGGTCTACTGATGACTTACCCAGAACACCGCGGTCGCTACCACGAGCAGGATCAGAAAGAAGATCGCGGCGGCATCTGCGCGGCTGTCACTATCATGGCGATTAAAATGCTCTGACACAGCGGTATACCTTGTTGTTGAGGATCGCATTGATTGCAGTTAAGACCATGCATACGAAGCGCTCAAGGCCAGCGATTGAAATGCCTTAAAAGCAGTGTTTCGTTCTAAACATATTCCCAAACATCACTTTTGCGCATAAACGCTAGCTGGTATCTTGCCGGCCTCCCATTAACGGGTGCGCGGCCGTGCGCGCAGAAGCTGTAGACAGCCTGAAAAAACAGGACATTTATGTACGTATACGACCAGTATGACCAACACATCATCGAGGATCGCGTGCGTCAGTTCCGTGATCAGATTCGCCGCTATCTCGCCGGTGAACTGACTGACGCAGAACTGTTGCCCCTTCGCCTGCAAAACGGTCTGTACATCCAGCGCTATGCGCCGATGCTGCGCATTGCGGTGCCCTATGGGCTGTTGTCGTCTACCCAGATCCGCAAGCTGGCCGACATCACCCGTCGGTACGATAAGGGCTACGCCCACATCAGTACCCGTACCAACGTGCAGCTCAACTGGCCCGAGCTGGAGGATGTCCCTGACATTCTCGCCGAACTGGCGACCGTGCAGATGCACGCCATCCAGACCAGCGGCAACTGCATCCGCAATACCACCACCGACCAGTTCGCCGGCGTGGCCAACGACGAGCTAGTCGACCCCCGCCCCTGGTGCGAGATCATTCGTCAGTGGTCGACCTTCCATCCAGAGTTCGCATTCCTGCCACGCAAGTTCAAGATTGCGGTGAACGGCGCTGCGAGTGACCGTGCAGCCATCGAGGTCCATGACATCGGGCTCGAAGCGGTCAACAACGAGGCAGGCGAGCTGGGCTTCCGCGTATCCGTGGGTGGCGGTCTTGGCCGTACGCCGATCGTGGGCAGCTTTATCAATGAGTTCCTGCCATGGCAGCACCTGTTGACCTATCTCGATGCGATTCTGCGCGTGTATAACCGCTATGGTCGTCGTGACAACAAGTTCAAGGCGCGCATCAAGATTCTGGTCAAAGCCCTAACTCCGGAAGTGTTTGCCGAGCGTGTAGAGGCCGAGTGGTCGTATTTGAAAGACGGCGCGAATACTTTGACCGAAGCCGAGGTCGAGCGGGTCAGCAAATTTTTCATCGACCCGGAGTACAAATATCTTGAAGACCAGAGCGCCGTGCTCGCCCAGCTTGATGCCGAGCACCCAGGCTTCGCTCGCTGGCGTGAGCGCAACGTTGTCGCTCACAAGAAACCCGGTTACGCAGCGGTTACGTTGTCACTGAAAAGCACCGGCGTAGCGCCAGGTGACGTTACAGACAAGCAGCTAGATACCATTGCCGATCTGGCGGATAGATATAGCTTTGGCGAAGTACGCAACTCCCACGAGCAGAACATGATCCTGGCCGATGTCGAGCAGTCACGTCTGTTCGAGCTGTGGCATGAGTTACGCGAACTAGGAGTCGCTACGCCAAACATCGGCTTGCTGACCGACATCATCTGCTGCCCAGGTGGCGATTTCTGCTCCCTGGCGAATGCCAAATCGATCCCGATCGCCGAAGCCATTCAACGCCGCTTCGATGACATGGATTACCTGTTCGATATCGGTGATGTAGACCTGAACATTTCGGGCTGTATGAATGCCTGTGGTCACCACCATGTCGGCCATATCGGCATCCTTGGCGTGGACAAGAAAGGCGCCGAGTTTTACCAGGTGTCGCTCGGCGGCAGTTCCGGCCGTAATGCGAGCCTCGGCCAGATACTCGGCCCATCGTTTGCCCAGGATGTCATGCCCGATGTGATCGAGAAGGTCATCGGCGTCTACGTGGAGCACCGTACAGAAGATGAACAGTTTCTCGATACTTTCCGCCGAATCGGTATCGACCCCTTCAAGGAGCGTGTCTATGCAGCGAATCATTAAGGACGGTCAGGTCATCGACGAGACCTGGCACCTGCTGCCTAAAGACGTAACCCTTGACGGCCTGTCCAACTGCGACGACCTGATAGTGCCGTTTCAGCTATGGCTCGATCACGCTCACGCCCTGAAAGCTCGTGACGGCGGTCTTGGCATCTGGCTAGACTCCGACGAGGCGGTGGAAGAGATCGCCGAAGAACTGGAAAACTTTCAGGTCATCGCGCTCAACTTCCCTGCATTCACCGACGGCCGCCATTACTCCAGCGCACGCCTGCTACGTGATCGCTACGGTTACAAAGGGGAAATACGTGCCATTGGGGATGTGCTGCGTGACCAGCTGTTCTACATGCGCCGCTGTGGTTTCGACGCCTTCGCGGTGCGCCCGGATCGCGACCCCTACGATGCACTGCAAGGGCTGAACGATTTCTCCGTTACCTACCAGTCTGCCGCTGACGAACCCCTTCCGCTGTTTCGTCGCAGACAAGGCTGAGGCCAACACTGCGCTATAAAAAACCCGCCTCTCGGCGGGTTTTTTATTACTGGTACATCCAGAAGTTCGGATGCTCTATCCGTTCCGGGGCAACGATCGGATGCTTACCGAACGCTGCCTTGATTTTCTCGGCCAGTACTTTCATGAGCGGCTCCTGCTATGTTGTAGTAGCGTTAGCTTCGCTCAATCGACAACAGCTGATAAATCGTTTTTGACTATACTCAACAAGCAAAACGCTAATGGCGTCAGAGCAAACCCCATCAGTCGAGTCGAACCAATATCCTTCCAGTCTGTTGCCCCGCCAGTGTTCGTTCGATCGCTTCAGGCAACTGATCTAGCGAGATCTCCTTTACTAGGTCATCAAGATTGGGCAGCTTCCATTGCACAGAAAGCTTGTCCCACATGGACGCCTTTACGACCAGCGGGATTTCAACCGAATCGACCCCCAGCAGATTGACCCCACGCAGGATGAATGGCAGCACGTTGGCCTGAAAATTCGTGCCAGCGGTAAGGCCGCAACAGGCGACGCTCCCGCCACGTCGCAGCGACTTCACTGCATTGAACAATATGTCGCCGCCTACCGTATCGACCGCTCCCGCCCATTGTTCTTTGAGCAATGGCTTCTCGGTACCGGCCTGAAGCGCGCTACGCTCAACGATTTCCGTAGCGCCAAGCTTGCGAAGGAAGTCGCCTTGCTCAGCCTTACCCGTCACTGCGGCCACCTTGTATCCAAGCTTGGACAGCAGGGCTATCGCAATGCTGCCTACGCCCCCGGTCGCGCCGGTCACCAGTATCGGCAAATCGGTCGGCTCGAGACCTGCCTGCTCAAGCTTGTCTATGCAGAGTGCAGCAGTCAGGCCGGCCGTACCGAGAGCCATAGCCTCTCGAAGAGACAGCCCGACCGGACGCTTGATTACCCACCCGGCTGGCACGCGAATGTATTGGCCGAAACCACCCGACGTGTTCATTCCGAGGTCATAACCGGTGACGATGACTTCATCACCTACGGCAAAGTCGCTGACGCTTGATTCAGCGACAGTCCCAGCCGCATCGATACCTGGTGTATGTGGAAAATTGCGGGTGACGCCACGGTTGCCACTCGCTGACAAGGCGTCCTTGTAGTTCAGCGAAGAGTAGCTGACACGTATCAGCACCTCTCCAGCCGGCAAATCATTGGTGTCCCGCTCGATCAGGCTTGTCTCGAAACGCCCGTCGGTTTCGTTGGTTTGCAGTGCTTTAAAACTAGCCATCAGTAAACCCCTTATTGCCAGAAACGTTGTTCATTGAGACGGGTCCAGCCTTTCAGCACACCCTGCTCAAGGGCGGCGTTTGCAGCCATGCCGAATCGCTCAGGCAGACTTTTCTTTTCTGCATAATGCAGCTGAAACAGGTCAGCCTCACGTGCGCGTGAAGCCAGGTATTCATCGCTGGTCTGCAATTCATCAACCAGTTGCTTGCCGAGCGCCGCAATTCCGAGCCATACCTCGCCGGTAGCGACATCATCGATACTCAGCTGCTGGCGATACCGCGCAACGAAGTTCTTGAACAGCTCATGTGTCGTTTCAAGATCATCCTGGAATTTCTCCCGGCCTTTTTCAGTGTTTTCACCGAATATGGTCAGGGTGCGCTTGTACTCCCCTGCAGTCAGCACTTCGACATCGACGTCATGCTTCTTCAACAGCCGATGGAGATTGGGCAATTGCGCAACCACACCTATGGAGCCAAGAATTGCGAAAGGCGCGCTGAGAATCTTCTGACCTATACAGGCCATCATGTAGCCACCACTGGCAGCTACCTTGTCGACACACACCGTTAATGGCACGCCGGCATCGCGGATACGCACCAGCTGTGACGCTGCCAGACCATAACCGTGAACCATCCCTCCGCCGCTTTCAAGGCGTAAGACGACTTCATCCTGCGGAGTGGCCATGGTCAGTAGAGCGGTAATTTCGTGACGAAGGCTCTCGACCGCCGATGCCTTTATATCTCCATCGAAATCGAGCACGAAGACTCGCGAACGACTTTCCGGATGTTTCTTGGCCAGCTTGGCCGCCTTCGCCTCCTGCTTGCGCTGTAGTTTCAGCTGATCCTTTTCGATGATTGATTGCTCGAGGCGCTCGCGCATCGACTTATAGAAATCGTTGAGCTTGTGTACCTCCAGATGTCCACCCGATTGCTTGGACCGGCCACGACGCAGCGAGGCAAGCGCAATCAGCACCACCAGCACGGCGGCTACCAGCGTTACTGTCTTCGCCAGAAAGCTTGCATAGTCAGCAAGAAATTCCACAGATCCTCCTCATTAACCACGACCGCCAGCAGAAACCTGGGTGGCGAAAATCGCTCAAGCATACCGATTAGGACGCAGTCTGAGCCAGCAGAAGCAGATTCAAACGAACGTATGATTTGTCGTTGACACTCTAGGGCGATCCCCCTACGCTCGCGAAAACTGAGTCCCGGAGTAGCGCATGGGCAGTATCTACCTGATCAGACATGGCCAGGCGTCGTTCGGCGCAGATAACTATGATGTTTTGTCTCCACTCGGCTTCCAGCAATCTGCAGCGCTGGGTGACTATCTGGACCAAATGGGCATTTGCTTCGACCGCTGTGTAAGTGGAGAGTTGAACCGACAGCAAGACACAGCCCGCGCGACGCTCCAGCAGATGAGTCATCGTGCCGATAGTCAGCTACCTCCTTTGGAGATTGACGCGGCCTTCAATGAGTTTCGCGCCGATGAGGTGATTCGTGCCCACATGGACGATCTTCTGGCCGCCGAACCAGGTGCCATACAGGTTTTTGCCAATGCGGCCAATCATCGCGCCGAGTTCCAGCGACTGTTCAAATATGTCATCCAGCGATGGGTTTCAGGCGACCACGAAAAACAGGGCCTTGAAAGCTGGCAAAGCTTCGTAGACCGCGTACAGGCTGGATTGAACCGTCTGCTCGAACAAGCGGACAAAAAGGATCACATCGCTGTTTTCACATCTGGCGGCACGATCACGGCGCTGCTTCAATTGATCATTGGCGTATCGCCCATCAAGGCGTTCGAACTGAACTGGCAGATTGTTAACACGTCGCTCAGCCGCTTGAAGTACAGGGATCAGGATGTAGCGCTGGCTTCGTTTAATAGTCACGCACACCTGGGACTGCTGAAGAATCCGGAGCTCGTCACCTATCGATAAGCTCCTGCCACCTGCGGCTCATGCCGCACGCTTTTCCCACGACAATAAAGGGTCATATCCGATGAGCAACGTCGACGAAACCATTCAGGGCATGAAGGCCAAATTCAATCCCAGCGCTGCCGCCGGCCTGGATCTGGTTTTTCAGTTCAATATCACTGATGCCGAAAACTACTACCTGGTCGTAAAAGACGGCACCTGTGATTTCCACAAGGGCGAATCGGCCGACGCCAACGTTACGCTGATCATGGACAGCGACACCATGCAGGGCGTCATCAGTGGTGAGACCGACGGCATGCAGGCCTTCATGGCAGGCAAGCTGCGCGCCGAAGGTGACATGATGCTCGCCCTGAAGCTGAGCGAACTGTTCCCGGCCTGATCTGCTGGAATGAAAAAAAGCCGAAGTCCCGCGACTTCGGCTTTTTTATGCGCCTTTTTCAGCGTTTTCTGCGCATCAGGCGCCTTGATTACGCGGCAACACCCCGACCAATAACGGCCGACTTCCCTTGGTGATGCCAGATGGGCGCATTAGATTAGAGCAGTCGAATGGTCAGTGGCGCCGAGGTTAGACGGTCGCGGAAACTGGTCATTGAGGCATCGATTACAGAAAAGGGAAAAGCATGGCGCTTACCGATCAGACCAGCCGCATACGCGACGGCGAAGAACTGCCCACCCAGGCCATCGACCAGTACCTGAAAGCCCACATTCCGGGGCTGGAAGGGATGCCGAATATTTCGCAGTTCCCAGGGGGCGCGTCTAACCTGACCTATCTGCTGGAATATCCAAAGCAGGAATTCGTGCTCCGCCGCCCTCCCTTTGGACACAAAGCCAAGTCAGCGCACGACATGGGCCGCGAATACCGAATCCTCAATCAGCTAAACGCTGGCTTTCCGTATTGTCCGAAGGCCTATGCCTACTGTACCGACGAGGCGGTTATCGGTGCAGAGTTCTATGTCATGGAGCGCGTCAAAGGCATCATTCTTCGCGAGGATATGCCCGCCGAGCTTGGTTTCACGCCTGAGCAAACCACTGCGCTGTGCAAGAGTTTCATCGATAAGTTTGTCGACCTGCACAACGTCGACTACAACGCTTGCGGTCTCGCTGACCTGGGCAAGCCAGAAGGTTACGTCCAGCGGCAAATAAATGGATGGATCGATCGGTATGAGCGCGCAATCACGGCTGACGCGCCCGGGTGGGAGCCGGTCAAGGCTTGGCTGCGGGACAAGATGCCAGCCGATCACCCCA
Source organism: Stutzerimonas chloritidismutans (assembly GCF_038562055.1). Classification (GTDB taxonomy): domain Bacteria; phylum Pseudomonadota; class Gammaproteobacteria; order Pseudomonadales; family Pseudomonadaceae; genus Stutzerimonas; species Stutzerimonas chloritidismutans_A. Next base: position 191,580 of record NZ_JBCFXD010000009.1, on the reverse strand, counting down.
AGCCTGGCATCATCCACAACGACTACCGCTTCGATAATGTAATCCTCAATCCAAGTAACCCGATGGAAATCATTGGTGTCCTCGATTGGGAGATGACAACCCTGGGTGACCCACTCATGGATCTCGGCAATACGCTGGCCTACTGGATCGAAGCAACTGACCCGCCGCCGATGCAGCTGATTCGCAAGCAGCCGAGCAATGCGCCCGGCATGCTGACTCGCCAGCAGTTTGTCGATTACTACGCTGAGCGTGCCGGTATTCGCATCGACAACTTCGATTATTACTACACCTATGGCCTGTTCCGCCTGGCGGCCATCGTGCAACAAATTTACTACCGCTTTTTCCATGGTCAGACCCAGGACAAGCGATTCGCAAAATTCGTACAAATGAACGCCCTGCTCGAGCAAGTGAGCCTGCAGGTTATTAACAAATCGAAGCTGTAACACAGCTCACCAAGAGGAAATCGACTCCATGAGTAAGACCACCCTGTTCGACCTGGACGGCAAAATCGCATTCGTATCCGGCGCCAGCCGTGGCATCGGCGAAGCCATTGCCAAACTGCTGGCGCAGCAAGGGGCTCACGTTATCGTTTCCAGCCGCAAGATCGAAGGCTGCCAAGCGGTTGCTGATGCCGTCAACGCCGACGGCGGCAAGGCTACTGCAGTCGCTTGCCATATCGGTGAGCTCGAACAGATTCAGACCGTCTTCGCACAAATCCGCGAGCAGTTCGGCAGGCTGGATATCCTAGTTAACAACGCGGCTACCAACCCGCAGTTCTGCCACATCCTCGACACGGACGTTTCGGCCTTCCAAAAGACTGTTGATGTGAATATCCGCGGCTATTTCTTCATGTCAGTCGAGGCCGGCAAGTTGATGCGTGAGCATGGCGGCGGAAGCATTATTAACGTGGCATCGATCAATGGCGTCACCCCCGGCAACTTCCAGGGCATCTATTCCATCACCAAGGCAGCGGTGATCAACATGACCAAGGCCTTCGCCAAAGAGTGCGCGCCACAGGGCATCCGTTGCAACGCCTTGCTTCCGGGTCTCACCGATACCAAGTTCGCTTCGGCGCTGGTCAAGAACGATTCGATTCGCGAAGAAGCGCTACGTCACATTCCGCTGCACCGTGTCGCTGACCCAAGCGAAATGGCGGGCGCTGTGCTTTATCTCGCCAGCGATGCATCGAGCTACACCACCGGCCTGTCGCTCAACGTGGACGGTGGCTACCTCGCCTGATTTGTGCCGACATGAAAAAGGGAACCTTCGGGTTCCCTTTTTTCTGCGTAACACTCCACCGCTACCAGCCCTTCATTGCCTGCTCGGCTGCTTCGCTGGCCGGTTTCGCTAACAGGCCAGTTGGCGCCATTTCGACCTTATAGACGGCGCCATCTACCATCGGCAGATAGCTAACCCTGCGCAATTGCGCCTCAAGCATCAGCGGAGCGCACTGGCACCGATTCAACCACCCCCAGAAATCCACCCCTGCCCAGCTGTTCCCCAGCTGCACGAAAGGATGGCGCGCCTGATCTTGTTGCTCCACCGCGAGGTAGCGGCCAGAGAGCCGTTCCAGCCGATAGCCTGGCTCCAATCCAATGAGCGCAGCCAGCCCTTTCCAGTGAAGCGCTCGCACGTCGAGCTGCCAGAGATCACCTTCCAGCGTGACGAAGCGAGTAGTTTGTCCCTCTTGCACCTTCACCTGATAACGCTGCTGACCATCGGCCTGAAAGCTCAGCGAAACCAGCGACGGGCCGTGCCCCAGCGACTTGTAGGTAGTGACATCCCAAGCGACTACACCTGCCAGAACGGCCAACGAAAGCACTAGCATGCCAAGGGTGCCGCGCAACCAGCCCAGCAACCATTGCCCACCTACGAGCATCCGCACCGCAACAAGCGCAGTGACGACTGCAAGCAACGCAATTACCACTGCAAGCCCTACATATTGCATTGACCGACATTCCCACCGAAAACCGAGAGGGCATTATCGATATGGGCAAACAGAGCAGCCAGCGCCAGGACGGAACACTGGAAACGAGTCGACATTTCGCTGTCGGCCATCCGCCTACGCTATAGGTGCCGCAGCTTAATGAGCGGCTGTCATTGGCGCCCGCGAAACACAGTCGGCATGATGCCACACCCTCTTTCCCGATTTTGTTATGAGTGTTCCACATGCTGACGTTTGAGCTTGCGACGGACCCGCTGGTATTGGCCGCTCTCATGGCCGTTGCCTTTCTTGCCGGCTTTATCGACGCCATCGCCGGCGGGGGTGGCTTGCTGACACTGCCCGCGTTGCTTACGGCAGGCTTGCCGCCACATCTGGTTTTAGGGACCAATAAGCTGTGCGCAACCTTTGGTTCGGCTACGGCAAGCTTCACCTTCTATCGCAGGAAACTATTCCATCCACGGCAATGGCGCTCGGCGCTTTTGGCAACCGCCATCGGGGCGGCGCTCGGCGCGGGATTGGCCCACATGATCCCAGCGCGCTGGCTCAATCAGGTACTGCCTTTGGTGGTATTTGCCTGCGGCCTGTACCTGCTTTTCGGGCGGGTACCGACCACACCTCGAACGGACGCCATGCCAATAGACGTACGCAGACAGTGGCCACAAGGCCTGACACTAGGCTTCTATGACGGTATAGCAGGGCCCGGCACAGGAGCATTCTGGACCGTCAGCAATATGCTGCTCTACCCACTCGACTTGCTAAAAGCCAGTGGCGTGGCTCGCAGTATGAATTTTGTCAGCAACGGTGTCGCACTGGCCGTGTTCATTGCCGGCGGGCAGGTCGCCTGGGGGTTGGGGATCGGTATGGGGATGGCCCTAATGGTCGGCGCCTACCTGGGTGCGCGGACGGCAATTCAGGGGGGGTCGAAATTCATTCGGCCGATCTTTATCTCGGTGGTGCTGATCCTGAGCCTGCGACTAGCTTGGCAGCACTGGTTCGGGACGCCCTAAACGCCGCGCCAGATAGAGGTCGATCAGATAACGAGCGATGGATTTTGGAGCTGGCAACACAGGCAGGTCGTGGATCGAAAACCAGCCCGCGTCCTCGATCTCTTCAGGCTGCATCACTATCTCCCCCGCCGCGTACTCGGCGTGAAAGCCGAGCATCAACGAGTGCGGAAACGGCCAACCCTGACTGCAGATATACTTGGGCTCAGCAATTGATACACCAACCTCCTCGTGTACTTCCCGCCTGACGCACTGCTCGACTGACTCTCCGGGCTCAACGAACCCTGCAAGCGTGCTGTATACACCGGGAGCAAAGCGCGGTGAGCGGGCCAGAAGCAGCTCGTCTCCACGAGTCACCAAGACGATCATGCTCGGAGATATCCGAGGATAGTGATGAATGCCGCAACTCTCACACTGCATTGCACGCTCGGTGGCATGCTGGCGCATCGGGTTGCCGCAGCTCCCGCAGAAGCGATGATGGTTTGCCCAGGTGCCAATCTGCGCAGCGAAGCCGAGCATACGAAACCTGTCAGTATCGTCATCCTGCATCATGAATTGACGCAGCCCCTGCCAGCCCGCGCCAAGCACTTCGACGGGGTGGGCCAACTCCATGAGGAAGACCTGGTCACCATCGAAATAGCCCAAGCCCTGCTCGCTGAGCAAAGGCAACTCGAGGCGCTTTAACCACTCCCTGGGAAACAGGACGCCATTTGCGTCACAAAGAAAACCCTGCTGGCAATGCACGACCGCCCATCCGCCGCCCTCTGTTGGATCGAGCAACGCCGGCTGCCACCGTAAACTCATCAGGCGGCCACCGGCAGGCCCAGTGCACGAACACTTTCGGTCGCGAGATCCAATACGCTGACGCGTGAGTCATCACGCCGCAATATCGCACCGCCGTCGAGGTAATACTCGAGGCTGGTCAACGCATCGGCCAGGGTTTCTAGCATTTGCTCTGGTGGCATTTGCACGCCCTCAAGCATTTGTTTTTGAATGAAGTCCGCACACGCGCCAATCAAGTCTGCGGCGCGATCTTGCTCTAGAAAACGCAGCCCTCCACGAACAGCCATCAAGCTGAAAGGGACATTGGCCAAATGCAATTTCTCACCATTGGACTCCAGATAAGCTGTGATAGCGCGTTTGGCCAAGGCCAGGCCCGCAGTCGCCTCACCGATAACGACAATACAGGCTTCGGTGAGCTGATGGTTGGCGAAGGCTTCAGCCTCTTGGCCCGGCTGCGCTATCTGAGGCCGCGAATCATAGCGCTCGCCGCGCTCCAGGCTAGCAACCATGCTCTCGACGTAGAGCACCGCATCAGCCAGTTTCAGCAACGCTTGGGGCTCGGGCAACTGCTCAACGCTCCAGCCGGATACCGCTGACAGCTGAGCATGAAGGGTGCTCGATGCGGAGGACAAGCCCACCATCCCCAATGTCTTTGCCAGCTTGCCGAGCAGACTATGCAGATTCGGATAAGACTCAGCCGGTGCGGTCTGGCGCTCAATCAGGTCGAGCAAGTCTTTGAGACTTGCTAGCTCTTCGCGGATCGCCGAGGACAACGAGCGCATTACGGCCTGCCCCGGGCCGGCCAGACGCTGAGACTCGTCCTCAAGAAGATGATCGGTGAAGGGTAACGAACCAAGCGAAAACGTTTCACGGACCTCACTTGCTAATGGCCCATTGCTTTCGGCCAACGCAACGAGATAAAGCAGTTCCTTGAGCAGCACCCGTGGCGGCTCATAGGCATCATGACTGCTGAGCTGTCGAAGTTCTCGGTCAAGCCTGGAGAATAAGTGCTTACGTGATTGGCGAGGCAACAACTGTCCATCCAATTGGGCCTCCACCGCTGCACTCCCCAACCAACAAAGGCGACCACCGGCCGTGTCGGCAAACAGCAGATCCAGCCGACCCAGCGCTCGCGCCATCAGCTTGAGACTTGCCGAGGCATTGCCTTCCCGAATGAAGCCGAGCAGGCCAACCTGATACATTTGGCGCAACCGCCGCGCTTCGGCCGCACGCGCAGTTGGCTGGCGCACCGCAGCCTCAATCGGCGGACGCGCATGATCGAGACGAACGCTAAAGAAGAAACTCTCGGGCAGTGGCGACTGCCCACTGGCCAACCGCAATGCATTGATCGGTGGCAGCAGCAGCTCGGGCATTTCCTGTCGACTGGCGTCGACGCTTTCCAGATAACGTCCGAGCACATAAAGCGCGTTGCTCAGTGACGCCAGCTGAGCGTCCCGATCCTCCCCTGCGCCTACAGGGATGTCTGTCGCCAGCTGAAGAATTTCCTGTGCGAGCAGCTCGGCGCCGGTAAGCTCGATGAGCCGCAAGGTGCCGCGAACCTGCTTGAGATTCTCGACAGCTTGTTGCAACAGGCTACCGTTGTTTCTGTCGATGATGAAATGCTCGAGGCTCTGCTCGGCTTCTTCCATGGTAGCGAACAGCTCATCGCGAACCAGGCTGAGTGAAGTAGCTCCGGTAACCATGCCTAGCGCGCCTCCCGCGCAACGATTGAATGATGCATCAGTCAGCGAAATCCGGTTTCTGCTTGCTCATATGCGCAGCCATCGCCACTTTCAGGTCCGCCGACTGAAGCATCGCTGCGTTCCAGGTGGCGATGTATTCGAGACCGTCATCGACACGGTGGTCACGCATGTAGCGAATCATCTCCTTGGTGCCGCGAATGGCCACGGGCGACTTACTGGCAATATCAGCCGCCATAGCAAACACTCCAGCCATAAGCGATGGCTGGTCAGGGTAAGTTCGATTGACCAGGCCGATGGACTTGGCTTCCTGGCCGTCAACGGTACGTCCGGTGTAAGCAAGCTCTCGCATCATGCCGTCGCCAATGATTCGCGGCAAACGCTGCAGCGTGCCGACATCCGCCGCCATGCCCATATCAATTTCTTTGATCGAAAATTGTGCGTCCAGCGTGCTGTAACGCATATCACAGGCGGCAATCAGATCGATCGCACCACCGATACAGTATCCCTGGATCGCCGCAATGACCGGCTTGCGGCACCTATCCACCGCATTGAACGAACTCTGAAGCTTGAGAATCTGACGACGAAGACGTTCGGCATTGCGACCGACATCGCTGCCCATCTGGCTCGCCGCTTGCGCCAGCAATTGAAGATCGATGCCGGCAGAAAAATGCTTGCCCTCGCCCGACAGCACCACCACTCGAATCTCGTCCGTATCGTCGACCCATTGGAATATATCGACAATTTCGCTCCAGAATGCGGCATTCATGGCGTTGACCTTTTCAGGTCGATTAATCGCCACATGGGCGATTTTGTCCTTCAACTCCACACGAAAGGCTTGGTAGTCGGTCACGCTATCATTCCTCGACAGCCGAGGCACTCAGTGCCTTAACGGGTTCGACAGCCCCATAGAAAGAGGACTGTTCTCAGCCGAGCAACTATAACAACAGAGAACTGAAAGTCGATGCGGGACGATGTGAAGCAGCCCACGCCCTCGCACATGATGTTCTTTGACAAGCCGAAATACCGGCTGGATTAAGCTTAACGACGCGCTACGCTTGGAGGATACAGTCGACGGTGTATCCACCAGAGTGCTCCTCATGCTGCAGCCCATGCACATCAGCATCGAACCCTGGAAACTGCGCGGCGAAGCGCTGAGCGAAGGCTAGGTAATCAAGTATCGAGCGCGTTTCCGACGTGAAGCGTTCACCCGGCATGATCAAGGGGATTCCTGGCGGATACGGCACCAACATGACAGCGGCGATGCGGCCTTCCAATTCAGTTATGGGAACTGCCTCAACCTCGCCTCGCACCAACTTGTCGTAGGCGTCGGCCGGCTTCATTGCCAACTCAGGCAGAGCGGTATACATGCGTCTCATGGCTTTTGCGGTGGCGTTGTTTCGGTAGCAATCGTGGAGCGAGTCGCACAGATCTCTCAGCCCCATACCGAGGTATTGGCTGCCGCCTGCTTGCGCTACGGTTGGCAGCGCATCGCATAAAGGTACGTTATTGTCGTAATGCCGCTTGAACTCGAGCAGCTCGGTTAGCAGCGTGCTCCACTTACCCTTAGTGATCCCCATGGAGAACAGCACCAGGATGGAGTACAGACCGGTTTTCTCGACCACCAACCCCCGCTCCCAGAGAAACTTGCTGACCACTGCGGCCGGAATACCCCGCTTACCCAATTTGCCATCAGCGGTGAGGCCAGGCGTGACCAAAGTGACCTTGATGGGATCCAGTAGTACGTAGTCGTCGGCGACATCCCCAAAACCATGCCAGTCCGCTTCTGGCCGCAACAGCCAATCGCGGGTGACCAGCTCGTCCGCGCCATCCGCCTCGCCTGGCTGCCAAATACTGAACCACCAGTCATCCGGCGCCAGATGCTGCCTGAGGTTAGCCAACGCGCGACGAAAGCTCAGCGCTTCGTCGAAGGTTTCTTGAATGAGAGAGCGCCCTGCGGGCCCTTCCATCATCGCCGAGGCGACATCGAGCGAGGCGAGGATGCCGTACTGTGGGGATGTGGAAATGTGCATCATGAAGGCCTCGTTGAAGCGATCACGATCCAGCTGCCGTTGCTCACTGTCGAGCACATGAATCATCGATGCCTGACTAAACGCGGCGAGCACTTTGTGCGTTGAGTGAGTGGTAAATACCAGCGGTCCCTGCTCGCGGGTGTCCATCCCGTAGCGCCCGTCATAAAACTCATGGAAAGCAGCGTAGGCGTACCAGGCCTCGTCAAAATGCAATACATCGACGCTGTTACCTAGGGTCCGCTTGATCAGGTTAGCGTTGTAGCAAAGGCCGTCGTAGGTCGAGTTGGTTACGACCGCCAGCTTCACCCTTGGCGAACGACCACGAGTAAGCGGGTTGGCGTCGATCTTGGTCTGAATCGATTCTGGAGAGAACTCTTCGAGCGGAATCGGGCCAATGATGCCAAGCTCATTGCGTGACGGTGTCAGGTAGAGGGGAATTGCGCCGGTCATGATGATCGAATGCAGTATCGACTTATGGCAGTTGCGATCCACCAGCACCAGGTCATCGCGCGCCACCATCGAATGCCAAACGATCTTGTTGGCGGTCGAGGTTCCATTGATGACGAAAAACGTGTGATCTGCACCAAAATTGCGTGCCGCTCGAGCCTCGGCCGCCGCCAGCGGCCCGGTGTGGTCGAGCAACGAACCAAGTTCAGGCACCGATACGGACAGATCAGAGCGCAACGTATTTTCACCAAAGAACTGGTGAAACGCCTGTCCGACCGGGCTCTTGCGAAAGGCGACGCCCCCGCCATGACCGGGTGTGTGCCAGGAGTAATTCGAATCACCAGTATGCTGCACCAGCGCCCGGAAAAAGGGCGGCAACAAGCCGTCCAGGTAACTACGCGCGGCCCGAGCGACCTGCCGCGCCAGGAACGGCACGGTGTCTTCAAACAGATAGAGCAACCCCCGCAGCTCGTTCAGATCCGCCATGGCCTCGGCCGGTGCATTCTCAATGGTGACCTGCTCGCCAAGCGCAAAAATCGGCAGTTGAGGTGCGCGCCGCCGGGCCACCCGTATCAGACCCACCACATCCTGCAAAAGCCTCTGATTCTCGCCCGCGCCTTCTGCAGCAACCAGGATGCAGGCCAAGCCGTGATGGGTGGACGCCACAATTCGGCCTTCTGCGGCACTTCCGGTGGGAAGAATGTGAAAGCCGTCCCGCTCAAGCTCGGCCGCTATTTCACGCACCCGCTCACCAGCTACCGTATCGGCTTTGATGTCGCGATGAACAATAAGGACGGGGAAATTGAGGTCTTTATACATGGGGGTTTCCTGGAGACGTTCCTCTCCAGCGTAGAGGCTCCGCCCCCAAGCACCAAGCGAGAATTTTCACGCGGTGCCGACGAACCCGATGTGCGCGTCGACATCAAGACTTCAGGCTGGCAGCGCTTCGATCTCGTCGCTGGCAGCCTGCTCCAACTGAAGCCAGAGAGGCGCCGTCCCCGCCGCCTTCTCGATTGCGCGCATGCGCACCTCATGGGCAGCGACTTCTTCCGCATTCGCGCGAATCACCAGGGTGCTGGCACGGTCGGCTGGCAACCGGCGGATCGGCGTAGCCTGCTGACGACCACCGCTTTCTGAATCGGCACCGTCACCGGCGAGGGACAGATTGGTTTGCCCACCTGTCATCGTCAGATAGACGTCGGCGAGAATCTCCGCATCAAGCAGCGCGCCATGCAGATCGCGGCCCGAGTTGTCGACACCATAGCGCTTGCACAACGCATCGAGGCTGTTGCGCTGGCCCGGGTGGCGCTCACGAGCCATCAGCAGCGTGTCGAGGATACTGCAGTGATCGCTCAGCTCGGCACGGTCCTGCTGACCAAGCAGCGCGAATTCGTTATTGATGAATCCCACGTCAAACGCAGCGTTATGAATGATCAGCTGCGCGCCTTTTATGAATTCAAAGAACTCGTTGGCAACGTCCCTGAAGCGGGGTTTGTCGATCAGGAAGTCGTTGGTGATTCCGTGAACGGCGATTGCACCCTCGTCCACCTCACGATCCGGCTGCAGGTAAACGTGATAGTGCCGGCCGGTAAGGCGGCGGCCGATGACCTCGACACAGCCAATCTCGATGATCCGGTGGCCGTCTGTCACTGGCATGCCAGTGGTTTCGGTATCGAGTACTACGCTACGCATGTTTCAACTCACTCAAGCTGGTTGTCGTTTGGCTTGCACTACGCCGCGATTGGCCAGAAGATCGGCGCGCTCGTTTCCGGGGTGGCCAGTATGCCCTCGGACCCACTGCCAACTTACCTGATGACGGCCAACCTGCTCATCCAGCAGCCGCCAAAGATCGGCATTTTTGACAGGTTGCTTAGCGGCGGTCTTCCAGCCCCGCTTCTTCCAATTAGGCATCCAGTCATTAATGCCCTGCATGACGTATTGGGAATCGGTCACTAGCTTGACCTGGCATGGCCGCTTCAGCTCCTCCAACGCACGGATGGCAGCCATCAACTCCATACGGTTGTTCGTGGTCTCTGCCTCGCCACCCCAGAGCTCTCGCTCAACACCCTTGTAGACCAACAGTGCGCCCCAGCCACCCGGACCCGGATTACCCTTGCAGGCACCGTCGGTATATATCTCGACCGTTTCGTCACTCATGAGGAATTCTTTGCCTATTAGTGTTCGGCATCGCGGCGACTGACCTTCACCACGGGCATTGGTAGCAGCTGCCCCATGCGCTCGCGACGGCTTTGCCGCACGGGTCGAAGGCCTACCATAAGCTTTCGCGCCACAAGCATGTAGAAACCACCTGTAGGCAGCTGCGACCGTTGCCCCGCAGCCTCCAGACCGGACAACCGCGTCCGCCACTGGCGCGACGAAAGCGGCGGACAATAGCATCCGAACTGTCGTTTCTCCAGCGAGAATCCAAGAAGGTTCAACCAGTCGCTCACCCGGTTCGGACGAATGCAACGAGCATGGCGAAACGCTTTGCGTGACAGCAGACGAGTCGCCCCCCAAGCACTCCATGGGTTGATTCCGACGATCAACAAATGTCCTCCAGGCCGCACGCTACGGGCAGCCTCACGCAGCAGGGCGTGCGGCGACAAACTGAAGTCCAGACCATGCTGAAGCACAACGACGTCTGCCGCGTGTTCGCCGATCGGCCAGGATTGCTCCTCACAAATGATGTCGACACCCGCAAGTGGGGGCCCCACCCGAACGCTGCGCTTGATCTTCTGCGGTTCGATCGAGGCATTGGCGAATGGCCCGTAATGCACAAGATAGCTCCCGAAACACCTGGACAGCTGCTGGTTGATCACACGCTGCTCATGCTCAAGCAGCTGTCGCCCGGATGGGCCGTCGAACCAGACACTGGCTTTATTCATCAGCGACAGCCAGCGTTCGTCCGACTTGGTACAAGACTCACTCATGGCTAGCCTCCATTCGTCGGTTGGGCCGACCCGATCGATGTGTCCAATCAGCTCAACGCTCCAGTTCGGCTGTTAGGATGCGCTTTTGCTACTGAATTGGCGACCCGTGCATATGTTGAAAATAGACGCTCTGCCCGCCTTCACCGACAACTACATCTGGATGCTGCAGGATCCACAACGCCGGCTATGCGCGGCGGTAGATCCGGGTGAGGCGGACCCAGTTGAGAAATGGCTCGATACTCGCCCCGACTGGCAACTGACCGACATTCTCATCACCCATCACCACCATGACCATGTAGGCGGCGTTGAGCAGCTCAAAGCTAGATACGCCGCAAGGGTCCACGGCCCGGCGATGGAAAAGATTCCAGCCAGGGATGAAGCGCTGGTCGATGGACAGCGCATTCGCATCCTCGACCATGAGCTGGACGTATTCGAGGTCCCAGGACATACCAGCGGTCACATCGCCTATTTTCATGATGATGCTCAACACCCGTGGCTTTTGAGTGGCGATACGCTGTTTGCCGCAGGTTGTGGCCGCCTGTTCGAGGGCACCGCCAGTCAAATGTTCCGGTCATTGCAGAGGCTTGCCGCGCTGCCAGCGGCTACCAAGGTGTATTGCACCCATGAGTACACTTTGAGCAATCTACGGTTTGCCCAAGCGGTCGAGCCGGAAAACCCTGACATCACCGAACGTCTCGAAGAGGTCACCCGCCAGCGCGAGGCAAAGCACTTCACCCTCCCTTCTGAGCTGAGCATCGAGCGGGCCACCAACCCCTTCCTGCGTTGCAGCGAGCCGTCAGTTATAGCCGCGGCCAGTCGACATGCGGATCGCCCGCTGGAGACAGCGGAAGCCGTATTTGCGGTCCTTCGAGCGTGGAAAGACAGCTTTTGATGAAGATCGACCAGTCGCCAAAAACCAAGGCACTGGGTTGACCCACCGGAACGGCATTCCTACACTCGCCCGAATTTGCGCCAAGGGAGCCCATCAGCCAATGCCGTCTGACTCTTCGAACAGCCCACAGCCGGACGCCTTGGCAGCCTCCGGCCGGGCCCTGGCGCTGGCAATCTGTCTCGCTATAACCGGCTGCCAGAGCACCGCTCCCCGGTCTCAGGCGGACAGCGATGTCCAGACCCGGACTGTACCGACGGTACAGGACACCCTCTGGCTCACGGACAATGCGCCGGCAGAGCCGACCCATGCGGATATATGGGATCGCATCAGGCATGGATTCAAGCTGCAGGATCATCTGGACAGCAATCCGCGCATCGAGCAACAGCGCCTGCTTTTTTCCAGTCGCCCGAACTCCATTGAAATGGCGAGCGAGCGAGGCAGCCCCTACATCCACTACATCGTTGAACAACTCGAAGAGCGCGACATGCCGCTTGAGCTGGCGCTGCTGCCCATTATCGAGAGTGCATACAACCCGTTTGCCTATTCCCCAGCTCATGCCGTCGGCCTCTGGCAGTTCATCCCTTCGACAGGCCGCCATTTCAATCTGCAACAAACCAGCTGGTATGACGGCAGACGCGACATCACCGCTTCAACTGCCGCAGCGCTGCGCTACCTTACCTATCTTCACGGCTTGTTCAGCGACGACTGGCTGCTTGCACTGGCGGCGTATAACGCGGGCGAAGGCACTGTCAGCCGCGCCATCGAGCGCAACCAGAAGCTCGGGTTACCGACGGATTACTGGAATCTGCCCCTGCCTCGAGAAACACGCGATTACGTGCCCAAATTGCTGGCCCTTTCGCAAATGATCCAGAGCCCAGAGGCATACGGGCTGAATCTGAACCCGATCGCCGACGAGCCCTATTTCGAAGTGGTCGCACTGAAGCAACGTATGGATCTCGCCAGGGTCGCAGACATGGCTGACCTGGATGAAGACGAGATCTACCAATTGAATCCAGCATTTACTCGGCGCATTACGTTGGACGGCCCGCAGCACCTGCTAGTGCCAAGTGATAAGGCCGAGATGTTTGCAGCCAATCTGGCGCTGATGAAGCCACAGGATCTGGTTGACTGGCAGCAGTACAAGGTACGCCCCGGCGACAGCCTAGGCGCGATCGCGAACAAGTATCAGCTATCGGTCAACATCATTCGTGACATCAATCGTCTTCGCAGCGATCGCCTGCAGATCGGGCAAGTCCTGAGCATTCCGCAGTCGGCCGGCGCCGCTCAATCGCCTGAGCTTCTGCATGCCGTGGCGCGAAGCCAGCCGGCACCGCGCAGCTACCGGGTCCGCCAGGGTGACAACCTCTGGGATATCGCCAAAAAACAGAAGATCTCAGTCCGAGATCTGCAGCGCTGGAATAATCTCTCTGGCAGCAACCTCAAGGTGGGCCAGGCGCTGTTTCTTCAGCCTGCCGGCAATAACCAGCAGGCCAAACCGGCGCCGACTTATTACAAGGTCAAGAAAGGTGATTCGCTTTATGTGATCGCCAAGCGCTTCAACGTTCAGATCAACAACCTGAAGACCTGGAACCCTAGGGACAGCGCGATGCTCAAGCCAGGCCAGACTCTTACGCTGTATATTCCACGCTGAGGCGCATCGCGCGAAAAGTCCGGCGTCCCACTCAATTGCGTTTGCTGAGTGAATCCAGGCAGCGCCCGGCCAATTGGGTGAATCGCTGGAAAGTGACAAATTGTTCGTGCTTCAGCGCTCGACCAGATATTCGATTATCGGCATAGAGGACACCGATTTCGCGCGTGCCCGCCATTAACGGCGCAATGAAGAACATCCCCTTTCCCAGCTGCTGGCGAAGCGGCAAAGTAACCAGCTCATCAAGGTTGTTGCTTGCCGGTACGCCCATCCACAGTGGCTGACGCTGGCGCAGCACATAACTGAAAATGTGCGACTGACCTGACGGATCAACGGGCAACACGAATTGCTCAAGCCAGGTAGCGGTTTGCTCACCCGCTGCACACTTGGCACGAAAGGACCGCTGCTGATCGGCGAGCACTGTGAGCATTACGCGCTCCAGCCCCGCGCCCTGATGTAACCCCTTGAGCAACGCGTCGAGAATCAAACCGACGTCGCCCCGACTAGCGGCCATCATTCCGAGGTCCTGCATAGCCTGCTGCATCAGCAACAGGTCGGGCTGCAAAAGACTCGCAGCGCGCTGCGCCTGCTGCAATTGCACTTGCTCTGGGTCAGTCGATGGAATCAGCTTGCACAGTCGACTGGCTCCAAACGTGGTCGCCACGTTCACAGCCTCATCAGCACTGGCAAGGATCTGCTGCATCGCATCCTGTTCAGAGATACCGCCGAAATCGGCCAACTCTCTCACTAGACTTTCCATTTCCGGGCAGCCCCATCCGTTCAACGCAGCTGCGCCAATGCGAACGCCCAGGCTGACCGAATGCACGGCAGGATCCCGCAGATTGCCTGCCCCATGGGCAAAGCTGGCCAGCTCACCGATATTCCAGCTTTTGATCAGCCCGAGGTTAAGCTGGCGGAAGCTTGTACCCAGCACTTGCTCGACAGCCTCATCATGATCCGTACCGCGCGCCAATACCTCGCCCAATTCATCGGCCTGCCGACCACCGCAGCCCCAGAACGCGAGTTCGCCGACCTCATGGAGCAACGCGGCTATGAAGACCTCTTCCTCATGTTTGGTCAGAACGTAGCCTGCAATATTGCGAGCCTGCACTGCCGCATGAAAAGACCGCGCCAGCAATTCCTGCAGCTGCTGGCGCGGTGCACGATCAAGCAAGCCATCAATCAGACTGACCGAAAGACTGATCAACCGAACGTTATCGAAACCGATCATTACGATGGCCCGAGAGATGGTCTTGATCGTTTCCTGGGAGGGATTGTAGTAACTGCTATTGCCAACTCGAAGCACCTTCGAGGTCAGGGCAGCATCGCGCAAGAGCACGTCAGCCAGCTGCTGAACGGATGCGTGCTCCTGCTCGGTAAGGCGCTGCAAATCCTGCACGACCGCCGCCAATGCGGGGAGTTCGGATTGGTTAAGACGGTCGATCCAGGACTGCAGACCGTAACTGGTTTCGCTCACAATCTGAGACCTCACCCAATTATCGGGCGGCTGATGGGGAAAGGCAGTTTGCCCAGATAACCGGCCTTTTTCCAGCGGATACAAGCTGTTACTGTACCCGGCCGAAAAGACCGAAAGCGCCATGGATCGGATTCACTGTTTGATGCGACCCATCCTATTACTGCTGAGCTGCCTGGGACTGAGCTTTCCCTCTTTTGCCACGATCAGCGAAAGCCACGGATATGCGCAGTTCGGCACCCTTAAATATGCTGAGGACTATACCCATTTCGATTGGGTGAATCCCGATGCGCCCAAGGGTGGCCACGTACGACTGATGGCATCCGGCACGTTCGACACGCTTAATCCCTACACCTTCAAGGGGACCAGCCCAACCGCTACACCCGGATTCTTCCAGTACGGCGTCTCGGAGCTGAACGAACCGCTGATGGTGGGCACCGGCGTTTACGATCCGTCGGGCGATGAACCTGCTTCCGCCTATGGACTCATTGCCGAGACCATCGAATACAGCGACAACCATAGCTGGGTGGTCTTCAATTTACGTGATTCGGCCCGCTTTCATGACGGACGCCCTATCACCGCTTACGACGTCGCCTTTTCTTATCGGCTGTTGGTCAAAGATGGACATCCTCGCTATCGCACCGATCTGCAGGGCGTTGAGCGCGTCGACATACTCAATCGCCATCGAATCCGTTTCGTGTTCGACAAACCAGGCCAGCCTTTGCTGATCATGCGCCTTGGCGAGCTGCCGGTACTGCCGCAACACTATTGGAAAGACCGAGATTTCCGCGCAACCACGTTCGAGCCGCCACTGGGCAGTGGCCCTTACCGAATCAGCGATGTGCAGCCAGGTCGTCGAGTGACCTTCGAACGGGTGAAGAATTGGTGGGGCGCCGACCTGCCTGCTAATCGCGGCAAATATAATTTCGGCCAGGTCGACGTAGAGTTCTATCGCGATACGACGGTCGCCTTCGAAGCGTTCAAGGTTGGTGAGTTCGATTTTTATATCGAGCATCAGGCAAAAAACTGGGCCAACGGCTATCAGTTTCCGGCGGTTCTGCGTGGCGATGTCATTCGCGCAGAGATTCCGCATGAGATCCCTACCCAGACCCAAGCACTGTTCATGAACGGGCGTCGTTCGACCTTTGCAGACATCAGGGTGCGCCAGGCACTCGGTCTGCTGTTTGATTTCGAGTGGACCAACCGCGCGCTGTTCTATGGTGCCTATCAGCGCAGCGAGAGCTACTATCCGAACAGTGTGTTCTCCGCGATCGGGAAGCCGGAAGGCGGTGAGTGGCTACTGCTGTCGCCGTTTCGAGAGCAACTACCGGCGCAGCTCTTCACAGAGCCGTTCAAATTGCCGAAAACCGATGGCCGAGGGATTCCACGCGATACCTTGCGCAAGGCGCTGGCTCTGCTTAAGGATGCTGGCTGGAAACTCACCCCCGAAGGCCTTCGCGACAAGGCCGGGCATGCCTTCAGATTTGAAATTCTGCTCGTAAATCCAGGGCTGGAGCGGATACTTCAGCCTTACGTCGAGAACCTTTCACGGATTGGCATATCGGCCCGTTTGCGAACCGTCGACGGTGCGCAGTACAAGCAGCGGCTTGACCAATACGACTACGACATGATTCTGACAACGCTGGGGCAGAGCCTCAGTCCGGGATTGGAACAGTGGCTGTATTTCCACTCCAGCCAGGTGAATGTAAAAGGCGGTCGCAACTATGCCGGCATTGCCAACCCCATCGTCGACGCACTGATCGAGAAGTTGCTCGCAGCCAAGACCCGCGAAGAGCAGATTGCCGCCGCACGCGCCATCGACCGGGTGCTGCTCTGGAATCACTACACCATCCCCAACTGGTACATCAGTTACCACCGTCTGGCATACCGCAATCGGTTCGCCCACATCACCACACCGCCCTACACCCTGGGATTGCGAGCGTGGTGGTTGAAGGACCTGGAGAAGGCTCAATGACAAGCAACACACGACGGTTGTTTCTACACGCGGGCACCTTCGCCCTCCTCCTGCTCACCGGTCTGGCCGAAGCGGCACCGCAACATGCACTGACGCTATACGGTGAGAAACCCAAATATCCGCCGGGCTTTTCTCATTTCGACTACGTGAATCCGGATGCGCCTAAAGGCGGAACGCTACGCCAGGCGGGCTTCGGAAGTTTTGATTCGCTCAACCCCTTTATCAACAAAGGCGTGGCTGCAGACGATATCGGCCTGGTATATGACACCCTAACAACCAACAGCCTGGATGAGCCATTCACGGTCTACGGGCTATTGGCAGAAAAGATCGAGAAGGGTCCGAACAACGAGTGGGTGCGGTTCTACTTGCGGCCGGAAGCGCGATTTCAAGACGGCGAGCCGGTTGAAGCTGAAGATGTCGTGTTCTCCTTCGAAACGCTGATCAGCAAGGGCGCACCGCACTACCGCGGTTACTACGCTGATGTCGAAAAAGCCGTGATCGAAGACTCGCGGCGCGTTCGATTTGATTTCAAGCACGCAGGCAACCGAGAACTTCCATTGATTCTCGGACAGCTGCCCGTCCTGCCCAAGCATTGGTGGGAAGGAAAAGACTTTGCCGCTGGCAGCATGGAAGCGCCGTTGGGCAGCGGTCCCTACCGCATCGAGCGTGCAGAAGCGGGTCGTTCAGTCCGTTATGCCCGAGTCGAAGACTATTGGGGCAAGGATCTGCCGGTAAATCGAGGTTTCTATAACTTTGACCAAATCAACATCGATTACTACCGCGATAACACCGTCGCACTCCAGGCCTTCAAGGCGGGTCATTTTGATTATTGGCTGGAAACCAGCGCGAAGAACTGGGCCACTGCCTACGATATCGACGCCGTCAGAGATGGACGGATCATCAGGGAAGATATCGCCAATCACAACCCCCAAGGCATGCAGGGATTCATCTTCAACACCCGCAGGGACCGGCTGCAGGATGCCAGAGTCCGTGAAGCTCTAGGGCTGCTGTTCGACTTCGAGTGGACAAATCGCCAGCTGTTCAATGGCGCCTACACACGCACCACCAGCTACTTCGATAACTCCGAGCTCGCTTCCTCGGGCCTGCCCAGCAAGCAGGAGCTGAATATTCTCGAACCTCTACGCGGCCAGATTCCCGATCAGGTGTTCGAGAAACCCTTTGAACTTCCGAAAACCAACGCCGACGGCATCATTCGCGCGCAGCAACGCCGGGCCTACGAGCTGCTGACTGCGGCGGGCTGGAAAATCGAAAACGACCAGATGGTGGACGCCGAAGGCAAGCCGGTCAAACTCGAGTTCTTGTTGGTGCAGGCAGATTTCGAGCGCGTGCTGCTGCCCTACAAGCGAAACCTCGCCAGCTTGGGTATCGAACTGGAGCTCCGCCGCGTCGATGTCTCGCAATACATAAATCGGTTGCGTTCGCGCGATTACGACATGATCGTCAGCGGCTTCGGCCAATCAAGCTCACCCGGTAATGAGCAGCGTGAGTATTGGCACTCGGCGAGTGCTGATAATCCGGGAAGCCGCAATTACATCGGGTTAAAAGATCCCGCCATCGACGTGCTGGTAGAAAAACTGATTGCCTCTGATTCGCGAGACGAGCTTATTACGCGCACTCGCGCACTTGATCGCGTATTGCTCTCAGGTCACTACGTGATTCCCAACTGGCACATCAAGACATGGCGCGTTGCGTACTGGAGTCATCTAGGCCATCCAGAGATCACACCCCTCTACGATGTCGGGTTGATGACTTGGTGGAACAAGCCAGATGTAAGCAAGCCTGAGCCAGAACAGATTGGCGAGGAGCCGGCGACCGGACCAGAGACCCGCGCCACCCGTGCGACGGAGCAATAAGCATGCTCGCGTATGTTTTCCGGCGCCTATTGCTCATTATCCCGACGCTGTTCGGTATCTTGCTGATCAACTTCATCATCATCCAGGCCGCCCCGGGGGGGCCTGTTGAACAGGCAATCGCCAAGCTTGAGGGCTTCGAGGGCGCAACCAGCAGGATTGCCGGTGGAGGATCCGAGGTCGCGACTGGCAGTAATAGCTATCGAGGCGGGCAAGGCCTGGACCCAGACCTGATTGCCGAGATCGAACGCCTGTACGGCTTCGACAAGCCGGCGCCAGAGCGTTTCTGGATCATGCTCAGCAATTACCTGCGGTTGGATTTCGGTGAAAGCTTCTTTCGCGACGCCAGCGTGACCGATCTGATCATAGAAAAGATGCCGGTATCGATCTCGCTGGGACTGTGGAGCACGCTCATCATGTACTTGGCGTCGATCCCGCTGGGGATCGCCAAGGCAACTCGGCATGGCAGCGCATTCGATGTATGGACCAGCTCAGCCATTATCGTCGGCTATGCGATACCGGCGTTTCTTTTCGCCATCCTGCTCATCGTACTGTTCGCGGGTGGCAGCTATTGGAACTGGTTTCCGCTGCGGGGACTCACTTCGGGAAACTTCGATGAATTGTCGCTTACCGGCAAGATCATCGACTATTTCTGGCACCTGGCCCTTCCGGTTACGGCATTGGTAATCGGCAACTTTGCGACACTTACTCTACTGACCAAAAACAGCTTTCTCGATGAAATCAACAAGCAGTACGTGATCACAGCGCGCGCCAAAGGCCTGAGCAAGAATCGCGTGCTGTACGGCCACGTGTTTCGCAACGCGATGCTGATTATCATCGCTGGTTTCCCATCAGCCTTCATCGGCATGTTCTTCACAGGATCGTTGCTGATCGAAGTGATTTTTTCCCTCGACGGACTTGGCCTGCTCAGTTTCGAGGCAGCCATCAATCGCGATTATCCAGTCGTTTTCGGCACACTGTTCCTGTTCACCTTGCTCGGTCTGGTGGTCAAGCTGATCGGTGACCTGACCTATACGCTCGTCGACCCGAGAATCGACTTCGAAAGCAGGGAGGCTTGAAATGACGCTGTCACCGTTGAACCAGCGCCGCTTCGCCCTGTTCAAGGCACACAAGCGCGGCTGGTGGTCGCTTTGGGTATTCCTGGCATTGTTCATCTTGAGTCTCGGCGCCGAGCTGATTGCCAACGACAAGCCGATCCTGGTCCGTTTCGACGGCGACTGGTATGTCCCGGTGTTCAAACGCTATCCAGAAACTGTCTTTGGCGGCGAGTTTCCGCTCCAGGCAAACTACAAAGGCCCCTACATTCAGGAACTGATCGAGAAGAAGGACGGCTGGATGATCTGGCCACCGATTCCTTTTCATCACTCCAGCATCAACTACGACCTGCAGGTGCCTGCCCCCGCTCCGCCATCATGGGAAAACTGGCTGGGCACCGATGACCAGGGGCGCGACGTGCTGGCAAGAGTTATCTACGGGTTCCGGATTTCGGTTTTGTTCGCGCTGACACTCACCCTGATCAGCTCGGTTATCGGTGTGATTGCCGGCGCTCTACAGGGTTTCTACGGCGGCTGGGTCGACCTTGTGGGTCAGCGAGTACTGGAAATATGGTCCGGCCTACCGGTGCTTTATCTGCTGATCATCCTCGCCAGCTTCGTGCAGCCCAACTTCTGGTGGCTGCTCGGCATCATGCTGTTGTTTTCCTGGATGAGTTTGGTCGATGTCGTCAGGGCTGAGTTCCTGCGCGGTCGCAACCTGGAATACGTGCGGGCGGCCCGCGCGCTGGGCATGCGCAACGGCGCCATCATGTTCCGCCACATTTTGCCCAACGCCATGGTTTCGACCATGACATTCATGCCGTTCATCCTGACCGGAGCGATCGGCACCTTGACCGCCTTGGATTTTCTTGGCTTTGGTTTACCGCCCGGCGCTCCTTCGCTAGGCGAGCTTGTGGCACAGGGCAAGTCGAACTTGCAGGCGCCGTGGCTTGGAATCAGTGCATTCATGGTGCTGGCTATCATGCTGACCCTTTTGGTGTTTATCGGCGAGGCGGCTCGCGATGCTTTCGACCCAAGGAAATAGCATGACCGAGAACGTTATTGAGGTCCGCAATCTGGCGGTCGAGTTCGTTACCAATGGCCAGGCACAGCGCGTGGTGACGGGCGTGAGCTTCGATATCCGCAAAGGCGAGACGTTGGCGCTAGTGGGTGAGAGCGGCTCGGGCAAGTCGGTCACAGCGCACTCAATCCTGCGTCTGCTGCCCTACCCCATCGCGCAACACCCGGCAGGTGTAATTCGCTATGCAGGTGAAGATTTACTCCAGGCGTCCGAGAAACGCATGCGCGGCATCCGTGGAGATCGGATCGCCATGGTGTTTCAAGAACCGATGACCTCGCTCAACCCGCTGCACACCATAGGCAAGCAGATCAACGAAGTGCTGCGGATCCATAAGGGTCTCAACAGCAAGGCAGCTACGGCCCGCACCCTTGAGCTGCTTGAGCTGGTTGGGATACCTGAACCCACCAAACGGATCCGAGCCTATCCCCACGAACTCTCGGGCGGTCAGCGCCAGCGCGTGGTAATCGCCATGGCACTGGCGAACGAACCCGAGTTGTTGATTGCCGACGAACCGACAACGGCGCTGGACGTGACGGTGCAGCTGAAAATACTTGAGCTGCTCAAGGAGCTTCAGGCGCGCCTGGGCATGGCCCTATTGCTGATCAGCCACGACCTGAACCTGGTTCGCCGAATCGCCAACCATGTATGTGTCATGAAGAGTGGTTGCGTCGTCGAACAAGCACCTTGCGAGGAATTGTTCCGATCACCGCAGCACCCCTATACAAAGGAGCTGCTTGGAGCAGAGCCTAGCGGCGGGCCGGTAACGGTCGAAGCGTCGGCGCCGACACTGCTGGAAGTGAATGATCTTCGGGTCTGGTTCCCTATCAAGAAGGGACTTTTCAGACACACCGTCGACCATATCAAGGCAGTCGATGGCGTCACGTTCAACCTGCCAAAAGGCCAGACGCTGGGCATTGTGGGCGAAAGCGGCTCGGGGAAGTCCACGCTGGGTTTGGCTATTCTTCGCCTGATTTCGAGCAGCGGCGAAATCCGTTTTCAGAACCAGGCGTTGGAAACCATGTCGCAACGGGCGGTGCGCCCACTGCGGCGGCAAATGCAGGTCGTTTTTCAAGATCCCTTCGGCAGCCTGAGCCCGCGCATGTCGGTGGGACAGATCGTCGGGGAAGGACTCAGCATCCATGGTTTGGGTTCTTCCGAGGAACAAGCACAAGCAATCATCGATGCACTGGTGGAGGTTGGACTCGACCCTGAAAGTCGGCACCGCTATCCCCACGAGTTTTCTGGAGGTCAACGGCAGCGAATTGCAATAGCCAGGGCGTTGGTCCTCAAGCCGGACCTGATTCTGCTTGATGAACCGACCTCGGCATTGGACCGAACGGTGCAACGCCAAGTGGTGGAGCTACTGCGCTCACTCCAGGCCAAGTACAACCTGACCTACCTGTTCATCAGTCATGATTTGGCGGTGGTACGGGCGATGAGCCACCAGATGATGGTGGTCAAGCAAGGCAAAGTCGTAGAACAGGGAATGGCAGAGGCAATCTTTGCCGCTCCCCAACATCCATACACACAGCAGTTGCTGGAATCGGCTTTCATGGTTCCAGCCACTGATGAACAACCAGAAGAGGGAAAAGCACATGGGTTTTCTTACCGGTAAGCGCGTATTGATCGTTGGCGTTGCCAGCAAATTGTCGATTGCCTCCGGGATCGCCGCGGCCATGCACCGTGAAGGCGCCGAGCTGGCGTTCACCTATCAGAACGAGAAGCTCAAGGGCCGCGTCGAAGAGTTCGCCGCTGGCTGGGGCTCGGGCCCAGAGTTGTGCTTCCCATGCGATGTTGCCAGTGACGAGGAGATCAACAAGGTCTTCGAAGAGCTCGGCAAGAAGTGGGACGGTCTGGACGGCATCGTCCACTCGGTAGGTTTCGCCCCAGGTGATCAGCTCGATGGCGATTTCACCGAGGTTACTACTCGTGAAGGTTTCCGCATCGCCCACGACATCAGCGCCTACAGCCTCGTTGCGCTGGCCAAGGCCGGACGCCCAATGATGAAGGGACGCAATGGCAGCATCCTGACGCTTTCCTACCTCGGTGCCGAGCGCACCATGCCCAATTACAACGTCATGGGCATGGCCAAGGCCAGCCTCGAAGCCGGTGTTCGCTACCTCGCCGGCAGCCTGGGCGCTGAAGGCACCCGCGTCAACGCTGTGTCTGCGGGACCCATTCGTACGCTGGCTGCCTCAGGGATCAAGAGCTTCCGCAAGATGCTGGCAGCCAACGAAAAGCAAACCCCCCTGCGCCGCAACGTAACTATTGACGAGGTTGGCAATGCTGGCGCCTTCCTCAGCTCAGATCTGGCATCGGGGATCAGCGGTGAAATTCTCTATGTCGACGGCGGCTTCAACACCACCGCGATGGGTGCGATGGAAGACTGATCCAGCGCCCCAAAAAAAACCCGCATATGATGCGGGTTTTTTTTGCGCTAGCGTTCAGTCAGAACGTCTCGATCTCTGCGTTTTCATGCAGCATTTGGCGGTAGGCAGCGAAATCCTGTTGACCACTGCGTGAAGCCAGGAAGCGACGATAGTTCTGCTTGTCTTCCTCCGAGAGTTCGGCTTTTGGCTCGCTTACACCGCTTAGACGAACCACGATGAAATCCCCGTCAGACAGACGCACACTGCCGTAACTCGGCTTGTCACTTGCCTCCGGTTTTGGCATCCGAAAGACTTGCTGAAGCACCGCCGGCTCAACCCCTTCCTGGCTACGCGAAGCAGCCTCGACCGGTTGCCACTGCTGCTCGACCTGCCCGCCATCACGCAGCGTAGCGATCAGCTGCTCGCCTTTCGCCAGCGCTTGCTCTGCAGCCTTGCTACTCTTGAGCTGAGCAATGATGTCGTCCTTCACTGCGTCGAAAGGCAACACTTCGGGTTGCAGGTGCTCTTTTACACGCACCGCAACGACGGTATCCGGATCCAGTTCGATCACACCACTATTAGCGCCGTCGACCAAAACCTCATCACTGAACGCAGCCTGGATAACCTGCCTATTCGCAGCGACGCCAGCCCCGCCCTCGCGCCCGAACGCCTCGGTCGTTTGCACTGAAAGTCCCAGTTCCTGGGCCGGCTGGAGAAGATCAGATGACTCAAACGCGGTGTCCTCGAGCTGCTTGCTAGCTTCAACAAAACGTTGTTCGACCTGCTGGGCCTTGAGTTCGCGCACCAGCTCCGGCTTCAAGCTTTCCAGTGTGGGGATCTCTGGTGACTGAACGCCAAGCAGCTTGATCAGGTGCCAGCCGAAGTCGGAACGAACCGGCGCAGAAACCTGACCTTCCTCCAGTCCGTAGAGCGTCTCCTCGAATGCCGGGTCATAAACGCCCGGACCGGCAAAGCCGAGATCGCCCCCTTCGTTCGCGGAACCTGGATCTTGTGAAAGCTCTTTAGCCAACGCCGAGAAGTCCTCGCCAGAGGCCAAACGCTTAGCAACCTCGTCGATCTTTTCCTTGGCAGTCGCGTCGTCGCTGCCGTCGGTTTCGATCAGGATATGCGCCGCACGGCGCTGCTCTGCTAGGTTGGCAATGCGCTGCTGATACAGGTCCTTGATATCCTCCTCAGAAACCTCGACTTGATCAAAGAATGACTCCTTGTTCAGTTCGAGATACTCGAGGATGACCTGCTCAGGCGAGCGAAAACGGTCGGTATTCTTCTCGTAATACTCGCGCGCCTCGTCATTGCTCACGTCAACCGCGGCGGTTTCAGCCGGCACGGTAATTGTTGCGAAATCACGTGTCTGCAGTTCCAGCCGAGCAAACGCTTCGATCTGCTCATCTGTGACGAAACCGGAACCGGATATGCCGGCGCGAAGCTGACCAATCAACATTTCCTGCTTCAACAGCTCACGAAACTGCAGCCGGGTATAGCCCATCTGCTGAATGACCTGATCGAACCGTGCGGCATTGAACACGCCGTCGACGGCAAACTCAGGCGTCTGCAGGATCAGTTGATCAAGCGCTGTTTCGGAAAACGCGAAATCTGCATCGCGGGCGCCCTGCAGCAACAACGCTCGATCAATAAGGGCACGCAGCGATGATTCGCGTACCAGCTTGTCGTCCAGCATTGATGGATCGAAGTTACCTCCGAGCTGCTGAGCCAGTTGGCGACGCTGCATGTTCATGGCCTGGTTGAGCTCGTCCAGTGAGATTTCCTCACCGTTGACCTCAGCGGCATTACGGCTATTGCTGGCCGCGTTGAAGATGGCGTCAAAGCCGGTCAACGCCAACAGCATCACGATGATGCCAATGATAGTTTTGGCAATCCAGCCTTGTGAGTTGTCCCTGATGTTCTGAAGCATGCGTCCCCCAGGAGTCAGCTGCGCGGTTTTCAGTGCAGCGCGGAATCCGGATAAAAAGAAAGGCGCATCCAGGGATGCGCCTTCTCGGAGCTTTTGGAGCAGCTGGGCCTATTCCCCCAAGCCCGAAACAAGCAGTGCCAGTTCGAATGACCGCTCCAAGCCAGGTCCAGCGCTAACTGGCAACTGGCGGATCGAAAACGCTTAGTTAACGGCGTCTTTAAGGGCCTTGCCTGCCTTGAAGCCTGGGATCTTGGCTGCAGCGATGTCGATCGGCTTGCCTGTCTGAGGGTTGCGGCCAGTACGCGCTGCGCGCTCCTTGACAGCAAAAGTACCGAAACCAACCAGCACCACGGAATCACCAGCCTTCAGAGCGCCTGTGACGGATTCAATTACTGCATCCAGCGCGCGGCCAGCAACAGCTTTCGGGATATCAGCAGATGCGGCGATAGCATCGATCAGTTCCGACTTGTTCACTCTAAGTCCCCTTATTTCTGTTGAGTCGTATCTATAATTTTTTAGGTGTAAACGAAGCGATGCCGAAATAGCAACTACACAATAAGGCCGGCTAATATGAAGGCCGCCAAATATGTGTCAACAAAGCCTTTCGGACTAATGCGTGCTGATTCGCTCCTTGGAATCAGACTCGCGCTTGTCATCCTTTGCAACGATATCAGGAGCCGCATCGGGCAAGGGCTCCGGCGCGTATTGCAGCGCAATTTGGAGGACTTCGTCAATCCACTTAACCGGTTTAATCTGCAGGTCCTGCTTAATATTGTCAGGAATCTCTTTCAGATCACGCTGATTTTCTTCAGGAATGATCACCGTCTTGATACCGCCACGGTGTGCCGCGAGCAGTTTCTCTTTCAAACCACCAATAGCGAGCACCTGTCCACGCAAGGTAATTTCTCCGGTCATAGCGACCTCAGCCCGAACCGGAATCTGGGTCAATGCCGAGACCAGTGCCGTACACATACCGATACCTGCGCTAGGTCCATCCTTTGGTGTGGCACCTTCCGGAACATGGATATGGATATCCTGCTTCTCGTGAAAATCGACGGCGATACCAAGGCTTTTAGCGCGACTACGCACCACCGTGAGGGCAGCCGTGATCGACTCACCCATCACATCGCCCAATGAGCCGGTTTTGGTCAGCCGCCCCTTTCCAGGCACAACCGCGGCTTCGATGGTAAGCAGTTCGCCGCCCACCTGAGTCCATGCCAAGCCGGTAACCTGACCGATCTGGTCTTGCTGCTCCGCAAGCCCATAGCGGAATTTGCGAACGCCTAGAAAGTGCTCAAGCGACTCAGCAGTAACGTTGACTTCAAAGCGCTTATCGGCCGCATGCTCCTTCACTACCTTGCGGCATACTTTCGCTATCTGCCGCTCTAGTCCGCGAACGCCGGCCTCTCGGGTGTAATAGCGAATGATGTCGCGGATAGCCTCATCATCGAACAGCAGCTCGGTCTTCTTCAGCCCGTTGGCCTGGACCTGTTTGGGGACCAGATAGCGAATCGCAATGTTGATCTTCTCGTCTTCCGTATAGCCGGGCAGCCGAATGATTTCCATGCGATCCAGCAGCGGGGCTGGAATGTTCATGGAGTTCGCGGTGCACAGAAACATCACGTCGGACAGGTCGTAGTCGACCTCCAGATAGTGATCGTTGAAGTTGTGGTTCTGCTCAGGATCAAGCACTTCAAGCAGCGCAGATGCAGGGTCTCCACGCATGTCGTTGCCCATCTTGTCGATCTCATCGAGCAAGAAAAGTGGGTTGCGAACCCCGACTTTGCTCATCTTCTGAATCAACCGACCGGGCATAGAGCCGATATAGGTGCGACGATGTCCACGAATCTCGGCCTCATCTCGTACACCACCCAGTGCCATACGCACAAATTTACGATTGGTCGAACGGGCAATCGATTCTGCGAGCGAAGTCTTACCCACGCCCGGCGGGCCAACCAGACACAAAACCGGACCTTTCAGTTTCTTTACACGCTTTTGCACCGCGAGGTATTCAAGAATTCGATCCTTGACCTCTTCCAGGCCATAGTGATCGGTATCCAGCACCTCCTCAGCCTTGGCGAGATCGAGGCGAACCTTGCTAGCCGCTTTCCACGGCACGTTGACCAACCAATCGATGTAAGTCCGCACTACGGTGGCTTCAGCCGACATAGGCGACATCTGCTTAAGCTTGTTCAGCTCTGTCGTCGCCTTGGCATAGGCGTCCTTGGTCAGCCCGGCATTCTCGATGCGCTTCTTGAGATCATCAACTTCATTGTGGCCTTCGTCGATATCGCCGAGCTCTTTTTGAATGGCTTTCATTTGCTCATTCAAATAGTACTCACGCTGACTGCGCTCCATCTGCTTCTTGACGCGACCACGGATGCGTTTCTCGACCTGTAGGAGGTCTATCTCAGCATCAAGCAAGGCCAGCACATGTTCGACACGAGCCGGCAGATCGGTGATTTCGAGAATCGCCTGCTTCTGCTCGATCTTTAGCGCCATGTGCGCGGCCATGGTGTCAACCAGACGCGCCGGCTCGTCAATGCTTGCAAGCGAGGTAAGCACCTCTGCCGGCACCTTTTTACCCAATTGAACATACTGCTCGAACTGGCTCAGAAGGCTGCGAGTAAAAACTTCCGATTCGCGCTCTTCGATCTCCGACTCGTCGATCAGTACAACCTCCGCTCGACAATGGTCCTCGACGTCGAAAAAGCGGTCGATGACGCCACGTTGCTCGCCTTCAACAAGCACTTTTACAGTGCCATCCGGCAGCTTCAGCAGTTGCAGCACCGTCGCGACTGTACCCACACTATAGAGCCCGTCTTCGCTTGGGTCGTCGTCGGCAGGGTTCTTCTGGGCCAAGAGCAATATCTGCTTGTCGCCAGCCATGGCGGCTTCAAGGGCCTCGATGGATTTTTCCCGCCCAACGAACAGCGGAATCACCATGTGCGGGTAGACCACTACGTCGCGCAGCGGCAAAAGGGGCAATTCGATGGTTGTCTTCATAAATTCAGCTCTACGACGGCCATACGGCGGTAAACGGGAAATTCATACCCTTGGCGATCAAGATGAGGGCGCGCAACACAAAAAACAAGGAGTCGGTAGAAAAGCAAAGGGGCCCGGAGGCCCCTTGTTCTGTCACGCGTCAGGCGCGGCCTTGGCAGGCGGCTCGCTGTTCTCGTAGATCAGCAGCGGCTGGGATGTTCCTTCGATGACGCTCTCGTCGATGACCACCTTGCTGACGTCCTTCTGGGAAGGGATCTCATACATGGTATCCAGCAATACACCCTCGAGAATCGAACGCAGACCTCGGGCACCCGTCTTGCGCTCTAGCGCCCGAGTTGCCACTGCTTTCAGGGCATCGTTACGGAACTCAAGATCGACACCTTCCAGCTCGAAAAGCTTGCTGTATTGCTTGGTCAGCGCGTTCTTCGGCTCCGTGAGGATCTGAATCAGCGCCGCCTCGTCGAGTTCATCAAGGGTTGCGATTACAGGCAGACGGCCCACGAACTCAGGGATCAGACCGAACTTGACGAGATCGTCCGGCTCAACCGAGCGCAGCGACTCACCGATCTTCTTGCCCGGGTCCATGCTGCGAACTTCTGCATTGAAACCGATCCCGCCTTTAGTCGAGCGACCCTGAATAACCTTCTCAAGGCCAGCAAACGCACCGCCGCAGATGAACAGAATGTTTCGTGTATCTACCTGCAGGAACTCCTGCTGCGGATGCTTACGACCACCCTGCGGCGGAACAGAAGCGACCGTGCCTTCGATCAGCTTCAGCAGCGCCTGCTGCACGCCTTCACCCGAGACATCGCGAGTTATCGACGGGTTGTCAGACTTGCGCGAAATCTTATCGATTTCATCGATATAGACGATACCCATCTGGGCTTTTTCTACATCGTAATCGCACTTCTGCAGCAGCTTCTGGATGATATTCTCAACGTCTTCGCCCACGTACCCGGCTTCAGTCAGCGTGGTAGCGTCGGCGATGGTGAAGGGAACATTCAGCAACCGGGCCAGCGTCTCCGCAAGTAACGTCTTGCCTGAGCCGGTCGGCCCAATGAGCAGTATGTTGCTCTTGCCCAGCTCGACTTCTTCCTTCTTGTCGCGCTGATTTAATCGCTTGTAATGGTTGTACACAGCCACAGCCAGGATCTTCTTCGCGCGCTCCTGACCAATCACGTACTGGTCGAGGATGCCGCTAATTTCCTTGGGGGCAGGCAGCTTTTGCGATGTGCTCTCGGCCTGTGCTTCTTGCACCTCCTCGCGGATGATGTCGTTGCAAAGGTCGACGCACTCGTCACAAATAAAAACCGAGGGGCCGGCAATCAACTTGCGTACTTCATGCTGGCTTTTGCCGCAGAAAGAGCAATAGAGCAGCTTGCCGGAATCCTCGCCGTTGCGGGTGTCAGTCATTCGATCGATCCAATCGGGGAAGGCTTGTAATACAAGATGAAGGCAAATGCAGGCATTTTCAAGGGCGCGCAAAGCGCACATGACGGATGCCCGCTAACTACGCCCTCCTAGACCAGCGTTAGACCGGCAGCTGCCGCTTCTCATGAACCGCATCGACAACCCCGTATTCCAGCGCCCGTGTGGCACTCATGAAGTAGTCGCGATTGGTGTCGCGCTCAATCGTTTCCAGATCCTGACCCGTATGGTGGGCCAGCAACTGATTCAGACGCTCGCGAATGAAAAGAATCTCACGGGCATGGATATCAATATCCGACGCCTGCCCTTGGAACCCACCAAGTGGCTGATGAATCATTACCCTGGCATTCGGAAGGCAGAATCGCTTGCCTTTGGCCCCGCCAGCCAGGAGGAATGCTCCCATGCTGCACGCCTGACCGATACAGGTTGTAGAAACATCTGCTTTGATGAACTGCATGGTGTCGTAGATAGCCATGCCGGCAGTCACCGATCCACCAGGCGAATTGATATACAGGTGAATATCCTTCTCTGGGTTTTCGGCCTCGAGGAACAGCATCTGCGCGACGATCAAGTTGGCCATGTAGTCTTCGACCTGGCCGACCATGAAGATCACCCGCTCTTTGAGGAGGCGGGAATAGATGTCGTACGCGCGCTCGCCACGAGCGGACTGCTCGATAACCATCGGCACGAGGCCGCCGGCGGCCTGAATGTCTGGTGCTTGCATAAACGGATTGCCGGACATGTCCAACGATACTCCCTATATTACGCCGCAAAGACATAAGCCAGCTCGAGGCTGGCTTATGAATGTGCATTAAACGATTGAAGGATCTCAGGCAGCTTGCGGGGCTTCCGCAGGCTTCACTGCTTCTTCGTAGGAGACCGATTTGTCGGTCACTTTAGCCTGCTGCAGAACAGTATCTACAACTTGCTCTTCGAGCACAACAGACCGGACTTCGTTCAACTGCTCATCGTTCTTGTAGTACCAGGACACGACCTGCTCAGGCTCTTGATAAGCGGACGCCATTTCCTCGATCAGTTCGCGAACGCGTGCATCGTCTGGCTTCAGCTCGTATTGCTTGACCACCTCAGCAACGATCAGACCCAGCACGACACGGCGCTTGGCCTGCTCTTCGAACAACTCAGCAGGTAGCTGATCAGGCTTGATATTGCCGCCGAACTGCTGAACGGCCTGAACACGTAGACGGTTCACTTCGTTGTCGATCAGGGCTTTTGGCACTTCGATCGGGTTGGCGCTAACCAGACCTTCCATGACCTGGTTTTTGACCTTGGTCTTGATAGACTGGCGCAGCTCGCGCTCCATGTTCTTCTTGACTTCAGCACGGAAGCCTTCAAGACCACCTTCCTGCACGCCGAACTGAGCGAAGAATTCGTCGTTCAGCTCCGGCAGTTGCGGAGCCTCTACGCTGTTGACAGTAACAGTGAATTCAGCTGTCTTCCCTGCCAGATCTAGATTCTGATAGTCCTCGGGGAAGGTCGGATTGATGACTTTCTCTTCGCCTGCCTTGGCACCAACCAGTGCGGACTCGAAGCCAGGAATCATACGACCGGAGCCCAGAACAAGCTGCGTACCCTGCGCCGATCCGCCAGCGAAAGCTTCACCGTCAATCTTTCCAACGAAATCGATATTCAGCTGATCACCGTCTTCGGCAGCACGATCAACCTTTTCAAAACGGGTGTTCTGCTTGCGCAGGATTTCAAGCATATTGTCTACGTCAGCATCGGCTACTTCAGCCTGCAGACGCTCGACTTCGATATCGTCCAAACCGGCAACTTTGAATTCAGGGAACACTTCAAACGTTGCGACGTACTCCAGATCCTTGCCCTTTTCGAACACCTTAGGCTCGACCGCCGGAGCGCCAGCCGGGTTCAGCTTCTCGGCAACGACAGCCTCATAGAAGGTTGCCTGAATAAGGTCACCCAATGCTTCCTGGCGTGCAGCGGCCTCGTAACGCTGGCGGATGACGCTCATCGGCACCTTGCCGGGACGGAAGCCTGGGATCTTTGCACGGCTGGCGGTCTGTTGCAGACGCTTGTTGACTTCGGTCTCGATGCGCTCGACCGGCACGCCAATGGTCATGCGGCGCTCAAGAGCGGAGGTGCTTTCAACAGAAACTTGCATGGATTTTCCTCGTTGCACAGACATAAGCCGGCATTCCGGCCCCAGAATGGGCAAGCATTCTAGTGGCTCGTATCGGAGAAGTCACCCCGCTGATCAGGCACAAGAAAACAGAGTCGCGCGGGGTTAGTTTATAGCTGTCGAAACGCCAAACGCTGCCAGCTGTAAACGGCGTCGCTAACGCTGTTCAAAAAACGGGATCGCGACCGACGCACTCACCCAGCGCGGATGGGCAAAGCAGCCCGCCTACCGCGCCTTCTACAGAGGGTTGCCAGTGCAGCGCCAGCGTGAGTGGTCTATCTTCTATTTGCGCGGCTACCGATCCTGAACATGAAGGGTGAATGAACCATGGCCGATGATTTGGGAAAGCTGGTGTTAAGGGTTTCGCTGGGTGTGCTTATTCTCCTGCATGGCCTTTTCAAGCTGCAGAACGGTATCGATGGGATCGCAGGCATGCTAGCCAGTCATGGGCTGCCCGCTTTTTTCGCTTATGGCGTATATATAGGTGAGGTAATTGCGCCGGCGTTGGTGATTCTCGGCGTATTCACACGAATTGGTGCGTTGCTCATAGCAGGCAATATGCTCGTCGCATTTGGACTCGCCCATCTACAGGAGCTGTTCTCGCTCGGCCAAATGGGTGGCTGGGCCCTTGAGCTTCAAGGCATGTTTCTATTTGGGTCAATCGCCGTCGCTCTGATCGGTGCGGGCAGGTTCAGTATTGGCGGGACTGGTGGGCGATATAACTGAAGAGAGCGCTTGCGGGTTCCGGCCCCGTCTGCAGACAGCTGTTACGCCTGTTACCTCTTCCAGACAAGGTCGGGTATTGAAGAGCATTGTCTGAGCCAGAATAAATCGCTAAGTGTTGGGCCGCTTCGGCTGCGAGATATTTAACACCTCAACGATCATGTCTATGACCAGCCCATGAACGCTCCCGTGCCAATACGTCAGCCCTGCCCGCCTGCCACCTGCATCTGCGGGCGCGATCAGTTGCTCGAAGCGTCCAGCAGCAGTGACCTGCGCATCCTCCGGCTGACCCGCCAGGAGGAGAACCGCTTGCTTTACCGCTTGGAAAATCTGGAAGACCTAGCTGATCTTGAGCGCATGCAGCGACGAATCTACGAACAGCTCGGGGTTCGCCTTCATATCGCACCGGGCTTCAACGAAGTGCGCAGCATGCGCGGCATCCACATTGACATTGAGGAGTTGCCAGGCTTGTGCCGCAAGACCCGGCAGTCGATCCCGGCGGCGATCCGTCGCGGCCTGGAAAAGCGCCCGGAAATCGCCTTCAGCTTGCTTAACGCGCACGACCTGTTGCGCGATGCGTGACAATACCTGCGCAACGACCGAAGGCCCCGGCGATGGAACTCGTTGCCGCCATCTGCGATAGTTGTACGACCAGCTTATTCGGCTGGCCTGGCGCCGGCCCACAAGGCTGGCACTCTTGTGACGCCTTGCGAGTTTTGCTGCTTCCTACCGTCGGCAGCCTGCCGCGTCCTTCGCGCCACCCGCGCGTTTCGATGGCTCACCTGCCATCACTAAGCCGATCGCTGTTGTCGGTGCTCGACCGTTCGTCAATAACAACCAAAAGACCGATCCGAACAAGGACGCCTCATGAAATTGACTCGTTGCTTAACTGCGCTGACTGCCGCCGTTGCGCTCTCTGCCACCTTCGCCGCTTCGGCTCGTGAATACTCCGTTTCCACTGTGCTTTCCGACGCCTTCCCGTGGGGCCAGGCCGCCCAGAAGTGGGCTGACCTGGTTGAGGAGCGCTCAAACGGCGAAATCACCCTGCGTGTATACCCCAACGCACAACTGGTCGCGGGCGACCAGACCAAGGAATTCTCCGCGATGCGTTCCGGATTGATCGACATGGCTGTCGGATCGACCATCAACTGGTCGCCACAAGTTCCGGAGCTCAACCTCTTCTCCTTACCCTTCCTGATGGCAGACAGCGCCGACCTCGACGCCATCACGCAGGGGAATGCCGGCGAGCAAGCATTCGCCGCCATTGAGAAGCGCGGCATCGTTCCTCTGGCCTGGGGTGAGAATGGTTTCCGGGAGATATCCAACTCGGTCAAGCTCGTAAAGACGCCCGCCGATTTGAAAGGCCTGAAGATCCGTGTAGTAGGTTCCCCCCTCTTTCAAGACACCTTCACCGCACTGGGCGCCAATCCGACCCAGATGAGCTGGGCAGACGCCAAACCCGCATTGACCACCGGCGCGGTTGATGGCCAGGAAAACCCGCTATCCGTATTCGATGTGGCCCGGGTCGATCAGGTCGGACAGAAATATCTGACGCTCTGGCATTACATGGCCGACCCGTTGATCTTCGCTGTCAACCAGCGCGTCTGGAAGGAACTGCCCGAAGCCGACCGCGAATTGCTGCGTCAGGCCGCGATAGACGCCGGTAAGTGGGAAATCGAGCTGTCGCGCAACAGCGAGGCCAAGCGCCTGGAAGACATCCGCGCACGCGGCGTTGAGGTCACCGAACTGAGCGAGGCCGAGCAACAGGCGTTCGCCGACGCGACTCGCAGCGTGCAGGATAAGTGGACGTCGAAGATTGGTGCCGAGCTGGTCGAAGCAGCCCGCACCGCCGTGGCAAAGTAAAACCGTTCAGCCCGGCGGCATGATGCAGCCGGGCGTCGAGGAAATTCATGAATAATCGACAGGACGCGCGCCTTGAGCGCGTGCTGGCTATCCTGGCGCTGGTGGTCATCAGCCTGATCAGCCTGGCCAATGTGGTGGTGCGCTATTTCACCGATGCCTCCTTCGCCTTTACCGAAGAAATCTCCGTTTTTCTCCTTGTAATTCTCACATTCGGCGGCGCGTCGGTAGCCATGCGCAGCAACCGCCACATCCGCATCAGTTTTGCCGAGCGATTGTTTCCGCGCCTGCGTACTCCGCTGATCTGGCTGCAGTGGTTGGCCAGCGTATCGGTGCTCGGCATGGTGCTCTGGTACGGCGGACAGTTCGCACTGGAGGAATACCAGTGGGAATCCGAATCACCCGGACTCGGGCTGCCGAACTGGTGGTACGTGGTCTGGCTGCCACTGCTCGCACTGCTGATGGTTGTGCGTTTGACCCAAATGACGATCGATCGATTGCGCGGGAGGCTCACCGATGAGCCCTGACCTCTGGATGCTTGCCAGCTTCCTGCTGTTTTTGTTGATTGGCGTACCGGTTGCGTTTTCCCTGGCGCTCTCCGGCGCCCTTGGCATCGTCGCTGGCCTTTCACCGGATATGCTTGCCACGCTTGGTACCAACACCTACAACGGCGTCGCCAAATACCCATTGATCGCGATTCCGCTGTTCATCCTTACCGGCCTGGTATTCGAAAAATCGGGCGTGGCGCTGCGTCTGGTGCGCTTCGCTCAGGCCTTGATCGGTCCACGCCATGGCGGTCTAGCGATGGTCGCAATTCTGGTCTGCCTGATCATGGGCGGTATGAGTGGCTCCGGCCCGGCCGATGCGGCGGCGGTTGCCATGGTGATGCTGCCGAGCATGACTCGCGCTGGCTATCCCAAGCCATTCTCGGCAACGCTGATAGCCGCGTCCGCCTCGACGGCGATTCTGATCCCACCGTCCATTGCGCTGATTCTCTATTCCATCGTGGTTCCTGGCGTCGACCTACGAGCGCTGTTTGCAGCCGGCCTTTTCCCGGGAATTATTGCAGGCCTCGTGTTGCTGCTACCGGCCTGGCTATTGGCGCGCCGTTACGGCTGGGAGAACCCGGAAGGGGCTGAACGCCCGCCGCTTGGTGAAAGCTTTCGTCAAGCCTTACCGGCACTCTTCGCCCCCGTTTTGATTCTAGGCGGTTTGCGCAGCGGCCTGTTTACCCCCACCGA
Source organism: Stutzerimonas chloritidismutans (assembly GCF_038562055.1). GTDB lineage: Bacteria > Pseudomonadota > Gammaproteobacteria > Pseudomonadales > Pseudomonadaceae > Stutzerimonas > Stutzerimonas chloritidismutans_A. The sequence goes on along the minus strand of NZ_JBCFXD010000009.1, from coordinate 156,024 downwards.
AGCCGCAGTGGCCGGCGTGACCTATGGCGTGGTCATCGGCTTGTTCGTTACACGCGAGCTGGACTGGCGGAACCTGTGGCGGCTCTGCGGCGAGGCCGCAGTGGTTTCAGGTGTAGTGATGCTGATCATCGCGCTGGCCGGGATATTCGCCTGGGCCGGCACCATGCTGGGTACTTTCCGCCATCTGGCCGAATGGCTCATATCGCTATCTGACAACAGTGCGGTGCTGTTGATCCTGGTGATGATCGCAGTGCTGCTGGCCGGGATGCTGCTGGATGCGATTTCCATCTATCTAATCCTGATGCCGATCCTGATTCCCGTGATGCAACACTTCGGCTGGAATCCGGTGTGGTTCGGCATATTACTGGCAATGAACATTGCCATCGGGCAGTTCACCCCTCCCGTAGCGATAAACCTGCTGGTCACCGCCGAGGTTGCCAAAATCCGCTTGGAGCAAACGGTCGGCTGGGCCATGCTGTTCGTTCTGGTGATGGGCAGCGCGCTCATCCTGGTGGCAGTCTTTCCTGAAATCGCGCTGTGGCTGCCTCGAATACTGGGTTATGCGGTCTAGGTCAGCCGGCCTGCCCAATCAGGCACATGGAGAGTTCGAGTAGACCCGTGAAAACAGGCAATCGCGGTCATCGAGATCGTCTGTTTTCAAGCATGGTTTAGCTCCGCACGCTTAATTCGAACACTTCACCGGTACAGCCCTTCACGGGTCAGCCACCTATCGCGGCCAATTCTGGCCGCTGATGGTCCACCGAGGGCTTCTGCTGAATCTTTGCAGTCGGAGCACGTTGCTGCATGATGATGTCCAGCGCACGGCTGGGCAGGATATCGATGTCATCGAAGGTAATGAGCTGACCGGGTTCGACCGCGCGCCGCAGGGCCGTCTTGCGCAGTAGGCCAATCGGAACGTGATCCGGATGCTGGTCGAGCTTCAATGCTTCGCCGCGAAACTGGAATCCACCGATACCCCGCTCGATCAACTCACCTGGGCGCATGGCTCGCTTGGCAATTGCCCCCACGCCGAGGGTTGGTGCGATGGAGTTGTTCAACAGTACACCGCCACCACCGAGCACTCGACGCACGGTTTTGCCGACTTCGAGCGAACAGAGATGGAACGGGCGCACCAGCGTGTAATAAGGACCAGGGCCAAGCTTGAAATACTCGATAGCGGCACGCTGGTCGTCATCATGGCGACAGACCATAAACACTCCGCCAGCGGAATATCCGGAGGGGATCACGTAATCGACGAAGGGTTGCCCTAACCGTTCGGCCATCATACCGAGCAGATTGCCGGATTCAGTCAGATTGGTCGAAGCCAGGCCTTCCAAGCCCTGCTTTGTAATGGTCGCGCCGAGGCCGTTGCCGACAATGACCTGCTCGATCTGTACCTTGGTGCCGTCCGTGAAAGAAGTGGTCTGGTCTACGCTTATGCCTTGGCGCTTTGCCCAGTACCTCATGTCCTCGACCGAAGGGTTGTGGTTTAGATAGCCCTTCATATTGCCGTAGACCAACGGTTTGAAGCCCATCATCAAGGCCTCTTCATGAAGGGCAGCCAATGAACCCGGCTGGTCCCCCTCGGCCTCGGTGATGAAGCCTTTTGCAGCCAGGTACGACCCCGTGGTGACCTGCAGCTCAGCGTTGATTGTCACCACCGGCAGACCCGCTTCGAAAGCACGTTCAATGACCTCGGTGCCATGAAATACATCGCCGCTGCATTCCACGATCAGGTCTGCACCATCAATCAGATGGTCAATAGAATTGGTGAGTCGCTCAGGAAGCGGGAAATCAGTAAAGGAGTTTAACGGGCGACGGGTCAGGACTCGCGAGATTTCAAGATCCTGATAATGCTGCTTGATTAGCCGAATAAAGCAGTGGGCAATCATCCCTGTGCCGGATACACCGATCTTTTTCTTAATCTGCGAGGTAGACATAAGCGAATCCATTCAATGGGCAACGATGCTCTGACCGCAACGACAGAAAAAGATTTAACGGCGCTTTAAATCTGGCCTGTCGGTGAGGCAAAACACGGTTGCGTTAGCAAAAACCAGCTACCTGAAAGCTAAGCGTCAGCAGAGCGATTGAGCCAATTGATTAATGGCAAAAACAAGGGGTGAATCGGCTTTTTTTTGTCGCCAATATCCAGAAGCAAAGGAAGCGGCGTTGCACCGCTTCCTATCGGCAGAGCTTAGTTAAGCGCCGCAATCGCTGCGTCGTAGTTCGGCTCGCTACCGATCTCGGCGACCAGCTCGCTGTGAAGCACCTGATCCTGCTCGTCCAGTACCACAACAGCACGAGCCGAGACACCGGCTAGTGGGCCGTTTGCAACCAAAACGCCGTACTGCTCAAGAAACTCGCGTCCGCGCATGGTCGAGAGATTGATGACATTCTCTAGCCCTTCAGCGCCGCAGAATCGCTTCTGCGCGAAGGGCAAGTCAGCAGAGATGCATAGGACCACGGTATTAGCCAGTTCGTTGGCCTGCGCATTGAACTTGCGCACCGAGGTCGCACAAGTCGGCGTATCGATACTCGGGAAGATGTTCAGGATCTTGCGCTTGCCCGCAAAGCTGGCAAGCGTCACATCGGATAGATCGCCACCTACCAGGCTGAACGGCGCGGCCTTCTGGCCGACCTGCGGAAAGTTACCGGCAACCTGAATCGGATTGCCTTTCAGGGTTACTTCAGTCATGTCTAATTCCTCTCAGTCATGGGCCGCGCGCATCGCAACGGCCCGGGTTATCAGGCTGCCTGGTTTCGGGCGAAGTATTCCTTGGTCAACTTGACTACCACAGGGCTCAGCAGCAACAGTGCAACAAGGTTGGGAATTGCCATCAGACCATTCAGGGTGTCTGCCAACAACCAGGCGAAATCGAGCTGGGCGATTGCACCGAACGGCACAGCCAAGACCCAGATGATGCGGAACGGCCAGATCGCCTTGGTGCCGACCAAAAATTCCCAGCATTTCTCGCCGAAATAACTCCAGCCAAGGATGGTGGTGAAAGCGAACACAACCAGCGCGATCGTCAGCAGCGCGGCACCAACACCGGGCATGGCCGATTCGAAGGCTGCAGCGGACAGTGCCGCCCCGCTTTCGCCACCGGTCCAGACACCTGAGCAGATGATCGCTAGACCGGTGATCGAGCAGATGATGATGGTGTCGATAAAGGTACCCATCATGCCGATAAGCCCCGAGCGTACCGAGCTCTTGGTCGTACCGGCAGCCTGTGCGATACCGGCTGTACCCAGTCCCGCCTCGTTGGAAAAGATGCCCCGCGCCACACCGAAGCGAATTGCGGCCATCACTGCCGCGCCGGCAAAGCCGCCAGTGGCAGCGATCGGCGAGAAGGCATGGGTGAAGATCAGCTCGAACGCGGCGGGAATCTCAGCGGCATGCACCACCAGCACGACGATGCCGGCGATGACATACGCAACGCACATGAACGGCACCAGGGCAGCAGCCACTGCACCAATACGCTTGATGCCCCCTAGAATGACCAGCCCCACGAACAGCATTGTGACCAGACCGGTCAGCCACAGCGGTACCGAGAAGGTCGACTCCAGCGCCAGCGCCATGCTGTTTACCTGGACCATGTTGCCGATGCCGAACCCAGCCAGACCGCCAAAGATGGCAAAGGCGCCACCCAGCCAAAGCCAGCGCTTGTGCAAGCCATTCTTGATGGCATACATCGGTCCACCGACGTGCTCACCACGATCATCCTTCTCGCGGTAATGCACTGCCAGCACCACCTCGCAATACTTGGTCGCCATCCCTACAAGTGCCGTGCACCACATCCAGAACAGCGCACCCGGACCGCCGAGAAAGATCGCCGTCGCGACGCCCGCAATGTTACCGGTACCCACGGTAGCGGCCAGGCAGGTCATCAACGCCTGAAAAGGGCTGATCTCACCTGTTTCCTCATCGCCTTTGGCACGTCCGCGCCAGATCAGCGCAAAGCCCGTGCCGATACGCGCCAATGGCATGAACTTGAGCATGACCATAAGAAAGAAACCAGTACCGAGGATCAGTACCAGCATGGGCGGTCCCCAGACGAGACCGTTGACGCTATTAACCAGGTTTTGCAGGAATTCCATTCAAGGCACCCTTATTGATTATGTTAGACATCCTTGCCCGAGCGGGCCGAATCGGTACGAGCACTGAACGGCGGGTTGAGTACGCATGTTCAACTGCAGCCCGAACGACCCGGTAATACCCCGACTTCAATGTCCGGAGCGTTACCGACAACCTGCAAGACTCGTGCTAGAGCCTTGCATCAGCCGCCATGCAAGGAGCGACCGAGCGATCCTACCACCACATTCTGTACTTGGCGCCACACCCTTATGCATGATCCACAGCGGATGCTGAGCGCACACGAACGACCGACGGGTCAGCTTGTGATCGCACCCCAGATAGCCGCATACGGAAGCCTTCCAGCGTAGCCCACAACAGCGTCAAAGCCAGCCGATAAGCGATGGTTTTTGGTTAGCTAATAGTCAGAAATCGCGTCTATAGAACACGTCCAGCGAACTGGCGAGTCCGCTGGCCGCCTCAAGGAAAATCCGCTTGGTCAACTGATAGCGCAAAGCGACCGTATTAGCAGGCTCGAATACCCCAACGCCGTAACGTAACGTCAACCGATCGGACAGCTTCCCGCTCGCCACCACGCTGGTGTCTGTGCCGCTACCCTCAGTGTCCAGCTGAAAGTCTTCGATACCCAGGCGTTGCGCGACGTTGCCGGTAATCGACGCACTGCCGGCCAAGCCGAGTCCAAGGGCCGCTTGGGCCAGCAGGTTGCTGTCACCCGTCTCGGCGCCCAAGGGCCGGCCAAGTACCAGATACGACAATGCCTGCTCCTGACTCATCGCAGGCTCGGCAAATACATCGACGCGTGGCTGCTCTGCACTGCCGGTAATACGCAGCCCAGCAATGACATTCTCGTCTTCGATACGCCGAATGGCTTCGATATCCAAGTAGGGTTGCGACAGCACACCGGTGAACAACAACCGGGCGCGACGGATCGTCAGACGCTGGCCGTAGGCGCGGTAACGGCCCTTGTTGAGGCTGAGCTCCCCGCGCGCATCGAAGTCGTCACCTATGTGAAGGTAGCCGGCAAGATCCGCCGTAAGGCCGAAGCCGGAAAAGCGCAGCCTGTCCTGCCCGACTTCGACGTCCACATCCATGCGAATCGCCAAGGGGGGCTTTGTCTCTTGCGCTTCGGCGCCAACGATAACCGCATCCTCTGACACCTTCACCGTTGAGGGTGGTAGCTCGCGGACAGTAATTTCGCCGCGGGGCACCCGAAGCTTCCCGCTTACGGCCAACTGCTCACCAGCCAACTGAATGCGCAGATCGGGCGCAATTTCGAGCTCAGCATAGGGTTCGACGATCACAGGCAATTGACTGCCGTTGATACGCAGATCGAGGTCCAGCGCCTGCGCCCAATCAATCGTTCCCGCAATCTGTCCCTGGCCCTGCTCGCCGCTGCGCCAGTCACCATCGACACGGACCCGCTCGCCGTCGATGACTGCGGTGACCTGCAGTTGCTCGAAGCTGACCGGCAGCTCGGCGCCGGCAATCTCGCCATCAGTGAGCCTCAGCTCTCCGTTGATCTGCGGCTTCCGCAGCGTGCCCGAAATCTGACCATTGCCATTCAGTTGGCCGTCAAGCCGCTCGACCTGCGCAACGAAAGGCCGGATAACGGAAAGATCGAAATCGCTTAACACGAAATTGCCAGAGATCGGCTTGACCTCGCCGCTAGGGTCCACCTGCAGTCGAACATCCAGATCGCCGAGATCCCCGCCCTCGAAGTTCAACCTGCTGTCGACCTGTTTCGGCGTCAGCTGGCTGTTCAGTGACAAGGTCTGATAGGGAAAATCGAGCCACTGCTCGCCATCGCGCATGCGCAACATGCCAGGACCGGCGTCGACACGGATAGACCCGCTTGGACCCGCGCTCGGCAGATCCAGCGCTAGATCAGCATTGACTTCGCCCTGCCAGATCAGATTGTCCGGCAGGTATTCGGCCAGCGACTCAAGCGGAAAGTCGCGCAGGCGATAGCGCAACTGCGGGTCAGGTTGCAGTTGCTGGTCATCGGCACACAGCGTGGCCTGACCCGAGGCCCAGCAATGCGCGCCGAAGGTGATCTTGCCGCTCGCCAATCGCTGCAGCGACGCGGGATCGCGCAGTGCCCATTGCTGTCCCTGGGCATCCAGCTCGGCTTCCATCAACCGACCCCGCCAATCGCCTCCTTCAAGCCCGCCGGCCAACGCCAGCGACAGGTCGAGTAAGGGGCCCTGCAGCTGCAGTCTGGCCTGATGTGCTGCTGGCGTGCCTTCGGCGCTCAGCTGCAACTCGCCGATATCAGTTGCTCCAGACTGTAAGCCTTTCGCGTCGAGGCTAAGCTGGCCACGCTCGCCCTGGGACAGGCTCGCGGTCATTTGCAGTTGATCGACTCGATTGTCCTGAAACGCGACACCGGTGCTACTCAGCACAAGCTTTCCCTGCGGTGCGTCCGGCGTGCCCGACAGGTCAAGGTTTCCGGTCATTCTGCCGTTCAAATCAGGCCAGAGCTGGCCGAGACGTGACAGATCAATGGCCAGGTTCGCCTCAAGCGTCTCGGCCCAGAGGCCATTCCCCTGAATGCGGTTGTCGCCCAGACGCAAATCGATCGCCGGCAGACTCCAAGTCGTATTCTCACCGCTCGCCTGCAGTTGAAACCTGAGCGTCTGCTCGCGCAACGTGCCATTCAAATCGAGGGCGGCGTCGGCTTGCAGATTGTCCTCTCGCAAGGCGCCGCTACTACTGAGCGTGCCGCCGATGGTTCCCGGCAGCTCTGCGACCCAGTAAGACGGATCGAGTTCGCTCAGCTCGAGACGGGTCGTCCAATCGACTCCATCAGCGAACCCGACGCTGAGATTTCCTTCGGCCTTGCCCTGTCCAGCCTGCAGTTGCAGCTGCGGCAGATGAACGATTTCAAGGTCACCACTGACTGGGCTTTGCAACGTGAAGTCGCCGGAGGGACCGGTCAGCGCCGCGTTGAAATTGCCCAGGTAACTGCCATCGTCGTACTGGATCTGCGCGTCGAGGGTTCGCAGTGTCACGGGAGGCTCTTCGATGTCGGGATAGAGCCGGCGCCAGGGGAAGTTACGCCAGGCCAGCTGCGCCTCAGCATCCAGCCCCTCGTGCCAATCGATCCGGCCGTTCAGATCAACGTGTTGCTGCTCGCCGGCAGTCAATGTGAGGGTTTCGATATCGGCATGGGCCAAATCGACCAATGCCTTGAGTGCAAGAGCCACCGGACCGCCCTCGCCCTGCAGGCTTCCATCGCCCACCAGGCGATAGCCCTGTTCCATGTCTCCTTTAACGGTCAGCTCAAGCGCCTCCAGGCGCAAGGCATCGGGCAGCGCAGGGGCGGCCTTGAAACGCTCCACCGCCAGCAGCAGGTTCGCTGGTAACTCCGGTTCCAGAGGCCTCACCCATCCGCTGAGCTTGGCCTGCAGATAGCCCTGGCTTTGCACGTCGACCATGAGATGCTCACGCAACTCGCCGTCGGCCTCGAACTTCACTGCCCAGGGCTGCTCGTTTGGCGAGCGAATCGCCGCGGTGCCACTTAGCGCCAGTGGCCAGTCGGCTCTGGTCTGCAACCGGCCCGAAAGTTCAATTGCCACATCTTGACGGCGAACCTCCAGCATTCGAACGACCAGGCCCTCTTCGTCCCAGTCCGCCTGCAACTCCGCGCCCTGCATCTGTTGAACGCCGTTGAGATTGATCGCGCCGATATCGACGCGGTCAAGACGCAGCTCGAGTGGTAAATCGAGATCTGGAAGATTGAAGGGTTCGCTGGCTGCTTCGTCCTTCGGAGCAGGAGGAAAAGTGAGATCGATATCGCCGGTGACCAGCTCATCAATACAAAGGGCCTTGCTCAGCAAACAACTGGGCGACCAGTTCATGCGCGGCGACGCCACTTCGACCCGGCGACCCGCCTGTTCCCAGACCAGACGATCCGCCTGCCAGTGACCACCGAGGCGACCCGTGAATGCCTCAAGCTGCAGCCCAGGCACTTTGCTCAACGTCCAACGGCTGCCCGTGTTCGTTCCGAGCACCAGCAAGACCGTCAAAACGACCACCAGCAGCAGCGCCAGTATGGCCAACAACAACCCACTGACGATTTTCGCACTACGCCTCAAAGCTCTGGCCCCATGGAAAAGTGCAGGCGAACTCCGCCCTCGCCGTCCAGCGGATGAGCGAGGTCAACGCGAATCGGCCCGACTGGCGAAACCCATCGAACACCGACGCCCACGCTGCTTTTGAGACTTGGCAACTCCATCGAGTTGAACGAATTACCCTGATCGACAAAGGTCGCCAGGCGCCATTTCTCGGTCAGTGAATACTGATATTCAGCGCTGACCGCGAGCTGATAACGTCCGCCGATTCGGTCGCCATCCGAGTTGGTCGGCGACAGGCTCTGGTAGTCGTAACCCCGCACGCTTTGGTCACCACCGGCAAAATAGCGCAGCGATGGCGGCACGTTGGTGTATTCGTCAGTCCAGTTCCCGCCCACTTCCACCCGACCTAAAAAACGATGCCGGGCACCCAGCGTGGTCAGCCCCTTGACCGTCGCGTTGGCATGAACCAGATCAGCGTCCGAGAACACGCCCTCCTTCGCCGCCCCCAGTTCGAACCTCAAGCGATAGCCATGGCTGGGATCGAGGCGGTTGTCGCTGCGCAGAAAGCTGTAAGACACACCTGGCATCAACAAGGTGCTGACACCCGAATCATCGCCCAGCTCGTACTGCTCATGGCGCCACTTCAACGCCCAGACGCGCTGCCAACCGCTGGGCAGTCGGCGGTGCCACTCTGGCCCAACCGTCAATAGACGACTAAGACTGTCCTTATCACTCAGCTCTTCGTATTGATAGCCGGCCGCATAGCGCAGTTTGTCGGTCAACGGTGGGTCCAGCGGTACGTCATAGAACAGACCGATGTTCTGCCGCGGCGCGGACAGTTCGGACTCGATGCCATAGCTGTGGCCCTGGGGGTTGACCCAATGGCGGGTAAAGTCGAAACGTATTCGCGGGCCGACATCGGTTGAGTAGCCCAAACCAAGTCCGAGCGTGCGCGGCTCTCGCGTCGTTAGCTGCACCGCAACGGGAATGCGTTGCTGGTCGGCGTTAGCCGGGTTGGCATCGACCCGGACGCCTTCGAAGTAGCCGCTGGACTGCATCGCCTGGTTGAGTTCGGCGATCAGTTCCGAGTCATACGGCGTGCCGGGATCGAACGGCACCATGCGCTCCAGCAAGTCCGGATCAAAAGGCGAGTCTCCTTCAAAACCCACATCCCCGAGCACGTAGCGTGGCCCGCTGTTGAACACCAGTTCTACGTCGGCGGCGTTCGTATCAGGGTTGATCGCCAGCCGTTGGCGCTCGAAGCGTCCGTCGAAAAACCCATAGCGTGAGGCCTGGTTGAGGATCCGTTGCTTGACCGCTTCGTACTGCCCATGATTGAGCACGGCGCCTGGCTTCAAGGTGTTGCGCGGCACTCGAAACGCTTGCAGCTCGGCGGCCGGCCCGTTGACCTGCAACGTGACATCACGCAGGCGAACTGGCTCGCCGGGCTTGATTCGCAGCGTCAATCGGGGAACTTCCCCATCAGCGACCCTGGTTTCGATAACGGCGTGGTAATAGCCCAACGCCTGCAGCGCTTTGTTCGCCTGCTCCTGAGCAATGCGGCTGTAACGCAGCAACTCTTCTTCGTTGCGATCGCCCAGTTCGCCGATGTAGTTCTCGACGTTTTCACGCAGCGCACTGTTGGATGGCGTGACTTGGACGTCAAGTTCAGCGGCGTACACCGTAGATGCACAGCACAAGAAGAGGCCCGCCGGAAAGGTTCGGCGAAGGATACGAATAGGCATGGCCAGGGATGCTAGCACGCTGCGCACTAGGCGTTGGCCAGGTGGCGATACGTGTAGCACGGCATATGCAGCGTTAGGCAAAAGCATGGGAGCACTTCTTTGGACAACATCAGTACGACTGTCGCCCCTGCGCAAAATTCGTTCTAACCGCTGGATGCCTCGACCTGTCGCGGCGCCGGATGGAAGAACACATGTTCGACCACCGGACCGATGGCTACCTGGCCGATGTCTTCATAACCCTGACGTGCGTAGAAGTTGAGGTAGCGTGAGTTGCCGGTGTCGATCACCAGGCCCTCCGATGCGGCGTCCGCGGCACACCAGTTGTGCAACGCTTCGAGCAGCTGTTCTCCATAGTGTTGTCCCTGGCACTTGGGATGGACCGCCATCAGCGGCAACACATGGAAATTCCCTGGTGGCAGACAACCCAGCACCGCAGCGTGGTAATCAAGATAGCGCCGTGTACAGCGGAAGCCTGCAGTAAGCAGCATGCGCATTCGCCACGCCCAGCTTTCGGTGATGTCCAGTCGACGCTGTGGTGGCGCGATCAGCGCGGCAGCAATCAGCCGGTCATCGAGCAACAACCCCAACGCCGGTTGGTCCTGCAGCAAGTGCTGATTGACCAGCTCGCGCACGGTTGCGCGAACACGCTGCTCGTAGCCGGGGCGATCAGCCTCGAACAAATAAGCGAAGGTCGGTTCGTGTCGATAGGCGTTATACAGAAGCGAGCGGATTTCCCTGGCGTAACCACTGTCGAGCATTCGTACTTCTGCAGTCATCGGCATGGCGGTTCTCTTGTTATGTCACTGGGGCTGATTTCACGTTAGCAGCCGCATCGGAGTCTTGCCGGGGGAGAACCTGGTTTGATGATTACGGCTCGCCGCAGCGCCGCCATAGCCAGTAGAATCGCGGTTTTGCCGGAGCCACAGTCGATGATGCTTGTTTCTTTCAATATCAATGGTTTAAGAGCCAGACCTCATCAGCTTTCCGCAATCATCGAGAAGCATCAGCCTGACGTGATTGGCTTGCAGGAAACCAAGGTGTCTGACGAACAGTTCCCGCAGGCCGAGATAGAGGCTCTTGGTTATCACGTCCATTTTCATGGCCAGAAAGGTCATTACGGTGTCGCGCTGCTGTCACGACAGGCCCCGCTGGAAATCCACAAAGGCTTTCCCGGCGATGGCGAGGAATCGCAGAAGCGCTTCATCTGGGGTCGGTTCGCAGACAGCAATGGCGAGCCGGTTACGGTCATGAACGGTTATTTCCCTCAGGGCGAGAGCCGCATCCACCCCACCAAGTTTCCGGCCAAGACCAAGTTCTATGCCGATCTCCAGGCGCTGCTGGAAGAACGATTTACTCCTGAGCAATCCGTAGCCGTGATGGGCGACTTCAACATCTCACCCGAAGACTGTGACATCGGCATTGGTGAGGTGAACGCCAAACGCTGGCTGCGCACAGGCAAGTGCAGCTTCCTGCCGGAGGAACGCGAGTGGCTGACACGCTTGAAGAACTGGGGGCTGCAGGACAGCTTTCGTACGCTCAATCCTGAAGTGGTTGATCGCTTCAGCTGGTTCGACTATCGCAGCCGCGGTTTCGAAGACGACCCACGCCGCGGGCTGCGCATTGACCTGATCCTGACTACGGCGGGCCTGCACGAGCGCGTCACGGATTGCGGCGTCGACTATGACATCCGCGGCATGGAAAAGCCGTCGGACCACTGCCCCGTGTGGATCGAGCTAGGTCAATAGGTGCGCAGACAACGTCCCCGCGCGGCGATCCACGACGGTTTTTGCGACCGGATCGCCGACCTCGCCCGATCACAGCCGGCTGTCATATAACGGTAAGCAAAGCGTCTTAATCTCCCCGCTTCTTTGAAAGGGAGAGCCATCGCATGACAGCTTCAGCGTCCGTAAGCGGCATAAGGAAACGGGCGCTGCGCCTGTGGGCCGTCGGCCTGTTCTTCGCCAGCCCGCTCGCGCTAGGTGAGCCATTGACGGCGCCTGCCGATGACAGCCCGGTGCTGCGCATACAAGGATCGAATACCGTCGGTGCGAAGCTCGCGCCGATGCTGGTGGCCGGCCTCTTCGAAGCACAGGGACTGACCTCGGTAAGGATCAGCCCGGCCGGCAAGGAGAACGAACAGCGTGTCAGCGCCCTCGACAGCTCCGGCCGCTCTTATCTTGCGCTGGTTGCGGCACACGGCACAGGCACCGGGTTCGCCGGGCTAAAGGACGGCACATCCGATCTCGCTGCGGCTTCGCGCCCCATCAAGGACAGCGAATATGCAGATCTCGCCAGCCTGGGCGATCTACGCAGTGCAGGCGCCGAACAGGTGATTGCCATCGACGGGCTTGCAATCGTCGTCAGCCCGGACAATCCGGTCTCATCTCTCAGCGTTGAACAGGTTGCCAGCCTGTTTGCCGGTGAAATCCGCAACTGGAAAGCGCTCGGGGGTAAAGATGTACCGGTGGAATTGCATGCCCGGGACGATCAGTCGGGAACTTACGACACGTTCAAGGAACTGGTACTGAGCGCACAGGGCAAGACACTGGCAGCTGACGCCGCACGCTATGAGTCCAACGATCAGCTTTCGCAGGTGGTCAGCAGCCGTCCTGGTGCGATTGGTTTTGTTGGCCTGGCATCGGTGGGAAAAGCCCGTGCGTTAGCTATTGCCGACGGCGACTCGCAACCTATGTTGCCCAGCACCGCGTTGGTGGCGACTGAAGACTACCCCTTGTCGCGACGGCTGTTTTTCTATGCCAACCCGGCGCAGCAATCGCAATGGACCCGCACTTTTTTGAGTTTCGTGCACAGCGCCGCCGGCCAGGCCATCGTTGCCAAATCCGGCTACATCGGTCAGGCGATCAACGCGATTACGCTCTCGCCTTCACCTGACATGCCGCAGCCTTATCAGGCGCTCGCCAGTCAGGCGCAGCGTTTGACGGTGAACTTCCGTTTCGATGAAGGCAGCGCGCGCCTGGACAACAAGGCGCAACGCGACGTGGAGCGCCTCATTCAGTATCTGCAGAGCACCAATAAAACGATGAGCGCGACGGTGCTGGTTGGATTCGGTGACGCTCGTGGCGACCCCGCGCGTACTGCTTTGCTCTCCAAGCTTCGCGCCATGGCTGTACGTAGGGAACTGGCTCGAGGTGGAATACTTGTAAAGAATATCAGTGGCTTAGGAGATGAAATTACAGTGGCTTCGAATAGCCAGAGCGGACGCATAAAGAACCGGCGCGTTGAGGTTTGGGTGTACTGAACAACGTCGAACGGGTGCAAGATCGTATCGGTCGATAGCCGGCGGCGTACTATTACGTCGCGGTCGGCGCGATTAAGCTCAAGCGATTTCCAGAAGCGGAAACAATCATGTATCTCGTTTGTGGCGAAGCCCTGTTCGATGTCTTTGTCGCCCCTGCGGGGGTGTCCCGCAATCGCCTGAGCCTCGATGCAGTGGCGGGCGGCTCACCCTTCAATGTAGCGGTCGGTCTTGCCCGCCTGGGGACGCCGTCGGCGCTGTTCACTGGCCTATCTCGAGACCACTTGGGCCAGCAGCTTCGACAAGTGCTCGAGGACGAAGGGGTCGATAGAGACTACCTGATCGACTTCGATGCACCCACCACACTGGCAATGGTCGCGCTGGGCGCACAGGGTGCTCCCGTCTACAGCTTTCGCGGCGAAGGCTGCGCTGATCGCCTGCCACGCGAAGAGCATCTCGCCCCACTCAGCGATGAGATCAGCGGCATCCACGTCGGTTCCTATTCGATCGTGACCGCACCGATGGCCGACACCCTGCTGTCGCTGGTACGCCGCGAAAGCGAGCGCCGACTCATTTCCCTCGATCCCAACGTCCGCCTCAATGTCGAACCGGACGTGGCTCGCTGGCGCGAGCGTGTCGAGGCGATCGCGGCGCTAGCGCATCTCATCAAGGTCAGCGATGAGGATCTGGCGTTGCTCTATCCCGGCGAAGCCCCCGAATCCGTTGCCAAGCGTTGGTTGCAAGGAGGCTGTGAACTCGTGGCGCTGACCCGAGGCCGGGAAGGCGCTCAATTGTTCAGTCGTCGTCAGGGCGTGTTTTACGTCCCTGCGGTCGCGGTCAACGTCCGCGATACGGTTGGCGCCGGCGATACCTTTCAGGCCGCCCTGCTCAGCTTTCTGCATAACCAGCAACTGGATACCGCCCAAGCGTTGGCGCAGATTCAGCGCGAGCAACTGCAAGCCTTGCTGACATTTGCCGTTCAGGCAGCGGCGATAACCTGCTCCAGGCGCGGCCCAGATCTACCTTACCGATACGAAATTGTCTGAAAAATTGGCCGCGACACTACGAGCGTCTATAACCCCAAGGGGACAAAAATAAGGAAGACGGAACCAGGCATGAAAGCGTTGAAAATTTCCGATCCATCCTACGAATTGATGGACGACCACCACGGCAACTCGCTGATCTATCGAGAGCATGGCTTTCCGTGCCCGCTGGTGCGCTGGCACAACCATAAGGAATACGAACTGCACTTGATCGTAGCCAGTTCAGGCAAAGTGTTCGTCGGAGATTACGTTGGCAATTTTGGTCCCGACAGCCTGTTTCTCACCGGTCCAAATCTGCCACACAACTGGATCAGCCAGGTCGATGAAGGTGAAGTCGTCGCCAAGCGGGACATGCTGGTTAACTTCACCGACGAATTATTCGAGGCGGGCCATAACGTCTTTTCCGAACTACGCAGCCTGACACCAATGCTCGAGCGCGCGCGCTACGGGATTGAGTATCGCTGCCCGCACACCATTGCCGAGGCCAACAGATTGATGCACCGCATTGCTGACAGCCGCGGTGCCACCCGGCTCGGGTATTTTCTGATCATGCTGGAGCTGCTCGCCAGCTGCGACGATTACCAGCTGCTCTCCGGCGCGACCTCGGCACAGCTCGGCGACGAACACCACGCGGATCGAACCAACATGGCGGTCAATTACATTTTCGATAACTACATGCGCGAGCTGCCTCTCGAAGAAGTCGCCAGTCACCTGGGGATGAATCCCACCTATTTTTCACGGTTCTTCAAACGTGCCACTGGTCGCTGCTACGTTGAGTTCGTCAACAGCCTGCGCATCAGCAAATCGTGCGAGTTGTTGCTGGATAACGACAAGCCCGTCACCGATATCTGCTTCGAATCAGGCTTCAACAACCTGTCCAACTTCAACCGCCGCTTTCAGCAACTAAAGGGCATGACGCCGTCCTGCTATCGCCGTCTGGTGGAGCAGCGACTGACCGAGCAGAACCTCGCCAGCTGATACGCATCCTCGCTGCCCGCCGCTACGACATGACCTCTGGCGTTACCCTTTTTCGGATATGCCAATCGCTGCCTTGGCCCAGACACGGCGCTCTGCGGCCCTTGAATGTGCTCATCCATTGCCTTCAGCCACTGGCCAAGGAGAGCAAAAAAGTACCAGACAATGTGCAGTCAGGGCTTTGTCACCCAGACAACCCCAGCGTTGTAATGGTCGTGAGCCGCTCGTACGGCAGTAAGCGAGCAACAACAAAAACAATAAGTGCTTCCGCCCTCCGGCCGCGGAAGAGGAGTCCTAGATGAAACTCGCAAGATTGCTGATCGGATCCACCTGTATTGCAATGGTCGGCGCGACGCATGCTGCAGCCGAGACCCTGACCGTCGCGACCGTCAACAACGCTGACATGATCCGCATGCAGCGCCTGTCCAAGACTTTCGAAGAACAGCATCCCAACATCGACCTCAATTGGGTGGTGCTGGAAGAAAACGTCTTGCGTCAGCGACTGACCACTGACATCGCCACCCAGGGGGGCCAATTCGACGTGCTCACCATCGGCATGTACGAAGCCTCTCTCTGGGGCGATAAAGGCTGGTTGGCGCCGATGACTGATCTGCCCGATGGCTACAACCTCGATGACGTCTTCCCGTCCGTGCGTGAAGGCCTGTCGGTTGACGGCACCCTCTATGCGCTACCGTTTTATGCCGAAAGCTCGATGACCTACTACCGCACCGACCTGTTCGAGCAGGCCGGGCTGCAGATGCCAGAGCATCCAACCTGGACGCAGATGGCCGAGTTCGCCCAGAAGCTGCACAAGCCAGGCAAAGAGCAATACGGCATCTGCCTGCGCGGCAAAGCCGGCTGGGGCGAGAACATGGCACTGGTCACCACCGTCGCCAACTCGTTCGGCGCGCGCTGGTTCGATGAAAAATGGCAGCCGGAATTCAACGGGCCGGAGTGGACCAAAGCCGCCAATTTCTACGTGGACCTGCTGAGCAAATATGGCCCACCGGGCGCCTCCAGCAACGGCTTCAACGAAAACCTGGCGCTTTTCAACAGCGGCAAATGCGGCATGTGGGTCGACGCCACCGTAGCCGGTTCATTCGTCACCGATACCTCCCAAAGCAAGGTGGCGGACAAGGTCGGCTTTACCTTCGCGCCACAGCAGACGACCGATAAAGGCTCGGCCTGGCTATATTCCTGGGCGCTGGCCATTCCAACCAGTTCGCAGAAAAAAGACGCGGCCAGGACCTTCGCGGCCTGGGCCACCTCGCAGGACTATGCCGAACTGGTTGCCGAGACCGACGGCGTCGCTAACGTACCGCCGGGTACTCGGGAGTCCACCTACAGCGCGGAATACATGGCGGCCGCCCCCTTCGCCAAGATAACCCTTGAATCGTTGAAACAGGCTGACCCGGCCTCGCCATCCGCCAAACCAGTGCCTTATGTCGGCATCCAGCTGGTAACCATCCCCGAGTTTCAGGCCATTGGCACGCAGGTCGGCAAGATGTTTGCCGCCGCCCTCACCGGACAAATGCCGGTGGAACAGATGCTCACGGCTGTGCAGCAATCGACCAGCCGCGACATGAAACGCGCCGGCTACCCCAAATAGGCCGCCAGTAGGCACACCCACCGGACAGGGCTCAACCGAGCCCTCATGGCCTTTTTTCAGCCGGAGCACGTCCATGGCCACCCCCTCCACCGCGTTGCCCAAGGCCCCTGTTACCGATACGCCCAGCGAACCGATTGAGCGCAAGCCACGCCGGTTCGCACCCAGCTGGTTCCTCGTCAGCCCGTCCGTTGCATTGTTGCTGCTGTGGATGCTGGTACCGCTGTCGATGACGGTCTACTTTTCAGTGATTCGCTACAACCTGCTCTACCCAGGCGAAAATGGTTTCGTCGGACTGGAAAACTTTCACTACTTTCTGACGGATGCCGGGTTCGTTCCCGGCATGCTCAATACCTTGTTGCTGGTTGGCAGCGTATTGCTGATCAGCGTCGTGCTTGGCGTATTGATCTCCGCGCTGCTGGAGGCGGCAGACTTCGCCGGACGCGGCATCGTCCGTGTGATGCTGATCTCGCCGTTCTTCATCATGCCAACCGTCAGCGCGCTGGTCTGGAAGAACCTGATCTACCACCCGGTCTCCGGCATCCTCGCCGCCGTCTGGAAGTTTTTCGGGGCGCAACCGATTGACTGGCTGGCGCAACATCCGC
This sequence comes from Stutzerimonas chloritidismutans, assembly GCF_038562055.1. GTDB lineage: Bacteria > Pseudomonadota > Gammaproteobacteria > Pseudomonadales > Pseudomonadaceae > Stutzerimonas > Stutzerimonas chloritidismutans_A. The sequence continues at coordinate 138,625 of NZ_JBCFXD010000009.1, read as the reverse complement.
TGCTCTCGATCATCATCATTGTCTCCTGGCAATGGCTACCCTTCGCGATCCTCATTCTGATGACCGCGATGCAGTCGCTCGATCAGGAGCAGAAGGAGGCCGCCCGACTCGATGGCGCCGGCCCCATAGCGATTTTCTGGCACCTGACGCTGCCCCACCTCGCGCGCCCCATCGCCGTAGTGGTGATGATCGAAACCATTTTCCTGCTATCGGTTTTCGCCGAGATCTTCACCACCACAAGTGGTGGTCCCGGCTACGCCTCCACGAACCTTGCCTACCTGATCTACACCCAGGCACTGCTGCAATTCGACGTCGGCATGGCCTCGGCCGGCGGCCTGATCGCGGTCGTGATCGCCAACATCGCGGCGATCATTCTGGTGCGGATGCTCGGCAAGAATCTCACCGAGAAATATTGAGGACAGACCGATGCTGACGCTCAAACAAAGTCGCCGCCTCAACACCCTGGTGGTCGGGATGTTCGCCTGGGCGATCGCGCTACTGTTGTTCTTTCCGATCTTCTGGATGCTGCTGACTAGCCTGAAAACCGAGATCGACGCCTTCGCCACGCCGCCGCAGTTCATCTTTACGCCCACGCTGGAGAACTACCTGCACATCCAGGACCGCAGCGGCTATTTCAAGTACGCCTGGAACTCGGTGACCATTTCTTTCGGCGCGACCGCGCTGGGCATGCTGATCGCCATTCCGGCCGCGTACTCGATGGCCTTCTACGAGACCAAGCGCACCAAGGGCACGCTGCTGTGGATGCTCTCAACCAAGATGCTGCCGCCGGTGGGCGTGCTGGTGCCGATCTACTTATTGGCCAAGCAGTTCGGCCTGCTCGACAGCCGCGCAGTGCTGATCATTATCTACACACTGATCAACCTGCCGATCCTGGTGTGGATGATTTACACCTACTTCAAGGACATCCCCCGCGACATCCTCGAAGCGGCGCGCATGGACGGCGCCACCCTGATGCAGGAGATGGTTCGCGTGCTCTTGCCGATCAGCAAGGGCGGCCTCGCCTCGACCATGTTGCTGTCGCTGATCCTGTGCTGGAACGAGGCGTTCTGGTCACTGAACCTCACCTCGTCCAATGCCGCCCCGCTGACAGCCCTCATCGCCTCCTACTCCAGTCCTGAAGGGCTGTTCTGGGCCAAGCTTTCGGCTGTATCCACCCTCGCCTGCGCCCCCATCCTGATCTTCGGCTGGATCAGCCAGAAGCAACTGGTCCGCGGCCTGTCGTTCGGCGCGGTCAAGTGACACCGCCGAGCCAAAAAGAACAACAGAGGATTCGAACATGGCAGACCTGAAAATCCACAACCTAAAGAAAGGCTTCGACGGCAACGAGATCATCAAGGGCATCGACCTGGATATTCGCGACCGTGAGTTCGTCGTCTTCGTCGGCCCGTCCGGCTGCGGCAAGTCCACCCTGTTGCGCCTGATCGCAGGTTTGGAGGAAGTCAGCAGCGGCAAGATTGAACTCGATGGCCGGGATATCACCGATCTCAGCCCGGCCAAGCGTGATCTGGCCATGGTGTTCCAGACCTATGCGCTGTATCCGCACATGACCGTGCGCAAAAACATGTCCTTTGCGCTCGACCTGGCTGGCGCAGACAAAAAAGAGGTCGCCAACAAGATCGAAGCGGCGGCGCGCACCCTTGAACTGGAGCCGTTGCTTGAACGCAAACCGCGCCAACTGTCCGGTGGTCAGCGCCAGCGGGTGGCGATTGGCCGGGCCATTGTGCGCAATCCCAAGGTCTTTCTCTTCGACGAACCGCTGTCCAACCTCGACGCAGCACTGCGCGTCCAGATGCGCCTGGAGCTGTCGCGCCTGCATCAAGAGCTACAGGCCACGATGATCTACGTCACCCATGACCAGGTCGAAGCCATGACTCTGGCCGACAAGGTCGTGGTGCTCAACGGCGGGCGCATCGAACAGGTGGGCTCGCCCATGGAGCTCTACCACCATCCGGCCAACCTGTTCGTAGCAGGCTTTCTCGGCACCCCCAAGATGGGTTTCCTGAAAGGCCGCATCAACCGGGTCGAAGCCGTCGGCGTGGAGGTCGAACTGGATGCCGGTTGCCGCCTGTTTCTCCCGCTGGGCGGCGCCGTGTTGGCGGTGGGCGACCCGGTCACGCTGGGCATTCGTCCGGAGCACCTCAACCGCGGCAGCGAAGGCAGCGCCCAGCTGACCGTCAAGGCAGATGTCAGCGAGCGACTGGGCAGCGATACATATTGCCATGTGATTACTCAAACCGGCGAGCCTCTGACGATGCGCATCCGCGGGGACTTTACGCCGCGATATGGCGAGCCCTTGACGCTGGAGCTCGACGCCGGTCACTGCCATCTGTTCGACAGCAATGGACTGGCCGTCGGTCAGCCGCTGCAACAGGTCGCCTGATACTCAACCCGCCTGTAACGACGGCAAAGCTCGCCGCGAAATCGTTGCCATTGAAGCGCCTACCACGCCGCTGGCTTCCCCTATTTCACGCCCAGTGAGGCCTGACATGAAGTTGAACGAACAGAATCTGCCGCAGCTGCCGGCGCACATTGCGCGCCCCTCCTATACGCTTGAGTCGATCACGGCAGGGATCGCGCACATCGGCATCGGAGGTTTCCACCGTGCCCACCAGGCCGCCTACACCGACGCCCTGATGAACAGCGGCGAAGCGCACGAATGGGGCATCTGCGGTATCGGTACGCGCACCGATGAGTCGGGCATGCGCGATGCGCTGGCCTCCCAGGACTACCTCTACACCCTGGTCGAGCTCGATGACCGACCGGAGACCGAAGTGCGTGTGATCGGCAGCATCCGCGACATGCTGCTGGTAGGCCAGGACGGCTCCGATGCGGTCGTCACTCGTCTGGCCGATTCGTCCATCCGTATCGTCTCGCTGACCATCACCGAGGGCGGCTACTGCATGGACGAAAGCACCGGTCAGTTCAACGCCATGCTGCCGCACGTCCAGCATGATCTGAAGAATCCGCGCGCACCTATCAGCGTGTTCGGTCTGATCTGCGCTGCATTGGCCAAGCGACGTGGCGAAGGTACCGGCCCGTTTACGGTGATGTCCTGCGATAACCTTCCCCATAACGGTGACGTTACCCGTAAGGCAACCCTGGCCTTCGCCAATCTCGTCGATCCCGAGCTGGCTGGCTGGATTGAAAGCAATGTCAGCTTTCCCAACGCGATGGTCGACCGAATTACGCCGATGACCAGCGCAGCGCACCGCAACAACCTGAAGCAGCAGCACGGTATCCAAGACGCCTGGCCGGTGGTGTGCGAGCCGTTCGTGCAGTGGGTTCTAGAGGACAGGTTCGTCGCCGGCCGACCAGCCTGGGACAAGGTTGGCGTGCAGTTCACCGACGACGTAGCGCCCTACGAAGAGATGAAGATCAAGCTGCTCAACGGCAGTCACCTAGCGCTGACCTACCTGGGCTTCCTGCGCGGCTATCGCTTTGTGCACGAAACCATGGCTGATCCGCTCTTCGTCGAGTACATCCGCCGTTACATGGACGACGACGTTACGCCGCAGCTGGCGCCCGTGCCGGGTATCGACCTGACCGAGTACAAGCAGACGCTGATTGATCGTTTCTCCAACTGCGCCATCGCCGACCAACTCGAGCGCGTCTGCTCTGACGGCTCGTCGAAGTTTTCCAAATTCAGCGTGCCGACCATCAACCGCCTGATCGCCGATAACGCCGAGTTGGACCGCGCCGCACTGGTCGTCGCAGCCTGGGCGATGTACCTCAAAGGCGTCGACGAACACGGCACCCCGTACAGCATTCCCGATCCACGCGCTGAGTTCTGTCAGTCGCTGGTCGAGGAAGACGAAGGACTCACCGAGCGGTTGCTAGGGCGTGAAGAAATCTTCGGCACGCAGATTCCACACTCCCTGGCGTTTCACGATGCATTCGAGCGCAACCTTCTGCGGCTGCGCACGCTCGGCGTGAGCGGTACCCTCGATCTGTTGCTGACACGCTGAGGACGGCTCCGTGTATCTCGGTATCGACTGCGGAACCCAGGGCACCAAAGCACTGCTGCTCGACGCCGCCAGCGGGCGCGTGCTGGGCCAGGGCTCGGCGGCACACACGCTCATCAGCGGCGCCAATGGACGCCGCGAGCAGGACGTCACGCAATGGACGACCGCGTTCGCCACCGCCACGAGAGCCGCCCTAACCGAGGCCGGAGTAGACGGTCGCGAGGTGCTGGGCATCGGTGTGTCCGGGCAGCAACACGGGCTGGTCACGCTCGACCGCGACGGACAAGTGCTGCGCCCGGCCAAGCTCTGGTGCGATACAGAATCAGCTGCACAGAACGCCGCGCTGCTCGACTGGCTGGGCGGGGAACAGGGGTCGCTCGAGCGCCTCGGCATCGTCATCGCGCCGGGCTACACCGTCTCGAAACTCTTGTGGATGAAGGCGCGGCACCCCGCACGCTTCGAGCAGATCGCGCACATCCTGCTGCCGCACGACTATCTGAACCACTGGCTCACCGGGCGCGCCTGCGCCGAGTCTGGCGATGCGTCCGGCACCGGCTATTTCAACGTACGAACCCGTGAGTGGGACCTCGGCATCCTGCGCCACATCGACCCGAGCGGTCGCCTGGAGGCGGCACTGCCGGAGCTGATCGAGCCGGACGAAGCCGTCGGCCGGCTGCGCCCGGAAATCGCCGGACAGCTCGGGCTGAACCCTGACGCCATCGTATCCAGTGGCGGGGGCGACAACATGATGGGCGCCATCGGCACCGGCAACATCCGCCTCGGCGCCATCACCATGAGCCTGGGCACCTCCGGCACGCTCTACGCCTATTCGGACACGCCGCGCATCAGCCCCCAGCCAGCAGTCGCCACCTTCTGCTCGTCCAGTGGAGGCTGGCTGCCATTGATTTGCACCATGAACCTGACCAACGCCAACGCCGCGATCCGCGACCTGCTGCAGCTCGATCTCGAATCGTTCAACGCACTTGTCGCGCAGGCGCCAATCGGCTGTGACGGCGTCACCCTGCTGCCTTTCCTCAACGGCGAGCGCGTCCCCGCCCTGCCCCAGGCAAGTGCCAGCCTGCACGGCCTGACCACGGAAAACCTCACTCGCGCAAACCTCTGCCGGGCCGTTGTCGAGGGCGTGACCTTCGGCCTGCGCTATGGCCTGGACCTGCTGCGCGAAAGCGGCATCCGCAGCGAACGCGTCCAGCTGATCGGCGGCGGCGCGAAGAACCCGCTGTGGCGCCAGATCGTCGCCGACCTGATGGCCACCCCGGTGGTCTGCACCACCCACAGCGAAGCCGCGGCCCTTGGCGGCGCCATCCAGGCGGCGTGGTGCCATGCACGACAAAGCAACCCCATCGCCAGCCTCGCAGCGCTGTGCGCTCGCTGCGTGCGGGTCGATGAAGGCACAGCGGTCGAGCCGCAGGCGGAATCGGTTCGGGCTTATGAACAGGCCTATCGGCGCTATCGGCAGCTGGTCATCGACACCCATGGTCAACAAACGCCGCCGGATCTGCGCACTGTGGCGCCATAAGCGCGCCGGGAGAGGAGGCAGGTACGGCGGTATGACCGTGGCCTGCAGCCCGTTCGCGAGCAGAGCTCGCTCCTGCAAAAGCGGACCCTCGTGGCGGCAAGCTTGTTTTATGCCGCACTGATAACAGCGCATAAAAAAGCAAAGCCACTCACGTGGCCTTGCTTTCAGCTGTTGCCCGATAGCGGTCGGCTTAGCGGCTACGCAGCGCCTCACGCGGCACGTACTTGCCCAGCTCGTGACGGGCGATGGCCACCCGATGCACCTCGTCCGGGCCATCGGCCAGCCGCAGCGTACGCTGCATCGCCCACCAGTGGGCCAGCGGGAAGTCTTCGGAAACACCCGCGCCACCGTGGATCTGGATGGCGCGATCGATGACCTTCAGCGCGACGTTGGGCGCGACCACCTTGATCTGCGCGATCTCGCTGGCGGCGATCTTGTTGCCGACTGTATCCATCATGTACGCCGCGTTCAGCGTCAAGAGGCGCGCCATGTTGATCTCGATACGGCACTCGGCGATGTAATCGAAGTTGGCACCCAGGCGCGCCAGCGGTTTACCGAAAGCCGTACGGCTGACGGCGCGTTCGCACATCAACTTCAGCGCACGTTCGGCCACGCCGATCGAACGCATGCAATGGTGAATGCGGCCCGGGCCGAGTCGGCCCTGAGCGATCTCGAAGCCGCGGCCCTCGCCGAGGATGACGTTGTCATAGGGCACGCGCACGTTTTCCAGCAGCACTTCGGCGTGGCCATGCGGGGCGTCGTCGTAACCGAACACCGGCAACGGCCGCAGCACCTTGACGCCGGGGGTATCCATCGGCACCAGGATCATCGAATGCTGGGCGTGGCGCGGCCCATCCGGGTTGGTCAGCCCCATGAAGATCATGATCTTGCAGCGCGGATCGCAGGCACCGGAGGTCCACCACTTGCGCCCGTTGATGACCCATTCGTCTCCCTCGCGCACCGCGCGGGCTTCCATGTTGGTGGCGTCGGACGAAGCCACGCCTGGTTCGGTCATGCCGAAGGCGGAACGGATCTCGCCGCGCAGCAAAGGTTCCAGCCACTCGCGCTTCTGCGCTTCGCTGCCGTAGCGAACCAGCACTTCCATGTTGCCGGTGTCCGGCGCTGAGCAGTTGAAGGCTTCCGGGCCGAGGCCCGAGCTGCCCATGATTTCCGCCAACGGCGCATATTCGGTGTTGGTCAAGCCCGCACCCAGCTCGGACTCCGGCAGAAACAGGTTCCACAGGCCCTCGGCTTTTGCCTTGGCCTTGAGTTCCTCGACGATGGCGGTCGGCTGCCAGCGATCACCCTCTGCGACCTGCTGATAGAAGACCTTTTCGGCGGGATAGACGTGAGCATCCATGAACGCTTGCACACGCTCTCTCAGCTCTTGAACCTTTGGGGAGTAGGCGAAATCCATGGGCGATAACCTTCTGGCAGGTAATGTTTTGTAATTTTGGATGCTAGAGGAGGTTTCTTGATTTATCTAAGCTATTTTCCTCGTGTATAAACATTCATCACCGATATATGATCGGCGAATTCCGATACACGCCAGAGAGCACAACAATGAACCTGAACAAGGTCGATCTGAATCTATTCATTGTCTTCGACGCCATCTACACCGAGGCCAACCTGACCCGCGCCGGGCAGATCGTCGGCATTACTCAGCCAGCCGTTTCCAACGCCCTGGCACGCCTGCGGGAGACGTTCAACGATCCGCTGTTCGTGCGAACCGCGCAGGGTATGGTGCCGACGCCGATGGCGCAGAACATCATCGGACCGGTGCGCAACGCGCTGCAATTGCTTCGCGTCTCGGTGCAGGAAAGCCGCACCTTCAATCCGCTGCAGGCGAACAAGACCTTCCGCATCAGCATGACCGACCTTACCGAGGCCGTTGTGCTGCCGCCGTTGTTCCAGCGTCTGCGTCGGCTGGCGCCGAACGTGAAGATCGAAAGCATGCTCGCCAAGCGCCGCGAAACCACCAAGGAACTGGCGGCTGGGCGGCTGGACTTCGCCATGGACGCCCCACTCAACACTGACCCGCAGGTGCGCCACGTCAAGCTGCTGGAAGACCGCTACGTCTGCGCCATGCGCCGTGGGCATCCACTGGCCAAGGACAAGCTCAGCGTCGAGGAATACCTCTCGCTGTCGCACATTCATATTTCCAGCCGACGCAGCGGGCTGGGCATGGTGGACCTGGCGCTCGGCAAGATGGGGCAACAGCGCAAAATTGCCTTGCGCTCCCAGCACTACATGATGGCCACCCAAGTGATTCAACAGACCGATATGGCGGTGACCGTCCCCGAGCGTTTCGCACGGCGTCACGACCTATTCCAGGTCCCTTTGCCAGTGGATATCCCACCGCTGGAAACACACATCTACTGGCACGAGAGTACCGATCAGGACCCAGCCAACCGCTGGATGCGCGAACAGATGATCGAGATCGCTCAGCAGGTCACGGCGGCGCAGCAGGCCGACTGATTTACCCGAGCTGAGCCTCAGATCTGCCGGCACGTCCAATGCGTGCCGGCTTGCCTCATGCGCTTTCGCGCATCACCACTTCAAAACCCACATCAATACGCCGTTGCGGTGGCGACTCGCCGCGCATCAGGCTCAGCAGCATTTGCCCAGCCAGCTTGCCGATTTCGCCGCGGATGGTGCGTACAGTGGTCAGCGCCGGGTGCATCCAGGCGGCGGCCGGCAGATCGTTGAAACCGGCAATCGCCAGCCGCTCCGGCACGGCCAAGTTCAGCTGGCGAGCACGAAAGAGCGCGCCCAGCGCCAGATCGTCGTTGTTAAAGAAGATCGCATCGATTTCTGGATGCTGCGCCAGTAACCGATCGAGCAACTCGGCGCCAAGCCCTATGGATGAAACCTGCGGCGTAAGCACCTCAAGTGCGGCATCGTAAAGCGAGGCCCCGCGCATGACCTGCCGATAACCTTCGGCACGTTGCAAGGTTCGGGGGTCGAGTTGCGCGGCTGCGAACGCAATGTTGCGATAGCCGCGGTCGAGCAACTTGCGGGTCATGGCCGCACCGGCTTCCAACTGGGAGAAACCGACGCAGTACTCCTCTTCGCCATCACTCAGTTCCATCAAGGTCACGATCGGGCTGGTGTAGCTGCCAAGTACTTCGCGCGCGGCATCGCTGCGCTCGAAGCCGGTAACCAACAGCCCAGCCGGCTGATGGGCAAGGTAGGCACGCAACAGGCGCTCGTCTTCTTCGGGATGGTAATGGCTGACGCCGATCATCAGCTCGTAACCTGCCGGCATCAGCACGCGCTGAATGGCTTCGACGGTATCGACGAATACGGCGTTCGACAGCGAGGGGATAATCACTGCGACGAGGTTTGAACGCGCGCTGGCCAGGTTGCGCGCCGCTGTATGCGGGACGTAACCCAGTGTCTTGACCGCTGCCATCACCCGTTCGCGCAGGGCGTCTGACACCCTTTCGGGTTGAGACAGCGCGCGCGAGGCGGACATCAGCGAACAACCGGCACTGCGAGCCACGTCGGACAAGGTGGCCCGCTCCAGCGAGCGGCGACGGCGAGAACTCATGGTGGAATCCAGCGGCGAGGGGGCGGAGATTCTATACGGGAAGTCGCCCCGAATCAGGCCAGGTGAGCACTGACAGACGCCAGCGCTCACAAGGTCTGAAGGGGCTGCAACCGATTACTTCGGCGCTTTCTCAATCGCTGCCTGTACTTCGTTGAACAGCGGCTCGCCAACGGTATCGATCACGGTCTGGATAGCCGGTTTGGCCTGCTCGCGCATGCGCTGAATTTCCTCCGGGCTGACCTTGTTCACCTCCATGCCCTGCTCCTTGATTTTAGCCAAGGCTTCGCGGGCTTCAGCGCGAGTGTCTTCACGCTCCGAGTCACGCGCGGTTTTCGCCGCCGTCATGATGATGTCCTGCTCGGTTTTCGACAGGCCATCCCACCAGCGCTTGGATGCCGTGACAATCCATGGGCTGTACACGTGATTGGTCACACTCAGGTACTTCTGTACCTCGTAGAACTTGGACGAGAGGATGGTGTTATAGGGGTTCTCCTGGCCATCGACTGCCTTGGTTTCCAGCGCGGTGAACAGCTCGGAGAACGGCAGCGGGACGGCATTCGCGCCCATCTGCTTGAAGGTGTCGATGAACACTGGGTTCGGCATGACGCGCAGCTTGATGCCTTCGAAATCTTCCATCTTTTCGACCGGACGGACGTTGTTGGTCAGGTTACGGAAGCCATTCTCCCAGTAGGCCAGGCCAACGAGGCCCTTTTCTTCCAGCGCATCCATGACCTTCTGGCCGACAGGGCCATCCAGTACGTAGTCGGCCTGTTTTTCACTTTCGAACAGGAAAGGCGTGTCCCAGACCGCCATTTCTTCAGCCACACCGACGAGGGTCGCCGTCGAGCCGACCATCATTTCCTGAGCGCCGCCCATCAGCGCATTCTGCATCTGATCATCGGAACCCAGACTGGCAGAGCCGAAGGTACGGACTTTGAGCTTGCCATCGGACGCCTTGGCAATCTCCTCGGCCAGCAGCTTCGCGGCGCGACCCTGGTTGCTGTCTTCGTTGAGTCCATAACCGAAGCGAATCATCCGAGGCCGGATATCGTCGGCAGCCTGAGCGGTCACCGCAGTGATTGCGCTGCTGAGGGTTGTGGCGGCCAGCGCCGCGATGAGAAATCGTTTCATGCTCTCTTACCTTTTGTTGTTGTGAATGAAGGATAAAGCTCAAGCCTCGCGTCGATCACCGCAGCCACGCCAGTGGCACGGTGATGATCGACGGTACTGCTATCAGCAGAATGACGATGGCCAGATAGATGACGAAGAACGGGATGACGCCGCGCACCAGTGTTTCCATGCGCAGCCGCCCTATTCCGCCGACAACGTTGAGTACGGTACCGACGGGTGGTGTGATCAGACCGATCGAGCCGATCAGCACGAACATCACGCCGAAGTACACCGGATTGATGCCGGCCTTTACGGCGATAGGCGCCAGTACCGGCCCGAGGATCAAGATGGTCGGGGTCAGGTCTAGCACCATGCCGATGGCGATCATCAGCACCATGATGGCGACCATCAGCAGCTTGGGATCTTCAGCCAAGGGGCCAAGCATCGAGGCAATTTCGTCTGGCAGCTGAGCCAGGGTGATCATGTAGGCGGAGACGATCGCCGCGGCGCAAAGGAACATCACCGACGCCGTGGTACGACTGGCTCGGGTCAGCACTTCGACCACACCGCTCCAGCTCAGCTCTCGATACAGCAGCGTCGAGACCAGCAAGGCGTAAACGGCCGCGACCACTGCTGCCTCGGTCGGCGTGAACAGACCAAAGCGCAAGCCACCGACGATGATCACTGGCAGCATCAGCGCAGCCGCGCCATCGACCAGCGCCTTGCGGCGTTCGGCTCCGGTGGCCTTCGCCTGGGGCGGCTCCTCGATCTTTCGTGCGATCAGCGTCCACGCCACGACCAGCCCGGCGCCCATGATCAGACCGGGAACCATACCGGCAAGAAACAGCTGGCTGATCGAGGTATTGGTGACAACACCGTAGATCACGAAGGGCATTGAGGGGGGAATGATCGGCGCGATGATGCCGCCCGCCGCAACCAGCCCCGACGAGGAACTCAGCGGATAGCCGCGCTCGCGCATCATCGGCAACAACAAGGTTGCCAGCGCCGCAGTGTCGGCAAGCGCAGACCCGGACATGCTTGCCAGCAGGACAGATGCCGCAATCGCGACGTAGCCGAGACCGCCGCGCTTATGGCCGAAGTAGGCCTGCGCCATGTTGATGATCCGGCGGGAGATGCCGCCGGCATTCATCAGTTCGCCGGCGAGGATGAAAAAGGGCACGGCCAGCAGCGGAAAGCTGTCGGCACCGGCCTGTAGGTTCTGTGCCAGCAGCTGCACATCCCAGAAATCCAAGTACCACATCAGCACCGCGCCGGTGAGAATCAGCGCGAAGGCAATCGGCATACCGAAGGCCATGAAGCCAAACAATGACGATAAGAAGACGACGACAGTCATGTACGGACCTCGGGTGGGCGTATGCCCTTGTTGTTATCAGGAATCAATCGGCCGTAACGTTGGCTTCGGCGATGGGTAGAGGTGGCTGTCGACGCCAGACGTTGACCAGCTGGATCAGCGCCAGAACCGCAAGCGCAACCATGCTGGCGGCGACCGGAACCATCGCCACGGCCAGCGGATAACCCACAACCGGGCTATTGATGGTCCAGCCGAACTGCATCTGATTCCATCCGCCCATCGCGGCAAGTGCGCTGGCTACCGCGACCATGATCCAGCTGACCGAATCCACCACTCGACGAAACAGACGTGGGAACCGGTCGCGGATCATGCTGAAGGCCATCAACTCGCCACGGCGCATGCTCGAGGCCACGCCAACGAATACCAACCAGACAAAGGCCAGCCTCGAAAGCTCTTCAGCTCCGGTCCAGCCCGTGCCGAAGGCATAGCGCAGGACCACGCTGCTGAACACCACGATCACCATGAAGGCCAGCAGCGCCGCCATCAGCCAGTCGGTAATCCGGTCAAAGCCCTGCGCGAACTTGCCGCCATAGATCGGCTGGGTGGTCAGCTCGGCGCCCGTCGGCTCGACGTCATCGACATTGACCGCGCCCGAAGCTTGGCCGCCGCGCTGACCGTCGCCCTTGTTAGCGCTATCAAGCGGAACCGCAGAAAGGTCCTCTTTGGCATTGATCGCCAAGCCGCCGTCCTCAGTCATCCAAGCGGTGATCTCGTCCAGCACTTGCTCGCGTGGCTGGCTGGCATCGACCACGAGCACATGGGGCTCGCCGGCTGGGGACTCGAGCGTGGCGAACTGGCTGTCAACCAGCGAAATCGGCATGAAATGTCCAGCGCGCCCACCGACTCGCTGGACCGCCGTGTCGTAATCAATGGACAGGTGCGCAAAGCACAAGCCCGGCACCGCATCGCGCAACAGATCACGGTAGCGGCGCTTCAGCGCGGAACAGGCAAGAACGAAGCCGACGTCATCATCGATGGCGCGCTGCATTTCCACCACGAGCTTCTGCAGCCACTCGACGCGGTCGGCATCTGACAACGGCGTGCCGGCACGCATGCGTGCAACGTTTTCTTCTGGGTGGAAATGATCGGCTTCGATGTGTCGAAAGCCCAGGGCATCGGCGGCGGCGTGACTGGTTTCGGTTTTTCCCGAACCACTGACGCCCATGACCACCAATGCGCGGCGGTTAGGGGGAAAATCGCTGTGGGTGTGGTAATCCACTGTCGGTCTCCGGCGGCATCGTTGTGCCACATTATGTTTGTGGACCGGATGGTAGCGCTAACATATGACCAACCATAACTACCGTTCGTCGGCTTTGCTTGCAGCCGAACGGTCAGATTCGCTGTTTTCCCGCTTCGGTTTGCAGCGCTGCCTGACTACAATCGCCGCCGCATCCGAGGAGATCCGCAATGCCCAAAGCCATGGCCCGCCACATTCTGGTGAAGACAGAAGCCGAAGCCGCGCAGCTGAAAAAGCGCATCGCCAACGGCGAAGCCTTCGACGTGCTGGCGAAGAAATATTCGACCTGCCCCTCCGGCAAGAAAGGTGGCGACTTGGGAGAGGTCCGTCCGGGGCAAATGGTGCGCAGCATCGACCAGGTGATCTTCAAGAAGCCGCTGCGAGAGGTGCATGGCCCGATCAAAAGCCAGTTCGGCTATCACCTGGTGCAGGTGTTCTACCGCGACTAAGAAGCTAGTCGGTGTGACCGAAACGCTTCAGCTGCATTTCCTGCAACCGGCTCAACGTTCGGCGAAATGCAAAGGACAGATAACCCTCGGTATAGAGCTCATCCATCGCAACCTTGGCCTCCAGATACAGCGGCACGCCTCGGTCGTAGCATTCGTCTACCAGCGCAATGAAGCGTCTGACGCTGTCATCGTGCGCGGCCAGCTTCGGTAGCTCGCGGTCGCCCGCCACTACTTGTGCTGCGCCGTCTTCAGTACCGCGCGCGATGCGTCCTTCACGCTGCTCGCTTCCCAGTCGCGGCACTGCGCCGATCAGGATCGCCGAATAGCGATCACAGAGTTCGATGAAATCCAACGCTGAGAATGGCTGCTCGCACAGGGCAGCAAAACAACACCAGAGCACGGAGTCGCTGCTGCACTCGACCTGTAAAAGTCGACGTCCGACGAGGACTGGCCGGGTATCGGCAGCCTGCCCTCTGCTCAGCCTGTCGAATACAGAGCGCAGCGACCCGCCGTCCTGTGGCTCGCTGATCCAATAGCGTTGTTCGGCTATGCCCGGGCGCTGACGATGATCAGCCCCGCCGTCGACATTGACGACCTGCATGTGCAGCTCGATTGCATCAATGGCAGGCAGGAAGCGCTCGCGGTTGAACCCGTCAGCATAGAGCTGATCGGGTGATTGGTTGGACGTCGCGATGATGACCACGCCGTGCTCGAACATCACCTGAAACAAGCGCCCCAGAATGATCGCATCGCCGATGTCGGCAACGAACAGCTCGTCAAAACACAGCACCCTCACCTCTTCGCTCAGCTCCTTTGCCAATGCCTGCAACGGATCAGGCGTACCGTTGAGCTGGAACAGACGGATGTGAACCCAGCGCATGAAATGGTGGAAATGCTGCCGTCTTGCTGGCACCTGCAGGCTGCGATGGAACATGTTCATCAACCAGGTTTTGCCGCGTCCGACTGGACCCCATAGGTAAACGCCGCGAATCGACTCGCCACCCGCATCGTCGTGCAGCGCCTCATGGCAGCGCTGCAGCCACTCGACCGCGCGCAGCTGGGCGGCGTCACTGACGTAACCCTGACGTGCAATAGCCTGCTGATACAGGGCAAGCGGAGCGCTGAATTCCATAACAAGGCCATTGTGAACTAGGGCGACGATGGTAACGCAGACAGTCCTGGCGAACAGAACTAGCGGACCGCTCGTCGAGCTTGGAGTGGGTGTCATTAAGCTGTCGCAAGCCGAACATAACGTCACAGTCCCGTCGATTACCAATGGAGCTGCGTCGTGACTGACGATAATCAAAAGATACTGTTCGGCAATGGTGATGAGCTGCCTAGTAACCGCTCTGCCAACCCTCACATTCAGGATGTCATCGATGCGGGACGCCGCAAGGTTTTGGCCGGCGGTGCAGCGTTCGGCGCACTGGCCTTTCTCGGCGGGCTGCCTTCGATGGCCACTGCAGCCGAGCCGGCTGAGATCGGCAGCCGGTCGCCCTTTCAACGGCGTAACCGTCTTCCCTTCGGGACGGTAGCAGTAACCCGCGCCGACACCATTACCGTTCCCGCAGGCTTCTCCGCAAAAGCCTTTATCCCTTGGGGCACGCCAATCTGTGGAAGCTATCCAGCATTCCTCGAAGACGCCAGCAACAGTGCGGAAGATCAGGCCCAGCAGACCGGCATGCACCACGATGGCATGCACTTCTTTCCCATGGATGCACGTTTCAAAGGCCGCAAGAGTGATCATGGTCTGCTCGTGCTGAACCATGAATACATTGATGCCCCGCTGCTCCATCCCAACGGTCCGACCGTCGTCGCTGGCAAGCGTGTCGACGCGGATGAAGTGCGCAAGGAGATCAATGCGCACGGCGTTTCCGTTGTCGAAGTTCGCCGTGGCCCTCAGGGAGACTGGTCGGTACTTCCCTCGGCACGCAACCGCCGCATAACCGGCGCGACGCCGATGCGCATTGAAGGCCCGGCACGTGGCCATGACTTGATGAAGACGCGCTACAGCCCGAGCGGCACCTCCACCCGCGGCACGCTGAACAACTGCTCGAATGGCTATACCCCCTGGGGCACCTACCTGACCTGCGAGGAAAACTGGGCGGGCTATTTCGCCACTCGCGACGCTGAATTGCCACGCCAATTGGAGCGCTACGGCCTCCGGTCAACCGGGCGTTACGGCTGGGAAACCATTCGCGGCGACGAATTCGAGCGTTTCGATGCAACCACTACGGCGACAGATCCGCGCGCCGACTATCGCAACGAGCCCAACACCTTTGGCTGGATTGTCGAGATCGATCCATTCGACCCCGACTCCACGCCCGTCAAGCACACCGCCCTGGGCCGCTTTGGTCATGAAGGCCTAGTGTTTGCACCCACCAAACCGGGCTGGCCACTTGTCTGCTATTCAGGAGACGATTCGCAGAACGAGTACATCTACAAATACATCAGCCGCGACAAGTACCGCCCACAGCGAAGCGACGGTCGGCTGCTCGACGAGGGCACCCTGTATGTCGCGCGCTTCAACCCGGACGGCAGCGGCGACTGGCTAGCGCTGGATCTCGAAGACGAAGCCTTTCAGCAGGCCTGTGCGGCTGCAAATGTAAGCTTTGCCGATCAGGGCGAGGTACTGATCAACACGCGTCTGGCAGCGGACATCGTTGGCGCGACCAAAATGGATCGCCCTGAGTGGGGCGCCGTCCACCCCGACACGGGCGAAGTGTATTTCACGCTTACCAACAACAGCTCGAGGCAGGAAGCCGACGCAGCCAACCCTCGCGCGCCGAACCCCACCGGCCACATCATTCGCTGGCGTGAGGAAGGCAAGCATCAGGTTGGCACGCGGTTCCAGTGGGACCTCTATCTGCTCGCCGGGCCGCAGAGTGATAGCCGTGATCCGCATGGTCGACCATTGACCGACGAAAACATCATGGCGAGCCCGGACGGGCTCTGGTTCGACGATGAAGGCCGCCTCTGGATCCAGACCGACATGAGCGGAAGCCAGCTGCGCAGCGGTCCATTCGGCAACAATCAGATGCTGGTGTCAGACCCGAAGAGCGGCGAAACCAAACGTTTCCTGGTCGGCCCCCAGGGTGCCGAGGTAACCGGCATTACCGCAACGCCGGACTTCCGCACGTTGTTCGTGAATATCCAGCATCCAGGGGAAGGCTCGACGTCAACCGAGTACACCAGCAGCTGGCCCGACGGCCCGGGCCGTCGGCCACGCTCGGCAACAGTCATCATCACGCGTGATGATGGCGGACGTATCCTCTAGCCCGAAGCGGCGTCCGGCTAGCCCGGACGCCTATCGAGGTGAAGGCTTGGCATCAGGGGCGATAAACAAGGCCCACGACGACATGAACAGCGCTGCAATCAGCGGCCCGATGACGAAGCCGTTCAAGCCAAACAGGGCGAGCCCGCCCAGCGTCGAAATCAGCACCAGATAGTCGGGCATCTTGGTGTCCTTACCCACCAGAATCGGCCGTAGGAAATTGTCCACCAGGCCAATCACCAGAACACCGTAGAGCGTCAGGATCACGCTTTGCAAAACCATTCCCTGTAGCAGGAAGTAGATCGCGACAGGTGCCCAGATCAAACCGGCGCCAATCGCGGGGAGCAAGGAAAGAAACGCCATCATCACACCCCAGAGCAACGAGCCTGGGATGCCCATGACAGCGAAGATCACACCGCCGAGAAATCCCTGGGTGGCCGCCACGACGATGTTGCCTTTGACGGTAGCCCTGACCACGCGGGTGAACTTGCTGAACAGCCGACGCTTCTGGTTATCGCTCAGTGGCATCGCACGGCGAATCTTGGCGACGAGATCGCGCCCGTCCCGAATGAAAAAAAACAACAGATACGTCATCACGAAAAAGCTGACCAGAAACTGGAAGGTGCCCTGGCCGAAGCTGAACGCTTTGGTAGCCAGGAACTGGCTGCCCTGCAAAGCGCCACTGGCAAGTCGATCACGCATCTGATCAAGATTGCCGAGCCCAAAGCGTTGCAATTGTCGTTGCGCCGACTCAGGCAGCATCTCCTTGGCGCCGCCAACGAACTCGCCGACGTCGAGCTCTCCGCTTTCCATTTGTTGATACAGCAACGAGCCCTCCTGAACCAGCAGACCCGCAATCAAGATAACCGGAAGTACCGCAACAACCAGGCAGACCGTCAAGGTGATGATCGCCGTCAGGTTTCGCCTGTGCCCCATGCGACGCTGCAGGCGGCGTTGCAGTGGCGCAAAGATGATCGCGAGAATTACGGCCCAGAACACGGCCCCATAAAACGGAAGCAGTATCCAGCCGAAGGCAATGCTCACGATGAGCAGTAGAGCGAGAAAGACTTTCTGCTCAAGAGTGGTGTTCACGAATTCATCCTATCGCTGCGGTCGTATCAGTTAGTCAGCGATTCGCGCCAGGAGTGCTGATGGAGCACGACCTAGCGAAAGAGCGGACGCGCCGGCGACGACGCATCGTGCCAGCGCAACCACACCGATGAGAGTTACAGCGTCATCGCAGCAATCCAGCCGAAGGCAAGAAGCGGCAGGTTGTAGTGCAAAAAAGTCGGGACCACGGTGTCCCAGATATGGTTGTGCTGGCCGTCGGCATTCAACCCGGCGGTCGGCCCGAGGGTCGAGTCCGAAGCGGGCGACCCCGCATCACCCAGCGCACCCGCCGTGCCCACCAAGCTGACGATCGCCAGCGGACTGAAGCCAAGCTCCAACCCGAGCGGTACGAAGATGGCAGCGATGATCGGCACGGTGGAAAAGGAGGAGCCGATACCGATGGTGACCAGCAACCCCACCAGAAGCATCATCAACGCGCCGATGGCCTTGCTGTTACCAATCCAGGCGGCAGATGTATCGACCAGGGTTTTCACCTCGCCGGTTTCGCGCATGACCTCGGCAAATCCCGCTGCAGCAATCATGATGAAGCCGATCATGGCCATCATCTTCATGCCTTCTGTGAATAGATCATCAGCTTCTTTCCAGCGCACCACGCCGGATACGGAGAAGATCACGAAACCGACCAGCGCGCCGATGATCATCGAGTCCAACCACAGTTGAACGACGAACGCAGCAGCGACGGCCAACGCAGCCACCAACAAGGTCAGCGGGCTGTAGCTGACACTGATGGCTTTCGATTGGTCAACCTTGGCCAGATCGTAATTGCGCGGCTTTCGATAGCTGAACATGGCTATCAGCAGGCCGGTCAGCATGCCGATTGCGGGAATCAGCATGGCCTGACTGACATTGATGCCGGCGATGTCGGCGCCACTCTTGGCCACGTTTGCCAGCAGAATCTCATGCAGAAAGATGCTGCCGAAACCTACCGGCAGGAACATGTACGGTGTCACCAGGCCGAACGCGAGTACGCAGGCAATCAAGCGTCTGTCGATCCTCAACTTGCTCAGCACGTAGAGCAACGGTGGAACCAGCAAAGGGATGAAGGCGATATGGATCGGCAGGATATTCTGCGACGACACGGCAACCGCCAGCAGTAGACCGATCATCAACCACTTCACAACCCCTGCGGAGTCCGACTCGTGCCGGCCCACCATGGCCAACGCGCGATCAGCCAGCGCATGAGCCAACCCACTCTTGCCGATCGCAACAGCGAATGCGCCCAGCAAAGCGTAGGAAAGCGCTACCGTCGCGCCACCGCCCAGCCCTTTGTTGAACGCTGCAAGGCTGCCGTCCAGCCCCAATCCGCCCATAACGCCGCCAGCAAGCGCGCCGGCAATCAATGCCACTACCACATGGACCCTGCACAGGCTAAGAATCAGCATGATGCCGACTGCCGCTACCACTGCATTCATTTCAACTCCCCGAAAGCGGCGAACGCCGATAAAAAGCCGGGCACTGTGCCGCAAGCCCGAGGGAGTGTCAAAAGCGCTGCGTATGCAGTGCGGCGGTTGCGACTGGTAGCTCGCTGCGCAACGGCGACAGCCGAATACAAACCGGTAGAATGCGGCTTTTCGCCTTACCGGATCGACCAGTGGAAATATTCAAAGAGTTTACGTTCGAGTCAGCCCACCGCTTGCCCCATGTTCCCGAAGGGCACAAATGCGGCCGCCTACACGGGCACTCGTTCCGGGTTGCGATTTACCTTGAAGGCGAGGTGAACCCCCATACCGGATGGATCCGGGACTTCAGTGAGATCAAGCAGATTTTCAAGCCTGTCTATGAACGACTCGACCATAACTATCTGAACGACCTGCCAGGCCTCGACAATCCGACCAGCGAAAACCTTGCCGTATGGATCTGGAATGAGCTCAAGCCGTTGCTGCCAGAGCTGTCGCGAATACGCATTCATGAAACCTGCACCAGCGGCTGCGAATACCGTGGCCAGTGAAGCGTCAAGCAGGGCAAGCATCCAGCAAGCTCAGAATGTGTAGTTCGTACTACGCTTGTGAATAGCGAATTGCCTCTTCGCTCGAAAACAAGGGCGACCGTCGCTCCGATGGCCGCCTGACCGTCATTCCCTACCTAGCCGGGGACCTCTGACGGCTAACCTTCCAGGCTGGCGAGGCGTTTCAGAAAGGCCTCCTCGTCATCCACTTCAAGGCCCAGTTCATTGGCTTTTGCCAGCTTGGAGCCAGCACCTGGCCCGGCCACCACGACACTGGTCTTGGCCGAGACTGAACCCGACACCTTTGCGCCCAACGCTTCCAGTCTTGCCTTGGTATCGTCGCGGCTCATGCTTTCCAGCGTGCCCGTCAGCACCCAGGTCTGGCCGGCCAGCGGCAAGCCTTGAGCAGTCTTGCGCTCACTCTCCCAATGCATGCCGAAATCTTTCAGTTGGTCTTCGATGGCGCGAGCACGGGCGGTATTTGTCGGGTCATCGAAATAGTCGCGCAGTGCTCGGGCCGCCTTTTCGTTGAGCCGTTCAACCTGACGCAGGTCCAGCCAGTCGGCTTCGATGATACCGGTCAGGCTGCCGAAACGATCAGCAAGACGCTGGGCACCGGTGGCGGCGATAAACGGAATGTTCAGCCTGTCGAGCAAGCCTGCCAGCGTCGCACAGGCCGCAAAGTCAGGATGCACATCCCCCTCCTCCTGCAACTCAACACCACGCGAGCGCAACTGCTGGATGACCGACTGGTTGTGTTCATCGTCGAAGAAGCTATGGATTTCGTGGGCGACTTCCAGACCGATATCCGGCAGGTAAACCAACACGTCAGGCAGAGCACGACTGATGCGGTCCAGCGAACCCAGGGCACGCGCCAGCAGTTTCGCCGTGCCTTCGCCGACGTCAGGGATGCCAAGGGCAAAGACGAAGCGCGCCAGGGAAGGCTTGCGGCTGGCGTCGATGGCATTGAGCAGGTTGCGACTCGACACTTCGGCGAAGCCGTCAAGTGCCAGGACCTGTTCGAAGCTGAGGCAATAGAGATCTGCCGGGGACCGGACCAACCCGGCATCGACCAGCTGCTCGACGATCTTGTCACCCAGGCCATCGATGTCCATCGCCCGGCGCGAAACGAAATGGATGATCGCCTGCTTGAGCTGCGCCTGACAGGCCAGACGACCAACACAGCGATAGATCGAACCTTCCGTTACCGACTCGCGCCCTTTGCTGCGTTTGATCAGCTGGGTGCGCTCGACGGCCGAGCCACAAACCGGACACTGCTCCGGCACATGAACGGTACGGGCATTCTCAGGTCGGCGCTCCGGAATGACGCCGAGGATCTGCGGGATGACGTCACCGGCGCGACGGACGATGACCGTATCCCCGATCATGACCCCGAGCCGGGCGACCTCGTCCATGTTGTGCAGCGTCGCGTTGGACACCGTCACGCCAGCGACCTGAACCGGCTGCAGACGCGCAACCGGTGTGATAGCACCGGTACGGCCTACCTGGAATTCCACGTCGAGCAGCTCGGTCACTTCTTCGCGCGCCGGGAATTTATGAGCGATCGCCCAACGCGGCTCACGAGCGCGAAAGCCTAGCTCGCGCTGTTGCGCAATGGAGTTGACCTTGAACACCACGCCGTCAATCTCATACGGCAGCGCGTCGCGCTTCTCGCCGATGGCATTAAAGTAATCGCGGCACTCTTTAACGCCTTTCGCCAGTTTGAGCTCACGACTGATCGGCAAGCCCCAGCCCTTAAGTGCCTCGAGGATGCCAATATGGGTACCAGGCAGATCGTCGTCACTACGGCCGACCCCATAGGCGCAGAGTTCCAGCGGACGGCTGGCGGTAATCTTCGAATCCAGCTGGCGCAGGCTGCCTGCGGCAGCGTTTCTCGGGTTGGCGAACGGCTTGTTGCCCGCCTCCAGCTGACGCGCGTTCAACGCCTCGAAACCCGCCTTGGGCATATAGATCTCACCGCGCACTTCCAGTACCTCGGGCCAGCCGTCGCCGTGGAGCTTGAGCGGAATGTTGCGCACGGTTCGGACATTGGCACTGATGTCTTCGCCGGTGCTGCCGTCACCACGCGTAGCACCGCGCACCAATTGGCCATTTTCGTAGAGCAGACTTACCGCCAGGCCGTCGAGTTTCGGCTCGCAGCTGTACTCCAGCTCGACGCCGTCGCCGAAAAGGTCGCCTGACGGCAGGTCCAAGCCTTCGCGAGCGCGGCGGTCGAAGTCGATCAGGTCTTGCTCTTCGAAGGCATTACCCAAGCTCAGCATCGGCACTTCATGACGGACCTGGCCGAAGGCCGCCAGCGCCGCGCCGCCGACGCGCTGAGTCGGTGAGTCCGGACTGACCAGCTCGGGATGCTCGGCCTCGAGCGCCTTGAGATCCTTGAACAAGCGATCATACTCAGCATCGGGAACGCTGGGCTCGTCTAATACGTAATAACGATAATTATGGGCGTCGATTTCGCTGCGCAGCTCGGCGATGCGTTCTGCGGCGGTCTGGGCGGACGTCATGGTATTGAGGCCATAGCTGCAGGCTGGACCGAGTGCAGAAGCGGCACGCCGGTCGACCTTAAGTGAATGTTCTGCGGAGGATTTTAGCCTGTTTGCGTGACGGCATGGAGCGTCGGGCGCAAGGGTATCGGAGGGTTACTGGTTATCTGCAGAATCACCCTGGCCCTTAAGGCTACGCTAGAGGCAAAAACCAAAGAAATGGTTGGCCAGAGGGCTTCGATTACCTTCTGAGCCAGAGCGAAGCGAATAAGCTTCGAGGGGCTGAAGCCCTCCTCACGTGCCGTTCGGTGAGGCCAGGTGAATCCCTCCCCTGCCAAACAGAAAACCGCTCCTGGGAGCGGTTTTCTGGATCAACGTTTGGTTGTCATCTGCCGGCGCTCGTAATCCACAATACGCTGGCGATAATGCTCGATGGTCTGAGCCGTCAGCACGCTGCGCTGATCGTCCTTAAGCTCGCCGTTAAGCTCCTGTGACAACTTCCGAGCAGCGGCAACCATGACATCGAAAGCTTGCTTCGGATGGCGCGGGCCTGGCAGACCCAGAAAGAAGCTCACGGCTGGGGTAGTGAAGTGGTCGATGTCATCCAGATCGAAAGTGCCAGGTTTGACCGCATTGGCCATGGAGAACAGCACTTCGCCGTTGCCCGCCATGCTTTCGTGACGATGGAAGATGTCCATCTCACCGAAGCGCAGACCGCTTTCCAGAATATTCTGCAACAGTGCAGGACCACGGAAGCCGTGCGGATCACGCGAGATCACATTGATGACCAGCACTTCCTCGACGGGAGGAAGATCCTGATCGAAATGCTCATTCGATTCCGCCTCTTCGTGGGCCACAGGATCCAGCAGCGTCGGAACGGGGGCATCGTCGCTCGAGAAATGCAGATCGCCCTGCCGCGGCTCGGCGCGACGCTTACCGGTTTCGCGCGCGCTCATCGAGGGAAGATCGGTTTCGTCCAGTGAGGGCTCGTTGTTTCGACTCACGACACGCGGCGGGCCCAACAGCTCGTTCGACTCGTCTTCATCGGGAAGATTGCTCGCAATGTTGCGGTCCAGCTTGAACTTCAACTTGCCCTTGCTACCGCGCATCCGCCGCCAGCCATCAAAAAGAATGCCGGCGATGACAATGATGCCGATGACGATCAGCCACTCGCGCAGACCGATATCCATTAATGCTTGAACCCCTGAAATCGATGATAAAGACGCAGATTCACAGCCGCTGAACAGGCTCATCTGCGCATCGTAAAAATTGCGCTCTAAACTAGCACGACGAACGGTAGTTTTGCACCGCCCGACACGGCTCTTTTATTGGTCTTCCAACACCTTCCACTGCGCTTGAAACAGCGCCATTCAAGCTTCTACGAGCGCCACCGCCTGCTCCACGTCGACCGCGACCAGCCTTGAGCATCCCGGTTCGTGCATGGTCACGCCCATCAGCTGGTCGGCCATTTCCATCGCGATCTTGTTGTGCGTGATGTAAATGAACTGCACCTTCTCTGACATCTCCTTGACCAGCCGCGCATAGCGCCCTACGTTGGCGTCATCCAACGGCGCATCCACTTCGTCCAGCATGCAGAACGGTGCTGGATTGAGTTGAAAGATCGCAAACACCAACGCCAGCGCGGTCAGTGCTTTCTCACCGCCTGACAGCAGATGGATAGTGCTGTTCTTCTTACCCGGCGGACGCGCCATGATCGCCACCCCGGTATCGAGTAAATCTTCCCCGGTAAGTTCCAGATAAGCGTTGCCACCACCGAAAACCTTCGGAAAAAGCGCCTGCAAGCCGGAGTTGATCTGGTCAAACGTTTCCTTGAAGCGATTGCGCGTCTCCTTGTCGATCTTGCGAATGACGTTTTCCAGCGTATCCAGTGCTTCGACCAGGTCATCGTTCTGCGCATCGAGATAGCGTTTGCGCTCCGATTGCTGCTGGTATTCGTCGATCGCCGCAAGGTTGATCGGGCCAAGACGCTGTATGCGCGCAGCCAGACTCTCGAGTTCGTCCTCCCACGCCGCCTCGCCGGCCTCGGCAGGTAGCGTCGCCAGCACGCCATGCAGGTCGAAACCATCCTCATGCAACTGATCCTGCAATGTCTTGCGACGGACGCTAAGGGCCTGCCAGTCCATCCGCTGCTGTTCAAGCTGGCCGCGCAGCAATTGTGCCTGCTGCTCGGCCTGCGTCCGGCGCTTCTCAGCGTCACGCAGTTCGCGATCCGCGTCTTCGAGCGCCAGACGCGCCAGCTTGAGCTCTTCTTCAACGCCCATGCGCCGTTCCAGCAGCTCTTCGAGCTTCATGCGCAGCTCTTCGAGCGGCGCCTCGCCCTCTTCCAGATTCAGGTTCAGCTGCTCGCGGCGCTCCACGGCGCGTTCGAACTGCTGCTCAAGGCGTTCGAGCGCCTGGCGGATCGAGTCATGCTGAGCCCTCAGCGAGCCAATCCGCACGGCCAGCTGGTGCGCGTGATCCTTGTGCTGGCGGGCGTCCTGGCGAACCCGGTCGAGTTTTTCCCGAATCGTGTCGCGGTTCGCCAGCAATGACTCGCGCTGCTCGGTGTCGACGGCCATCGCGTCGAGCGCATCCTGCAACTGCAGCCGCGACTCGCCCAGCTGCTCGGTTTCCAGGGCGCGCTGCTCGGAGAGCTCCAGAAGCTCCTCATCCAGCCGGCGCCGACGCAGGCTCAGCTGCTCCAATTTGGCCTGGCTGGCCGACAGACGAGCATTCAGATCGGCTTGCTGACGGGACAGCTCCTGGTGCTGGCGCCGTTGTTGCTCACGGCATTCCTCCTGCTCGCGTTGCGTTTCTCGCAGTTGGCCAAGCTGCTCGGCCCACAGCTCGAGGTTCACCTCACAGTCATCACGCTCGGCCTGCAACAGCGCCAGCTCCTGGCTGCGCGCCAACAGCCCGGACTCAGTCTCCCCGGCGCGTTTGACCCTTAGAAAATGCCGGCCAACCCAGTAACCGTCACGGCTGATCAGGCTGTCGCCATCAGCGAGCGAGGCACGTGCTGCCAAGGCCTGATCGAGGTCCGCCACCGGTCGCACCCGACCCAGCCAAGGCGACAGGTCGGTAGCAGACTCGACTTTGTCCAGCAGGCTTCCGGCAACCGGGCCGCGTCCCTGCCCGGCACTGACCAGACGCAAGTCGCCCTGTTCGAAGCCGCTCATGTCCAGGCTGTCGAAGTCGTCCAGCAGCACGGCCTGCAAATCCGCGCCCAGCACGGTTTCAACCGCCAACTCCCAACCCGTCTCGACGCGCAGGCCTTCGGCCAGGCGTGGCCGCCGGTCAAGCCCTCGTTCATGCAGCCAATCGGAGACGCCTTTTCCGGGATCCATGGCAGCCTGCTGCAAGGCCTCCAACGAAGCGATACGGCCATCCATACGCTGCAATTGGCCCAGCGCCTCCTGTTCGGCGCGGTTCGCCTGTTGCAGTTGTTCGCGGAGGCCCTCGAGCTGCTGATCGGTCAGCTTCTGTGCCGCAGACAGCTCCTCGAGATTCATCTCGCCGATGGCCAACTGTTCGCTCATCTCGGTAACCACGGCATCTTCCGGATCGCCGGCGAGCAAGCTGAGTTCATCCTCAAGACGTCGCCGACGCTCGGCCAGCCGCTCCAGGCTCTGTTCAAGCTGCTGGATACGCGACTGCTCGACCTCCGCCGCTCGGCGCGGTTCGGCGCTCTGCTGGTTGAACCGCTCCCACAGGTCTTGCCAGTGCTGCATGGTTGTCTCGGCTTCTTCGAGCTGGGCGGCAGTCTCTTCAGCGGCCGCGCCTGCGATCTCTTGCTCCGGCTCAAGCATGGCCAGCTCTTCACCAAGGGTGGCGAGCACGGTCCGGTCGTGCCCCAGATGAGATTCGGTTTCGAGTCGGGCCCGCTCGGCCTCGCGCAGATCGTCCTGCAGCTGACGCAAACGCTGTTGGCCATGCTGAATGCTCTGCTCGACGCGTGCGATATCACCGCCGACGGAATAGAAGCGCCCCTGAACGAGGTTGAAGCGCTCCGACAGCTCGTGGTGGCCGTCGCGCAAACGCTCAATGCTGGCGTCAGCATTGCGTTGTTCAGCTATCAGCGCCTCGAAGCTGACCTCCTGGTCGCCGATCACCTGTTCACGCTGCCCCACCTGATCATTCAGTGTCTGCCAGCGCAGCGCCGACAGTTGGGCTTTCAACTGGCGCTCCTCGGCTTTGTACTCTTGGTATTTCTCCGCCGACTGCGCCTGGCGATGCAGACGCTCCAGCTGACGCTCGAGCTCTTCGCGCAGATCGGTCAGACGAGCCAGGTTTTCGTGGGTGCGGCGAATACGATTTTCGGTTTCCCTGCGCCGCTCCTTGTACTTGGAGATGCCGGCCGCCTCTTCGATGAAGTTGCGCAGGTCTTCGGGCTTGGCCTCGATCAGCTTGGAGATCATGCCTTGCTCGATGATCGAGTAGCTGCGTGGCCCCAACCCGGTGCCCAGAAAGATATCGGTGATGTCGCGGCGACGACATTTCACGCCATTGAGGAAGTAGGTGTTCAGTGCATCACGGGTCACCCGGCGGCGAATTGATATCTCCGCGTAAGCCGCGTACTCGCCAAGCAGCGTGCCGTCCGAATTATCGAAGATCAGCTCGATGCTGGCCTGCGTCACTGGTTTGCGTGTGTTCGAGCCATTGAAGATGACGTCCGTCATCGACTCGCCACGCAGGTTTTTAGCTGAACTCTCGCCCATTACCCAGCGTACGGCATCGATGATGTTGGACTTGCCACAACCGTTCGGGCCGACTACGGCCGCCATGTTGCTAGGAAAACTTACCGTGGTGGGATCGACGAAGGATTTGAAACCGGCGAGCTTGATGCTTTTCAGACGCATTGAGGCCTATCCGTGGCAGTCGGAGCGTTGTATTCACCGTGGGCTTGATGGGTTTCCCGGGGCATTGCTGGAGTCGTCTGGGCGGTCGGCTGCGCAGTTTATCACGACGACTAGCGGGCCTCTCAGGGCCTGTAGCATAAAGCGAAAACGCGTGAAGGGAGTTCGGAAATGGCGGTCTCTACCGCGTATTGGCTGCCGACAGTGCTTAGCCACTGCCGATGGAAAAAGCCGCCCATACGCCACCATTGAACCGATGTCCATGGCGTGAGGGAAGCCAATATCTTTCAGAACAGGCGCAGTCGCTAGCCGCCCGTCATGCTCATGAACCGCACCACCTGGACCTGTTCATCAGTGCGGAATTCGTGTTTTTCAGGCTTGAGCTGCAGCGCATCCACCAACGCCTGGCGCAGCCGTTCGCTGTCGCCGGGGTAGCGACGCATCAAGGTCTTGAGATCCAGCGCGCCTTCGTGACCAAGGCAGAGCACCAGTTTGCCTTCGGCGGTCACTCTCACCCGGTTGCAACTGCCGCAAAAGTTGTTGCTATGAGGCGAGATGAAGCCCACCTGAGTGTCACTGCCCGCCACTTGCCAATAGCGCGAAGGGCCGCCGGTAGTGTGACTGCTTCGTATCAGCTGATGGCCGACTTCGATACGTTCGCGCACCTCCTCGCTGGAGCAAAAGGTTATTTCGCGCTCGTGGCTGGAGACGTTGCCCAGCGGCATCTCTTCGATGAAGCTGATATCCAGCCCGCGCTCGACGGCGAAATTCACCAGATCCAGCACTTCATCATCGTTACGGCCTTTCTGAATCACGCTGTTGAGCTTGATCCGCTCGAATCCGGCACGGCGAGCAGCATCGATACCGGCGACGACCTGCTCAAGCATGTCGCGGCGCGTGAGCTCGGCGAAACGTTCACGTTTGAGCGAGTCCAGGCTGACATTCAGACGCTTGACGCCCGCATCCCGCAGTACCGGCGCCAGTGTCGGCAGCTGCGAACCGTTGGTTGTGATCGCCAGGTCTTCCAACTCTTCACGCGCACCCAGACGACTCAGCAGGCTCGGCAACCCTTTGCGCACCAGCGGCTCTCCACCGGTCACACGGATACGCTTGACGCCCAGACTGATAAACGCGTCAGCCACGGCATAGAGCTCTTCCAGCGTTAGGATCTGCGCACGCGGGGCGAAGACCATGTCCTCACTCATGCAGTAGGTGCACCGGAAATCGCAACGGTCGGTGACCGACAATCTGAGGTACGTGATGCGCCGGCCGAATGGGTCGACCAACTTCGAATCTGGCATTTCGCTCTCCAGCGGTTTGATGCGCGAGACTAAGACTATTACTGAACGCCAGGCGTAGCAAAGGCTGCGGGCTGAATGGTAGACCCGAGGTATCTGGGAACGATTCAGCCTGCTTGGACTTTAGCCTGCCTGAGCGGCTGGATCGCGCTATAAAAGAAGGCACCCTTACAACGATCCTTTTGCGTGCGGATCGAACTCGGGGATACTTCGCGCTCGAGTTTTGCCGGGAGCCCACATGGACAACGACGCCCTCCAGTCGATGAGCTGGCGAGAACGCCTCTATGTCATCATTTTTTTCACCAATACGCCGGCCGGGAAGCGCTTCGATACTTGGTTGTTGGTGGCCATCTTCGCAAGCCTAGTAGTGGTGATGCTGGACAGCGTAGCGCTGTACAGCGAGCGCTATGGCGGATTACTGGACGCTCTGGAATGGTTGTTTACTGGCGTTTTCCTGATCGAGTACCTGGTCCGGATTTACTGTCATCCCGAGCCGCGCAAATACATTTTCAGCTTCTATGGTGCGATCGATCTGCTTTCGGTCGTTCCGGCCTTCATCGCCCTGGTGCTGCCAGACGCTGAGTATCTATTGGTAGTACGCGCGATCCGGATGTTGCGCGTCTTCCGCGTTCTCAAACTCACCCAGTACCTGAGTCAGGCCAACTTTCTGATGATCGCGCTGCGAGGCAGCAAGCAGAAAATCGTCGTCTTTCTGCTTAGCGTCAGCACCCTGGTATTGGTTTTCGGCACTTTGATGTACGTGATCGAAGGGCCGTCAAGAGGCTTCACCAGCATTCCGATGAGTATTTACTGGGCGATCGTCACCATCACCACTGTCGGATTTGGCGATATCACGCCTCAGACGCCTTTGGGCAAAGCAGTGGCGAGCCTGGTAATGATCACCGGTTATTCGATCATCGCGGTGCCCACCGGCATTTTTACCGCGGAGCTGGCGACCGCCATGCGTGCCGACAGTCTTCAGCAGCGCTGTCCGACCTGCGAAAAGCTCAGCCACGAGCCAAACGCGGCCTTTTGCAGCCGCTGTGGCACCCACCTGTTCAAACGCAGTGAGCCTGAGCACGACGACGAGCAGGATCCATCGAAGCAGCAGAGCGACTGAGGCAGCGCTGCGCTTCGCCGTCCAAGCTCCTCCTCCATACGCTTCCCCTGCGAGCTCCGAACCCCCCCGGCAAGCGGCTGTCACAACCTCTGACTTGCCGCGGGCTGGACGGAGACATGCATGCCCTTGCTCAAACTGGTGCACTTCGCGGGCTTGCTCTGCTGGTGCGGCACCCTGCTCTACCTGCCTGCGCTGATTGCAGCAGGTACTCGACGCAGTGACCCACTTTTCTATCGTGACCATGCGCATCTGACGCGCATGGTGTTCAACCTGATCGGCACGCCAGCGGCGCTGGTCGCCATTGGTTCGGGTACAGCGCTTTTCCTGAGCCAGGGTCTCGTGGCCGGCTGGTTGATCGTCAAGCTCAGCACCGTGGCCGGGATGGTGCTCTGCCACACCCTATGTGGCGTGCTGGTACTGCATATCGAACGGGCGCCTGAGCAGAGCGTGAGCATCCGTTGTCGTTTCCTTGGAGCAGTTGCCGCAACGTTCATCACCGCGACGCTTTGGCTGGTGCTGGCAAAACCTTTCTAGCACGCCCCGAACCGCTCGATCACCTCGAAGATGCCCATGACCGAACGATCCCAAGCCCCGTATTTTTCTGATTCAGACCTTGTCCAGGTCGACCCCGACAGCATGCTCGTAGACCAGCCGGCCGCCGAGATACGCCGCGAGGGATATCAACACGGCGGTGATCGCCGAGAGGTACAGCGCCCACAGCTGCATACTCTGGGCGTCGTTCTGGTAGCGCAGCAGCCAGTTCAGCGAAGCCAGCGACAGCATCATCACGGCGAGAATCGCATGACACCATGCAGTGATCTTGTGGCGAATCTCACGCACGGTCACCAAATCGATCAGTCCGAAGATGCTGGCGATCCAGCCACCCAGGGCGCCCACGCCGGACAGCCACAGGCCGGCTCGCCACCAGAAGTCATCCAACGTCCAGAGGTGCGCGAGATCAACCGGCAGCAAGCCGGTCAGTGCGGCGACCGGAAAGTGGATCAACATCGGGTGCAGCGGGTGGCCGGCTATCGCAGCGCGACTGTGAATAGAATCTCTGTATCGGGCCATTGGGCGCTCCGGCAGCATTTGTCGGGGGTAGGCCACCGCGCAAAACGAGCCGGCGACCTTTTGAAATGGACCACGCTGGCGCTGGCAGTTCCTTTACTGAGTGGCTGTGGCGGTCCGCTGTCGTCGCTCAACCCAGCCAGTCCCATGGCGCGCCAGATATCCCATGTCTGGTGGGGCATGTTTGCCTTCGCCACGCTGGTGCTGGTCGCAGTCAGCGCGATATGGATCTATGCGCTGGCACGCAAGCCGCGGGAAACCAGCGAGGAAACGGCCCTCAAGATCAACCGCCGCTGGGTCATTGGCGGCGGCATCGTACTGCCAAGTCTAAGCATCGTTGTCTTGCTGATTTTCGGCATACCTACCGGGCGCAGCATGATGCCCCTGCCGGTCGAAGGTCAGCAGCCGCTAAAAGTAGAGGTCACTGGCCACCAATGGTGGTGGGAGGTGCACTACCCCGATAGCGGTGTCACCACAGCGAACCAGCTGATCATCCCAGCCGGAAGACTGATAGACGTGAACGTCACCAGCGCCGATGTCATCCATTCGTTCTGGATTCCGAGACTCGGCGGAAAAATGGACATGATCCCCGGGCGCACCAATGTCATCCGTTTGCAAGCCGGCCATACCGGTGTCTTTCATGGACAGTGTTCGGAGTTTTGCGGCTTGCAGCATGCGCACATGAAACTGCACGTCGAAGCGCTGGACGAAACCGGTTTCGATCAATGGATCGCCGCAAGAGAGAATCTCAGCATTGAGCAACGCGCTCCTGCCAACGCCGGTCGCGTGTTCGATGAGCGCTGCGGGCAGTGCCACCGCGTGGCGGGTATCAGCAACGGCAATCGTGCGCCGGACCTCACCGACCTCGCCACGCGGCCAACCCTCGGCGCCGGCGTGATCGACAACGACCACGACGGGCTGCGGCAGTGGCTACGTGACCACAAGACGCTCAAATTCGGCAACGGCATGCCTGCGCATGACGACGTTCCGCCGCAAACACTCGATCAGATTGCCGACTGGCTGGAGACGCTCGCTCCATGACTCAACTCGACCAAAGCAGCAAGCCCAGCACGCATCCGGATCAGCTGCGCGACCAGTT
The DNA here is from genome assembly GCF_038562055.1 of Stutzerimonas chloritidismutans. GTDB lineage: Bacteria > Pseudomonadota > Gammaproteobacteria > Pseudomonadales > Pseudomonadaceae > Stutzerimonas > Stutzerimonas chloritidismutans_A. The sequence continues at coordinate 107,089 of NZ_JBCFXD010000009.1, read as the reverse complement.
CAACGAGGTCTGGGGCAACCCGCGCGGTTGGCGCGCGCTGACCATCGTCAACCACACCACGATTGGCCTGCGTTTTCTGGTCACCGGAGCTGTGTTCTTCCTGATTGGCGGGCTGATGGCGATGCTTATCCGCACCCAGCTCGCCCTGCCCGGCTATGTGTTGATGGAGCCCGAGGTGTACAACCAGGTCTTCACCATGCATGGCTCGGTGATGATGTTCCTGTTCGCCGTTCCAATGATGGAGGGGCTGGCGGTCTACCTGATCCCAAAGATGATCGGCGCGCGAGACCTGATCTTTCCGCGCCTCTCGTCACTGGGCTATTTCTGCTACCTGTTCGGCGGCATCATCCTGTTGTCCAGCGTGTTTCTCGGCGTCGCGCCCAAAGCGGGCTGGTTCATGTACACCCCGCTGTCGAGCTCTGCGCACATGCCTGGCGTCAACTCAGACTTCTGGCTGCTCGGCATCACCTTCGTTGAGATTTCCGCAGTCAGTGCCGGTGTCGAGCTGGTGGTTTCAATCCTGCGCACCCGAACCAACGGCATGGCGCTGCACAAGATGCCGCTGTATGCCTGGTACATCCTGGTGATGGCGCTGATGATCGTGTTCGGCTTCCCTCCGCTGATCCTGGGCAGCATTCTGCTGGAGCTGGAGCGCGCTGCCGGCATGCCATTTTTCGATTCAGCCAAGGGCGGCGATCCGGTGCTTTGGCAGCACCTGTTCTGGCTGTTCGGCCATCCAGAGGTGTACATCATCTTCCTGCCCGGAGCCGGCATCGTTTCCACCTTGCTACCCGTGTTCTGCCAGCGGCCACTGGTGGGGTATCGGTGGGTGGTGCTCGGCGTGCTGACCACCGGATTCCTGAGTTTCGGGCTGTGGGTGCACCACATGTTCACCGTCGGCATTCCAGCGCTGGCGCTGGGGTTCTTTTCCGCCGCAAGCATGCTTGTGGCGATACCCACCGGGGTACAGATCTTTGCCTGGATCGCAACGCTGTGGCTGGGTAAGCCGGTCTATCACGTGCCGATGCTTTGGTTGGTTGGCTTTCTAATCGTGTTCGTCTGTGGCGGTCTTACCGGTGTGATGGTGGCGCTCGTGCCCTTCGACTGGCAGGTGCATGACACCCACTTCATCGTTGCGCACATGCATTACGTGCTGGTAGGCGGGATGTTCTTCCCGCTGATGGCCGGGCTTTACTACTGGCTGCCGCATTTTTCCGGCCGCATGCCCTCGGTGCGCCTGGGCCGCTGGGGCTTCTGGTTGGTCTTCATCGGCTTCAACACGACGTTCCTGATCATGCACTGGACCGGGCTGATCGGAATGCCACGGCGGGTTTACACCTACGACACCGGGCTGGGCTGGGACATGCCCAACCTGATCTCGTCGATCGGCAGCTTCATCATGGCCATCGGCATTGGCACCATTCTGCTGGACATCGTCCTGCACTTCCGCTTCGGCCAGCCGGCAAAAACCAACCCCTGGAGTGCTGACACGCTGGAATGGGGTACCTGCCTGCCTCCTAGCCCCTATAACTTCGTCAGCTTGCCGGACATTACCGACCGCCATCCGCTGTGGAAGGATCCAGACCTGCCCAACAGCATCGCCCGTGCCGAGCACTCGCTGAAGACAATCGATCATGGCCGGCGCGAAACCTGGGGCTCGGACCCGCTGACTGGAAAGGTTCGTGAAATCATCCATTTGCCCGGTAACAGCTGGTTGCCTTTCGTGGCTTCGGTGTTTCTTGCGGTGCTCTGCCTGAGTCTGCTGAACAAGTTTTACTGGGTCGCATTGATTGCCACAGTCGCCACCTTGATCGTGCTGTTCCGCTGGTCTTGGGAAAACGGTGCGCACCCCGCTGCTGCGCCCGATGCGCAAACGCAACCTGGCGAGCCGCCGTTGCATTCGCGAACCTTTGACGGGCCCGGTCTATGGGGTATGGGCGTCACCTTGCTGGCCAACGGCACCCTTTATCTGTCGCTGCTGTTCGGCTGGTTCTACCTGTGGACGGTGTCACCGGAATGGATGGTGCCCGAGCATTCCGATCTGAACGGCTGGCTGATGCTCGCCAGTGCCCTGCTGCTGACCATCGGGACACTGTGGATGCGCCTCGTGCCCGGCCGGTTGCGCCGCGGAAATGGGGGGCAGCTGATGCTCAACCTCGGCGCCATCACGGTAATCGGTGCCGTGCAGTGGGCAATGCTGCTGTGGCTGCTGCTAACCGCCGACCTGAGGGTGACCGAGACAGCGCACGACGCGGTGGTCTTCGTGATTCTGGCCTATGGCCTGATTCACTGCGGGCTGGCGACGATTCTTACCCTGCTGCAGACCCTGCGGGTGATGTACGGCTATGTCGGCGACAAGGCGCCCTATGAAGTGGTGGTCGTCGAGCAGCTCTGGTACTACAACCTCGGCGTAGTCTGGAGCGCCTATGCCGCGATTGTCCTGTTCCCGAATGCATGGGGGGCTGCCTGATGAAGTACAGCCGCACATCTGTCTTCCACCCCATTCAGATTCCGTTTGGGCTGACCATCTGGAGCCTCTGGTTTGCCATCATGTACGGCTCACACGCGGTGGTCTGTTCGATCGCCCCGCCGGACCCCAGCCTCGGGGTCTTCAACTGGTTGAATGCGAGCTTCGGACTGTTCACGGTACTGGTGATAGTGTTGCTGCTCTGGCTGGGACGCCGGACCTGGAAGCTGTCTCATGAACCGAACGATTTCAATGAACGCCAGGTTTTCGTGATCAAGGTGTCGTCCGGGATTCACTTCATCGCAGCGTTGGCGACGGTTTTCGTTGGCATGCAGCTGGTGTTTCTGCCGCCCTGCATCTAAACCAGGCGCCCAAATATTGCGGGCGTCTAATCGAGCTTCTTGCGTATCCAGTACAGATAGGCGCCGTCGTCGGTCTGCTGGTCGACCAGTTCATGGCCCAGAAAAACGCAGAACTTGGGTATATCGCGCTGAGTCGACGGATCGGTCGCAATGACCTTCAAGACGTCGCCCGCAGGCAGATCGCGCACCTTGTTGTGCAGCATCATGACCGGCTCGGGGCAGTTGAGGCCGCTGGCATCGAGCAGCGCATCAGCAGACAGTTCGGTAGTTCGAGACATCAGAGGCTCCAGAAAACAGGACGGTATTTCGCGCAAGAAAGCAGGCGGCAGGGTTCACAACCGACGCAAATGGCAAGTCACTTCCTCTCGGTCATGATAGAGCTGTTTGCAGCCGATGCTCGCTTTCACCCCTCGTTCGGCAAGCCCATCGGCGATGCGTTCCAGCAGTCGTTTCACCTCGGCATAGCGCTGCTTCATCGGCAGCTTCAGGTTGACCACGGCTTCGCGACACAAGCCTTCGCCGATCCAGGTTTCGAGCAACGCGGCATTTTTCGCCGGCTTTTCGACGATATCGCAGACCATCCAGTTCACCGGGCGCTTAGGACGGAAGGCGAAGCCATCGGCGCGGTAATGACCCACCAGACCGGACTCGAGCAATTCCTCGTTCATCGGCCCGTTGTCGACAGCCATTACTTCGATGTCGCGGTTGACCAGCTGCCAGGTCCAGCCGCCCGGTGAGGCGCCAAGATCGACCGCCGTCATGCCTGGCGCCAGCCGCTCATCCCATTGCTCGCGCGGGATGAAATGGTGCCACGCCTCCTCGAGCTTCAAGGTCGAGCGGCTTGGCGCCTGGCGAGGAAATTTCAGCCGGGGGATGCCCATCGGCCACATGGCACTGTTCTCTGCTTCGGCAAACCCCACAAAGGCCTCACGACCACTCTTGAACGTGAGCAAGAGGCGGGGACCATGGCTGCCCTCCTTCAGCCTGCCGGCTTTCTCCAGCGCCTTGCGCAACGGCGCCTCGAACTTGCGGCAGAAGTTCGACAGCTCTTTGCCGTCGTTGGTATCCAACACTTCCAGCCACAGACTGCTGCACACCGGCATGGATTTCAGCTGATCGAGCAATACACCGATCCGGTCAGTTTCCGGAAGCGCCAGCCATTCCCCGCACGCCCATTGCCGGGGAAATATAAGCCGTGCGAAACGCGCGCCGCGCATCAGGCGTTCAGGTCCTGCCGCGTCGTTGCAGATGAACTCGGCACAAGCACTGTCAGCTTTGGCCTTGGCGTAGCCGGCCACATCAAGGCGAGCAGCCTGGTCACTGATTTCAGCGCAGACCTCGCTCTCGAAACCGGGGCGGCAATGCAGCAGCAATGTATTCATGGTACGAACCCTATAAGCGGCACAAAGCGCATCGGCGCCAGCACCCCCCTGCGACAAAAGCCGCACATGATAGCCGAGTGGGGAACCACGGGCTTGCTGGTTCGGTCCAGTGAACAGTTGCAGGAGTCGTTTGCGTCCCGACAAGCAGCGCCTTTGCGCCGCTGCGAACAAGCTGTCGCGGCCCGACCCTTGCAGTTTAGCCATGACGATTGGCGGCCAGTTTCGTGGCGAATCACTTCGCCAGAAGCTAGGTTCCAAGAACGCTCCCGACTCAATCAGCCCGGCCGTGCGGGCACAAGGAGAGACGAATGCCATCCCTGGACAGCCTGAATTGCCGTCGCAGTCTCGACGTGAACGGCAAGACCTACCACTACTACAGCCTCCCGGAAGCTGCGACACAGTTGGGCGACATCAGCCGACTACCTACCTCGCTGAAGGTACTGCTGGAAAACTTGCTGCGCTGGGAAGATGGCGCCACCGTTCGCGCCGATGACTTCAACTCGTTGGCCGTGTGGCTCAAGACACACACCTCCGAACGCGAGATCCAGTATCGCCCCGCGCGAGTATTGATGCAGGACTTTACTGGCGTACCCGCAGTCGTCGACCTCACTGCCATGCGGGACGCGGTCTCCCGGGCCGGTGCCGACCCACAGCGCATCAATCCGTTGTCGCCGGTCGATCTGGTGATCGACCACTCTGTGATGGTGGACCGGTTCGGCACGGACAAGGCGTTCGAGCAGAACGTCGACATCGAAATGCAGCGCAACGGGGAGCGCTACGAGTTTCTGCGCTGGGGTCAGCAAGCATTCGACAATTTCCGCGTGGTGCCGCCTGGCACCGGAATCTGTCACCAGGTCAACCTGGAATACCTGGGACAGGTTGTCTGGACCAAGGAAGAGAACGGCGAAACCATCGCCTACCCCGACACCCTGGTCGGCACCGACTCGCATACCACGATGATCAACGGTCTCGGCGTGCTGGGTTGGGGCGTCGGCGGCATCGAAGCGGAAGCCGCGATGCTCGGCCAACCGGTCTCGATGCTGATCCCGGAAGTGATCGGCATGCGCTTGACTGGCAAGCTCAACGAAGGCGTGACCGCCACCGATCTGGTGCTGACCGTGACCCAAATTCTGCGTAAGCACGGTGTGGTGGGCAAGTTCGTCGAGTTCTTCGGCCCCGGTCTGGACCATCTTCCACTCGCCGACCGCGCGACCATCGGCAACATGGCGCCGGAGTACGGTGCGACCTGCGGCTTTTTCCCGGTCGATCAGGTCACCATTGATTACCTGCGTCTGACCGGACGTGACGAAGACCGTATCGCCCTGGTCGAGGCCTACAGCAAAGCCCAGGGGATGTGGCGCGACACCCACTCTCCCGATCCCGTTTTCACAGCCACGTTGGAGTTGGACCTGGCCGAGGTCAAGCCATCCCTGGCGGGCCCTAAGCGACCGCAAGACCGCGTATCGCTTGAGGATATCGGTGCCAACTTTGACCTGCTGCTGGAAACCAGTGGCAAAGCCCAGCAGGCCGCCAGCTCGGTCGTGGTGGCCGGCGAAGACTACCGCCTCAAGCACGGCGCGGTGGTGATTGCAGCCATTACTTCCTGCACAAACACCTCCAACCCGAACGTGCTGATGGCTGCCGGCCTGGTGGCGAAGAAGGCACTCGAGCGCGGCCTAAAGCGCGCGCCCTGGGTGAAGTCATCCTTGGCGCCGGGCTCCAAGGTCGTCACCGACTACCTCGAGCGCGCCGGATTGACCACCTACCTCGATCAACTTGGCTTCAACCTCGTCGGCTATGGCTGCACAACCTGCATCGGTAACTCCGGGCCACTTCCTGATGCCATCAGCAAGGCGATTACCAATAACGATCTTGTCGTGTCATCGGTGCTTTCCGGCAACCGTAACTTCGAAGGCCGCGTGCATCCGCTGGTCAAGGCCAACTGGCTGGCATCGCCGCCGCTGGTGGTGGCCTTCGCGCTGGCCGGAACCACGCGGATCAACATGGAAAAAGATCCGCTGGGCTATGACGAGCAGAACCAGCCCGTTTACCTCAAGGACATCTGGCCGACCAGCGCGGAAGTGAACGAGGCAGTCAGCAAGATCGACGGACAAATGTTCCGCACCCGCTACGCCGATGTATTCAGTGGCGATGAGCATTGGCAGTCCATTGCGGTCACCGCTGGCGACACCTACAAATGGAACAATAATTCCAGCTATGTGCAGAACCCGCCCTTCTTCGAGGACATCGGGCAACCCCTGACGCCACCGAAAGATGTCGAGAACGCTCGAATCCTCGCGCTGTTTGGCGACTCCATCACCACCGACCACATCTCCCCGGCCGGCAACATCAAGGCCAGCTCCCCTGCCGGCGTGTATCTGCAGGAGCTGGGCGTACAGCCGGAGGATTTCAACTCCTATGGTTCGCGCCGCGGTAATCACGAAGTCATGATGCGCGGCACCTTCGCCAACATCCGCATCAAAAACGAGATGCTTGGCGGCGAGGAAGGCGGCAACACCTTGTATCAGCCAAGTGGTGAGCGCATGTCCATCTACGACGCTGCGATGCGCTACCAGGCGGAGGCTGTGCCCTTGGTCGTCATCGCGGGCAAGGAGTACGGCACCGGTTCCAGCCGCGACTGGGCCGCAAAAGGTACCAATCTGCTAGGGGTAAAGGCCGTTATTGCCGAGAGCTTTGAGCGAATCCACCGTTCGAACCTGATAGGCATGGGCGTACTGGCGCTGCAGTTTGTCGGCGACCAGACCAGGCAATCGCTGGGGTTGACCGGTAACGAGAAGCTGTCGATCCGTGGCCTGGGCGCCGACATCAAGCCGCGTCAGCTGCTGACCGTCGACGTAGAACGTGCCGACGGCGGGCGCGATAGCTTTCAGGTGCTCTGCCGCATCGACACTCTCAACGAGGTTGAGTACTTCAAAGCCGGCGGCATTTTGCACTACGTGCTGCGCCAGCTGATCGAGGCCTGATAGCCCGAAACATATGTCGCTTCAATCAAAGCCCGCTGCAGCACATCTGCAGCGGGCTTTTTTGTGCTGCCATTTATCTGTTGACGCTTAAGTCTTTGGAAAATCAGCCGTTAGGATGCCAAGCACAACGGTCGTGAACTTGGCGTCAAAATGCCATCATTCCCCGCACCGCAGAATTGGCGGACTGACCGAACACAATAAGTGGCTGCAGCCACCCCGACTTGCCAGGCGTATTGCATGCGAAACAACCAGCCCGTTACTCAACGTGAATATGCGTTTCCCGATCAGCAAAGGTTGATTTCGACCACTGACCTGACCGGCAAGATTACTTATTGCAACGATATCTTTGCCGAAGTCAGTGGCTTTGAACGCAGTGAATTGATCGGCGCGCCACATAACCTGATACGCCATCCAGACGTCCCGCCGGCGGTGTTCGGCCATATGTGGGCCACACTCAAGGATGGCAAGCCCTGGATGGGCATCGTTAAGAACCGCCGCAACAACGGCGATCACTATTGGGTCAACGCTTATGTCACGCCGGTGCTGGATGCTCAGCGCAAGGTCATTGGATATGAGTCGGTCCGCACCAAGCCAACCCGTGAACAGGTCGGGCGCGCAGAAGTGCTCTATGCTCGGCTAAACGCAGGAAAAAGTGGGGTTCCCCAGCGCGACAAATGGCTTCCCATCTTGGTCAATTGGCTGCCCTTTATCGTCATCAGTCAGATTGGCTTCCTGATCGGAGCCTGGCACGACCACGGCTGGGGGTTCGCGCTCGCCGCCCTGCTATCAATACCCCTCGGTTTGATCGGTCGTCACTGGCAGATGCGCGGGATGCGGCGATTGCTAGGTCTGGCCCAGCAGTCAACCAGTGATCCGCTGATCGCTAAAATGTACACCGACAGCCACGGTGCCGAGGCACAGTTGGAGATGGCCCTGCTCAGCGAGCATGCACGACTCAAGACATGCCTGACCCGCCTGCAGGACAGCGCCGTGCAACTGCAGCAGCAGGCCAAGCGTGCGGACGACTTGGCGCATAGCTGCTCTGATGGATTGTCGCGACAGCATCACGAGACCTCGCAGGTCGCTGCTGCAATCACGCAGATGGCCGCCACCACCCAGGAGGTTGCCGGCAACGTGGCTCTTGCAGCGGAGGCCACCGAACAAGCCAACCAGCTCACCGCCCAGGGTCGCCAGATTAGCTCGCAGACTCGCAAGGCCATCGAACTGCTGGCTGCTGCCGTCACCGAAACCGGCGATGCGGTGTCAGCGCTGGCACAGAACAGTAACGAGATCGGCACTGTTGTCGATGTGATCAAGAGCATTGCTGACCAGACCAACCTGCTCGCGCTGAACGCAGCCATCGAAGCCGCGCGAGCGGGTGAAAGCGGCCGCGGCTTCGCCGTGGTGGCCGACGAGGTCCGACAACTGGCTCAGCGCACGGCATCCGCCACCGGACAGATTCATCAGCTGATCGAAAAGCTGCAACAGCAGGCACGCCAAGCCGTGGAAACCACTGAGCAAGGCCGTAGCCAGGCGAGCCGTGGCGTCGAGCGCGTGATCGATGCCGACGGGGCACTGACCGGCATCAGTGAGGCGGTGGGACGCATTATCGACATGACGGCGCAGATCGCTTCCGCAACCGAGCAGCAAAGCGCAGTGGCCGACGAAATCAGCCAGAACGTTGGCAATATCGCCCGACTCGCCGACCAGACCTCTGGCGATGCGCAGAGCTCAGCGCTGCTTTCTGAAGACCTGGCGGCGACTGCACAGTCGCAGTACAGCCTGGTAGAGCGTTTCAACCGCTAACTAAAGCCTCATCTCGCTGATGCCACCAAGCATGCCCGCTTACCGCATTGCGGCAGCGGGCATTCCTATTTCCTATTGGGGCTAAGGACTGCCGAGGAATGCCGCGATTGCGTCTGCAGCCTTGTCCAGATACCGCTCATGGGTAAAGCCTGAGCGTTTCAGTGGTTTGAGATCATGGTCGGCCGACATCAGCCAATCGAGGCGAATCGCCGGCGACAGTGAGTAGCCAGCGACGGTGTCTCGGTTACCCATGGCATCGCGCTCCCCTTGAATAATCAGCGTCGGTGTTCGCAGCTCGGCCAGGTGCGCCACTCGTGGCTTTTCCGGCTTACGTGCGGCATGAAACGGATAGCCCAGGCATACCAGTGCATCGACCGCGAGTTCGTCGGCCAACAAGCTCGCCATTCGCCCGCCCATCGACTTGCCACCGATCGCCAATCGCCCTGCGGTTTGCTGTCGCACCGTTCGATAAACCGCACGCCATTGCTGAAGCAGCTGTGCCTGTGGATTTGGCGGACGCTTGCGTTCGTCGATGCGCCTGCTGGCCATATAGGCAAACTCGAAACGAAAGACCGCCACGCCCCGCTCTACCAGCCGTTCAGTCATCTGCTCCATGAACGGACTGTCCATCGGAGCGCCAGCTCCATGCGCCAGGATCAGGCTGGCGCAAACCGCCCCCTTTGGTTGATCACGCCGGACGAATGGAATTTCGTCGCCCTTTGAGTATTGACCGGCGTCAATACCGGCCATTTGCCCAGTGCCCATCCTTGCCCCCGCTTTCTATTGAAAGAAATCTCTGCTCACCGCAACAAAAAACATGCTCATTACCGTGGATGGAAGCCCATACATGAACACAGCAACCAGTACCGCCTATGACTACAAGGTGGTCCGCCAATTTGCCATCATGACGGTGGTGTGGGGAATCGTCGGGATGGGGCTCGGCGTTTTCATCGCAGCACAATTGGCCTGGCCATTTCTCAACTTTGACCTCCCGTGGACCAGTTTCGGTCGTCTACGCCCATTGCACACCAACGCGGTGATCTTCGCCTTCGGCGGCTGTGCATTGTTCGCGACGTCTTACTATTCGGTCCAGCGCACCTGTCAGACCACTCTGTTCGCGCCCAAGCTGGCCGCGTTCACGTTCTGGGGTTGGCAACTGGTCATCCTCCTGGCCGCGATATCGCTGCCGCTGGGGTTCACCAGCTCCAAGGAATATGCCGAACTGGAATGGCCGATCGACATCCTGATCACCATCGTCTGGGTGTCTTACGCGGTCGTGTTCTTCGGCACCCTGGCCACGCGCAAGGTCAAGCACATCTACGTCGGTAACTGGTTCTTCGGCGCCTTCATCCTGACCGTGGCGATCCTGCATCTCGTCAACAACCTGGAAGTCCCGGTCACAGCAATGAAGTCCTACTCGGTGTATGCCGGTGCGACCGATGCAATGGTCCAGTGGTGGTACGGTCATAACGCCGTAGGGTTCTTCCTCACTGCAGGCTTCCTCGGGATCATGTACTACTTCGTGCCCAAGCAGGCCGAGCGTCCGGTGTATTCCTATCGCCTGTCGATCGTCCACTTCTGGGCACTGATCACCGTCTACATCTGGGCCGGTCCGCACCACCTGCACTACACCGCGCTGCCGGACTGGGCACAAAGCCTGGGCATGGTGATGTCGTTGATTCTGCTGGCGCCAAGCTGGGGCGGCATGATCAACGGCATGATGACGCTTTCCGGGGCCTGGCATAAATTGCGCAGCGACCCGATCCTGCGCTTCCTGGTCGTGTCCCTGGCGTTCTATGGCATGTCGACCTTCGAGGGTCCGATGATGGCCATCAAGACCGTCAACGCACTGTCCCACTACACGGACTGGACCATCGGTCACGTGCATGCCGGTGCGCTCGGCTGGGTTGCCATGGTCTCCATCGGTGCGCTGTACCACCTGATCCCGAAAGTGTTCGGTCGTGCCCAGATGCACAGCATCGGCCTGATCAACGCGCACTTCTGGCTCGCCACCATCGGCACCGTACTCTACATCGCATCGATGTGGGTCAACGGTATCGCTCAGGGCCTTATGTGGCGTGCGATTAACGAAGACGGCACCCTCACCTACTCCTTCGTCGAAGCGCTTGAAGCCAGCCATCCGGGCTTTGTGGTTCGCATGCTCGGTGGTGCGATCTTCTTCACCGGCATGTTGCTGATGGCCTACAACACCTGGCGCACCGTACAGGCCGCCAAGCCGGCCGAATACGAAGCCGCCGCGCAGATCGCCTGAGGAGCAGACTGATGAAGAAGCACGAAATACTCGAGAAGAACGTCGGTCTGCTGACTCTGTTCATGATTCTGGCAGTGAGCATCGGCGGTCTGACCCAGATCGTTCCACTGTTCTTTCAGGACGTGGTCAACGAGCCGGTAGAAGGCATGAAGCCCTACACCGCGCTGCAGCTGGAAGGACGCGACATCTACATCCGTGAAGGCTGCGTCGGCTGTCACTCGCAGATGATCCGTCCGTTCCGCGCCGAAACCGAGCGCTACGGGCACTACTCAGTGGCGGGTGAAAGCGTGTACGACCACCCCTTCCTGTGGGGCTCCAAGCGTACCGGTCCGGACCTGGCGCGTGTCGGCGGCCGCTACTCCGACGACTGGCACCGTGCGCACCTCTACAACCCGCGCAACGTCGTGCCTGAATCGAAGATGCCGTCCTATCCGTGGCTGGTTGAGGACACCCTTGACGGCCAGGACACCGCTACGAAGATGAAAGCGCTGCGCACCGTCGGCGTGCCTTACAGCGACGAGGACATCGCCACTGCGGGAGACGCTGTCAAGGGCAAGACCGAGATGGACGCTCTGGTGGCCTATCTGCAGGTGCTCGGTACCGCGCTGCAGAACAAGCGCTGAGATCGACGGCGAGTTATCGAGAACGACGCGCTGCAGCGCAGCCGTCAGGGAACCAACATCGCGGGCAGTTCGAGCGTTCGGGCTGCCCAGGAGTAACAGATGAACGCTTTCTGGAGTGGATACATCGCCCTGCTGACGCTGGGCACCATTGTCGCTCTGTTCTGGCTGATCTTCGCCACCCGCAAGGGCGAATCCGCAGGCACGACCGACAAGACCATGGGACATTCCTTCGACGGTATCGAGGAATACGACAATCCGCTGCCTCGGTGGTGGTTCATGCTCTTCATCGGCACCTTGGTGTTCGGCATTTTCTATCTGGTGCTCTACCCGGGCCTGGGTAACTGGAAAGGCGTGATGCCGGGCTATGAAGATGGCTGGACGCAGGACAAGCAGTGGCAGCGTGAAGTTGATCAGGCTGACGCGAAATTCGGTCCTATCTTTGCCAAATATTCCGCCATGACTGTGGCGCAGGTCGCTCAGGACGAGCGGGCGCTGAAGATCGGCGGTCGCCTGTTCGCCAACTACTGCTCGGTTTGCCACGGCTCGGACGCCAAGGGCGCTGTCGGTTTCCCGAATCTGGCGGATAGCGAATGGCGCTGGGGTGGCGATGCCGAAACCATCAAGACGACTATCCTCCACGGTCGCGTGGCAGCGATGCCGGCCTGGGGTCAGGTCATCGGTGAAGAAGGCGTGAAGAACGTCGCAGCCTATGTTCGCAATGATCTGGGTGGTCTGCCCCTGCCGGAAGGCAGCGATGCAGACACTGCTGCGGGTGGCCAGGTCTACGCTCAGACCTGCTCGGTCTGCCATGGTGCAAATGGGGAAGGCATGGCCGCCCTCGGCGCACCGAAACTGACCAACCCAGCCGGCTGGATCTACGGCTCCAGCCTGCCGCAGCTGCAGCAGACCATTCGTCACGGCCGCAACGGGCAGATGCCTGCGCAGGAACAGTACCTCGGCAACGACAAAGTGCACCTCCTGGCCGCTTACGTTTATAGCCTTTCACAGCAACCAGAACGCGTAGCCAAGCAGTAACGCTTTACAGGGCGATACGCCGTATCGCCCTGCTCCTGATCAATTTTCTGCTGTATGCGACGCTCTGTCGCAGACCGCCCACCCCTCCTCCGTTTGCTCCTCCCGCCCGCTGATCTAATATTCCTCTCTACTCGCCGAAGTCGCGCAGAACTATAAGGCGAAGCCCTCGATTCAACACATCGGCATGATGTGCTAAACGACCCTGCAAAGAGCATGGAAAACGCTTGGAATCAGGGTCCGAACGGCATGAGACGGCCTGGGCCTTGATTGCATTGCCCCCCTCCTTTCTCCATACTTGCCGCCGTTTTTGCCCCCTTGAAATGCCATTAGCGTGGAAGCCTTGCATGAGCACAGCAATAAGTGAGACTGCATATAACTATAAGGTGGTTCGCCAATTCGCCATCATGACGGTGGTGTGGGGAATTATCGGAATGGGCCTGGGTGTGTTTATCGCCGCACAGCTGGTCTGGCCTCAACTCAACTTCGACCTGCCATGGACCAGTTTCGGTCGTTTACGCCCGCTTCACACCAACGCGGTGATTTTCGCCTTCGGTGGTTGTGCCCTGATGGCCACGTCCTTTTACGTGGTACAGCGGACCTCGCAGGCTCGCCTGTTCTCGGATGGCCTCGCGTCATTCGTCTTCTGGGGCTGGCAGGCGGTGATCGTTCTGGCCGTCATCACTTTGCCGCAAGGCTTCACCAGCTCGAAGGAATACGCTGAGCTCGAGTGGCCGATCGACATCCTGATCACGCTCGTATGGGTCAGCTATGCCGTAGTGTTCTTCGGCACGATCATGAAGCGCAAGGCTGCCCATATCTACGTAGGTAACTGGTTCTACGGAGCATTCATCTTGGTGACGGCGATGTTGCATATCGTCAACAACCTGGAAGTACCGGTGAGCTGGTTCAAGTCCTACTCGATCTACTCGGGTGCAACCGATGCGATGGTTCAGTGGTGGTATGGCCACAACGCCGTAGGCTTTTTCCTGACTACCGGCTTCCTGGGCATGATGTATTACTTCGTACCCAAGCAGGCTGGCCGTCCGGTCTACTCATACCGCCTGTCTATCGTGCATTTCTGGGCACTTATCACGCTTTATATCTGGGCCGGCCCTCACCACCTGCACTACACCGCGCTGCCAGAGTGGGCGCAGAGTTTGGGCATGGTGATGTCGATCATCCTGCTGGCCCCGAGCTGGGGTGGCATGATCAACGGCATGATGACCCTGTCGGGCGCCTGGCATAAGCTGCGTACCGATCCGATTCTGCGCTTCCTGGTCGTGTCCCTGGCGTTCTATGGCATGTCGACCTTCGAAGGTCCGATGATGGCCATCAAGACCGTCAACGCGCTGTCCCATTACACCGACTGGACCATCGGCCACGTGCACGCCGGCGCCCTCGGCTGGGTCGCCATGATCTCCATCGGTTCCTTGTATCACCTGATTCCGAAGGTCTTCGCTCGCGAGCAGATGTACAGCATTGGTCTGATCAACGCCCACTTCTGGTTGGCAACAATCGGTACCGTGCTTTACATCGCTTCGATGTGGGTCAACGGCATCACTCAGGGCCTGATGTGGCGCGCAATCAACGAAGACGGCACGCTGACCTACTCCTTTGTCGAAGCCCTGGAAGCCAGCCATCCGGGCTTCATCGTGCGGGCATTGGGCGGCGCGTTCTTCCTGGCCGGCATGCTGCTGATGGCTTACAACACCTGGCGCACTGTGCGTGCCGCCAAGTCGGCTGAATTCGAAGCCGCTGCGCAGATCGCCTGAGGGAACCGATAAATGAAGAATCACGAAATACTCGAAAAGAACATCGGTCTGCTGACCCTGTTCATGATCCTGGCAGTGAGCATCGGCGGTCTGACTCAGATCGTTCCGCTGTTCTTTCAGGATGTGGTCAACGAGCCCGTGGAAGGTATGAAGCCCTACACAGCTTTACAGCTCGAAGGGCGCGATATCTATATCCGTGAAGGTTGCGTTGGCTGCCATTCGCAGATGGTTCGTCCATTCCGCGCCGAGACCGAGCGTTATGGCCACTACTCGGTTGCTGGTGAAAGCGTGTACGACCACCCGTTCCTGTGGGGTTCCAAGCGTACCGGCCCGGACCTGGCGCGTGTCGGCGGCCGCTATTCCGATGACTGGCACCGGGCGCACCTCTACAACCCGCGCAACGTAGTACCGGAATCGAAGATGCCTTCCTACCCGTGGCTGGTCGAGCACAGCCTTGATGGCAAGAACACCGCCGACAAGATGGTTGCGCTGCGCAGCGTTGGCGTGCCTTACACCGAAGAAGACATAGCCGGCGCTAAGGACGCGGTCAAAGGCAGATCCGAAATGGATGCCCTTGTCGCCTACCTGCAAGTACTCGGCACTGCACTCACCAACAAACGGTAACGCACCATGGATATCGGGACTCTTCGCGGCCTGGGCACCATTCTTGTTTTCGTCGCAATGATAGCCATCATCCTCTGGGCTTATAGCAGCAAGCGCAAGAAAAGCTTCGATGAAGCGGCCAACCTGCCCTTCGCGGATGAGCCCGACGCCAACAAGCGTGATGAAGAAGCTTCCAGGAGTAAGAAATAAATGACCTCGTTTTGGAGTTGGTACATCACCCTGCTGAGCCTGGGGACCATTGCCGCACTGGTCTGGCTATTGCTCGCCACTCGCAAGGGACAACGCCACGACAGCACCGAAGAAACCGTTGGCCATTCCTATGATGGAATCGAGGAGTACGACAACCCGCTCCCGCGCTGGTGGTTCCTGCTGTTCGTTGCCACCGTGATCTTCGCGCTGGGTTATCTGGCACTGTATCCGGGGCTGGGTAACTGGAAGGGCATGCTGCCCGGCTACGAAGGTGGCTGGACCCAGGTGAAGGAATGGCAGCGTGAGATGGATAAGGCGGACGAGCAGTATGGCCCGCTTTATGCCAAATTCGCAGCGATGCCCGTTGAACAGGTTGCTCAGGATCCGCAAGCCCTGAAAATGGGTGGCCGCCTGTTCGCCTCCAACTGCTCCGTGTGCCATGGTTCGGATGCCAAGGGTGCCTACGGTTTCCCCAACCTGACAGACAACGACTGGCTATGGGGCGGCGCGCCTGAAACCATTAAAACCACCATCATGGGCGGACGGCAGGCAGCGATGCCCGCATGGCGCGATGTGATTGGCGAAGATGGTATCCGCAATGTAACTGGCTACGTTCGCAGCCTGTCCGGCCGCGATACCCCCGAGGGTATTAACGTCGACATTGAGCAGGGTCAAAAAATCTTCGCAGCCAATTGTGTAGCTTGTCATGGTCCTGCAGGCAAAGGCACTCAGGCTATGGGCGCGCCTAATCTGACCGACAACGTCTGGCTGTATGGCTCGAGTTTTGGACAGATTCAGCAGACCCTGCGCTACGGCCGGAACGGCCGTATGCCTGCCCAGGAACACATTCTTGGCAACGACAAGGTGCACCTGCTGGCAGCGTATGTGTATAGCCTCTCGCAAGAGTCGGAGGACTGATCCATCGGTCCTGGCGCGACCCAAGGTCGCACCTTAGTTCGACTGACGAGGCGTACCATTCGCAGCAGGTAAGCAAAAGATCCCGGCCGACATGCATCGGCCGGGACACTCACCCTCCGCCGTGGTACGCACTTGATGACTGAGCAGATTCCCGTCCGCAACGTAACCCCCCCCTCCAAGTCCGAAGCATCGGGCGACCTCTACGCCGCGCGCGAAAAGATCTACACACGAGCCTTCAGCGGCCTGTTTCGCAACTTGCGACTTGCTGGCGGTGCACTCCTGTTCGTACTGTACTTCGGCACCGTGTGGCTGACCTGGAACGGACGGCAGGCGGTTTGGTGGGACTTGCCAGAGCGCAAGTTCTATATCTTTGGCGCCACCTTCTGGCCGCAGGACTTCATCCTGCTTTCTGCCCTGTTGATCATTTGCGCATTCGGCCTGTTCTTCATCACCGTTTTCGCTGGTCGCGTCTGGTGTGGCTACACCTGCCCCCAGAGCGTATTTACCTGGGTCTTCATGTGGGCAGAGAAGGTCACAGAGGGTGACCGAAACCAGCGCATGAAGCTCGACAAGGCGCCCATGAGTGCCAACAAGTTCTTGCGCAAAGCCGCCAAGCACTCGATCTGGCTGGCTGTTTCTCTAGCGATCGGTATTACTTTTGTAGGCTATTTCACACCGATCAGGGACCTGGTGCCTGATCTCGTGACCCTCCAGGTAGGCGGCTGGGCGTTGTTCTGGGTGGGGTTCTTCACCCTAGCGACTTACGGCAACGCGGGTTACTTGCGCGAACAGGTGTGCATTTACATGTGCCCGTACGCTCGGTTCCAGAGCGTGATGTTCGACAAGGACACCTTAATCGTCTCCTACGACCCACGCCGCGGCGAGCGTCGTGGTCCGCGGAAAAAGGATGCCGACTACAAAGCGATGGGCCTGGGAGATTGTATCGATTGCACCATGTGCGTGCAGGTATGCCCCACCGGCATCGACATCCGCGACGGACTGCAGATCGAATGTATCGGGTGCGCCGCGTGCATTGACGCTTGCGACACCATCATGGACAAGATGAACTACCCGCGCGGGCTGATCAGCTACACCACCGAACACAACCTGTCCGAACAAAAAACCCATCTGGTGCGGCCGCGACTGATCGGCTATGCCGTTGCGCTGACGGCGATGATGGGCGTATTTGCCTATGCCGTCTCGGACCGTGCGCTCGTCAAGCTCGATGTGCTCAAGGACCGCGTGCTTTACCGGGAAAACGAGCAAGGACGAATCGAAAACGTCTACACGCTCAAGGTGATGAACAAGGCCCAAAGTGAGCAGACCTTCATCATTGAGGCCGTTGGCCTTGAAGGCTTGCAATACGAGGGGCGCAATGAGGTTCGTGCTGAAGCAGGCGAACTGGTCACCATTCCAGTAGAACTGTCGGTTGCACCAGAGCAGCTTCCGTCGAGCACCAACGAAGTCGTCTTCCACATCAGATCGGCAGATGATTCCTCAATTGAAGATGAAGCGGAAAGCCGCTTCATCGGCCCCAGCATCCGCTAAACAGGTAGTACATGAGCAATTCTGAGCAAGAAAGTACGCGTTGGTACAAGCAGTTCTGGGCCTGGTTCGTGATCGGCATCCTGCTGATGTCGGTCATCCTTGGCACCTCGATGCTGACAATCGCGATTCGCAATGCCGACACCCTGGTCTCAGACAACTATTACGACGCCGGCAAAGGTATAAACCAGTCACTGGAACGCGAAAAGCTCGCCGAGCGCCTGCAAATGCAGGCGCAACTCAACCTCAACGATGAGCGCGGGCTCGCCGAGGTCCAGCTGAGCGGCGCGAGCCGTCCGCAACAAGTGATACTCAACCTGATCTCCCCTACGCAGCCAGAACGCGATCGTCGCATCGTTTTACAGCCGCAGGGCGGTGGCTTCTATCAGGGGCAGATGCAGGAGCCAGTCACCGGCAGGCGCTTCGTTGAGCTGCTTGGCCGTGAGGGCGACCAGGATTGGCGGCTGTTCGAGGAAAAGGAAATCGCTAGCGGTCAGACGATCAAACTGAGCTATTGACCGAACGATGGCAAGCCCTGTCCCCTGCTACCACTGCGGGTTGCCAGTTCCTGCTGGCAGTACCTACCACGCCCGCGTGCTGAACGAGCAGCGGGCGCTGTGCTGTCCTGGCTGCCAGGCAGTTGCGGAAGCTATCGTCCAGGGCGGTCTGGAAAACTACTATTCGCATCGTAGCGATGCGTCCATCAATCCCGACTCACTGCCGCAAGCGCTGACCGACGAACTGGAGCTTTACGATCGCAAGGACGTACAGGCGCCTTTCGTACGCCACGAAGGTGAGCTGGCCGATGCCTCCCTGATGATTGAAGGCATCAGCTGTGCCGCTTGTGGCTGGCTGATCGAAAAACACCTGCGCCGGCTCGACGCGGTGTCCGAGGCCAGCCTGAACTTGTCGAACCACCGCCTGCGGGTGCGCTGGGATGATGCCTCGTTGCCGCTGAGCGAGCTGCTCGCCGAGCTTCGTCGTGTCGGTTACGCCGCCCACCCCTATCAAGCGGACCAGGCTGCGGAACGACTTGCTCATGAGAACCGCCGCAGCATGCGCCAGCTGGGCGTGGCTGGCTTGCTCTGGATGCAGGTGATGATGGCGACAATGGCGACCTGGCCCGAATTCAACATCGACCTCTCGACAGGCATGGCTAGCATCCTTCGCTGGACCGCTCTGCTGCTCACCACTCCAATTGTCTTCTATTGCTGCACCGACTTCTTCAAAGGTGCACTGCGTGACCTGCGCACCCGTCACCTGACCATGGACGTTTCTGTCTCACTGGCGATCGGCGGCGCCTACGTCGCCGGTATATGGTCGACGGTCACCGGTCAGGGCGAGCTGTATTTCGATGCCGTGGGCATGTTCGCCTTGTTTCTTCTGGCTGGACGTTTTCTCGAGCGCCGTGCGCGCGAGCGCACCGCGGCGGCGACTGCACAGCTGGTCAATCTGCTGCCAGCTTCGTGCCTGAAATTGTCCGACGACGGA
This sequence comes from Stutzerimonas chloritidismutans, assembly GCF_038562055.1. GTDB lineage: Bacteria > Pseudomonadota > Gammaproteobacteria > Pseudomonadales > Pseudomonadaceae > Stutzerimonas > Stutzerimonas chloritidismutans_A. The sequence goes on along the minus strand of NZ_JBCFXD010000009.1, from coordinate 87,619 downwards.
CAGACAGCTCGCATTCTGCTTCGAGAACTGCAGCTTGGCGATCGAGTGCTGGTTCAACCCGGCGCGCTGATTCCGGCAGACGGCCGTATCCTCAGCGGCCAATCGAGTGTGGACGAATCGGTACTCACCGGAGAGTACCTGCCACAGGCTCGAATCGTTGGCGATACCGTCACTGCAGGCACCCTCAACGTCGAGGGCGCATTGACCATCGAGGTTCAAGCGCTGGGCGACAACACGCGGCTTTCTGCCATTGTTAGCCTGCTGGAGCGCGCCCAGTCAGACAAGCCACGCCTGGCCGAACTGGCCGACCGCGTCTCGCAGTGGTTCTTGATAATCGTGCTATTGACCGCCGCAGTGGTTGGCATTGTCTGGTGGCAGATCGACCCGCAACGCGCTTTCTGGATCGTGCTTGCGCTCCTCGTGGCCACCTGCCCCTGCGCCTTGTCATTGGCTACACCCACCGCATTGACCACGGCCACCGGCACGCTGCACAAACTGGGTTTACTGCTCACCCGGGGTCATGTGCTGGAGGGGCTCAATCACATCGACACGGTGATCTTCGACAAGACCGGAACCCTCACCGAAGGGCGACTGACCTTGAATGAAGTTCAACCACTGGCTGAGCTGGAAGCCGGCGCCTGCCTGGAGTTGGCCGCCGCCCTGGAAAACCGCTCCGAGCACCCGATTGCCCGGGCGTTCGGTCGGGCGCCCCAGGCGGCCGATGCCGTGACCAGCTTTCCCGGCTTAGGCCTCCAAGGTTCGGTTGGCCAACGTACGCTGCGTATTGGACAACCCGATTTCGTAGCAATCGGCTATGCCGGCGCAGCGCCCGAGATTCCCGGAAAAGAGGGCCAGTGGTTGCTGTTGGGCGACGCCCAGGGGCCTCTGGCCTGGCTGGTACTGAACGACCGTTTGCGCGATGACGCGCCGGCACTGTTACAGGCGTGTAGATCACGTGGCTGGGACACCGTCCTCTTGTCCGGCGACAGTTCTCCGATGGTAGGAGAAATCGCTCAGCAGCTCGGCATCAGTGATGCCCACGGCGGCATGACCCCAACCGACAAACTCACTCACCTGCAGAGACTGCAAGCCGACGGTCGTCGTGTGCTGATGATCGGCGACGGTGTCAACGATGCGCCGGTCCTCGCAGCGGCGGACATCAGCGTGGCCATGGGGTCAGCGACCGATCTAGCCAAGACCAGCGCTGACGCCGTCCTTCTCAGCAACCGTCTCGACAGTCTGGTGCAGGCATTCAGCGTGGCGCGCCGCAGCCGCCGCATCATCATTGAAAACCTGACTTGGGCGAGCCTGTACAACGGCTTGATCTTGCCGTTCGCGGCTATCGGCTGGGTAACACCGCTATGGGCGGCTCTGGGCATGTCTGCCAGTTCGCTGCTGGTCGTACTGAACGCATTGCGTCTGAGCCGAGTGCCGAATCAGCAGCGACCCGACAGTCCGGTCCGACCGGCGTAGGATAGGTAGCGCCTACCCGGGGCTTGGCGTTACCCACCACTTCTGGAGGCTCTTTTGGCCGCACTTTACATCTTGATTCCCGTGGCCGTGGTTCTGGTCGCGCTGGCCATCTGGATATTTTTCTGGGCTGTGGACAGCGGCCAATACGATGATCTGGACGGTCCGGCCCACAGCATCCTTTTCGACGAAGAGGACCCAAAGCACAGGGCAGGCATCGAGCAAGCAGACAAAGCTCACGATGAAGGGAAGTCTGATCGTGAGTGAATTGTTGCCTCTGCTGGTGTCGGCGCTGGTGCTTGGCCTGCTTGGCGGTGGTCACTGTCTGGGCATGTGTGGCGGCTTGATGGGTGCCCTGACCATGGCCATTCCTGCTGAGCAGCGTGGCAAACGCCTGCGTTTACTCGTGGCCTATAACCTGGGCCGGGTACTCAGTTATACCAGTGCCGGCCTGCTCATCGGACTGGCAGGCTGGGCCGTTGCCAACAGCCCTTTCGCGATGGCGTTGCGGATTTTAGCTGCACTTCTGTTGATCAGCATGGGCCTGTATCTGGCGGGATGGTGGACAGGCTTGACGCGTGTCGAAGCAGTCGGGAGGGGCCTGTGGCGGCATATACAACCATTCGCAAGCAAGCTCATGCCCGTCAAGAGCGTGCCACGCGCGCTCCTGCTTGGTGCTCTTTGGGGTTGGCTGCCGTGCGGTCTTGTTTACAGCACCCTACTGTGGGCCGCCAGCCAGGGCGATGCACTGGATAGCGCCTTGCTGATGTTGGCATTTGGTATCGGCACCTGGCCCGTGCTTCTGGCGACCGGCCTAGCCGCCGAACGCCTTACCGCACTGCTTCGCAAACGCGGCGTACGAATGCTCGGCGGACTCACGGTAATTCTTTTCGGACTCTGGACACTTCCAGGCCCTCACCAGCAATGGTTGATGGGCCACGGTCACGTTAACAGTGCGTCCGCGCAGCAAGCGCCCACGCACGTTCATCACTGAAGGGTCGCTGACCGAGATAGCCCACTGAGTAGCAAGCATGCGCTCAGCGGGCCTACTTTCACCGGCGTTTGACTCAGGGCTCTTTCGGCAGCTGGCGCTTATGAGCCGACTTGTCGTAAGTGTCGATGATGATGCGAGCCGCCTCGTCCGGCACTGAGCGCCCCAGCAGAAAGGCATCGATATCCTGATACGTCACCCCATGAGCCTCTTCGTCCGGCTTGCCAGGTGAAAGCTCCTCGAGATCGGCGGTGGGGACCTTCTTAACCAGCTGCTCAGGTGCGCCTAACGCAGCGGCCAGCTCACGAACCTGATGCTTGACCAGACCGGCCAACGGCGTCAGGTCACAAGCGCCATCACCAAACTTGGTAAAGAACCCCATAACCGCCTCGGCGGCATGATCGGTGCCGATAACCAGTCCCTGCCGGGCATTGGCAATCGTGTACTGCGCCACCATCCGCATCCTCGCCTTGGTATTGCCGACAACGAAGTCACGTTTCTCCGGCGCCAAGTCATCAAGCGCTTCGGTCGCTCGCGTCAAGCCTTGCACAGCGGCGCCGATGTTAACCGTGTGGCACTCGTCCGGCTTGATCGAATCGACTGCAAGCTGCGCTTCGTCTTCGTCATGCTGGACTTGGTAGGGAAGCCGGACAGCGATGAATCGGTAGTCGTCGCCTTCGCCGGCATCGCGCATGCCCTCGACGGCGCGCTGCGCAAGCAAACCGGCGGTGGTCGAGTCGACACCTCCACTAATGCCCAGCACCAACGTCTTGAGACCAGATTCGCGCAGGCATTGCTGAATGAAGGCAATACGCCGGTCAATCTCAGCCTGTATTGCCGCTGCTCCATCAAAAGGGCCGCAGACGTTAAGCGCAGCAGCGATTTCTTGCTGACGGTGATGCATGGGTGTCTCCTTGCAATAGATAAGGTTGGCAAGACGGTAGCTAATCCGACCATAACTCAGTCAATAAATCTCCTGGTATGTACCACTGCTCTCCAGCTCCGCAGCAGGGTCTTGGCTCGCTTGATACAGGTCAAGTCTACGCGGTAGCGCCCGCCCTAGAATCCGCTCACCGCAGTCAACCCGAGACCGTATGATGCTCGACGCCATTCGCTGGGATGCCGACCTGATTCATCGTTACGATCAGGATGGACCGCGCTATACCCTTTATCCGACGCCCTTGCAGTTCAACAGCAATCTGGGCTCATTCGACCTGCTGTATGCACTGCGCAGTAGCCGCCAAGCGGCCAGACCGCTGTCGCTCTATATACATCTGCCATTCTGTGCCGACATCTGCTACCACTGCCCGCGCAACAAGGTCATCAGCAAAGACCGCGAACGTGCCTCTACGTACCTGGCGCAACTGGCGAAGGAAATCGAGCTGATCGGCTGTCACCTCAGCCAGGACCAGGTGGTGGAGCAACTTCATTTCGGGGGTGGCACACCTACCTTTCTCACTCACGCCGAGCTGCGCGGGTTAATGAGCCATTTGCGCGAGCACTTCAACCTGCAAAACGACGATCATGGTGATTTCAGCATCGACATTGATCCCCGCAGAGCAGACTGGCCGACGATGGGGCTATTGCGTGAGCTTGGCTTCAACCGCATCAACATAGGCCTGACAGATCTTGATCCGGATGTGCAGCGAGCAATCAACCGCATTCAGACTCTGCAACAGACCCAGACGGTTATCGAAGCTGCCCGAACCCTGCAGTTTCGCTCGATACAACTCGATCTGAGCTATGGATTGCCGCTGCAGACCCCTGAGCGATTTGCTCACACGATCACTGCTGTGATCGCTCTGCAGCCGGAGCGGGTTTCAGTTTCCAGCTATTGGCATGTGCCCGAGCGGCACATGGCGCAGCGAAAGATCAACGCTGCAGAGCTACCAACACGGTCGGATATGTTGGCGATGCTGCAGCACAGCGTGGAACAGCTGACTCGCGCGGGCTATCGCTATATAGGCATGGATCTATTCGCCCTGCCCGACGATGAGCTCGCGATGGCCCAGGAAGATGGGGCCCTTCAACGCAGCTTCCAGGGCTATACGACTCATGGACATTGCGATCTGGTCGGCCTCGGGGTTTCAGCGATCAGCCAGATCGGCGACTTATATTGCCAGAACAACAGCGACATCACGCTCTACCAGCAGTCGCTGGCACAAGGCCAACTCGCTACGGTTCGGGGTCTGCGATGCAATCAAGACGATCAGATCCGGCACTACACCATTCAGGCCTTGCTCTGTGATTTCGAGCTCCGTTTCGACGAAATCGAAAGCATCTTCGGTGTCAGCTTCAAGGTCTATTTTGAGGAAACCTGGCCAGTTCTGGAGCAGATGGCTGCTGATGGTCTCATCCAGCTAAGTGCGGACGCGATGACCATTCTGCCGGCCGGGCGGTTACTCGTCCATGCCGTGTGTATGCAGTTCGACCACTGCCTGCCACCTCGCCCCGCGTCGCGGCTCTTACACGCCATGTGAATAACGGCCCTTGCCACCCCCACTGCGACCCTTGTACCGATTGGCCTTAGGTGCCTGCGTGAGTTAGTCTTGCGCACCGTAAGGTTTATCAGGATCCCGCAATGTCCGAGCCCATCAAGGTCCGCAAACAGCCGCAGGCTAATTGCAAGGATTGCAGCCTCTCTGGCCTCTGTCTGCCGCTTTCGTTGAACATGCAGGACATGGAATCGCTGGACGAGATCGTCAAGCGCGGACGCCCCCTGAAGAAAGGCGAAACACTGTTTCGTCAGGGTGATGCGTTCAATTCCGTGTTCGCCATCCGCTCCGGTGCCCTTCGCACTTTCAGCGTCACGGATGCCGGCGAGGAGCAGATCACCGGGTTCCACCTGCCGAGCGAGCTGGTCGGGCTGTCCGGAATGGACACCGAAACCTATCCAGTTTCCGCGCAAGCGCTTGAAACAACCTCGGTGTGTGAAATCCCCTTCGAACGCCTCGACGAGCTCAGTGTGCTGCTGCCCCAGCTGCGCCGTCAGCTGATGCGCATCATGAGCCGCGAGATTCGCGATGATCAGCAGATGATGATGCTGCTGTCGAAGAAGACTGCCGACGAGCGCATCGCGACCTTTCTGATCAATCTGTCGGCCCGCTTCAGCGCCCGCGGCTTTTCCGCCAATCAGTTCCGTCTGCCCATGTCACGCAATGAAATAGGCAACTACCTGGGTCTCGCGGTGGAAACCGTTTCGCGCGTGTTCACCCGCTGCCAAGCGAGTGGGTTGCTCGAAGCTGAAGGAAAGGAAGTCCGAATTCTTGATTCCATCCGGTTGTGCGCCCTGGCGGGCGGAAACATGGACGCCTAACGGAGCTCGTATGATTTTTGACGAATTCGCGATCAAAACCTTGATCAGACCGGTTCCGGACTTCCCCAAACCGGGCGTGGTGTTCCGTGACATCACGCCACTCTTGCAGTCGCCAAAAGCCCTGCGCATGGTGGCGGACAGCCTGATTCAGCGCTATGTCGAAAGCGATTTCACCCATGTGGGTGCGCTGGATGCCCGTGGATTTCTCATCGGTTCGATCATCGCCTACGAACTGAACCGGCCTTTGGTCCTGTTTCGTAAGAAGGGCAAGCTTCCAGCCGACGTGCTGGCAGCGGCCTACAGTACCGAATACGGCGAAGCCTACCTTGAGGTGCATACCGACAGCCTCTGCGAAGGGGATTCGGTTCTACTGCTGGACGACCTGATCGCCACGGGCGGTACGCTGGTCGCCGCGGCTCAGCTGGTTCGCCGCATGGGCGCTCACATTCATGAGGCCGCTGCGATTATCGACCTCCCTGAACTCGGAGGTTCACGCAAATTGCAGGACATGGGCATCCCCACCTTCACCCTGACCGCATTCGAACTGAACGAGCGCTAGGCTTGATCATCAGTTGGACGTCGGCGATACGCTGCGGAGCGATGCTCGGTCTTCTCGCGCTCTGCTCAGCGTCGTTTGCAATTGATCGCGGAGCCATGCTCGACGAGGCTAATCTGCTAGTGCTTCCACGGGAGCGACAGTTGCCTACTGTTGAACTCGTTGACGAACAGGGCCTGAGCTTCACAAGCGATGCGCTACGTGAGCGCTGGTTCCTGCTCTTTTTTGGATTCACGGCTTGCCCTGACATCTGTCCGACAACGCTGAGCGACATGCGTCGTTTACTCAACCAGCTGCCGCCCACGGTACGTGACCAGCTGCAAGTGATCTTGGTCAGCGCCGACCCTGCACGCGACACGCCTGAAGCACTGCGTACCTACCTGAGTTATTACCGAGCAGACTTCAAAGGATTGACCGGCGAAATGCCCGAACTGCAGAAGCTCTCCAAAGGTCTTGGGCTTCCTTTCGTTTCGGCAACGGATACTACGGTATCCGACTACAACGTCAGTCACAGCAGCAACCTAGCGATCGTTGGCCCGAACGGGACGCTGCGCGGACATATCCGAGCCCCATTGAAGCTGGAAGGGTTAAGCAGGGCCTTGCAACAGCTAATCGACGCGAAATGACGGCATCTAGGTCTGGATAACCTAGTGACAGTCAAGCGTATCGGCGAGCACGTAGGCCTGAAAGGCAACTTCCTCGATCCAATGCTGCGTTACCTCAGCCAATGCATCCTGCCCCTCACGGCTGGCAGTGAATTGCTCGATGCGCTGCTGCAGCGCTATATCAGCTGTCGCAACGCTCAATGTCACGTGAGCATCTCCAAGGGCAGGAAGTAGCCGGCTATAACGACGCCACTCAGGCAACTCGGCGATTTGCCGCAGCAAGACAAGGTCGCCTACAACCGCTTGGCACTCACCGAGTTTCAGCCCGATCAGTGCCTGTGCCGTACTGGGATATATATGTGCCACGCCGCCGAAGCGACCGACCACAACGCCCGCATGCGGGCTTCCTGCGGTGACACAGAACGGCTCACCAGCAAGCTCAGCCCAGCCGTCTGGGCCTGCTTCGCTTGCGGTTAGAGCGCTGATCTCACTGGAATAGTAAGCAGCAACTGACCCAAGCTGACCAAAGCGAAGCTGGCCCTCTCCGGTGATAACTATGGGCGCTATGTTGTAGCCCAAGGCTTCGCCCAGGCGGACAAGCCAATTGGCCTCGAAACCCTCCCCGATTGATTCAGCCTCCGCCGCTTTGAGCGGACGATAAGAGTCAACCGCAACAGCCTCCAGCGTGGCAGCCTGAGCCCCAACTGGCGCCATCAGCAGGAGCATCAGCCGTAACAGACAGGTTTTCACGGCGCCGTCCTACACGTACTGATAGCGCAGCATGCGCTGCTTGAACTTCTCCAGAACAACCTGATCGATCAAGGTCGCCAGAATAGCGATGACCAGGATATTCATCATCACGCCGGCCATGTCGGCAATCTCACCGGAATAAGCCAGCGAGCGCCCAAGGCCCTGACCGAAGCCGATCAGCATTTCTGCCGAGATCAGCGCTCGCCATGCGTTTCCGAAAGCCAGCTGCGCGCCGGTAATCAGTTCGGGCATCACGGCCGGGAGATAGACCCGCCGCACCAGCTGCCAACGTGATGCGCCCATCACCCGAGCAGCGGCAACCTGGACAGGCTGCACGCTTTCGGTGGCGTTCATGACCGACAGCGCCATCGGGAAGAATGCTGCCAGTGCGACCACGACGATGATTGGTAAGTTGCCGAAACCCATCACGATCAGGAACAGCGGCACCCACGCGATCGAGGGGATTGACTGGAGGATTACGATGGCAGAACGTAGGATTTCACGAAAAAAGAACAGCACACCACCCAGCAATCCGAAGCCGATACCAAACAGCATTGCGAAGCTATAACCGCTCCCCAGTCGGCTCATGCTGCCATAAAGCCCTTCGCGAAACTCCGGCTCATAGACCGTGGTAAACAACCGCTCGAAAACAACAGGTATCCCAGGCATCAGAAATGCAGGAAGGCTCCACGCAGCGATCTGCCAAATCAGCAGGATGAATAGAATCGCCAACACCACGGCGAGGTATTTCTTCGGTCCGGTCAGACGACGCCCCTGGCTCATCAGTGCCCTACCTCCGTCTTGATACCCAACAAGCGAAGAATCTCGCGCCGCTCGGCAGCGAATTCGGAAAGGTCGTGGCTTTTCTCGCAATGGATGAAGTTGAACGTTCTAAGTACTTTGGCCGGACGGGCACTGAACACCAGCACGTGATCAGCCAGATACAGCGCCTCATCAACGTCATGCGTGACCAACAACACCGTAGGCTGATGCTCGTCGATCAATTCACGCAGAACATCCTGCAATGCCATGCGTGTAAGCGCATCAAGCGCCCCGAACGGCTCATCGAGCAGCAAAACTTCCGGCTTGGCAATGAATGCACGTGCCAGTGCCGTACGCTGCCGCATGCCGCCCGAGACCTGATGCGGGTAGTAGTGCTCGAAGCCTTCTAGGCTGACCCGAGCGAGCCAGACCCTGGCCTGCTCGAAAGCATCGGCCTTAGCTACGCCTTGTAACTCAAGAGCCATTGCCACATTGGCCTGCAATGACAGCCAGGGGTATAGCGCGTGCTCTTGGAAAACCAAGGTGCGCCGGGGACTGGGACCAGGAATTTTTTTGCCATCGGCGAGTACACGTCCTGCGGTAGGTTTTTCGAGTCCGGCAACCAAATGCAGTAACGTCGACTTCCCGCAACCGGAAGGTCCTACCAGAGCGACCAGCTCACCTTGGGCAAACTCGCCACTGAAACCCTTGATGACTTCAAGCTGGCCAAATTGCTTGTCTACTTCTTCGAACCTGAGTTGCATATCGCTAGGGAAACCTCAAGAACTGCCCAATCAGTGGGCTAAATGACACTGCCCGGCTCTATGGCCGGGCAGTGCGGAACGATCTGCCGATGTTTACAGCTCGCGCGACTCTTGCCAGGACAGGTCGAGAATGGCGCTGGTATCGAATGGCTTGCCATCGCGAGTTTTGAGCGAACCAAGCTCTTGTAGAATATTGGCCAGTTCCTGAATACGCGCCAGATCATCGCTGCCAAGCTTGGCGCCGAAGGTTTGGGTCGCAATGGCCTCTTCAATTACCACTTCACGGGGCAATTCACCGCGGTTCAGCGTCTTGAGCGTAGGCTCGGCGATAAAGTAGTCGGCAATCAATTTGGCAGCTTCTGCTGGCTGATTTTCCAGCAGCTCAATTGCCTCACGCTGAGCATCCAATGACTTCCAAACTGCCTCTTTGCGCTTTTCCAAGGTTTCGCCGGCGGTAATTACCACCATGCACGGGAACGGCCAGACCTCGCCTATTTCATAGATCTGCTTGACGGGTGCCACGAGCTGAGCGATCCGATCGTAGGGCTCGAAGAGAAACGCAGCATCGGTGCGTCCCGAGACGAGCGACTGGACGGCTACTGCCGGACTCGTACCCATGATGTTGACGTCGCTGGGCGCCAAGCCGGCAGCTTTCAAGGTCACGCCACGCAGCACCGCATCGGCGGTGCTGCCTTCTTTCTGCGATGCCAGAATCTTGCCTTTAAGGTCGGCGATCTTTTCGATACCTGTCCCTTCGCGGGCTACGATGGAGTGATAGCCCTGCTGGGCGCCACCGACGACCTTGAGGTCAGCCCCCTTGGATGCCCATGCGACCGCGTTGGTGAACCCCAGAACCCCAGTGTCCAGCTGACCGCCAATGATTGCCTTGATCAGATCGGTACCGGAACTGAACTCGACCAGCTCGACGTCGAGACCATGCTTCTTATAGAAGCCGCCCTCATGGGCAACCATCGCCTGAGCATCATCCATTACACGGATATAGCCGACTTTGAATTTTTCCTGCGCTTGCGCAAAAGCGCTTAGCAGCAGCAGTGCGGGAACCAACCAGTGTTTAGCCTTCATTGTCGACCTCAAGTGGATAGGCAGCGCCATGTATATAACCGAACGAACACAAAAATGTAGTTTTGGTTATTAATGAGTTGTGGCTTAGAACTTTACATCAAGTCAGGCGAGCAAAGCACCCACTTAGGCGCCATAAGGATTGAACCGGAGGTTATATAGCGGCTCCTGCTCGCATCGCTTTCGGCACATCGAGAACGATATGTCAGAGCGTGATCGTCTTCCGCCCAGCCAGCGCATGCGCAAGCGTGCCCCCATCGACAAGATCAAGCTCTCCGCCAAGGGGCACACCGTGCGCAATACGGCTGAGCGTCAACCCTTTGGGAATCAAGAGCTGCGCAATGTAATGCGCAGTAGCTTCGCCTTCGACGGTGGGATTGGTGGCCAAAATTGCCTCGCTGAAATTTCCGTCAGCCACCCTGCCGAGCAATTCCGGGATGCCTATGGCCTCTGGCCCCAGGCCATCAAGCGGAGAAAGGTGGCCCTTGAGTACGAAATAGCGACCTCGAAAACCAGTCTGCTCCACCGCGAACACATCCACAGGGCTCTGGACGATACAAAGCAAGCTATCGTCCCGACGCGGGTCAGCGCATTGCGGGCACAGCTCTTCCTCGCTTAGCGTGCGGCACTGACGGCAATAGCCCACCTCCTCCATTGCACGCGTAAGCGCCTGAGCCAGTCTCAGCCCGCCACTGCGGTCGCGTTCAAGCATCTGCAAAGACATGCGCTGGGCGGTTTTTTGCCCTACGCCTGGAAGAATTCGCAATGCATCAATGAGTTGACGAATAAGCGGACTGAAAGACATGGGCTCACCAAACTGAGAGGCAATGGGGCTGTTTTATACAGAAGCGGCGTTTAGAACAACGCCGTGAAATTCGCTTCGCTAAGCGTCGTTCACGGCGCCGATAGGCCACGCTGGACGAATGCCTGGAACGGCACCCGGCATCACTCAGAAGGGCATTTTGAAACCCGGTGGCAACTGCATACCATCGGTCATGCCGGCCATTTTTTCCTTGCTGTTCTGCTCGATCTTGCGAACCGCGTCGTTTACCGCAGCGGCTATCAAGTCCTCGAGAATTTCCTTGTCTTCCTGCATCAGGCTGTCATCAAGACTGACACGCTTGACGTCGTGCCGACCATTCATTACGACGCTTACCAAGCCAGCACCGGATTGACCGGTCACTTCTGCGTTGGCCAGCTCCTCCTGCATCTTTTGCATTTTTTCCTGCATTTGCTGCGCCTGCTTCATCAGGCCGGCCATGCCACCTTTCATCATGGGGTTTACCTCGGATCAGGGTTCGGTGTGTTCTACGGGTTCGATGGTACCGTCGCGAATGACGGCAGCGAACTGTTGCATCAACTGCTGGACCACGGGGTCTGCCTGAATCGACTGCTCTGCAGCCCGCTGACGCTCGCCACGCCGCCGCGCAGCAGCCTGCGCCGGCGTTTCCTGCTGCGGGGTCTGCAACTCGATATCCAGCTGCAAAGTGCGCCCGTGGTATTGGTTGAGTGCGTCGTTGAGACGCCGGTGCTGAGTGGAGTTAAATAGCGCACTTTGTGCCGGGTCCAGGTGCATGAGCCAGCGGTCGCCCTCCACTGCAATCAAGGTGCAGTTAGCAGCGATACTTCCGGTGAGGCCAGCGAGTCCCAGCTTCAAATAAATGTCCAGCCACTCGGCCGCTAACCCCGTGGCCGGCTCGACGGCTGGAGCCGGTTCGACCGGCTGGGGATCGGCCTCGAAATCGTCCAGTCCGCCAAGGTAGGCTTCCGCCTGCGTTTCAACTTCGAAGTAGTCTTCGTCCGTGAGCGGCGGCTCATCATCATCCGGCTCGTTCACTTCAACCACCGCAGTGTGATGCGCTGGCTCAGCTAGAGGCTCAACCTTTCGTTCCAACGCCTCGCTTTCCACAGCTATCGGCGGGGTGTCTGGAGGCTCATTCCAGGGCACATCCACCACCGGCGGCGCTGATTTCGCTTTAGCAGATCTGGACAAAGCGGGCGCAGACTGAGTGTTTGTCACTGTTGCTATTGCCGACGACGAAACCTTGATCGCTGGCGCAGGCTCTGGCGCCCGCTCGGCAGTAACGTTGGCCGGCATAGTCTGCGACGGATGCGCATCTATCGGAGCTGTTAGTGCCGGTTGTGTCGACGCCACCGGCAGCGCAACCGTATCACGAACCGGCGCAGCCGATGCTGCTGAACCGGCCACGTTCGTTGCTCTGGAGTCAGTCGTGGCCGGACTGACTCCCGATATCTTTAGCGGTGTTCGCGGCGCGTCTTCAGTATCGGCAGGCCGAAACGCGAGCATACGCAGCAGAACCATTTCGAAGCCGCTTCGCGGATCGGGCGCCAACGGCAGATCGCGCCGGCCAATCAGCCCCATCTGGTAGTAAAACTGTACGTCTTCGGCCGGCAACGCCTGCGCCAGCGCCAGTACTCGATCACGATCACCCTGCCCGTTGTCGACCGCATCCGGCAAAGCCTGAGCGACAGCAACGCGGTGCAGAACATTGAGCATTTCCGCGAGCACCCCCCCCCAATCGGGGCCTTGCTCTGCCAGATGACGCACCGCTTCGAGTAGCGCACGAGCATCGCCCTCCAACAGCGACTGCAGCACGCCATAAACCTGACCATGATCCAGCGTTCCGAGCATGCTGCGAACGTCAGCCGCGAGCACCCGGCCCTCGCCAAAGGAGATCGCCTGATCGGTGAGGCTCATCGCATCGCGCATTGAACCGTCAGCGGCACGCCCGAGCAACCAGAGCGCATCCTCCTCGTACGGCACCTGCTCCACTCCAAGCACATGGGTGAGGTGCTCGACTACCCGCTCGGGTGGCATGTTTTTCAGCGAGAACTGCAGGCAGCGCGACAGGATGGTCACCGGCAGCTTCTGCGGATCCGTGGTGGCCAGCAGGAACTTGACGTGGGGCGGCGGCTCTTCAAGCGTCTTAAGCAATGCGTTGAACGAATGCGACGAGAGCATGTGCACTTCGTCGATCAGATAGACCTTATAACGCCCGCGGCTAGGGGCGTACTGCACGTTATCCAGCAGCTCGCGGGTATCTTCGACCTTGGTTCGACTTGCGGCGTCCACCTCGATCAGGTCGACGAACCGACCTTCATCAATTTCCCTGCAGACCGAGCATTCTCCACAAGGTGTGGAGCTGATACCCGTCTCGCAATTGAGGCATTTGGCGATGATTCGCGCGATGGTGGTTTTTCCGACGCCACGCGTCCCGGTGAACAGATAGGCGTGGTGGAGGCGCTGGCTGTCCAGCGCGTTAATCAGAGCCTTGAGCACATGCGTCTGGCCGACCATTTCGCGGAACGAGCGCGGACGCCATTTGCGGGCTAGTACCTGATAACTCATAACACCATCGCGGGATAAAGCAGAGGACGGGTAATGCTAGCGGAGCAGGCTGCAAATTGCATCCAGCCTGACGCCCGTCTCGTCGACGCTCCTGGTTGCCAGCGCCCGGTTAACACTTAAAGGTGGCGCCCAAGGCTCGTACGATTCTCTCCAACCGGGGTTGAGCGCCTTTGATCTCGATCTGCAAACCGTCTATTTCTCGACGCGGCGGGTACTGCTTGCGCAGCTGATCGAAGCCGACCCGGCGCTGGGCCTCCTCGCCGCCCAGATGACGGCGAAACGCGGCGTCATCACGCCGTGGGTCGTAAACCGCCCGACAGATTGTCGCCAACAGGTCAGCCGACCCTGCGGACGCCTCGAAGACCAGGCCGCGCAGCGACGTGGGTGGCATCAGCTCTGCCAGCTCGACCTTTGGCTCCAGCCCTTTGCTGGCACAAAACGCTTGATAGATCTGCGCCGTTCCGCGCAACTTCCCGTCGAGGCTATAACCGGCGATATGCGGAGTCGCGATCCAACACAACTCGGCCAATTCGACATCGACCTGCGGTTCTCCCTCCCAGACATCGAGTACTGCCTGAATATCTGTCCGCCTGGCCAACTGCGCGCGCAAAGCGTGATTGTCGACGACCGCGCCGCGTGCGGCATTGATCAGCCAGGTACCGGGTCGCAGCCGCTCCAGACGGGTTTGGTTCAACAGATGAAAAGTCGAGTGCTCCCCTTCCAGGGTCAGCGGGGTGTGCAGGCTGATGACATCGCACTCGGCCAGTATTTCATCCAGCGTGACGAACTCACCCACTTCACGTGCCTGCCGCGGCGGATCGCAGACTCGCACGTCCCAGCCCAGGCCACGCAGAACCTCTATCAGCCGGCCCCCGACCTCGCCGGCGCCGATCACACCATAGCGGCGTCCCTCTAGCTCAACGCCTTCACCTTCGGCCAGAGCCAGAAGACTGCCGAGCACATAATCGACGACGCCCCGAGCGTTGCAACCCGGTGCGCTAGCCCAGCTGATTCCCGCCTCTTCAAAGTAATCGAGGTCGAGGTGGTCGGTGCCGATCGTGCAAGTGCCCACGAAGCGCACTGCAGTCCCTTCGAGTAGCTCGCGGTCAACCCGGGTAACCGACCGCACCAGAAGTACGTCGGCCTGCTCGAGTGCGGCCCTGTTGATGCTTCTCCCAGGCATGCGGCGTATCTCGCCGAACTCAGCAAAAAAAGCCTCGACCAGAGGAATGTTTTCATCGGCAAGGATGCGCATTTGTCAGGCTCCGTCAGTGATTTCCCATTCTAGACCGCGTCGAGCCGCTCTGCTGGCTTCCCGCGCGTGCGCTTGGCGGCGTAGACTAGTCGGTCTTCCTGTATACAATCCGGATAATCTGCAATGCCCACTGAGCTCAGACTCAGACGGGTTCGCGTTGAACTGCGCACCCTCTTCGCCCTCGCCCTGCCGATGATGATTGCTCAACTGGCAAACACAGCCATGGGTTTTGTCGACACCCTGATGGCTGGCCGCGTCAGTCCCGAAGACCTAGCAGCAGTTGCCTTGGGCAACTCGATCTGGGTGCCGGTATTTCTCCTTGTAACAGGTGTCATCTTGGCGACTACCCCAAATGTCGCTCAGCACTTTGGCCGCGACCAGCACGACCGGATTGGGCCCTTGGTGCGCCAGGCGTTATGGATGGGGCTCGGTGTGGGGTCGTTTTTCGCCGTGCTGATGTGGAACGCGGAACCGGTGCTGCATCTGATGGAAGTCGCACCGGCACTGATCGACCCAACCATGGCCTATTTGCGCGCAGTCGCCTGCGGCTTTCCCACAGTGGCGCTGTACCAGGTGCTGCGTTGTTACAGCGATGGGCTTGGTCACACTCGACCCAGCATGGTGGTCGGCATTCTTGCGCTGATGCTGAATATTCCGCTCAATTACATCTTCATTTACGGCAAGTTGGGGCTGCCAGCCATGGGCGGCGTCGGATGTGGCTGGGCTACCGCGGTGGTCATGACTTTCATGCTGCTGGCGATGCTGTTCTGGGTGCGCCGCGCCAACTACTACCAGCCCAGTCAATTGTTCACCCGTTTCGATTGGCCAGAATGGCCGGTGCTCAGCCGACTGCTATCGGTCGGTGTACCGATTGGTGTTGCGGTGTTCGCAGAGGCCAGCATTTTTTCGGTCATTGCGCTTCTGATCGGCGGCCTCGGTGCGACCGTGGTAGCCGGGCACCAGATTGCGCTGAATTTCACCTCGCTGATCTTCATGATTCCGCTGTCGCTGGGCATGGCCATCACCATTCGCATCGGCCAGGCGCTGGGTCGAGGCGCACCACGCGACGCACGCTTTGTTGCTGGCGTGGGGATCGTATCAAGCCTCGTCTATGCCTGTTTCTCGGCAGGCAGCATGCTGTTGTTCAGCGAGCAGATTGCGCGTATCTACACACCCGATCAGGCCGTGATCGCCGTAGCCGCCAGCCTGTTTTTCTACGCCGCACTGTTTCAGTTTTCGGACGTGGTTCAAGTCACCGCAGCAGGCGCACTGCGCGGCTATCAGGATACGCGGATGACCATGATATTCACGCTTTTCGCCTATTGGGGAATTGGCCTGCCGGTGGGCTACCTGCTTGGCCTTACCGACAGGTTTGGCGAGCCCAGCGGACCGGCAGGGCTTTGGCAAGGCCTGATCGCCGGACTGAGCTGCGCCGCGTTTCTGCTGACCATTCGCCTGGTGCGCAGCGCCCGTCGTGAAATTCGCCGAAAGCCGAACCAGGCAGCAATCTAGCGCTTATTTACTACCGACTGTTCAGACCTCTAAGGCCAGCATGACAGCACTCAGCAACAGGAAGCCGCTGAATAGCACACGCAAAGTACGCTCCGGCAGCGCATGGGCCAACCTCACCCCGAGGCTGATGCTCAATAGCCCCCCGATGGCAAGCGGCAACCCGAGCATCCAGTTCACCTGACCATGAGTGGCGTAAGTGACCAGCGTAACAGCGGTGCTTGGCGCCGCGAGCGCAAGAGAAAGACCTTGTGCCACGACCTGTGACGTGCCAAATACAGCTGTGAGTACTGGCGTGGCAAGCACTGCGCCCCCCACGCCAAATAACCCGCCCAGCCCGCCGGCGCCAGCGCCCAGTACGCCTAACCAGGGCCAGGGATGACGCAGTTCGGTCCCACCGGATGGCGGCCTGAAGAACACCCGCGACAATGTGTGTATAGCCAAGGCGACGAGAAACACCACAAAGGCAATCCGCATGCGCTCAGCGTCCAGCGATACAGCGAGCGCAGCACCCGCGATGGCGAAGCAGAAACTGGCGATGCCCAGCGCTGCCGCGTGGCGAAGGTCGATGCGATTGCGCTGATGGTAGCGCCAGATGGCGAGCAGCACGTTGGGCACCACCATGACCAAGGCGGTGCCCTGAGCGACCTGCTGGTCCAGATCGAACAACACACCTAATACCGGAATTGCGATCAGCCCTCCCCCAATACCGAACAGGCCACCCAGCGTGCCCAACGCCAGACCCAGCACCACGTCCAAAACAAATCCGACCAGGTCCATAACGCCTCCTATGAAAGGCGCAATGCTACTCAGCGAGCTCTGGTAGGCATATGCACAAGCATGCACAATGGCTTTGCGTATTTCGCAAAGCGAAGCGAGCATCATGGATGCAACAACCCTTAGTGATCAGTTCAAGTTATTCCTCGACGTAATCGATACCAGCAGCTTCTCGGTGGCGGGGCGAATGCATGCGCTAGCGCCCTCGTCCGTCTCGCGACGCATGGACGCATTGGAGCGATCACTGGGTTGCCAGCTGGTCAGTCGTACCAGCCATGCGATCAAGCCTACCGTTGCTGGGCAGCTGTTTGCCGAGCGCGCCAGACGCATCGTTCAGGAATTGCAACTTGCTCGGGCCGAGATGGCCTCGCTACAAAGCGCACCGGAAGGCCGCATCCGCATTGACGCACCCGCTCCTTTCGGACGCAGACATCTGGCGCCAGCACTTGCCGATTTCTTGCAGGCCTACCCTCGAGTGGACATCCAGCTACGCCTGATCGATAGCTTTATTGATATGCACGGCGAGCATCTGGGAGAGGTCGATCTGGTGCTACGTATTGGCCAGCTTGCCGACACGCGCCTCGTGGCAACGCCGCTGGCACCGATGAGGCGCATCGTTTGTGCCAGCCCGAGTTATCTGCAGCGGCGAGGAGTACCGCAAACGGTAGCGGAACTGCCGGAACACGACGGGCTGGACTGGGACGCGCTGGCGCCTCCGCACGCATGGCGTTTCCAGCACGAGGGCAAACGACAACTGCTAAAACCGAAGCGGCTGCGCATGGTGGCGAACAATGCGGAAGCGTTGCTGACTGCCACTTTGGCGGGGTTGGGTATCGCCCATCTACCCACCTGGCTGATCAGTGACCAACTCCTCAGTGGTGATTTGCTGCCGCTGTTCTGTGAAGGTGGCCTGCCAGAACCGGAACCTAGCGGCATCTATGCCTTGCGCCTGACTCGGGAAGCCGATTCACGCAGCCGATTGTTGCTTGAGTTTTTGAAGCGTCGCTTCGGCCCGGTCCCGCCATGGGACCAGGCGCTGCAAAGCGGACTCACTTTGCCCTGAAGCATTGATGTGTCAGACAGCGCACCCCGAAAGCTCTTGGGTCACCCCCCAACCATCCAGCACACCACCTAGCGGCTCGACCAGGTTCTCCAGGTCCTGCTCAAAATCGCCTATACCATCAAAAGTGGCATACATAACTTTGCTGACCTGGAGGTCCCAGGCGCCATCGTCGCGGGGTGCTATCTGTGTATTGACGCACTCGCCACGGAAATTGCTGGCCGCGGCGCAGGCACGTTCACGATCGGGAAACACGGCGTAGAACTCGATCGGATGAACGCGGGCAAAGTCGAAACCGCCCTCCTTCATCCTCAATAGAACATTGCCGCTTACATCCTCATGGAAGGTGGCACTCATAAAAACAACCTCCTCTCACTCATGGATGACGATTTCAGGAATGGAAAGCCCTTGTCTACCTCGTTGCGGAACGACCGGACAGCGCCGGTCGCGAATTGCCTGGTTGATCGAACAAAGAAACCCAGCGGTGTTTCTAATAGGCCTCGGCAACGTCCGGGAGTTCGATACAGCAATCGAACGGCTCTGACCGTACGTCACCAATACTGCACAGCGTAGCAGCCTAAGCACCAAGCGACTCCAGTGCTCCATCGCTACCACTGGAACATACGACGTATAAACCGCTTCCGCAACGGGAAGCTTGACACCCGCGATCACGACACAAGAGTGCGACCGCTGTTTACTGCAATGAATCTCGTTGCAGTAAACAGTTTACTCAGCCATTGCTGGGCTTGCTGATGGCTTGCAACACGTATTGAGGCAGCGCGAACGAGCCGATATGAAGGTGTGGGTTGTAGTAGCGGGTAACGATCCCAGTGCCGACGAAACGCTGGCACAAGGTTTCCAACGACAGTTTGCGACTGTCGGCATCGCAAGCGCCCCAGGCGAACGTCATGGCGCCCCCAATATAGGTGGGGACCGCAGCTTGGTAGAAATGCCAGTCGGGAAACAGGCCGGTCATCCGTTTGGCGGTGGTCTGGACTTCAGCCAATTGCATAAAGGGAGTGCCGTTTTGCGTGACTAGGATGCCACCTTCGTTGAGGCAACGACGGCACGCCTGGTAGAAGTTTTCGGAGAACAGCACCTTTCCTAGCCCGATGGGATCGGTCGAGTCGGAGATAATCACGTCAAACTTCTGGTCGGTGGTTGCCACGAAGCGCAACCCGTCATCAATCACCAGGTTCAACCGGGGATCCTCGAACGCTCCCTTTGAGTGTTCTGGCAAGAACTCCTTGCACAGCTCCACTACGGTGCTGTCGATTTCGACCATGGTGATGCTTTCGACGTCACGGTGCTTGGCCACCTCACGCAGTATGCCGCCATCACCCCCACCAATGATCAGCACTCGCCGCGCCAGCCCGTGAGCCAGAATCGGCACGTGCGTAAGCATCTCGTGATAGATGAATTCGTCTGCCTCGGTGGTCTGGATAACCCCATCGAGCGCCATCACGCGTCCCATACGGGCGTTCTCGAATATCACCAGATGCTGATGCTCGGTGTGGACTTCATGCAGCATCTTGTCGACTCTGAAGCGCTGGCCGTACCCCTCGTAGAGAGTTTCCTGATAGTCGCTCATGGGTATCTCGCTGATGGATGACTTAATAGACGGGCCTCGCACTCGGCCCGATTTCCAGAGAGGCGCACTCTACTTTGGTCTTATGACAGGAGAAACCGCCCGCCTTCAAGGGACGCTTAATGAAGATAGCCCATCACCACTGGCTATCGTCTAGTGATGATTTACATCCAACTTCCCTAAAGCGCCTGATGGGAGCTGGCCTCAGCTTCATCGGCACTTTGCCTTGCGCCTAATGCCGAGTGTCGAGGTACTGGAGCCAGAGCGTTACAGCCTCGCCGTGCAAGTGGGTGACGACGTCGGCTGGTTCATCGTACGACCACTGCTGTCATAATCTGCTCTTGAAGTGGTCATGCGATTCGCTTGAGGAATACTCTCAACACTGGCAATACGTGCAAGAAAGATGCTGACGCGCTCGGTTCAGGCTAAGGCGGAGAGAGCCTCGCCAGAACGCGAGGCGGATCGCTGATCGGCAATGCGAGGATCAAAGCCTCACCGGATCTGGGGAAAACCCCGGTCAGTGCGGTGATATTGACTTGATGACTGATGAGCACGACGGGCGAGGTGCCTGGCAATGCTCGCAGGTACATGTGCAAGGCTTGGGTCTGCTCGTTCTTGCGGTCGGTCTGGACAAAGAACGAATCGAGAATCGACAGCGGCTCAACTGGCGCAAAGCCTAGCTGTTCCGCCGTCTCCAACGCTCGGCACCAACGGCTGCTAAGTACCCGCGGCGCAGTAATGCGGTTTTGCCGTAGCAGATCACCCCATCGCTTTGCCTGCAGGCGGCCCGCCTGATCAAGATTGCGCTGAGTTGTGCAATCCTCCAGTACGAAACCTGGCGGATCGCCTGTCCCAGGTGCTAAGGCATGGCGCATGAGCAGAACGGCACGGCCCTCACGAAGTGCAGCCCAAGCAGCCTCCTCGTCACTCCAGGCACTAACGGCCCAAAGCAGCAACGCGACCAGAACGGCTATGCGCATCTAAAACCTGACCTTGGCGAAATGTCCGGCGGCCACGAACCACATGACCAGTCCGACGACGGGTAACAGGACGACGACAAGACTCCAGATGATCTTGCGACCCACCTCGATACGACTCCGCCAGATTTGCACGATGGCTATCAGGTTAGCCACCAATACGATCAAGGCCAGCAGGGCACTCCAGGCCTCCACCGGTTAGTGTCTCAGGTTGCGCTCATCAGGCCGATTGCCGCGCGGCCCCATGATGCCCCAGATGATCAGGCCCAATACTGGCAGGACGACGATCAGCAACATCCAGAGGGCCTTTTTTCCGGTGCTGCTGTCGCTACGCACCACGCTGATGATTGCCCAGATATCCAGCGCCAGGATAAGCAGGCCGAAGATACCGCCGAAGGCATCGGTCATGACAAGACTCCAAATTACAGTGAGTTCGTAATTAGGATGCCACGCGGGTTTGAGGGTTCAGTATGCGATCTGCTCACGGCGCGGATCGTTCGCCACGAAGCTGCGACCGCTGGATGACCAGCCAGACTACCCTCTCGCAGCAGGCCACAGGTGCGCTAGCACTGCGCAGCATCAAGCTCTTCATATATCGAAGAGAAAGAGAATCCCGCCGGACGGCAAGCCGATCGAACCACGCGATACGTGGGAACAGCACGCCGAAGACGATCCTCACTGCGCTGGTGGTGTTTTCGATATTGGTAAGGGGATGGCTTTGCCGGGATCAGAAATCGTCCAGGCGCGGAAAACGGCCGGCAATGTCTTCTCCGGTGAATTGCGCGACCCAACCTTCTGAATTGTTGAACAGGCGAATGGCAACGAAGTGAGGGTGCTCGCCCATATCGAACCAATGCCGGGTTCCGGCTGGCACCGAGATCAGGTCGTTTTTCTCGCACAGCACTGCATACACCCTGTCCTCGATATGCAGGCTGAACAGCCCGCGGCCGACGACAAAGAAACGCACCTCGTCCTCGGCGTGCTGGTGCTCCTCAAGGAACTTGGCACGGAGTGGTGTCTTCTCTGGAGAGTCGCTGGTCACGCTGATGGCGTCGACCGTGACGTAGCCGCGCTCGCCCATTAATCGCTCGATTTGCGGACGGTAGGCGGCTATTACCTCCTCTGAACTTGCACCAGCTCGAATGGGCGTGCTGGCTTCCCAGCGTTCCAGGTGTACACCAACTTCGGCCAGGGTGGCCGCAATATCATCAACATGAGTGAGCACTTTGAGTGGTTGCTCCGGCGCAGTGTCCTGATAAACGCTAAGGATGCCCATACTGGTTGTCTCCTGTCGGGATAGCTGCCCCGGCGTTGGAAAAAAATGTCGGAACCTCGGCGCTCATCAGACGGGCCGGGCGTTACTGCTGATGGCTGGCGACCAACCGCTGCCATAGCGAAACTGGCCAGCGTCGATAACGGTCTCCACGGTATAGCGGTCATGCCGAATTCCTGCGCGGGAAGACGATGATAACGGCTGCGCCGAGCGCTGACAGGCTGGCAATGGCAAAGGTCCACAAAGGGCCGAGACTGGCCCAGCTGTAGCCGGAATAAAGCGCACCCAGCGCCCCGCCCACTCCAGCAAGGGTCGCATACAGTGCTTGCCCCTGCCCTTGCTGGCGGTGACCAAAGCTGCGCTGGACGAAATGAATGGCGGCCGCATGAAAACTGCCGAAGGTTGCCGCGTGCATCAGCTGCGCAATCAACAGCACCCCAAGATGATCAGCCAAAGTTCCCAGCACTAGCCAGCGCAGCGCCGCCAGCAGAAAGCTAGCGGCAAGGACCTGACGCAACGAAAAGCGCGCAAGCAACCGCGCCATCACCAGGAAGATCAGAATCTCAGCGACCACTCCAAGTGCCCAGAGCAGTCCGATGGTGCCACGCCCGTAGCCGAGCGCTTCGAGATGAATGGTGAAAAAGGTGTAGTACGGTCCATGACTGACCTGCATCAGTCCGACGCACACAAAAAATGCCAAGACCCCCGGTCGGCAGAGCTGGCGAAGAAAGCCACCCTGCCCCTCCGGCTCAGGGCGCTCCGCCGGCACCGCATTGGGTACCCATACGCTGCTGATCACGATCCCGATCATCACCAACAGGACCGCCGCCGGATAAATGTCGAGACTCAGGTGTTCGAATAGCGCACCAAGCCCAACCACCGCAGCGATGAAACCGATGCTACCCCACAGGCGGATCTGACTATAGCGGGACGCTTGCTCATGCAGATGAGCCAGCGTAATGACCTCAAACTGCGGTAAAACGGCATGCCAGAAGAAGGCATGCAGCGCCATCACCAGCGCCAGCCAAGCGTAGCTCTTGCTGTAGAAGATCAAGCTGAACGAAATCAGCGTACAGAGCGCACCAATCCGAACAATCGCCAGACGTCGGCCTGTGACATCGCCCAGCCAACCCCACAGGTTCGGCGCCAGGCAACGCATCAGCATGGGAATCGCGACCAGCTCGCCGATGCGCTCTGCAGAAAAGCCGAGGTGGTCGAAATAGAGGCCGAGAAACGGCGCCGCCGAACCGAGCAGCGCAAAGTAGAAGAAATAGAACCCGGACAGACGCCAGTAAGGAATGGAAGCCGCCATAAGCAACAAGCCAGCAGCTGGAAAACGTGACGCCGAAGCGAGCGCTTTGCTCGCTTTCCAGCTTCAGGCCTCCAGCGACAGGCTCAAAGCTGCGCCAACACCGGCGTACCCACCAGCACATCGGCGTTCTGCCCGCGATGACGCAGCAGATGATCCAGCAAAACGATGGCCATCATCGCTTCGGCGATGGGCGTGGCTCGGATACCTACGCATGGATCGTGGCGACCCTTGGTGATGACCTCAACCGGGTTGCCGTCGACGTCAATGGAGCGTCCTGGCGTCGTGATACTCGACGTAGCTTTGAGCGCCAGATGCGCGATGATCGGCTGGCCGGACGAAACGCCTCCCAGAACGCCACCCGCATTGTTCGACAGGAAACCGTCCGGCGTCATCTCGTCACGGTGCTCGGTACCGCGCTGGGCCACACTGGCAAAGCCAGCGCCGATCTCCACACCTTTCACCGCGTTGATGCTCATCAGGGCATGTGCCAGTTCAGCATCGAGACGGTCAAAAATCGGCTCCCCAAGCCCCGGCGGAACGCCTTCGGCGACGACACTGATCTTCGCGCCAACCGAGTCCTGATCACGACGCAACTGATCCATGTAAGCCTCGAGCTCCGGAACCTTATCCGGGTCGGGGCTGAAAAAAGCGTTCTGCTCGACGCTGTCCCAGGTCTTGAAAGAAATTTCGATCGGGCCCAGCTGGCTCATGTAGCCGCGCACCTGGATGCCCAGGGTCGCCAGGTATTTCTTGGCAATGGCACCGGCGGCGACGCGCATGGCTGTTTCGCGGGCTGAGCTGCGGCCACCTCCGCGATAGTCTCGCAGACCATACTTATGGTGATAGCTGTAGTCGGCATGAGCGGGACGGAACTGATCCTTGATGGCCGAGTAATCCTTGGATTTCTGATCGGTGTTGCGGATCAGCAGACCGATCGGGCAACCGGTGGTCCGCCCTTCGAACAGGCCAGAAAGAATCTCGACCTCGTCGGCCTCTTGACGTTGAGTGGTGTGCCGGCTGGTGCCGGGCTTGCGTCGGTCCAGGTCGCGCTGCAGGTCAGCGGCGCTTAGCTCCAGGCCTGGGGGACAGCCATCGACAATCGCGACCAGTGCCGGACCATGGCTTTCGCCAGCCGTGGTGACGGTGAACAGCTTGCCGTATGTATTGCCGGACATGCAGGGCGCTCCGCGATCGACCTAAAGAGGGGGCGGAAGTATACCCGAGCCGCTGGAGGTTTCGCTGCCTGCGCAGTCAGCGCATACTGCCAACCCGCCGACTCGCGAGCTCGCTTCGTATCCCGTTCCGACGATGGTTTATTTTTTGCCCATGCGTTTCTTTTTACTGATCGCCTTGCTCGTCATGTTCGCTCCCTTAGCCCAAGCCCAGACGTGGATAAATCAGAGGATGACTGTGCAGGTGCCGGACGGGCGTCTTCATGGCAGCCTGCTGTTGCCTAAGAGCGACGCCCCCTTGCCGGTCGCGCTGTTGATAGCTGGATCGGGCCCGACCGACCGCGACGGCAACAACCCACTGGGACACAACGACAGCCTTAAGCGACTGGCGCAGGCACTGGCCAAGCGCGGTATAGCCAGCCTGCGCTACGACAAGCGTGGCGTCGGGCAGAGCCAGGCGGTGGCGCCAGACGAAAGCCAGTTGAAGGTGGGAGATTACGTCGACGATGCCGTGGCCTGGTCGCGACTATTGCAAGCCGACCCACGTTTTTCCGCGCTCGTGCTGATAGGCCACAGCGAAGGCGGGTTGATTGCCAGTCTGGCCGAACCGACCGTCAAACCTGCCGCGTTGATCTGCCTTGCCGGTAGCGGTCGCCCCATTGATACGCTGCTGCGAGAGCAACTGCAGGGCCGTCTACCGCCCCCCCTGTTGGCGCACGCGCACTATTTGATAGATGAATTGAACGCGGGAAGGCGCCACCAGCAAGTGCCCGCCCCCTTGGAAGTGCTTTTTCGCTCGAGCGTTCAACCTTACCTAATCTCTTTGTTCCAGAATGATCCGGCCACAGCATTTGGCAACACCACAGCACCAGCGTTGATTGTTCAGGGCACCCACGACATTCAGGTCAGCTCCAGAGATGCGCAAGCGCTGAAACTGGCCAGACCAGAGGCCGAGCTGGCGTTGATTAAAGGAATGGGACACGTATTACGCATCACGCCTCAGGATCGCGCCGGCCAAATGGCCTCCTATAACAGTCCCGAATTACCTATCGCGCACGAACTGACGGAGCAGATCAGCCGGTTCTTGACCGAGCACGGCGTATTGCCAGCCTCCAGTTAGGCGACCGCCGGCCGATACGCTCCTTGCCTGCCGCATTGACCACCGCCAGGCCTATGGACACCGAGATGACCGACAGCCCTACAGCCCCTGAAGAAAACGACGCCCAGACGTCCGCGGTAGCGCAGCAGCCGCACCCCTGGGCCGCGCTCGCGCCGGATCGATTCCGGCTGCTCCGTCTGGCTCCGCTGGCTACCGATCGAGACAGCGGGACACGTCCGCTGCGATTCGTGGAGCTGGCCCAGCTCGAACGACATACGCCTGAGCAGAGCCTGTTGAGACTCATCGTTCGCATACCGGGACAAGTGTTATCGAAGCAGCACAACCTGCTGGAGGTCTGGGCCGATCACCGAGCCAAGGAGCTGCGCTTCGGCCCCGATTCAGGCTTGCATGTAGAACCGATAAACCGTGGCCTCGGGCGCTTCCTTCTGGCGCAAGGGGCCGCTTGGGCACAACGACGCTGGGCTCACTATCTGGTAGAAGGCGGCGCGCTGCCGCTTAAGGATATAACCGGCGAAGATTCACGGTTGCGGCGCGATCATTGCCTGCTGAGTCAAGGATTCGACGTACTCTACGCCGAACCCCAGAAGTCCAAGGCAACCTATAGCGCACCTCGTGTCAGTGCCTTGCGGCCCGACTGGAACATCGAAAAGGTGCAAATCATCGAACTGCAAGAAGCGGCGGCCATGCTCGAGCAGGCTGATCGAAACCTGCTCGAACAGGAAAATCGGATTCGCGAGACCCATGAGCGACTGAGCAAACTGCGTCGAGAGGACGGCACCCTCCGATTCACCATTGCCTGCCTGATTGTGTTCTCACTGTTTCAGGCCGGGCTACTGATCTGGATCGCGACCCGCTGACAGCCCTACCCTTGTACTGAGCCGACCTTCAGTTGCCCTTTTGCGCAAGCCGCTCTAGGAAAAGCGCCTGATGATCCCGGCATTGACTCGCGGCGAGCAGAAAAACCCCATGTCCACCTTCGGTCAACTCGAGCCAGGTGAAGTCGACTTCAGGATAAAGTGCCTCGACATGCACCTGGCTGTTGCCCACTTCGACGATCAGGCTGCCCTTCTCCGTTAGATGATCCGCCGCCTGCGCCAGTATTCTGCGGACCAGATCCAAACCGTCGTCGCCGCAAGCCAGACCCAGGGCCGGCTCGTGCTGGAACTCGGCAGGCATATCGGCAAAGTCTTCAGCGTCCACATAAGGCGGATTGGAAACAATCAGATCAAAGCGCTGCTTGGGCAAACCATCGAACCCATCGCTCTGAACGGTGTAGACCCGGTCTTCCAGACCATGCTGTTCAATGTTGCGATTGGCCACTTCCAGCGCTTCGAATGACAGGTCTGCCAACAGCACCTCGGCATCAAGAAACTCATAGGCACAGGCAATGCCGATGCAACCGGAGCCGGTACAGAGATCCAGAATTCGTGCTGGCGCCTGCGCCAACCACGGCTCGAAGCGTCGTTCAATCAATTGGCCAATCGGCGAGCGCGGAATCAGCACGTGATCGTTGACGATGAATGGAAGCCCGCAGAACCAGGCTTGTCCTAGCAGATAAGCAGTCGGTACGCGTTGCTCGATCCGTCGCTGCAACAGAGTCTGCAGATGTTCGCGCTCATCGTCTTCCAGCCGACAATCGAGATAGCTGTCAGCCATTTCCCAGGGCAGGTGCAAGGCACCCAGTACCAGCTGACGCGCTTCGTCCCAAGCGTTGTCCGTGCCGTGGCCGAAGAAAAGTTGCTCGGCGTGGAAGCGGCTGACAGCCCAGCGAATATGATCACGCAAGGTACGCAAACGGGAAGGCGAAGCGGTCACGGGGCATCTCCTCTAAAAAGGGCGGAAGTCTAGCCGATGGCCACGCGCGTTTCGCGAGTTTTGCGGTTATGTGCGATGGCAAAACGCCCATAACACCAATCTATATGACCAATTCATCACTTATTGGCTGTTCACATCTCGCGCGACTGGCGCCACAATCATGCCCCTCTCAGAACAAGGAGTCAGTCATGTCCAAGCCACAGACCATGCTTCAGCTCAGTGGCCGCAGTTATGCACCAGCGACTCTGGCCAACGCGACCCTTGTCGTCATTGACGTTCAGGAAGAATATCGGACCGGGACACTGGCACTACCGAATCTGACTTCCGCGCTTGAGCAGGTCAGCGAGCTACTGACCGCAGCCCGCGCGGCTGGCGCTCCTATCGTGCATGTCCACCATCTGGGCATTCCGGGCGGGCTGTTCGATCCCCAAGGGCTGCGCGGTCAGATCATGCCGGAGGCAGCGCCGCTTCCTGGCGAAACGGTGATCGGCAAAACGCTGCCCAACGCATTTGCCGGCACACGATTGCATGAACTTTTGCAGCAGCACGGTCGCCTCGACCTCATTGTTTGTGGGTTCATGACACATTCAAGCGTGAGCACCACGGTCCGTGCGGCAAAGGATTACGGCTACCGCTGCACACTCGTTGACAAGGCCTGTGCCACACGCGACCTGCCGATGGGAGACGGCACGATTGCGGCGGCAGAGGTGCATCGCATGGAGATGACCATTCTCGCGGACAACTTTGCGGTCTGCGTAGCTGATGCCGGCGCATTGGTTTAAGCCGCACCGAACCGAAAAGTGTTATCTGACATCGAATAGACTGGCCTAGTGGATTCAGACGTAGCAGGCTGTTGATACCTAGCCTGCCCTGGCAACCCGGCCGTAAAAAAATCTCAGCGTGATCTTCAAGTACAGTCAAACCCGGCGTCTTCGGCTGCTTTCGCCTCGTCTTGCTTACCTCGCCTGCGTTTTTTGACGGGGCGATAGCCGTTCTGAGGAGCGAACTGGAATGAAACGAACCGATGGATTCGATGCTCGCCGTCTCCGCCCTCGCCAACACCGCAGCTGGGGCTCGCGACTTGGGGCCGCGCTCGGCCTGCTGCTGATCGTCTCTGGAGTGCTCTTCACCGGCATTGGCGCGGCTTCGCTGTTTAGCGGAATCGAAGCCCTCGCTAGCATGCCGCTGGATAAAGAAGCCGCAGTGACGTTGTTGACATTGGGCGTGGCTCTACTTCTCCTAGGCATGATCATCCGACGTCGAGCTCGCCGCCGCGCGCGCGCACCGAACGACTTGAGCCTGTCGCCGCGCCTCAGAAAAAGGCGCTGAGATGTCGGCCAGCCCCATGTCGTCGTCGGCAATGGATGCGGCTCTCGACCAAAGCTTTGCGATAAAATGGCCGACTAACGCGGAGGCCTCATGCAAGACGATGATTTTTCACTGTTCAGATCAGCTGTGCGTGGCGTCAAGCCGATTGAGCACGACCGGGCTGAGACGGGCAAACCACGCAGCAACAAGGCACAGATCGCCACGCTGCGGGCCAACGCCTCGATCAGCGACGGCGAGATCCGGATCGACGGGCTGTCTGATCAGTTTGTAATTGATGTTGCGGCTGAAGACGAACTGTACTGGGTCCGCGACGGTGTTCAGGACAGCCAGATGCGCAAGCTGAAAGCGGGACAAATCCCGTTCGAGGGCAGCCTGGATTTGCATGGACTGAGCGTCGAGAAAGCCCGTGAGCTGCTTTGGGATTTTCTCGCCGAAGCGAGCAAACTCGAGATTCGCTGCGTGCGCGTAACCCATGGCAAGGCAGCACGAAAGGACGGCAAGCGTCCTTTGATCAAAAGCCACGTCAATACCTGGTTACGCCAGCACTCTCAGGTGTTGGGCTTCGCCTCTTGCGTGCCTAGACACGGCGGTACCGGCGCGGTGTATGTGATGCTCAAACGAACCATGCTCGAAGGGCGCGACGAGTAACCCTGGCGCGGCCACTCATGAACCTCTCTAATAAGGCGCGCGCTGCTTGCAGCCCAGCCGTCAAGTCCCTAACCTTCGCACTCGCGCTTATTTGCAAGCCTGACAGGTAGACAAATGTCTCTGGAAACACATTACACCGCGATCCTTGGCCAACTGGGTGAGGACGTCAACCGCGAGGGTCTGCTCGATACGCCCAAGCGGGCCGCCAAAGCCATGCAGTACCTGTGCAAGGGCTACCAGCAGACGCTGGAGGACGTTACAAATGGCGCACTGTTCAGCTCCGACAACAGCGAAATGGTGCTGGTCAAGAACATCGAACTCTATTCGTTGTGCGAGCATCACATGCTGCCCTTCATCGGCAAGGCTCATGTCGCCTATTTGCCCAACGGCAAGGTGCTCGGCCTGTCGAAAGTCGCCCGCATCGTAGACATGTATGCGCGCCGGCTGCAGATCCAGGAAAATCTCACCCGCGAGATTGCAGAAGCGATTCAGCAGGTTACAGGTGCATGGGGGGTCGCTGTGGTGATCGAAGCGCAGCACATGTGCATGATGATGCGCGGCGTCGAGAAACAGAACTCATCGATGGTCACCTCGGTCATGCTCGGCCAATTTCGCGAGAATGCTGCGACCCGCAGCGAATTTCTCGGCTTGGTCAAATAAGCTGCAAGGCAGTGTGCCTAAGCGTGCCCGCGTGAGGCTAGCGCCTTAATCCCGCGGTCACGTTTGGCCTTAATCGTACATACCGACATGGCGCGGGTGACGTTCTACACGCTGCAGCCAAGCGCTGATGGCCGGGTAGCGATCAAGGCTGAAGCCACCCTCCTCGGCTACATGGGTATAAGCATAGAGCGCCACATCCGCGATCGAGTAACGCTCGCCAACCAGATATGACGTGCGAAGCAGTTGCTGCTCCATCACATCGAGCGCGTGATAGCCATCCAGCTGCTTGGCTGCATACTCATCAAGGCGATCATCAGGCAGCTCGAGGTAAACCTTGATGAAGCGCGCTACAGCGATAAAGGGTTCATGGCTGTATTGCTCGAAGAACTGCCACTGCAGCACCTGGGTCCGCAAGCGGGCATCGGCCGGCAGAAATTCGCTTCCTTCGGCAAGAAAATTCAGAATCGCATTCGATTCCCATAGGCAGGTACCGTCTTGCAGTTCGAGCACCGGAATCTTGCCGTTGGGATTCTTTTCCAGAAAGGCAGCCTCGCGGCTTTCACCGCGCAGGATATCCACCGGAATCCACTCATAGGCCCGCCCGATCAAGTGCAGCATCAGCTTCACTTTGTAGCAATTGCCGGACCGATGGTCGCCATAAACCTTGTAAGTCATTTGCCCCTCCAGCGGCTGTTCCCACCGCGCCTGAACTAGGCTGCTTCGACCAACAGCGCCTCTCGGATTACCCCTGCCAGCCGGCGAACACCTTCATCAAGGCGCTCTGGTGCGACGTGACTGAAGTTAAGCCGCAGATATCCGAGATTCTGTTCGGGGTCGACGAAGAACGGCTCGCCCGGCATGAACACCACGTCCTGTGCTAGCGCCGAATCAAGCAGCGTTCGGGTGTCGATCGATTGTTTCAGCTGCAGCCAGAAGAAAAGCCCGCCCTGTGGTACCAACCAATCGGCGAGATCAGTGAAATGTTCAGCCAACGCCGCTTGCATGGCATCCCGACGCAGGCGGTAGAAGCTGCGCAGCTCGCCTAGGTGCAGCCGATATTGCTCACTGCCAAGCCATTGAAGTGCCTGCCACTGACCAATGCGATTGGTGTGCAGGTCGGCTGACTGCTTCAGACGTAACAGATAAGGGAACAGGTCTGGGGTCGCGATCAGATAGCCGACTCGCAGCCCCGGCAGCAGCGTCTTGGAAACCGTCCCGGTGTAGATCCAGCTCGCCTTGTGCAAACGGCTAACGATTGGACGAGCCCGCCCGTCGTCGAATACCAGTTCACGGTAGGGCTCATCTTCAATCAGGGTCACGCCAAACTCATCAAGCAGCGCGGCTACTGCGTCGCGCTTTTCCTCGCTATAACGCACCGCAGAAGGGTTCTGGAATGTTGGAATAAGATAGGCAAAAGCCGGTTTGTTCTGCTCCAGCCGCTGACGCAGCGCGTCCAGCGATGGACCATCGGCTTCCTGCGCCACTGCCAGACAGTCGGCACCGAATAACTGAAAGGCCTGCAGCGCAGCCAGGTAAGTCGGCGCCTCGAGCAGCACCTCGGTGCCCCGATCAATGAACAGTTTGGAAGCGAGGTCCAGCGTCTGCTGGGAACCGCTGACAATGAGTACCTGGCTGGCAGAACAAGAAACTCCGATGGCACGTGCTTCAGCAGCGATGGCCTCGCGTAATGCGGGCTCCCCTTCACTCATGCCATATTGCCCCAGGCTCGCTGGCATAGGCGCCCAATCGACCTTCGGCAACATGGGCTCGGCAGGCAATCCACCGGCGAACGACATCACCTCAGGTCGCTGTGCAGCAGCAAGAATTTCACGGATCAGCGAGCTTTTCAGGCGGTCGACGCGTTCGGAGAAGGCCATGGGGCACCAGATGCAGGGGAAAGAAAAATGAGTCAAACTGCTTGACCGAAATTACGCCCCCTATCGTGAATACGTCAATATGCCTGACCTAAAAAAAAGCACTGTCCAACGCCAGATCATGGAGAGTTTCTTTCTGGGCTACCAGGCCTTTACCGCCAAGCCGGACGAGATGCTTGCTCGACGCGGACTGTCCCGGGTGCATCACCGGATCCTGTTTTTTATCGCCAGTTATCCAGACCTCAGCGTGAAGGAGCTACTCGGTTACCTGGGGGTCAGCAAGCAGGCCTTGAATACGCCGTTGCGCCAGCTGATCGAGATGCACCTTGTAGAAAGCAGGACGGCCGATGACGACAAGCGCAAGCGCATGCTGCGCTTCACCGCGGAAGGTGCAAAGCTCGAACAGGCATTGCGACGCGAGCAGGTGCGGTTGCTCGAACGGGCCTTTGAGCATGCAGGAGAAGAAGAAGTGAATGGCTGGCTAGCGGTAAACCAAGCACTGGCAACGGGCACGACGCGCATTTGAAACCGGCCGGCAGTCAGACGTTAACCGCTGGCAGTGGCTGCCTAACGACTACAGCCGGGTCGAAGCACCAAACCTTGCTAGACCGCAAGACGGAAAATCCAGACACAAAAAAGGGCGACCGAGGTCGCCCTTTTTAATGGATTACAGAACTTAGTTCTGGTTTTCCATTTGTGCACGGATCAGATCACCGATGGTGGTCGGACCGGCAGTCGGCTCTACGTCCTGCTTGGTACGCAGTTCCTTCATCGCGTCCTTCTCGTCTTCAACGTCTTTCGACTTGATGGACAAGCTGATAACGCGGCTCTTACGGTCGATGCTGATGATCTTGGCTTCGACTTCTTCGCCTTCTTTCAGCACGTTGCGCGCATCTTCAACGCGGTCACGGCTGATTTCAGAGGCCTTCAGTGTAGCTTCGATATCGTTGCCCAGATCGATGATGGCGCCTTTGGCGTCAACTTCTTTCACGGTACCGCGAACGATGCTGCCCTTGTCATTGACGGCGGCGTAGTTGGAGAACGGATCGTCTTCCAGCTGCTTGATGCCCAGGGAGATGCGCTCACGCTCCGGGTCGACCGAGAGAATGACGGTGTCCAGCTCGTCGCCCTTCTTGAAGCGACGCACGGCTTCTTCGCCAGCTTCGTTCCAGGAGATGTCGGAGAGGTGAACCAGACCGTCGATGCCGCCGTCCAGACCAATGAAGATACCGAAATCGGTGATCGACTTGATGGTACCGGAGATGCGGTCGCCCTTGTTGAACTGGCCAGAGAAGTCTTCCCATGGGTTGGACTTGCACTGCTTGATGCCCAGGGAGATACGACGACGCTCTTCGTCGATGTCCAGAACCATGACTTCCACTTCGTCGCCGACCTGTACGACCTTCGACGGGTGGATGTTCTTGTTGGTCCAATCCATCTCGGAAACGTGCACCAGACCTTCAACGCCCTCTTCCAGCTCAGCGAAGCAGCCGTAGTCGGTCAGATTGGTAACACGCGCGACAACGCGGGTGTTTTCCGGGTAACGAGCCTTGATGGCAACCCATGGGTCTTCACCCAGCTGCTT
The DNA here is from genome assembly GCF_038562055.1 of Stutzerimonas chloritidismutans. Classification (GTDB taxonomy): domain Bacteria; phylum Pseudomonadota; class Gammaproteobacteria; order Pseudomonadales; family Pseudomonadaceae; genus Stutzerimonas; species Stutzerimonas chloritidismutans_A. The sequence goes on along the minus strand of NZ_JBCFXD010000009.1, from coordinate 54,001 downwards.
CAGACCCAGCGACACGCGGTTACGCTCGCGGTCGAACTTCAGCACCTTGACGTCGATCTCGTCGCCAACGTTAACGATTTCCGACGGATGCTTGATGCGCTTCCAGGCCATGTCGGTGATGTGCAGGAGGCCGTCTACGCCGCCCAGATCCACGAAGGCGCCGTAGTCGGTGAGGTTCTTGACGATACCCTTGACCTGCTGGCCTTCCTGCAGCGACTCCAGCAGAGCTTCACGCTCGGCACTGTTTTCAGCTTCCAGGACGCTACGACGGGAAACGACAACGTTGTTGCGCTTCTGGTCCAGCTTGATGACCTTGAACTCGAGCTCTTTGCCTTCCAGGTGGGTAGTGTCACGCACTGGACGGACATCAACCAAGGAACCTGGCAGGAACGCACGGATGCCGTTAACGTCGACAGTGAAGCCGCCCTTAACCTTACCGTTGATAACGCCCTTGACCACTTCCTCAGCTGCGAAAGCCGCTTCCAGAACAATCCAGCACTCTGCACGCTTGGCTTTTTCGCGGGACAGCTTGGTTTCACCGAAGCCATCTTCAACCGCGTCCAGCGCAACGTGAACTTCGTCACCCACGCTGATGGTCAGCTCGCCCTGCTCGTTGTAGAACTGCTCGACCGGGATGACGCCCTCGGATTTCAGGCCGGCATGAACAGTGACCCAGTCACCGTCGATGTCGACCACAATGCCGGTGATGATCGCACCCGGCTGCATGTCGAGGGTTTTTAGGCTTTCTTCAAAAAGTTCTGCAAAGCTTTCGCTCATGTTTATTCCTGCTGTTTTCGGACGAGGATCCGCCCAATCTCCACATCCCAGATAGAAGTGGGTTCATTCATATAAAAAAAGGCCTGCGGGACTAGATCTGGTCTCCCACATGCCTCCTTGTTAACAGCCCCCAGTTTGGGTGGCCGTCAGGCCGCCTCTCGGCGGTCGCTCTTCAGGCGAAATCGCGTTTGGCAACTTCGCTCAGAATCTGTCCTAACACCTGCTCGATGGAAAGATCGGTGGAATCCAGCTGAACCGCATCATCTGCCGGTTTCAATGGCGCCACGTCACGCTGGGTATCACGCTCGTCGCGCGCCCGTATCTCATCGAGAAGACTCGCGAGATTAACATCATCACCCTTGCTATTCAACTGAAGGTAACGGCGTCGGGCCCGTTCTTCGGCACTGGCCGTAAGGTAGATCTTCAATGGTGCGTCAGGGAAAACTACCGTGCCCATATCGCGGCCATCTGCAACAAGCCCTGGCGGTTCACGAAAAGCCTTCTGCCGCTGCAGCAGCGCTTCACGTACTACCGGCAGTGCGGCGACCTGTGAAGCCCCGGCGCCGACTTGTTCGTTGCGGATCGCCTGAGTGACGTCTTCGCCCTCCAGGATGATCTGCATTCCCTCGCCACCTTTGGCAGCGCCGAACTGCACATCCAGATGAGCCGCCAGCAGTTTCAGCGCCTCTTCATTGGTCAGATCTACGCCATGGTTGCGCGCTGCGAAGGCAAGCAAACGGTACAGCGCACCGGAATCGAGAAAATTCCAACCCAGCTTTGCCGCCAGTAACGCCGCAACCGTGCCTTTGCCGGAACCACTCGGACCGTCAATGGTGATGACGGGGACCTGCCTGATCATGAGTTATCCTCCACACCAACTCGCATCCCTGCCCGCTCGGCCAGTGCAAGGAAGTTCGGGAACGAGGTAGCAACATTGGCACAATCGTGGATTCGAATAGGCGCGCTGGCCCGAAGCGCAGCCACACTGAAAGACATGGCGATACGATGATCACCGTGCGCCCAGACCTCTCCTCCACCGAAGGAGCTGCCGCCTTCGATGATAATCCCATCCGGGGTGGGGATGGCGTTCACGCCCAGTGCTTGTAGACCATCGGCCATTACCTGAATGCGATCGGACTCCTTGACCCGCAACTCCTCGGCTCCGCGCAGCGTGGTTCGCCCTTCGGCACAGGATGCAGCCACGAACAGCACAGGGAATTCATCAATCGCCAACGGCACGAGTTCTTCGGGTATATCGATCCCCTTCAGCTGAGCGGCACGCACGCGGATATCCGCAACCGGCTCACCGCCCACCTCGCGCTGATTGGTCAACTCGATGTTGGCGCCCATCAGTTTGAGGATGTCGATGACGCCAGTACGGGTCGGATTGACCCCTACGTGTTCGAGCGTGATATCGGAATCCGGCGCAATGCTCGCAGCAACCATAAAGAATGCTGACGACGAAATATCGGCTGGCACTTCGATCTGAGCCGAGCGCAGCGTATGACCTGACTCGACCGTAGCCGTGTTGCCGTCAACCTGCACCGGATAGCCGAAGCCTTGCAGCATCCGCTCGGTGTGGTCGCGCGTCGGGGCCGGTTCGGTGACCGAAGTCTTTTCAGCCGCATACAGCCCCGCAAGGAGCAGGCAGGATTTGACCTGAGCACTGGCCATCGGCATGTCATAGTGCATACCGGAAAGCTTCTGGCCGCCGCGGATGGTCATCGGTGGGCGGCCCTCGGGTGCCGTCTCGATCACTGCCCCCATCTCGCGCAAGGGCTTGGCGACACGGTTCATTGGCCGCTTGGACAGCGAGGCGTCGCCAGTCAGGGTGGTATCGAACGGCTGCGCTGCCAGCAAGCCGGACAGCAGGCGCATTGAGGTACCGGAATTACCAAGATAGATCGGCCCTGGCGGCGGCTTCAAGCCATGCAGGCCGACGCCGTGAACCGTCACACGCCCCTGATTTGGGCCCTCGATAACCACTCCCATGTCGCGGAATGCCTGGATGGTTGCCAGTGCATCCTCACCTTCAAGAAAGCCCTCAACTTCTGTTGTGCCTTCTGCCAGCGAACCAAGCATGATGGATCGATGAGAAATGGATTTGTCACCTGGAACACGAATTTGGCCGCTGAGGCTGCCGCCAGGATTGGCGAGGAAGATCAGATCTTTGGAATGCATAACGTCCACATAGGCTCGGCGAGCCAGTATTTTGCTGAAATGTTCCCGGGCAGCCTTGGCGCGCGTGAACACGCCCAACAATGTATGCCCGTCTCCTTCATCGACCGCGGCGCGCAGGGCGTCTAGGTCGGCACGAAAATCGTCCAGGGTATGCAGCACCGCTTCTCGATTGGCGAGAAAGATGTCGTGCCACATCACCGGATCACTGCCCGCAATACGGGTGAAATCTCTAAACCCGCCCGCGGCGTAGCGAAATATCTCCAGGTTCTCGTTGCGCTTGGCTAGCGAATCCACCAGCCCAAATGCCAGTAAATGCGGCAGATGACTGGTCGCGGCCAGCACTTCATCGTGATGCCGGATATCCATATGCTCGACATCGGCACCCAGCGCACGCCACAACCCATCAACAAGCGCTAGCGCAGCCGGATCGGTGTCTTCCAGAGGCGTCAGGATTACCTTGTGCCGGCGGAAAAGCGTGCTTTGGGCAGCTGTAACACCACTCTGTTCCGAGCCGGCGATCGGATGCCCAGGCACGAAGCGCGGCGGCATTCGACCGAACTGCTCGCGGGCGCAGCGGACCACGTTTCCCTTGGCGCTGCCTACGTCAGTCAATACCGACTGCCCAAGATCGAGCCGCGCGAGTTCGGTCAGCAGGCGCTCCATCGCCAGGATCGGGACGGCTAATTGAATCACGTCCGCGCCCTCGCACGCTTCGGCGAGGCTGCTAGCGCAGCGATCCACTACCCCGAGTTCGACAGCTAACTCGCGAGACCGTGGGTCCAAGTCAAACCCGACCACCTCGCCACAGCGCCCGCCTTCACGCAGGCCCTTGGCGAACGAGCCACCAATCAGACCCAGACCAACGACGGCCAGACGAGGCAGCGGCCTCGTTCCAGGGAGCGGCTCGCCGTTTCGGCTCAACGTCCAAGCGCCTTGCGCAGAACTTCCAGAAACCGTTCGTTCTCGGCGTCGGTACCAATCGATACCCTGAGAAAAGTCGGCATCCCGTAAACAGCCACAGGCCGTACGATAACTCCTTCGCGCAGCAATACCTGGTTGATGGGGGTCGCGTCACGGCCAAAATCGACCGCTATGAAATTACCTTTGGAAGGTATCCATTCCAGCCCCAGCTCTTTGAGTCCCGCTTCCAGTTGCTGCATGCCGGCGGCATTGCTGGCTCGGCTTCTGGCCAGGTATTCGCTGTCATCAAGGGCAGCACAAGCCGCGGCTAGCGCGAGGCTGTTGACATTGAATGGCTGACGCACGCGATTCAGGACATCCGCGATCTGAGCTGAACAGATCGAATAGCCCACGCGCAGCGCCGCCAATCCGTAAGCCTTGGAAAAGGTCCGAGAAACCAGCAGGTTCGGGTGCGCGGCCAGGAACGCCAATCCATCCGGCAGTCCGCCATCATCGGCGTATTCGATATAGGCCTCATCGAGAACCACCAGGACATGCTCGGGCACGGCAGCCAGGAACTGCTCCAGCGCTGCGGCGCCGAACCAGGTACCGGTAGGATTATTGGGGTTGGCGATAAACACGACCCGGGTGTTCGCATCAATGGCGGCCTGCATGGCATCCAAGTCATGCCCCCACTGCTTGGCAGCGACAGCCTTGGGCTGAGCGCCTACGGCTTGGGTAGCAATGGGATAAACCGCGAACGCATGCTCGCTGAACACGGCATTGAGGCCAGGGGCAAGATAGGCTCGCGCGACCAGCTCGAGGATGTCGTTTGAGCCATTTCCTAGCGTGACCTGCTCGATGCCGACGCCGTAACGCTGCGCCAGTTTCTGCTTGAGCACGAAACCGTTGCCGTCGGGATAGCGGGTCAGCTCATCAAGCTGCGCGCGGATCGCATCAAGGACTTTCGGGCTGGGGCCCAGCGGATTCTCATTGCTGGCCAGCTTGACGATGGACCGCGGATCGAGATCGAGCTCTCTGGCCAGTTCTTCCACAGGCTTGCCAGGCACATAGGGCGACAGCTTTTGCACACCTGGCTGAGCCAGCGCAAGGAAATCACAAGACATATTCAGCTCCGCTGGAGCTGCAAGCCCGGAGCGTGAAGCCTGAAGCGCCAGGCAAACGACGTTGCTCTACGACTTCCAGCCTCAGCTGCCAACTTGCAGCTGCTATTTAGAGTACTGCTTTGGGATAGGACCCCAGCACCTTCAGTGCAACCGCTTCGCGGCCGATTTTCTCCAGGACATCCTTGATCAAAGGGTCCTGATGGTGACCGATGCAATCGATGAAGAACACATAGGTCCATTTACCGCTGCGCGACGGCCGTGTTTCGATCCGCGTGAGATCGATGCCATTGGAATGAAACGGCATCAACAGTTCATGCAACGCGCCCGGCTTATTGCGCATGGAAACGATGATCGAGGTTTTGTCATCACCGGTGGGCGGTACTTCCTGGCTGCCGATGATAAGAAAGCGCGTGGAGTTGTCCGGGCGGTCCTCGATTTTTTCGGCAATTTTGGTCAGGCCGTACAGCTGCGCGGCCATGTCGCCAGCGATCGCTGCGGAGTTCCACTCGCTTTTGACCCGCTTCGCCGCGTCGGCATTGCTGGAAACAGCCACGCGCTCGACGTTCGGGTAGTGAGCATCAAGCCACTTGCGACATTGCGCCAGCGACTGGGCATGCGAGTAGATACGGGTGATGCGATCCGTCTTGGTCGTCTCCCCCACCAGCAAGTGATGGTGTATGCGAAGCTCGACTTCACCGCAGATAACGATGTCGTGCTCGAGAAAACTGTCGAGAGTATGGTTGACCGCACCTTCGGTGGAGTTCTCCACAGGCACTACGCCGAAATTGACCGCACCGGCGACCACTTCACGGAATACCTCGTCGATCGCAGCCATCGGCTTGCTGATCACCGCCTGACCGAAATGCTTGAGCGCAGCGGCCTGGGAGAAGGTGCCTTCCGGTCCGAGGTAGGCAACCCGTAGCGGCTGCTCCAGCGCCAGACAGGACGACATGATCTCCCGGAAAAGGCGCGCCATTTCCTCGTTGTCCAGGGGGCCTTTGTTCAGCTCCATGATGTGCTTGAGCACCCAGGCCTCACGCTCGGGGCGATAGAACACCGCCTCCTCGCCCTCAGCGAGCGCAGCTGTCTTTACTCGGGCCACGTCCTGAGCGCAACGAGCCCGCTCACTGATCAGCTCGAGAATCTTCTCGTCGAGACTGTCGATGCGCACACGCAGCGCCTTCAGCCGGTCGACATCGCTCATCAGCCGCGCTCCTTCTCGAATTCACGCATATAGGCGACCAGTGCCTCGACCGCATCCAGGCCGACCGCATTATAGATGGAAGCACGCATGCCCCCCACCGAACGGTGACCCTTGAGGTTGAGTAGCCCACGCGCATCCGCGCCGGCCAGGAACGCCTTGTCCAGCTGCTCATCGGCAAGCCTGAACGGGACATTCATCCAGGAGCGGGCGTTGGTGGCTATTGGATTGGAATAGAAATCGCTGGAATCGATCACGCCGTAGAGCAAGTCCTTCTTCGCGCGGTTGCGCTGCTCCATGGCTTCGACGCCACCCTGCTCCTTCAGCCACTCGAACACCAGCCCCGAGAGGTACCAGGAAAAGGTCGCTGGCGTGTTGTACATCGAACCATTGTCGGCGGCGATCTGGTAGTTGAGCATGGTCGGACAGCTGGAACGCGCCCGACCAAGCAGATCCTCGCGAACGATTACCACCACCAGACCCGATGGCCCAATGTTCTTTTGCGCACCCGCGTAGATCAGACCAAAGCGGGAAACGTCCAGCTGTCGCGAAAGAATATCCGACGACATATCGACAACGAGCGGGGTGTCGCCTACTTCCGGAACCCAGTCGAACTGCAACCCACCGATGGTTTCGTTACTTGCATAGTGCAAGTACGAGGCATTGGCGCTCAGCTTCCACTCGTTCTGGCCTGGGATGGCGAAATAGTCATAGGGTTTGGCACTGGCGGCTACATTGACGTGGCCGAAACGCTTGGCTTCCTCGATGCTCTTTCGCGACCAGATGCCGGTATCAATGTAATCGGCGACGCCGTCTTCAGGCAGCAGATTCAGCGGTATCTCGGCAAACTGCTGGCTGGCACCGCCTTGCAGAAACAGCACCTTGTAGTTCGAAGGAATGCTCAGCAGATCGCGCAGATCCTGCTCGGCCTTCTCAGCAATCGCTGTGTACTCGTCACTGCGATGGCTCATTTCCATCACTGATAGACCGCGACCATGCCAGTCAAGGAGTTCAGCCTGGGCGCGTTGCAGTACGGCCTCAGGGAGCGCGGCGGGACCTGCGCAGAAATTGAACGCGCGTTTGCTCATCTTCGTTCTCTCAAATACGGTCGATACCTAGCTCGCTCCGTCCGCGCCCAAGGCTCGGCTCAGTGCTCGCCATTCCTTCATCTGCAAAAAGGCACACACGAAACGACGGCGAAGCCTTCAAGGCTGCGCCGTCGTTCGATCAATCCTCGTCGTCGGTGGGCACTACATCTGGCGGAACGTCGCCCCCGCCGCCCAGCAAATCATCTTCGCCTGGCTCGGTGCTGACTACGGGCATTTCCTTATCCAGCGCATCCTCATCGATTACCGCCTCGATGTCTTCCAGGACGTCCTCTTCGGAAGGTTCTTGCACCCGCTCAAGGCCTACAAGGTGTTCATTCTTGCCCAGCTTAATGAGGGTGACGCCCTGCGTGTTGCGACCCAGCGAAGAGACCTCGTCGACTCGCGTACGCACCAGCGTGCCCTGATCGGAAATCAGCATGATTTCCTCGCCTGATTGCACCTGAACTGCGCCAACCAACGGCCCGTTCCGATCATTGGAGACCATTGCAATCACACCCTGACCGCCACGGCCGCGGCGCGGGAACTCATCCAGCACGGTGCGCTTACCATAACCGTTCAGGCTCGCCGTCAGGATCTGAGCATCTGGCTCAGGGATCAGCATCGAAATCAGGCGCTGCCCTTCAGGCAGGCGCATGCCACGCACACCGCGGGCGGTACGGCCCATGGTGCGGACGTGCTTCTCCTTGAACCGGATAACCTTGCCGCCATCGGAGAACAGCATCACTTCGCGCGCACCATCGGTCACGGCGGCTGCGATGAGGGTGTCGCCCTCCTCCAGGCCGAGCGCGATGAGACCCACGCTGCGCGGACGGCTGAATTGCGACAGCGGCGTTTTCTTCACGGTGCCCTTCGCGGTCGCCATGAAGATATAAGTACCGGTAGGCTCGTCCACCGACTCGTCGGTCTCGTCACCCTCAATCGACTCTTCGACATCATCGCTTTCGCCGATGATGTCGGCGTCTTCGATATCATCGTCGCCGTTCAGCTGTTGCTGCCGCGCCGCCTCGATATCGACCTGCAGCATCGCGGTGATGTGCTCACCCTCGGACAGCGGCAGCAAGTTCACCAGCGGCCGCCCACGCGAAGTGCGTGAGGCCTCTGGAATTTCATACGTCTTGAGCCAGTACACCTTGCCTTTGCTGGAGAACAGCAGAAGCGTGGTGTGACTGTTGGCGACCAGCAGATGCTCGACGTAATCCTCTTCCTTCACCCCGGTTGCAGCCTTGCCACGACCGCCCCGACGCTGCGCTTGATAAGCGGCAAGCGGCTGGGATTTGGCATAGCCGCCGTGGGAGATAGTGACGACGCGCTCTTCTTCGGTGATCAGGTCAGCCAGGGTCAGATCCAGCCGCGCTTCGAGAATCTCGGTACGACGCGCGTCGCCAAAATCCCGCTTCACACCTTCGAGTTCCTCGCGGATAACCTCCATCAGCCGTACCGGGTTGGTCAGGATCCGGATCAGCTCGCCGATCTGGGTGAGAATCTCCTGATACTCGCTGAGCAGCTTTTCGTGCTCAAGGCCAGTCAGGCGGTGCAGGCGCAGGTCAAGAATGGCCTGGGCCTGTTCCGGCGAAAGATAGTATTTACCGTCGCGCAGACCGTACTGCGGATCAAGCCCTTCAGGACGGCAGGAGTCGGCACCGGCACGCTCGACCATCGACTCGACAGCACTGGATTCCCAGGCTTTGGCAATCAGCGCTTCTTTAGCTTCAGCCGGCGTCGGCGAGGCCTTGATAAGAGCAATCACAGGATCGATGTTGGACAGCGCTACTGCCTGACCTTCGAGAATATGGCCACGCTCACGCGCCTTGCGCAGCTCGTAAACGGTGCGGCGAGTTACAACCTCGCGACGATGGCGGACGAAGGCCTCGAGCAGCTCCTTGAGGTTCAAGGTGCGCGGCTGGCCGTCGATGAGGGCCACCACGTTGATGCCGAACACGCTCTGCAGCTGGGTCTGAGCGTAGAGATTGTTGAGAACAACCTCCGGCACTTCACCGCGGCGCAGCTCGATCACTACGCGCATACCATCTTTGTCGGACTCGTCGCGCAGCTCGGTGATGCCTTCGAGCTTCTTTTCCTTGACCAGCTCGGCGATCTTCTCGATCAGCCGCGCTTTGTTCAGCTGATAAGGCAGTTCGGTGATGACGATCTGCTGACGGCCACCGACCTTGTCGATGTCTTCGATGGTCGAGCGGGCACGCATATAGATGCGTCCGCGACCGGTGCGGTAGGCCTCTACGATGCCGGCGCGACCGTTGATGATGCCTGCGGTCGGGAAGTCCGGCCCGGGAATGAACTGCATGAGTTCATCAATGGTGATATCGGCGTTTTCGATCAGCGCCAGGCAACCGTCGATGACTTCACTGAGGTTATGCGGCGGAATGTTGGTCGCCATGCCCACGGCGATACCGCTGGAGCCGTTGACCAACAGGTTTGGAATCTTGGTCGGCATAACTGCCGGGATCTGCTCGGTGCCATCGTAGTTGGGCACCCAGTCGACGGTTTCCTTCTCCAGATCGGCGAGCAACTCGTGCGCCAGCTTGGCCATCCGCACTTCCGTGTATCGCATGGCGGCAGCGTTATCGCCGTCCACCGAACCGAAGTTGCCCTGGCCGTCGACCAGCATGTAGCGCAGCGAGAAAGGCTGCGCCATACGCACGATAGTGTCGTAAACAGCTGAGTCGCCGTGAGGGTGGTATTTACCGATCACGTCACCGACCACACGGGCGGATTTCTTGTACGGCTTGTTCCAGTCGTTGCCCAGCTCGCTCATGGCAAAAAGCACACGGCGATGCACAGGCTTCAATCCGTCGCGCGCATCCGGCAGCGCACGACCGACGATTACGCTCATGGCGTAGTCGAGGTAGGACTGCTTGAGTTCGTCTTCGATATTGACCGGGAGGATTTCTTTGGCCAGTTCGCCCATGGAAGCCTGGTTCCTTGTAGTCAGCAGGGTCCTGCGATTAAGCGCGGAATGGTATCACAGCTGGGGAGCCGCAGGCTCCAGGATGCACACTCTGGAATGCATGACCGGGTGTGCATCGCCACTTCAATGAAGCCGCTTACGGCTCATCAGCGCGGCGAGCTTGGCCGCATTCGGTCGTTCGACGATGCCTCTTTCAGTGACGATGGCATCGATCAGGTCAGCAGGGGTGACATCGAAGACAGGATTAAAGGCCTCGACATCAGCGGCGAACCGCTGACCGTTGACCTCCAGCAGCTCGTGACCGCCGCGCTCCTCGATGGGAATGTCATCACCCGATTCCAGCTCCATATCGATAGCCGAGCTGGCTGCTACCACCATGAACCGTACACCATGATGCATGGCCAGCACGGCAAGCTGATAGGTACCGATCTTGTTGGCGATGTCACCATTGGCCGTGATCCGATCGGCGCCAACAACGACCCAGGTGATGCCGCGGGTCTTCATCAGATGCGCCGCCGCCGAGTCGGCATTCAGCATCACCGGTACACCCTCGCCTGCCAGTTCCCAGGCGGTCAGCCTGGAGCCCTGCAGCCACGGACGGGTTTCATCGACGTAGACACACTCGACCAGCCCTTCCAGGTGTGCCGCGCGGATCACACCGAGCGCAGTGCCGAACCCTCCGGTAGCCAATGCCCCTGTGTTGCAGTGAGTCAGAATGTTTTGCGAGTTGCCCTGATGCTTGCGAATAAGGTCGACGCCGAATTGCGCCATGGTCAGATTGGCTTCGCGATCACTGGCATGGATGGATGCCGCCTGAGCCTCGGCAGCGGTAAGCGGATCCTCGCCAGGCTTCAGACGGTCGAGGCGTTCGCGCATCTGGTTGAGCGCCCAGGACAAATTGACGGCGGTTGGACGACTGGTAGCCAGCAGCTCGAAGTCGGATTCAAGCGCCGCACGCCAGCCCTCTCCTTCGGAGAGCCGGGCCCTGAGCCCCATGACCAGCCCGTAGGCGGCGCTGATACCGATGGCGGGCGCGCCGCGCACGACCATTTCACGGATCGCAGTGGCCACCGCTGCAGCAGAATCACAGGTATGCCAGAGCTCTTCCAAGGGCAGCTTGCGCTGGTCGAGCAAACGCAGCTGTCCGCCCTCCCATCCGATGGCCTTTACCTTTTCCGCGGCCAACAAACGTTCGCGCATGGCATACCTCTTTTGATTAGCAGCGACCTGAACGAGCGATCTGGCGCTGGATCAAGGTCGAAAAACAAAGAAGCCCGGTCGCTTTCAGGCCGGGCTTCTTCGCTTCAATAGATTGGGACGGCGAACCGAGTACTCGTCTTGCACCGTTTACCCGGCGCGAATCCTAATCGACTGATTTTGCTAGCACAAGCGGAGGCGGATGGTTGCTGTCGATGGCGGCCCACGCAAGACCCATGGGCCGTAGCGTATGTCAGCGGAATCCATTGATGATTACAAATAATATGGATTCGCATTAACATGCGCACTTCTTTCAAACGGAATGATAAACGTCATGACACACCACCCTTCCCTGCGGCCACTGCTCACAGCGTTACGTGCCGCCAGTGTCGCCATCCCGGCTGCGTCTCTCAGCACGGTTGCGCTTGCGCAGGCGCTTGAGGAGAGACCAAGGGTGGACGCTTCGGCTTTCGAACTACCCGCTCAAGATGTCATGGCGAGTGAGGCCGAGCGAGGCGACGGCCCGGTTGATGGCTACGTTGCGGCGCGCACGCAAACAGGTACCAAGACCGACACTCCGATTCTGCAGATCCCTCAGTCGATTAGCGTGATCACCGCCGACCGCATGCGCGATCAGGGCGCGCTGACGTTGCAGGATGCTCTGCGTTATACCGCTGGCGTGCGTGGCGAGGCGTACGGACTAGACAGCCGTGGAGACTTCGCACTCATACGCGGTACATCACCGGTGCTATTCCTCGACGGCTTGCAACAGAGCTTTGGCAGCTACACCAATACCCGCACGGATCCCTTTACGCTGGAGCGAATCGAAGTACTCAAGGGTCCGTCTTCCATGCTGTATGGACAAAGCCCGGTCGGGGGGCTGGTCAATCAAGTCAGCAAGCGGCCTCGCGAAAAGCAGAAAACCCATATGCAACTGCAGTACGGCAACAACGACCACAAGCAAATCGCCGTGGACACCACCGGCCCGCTGACCGAAGACGGAAGCCTGCTCTACCGCGTCGTCACCATTGCGGGTAAAAGCGGCAGCCAGGTCAATTATGTCGACAGCGAGCGACTGGTTCTGATGCCTTCAATCAACTGGCGTCCCACTGATGATATCGAGTGGACACTGCTGGCGAATGTGCAACGCGACGACAGCGTGCCCAGCTCCATGTTTCTACCGCACCGCGGTACGGTTCTCGCTGCACCATACGGTCAGTTCGACACCGACCTGTTCGTCGGCGAGCCCAACTATGACGAGTACGATACCGAACAGCTCGCCCTCACCTCACAAGTCAGCTGGCGACTGGATGATGTCTGGACTCTGCGACAGAACCTGCGTTACCACGAAAGCGAAGTCAGTTATCAGCAGATCTACGGCAATTTTCGTCCTTTAGCACTAAACGCTGACAACCGGACGCTCAATCGTATCTATTACGGCGCCAAAACCGAGGTCGATGCCTGGGTTGCCGATCACAATGCCCAAGCATTATTCGATACGGGCCCGCTCCAACATACCCTGCTGATCGGCAGTGACTATCAGCATGCAGACACTCGCCAGAAACGCGCGGGTGGTTCAGCGACTCCCCTCGACCTGTACGACCCGGTTTACGGCACTTTCGACCCCTCGATTGTTACCTATACCGATCAGCCGGATCAGACCATCGTCCAGCAAGGGCTCTACGTTCAAGACCAGCTCAAGTACGAGCGCTGGTTGCTGACGCTCGGCATGCGCAAAGACTGGGCCGACAACCGCACGGAAGGCGGCACACGGCAAAAGGATGACGCAGTTACCGGGCGTGTTGGTCTCACCTACCTGTTCGACAACGGCGTGGCACCCTACCTGAGTTACAGCGAGTCCTTCCTGCCGACCATCGGCCTGGACGCGGACGGAGAATCCTTCAAGCCTAGAGAAGGAGAACAATGGGAGCTCGGGGTTAAATATCAGCCGGTGGCAAGCCAAAGCCTTTACACCGCCGCCGTGTTCGATCTGCGCGAGCTGAATCGGCAGATGCCGGACCCGATTCGTCCCAACAACACTGTGCAGACCGGCGAAGTTCGCATACGGGGCATCGAGCTCGAAGCCCTGACCGCCATTACCCCGATGTGGGATCTGATCGCGACCTATACCCACCTCGACACCGAGGTCATCAAAGGATCGTCAGCCGAACAAGGGGCCCGCATCGCCTCGATTCCAGAGCACATGGCATCCCTGTGGTCACAACATCGCTTCTCGTTGTTTGGCGTTTCCGGCTTCGAAGCGGGGGCCGGTGCTCGTTATGTCGGCGCCAGTTGGGACGGACGGGACACGTTGAAAACCCCTTCGACGACCCTGTTCGACGCCATGCTCGGCTACCGCTACCAGGACTGGGCTTTCAGGCTCAACGCCACCAACCTGGAAGACGAAACCTACTACACCACCTGTCTGGCACGCGGCGACTGCTTTGTCGGCAACCGTCGTACCGTCGTCGGCACCGTCAGCTACAGCTTTTGATGAAGGGAATTCAATGAACATGACTTCATCGAGGCGACGGCTGGAGCTGGCGGGACGCATCACGGCCGCTCTGTTCGGCGGCTATGCGCTGGCGTTCGGCTCTACCGCCTTTCTATCTGTTTATCTGCCGTTGGCGCGAGCAGATCGAGTGGTCACGGCCAGCTTGCTGTGTTTTGCCGTCTGGGTAGCCGCTGTCATTTACACCTTTGCGGCCCGCAGCGCCTTGCGGGCCTGGATGTGGCTGGGTGTGCTGACAGTGCTGCTGTGCCTGGCCGCTTATCTGCCTGTTGAATGGAGGAGCAGACCGTGACCTTACGTCAATCGATGGCCGGGCTGCACACCTGGGGCGGACTGCTGCCCAGCTGGTTGCTGTTCGTGATTATCTTTGCGGGCACGCTGGCCTGTTTCGACAAGGAGCTCGAACGTTGGATGCGCCCGGCCTTGCACGTTCCCACAACTAGCAGCATCGATGCTGACAACGTCCGGCAGTGGTTGAATGCCAACGTCGAAGGTCCCCTGCATGCTTACTGGCTGCATGGCCCTACCGAACGCGAGCCCTATTGGAAGCTGGGCTGGGAAAAAGATGGCACCGGCGAACGTGGACGGGCCGCCTTCGATCCCGCTACCGGCAAGCCCATGCCGGACACGCTGGGGGGTGAATTCTTCTTCACCCTGCACTACAACCTTCAGGCAGGCACGATTGGTATGTATATCGTCGGCCTGGCCGGCATGTTCATGCTGGTCGCGTTGGTGTCAGGGGTCATCGTTCACAGGCGGATATTCAAAGACTTCTTCACCCTCAGGCCGCAAGCCAACGGCCAACGTGCCTGGCTCGATGCACACAACCTGTTCGGAGTGATCGGCCTGCCCTTCCATCTGATACTGGCCTATACGGGCGTCGCCATTTTTGTCGCGACCTACATGCCAGCCGGCGCGATGGTGGCCTATGACAGTGATCCGCTGGCCTTCTTCGAGGAGGTCCAGGGCGGCTATCACCGTAATGAAATGGACAAGCCCGTAGGTGAACTCACCGCCCTGGAAGGTTTGATCAACGATGCCCGTCGACGCTGGAATGGCGGCGAGGCAGGCTGGTTGATCGTTGAGCACCCATTCGACGCCTCGGCAGTGGTCAGCATTCGCCGCCTGGACCCCTCACGTATCGGTTCACCACAGGACACCCTGAATTACGACGCAACCACAGGCGAAATGCTTCACCAGCAACAGGCACCGACCAGTTACAAGGCCTACATGTGGATGGTCGGGTTGCACATGGCGCAATTCGGCGGTCAGATCGTCCGGCTGTTCTACGGACTGATGGGACTGGCTGGGGGCGCAATGCTGATCGCAGGTTCAGCGGTCTGGTTACGCAAGCGTGAAGCTCGGCAGATCAAAGGACTAAAGGTGGTTCGTGCACTCAACGGAGCGGTTTTCTTCGGGCTGCCCATCGCGTCGCTGGTACTGCTCTGGGCCAATCGCCTGTTGCCGGACACCCTGCCTGACCGGGCGGCCATGGAAGGCTGGAGTTTCGCCTTGAGCTGGCTGGCAGTGGCAGCCTTCGCATGCATCAGGCCTGGCCAACCCGCACGGACCACCCGTCAATTGTTTGCGGTACTGGCGATTCTCGCCCTTGGCCTGCCTGCGCTGAACGGTATCGTGGCGCCCCAAGGCAACCTTGTTGCGAGCCTGACGCGAGGTGATATGACGCTCTTCGGCATCGACCTGGTATTGCTCGCCGTCGGGTTGGTGTGCGGCTGGCGGGCCTTCGCCCGGCCCGAAGCGCGACCGGCACGAGAGAGGCGCCTGCAGGAGGTTTCACCATGACGCTACTCGCTTTTGCGTTGGCTTACGTGGGCATGCTTGCGCTGTGCCTGGCCATGCCCCGTCATCATCGACAATTGTTCAATCGCGCACCGAGCCTCCTTCAGCAACATGGGCTGCGCCTGTTGGCAGCCGGATTGCTGATTGCCATCGTCCTGCTGGATGTCGCAGCGCTGGGATGGGCCATCGGCCTGGTGGTCTGCTTGGGGCAACTGATGTGCGCCGGGGTGCTGGTAGGCCTGATGCTCGCCTGGCGTGAGCGTATGGCACTACCAATGGGCGCCGCCCTCAGCGTGATAGGAGCGCTGAAAATCCTGCTCTGAGCTGGACCGTTTCACCCTGAGTCGATGACGTTCATCACATCGACTTGACCCGCACTCAGGCAACGCAGAATACTGTATTCATATACAGTATTCTGAATTGACTGCTCATCATGTCCTCCGTCGTTTCCCTTGATCGATTGCTCGATGCGCGCCGGCTATGGCGAGGCCAGCCCAGCATCGTCTCGACCAGTAACCAGCCCACCGGACATCCTGCTCTGGACGCCGCGCTGCCCGGCGGGGGCTGGCCGGAGGCGGCACTGAGTGAGCTGCTGATCGCCACGCATGGCATCGGCGAATTACGACTGCTCTGGCCCACACTGGCACGGCTGACCGCTGCAGGCGAACGGGTAGTCCTGGTCGCCCCGCCTCACCTGCCCTTCCCTCATGCCTGGCTCGCTGCCGGGATCGACCTGCGCCACCTCAGCCTCGTTCAAGCGCAAGGACGAGACGCCTTATGGGCCGCAGAACAGTGTTTGCGTTCAGGCAGCTGTGGTGCGGTGCTGTGCTGGCCGCAAAAAGCCGATGATCGTGCCTTGCGTCGCCTGCAGGTAGCAGCCGAAACCGGACAGACATTGGCTTTCGCCTATCGCGCTTTGCACGAAGCGGTAAACCCCTCGCCAGCGGCACTGCGGCTGGCAATCGAAGCTCAGCCGGCCCAGGTGCGTGTTCTCAAGTGCCGTGGCGGACTGGCGCCCGACCAGCCGATTTCTGCCGTGGGATGGCAGTGAGCATGCTCTGGGCCTGCATCCTGCTGCCGCAACTGGCCATGGACGGTGTACTGCGCAGTCGCAGCGACGCAGACGCGCCACTGGCACTGCTGAGCGGAACGCCCCAGCACCGCGTGCTACAGGCCGTCAACCCAGCGGCGCGGGCACTCGGGCTAAAGGCTGGGCAATCATTGATAGCGGCCCAGGCGCTGACACGGGGATTCGAGACGGCTGAATATGACCTGGCTTCGATCGAACGCTGGCAGCAATTCCTCGCCGCCTGGGCTTACAGCTTCAGTTCACAGGTCAGCCTGCACTACCCGCGCTGCCTGCTCATGGAAGTGCAATCGAGCCTCGGCCTGTTCGGCCCCTGGCCGCGTCTGGAGGCAAGACTGCGCACCGAGCTGAGTGCGCTGGGCTTTGGGCATCGCATCACGCTGGCACCCAATCCTGCAGCCGCACGGGTACTGGCCAACGTGCATGACGGCTTGGCGGTAACGGATACACCTGAGCTGCATCAGGTACTGGCTGACCTGCCGGTAGATCGCCTCGGCTTGCCACGCGATGTGTCCAACGCCCTGGCGCGCATGGGGTTGCGCACCTTCACGCAACTGCTGGCACTGCCTCGGGATGGTCTGGCAAAGCGTTTTCCGGGAGAAGCATTGAGACACCTCGACACCCTGCTGGAGCATCGCCCGTTGGGCCTGGGTTTCTATCGCCCGCCTGACCGCTTCGATGCGCGTATCGAGCTGAACTTCGAAGTCGAGTCGCACCAGGCCCTGCTGTTCCCGCTGCGCCGTCTGACCGCCGACCTCGCCGCTTACCTGGCAGGCCGCGACAGTGGGGTGCAACGCTTCACCTTGCACCTGGAGCACCGCAGCCTGCCCGAAAGCCTGTTACCGGTCGGTCTACTCGGCGCGGAGCGCGACCCGGCCATGCTGTTCGAACTGACCCGCGGTCGCCTGGAGCATCTGCAACTTCCAGCCCCGGTGCTGGCCATACGGTTGGTTGCGGACCAGTTGCCGACCTTCGTGCCCGAGCATCGCGCACTCTTCGATGAGCGACCGCAGCAGTCGCTGCCCTGGGAACAATTGCGCGAGCGATTGCGTGCCCGCTTGGGCGACGATGCCGTGCAAGGGCTTGCTGTGCGCGCCGACCATCGCCCCGAATGCGCCTGGCGACCAGAGTCTGCGACCCACCTGGAAATGCCATCGTCCACAGCACCCCGCCCCGGCTGGCTGTTGAGCGAAACTAAACCGCTACACGAAGCCACACTGCGCATTCTCTGCGGCCCCGAGCGTATCGAATCGGGCTGGTGGGACGGTGGCGATGTGCGCCGCGACTACTACCTGGTGGAAACCCGCACGGGTCAACGCGGCTGGGCCTTTCGGGCTGTCACGGGAGGGCCGTTGATGTTGCACGGCTGGTTCGCATGACGCCCGAATACGCCGAACTGCACTGCCTCTCCAACTTCAGTTTTCAACGGGGCGCCTCCAGTGCCAAAGAGCTGTTCGAACGCGCCGCGCTCCAGGGCTATAGCGCCCTGGCGATTACCGATGAATGCACGCTGGCTGGCATCGTCCGTGCCTGGCAGGCGTCCAAGGAAACAGGCCTGCCGCTGATTGTCGGCAGTGAAATGCAGATCGAGAAGGGTCCGAAGCTGCTCCTGCTGGTCGAGAACCTGCTTGGGTATCAACGCTTGTGCCGGCTGATTACCAACGCCAGGCGTCGCGCCGAGAAAGGCCAATACCAGCTGCTGGGCGAGGACCTGAACGACCCCCTGGATGGGCTATTGGCCATCTGGCTGACCCACCAGCCCGAGGCTGACGCCGAAGGTCTCTGGTTGCGCGAACACTTTCCGGATCGTCTCTGGCTGGGCATCGAACTGCACCGCGGACACGACGATGCCACGCACCGGCACCGAATGCAGGCACTGGCCAGGCGCGTAGGCATACCCGCTGTGGCCTGTGGCGATGTGCATATGCACGCCCGTGGCCGGCGCGCCCTGCAGGATTGCATGACTGCAATCCGCCATCACCTGCCTGTAGCCGAGGCCGGGCGCCACCTGTTCCCCAACGGTGAACGCCACCTGCGCCGGCGTGAGGAGCTGGCCCAGCTCTATCCCCACGAGTTGCTGGCAGAGACGCTGCGTATCGCCGAGCGCTGCCCGTTCAGCCTCAAAGAGCTGAAGTATCAGTACCCACACGAGCTGGTGCCCAGCGGCCACGATGCCAGCTCATGGCTGCGCAAACTGGTCGAAGATGGCATGAGATGGCGCTGGCCGGCAGGTGTGACGGAAAAATCACGTGCGCTGGTCGAACATGAATTGCAGCTGATCACCGAGCTGCACTACGAGAGTTACTTTCTCACCGTCCACGACATCGTCCGCTTCGCCCGCGAACGTCACATTCTTTGCCAGGGCCGCGGTTCGGCAGCCAACTCGACGGTGTGTTTCGTATTGGGCATCACCGAACTCGACCCCTCGCATAGCCGCTTATTGTTCGAACGTTTTCTTTCCCGTGAGCGCAACGAGCCACCGGACATCGACGTCGACTTCGAGCACGAGCGCCGTGAAGAAGTGATCCAATATGTGTTTCGACGCTACGGCCGCAATCGCGCCGCACTGACGGCGGTGGCAAGTTCTTACCGCGCCACAGGCGCAGTGCGAGATGTGGCCAAGGCGCTTGGCTTGCCGCCGGATCAGATCAATGCCCTGGCCGAGTGCTGCGGACGCTGGAGTGAGCACATACCCGATGACGCCCGACTACAAGAAGCCGGCTTCGATCCCAGCAGTCCGGTGTTGCGTCGGGTTCTGGTGCTGACCCGTGAATTGATCGGCTTTCCTCGTCACCTTTCACAGCATCCGGGCGGGTTCGTCATCTCCGAGTATCCGCTGGATACCCTGGTGCCGGTCGAGAACGCCAGCATGGCCGACCGCACCGTGATCCAGTGGGACAAGGACGATCTCGATGTGGTCGGCCTGCTGAAGGTCGATGTGCTGGCGCTCGGCATGCTCAGTGCGCTTCGCCGTACCTTCGACCTGATTGCCCGTTATCGCGGCACGCTGTGGACCCTTGCCACACTGCCCAAGGAAGACCGGCCGACCTACGAGATGATCAGCCGCGCCGACACCGTGGGCGTTTTCCAGATCGAGTCGCGCGCGCAAATGGCCATGCTGCCCCGGCTGCGTCCTCAGACGTTCTACGATCTGGTGATTCAGGTCGCCATCGTGCGGCCCGGGCCGATTCAGGGCGATATGGTTCACCCCTACCTGCGCCGTCGCAATAACGAAGAGCCGGTGGAGTATCCCTCCGAAGAACTGAAACCCGTGTTCGAGCGCACCCTTGGCGTGCCGCTGTTTCAGGAACAGGTGATGGAGCTGGCAATCGTCGCTGCCGAGTACACCGCCGATGAAGCCGACAGACTGCGCCGCGCCATGGCTGCCTGGAAGCGACACGGCAGTCTCGAGCCGCACCGCGTGAGATTGAGCGAACGTATGCTCGCCCGTGGCTACACCCCGGAGTTCGTTGCACGGATCTTCGAGCAGATCAAAGGCTTCAGCAGTTACGGCTTTCCCGAGTCGCATGCGGCCAGCTTCGCCCTGCTCACCTATGCCAGTTGCTGGCTCAAATATCATGAACCAGCCGCCTTCGCCTGTGCCTTGATCAACAGCTGGCCGATGGGCTTCTACAATCCCGATCAGATTCTCCAGGACGCTCGCCGTCACGGCCTCGAAATCCGGGCGCTGGATGTTCGCCACAGCGGTTGGGATTGCAGCCTTGAGCCGACCGAGACCGAGCAACCAGCAATCCGTCTGGGAATGCGCCTTGTACGCGGATTTCGTCAGGAGGATGCGAATCGCGTCGAGACGGCTCGTGAGCAGCAACCCTTCACCGGTATCGACGACCTCTGCCTGCGAGCCCGACTGGATGCCCGCGCACGAGAACAGCTGGCTGACGCCGGAGCGCTGAAAGGATTGGTCGGCCACCGGCACCAGGCTCGCTGGGCCGTGGCTGGCTTCGAGCCGCAACTGCCCTTGTTCGCTGAACAGGTTTCGACCGAAGAGGCGCCGGTCGCCTTGCCGGTGCCCTCGGTTGGAGAAGAGCTGATGACCGATTACGCGACACTTGGCACAACGCTTGGCCCGCACCCGCTGGTTTTGTTACGTGACCAGCTCAGGAGCCGACGCTGCCGCAGTTCGCGGGAGTTGTCTAAGGTGGAACACGGTCGTCTGGTCAGCGTCGCGGGCCTGGTCATTGGTCGCCAGCGCCCCCAGACGGCAAGCGGGGTCATCTTCGTCACCCTGGAAGACGAGTTCGGCATGATCAACGTGGTGGTCTGGCACGACCTGGCCGAGCGGCAACGGCGCGTGCTGATACAGTCGCAAATGCTTCGAATCGATGGGCATCTTGAATCGGCCAACGGTGTACGGCACGTCATCGCCGGGCGCCTCAGCGATCTCACCCCGATGCTCACCGGGCTCGATGTGCGCAGTCGGGACTTTCAGTGATGGACCCAGCGAGCAGCTAGCTACCGCGCGTCAGCAGATCAGCTATTGAAAGGGCGAACAGGAACACCAGCCAGAACCCCGCGCCCAGCGCAAAAAAGCGCACCAGCGGCGAGTGGGTACCGAGCTGGGCCAGCCCGAACAGCACCAGCATGGCCTGCCCGGCTGCACAGACCAGCGCAAGCATCGCCCACTGTGGAAACTGAATGGCTATCGTGGCGCTGATCGCCAGTAGCGCCAGCAGCCCGACATAGATCAGCACCAGCTTGCCTGCCTTCATGTTGCCCTCCCGACCAGATAAAGCGAGGGATACAAGAAGATCCAGACTACATCGACCAGATGCCAGTACAGGCCGACCATTTCCAGTGTGATCGCCCGCTCGGGCAGTTTCATATGGGCGAAGTGAATGCGCCCCACCATGCCCAGTACGATCACCACCGCAATGGTCAGGTGCACCGCATGCAGCGCGGTGGCGAAGAAATAGATGTTCATGAACAGCCGCGCGGCGGGATTTTCCAGCGGGGACTCGGGGCCTATGCCGGGCAACAACCCTTCCTGGTATTCCCAGCCGTACTCGAAGAACTTCACCGCCAGGAACGCCAGGCCGAAGAAGGCGCTGAGCAAGAGCCACTGCTGCACCCGACGGTAGTTACCCAAGCGCGAAGCCTGCACCATCAGGCTCATGCACAGGCTGCCGGTGAGCAACAGCGCGCTGTTGAATCCCGCCAGGATCGAATGCAGGTGCTGCACCGCCTCGCCCACTGCCTCGGGGTGCTGCAGCCGGTAGTAATAGATGATCAGAAACAGCACACCGAACATCATGATTTCAGTGGCGAGAAACAACCACATGCCCAGAAAACTCGCTTCTCGCTGCTGGGCTGCGGTCTGGTAGGGCTCGGTCAGGTACCCGTCAGGATCGGCCATGGGTCGCCTCGGGAGGGTAATCGTAGGCCTCGAAGTCAACGATCGGCGTCTCGACAAAGTTGTACTGTGGCGGTGGCGACGAGGTGCGCCATTCCAGCCCCGCCGCATCCCACGGGTCATCATCGGCCAACGGGCCGTAACGCAACGACCAGAGCAGATAACAGAACGGCATGATGTAACCCACCGCCAGCACCCCTGCGCCCGCGGACGACAGCACATGGAGGAACTGAAAATCCTCCGGATAACTGTGGTAACGCCGCGGCATCCCGAGATAGCCGAGCAGGAACTGCGGGAAAAACGTCAGGTTGAAGCCGCAGAAGATCATCACTGCCGCAATCTTTCCCCATAGCTGCGAGTACATCCGTCCGGTCATCTTTGGCCACCAGAAGTGCAGCGCGCCAAAGAACCCGGCCACCGCCGCGCCGACCATGATGTAGTGGAAATGCGCGACCACGAAATAGGTGTCATGTACGTGCACATCCGCCGCCAGCAGCGCGAGGAAGAGCCCGGTCACGCCGCCGATGACAAACAGACCGATAAAGGTCAGCGCATAAAGGAAGTGCGCGTCGATGGTCAGATTGCTTTTGTAGAGTGTGGCGGTCCAGTTGTAGACCTTGATGGCCGAGGGGATCGCCACCAGAAAACTGAGCAGTGAAAAGACCATGCTGGCGTACATCGACTGCCCCGCCACGAACATGTGGTGGCCCCAGACCATGAAGCCGATCACCGCGATGGCCAGGCTGGAATAGGCGACGAACGAATAGCCAAAAATACGCTTGTGCGCCGCCGCGGTGATCAGCTCGCTCATCACACCCATCGCCGGCAGGATCATGATGTACACCGCCGGATGGCTGTAGAACCAGAACAAGTGCTGAAACAGCAATGGATCGCCGCCCAGGTTGGGGTCGAACACGCCAATGCCGAACAGGTACTCCGCCGCCACCAGCAGCAGCGTGATGGCCAGCACCGGCGTGGCCAGCACCAAGATCACCGAGGTGGCATAGAGCGACCAACAGAACAGCGGCATTCGGAACCAGGTCATGCCCGGCGCCCGTAGCGTATGAATCGTGACGATGATGTTCAGCCCGGTCAGGATCGACGAAAAACCGACAATAAAAACCCCGAGAATCACCGCCACCACATGACCATTACTGAACATGGTCGACAACGGCGTGTAGAAGGTCCAGCCGGTGTCCACACCGCCAGCCAGTAGTGAATACAGCGTGAAGAGACCGCCGCCCACCAGCAGATACCAGCTGAACAGATTCAGCTTGGGAAAGGCCATCTCCTTGGCACCGATCATGATCGGGATAAGGAAGTTGCCAAATACCGCCGGGATCGAGGGAATCAGGAAGAACCACACCATGACCACACCGTGCAGGGTGAAGGTGCGGTTGTAGCCGTCCGGGCTCAACAGGTCGCCCTCGGGGGTGACCAGCTCGATGCGCACCAGACCGGCGGCCAGGCTGCCGAGAAAAAAGAAGGCCGTGACGCCGATCAGGTAGAGGATCGCAATGCGTTTGTGGTCCGTGGTCAGCAGCCAGGTGCGTAGCCCGTGCTCGTCGGCAAGGTAACTGGGCGAGCGGTCGGCGGCCGGGTTCTTCTGAGTCAAGGGAGTGTCTCCTCTGGCGTTGGACTGCGGGGGCTGTCGGCATGCGGCTCGCGCTGTCCGCTTTCCCCAACTTTGCCAAGCGACTGGATATAGGCCGTCAGGCGCAGCACGCCCTCCTCATCGATCACGTTGGCGAAGCTCGGCATGATCGATTCGTAGCCAGCGACGATCTGCTTGTGCGGCAGCAGGATGCTGTCGCGGATATAGGCCTGATCGGCGACTGCAAAACGACCGTCTTCCAGCGCCACCCGGCGACCATAGAGCCCCTCCAGTTCTGGCGCTCTCGCCACGGCGGCCGGGCCGTGGCAACCGCTGCAACCGAACTGGCGAAACAGCACCTCGCCCTGCTCGGCCAGGGACTCGCTGGCACCGGCCTGTGACAGCCAGCGCGCGTACTCCTGTGGCGGTTGCACAATCAGCGTGGCAAGCATCTTCGAATGATCGGTGCCGCAGTATTCGGCACAGAACACCTCGTAGCGACCGGTTTCGGTGGCGTTGAACCAAAGCTGCGTGTAACGCCCCGGCAACAGGTCCTGCTTGATGCGCAGGGCCGGAAAATACAGGCTGTGAATCACGTCTTGGGAGATCATGTTCAGCCGCACCGGGCGCCCAACCGGCACGTGCAAGGTATTGATCTCGCGTTGACCACCGGGATGCTGGAATTTCCACATCCATTGCTTGGCCACGACCTGAATTTCCATGGCATCCACCGGCGGCGTGCGCACTTCGTAGTAGAGCTTCGCAGAGACCAGGTAGATGATCATCGAGCCGATGAAGGGCAGCACGATCCAGGTCATTTCGACCTTCATGCTGCCGCGCGGGCGATGGTCGCGCCGCACCTGGGTGCCCTTGCGGTAGCGTATCGCGAACAGAATCGTGAGCACGAACACCGGCACGACGAAGATCGCCATCATTCCGGTGAACGACCAGATCAGCCAGTCGATGCTGTTCGCATGCTCGGATGCGGTCTGCGGCCAGAGGCGCAGAAAATCATTGTCCATCGCCGGCCTCCCGCTTGCGTCGCTCGCGCCACAGCGACAGCCCTATGAAACCGAGCAACGCCACCGCCGTGCCGGTGCCGCCCACCTGCAGCGCACCGATGACCCAGTTGTCGTACCCGCCGGTGCGCGGGTTGTAGTGGTAACAGAGCAGCAGTAACTGATCACTGAAATCGCCGACCCGCCCTTCCCCTGCATCAGTCAGGGCCAGCCGTAGATCGTTGGGCTGATAGCCGAGCCCATACAGCCACTGCACCAGCTTGCCGGACGGGCTCAGCGTGGCGATCGCCGAGGCGTGCGCGTATTCCTTAATGTCCGCATCCCAGCGGTAATGAAAGCCCAGCGCGTCGCTAACGCTGCGGCTGGCCGACTCCTGTCCGGTGAGCAGATGAACCGATTGCGAACCCGCCAACTCTGGCCAACGCCGTTCGAGCTTGTCGCGTTCGACGCGGGCATCGGCTGGTGTCTCGTGCGGGTTGAAGCTATAAGCGATCACCACGTAATCCTTGCCCAGTTCGAAGGGCACCGCGCCGAGCAGGTTGAAAAGGCTCGCCAGCTGCGACCCGCACACGTTAGGGCAGCGGAAATAGACCGGCACCAGTACCGCAGGACGGCCGTCGAGCAATTCGGCAAGCGTGACCGACTTGCCGCTGTCGTCGGTGAACCGCGTATTCACTGGCACCTGTGCACCGGGCTGCGGGTCGATGCCAGCGGCAGCGAAGGGATCAAATGGCTCGGCGGCTCGCGCAGAGAATGTCAGCACCAAAGACAAGGCGGCGAGAATCAGCAGCAGACGGCTCATCAGGGTTGCGCCCTCTGTTTGGTCTGTTGCAGGCGTACGTCCCGCCCGCCGCTGGCCTCCACCGGGCTCGGCCAGCCGCGCTCTAGCAACAGGATGCGTGCTCGCGGAAGCGGGATACGCGCAACGCCAGCCTCGCGGTCGATCCAGGCGTAGCGGTTCAGGCGCTGCTCGGCCTCGCGGATCACCTGCTGGCCGTTGCCACGGCTACTGGTTTCCAGACGCGGCGCAGGCGGGATAATTCTGTCGCGCTCGAGCGCCGTCACCGGTGGCTCGGGCGTCGAGTCGTAGTAGCTAATCAGCACAGCCACGGCAGTAAGTGACACTGCCAGCGTAGCCAGCAAGCCGAAGCCAACCGCCAACAGGCCTTTGACATTAGCGTCGTGGTGTTCGAAGCCATCATCTTTCGAGCGAGGGTCAACCGGGACGCTCATGTGGACCTCCTCGGTAGAACCAGCAGCGCGATCAGTCCTCCGCCAGCGGCGGCAGCGGCCAACATCGCCAAGCCGCTTGCCAGCGCATTCAAACCAGACAGGCTCGCCATACTCAGCCAGGCGCCTTCGGCCAGCCCCAGCAGCAGCGTGCCACCGGCGAGTATCGCCAGTGGCACCCGGCGCGCTGAAAACGGCCACCAGGTTGCGATGAATACGAGGCTCTGCAGCGCCACTAGCCAGGTCAACAATGGCCATTCTCGGGCGCGGATCTCGTACCAGCGAACCTCTTCGGGCAGGTTGCCGTACCAGACAATCAGATACTGCATGAAGTGCAGATAGATCCAGGCTAACGCCGCAGCCGACAGCAAGCCGCGCAACACACCCGGGCGGGAGGTGCCGGCGATCAGGCTGAGCAGAATGCAGGTAGCGATCCCGGACAGCATCAGCCGGCCCAGCCATATCAGCCCGAAGATGCTGGATGCGAAGTGCGGCGCCATCGATTGAGCCCAGTCGAAGGCCGCCAGCGACACGCTCAGCACCACCGCGATCAGGCCCAAACCGGCGCCCGCCGGGTTGTGCAGCGTGGTCGGCAGCAGCCAGCGCGCCAGCGCCCACCACAGGCCGACATAGAGCAAACCGCGCACGACGAAACTGGGCCACCAGAGCCACAACCCGCGAAAGCCATCGTTGTACTGGTGCATCCACTCGTAGATAAACCCGGCGCCAAGCAGTCCGGGCAACACCAGCGCTGCCAACGCCGGCATGGCCCGGCTGGCAACCAGCGTCCAGGGCCATAGCTGATCGCGAACGCTGCCGCTGACCGGCGCCAAAGCGAGGCCCAATGCCAGCGCGCCCAGCGGAATCCCAGCCCAGCCCAACAGACTCGCCACACAGGCGGCCAAGGTATCGCGCGGCGCCAGCAGCAGGCCTATGCCTAGCCCAACCACGCCGATGGTCAACGCCGCCCAGGCAATGCTGCGTGCACCCTTGGCGCCCTTGAATCTCACCGCGCTCATGGCAATGCCTCCAGCGCGCGGCGATCAGCCTCGGGCAGTTGGGCTACCTCGGCCGTGCGCGCCAACTGCAGCGCCCGTATGTGCGCAACGATCGCCCAGCGATCGGCCGGTCGAACCCGCGCGGCGTAGCTGTACATCACGCCATAACCATCGGTGATGACCTTAATGAAATGCCGATCAGGTGCCTGCACCAACCGCGGCTCGGCGAAGTCTGGCGGTTGCGGGAAGCCGCGCTGCACCACTGTCCCCAGTCCATCACCGGCCAGTCCATGACAGGGCACACAATTGATGCGATAGCGCTCCTCGCCCCGGGCCAGGAGCGCGTCGGACAGTGGTGGACGCTCATCCAGGACCGTCTCCCATGCCAACTCGCCGCGCGCCACCGAGCCGACCGGCGGCGCCTGGTTGACCTTGCCGTCCGGGAAAAACAGGCTGGCCTCCTGCGCGTCGGCACGTGGCTGCTGCGCCATCTGATCGCAGCCGCTGAGCAACAGGATGAAAACGAAAAGCCAAGGCATCAGGCAGGCACCTTGCTGACCGACACCGCCCGCTCCGCCAGCCAAAGAGCCGTATCGGTCTCGCTGAACCGCGGATCGTCGGCGCGGATACACAGCAGGAAGCGATCATCACTGGCGCGCTTAAAAGCCTCCATCTCGAACAGCGGGTGGTGCAATAGCGGAAGGCGGCAAAGAAACAGCAGACCGAACAACGCCCCCAGCGCGCCGCCGGTGATGGTCAACAGGAACGTAATGACGGCGAAGCCCTGCAACGCGACCAGAGGCCTGCCGCCGATATCCAGCGGGTAGCTGAGATTGGCGTATAGCTGCATGCCCACGGCCAATGCACCGCCGGTTAGCGCGCCAAGAATCCCCGCCCAGTAGGCACGATTGCTGCGCTGGCCGAGCACCGGCTCCAGCTCTGGCAGCATAAACGGGCTGTAGGCCTCCATTCGCGTGTAGCCAGCCTCGCGCGCGGCGCGAGCTGTTTCGATCAGCGGTTCAGGATGGGCAAAATCGGCCAGCAATCCGTAGCAGCGCTCAGTCATCAGCCTCTCCTCGATTGCGGTGTAGCGCCTCTTTGACCTCAAAGGTGGAGATCATCGGCAGCATCCGCATGAACAGGCTGAACGGCACGAGAAACAGCCCAAAGGTGCCGATGAATAACGACCAGTCCCAGAACGTGGGGCTGTAACCCTGCCAGGTGGCCGTGAGGTAATCGCGGGTAGCCGGAACGATGATCAGCATCCAGCGCTCGCACCACATGCCGATCAGCACGCCGACCGCAATCGCCAGCAGAGCCTTACCGTTGCGTCGCACCTGCGGCCACCAGAGTGTTTGCAGGCAAACCAGATTGAAGAAGATCGCCGTCCACCAGCTCCAGGCCATCGGCCCGGTCAGACGCGCCATGGCCATGGTGATCTCGTGTTCCTTGCCCGAATAGAAGGCAATGAAGGTGTCGGCGAAATAGCCGTAAGCAGTCATCCAGCCGCTGGCGAGCAGCAATACGCCGAGCACGTCCAGATGCTTGACCGTGATCAGTAACTGCCAACCAAAGAAACGGCGCAGCCCCAGCGCAATGATGATCACCAACGCAAAGCCGGAGAAGATTGCGCCAGCGACGAAATACGGAGGAAACACCGTCGAGTGCCAGCCGGTTTCCGGTGACAGATCGAGCAGGAACGAGTAGCCGCTGGACACGGCAAACACCAGCGGAATCGCCAGCAGCGCGATGAAACGATAGGCCCGCCGCCAGTGCGCCCAGTGCGAAGAAGCACCGCGCCAGCCGAGCGCCAGCAGCCCGTAGAAAATCTTGTAACGGCGTTTGCGGGCGTGATCGCGGGCCGAGGCGAAATCCGGTATGGCCCCGATGTAGATGAACATCAGCGACACGAACAGGTAGCCAAGCACGGCAAAGAAATCCCACGAGGTCGGACTTTTGAACTGCGGCCACAATTCCATGGTATTGGGGTACGGGGCGCTCCAGTAGAACAGCCAGGGCCGCCCCAGGTGCAGGATCGGGTAGATGCCCGCGCAGACCACCGCCATCAGCGTCATCAGCTCGGCCATGCGGTTGAGCGAGTTACGCCACGGCCGGTTGAGCAGCAGCAACATCGCCGAAATGAAGGTTCCGGCATGCCCGATGCCCAGCCACCACATGTAGTTGAGGATGGGAAATCCCCAAAACACCGGATCGTTGTTGCCGAACACGCCGACACCCTTCCAGACCACCACGACCGCCGAAGCGACGAACAGGCCCAGCAACAGGCAGCTGAAGATGAACAGCGCCCACCAGGCGCGGCGATAACGAGCGAAGTCGACCGGGACGGTCAGCACCCGGTCCGAAACCTCACCAAGCGGCATTTGCCCGGGCAGGAAATGCGGCGTATCGGCGCCGGTGTACCCGGAACCTACACCCGCGCCGCTCACGACTTGTCCTCGACGATATTGGGCAGATCAACCAGACCCAGATAAGTGGTCTTCGGCCGCGTGCCCAGCTCTTCCAGCAGCGCATAGTGACGCTGGGTATCGCGCCCTTCGCGCACGCGCGCGCCCGGATCGGACAGATCGCCGAACACAATGGCCTGTGTCGGACAGCTCTGCTGGCAAGCGGTCTGGACCTCGCCATCGGCAATTGGTCGATCCTCGATTCGTGCGGCAATGCGGGCTTCGCTGATGCGCTGAATACAGTAGGTGCACTTTTCCATCACACCGCGCGAGCGCACCGTGACGTTGGGATTGCGCTGATGCTGGATCGAGGGCTCATCGTCGCCTGTCCAGTCGAACCAGTTGAAGCGGCGCACCTTGTAAGGGCAGTAGGACGCGCACGTGCGGGTGCCGATGCAGCGGTTGTAGATCTGCTCATTGAGACCGTCCGGCCCGTGCACCGTGGCGTTGACTGGGCACCCAACCTCGCACGGCGCCTGTTCGCACTGCATGCAGGGAACCGGCTGGAACGCCGAGGACTCAGGCTCGTCAGGGTCGCCCTTGTAATAGTGGTCGACCCGCAGCCAGTGCATGTTTCGGCCCACGGCGACCTGCTCTTTTCCCACCACCGGGATATTGTTCTCCGCCTGGCAGGCGACAACGCAGGCATTGCAACCAATGCACTGATCCAGGTCGATGGTCATGCCCCACACCGGCTCTTTCGGAGGCGTCGGCGGGTAGAGCGTCTTCGCTTGCTCAAAGAGGTAAAGCGGCTCTGTCGCCACCTTGCGATAGGCCTCTTCGCGCGGCTCGCTCTTGATGACTTCTTTGCCCTGCGGCATGTGATGCGACTGGGTCGTGGCCAGCGGCATGAACTCGCCGGTCTTCTCCAGCTTGGCGCCGCGACGCAGCCAGGGGTCAGCCGCCGTGCGCAACGGCGCCAGGTCGTAGCCCAGACGATCCGCCACCCGCCCGCCGCGGGTACGGCCGTAACCGGCGTAAAGGCTGAGGGTGCGCTCGGCATGACCGGGCATGATCCAGACCGGGCCAATCACCACGCGGCGGTCGAGCGTGACGCGCACCATGTCACCGTTCGCCAGCCCGTAGGCTTCGGCCAGCCTTGGCGCCACGCCGATGACGTTGTCCCAAGTAAGTTTGCTGATCGGCTTGGGCAGTTCCTGCAGCCAGCCGAGGTTCGCCAGGCGCCCGTCCCACACGCTGGGGTCCGGCAGAAAGCGCAGGGTCAGCCCATCCGCCGGAGTGGGTTCGGCATCCCAGCTGGCGGGCGCCGCCTCGACGGTCAACGGAGGTAGCGCGGTGTCGGCGATGAAGCCAAGTTCCAGCGCCTGTCGCCAGGCGTTTTCATCGAGCGACTGCCAGGTCTTGCGCAGTTCGGCGCGGCCATCGGGAGTGAGGTCCCCTTGCAACAACGCCAATACCTCGGACAGCGTGCGACTGCTGTAGAAGGTGCGCACCAGCGGCTGGCCCAGACAGACGCTGCCATCGGCGGCGCGGGCGTCGTTCCAGCCGTCGAGGTTGTGGGTCAACGGCAGATGCCAGTGGCAGTAGGCGGCTGTTTCGTCGTAGTAGAGCCCGGCATGGACGCGCAACGGCACCTGATCAAGCATCGATTCAAGCTCCAGGTCCGCCGGAGCAGTGTTCACCGGATTGCATTCGAGCATTAGCAGCGCTTCGACTTGGTCATCGCGAATCGCATCGACCAGCGCAGGGAGATCGCCCAGACGTTGCCCGCCCGCTTCGAGCCAGACCACCGGCTCGCTATAGCTCAGCGTGTGCCCGACGTTACCCAGTCGCTGATTGAGCCGGTGCACGGCCGCCTGAATCGCCACCGGCGTGCGTTCACCGGCAGTGATCAGGCAGCGACCGGCGCGGGCCTTGAGTTCGCGGGCGACCGCCTCGATCCAGCGCTGACGCTCGTCTGGCAGCGCTTGCGTCGGTCCTTCGCCCTCACCCAGCGCGGCTGCCAACGCCTGCAGGTAGGCTTGCAACGCCTCCGGTTCGATTCGCTGGCGCTCGCTGGCCTTGGCCCCGGTCAGCGTCGGCACTGATTCGACGACCAGCAAACGTGCTTCGCCATCACCCTTCGCTGCTCGCCGCTTGCGCTCGCCCCAGCCGAGCGCGTGCGGCAGTTCGCGAGGCCCGACACCGAGCCAGTCATGTTCGAAACTCAGCACCCATTCGGCGGCCTCAAAGCGGTAGTGCGTCTCGACGGCGCGGCCAAAGGCACGCTCGGCAGCCTGATAGTGATCGCCCTCAAAAGGCTCATGGCGATACAGCTGCGCCTCGGGCCAGCGCTGCAGCAGTTCTTCTAGCTGACGGCGCAACGTCGGTGAGCTGCTAGCGCCAAACAACAGGTGCAGCCCGCGACCACGCTGTTGATCAAGCCGTTCAGCCAGGCGGCTGGCATCGAGCTGAAAGCCGTCCCAGGTGGTATCCACGCCCTTGAAACGCGGCGCCTGCGAGCGATCCGGGTCGTACAGCTGGAGAATCGCCGCCTGAATGATCGCCGTGCTCGCTCCCTGGCTCAACGGGTGATCGGGGTTGCCCTCCAGCTTGGTCGGGCGGCCGACATGGGTGCGGCCCAGTACCGGCTGGGCGTAGCCGGCGAAGGTCACCGTGGTGGCATACCACTGCGCCTCGCCGGGGATGATCTTTTCTGGCTGTACCACATAAGGAACACCCTTCTCCGGTTCGCTGCAGCCAGCAAGCCCGGCCATTGCCATGGACGCGCCCATCACCTGCAGAAACCGCCGACGGTCCATCTGCGGCGCAATCGAAGGAAACTCCGCCTCGACGAATTCGGCGAACGCCGGTTCGTCGGCCAGTTGTTCGAGGCTGCGCCAGTACCCTGCCCCGCGTTCGCCTTCCAGACGCGTGCGAATCGCCTTCCAGTCGAGGGGCGCAGATTGCTGTGGTTCGGTGTCTTCTCGAATCTGCATGGCCTACCTATGGCATGTGTAGCAATGGGTCAGGTTGCCGTCGCCGATGTGAAACCTGCGCATCAGCGCCTCGCCGAGCTCCCGGCGGTCGCCCTTGTATTCCCAATTCATGTCAGTCACCGCCTCCCGTGGGCGCAGGCGCGGCGCGGGGTCCTGATGACAATCGAGGCACCAGCTCATGGTGAACGGCTCCGCTTTTTGCATCAGCGGCATGCGATCCACGCGCCCATGGCATTCGGCACAACCTACGCCCGCGTTCACGTGTACGCCGTGGTGGAAGAACACGTAGTCCGGCAGCTTGCTCACCCGGTTCCAGCGCAACGGTTCGCCCTGCACCAGGCTTTGGCGAACCGGTTCGAGCATGTCCGCGCCGGTCCAGATCTGCGAATGGCAACTCATGCAGGTGTGTGTTGGCGGCAGCCCCGCCACCGGACTGTTTTCGACATTGCTGTGGCAGTAACGACAGTCGATTTGCAGCGCACCGGCGTGATGCTCATGGCTGAACGGCACCGGCTGATGAATCGTCCACCCCTGGTCGGTGACATAGGACGAGCGCGAGAGGACGACGAACGCGACGAAAACTCCGACAAGCCCCAAAGACAAAAGGAGCAATGCCAGACGTAACCACATGTCGGCGGTGCGGGGGAAAAGCTGGGCCATCCGGTAAAACGCGTCCTGACTGTATCCGTTTGTGACTGTATGTTTCTGGCCGCCCGCCGCCGTATGAGTTCAATCGAAGCGGCGAACCAGCTGCCAAAGGCCATGGAGACCCCACAGATCAGAAGGGAACATTTGCGCAGGCCGGTCAGTCAGCTATGAACAATCTTTTCCGGAACCAACGCTCTAGCCTTGCGCTAGAGCGTTGGAATTCGCAGGAGCCGCCGGGCCGTGCCGGCACCAGGCCAGGATGCCATCCGCACCCATCCGACAACAAAAACGGAGGCCTGATGAGCAACTGCACGATCCACTTCGACGGCAAGCCCCTCAACGGGGATGCCGACACCCCGCTGATCGATTTTCTAGCCAGCCACGGCATCGACCTTCCCCACGTCTGTTATCACCGCGCGCTGGGCTCGCCACAAACCTGCGACGTCTGCTGGGTTCAGGTCGATGGCGAGCTAGTGCGCGGCTGTACGCTGCAGGCGCGCGACGGGCTCGAAGTGACCAGCCAGATCGCCGAGGCCAAGGCCGCGCGCGAGGAAGGCATGGATCGGCTGGTGGCCAAGCACGAGCTGTATTGCACGCTGTGCGAGCACAACACCGGCGACTGCACGTTGCATAACACCTATGCGCAGATCAATCCGCCGATCCAGCGCTACGAATTCAAGCGCAAGCCCTACGACAAGGACCACTCCAACCCCTTCTACACCTACGATCCGGACCAGTGCATCCTCTGTGGCCGCTGCGTCGAGGCCTGCCAGAACGTCGAGGTCAACGAGACGTTGTCGATCGACTTCAACATGGATCATCCTCGCGTGCTGTGGGATGGCGGCAAGCCGATCGACGAATCCAGCTGCGTCAGCTGCGGCCATTGCGTCACGGTGTGCCCGTGCAACGCACTGCTGGAAAAGACCATGCAGCCGGACGCTGGCCCGTTCACGTCGCTGCCGCAGGATGTGAAGCGGCCGATGATCGATATGGTCAAGAAGCTTGAGGAAACCATCGGCGCGCGGCCGATCACCGCCATCTCGAAGCTGGACATGCATTGGCGCCAGCCTGAGATCAAACGTACGAAAACAGTCTGCACCTACTGCGGCGTGGGCTGCTCGTTCGAGATGTGGACGCGCGACCGGCATATTCTCAAGGTGCAACCAGTAATCGATGCGCCAGCCAACGGCATCTCCACCTGCATCAAGGGCAAGTTCGCCTGGGATTTCGTCAACGACCCGAAGCGTCTGACCACCCCGCTGATCCGCGACAACGGCAGGTTTCGTGAGGCCAGCTGGGATGAGGCGCTCGATCTGGTCGCCCATCGCCTGCTGCAGATCCGCGATAGCCACGGCCCGGACGCCATCGGCTTCATCGGCTCCAGCAAGGCCAGTAACGAAGAGGCCTACCTCACACAGAAGATCGCCCGCGCGATCATCGGCACCAACAGCGTCGACAACTCCTCGCGCTACTGCCAGAACCCGGCCACCAAAGGCCTGTTTCGTACCGTCGGCTACGGTGGCGATGCCGGCACCATTGAGGATATGGAGAAGGCCGACCTGATAGTGATGGTCGGCAGCAACCTGTCCGAAAACCATCCGGTGATTGCCTCCAAGCTGAAGGCGCAAAAAAAGCACCGGGGCCAGAAGTGGGTGGTGTTCGACCCCCGCAAACACGAGATGGCCGAGCGCGCCGATATTCACCTGCGCCCCAACGCCAGCACCGACATGGTCTGGGCATCAGCGCTGTCGCGCTACATGTTCGAGCACGGCTATGCCGACCAGCAATTCCTCGATGCCCGGGTCAATCAGATCGACGAATACAAACGGTCGCTTGAGCCCTTCACCATGGATTTTGCCGCCGAGATTACGGGTATCTCGAAAGAAAAACTGATCGAAGCGGCCGAGCTGATTGGTCAGGCGAAAAGCGTCTGCCTGCTCTGGGCCATGGGCATCACCCAGCACAGCCACGGTTCGGACACCAGCACGTCGCTGTCCAACCTGTTGCTGGTCACCGGCAATTACGGCCGTCCCGGCACCGGTGGCTATCCGATGCGCGGCCACAACAACGTTCAGGGCGCCAGCGACTTCGGTTGCCTGAAAAACATGTACCCCGGCTACGAAAAGGTCACCGAGGAAAAGAACCGCGACAAGTGGGCCAAAGCCTGGGGCGTACCGAAGGAGAAACTGTCGCTGAAAAAAGGCAACGATAACTTCACCATGGTCAAGGGCGCCGACGAGGGCTCGGTCAAGGCGATGTTCATCATCGGCGAGGAAACCGCATTCTCCGACGCAGACAGCACTAGCGTGCACAGCGGCTTCGAAAGCCTGGATTTCATGGTGGTGCAGGACATCTTCATGAGCCGCACCGCCGAGTTCGCCGACGTGGTGCTGCCGGCCTCTCCCTCGGTGGAGAAGGACGGCACCTTCACCAACACCGAACGCCGCATTCAGCGCTTCTACCAGGTACTGCCGCCACTCGGCGACAGCCGTCCCGATTGGCAAATCCTCACCGACCTCGCCAAGCGCATGGGCTATGACTGGGGCTACACCCACCCGAGCCAGATCATGGATGAGGCGGCGAGCATCGCCACCATGTTCCAAGGCGTCAGCTATGAGCGGCTGGAGGGCTGGCAATCGTTGTTCTGGCCGATGCAAAGCGACGGCAGCACCACACCGCTGCTGTACACCGAGCGCTTCCACACCGATGACGGCAAGGCCGTACTCTTCCCGCTGGAATGGAAAGAGCCCGCCGAAGCGGCCGACAGCGAGTACGACATCATGCTCGACAACGGCCGCATGCTTGAACAGTTTCAGAGCACCAATCAGACCGGACGCGGGCCGCGCATCTGGTCGCAGGCGCCGAACTGGTTCGTCGAAGTCAGCCCCGAGCTGGCCGCCGAGCGCGGCATCGAGGACGGCACCTGGGTACGCGTGACCTCGCGGCGCGGTTCGGTGGAAGTGCGTGCCACGGTGACTGACCGGGTCGCCGGCAACACGCTGTTCATGCCGATCCACCAGGGCAAACCCGGCTTGAATCTGCTCACCGGTGAACATCATGACCCGGATGTGAACACGCCGGCTTACAAGGAAACCGCGGTCAAGCTGGAAGTGCTGCCAGAGAAAGGCGAGCCGCCGCTACCGTCGAACAACTTCCGCAACGCCCATCGCACACCGAACGAAGGCGTGCCCGTCGAGGTGAAGTGGTATCGCGAGGACTACGTCGAACCGCCCGCCCAAGCCCCGCATCCGGAGAGATTCTGATGGCCCAACGATTGAATTACGACGTCAAGCCGACCCCGACCGAGCCGACTGCCCGCGAAGAACTGGATACCCTGCTGGAAACCCTGCATCAAAGCGGCATCCTGCGCTTCGCCAATGATCTGGCCGGCTCGCAGCAACAACTGCTCAAGGTGCTGGTGGACGGCATGAGTAAGGAAGGCTCGCTCAACGCCGTGCAGAACCTGTCAATCCTCGGCATGGCGCTGTCCCGCATCGAGCCCGCGCAGTTCTACAAGACCGTGTTCGCGTTCCAGTCCGCCTTTGCCGCCGTCGGCCGGTACACGCCGGACGCCAAACATGACGAAGCGCCGGGTGTGACCGGCGCCTACAAGATGCTGCACGACGACGAACTGTGGGCTGCGCTGATGCCCATCATCGAGGGACTGAAGACCTTTGCCAGTGGCCTGGACAAGGAGGCAGAGAAGCCGATCACCGCCTTTAGCGGCAAAAAGACAGAGCAATGAGTGGCCGTTAACCGTCGCTACGCCTGCCGTGTGGCCAGCAGTTGCGCGGCGAAATTCTGCAGATCATCACCGATCAGATCCGGCGGGCTACCGGCCGGATTGAGCACCTTGCCTGGACGCGCGATGAACGCGGTTCGGCAACCTGCTGCCGCCGCGCCGGTGATGTCCCAGGCATGCGCCGCGACCATCATCATGTCTCCCAGCGCTATACCGTGGCGCTCGGCAGTCATTCTATACGGCTCCGCTGCCGGCTTATAACGCTGTGTTTCCTCGACCGACAGAACAGCGTCAAAGCTCTTGCCCAGCCCCGCCGACGCCAGCTGCTGCCGTAGCGCCTGCAAGCTGCCGTTGCTCAGGGCGGTCAGGTGAAATCCCGCGTCGCGCAGCTGTACCAGCGCGGGGCACACATCCGGGTGGGCCGGCAGCCGCTTGATGCCCTCAACCAGCCCCTGACAATGCGCTTCGCTCACCTCGACCCCGTGTCGGCGCCCGACCATCACCAATGCGGCCTGAGCCAGATCGGCGAACGGCTGAAAACGGCCAATGATGGTCGCGGTCATCCAGCCCTCCTGCAGGGTCAGGAACCATTCGACACGGCTATTGGCATCACCGAAGAGGCGCTCAAACAGCGGATCAAGCGCGGCGACGTCCAGCAACGTCTCGTTTACATCGAACACAAGGTGGCGAAGCATGCTCTTCTCCTGCACGGATCGGTGGAAGGCCAAGCGGTCTTCATGGGATGGCAAAGGTGCGGATAGCGGCTTATCGCGCAGAATCACGGGGTGGTGCAGCGATACCAGCCGCGATAGCCAACCCGTAGCCCCTGGTCCAGCTCGAAAACCATATCGGCTTCCGAGAGCTTGGTTGGCATGGTGTCGCCGGCTATCTCAGCGGGTTTGATGCTGACGGACATACCTTCGGCGCTCAGCGCGAAACCACCGGCCTCGGCACGCTGCGCCGCGAGTTTCACCAACCGGCCATTAACCTTCACCACGCCTTGGCCCGCTGTATCACCCGTCAACTCAAGCGCAACGACCGGCGAGCTTTCGGCGGTGTAGGCAAAAATGCAGCGCGGACCTGCGGCCAGCACCTTGTCGATTTCGGCAGCGTCGAGCGTCTGCGGATCAATCGTCGGAATATCAGGCGTGCCCACCGCTTCACGCGCACTGACAACCTCTGGTGTCGGTCCGCTCATCAGCGGTTTTTTAACACCTTCCCCAGGCGCAGGGTCGCCACAGGCGGTCAGCAACAGTGCGGCAAGCGGCATGAGCCATTTCCAGGCGAGCGAACGAGAGCCGCTCCGGTGCATATCAAGTTGCATCAGTCGACCCTCTCCAGTTCGTTGATCAGGTATTTCATTTCCGATATTTCACGACGCTGCGCCGCGATGATTTCATCAGCCAGTTTGCGCACGCGCGGATCGGTAATCTGTGCGCGCTCGCTGGTCATGATTGCAATCGAATGGTGGGGAATCATCGCCTTCATATAGTCCGTATCGCCTACGGTGGACTGGCTTCTAATTACCCAGAGCGTCAAGGCGAGTACAACAATGCTGCCAATATATATGGCGATATTGACGCCCTTCTTCTGATACATATTGAGCATAAAGCTCAGCATGATTACGGCCATGACGGCGCCCATCAAAAGCGCCATCCATGCCCGAGTCTCGCTCCAGAAAATATGCTCGAAGGCATAAGTGTTCAAGTACATCAGGCCGAACATCACTACAGTGGAAGTTGCGATCATGGCGGCAAAGCGCCAATAAGACATTTGCATTATCTCGTTTCCTTTTTAGTGTTTATGCGTGCCGGTTTGCTGACCCAGCGCGGCATATTCGCTGCTGGTCATGCCGGGGAGGCGCTCCACGAAAGCGGCGATATCCCAGAGTTCGGCATCCTCATGCGTTTCGCCGAAGGCCGGCATTCCCGACATGCGCACGCCATGTTTGACCAGCCAGAACACTTCGTTCGGCTGCCAGTGTGCTGCCTCGTCAATCAGGTGCGGCGGTTGCGGCAGCATGCCCTGGGCCCACTCGGCTCGCTTGACGCCCGGGCCAGCGTGGCAGTGTTCGCACATTGCCTTGTAGTGCTCTGCGCCGGCCTCGACCTGCGCTTCGGAAAAGGCTTCAGGCGGCTCCAACTCATCGGCCCTGGCCGCCACTGAGTGACTCATGGTGGTGGAGAACAACCAACGAACAAAGGGTGAATGATCCTGGGAAGCGGCGATGTTGTATGAGCCGGTATAGGCCACGAATAACATGAGCAACAAGGCCAATAAAGCAGCTAACACCACGCCCGCCGCTATGCCTTTGGTAAAGGAGCCTCTGGAGTTTTCCATATAACTCGTTACCTCCATCGAGTGAGTGGCTTTGCTTAAGGCGTAGACATAACAGCGCGGAGGTTAGTTGCTGGCAATTCAGCTAACTGACAAAAACGTAATGTCGATTAATAAAACGAAGCGGTTCTTGCTGTCATTACTTATCTATCCGTCGAAATATAGCCGTGCGTATTCGGTGCATTTACAGACCTACGATGATTCCACCCCGCGGCAGTCGGAGGCTCCCCGCGCTGCCCGGCACGCTCAGGGGCGCGGCACATCGTCCTTGCTGGCCGGTTCCTGCGCGACTTTGTTCTGCATGCGCGCCCGGTCATCAGCGTTGGTGTCCAGGCTGTGCTGTTCGCTCGCATGGCGACGGTCGTATTGCAGCTCAATGAACATTGGAAAGTGATCGGACCCAATATCCGTCAGGCGCTTGATGCGCACGACGCGAAAGTGAGCACTGTGGAAGAAGTGATCCAGCGGCCAGCGCAGCAAGCGGTGCTGCGCGTGAAAGGTGTTGAACATGCCGCGACCAATGCGCGGATCGAGCAGGCCGCTGATCTTGCGGAACAGGCGAGTAGTCGGCGACCAGGCTACGTCGTTCAGGTCACCCGTGATGATCACCGGTTCATCGGTCTGCTTGACGCTGCGCCCGACGATCAGCAGCTCGACGTCGCGTTCGGTGGACTCATCGTTTTCCGTCGGACTCGGCGGTGCCGGATGCAGGAAATGCATTTGCACGCCCAGCTCGTCATCGACCCGCAGCCGGGCGTGCATCGAGGGGATATCGTCCTGCACCAGGTAACTCAGCCTCTGATTTTCCAAGGGTAACCGCGAGAACACGTGCATGCCGTAGAGGTTGTCCAACGGACAGCGGATGGAATAGGGGTAGTCGTCGCTGAGGACCTGTAGCTGGTCCTCCCACCATTGGTCGCTCTCGAGGGTGACCAATACATCCGGACGATACTGTCTGACCAGAGCGATCAGGCGGTCGGCATGGCGGTTCGGGGTGAGCACATTGGAGGACAGGATACGAATCCGAGGCCCGTCGTCGTTCGGGTCGGCCCAATCGGCCTCACAGTGCACCAACGGCGTGTATGGGCGTATCCACCACCACTGGTAGGCCAGGCAAGCTAGCGTCACTGGTGGCAGCAGCAGGTTCCAGTGGTTCGAAAAATCCAGCAGTACGAGCTGAATCAGCAGCAGCACCAGCAATAACGCACCGATCTGCAACTTGGGAAAATCCCAGCCACGTATCCACCAGCTCGGGTTGCTCCAGTATTGAATGAGAGTGACCGCCACGAATACCATCGTCACCCCAACCAGGATGTCTTGGGTCATGGCTTGCCCTCCACCTTTTGAGTCCAGTCCATAGCTAGTTCGGATCGGCCCTCGCGCTGATTGTTCCTGTGCACAGTAACGGCCGCCTGCCAGGCGGTCCGGAACCCGCCCGAACCGGGTCGCTCTACTGCATAGTGCCTGACGTTTCTTTCCGCCCGTCATGCCGACTACGCCGC
Source organism: Stutzerimonas chloritidismutans (assembly GCF_038562055.1). Taxonomy (GTDB): domain Bacteria; phylum Pseudomonadota; class Gammaproteobacteria; order Pseudomonadales; family Pseudomonadaceae; genus Stutzerimonas; species Stutzerimonas chloritidismutans_A. Next base: position 13,339 of record NZ_JBCFXD010000009.1, on the reverse strand, counting down.
GACGGATGGCGAAATGTCGACAGCCCATGCGACTCAGCCGAGGAGTCCCCCATGCCTGCGCTATCTGCAAAACCCGACTGCTGCTGGACTGCCAGCGCACCCCACTGCGACTTTCCGCCAGCGACTGGCCACAGCGAATGCGACGTCGTTGTGATCGGCGCCGGTATCGTCGGGCTGAGCGCAGCCATGACCCTTTGCGAGGCAGGCAAGAAAGTCGTGGTACTCGAAGCGCGCGAAGTCGGCCGGCAGGTCACCGGACGCTCGACCGCCAAGGTCACCACTCAGCATGCGCTCATCTACCGCCACCTGATCGACACTTTTGGCCAGGAGCTGGCGCAGTGCTACGCCGACGTTAACCGCGAAGCGGTGAAACGCATTCGTCACTGGGTGGAGAGCTTAGAGATCGATTGTGATTACCAGCGGCAATCTGCCTTCGCCTATGGCTGTTCGGCAGACGCCCGCGAAGCCATCGAGCGCGAGGCCGAAGCTGCACACTGCCTGGGGTTTGCAGCCCGCGTTCTCGACCGCGCCCCCCTGCCCTTCGAAACCACCGGTGCGCTGGAATTTCCCGATCAGGCACAGTTCAATCCGGCCAGCTATCTGGTCGGTCTCGCGGCGGCAGTACAGGCTCGCGGTGGGCAGATCCACCAGCAGACCCGCGCCCAGAGCTTCGAGCGCAACGAGCGCTGGCAGATAGGCTTCGACGGCGGCACGATCCAGGCCGACCAGGTGATCATTGCTACGCACCTGCCGGTGGAGACGCCAATCGATCTGGCCAGCCCCACCCAACCGCGCTGTCACGTGGCAATCGCCTTCCGCCCAGAGGATGGCGCCAGCCTCGACGGCATGTTCATTGCGGTTGAAGAGCCGACTCATTCGATTCGCATGGGCCGCGACGAACAAGGCCCGCTGCTGCTCGTGCTCGGACCGCGCTTCAACACCGGACAGGACGGCGACGTGGCGAAGCGCTTTGTCGATCTCGAGCAATGGGCGCGCAGCAACCTGCCGGTCGGTGAAGCGGTGTGGCGCTGGTGCAACGAGGATTACGACACGGCCGACCGTATGGCCTACGTTGGCGAAGCTGACCCCGAGCAGGCGCCCGGGCTGTTCATCGCGACCGGATTCAACGCTTGGGGCATCAGCAACGGCACCGCCGCCGGGCTCGGCATCGCCCGCCAGATAGTGACTGGACGCAGGCCATGGAAGACGCTGTTCGATCCCCAGCGTCCGTCGCCGGACGACTACAACCAGAGCGGTGAGAGCCAGTCGCAGGTCGATGATCTGGAGGCCATCGGCCCGGGCGAAGGCGGCGTGATCACCCGCGGCGATGAACAGATTGCGGTATGGCGCGACGATGCCGGCGCGCTGCATGGCGTCTCTGCGGCCTGCACGCACATGGGCTGCAGCGTGACCTGGAACAACGCCGACCGCACCTGGGACTGCCCGTGTCACGGCTCGATCTTCCAGGCCGACGGCGAAGTCATTCACGGTCCGGCCACGCAGCCCCTGGCCAGCAAGCCGCTCTGACGCATCGGGGGCATTTGTAAGCCGAAGCACGCTCGGAAGCGGCTTCGGCTGGCTGACATTGCTCTCGTTGCTGAACACAGCTCGTTTGCAAAGGCGATGCCTTGAGGGGCTGCTGGACGGCTAGGTGACTATTGGCTGGTAAGCCATAGATAACCTTCTGACATACATCGCCCGTGCATTTTTACCTGATCTGAGGGCATCCTTTTGCACGTAGGTTGGTGCCACCCGGAGACGCTGTTCGGTGTCCGGATCGCGAGAGTCTGTTCGCCGAAGCGACCTGAGCAAGCCGATCCGCTGTTCGCATGCAGAAAAAACTGTAACGCTGGGCCGCGGCGCGGCTCCAATGGACACCACTTCAAGAGTAGCGATCGCCATGCATGCCACGCTTCCTCTTCTCAACGCCCTGGCGTTTCCCCCGATCAGTCGTGGGTCGCTGGAGGCCTTGCAGGTCAACCTGACCTACCGCTGCAATCAGCGCTGCTTGCATTGCCATGTGAACGCCGGGCCGACGCGCACGGAGGCGATGACCGATGAAAGCCTGAGCCTGCTGCATGAGGTAATCGACGCGCACCCGGTGCACACACTCGACCTAACCGGAGGCGCACCGGAGATGCACCCTCGTTTTCGCGAGATCGTCATCCATGCGCGGCGAGAGGGGTTGCGGGTGATCGACCGCTGCAACCTGACCATCCTGAGCGAACCGGGATACGAAGATCTGGCTGAGTTTCTTGCCGATCAGGGCGTTGAGATCACCGCCTCCCTGCCCTGCTACTCACGTGAAAACGTCGACAAGCAACGCGGCGACGGCGTGTTCGAGGCCAGCATCGCCGGGCTACGAAAACTCAACCGTCTCGGCTACGGAGCCGAGGGCAGTGATCGCATCCTCAATCTGGTCTACAACCCCCAAGGCCCCAGCCTGCCACCCCCGCAGAACCAGCTCGAGGCCGACTACAAGAGCCACCTGGGGCAAGACTTCGACATTCGCTTCAATCACCTGCTGACGATCACCAACCAGCCCATCGCCCGCTTCGGCAGTACCCTGATCAGCAAGGGCCAATTCGGTGATTACATGCAGTTGCTGCGCGACAGCTACCGGCCGGCGAATCTCGGCGCGTTGATGTGCCGCAGCCTGATCAGCGTGGACTGGCAGGGCTATCTGTATGACTGCGATTTCAACCAGATGCTCGACCTGCCAATGGCCATGCCCAAGCTGATTGGTCGTGACCGACCACACTTGCGCAACCTGCTGCAGACGACGAGCCTCAACGGCAACGCCATCGTCACGCGTGACCATTGCTACGCCTGCACCGCCGGGCAGGGCTCGAGCTGCGGTGGCAGCCTGAGCGATTAGACGTAAGGCGCAATACCAAACGGCTGCACCAGCTGATCGGGCCTCAATGAACGGAGACGCAAGGATGAACAGCCGCAAAGTGGCCTTGATAGCCTTGGTTCTGGTCCTGCTGGCAGGCTTCTTCGTATTCGATGTCGGGCAGTATCTCACTCTCGATGCCCTCAAGGCACAGCAAGCAGCGCTTGATGCGCAGGTGCAGGCTCACCCCTGGGTCGCTGGCAGCGTGTTCTTCATCGTCTATGTGTTGGTTACCGCGCTATCCCTGCCTGGCGCGGCGCTAATGACGCTGGTGGGTGGCGCGCTGTTCGGTCTTCTGGGCGGCACCTTGCTGGTTTCCTTTGCGTCGACACTGGGGGCGACCCTGGCGATGCTGCTCAGCCGCTACCTCCTCCGCAACTGGGTACAAACACGCTTCCAACAGCGACTCGCGAAAATCGACCAGGGGATCGAGCGCGAAGGCGCCAGCTATCTGTTTGCCTTACGTCTGGTGCCGGTCTTTCCCTTCTTCCTGATCAATCTGGCGATGGGCCTTACGCAACTGCCCGTCCGGACATTCTGGTGGGTCAGTCAGCTGGGGATGCTGCCCGGAACGCTGCTTTACGTAAATGCCGGACGCGAGCTTGGTCAGCTGGAATCATTAGGCGGAATTCTCTCGCCGGGCCTGATCGGCGCCTTCGTCCTGTTGGGGCTGTTGCCCGTCCTGTCGCGCAAGGCGCTGGACGGGTTCAAGGCGCGCAAGGTGTACGCCGGCTGGAATAAGCCTCGTCAGTTCGACCGGAATCTGGTGGTCATCGGCGCTGGTTCCGGAGGGCTGGTCAGCGCCTATATCGCGGCAGCGGTAAAGGCCAAGGTCACCCTGATCGAAAAACACAAGATGGGTGGCGATTGCCTGAATACCGGCTGCGTGCCTTCGAAGGCGCTGATCCGTTCGGCGAGACTGGCCAGCGATCTGAAGAAAGCCGAACAGCTGGGCTTCAAGCCAATCGACGCCGAAGTGGACTTTGCCGCGGTCATGGCGCGTATTCAGCGCGTGATTGCCACGGTCGAACCGCACGATTCAGTTGAGCGGTACACCGGGCTCGGTGTCGAGGTGATTGAAGGCGAGGCGCGAATCACTTCGCCATGGACAGTTGAAGTTGAAGTCAACAGCCAGCGAATCACCACCCGCGCCATCGTCATCGCCACCGGTGCGAGCCCAACGGTGCCACGTATCCCAGGTATCGAACAGGTTGCGCCGCTTACGTCAGATACGGTGTGGGCACTGCGCGAGCAGCCGAAACGGCTGCTGGTGCTCGGCGGCGGGCCCATCGGTTGCGAGTTGGCCCAGGCCTTTCAGCGTCTCGGCTGCCAGGTCACGCTGGTGCAGCGCAACGAGCGCCTGCTACCCCGTGAGGACGCCGATGCCAGCGCCGCAGTACTGGCGGGCTTGCGTGCTGACGGTGTGGACGTGCGCCTGGGGCACAACGCTGAACACTTCACTGTGATTGAGGGGCGGCGGCAGCTCGTCAGTCGCAGTCGTGATAGCGACGGCGACGTGGTTATCGAGTTTGATCAGGTGCTGTTGGCACTGGGCCGCACCGCCAATATCAAGGGCTTTGGTGCCGAGGCGTTGCGGTTGGAGGTGCGGGATAACGGCACTCTCGCCACCGATGACTACCTGGCTACTCGCTTCCCCAACATCTACGCCGTCGGCGACGTGACCGGGCCTTTCCAGTTCACCCATGTGTCCTCTCACCAAGCCTGGTATGGCGCGGTGAACGGGCTCTTCGGTGGGTTCAAACGCTTCAAAGTGGACTATCACGTGATTCCCTGGGCCACCTTCACTGACCCGGAAGTCGCCCATGTCGGGCTCAACGAACAGGAAGCGCAAGCCCAGGGTGTTGCCTATGAGGTCACACGCTTCGGCATGGATGAGCTTGATCGCGCCATTGCCGACGAGGCCGCGCTTGGCTATATCAAGGTGCTGACGGTGCCAGGCAAGGACCAGATTCTCGGCGCTACCCTCGTCGGGGAGCATGCGGGTGACCTGATCTCCGAATACGTTTCGGCAATGAAACACGGGCTGGGGCTGAACAAGATTCTCGGCACCATCCACATTTATCCAACCCTGGCCGAAGCCAACAAGTCTGTTGCAGGGGAATGGAAACGTGCCCATGCACCAGCTCGGTTGCTGCGCTGGGTGGCGTGGTTTCATCGCTGGCGACGTGGCGGCAGCACAGATTTGCAATAACCATGGCAAAGCGCAGTTCAAGTCCGCGCAAACAGAAACGGCACCGTCACTTTGTTGTTCGTGTAGGTAAGCAGCGGATGAAACTCAACGGCTAGCCGCTAGACCTTGCATCGAATGCCCGACAGGCAAATCCAAAGACACCTTCAACGCTTCACTGCAACAATCTGTAGAGCGGCCTATCCAAACGGAACATAACCGCATCGCCGAGATGTGCAGCACCCGCCTTTTCCAACGAGCTAGCTTAATGACTACAAAGCAAACCCTTCCAACCGACGCAGCGCTCGTCCTCATCTGCAAGCGACCTGCCCTTGGCCACGGCAAACAGCGCCTGGCCGTGCAGGTCGGAGTCGAGCGAGCCCTGGAGATCGCCGAGCATCTGCTGGATTGTGCATTGGAAGACCTGCACAGCTGGCCCGGACCAGTCGTCATTGCCCCTGATCAGAGCGATGCGTGCGACTGGGCCATACAGCAGGCGCCGCAGGCACTGTGCCTTGCGCAAACTGCCGGCAACCTGGGCGAGCGTATCAACAATCTGGACCACAGCCTGCGCGGCCTCGGTCACCGGCAGCTCCTGTACATAGGAAGCGACGCTCCGGCGCTCACACCGGATGACTATCGGCGGGTACACACTGCATTGCAGGCACAGGATACAGTGCTCGTCGCTGCGCGCGACGGCGGGGTGGTACTGATGGCGTCGAACCTTCCCTGGCCGGACCTGGCTGCCTTGCCTTGGAGCACCCCTGAGCTGGGTCACGCACTGGCGGATGCATGCCGCCGGGTGGGTCATTCGGTCTCGCTCAGCGGCGAGTTGTTTGATATCGACGAAAAGGCAGACCTACCCCTTGCAGCCCAGGCGCTCGCTGACGACCCCCGAGCAGCGAGGCGGAGACTGCTAAAGACGCTGAACAATCTTGAGAGACGACAAGCGTGAGCTCAGCGGGGATCAGTGTGATCATTCCGTGCCTGCACGACGAAGACCGCCTTGAGCGGCTGCTTCTTCAATTGCGCCTGACAGAGTCAGAAACAGAAATACCGCTGCAAATCGTCGTAGTGGATGCGGCTGTCAGCGAGCGATGCCAAGCGCTGTGCCGGAGCAACGATGCGCTGTGGTCATCGGCAACGCCGTCGAGAGGCGAGCAGTTACGCCAGGGAGCCGCGCTCTCTGTGTATGAGACCCTCTGGTTTCTGCATGCCGACGCCGATCTGGGGCGTCAGGCACTGATGGCCGTAAGCGAGGCCATAGAGGAAGGTGCTACGGGAGGCTACTTCACCTTGCGCTTCAGCGACACCAACTGTTGGCAGGGCCGCTTGATCGAACGCCTGGTGGCGTGGCGAAACCGGGTCGGCGTGCCTTATGGTGATCAGGGCATCTTCGCCCGGCGCACGGCCTATTTCGCCGCTGGACAACATGCGCCCTGGCCGCTTTTCGAGGAAGTGCCCCTGGTCAAAGGATTGCGCCAGCAGGGAATTTTTCAGCGCCTCGAGCATGGCCTTGGGGTCAGCTCACGCCGCTGGCAACGTGACGGCTGGTGGCGCCGCGCCGGTCGAAACCGCCTGTTAGCCATTGCGTTCATGCTCAAGCTGTCGCCCTTCACGCTGGCGCGGCTGTATGCCAGAAAAACAGTCCCGAAACGGTAACTGCCACTGACACGCCAAAGGGATTAGGCGGTCGCCTGCTCCAACCACCCGAGTAGCTGAATGGCCTCCTGTTCAGAGTCTCCACAAACCTCACGATCGGCCTGAAACTGACTACAAACAGCAGGCCTGGACGATAGGCCGAATAGCCCGCAGAGGTTTCGCTCGGAAAGATGCAGGCAGCGCTCACCCGCCGGTTTGCCAGCAGGCATACCGGGAATCGGTGAACTGATTGAAGGGGCAATACAACAAGCACCGCAACCGGGACGGCAATTCATTTCAACGTCCGAAATGAAATAACGGGGGCGGCGATCATAATCGCCGCCCCGGCAAAAGGCACTAGCGTTGCGCAGCGTTCGTCAGATACTTGCGAGACCCTATCCAGGGCCAATAGGATTCGCCACCGCCCCGGAGTGTCCTATGCCTATCTGGATTCAGACCGCTGCACTGCTTTGCATTTCCAACCTGTTCATGACCTTCGCCTGGTACGGTCATCTGAAGACGCTCAACGGTAAACCCTGGCTGATAGCCGCGTTGATCAGCTGGGGCATCGCCCTGTTTGAATACCTGATCATGGTGCCGGCCAACCGCATCGGTTACACCGAGCTGTCCATCGGCCAGCTGAAGATCATGCAGGAAGTCATCACCCTCGCCATCTTCGTGCCGTTCAGCGTGCTGTACATGCAGCAACCCATGAAGCTCGACTACCTGTGGGCCGGGTTGTGTTTGCTGGGGGCGGTTTACTTCATCTTTCGCTCGTAGCAGCCGTTTCGACGGGTATTTCTGCACCGTGCCATGCCGTTATACGACCTGATGACGGCATTCAGCGGCTTCGGCATACTGGCCGCCCTTTCCCACCCCTTAGAGATTTTCTAAATGTTCAAGGTCAACGAGTACTTCGACGGCACCGTCAAATCCATCGCCTTCGACATGGCAGCAGGCCCGGCCACCATCGGCGTCATGGCGCCTGGCGATTACGAGTTCGGCACCAGCCAGCTGGAAGTGATGCACGTGGTTGCCGGCAGCCTCGACGTGAAACTGCCGGGAAGCGAAAACTACGAAACTTTCGGCGCTGGCACCCAGTTCACCGTACCGGCCAACAGCAAGTTTCAGCTGAAAGTAGCCGAGGCGACTGCCTACTTGTGTGAGTACCGCTAAGCGGCAGATTTGAAACGCGGCAATCCGGGCTTTTGTTGCGGTGGATGGGTAAGGCGCCATCCACCCACGTCCCCTGTAACCCGCAGGGTGCGCCGGGCGGCGCTCCGCTTCAGCCCACCCAGCCGCAGCACGGTGAACGCTCCTCGTAGGATGGAATCGCCAGAGGCGCTTCCGTCGTTTACCGCGTACGGCGCCATTTCTCACCGCGGCACCACAACCGCATCAACCGGACCTCGGACTACTCCGTCGGCTAATCCACCCTACGTCACCTGTAGGGTGGGCTTCAGCCCACCAAAGCCGAAAACAGACATCGATCCCGACCGCTTCAGCCCAGCGGCTTGTAGGCCTGATTGACCTGCTTCGACTGGTTCAAACGCGTCAGCTCCCCAGCCAATCGCTCTCGCTCCGCTCTACCAGCCTGTTGAAGCTCGTCATAAACGCGTGAAAGCTCGGCCAGTTGCTCGCGTAGCTCCAGGTCAGATGCATCTCCATCACCTAGTGCGGCCACCAGGGCACGACATTCTTCATCCAACAGCGCAACGGCTTCCCAATCGCTCGCTGCGAATGCATCACGCAACTTGTTCGCGAGTAGTGAGAATGCTTGCTTGGGTGACGACATGGGCATCCTAGTTTGTTAGCGCATGGTGAGTAAATCGGAAGCCTATCCGCAGGATGCTAGGAGAACAGATAACTTACGCTTTGGGCGCAATCTGGTCCCAGGCCACCTTGATCTCGCCCAGCAGCCTGCCAACTTCGTTCAACTTCTCAATATCGTTATGCCGGCTGGCCTCGAACAGGCGCATCGTCATGTATTCGTAGAGGCGATCCAGATTCTCGGCCAGCTCACCACCGATGCTCTTGTCCAGCGCATCACGAAGGCCGCCAATGATGTTGATGGCCTTGCCGACCAGAACACCCTTCTCAGCGAACGCATCACGCTCCATGGCACCTTTAGCCTGGGCGATACGATCCAGGCCGCCCTGCATCAACATTTGAATCAAGCGGTGCGGATCAGCCTCAGTCACCTGAGCTTTCACACCAACCTGCTGATACTGTTTCATCGCGGACATTGCGTACATATGGAAAAGCCCCTTGCTACATCACGTTTGCATGTACAGCTTATCGGTCAGCGGCGCTCAAGCTTGATAGTGTGTATCTGCTTTAGAATGAAAAAACCGCCTCGACGGCGGTTTGATTCATACAGCTAAGATCATTTCTTTGAATTGCTGGCAGCCCATGGCAGATTCTCGAGAGACGCTATCAGGCTGGAAGAGGTATTAGACAACTGCCCAACCAGCAAATCCATGGCGTTGAATTGCTTGTACAGGCGTTCTTGCAAAGCCGTTATGCGTCGATTGAGGTTTTCTTTCTGATCGTCAATCTTCGTAATGGTCTCTGTCATCGCCTTGTTGCGTTGTTCGAGAATGCCGCCGGTTTCGGTATAAGGCTTCAGCTTCGCATCGAGCCGGGCGGCGAGCCCGTTGTCGCCAGTGAAGAAGCCGGACAACTGGTCGAAATTGCCAGCCAAGGTCTTGTCGAGTTTAGTGCTATCGATGGCAAGGGTCCCGTCCTTCTGGGTTGTGATTCCCATATCCGTCAGCGCGCGGATCGCGCCATCACCCTGCGTATTGACTAACTCACTGCGGATCGTTCCGAGCAGCGTACGAGCAGTCGCATCGCCTACAAGTGCGCCAGTGACGGGCGCCTTGCCATCCCCCACAGACGTCACCTTTGTCTGTGCATTGATCACGCCGATGAGCTTGTTGTAAGCATCAACGAAAGACTGCACCTGCTTATTGACGCCCGCCTTGTCTTCCGCGACGCTGACGGTGAGAGGCTCATTAGCGACAGTCTTGGCTTTAAGATCGAGCGTAACCCCGTCGATGGCGCCTTCGACTTTGTTGGTCTCGCTGATTACTTTTAAACCATCTATATACAGCTCCGCGCTCTGCGCTGAAGATAGAACCCGAGCACCCGCTCCGGTATTTGATGTGGCACCGTCGAACGCAAGGGCCGATAGAGAGGTCTGCCCGGTTTGCAGCGCCGCCTCGTCCGTTACGCCTACCGTTATGTCACGTCCTGCGCCCGTCTTGCTGCTGGTCAATACGAGTCGAGAGCCAAATTCATCAGTCACAATCGTGGCACTAACGCCCATGTCTTTCCCAGCCTCGTTGATGGCATCACGCACACCAGCAAGGCTATTGTTACTCTCATCCACCGTGACGGAAAATGTATCCTTTGAAGGGGGCGTGCCTGGTACACCCAACGAAATATTCAGCGTTCCGCTAGAGAAGGCAGCCGGTGTTTCGGCAGTATTCTCGATAGCAGCAAGCGCAACCTTGCTGTTGGTAGCCAGACTCTTGACCTCAACTTGGTAGCTTCCCACACCCGCCGTGGTGCTGGCCGTTACGCCCACCAGATCCATTTTACTGGAAGTAGCCGAACGCGCCTGAAAGAGATCCGCCTTGTTAAGCGAACCCAATGCAGTTTGAAAATCGTTGATGGCACTTTTCAAGGCACCGACAGCAGTGATCTGAGTGGTAGTTTTCTTCTCGAGATTTGCAAGCTGCGTTTGTTTCGGCGCACGCTCAGCAGCGACCATACTGGACACGATACTTTCGATATCAATACCGGAACCGATGCCTGTTACGCCTGCCATAGCCCACCCCGTCAAGATAATGTTAGCCGCACGCGTGATGCAAGAAACGCACCTTAAGCCTTGGCTTCAAACATCAAACTACGCATTTCATCCAATCGCTCGGTGAGCCGCAAGATTTCCTCCGACGGTATCTGCCGAACGACCTTGCCTGAATCGCCGTCAATGACCTGCACTACCACGTCGCCGGTCGAGTCGTCGACGCTGAAGTTCAGGTCACGCTGGATGCTTTGTACCTGTGAACGAAACCGCTCGACCAGATCGGTCATATTTACAGACTTGTCCCCCTCTTCGGCTTTCTGCGGTTTGTCCTGATTTCCAGACGCAGAAAACCCAACCTCCTTCAAGAGGCTGGGTGACGAACCAGCTGTCATGGGCGATGTAGTCCCGCCCAATATTTTTCCGACGTCCATTGATTCACCTCTCATGAATCAATGGGGGCAGAGTTACCCCGCCCCCATCGCTAACGCCTTTCGTTTGTTACTGCAGGAGACTGAGAACAGCCTGCGGCAGCTGCTTCGCCTGGGCAAGGATCGCAGTACCGGCCTGTTGCAGGATCTGATTCTTGCTCAGGTTCGCGGTTTCAGCTGCGAAATCGGTGTCCTGGATACGACCGCGAGCAGCGGAGACGTTTTCGGAGATACTTTGCAGGTTGGCGATAGTGTTGTCGAAACGGTTTTGCACACCACCGAGGTCAGCCCGCTGTGAGTCGATCTTGGCAATCGCACCATCGATAATCGCCAGGGCATCCTGCGCACCAGACTCACTCGAAATATCAATGCTACCTACGGTCGCCATGGTTCCAACACCGGAGCTTAGTGCTTCGGTGAGAGTTCCAGCAGAGGTCATTACATAGCCCGATGCCGAATTAACCGTGACATTTCCAGTTGCAACCGAACCGTCCATTGCGTTCTCAGGCGTTGTCTGCTCAGTGCCATCAGCCGCAACGCCGGCAAGCGTTAGGGTCGCAGCAGCATCACCAGTAACGGTACCAACCGCAATGTTCTCACCTTTATCATTAGTGAGTCGTAGCTTGTCGCCCTCAAGCACCGCATTTAAGCCAGACTTACCTGCTTGGGAATTGATTTGGTCTGATACGTCTTTCAGCGACGTAGCTCCGGCGATGCTAACCGTTTGTGTGCCGACGGTCACATCGAAGGTCATCTGAGTGCCAGCGCCAACACTAAAACCGCCGAGAATCGCTTCTGTGCGCGCGGTCGCTGAAACCCCGGTAGTACTAGTAGTGGAGTTTACGGCTGCTGCAAAATCTTTGGCAGATGCGTTGGCAGCTACAGCCGCATTGGCTGTCTTACCATTGCCAGTAATAGTCAGATCACCGATAGCTGACGCGTTTGTGGCACCGTCTACAGCCGTACCGAAGATCGAGCCGCCGCCTTTGATCTGGTAGCTGCCAATCGCGTTCGCACCGGCACCGGCCAACGCTACAGAAATCGTCTCGTTAGCGTTAGCACCAACCTGGAAGTTGGAGGAGCCAAACGACCCGTCAAGCAGTTTGCGGCCACCAAAGGTGGTGGTTTCGGCAATACGTGTCAGTTCACTTTGCAGCTGGGTGACTTCCTGCTGCAGAGCGCTTCGCTCGGTACCGGCGTTAGAGCCGTTCGCGGCCTGCAGGGAAAGATCACGCATACGCTGGAGGATGTTGGTGGACTGCTGCAGAGCCCCTTCAGCGGTCTGAGCAAGGGAGATGCCGTCATTGGCGTTACGAACCGCGACACCCAAACCGTTGATCTGGCTGGTCAGACGGTTGGAGATCTGCAGACCTGCCGCGTCGTCTTTGGCACTGTTGATGCGGCTACCGGTGGACAGACGCTGCATGGAGGTGCTGAGGGCGTTCGACGAGCTGCTAAGGTTCCGCTGAGTATTCAGGGACGCTACGTTTGTATTGACTGTAAGAGCCATGATGTGCCTCCAAGGGCGCTAGTTACTTGGGTTGCCTGAGCTTGCGACTCCGGGCCGGCTGTTTGCCCAGGCACCCATTGAGTTCGCATTCGATTAGCTTATCGGCGCCGTTTCGGTGAGCTTTAGGAGGCGGTCGAAAATAATTTGCAAGCCCCGAGAACAACCTGTACGACACCGGCGGATTCGCAACGAAGCGAGCCGCCTGCACAGGTATTCGGACAGGTGGCGAGATTCTTTAATGAGTATTGCGCCAAGCTTGAAAAACGCCCCGATCCGAAGCGCTGCTGCTTCTATTGGGTATTGTGCAGGCGAAGGGCTGGTTCGCCGCGGGGCGCTCCTCCTACTGGTACGTATGAGCAACCACTGGTCGCCAGCCGAACGACCTTTGCGTTGAACAGATACCAGCGCCGTAGGCGGTCGCCTTTGAAAGTGCCGAACTCTTCGCCACCAGGCGAATTTTGGCGCGTGGACCACAACGCTTACTGAACAAGAGCAGAGCAACCAGCGACCTTTCTAGAGAGGACCAGGCACCGCGGAATGCATCCGCCCGGAACGCGGGATTGAGCGATTCGCTCGAAGCAGAGGGTCGTCCTGGCGCGGTATCAGCGCCTGACTCTAGGCCTGCAAGCGTCCGGCAACCCGCGCAGACCACTGATGACTTTCTCGTGTTCCCTTAGCTGCCAAGTCAGGCCGCGATAGCTCGCCCGTTCTGAAAGTCAGTGGCCGGGGGCTACGGAATCATTTACCGGGCAGAACGGTGCCGCGGATTTCGAATTTTCAGCGCCCAAAGACAAACCCCCGATCCTCTTACGAAGATCGGGGGTTTGGTGTAGAAGCTTGACGATGACCTACTCTCACATGG
>NZ_JBCFXD010000008.1:0-219828 GCF_038562055.1 Stutzerimonas chloritidismutans | reverse complement strand
CCCCCCCCCCCGCCCCCCCCTTTTGTGTGTCGCCCTCCAGGCAGCCGGGCCGCCTGGAGATAGGCCTAGTCCAGGCTATCGGGGCTCACTCATCAGCCCTTTGACGATGGACACGCAACCGACCAGCAAGACCACGGTAAACGGCAGGCCGGTGGACACCGCCATGGCCTGCAGCGCCACCAGGCCGCCGCCCAGCAGCAGGGAAATGGCCACCACACCCTGCAGCACCGCCCAGAAAGCCCTCTGCGGCACCGGTGCGTTGACCTTGCCACCGGCGGTAATGGTGTCGATCACCAACGAGCCGGAGTCCGAGGAGGTGACGAAGAACACCACCACCAGCACGATACCGACAAAGGAGCTGATCTGGGTCAGTGGTAGCTCACCGAGCATGGCGAACAGCTTCAGTTCCAGCGCTGCATCCTGTACGCCGGTGAACCCGTCGGTGACGAACTGACCGAGAGCGGTGCCACCGAACGCGGTCATCCAAAGTACTGACACAAGGGAAGGTACCAGCAGCACAGCAATCAGGAACTCGCGCACGGTACGGCCGCGGCTGACACGGGCGATGAACATACCAACGAAGGGCGACCAGCTGATCCACCAGGCCCAATAGAATGCGGTCCAGCCCTGGCTGAAGTTCACGTCCTCGCGGCCAATCGGATTGGACAGCGCTGGCAGGTTGCTCAGGTAACTACCCAGATTGCTGAAGAAGCCCGTCACGATGGCCAGCGTCGGACCAACAATGATGATGAACAGCAACAGCAGCAGCGCCAACACCATGTTGAACTCAGACAGGCGCTTGACCCCCTTGTCCAAGCCCGCCAGCACAGACATCAGCGCGATTGCCGTGATACCGATAACCAGCAGCACTTTGCTCATGTCGGTATTAGGCATGCCGAACAGGAACTCGAGACCGGCGGCCGCTTGCTGGGCGCCCAGCCCCAAGGAGGTCGCCAGGCCGAACAGGGTCGCGAACACGGCGAGGATATCGATGAAATGCCCCGGCCAACCCCACACTCGCTCACCCAGCAGCGGGTAGAAGATCGAGCGAATACTCAGCGGCAGACCTTTGTTGAAAGAGAACAGCGCCAGCGCCAGCGCCACGATCGCGTAGACCGCCCAGGGGTGCAGACCCCAGTGAAAAATCGTGGCGGCCATGCTCAGGCTCGCGGCAGCCTGAGCATCACCTCCGGCAGCGCCCAGCGGAGCCCAATCGGTACGCACGCCATTCTCAACCGTGGCCCCGCCCAAAGCGGTAGAGAAGTGGGACATAGGTTCGGCCACCCCGTAAAACATCAGGCCGATCCCCATACCCGCGGCAAACAGCATGGAGAACCATCCGGTATAGGAATAGTCCGGTGTCGCCTCCCTTCCTCCCAAGCGCACCCTGCCCAGAGGTGAAAGAATCAACCCCACGCACAGCAAGACGAAGATGTTTGCCGAGCCGATGAAAAACCAGGCCATGTTACTGGTCAACCAGTCGCGAAGCGCGGTGAACAGCGGTTCGACCTCACTGCGCAGGGCGAGTGTGACGACCACGAAAAGCACGATGGTCAGGGCCGAGATGATGAACACCTTGCCGTGCACATCGAAAAACTTGCGTTTGATGTTGTCCTGACCGATGACGTAGTCGGTATCGATCAGGTTGGCCGCCCCGGTCGGTGCGGGAATGCTTTCCACGGACGTTGCCGTGGTCTGTCCAGGATTGGTCGCCACCTGCTGTTCTCCTTCTTCTGGGTTGGCACATCGGAAACAAGCACAAAGACGGAGCGCCCCTCTGCTGCACACGAGCTCAGGTACGCGCTTCGCAAGAATCCTAACAGCCGAAGGGTGATACCAAACGGCCAAGACCGGCATCGACGATTCCATAACCGTCATCCGTCGCAGGCAAGCCTTGCCGTTGCCTGGCGGTTGAGGTAACGCCAGGTCGAAGGCCAACCGGCTGGCAACTGCCCTGACAGCACGCCTGCGTGACAGGCAGCCCGGCTGCCGAAGGGCTGGAAGCAATACCGTTTCGTCAGGAAGGCCGTCGCGCCAGCGCTAATAACAGTGCGGGATGGAGCGAGGGCGGGTGAAAGGAACGACAACGCGCTCGCCGACCCCGGATGTCGGCGAGCCGAGCGGCTGGGGATCAGCGCTTGCGATTGACCGTCAATGCGGCGCGGATCACGTCAGCACCGATCTCGCTTTCGTAGGACTGCCAGACCGGCATCATCTTTTCACGCCAGGCTTGGCGCTGCTCGGGCGTCAGGACGATCAGCTTGCTGCTGCCGCTGGCGAGTATTCGGTCGCGGTCGCGCTGGTTCAGCGCGGCGGCCTCCTGATTCACCGCTTGGGTGACCTCGAGAATGATGCCTTCGAGCTCGGAGCGTACTGCAAAGGGCATGCTCATCCAGAACTTCGAGCTGGTCACCAGCATGTAGTTGAGCACCCCGTGATTACTCTCGGTGATGAACGGCTGAACCTTGTGCATGTTCTGGCTGGCGATGTTCGACCAGGGGTTTTCGGCGCCCTGGACCACGCCCGCCTGCAGCGACTTGTAGACCTCGGCGAACGGCAGCACCACCGGCTTGGCACCTACCGCATTGAACTGCGCCTCCAGTACGGCAGAGGGCTGTATGCGAAACGCCAAGCCAGCGGCATCGCCCGGCAGACGCAACGCCTGGGTGGCGGAGAGCTGCTTCAGACCGTTGTTCCAGTAGGCGAGGCCATAGATGCCGGAATTGGCCATGGAGCGCAGCAGGTCACGGCTCGTCTCACGCGACTGGAAGCGCTGGACGGCAGCCTCGTCGTCGAACAGAAACGGTAGGTCGAACACCTGCAGTTTTTTCGTGTACTTGCCAAACTTCGACAGGGACGGTGCGAGGATCTGCACCTCATTGTTCAGCAGCGCCTGCATCTCCTCGGCATCACCGACCAGTGTCGAGTTCGGGTAGACCTCGACCTTGACCTTGCCCGCCAGGCGCTCGTGCACCAGCTTCTGAAACAGCAGCGCACCTTTGCCCTTGGGCGTGTCGTCGGCTACGACGTGAGCGAACTTGATGACGAAAGGCTCTCCTTCGGCCGCCATGACCGAAGCACTCAACCCACACAGGACCGCGACCAACGCAGCAACACAAGACTTGAACATCTGACCCCCAACGGGAATAGCCCGAATCAGCGCCTCGTGAGCACCGCTCGAGTGGTTTATCGACAACGACAAGACCTGACTCACGCAGCAGCGCGGTCCGTCCATTCTTCGGTTTGAGTGGCCAGATCATCTCGACTGCGGCGGTCGGCGCCTGGCCTTTATTGGAATACGGTTGGCGTCGAACCGGACACTGAATGCCCGTGCCAACCGAGGCGGAAAGTCTTGGCCATCACCCTTGATGGCACAAGCACCAGAAAGTCCAACCAGCTCTCAAAACAGCACATCTCACTCATCGGAACGGCCGAACTTTCGATCCGCTGCCCCTTTCTACAGGCAACACCCTCAGCCATCCGGTCAGCCATGAACGAGCTTTCGCCCCCCTCATCGCCGAACCCCACCGTGATCGACTGCCTGATTGTCGGAGGTGGGCCGGGCGGACTGACGGCAGCGCTCTATCTCGCCCGCTTCCGCCGCAGTTGCATGGTCATCGATGCCGGCTCCAGCCGTGCCTCATGGATTCCGCGGTCGCACAACTATCCCGGCTTCCCGCCGGGCATCAACGGTAACGACCTGCTGGCGCGCCTGCGCGAGCAGGCCAAGGGGTATGGCGCGCGGCTCGAGCAAGGCCGGGTCGAGTGCATCGAGCCCCATGCCGATGGCTTCAGCGTGCGTTATGGCGATGCCACCTGCTTGACTCGACGAATCATCCTCGCCACCGGGATTGAGGACACCCTGCCGGACATGCCGGATGTCGAGCGGGCCATCGGTGAGGGCAAGGTCCGGCTGTGTGCGATCTGCGACGGCTACGAGGTCGACGGGGACAATGTCGCCGTCTATGGCGAGGCGGAAAACGCCATCAGCCATGCGGTGTTCCTACGCACCTTCACGGCTCACGTAACAGTGGTGGTGCACGGCGAGCCCGATGCCTGCGACCAAGCTATCGCGTTGGCCGAGCACTATGACATTCGGGTAATCAGCGACCGTGTGGAATCCCTGCATCCTTGCGACACCGGCATCGAGCTGCTGACCTGCAGCGGCGAACGGCACCATTTCGACATCATCTACCCCAGCCTGGGCGCGCGGTTTCGCTCCGACCTGGCGCTGCAGCTGGGCGCCGACTGTGACGAGTGCGGTGGCATCTGGGTGGACGACCACCTGCAAACCAGCCTGCGCGGCCTCTATGCCATCGGCGATGTGACCGTGGGCCTGAAACAGATGACCGTTGCCATCGGCCAGGCAGCGCAGGCGGCGACGGCCGTGCATAACAGCCTCGAAGCCAATCCCTGGGGCGGCACGGAGGCGACTCGTTGAAAAAAACGAGCGCAGCGGCGACTTTTGCAACGGCTCGATTGCAGCGACGGTCTAGGCTGAATAACAAGCCTGTTCGCCACGGAGCCCTCCATGTCACTCAGCGTATTCGACCTGTTCAAGATCGGTATCGGCCCGTCCAGCTCGCATACGGTGGGGCCGATGCGCGCCGCGTTACGTTTTGCCGAGGGGCTCAGACGCGACGACCTGCTTGCGGCAACCGAGCACCTGAAAGTCGAGCTGTACGGCTCTCTCGGTGCCACCGGCAAGGGCCACGGCAGCGACAAGGCCGTTTTACTGGGTCTTGAAGGTGAGCGGCCCGAGGACATCGATACCCGCAGCATCCCCCCGCGCATGGCAGCGATGCGCGAATCCCACGAGCTGCGCCTGCTGGGCGAAAAACTCATTCGATTCGAGACCAGTAACGATCTGCAATTCATCCGTAAGCCACTGGCATTCCACCCCAACGGCATGATCTTTCGCGCCTTCGACGTCGCCGGGCTGCAGTTGCGCAGCCGCGAATACTATTCGGTGGGCGGAGGCTTTGTTGTCGATGAGCAGGCTGCGGGCGATGACCGCATCGTCGAGGACACCACGCCACTGCCCTTTCCCTTTCACAGCGCCAGCGAACTGCTCGAACTGTGCGACACGCATAACCTCTCCATCAGCCAATTGATGCTGGCCAACGAGGCCGCCTGGCGCCCCGAGGCCGAAACACGAGCAGGCCTGCTGAAGATCTGGCAAGTGATGCAGGAGTGCGTACAGGCCGGGTGCAACACCGAAGGGCTAATGCCCGGCGGGCTGAAAGTCGAGCGCCGCGCCGCCGGCCTCTACCGTCAGCTCAGCGAGCACCCCGAAGCCAACCTACGTGACGCGCTCTGTGTACTCGACTGGGTCAACCTCTACGCGCTGGCCGTCAACGAAGAGAACGCCGCGGGCGGCCGTGTGGTGACGGCGCCAACCAACGGCGCGGCCGGAATCATCCCGGCCCTGCTGCACTACTACATGCGCTTCATCCGCGGCGCCAACGAAGACGGCATCGTGCATTTTCTCCTGACCGCAGCGGCCATCGGCATCCTCTACAAGGAAAACGCCTCGATCTCCGGCGCCGAGGTTGGCTGCCAGGGCGAAGTGGGCGTGGCCTGTTCCATGGCGGCTGGCGCCCTCTGCGAAGTACTCGGGGGCACGCCGCAGCAGGTCGAAAACGCCGCTGAAATCGGCATGGAGCACAACCTTGGCCTGACCTGCGACCCGGTCGGCGGGCTGGTTCAGGTGCCCTGCATCGAGCGCAACGCCATGGGCTCGGTCAAGGCGATCAACGCGGCACGCATGGCCTTGCGCGGTAACGGCAAGCACTTCATCTCACTGGACAAGGTGATCCGCACCATGCGCCAGACCGGGGCCGACATGAAAAGCAAATACAAGGAGACCGCTCGCGGTGGGCTGGCGGTGAACATTATCGAGTGCTGATACAGCCACGGCACCAGAACTCAGGCTTCGCGTCGGCAGAAATCACGTTCACAAAAGCCTTATCATCCGTTCGGCGGCGTCATGCCTGACGGATGAATTTCCTCGCCCGGCTGGCTGTCTCCCCCTAGACAACCCGGAACGTCCATACAAACGCAGAGGAATTGATGAGCACCAGCCCTGAGCCATCGACGCCCAAGAACAGCCTTCTGACCCGAAGCACGCTTGAGTTTCCGGTGGTCGGCATCGGCGCCTCGGCGGGTGGCATTCAAGCCCTGATGACCTTCTTCGAGCACATGCCGAACGACTGCGGCATGGCATTCGTGGTGATCATGCACCTCTCACCCAAGCATGAGAGCAATGTCGACAAGATCATTCAGAACGTCACCAAGATGCCGGTGCTACAGGTCACGCAGGCCGTAACAATCGAGCGCAACCATATATACGTGATCCCTCCGGCCCTGGACCTGTTGATGAATGACAGCTACCTGCGCCTGCAGCAACCGGAGCGTGAGCGCGGCCCTCAGGTCGCCATCGACCTGTTTTTTCGCACGCTGGCGGATGTACATCACAACCACGCGATAGGCGTCGTACTATCCGGCAGCGGCGCCGACGGCTCGGTGGGCCTGTCGCGCATCAAGGAACAAGGTGGCGTGACCTTTGCGCAGACGCCGGAAGATGCCGACTATGAGGCCATGCCACGCAACGCCATCGCGACCGGCATGGTCGACATCGTGTTACCGGTGGCGGAGATTCCTCAGCGACTGGTCGGGTTGTCGCAGAATCTCCAAGGCTTGCTCGCCCGGAAGGATCCGCTGTCGCCGCCAAGTGAGATCGAGGAAAAGAACCTTCCTGAAGGCGAGGTCGAATACGCCCAGGCGCATACTCAATCCAAGCCCAACGAACTGGCGCTGCGCGAGATTCTCGCGGCCCTGCGAGCCCGCACCGGCCACGACTTCCGTCATTACAAGCAAGCCACGGTGTTGCGCCGTATCGAGCGGCGCATGCAGGTCAACGCCTTGCGCGATATGTCGAGCTATGCCCGCCATCTGCAAAACCACCCGGAAGAAACTCCCGCACTACTCGCCGACATGCTCATCGGGGTCACCAACTTCTTCCGCGACCGCGACGCCTTCGAAGCACTGGAACGAAATATCATCCCGAACATCATCCAGCGCAAGCTCGGGTCGGAAGAAAAGGCCATCCGCGTCTGGTCGGCGGCCTGTTCCACAGGTGAAGAAGCCTACTCGCTGGGCATGCTGCTAGCCGACCAGGTCGGCAGCAGCGGGGTGAGCGGCGAGATTCAGCTGCAGTTATTCGCCACCGACATTGACGACCGCGCCCTGGACACGGCACGCGCCGGCGTCTACCCGCACGCCATCGTCACCGACGTGCCACCGGACCGGCTACGACGGTATTTCACCAAGGAACAGAACCAGTTCCGCATGCAAAAGGAGTTGCGCGAGCGGATGCTCTTCGCCCGCCACAATATACTGCGCGACCCGCCATTTTCCCGCCTCGACCTGATCTCCTGCCGCAACCTGATGATCTACCTGGACCGGGATATCCAGATGGAAGTGCTGCGTATATTCCACTTCGCGCTCAACCCCGGCGGCTACCTGTTTCTCGGCAGCTCGGAAACCGCTGACGCCTGCAGCCAGCTGTTCACCGCCGTGGACAAGAAGCACCACGTCTACCGCGCGCTGGAAGTCAGTCCAGCGCTGCGCCGCGCACCGACGGCCCCCTTCCAGGGCATCGCTCCAAGCATGCCGGCGCGGCTGCCCTCGAGCGAGCCGTCGCGGCGCAACCGGAAGTTCTCCTTTGCCGATATCCACCGGCGCGCCCTGGAGCAGTACGCGCCACCCAGCGTGATCGCCAATCAGGAAGGCGAGATCGTGCACATGTCTGATCGCGCCGGCAGCTTCCTGCGCTATGTCGGCGGCGAGCCTTCTCTCAACCTGACCACATTGATCCATCCGCAGCTGCGCCTGGAGCTGCGCACCGCGCTGTATCAGGCGACCCACACCGGTAAGAGCATCGAGGCGCGCCGTGTCCGGCTGGAGCGCGAAGGCCGTAACTACTACGTGAACATTGTGGTCCGGCCGTTCCGCGACAACGAGTCGGGCAGTGACTATATGTTGGTGCTGTTCGACGAAGTCGAGGCCTGCATCGAGAGCAGCCTACCGGCCGAAACCGTGACCAAGGACAGCGTCCTGACGCAGCTCGAAGCCGAACTGCAGCACACCAAGGAGCAGTTGCAGGTCACCATGGAGCACTCGGAAACCTCCACCGAGGAGCTGCGCGCCTCCAATGAGGAACTGCAGGCGATCAACGAAGAACTTCGCTCGGCCACCGAGGAGCTGGAAACCAGCAAGGAAGAGCTGCAGGCGATCAACGAGGAGCTGACAACGGTCAATTCCGAGCTCAAGGAAAAGGTCGACGAAACCAGCAAGATCAACGATGACCTGCAGAACCTGATTTCCTCGACTGACATTGCCACCCTGTTTGTCGACCGCCAGATGCGCATCAAATGGTTTACCCCACGCGCGCGCGACATCTTCAACGTCATCAGCGCCGACGCCGGCCGCTCGCTGCTGGACATCACCCATCGCCTCGACTACCCGCAGTTACACGAAAATGCGGCGAGCGCGTTCGAAGGGCTCCAGCTGATCGAGCGCGAGGTCCGCAACCACGACAACAACCGCTGGTACCTGGCGCGCTTCCTGCCCTACAGGACCCAGGAAGATCGCATTCAGGGCGCCGTGCTGACCTTCATCGATATCACCGAACGGCGCCATGCCGAACAGCAGCTCGAGGCTGGTCAGACGCACTTGCGCCAGCTTGCGCAGAGCACCCGCGGCTACGCCATCATCACCTTCGACTGCGACGGTTTGATCACCACATGGAACTGCGGCGCGCAGGACATCTTCGGCTACACCGAGCAGGAAATCATCGGCCAGAGCATAGACCTGGTCTACACCGAAGAGGATCGCCTGGCCGGTGTACCCGAAGCGGAGCGGCAACGCGCCCTGGAACAGGGCCAAGCGGCGGACGAGCGTTGGCATCTGAGACGCGACGGCTCGCGGCGCTTTATCAGTGGGCTGATCAATCCGCTGATCAACCAGGATGGAGCGATCACCGGCCTGACCAAAATTGCCCGCGACCTCACCGAAGAGCGCCAGCAGAACTCGGAGCAGCAAAGCGAGCTGGAGCTGATTCAGGCCGCCAACTTGCAGAAGGATCAATTTTTTGCCGTGCTATCGCATGAACTCAAGCACCCACTGAACCTGATCCAACTGAACACCGATCTGATCGGACGCTCCCAGGTCGCGAAGCACGCTCCGAACCTGCGCAAGGCGATTCAGGCGATCCAGAACGCGGTTCGCAGCCAGTCGCGGATCATCGACGACCTGATGGATGTATCGCGCATCCGCACCGGCAAACTCAAGCTGCAGTTCGCGACCCTGCTGTACGAAGACGTGCTTCGCGGCATCGAAGCGGTGTTCGCGCCATTGGCTCAGACGGAAAATGTCACCTTCGAGGTGTTCAAGCCCGAACAACCGATCTACATCCATGCCGATCCGACCCGCCTGGATCAGATCATCTGGAACCTGCTGAACAATGCCTGGAAATTCACCAAGGGTGGCGACCGCATTTGCGTTCAGCTCGAGCGCGAGGGCGACCAGGCGAGACTTGACGTCATCGACACGGGTGAAGGCATCTCAGCGGACTTCCTCCCCAAGGTATTCGACATGTTCGGGCAAGCTGAAATGCAGCATGCGCAACGCTCCAAACACGGCTTAGGCATCGGCCTGGCGCTGGTCAAGCAGCTGGTCGAAGCACACAACGGGCGCATCGAAGCGTTCTCCGAAGGCATCAATCGCGGCGCGCGCTTCAGCGTTTGGTTACCGATCCACTTGCAGACCGAAATCGAACTCAGCGACCAGGCCAATAACGACGAGATCGGCGGCCTCGCTGGCATCAGCATTCTGCTGGTGGATGATTCCCCCGACATCCTCGAAACCATGTGCGAACTGCTGGAAAGCGAAGGTGCGCAGGTCACCACCGCGAACGGCGGCGCCCTGGGTATCGAGCTGGCCGAACAGACGCCATTCGACGTGATCGTCTCCGACATCGGCATGCCGGAGATCGATGGCCACAAGATGATGACCTCGATTCGCGCCAAAGGCGTTAACAGCAACACGCCAAGCATCGCCCTGACTGGCTACGGCACGCTGCGCGACGTGGAAACAGCCAAAGCCGCCGGTTTCACCCTGCACCTGCGCAAACCGATCGACCTGCAAGCCCTGATCGACGCGGTGACCCAGGCCGTGCACTAGATCCGCCAGGCCACGGCTCGCGGCTCATCCTTGGCGCGAGCCGGCTCGATATCCTGCCGTCAAACGCGACGCCAGTACCTCGCCCCACCCCGGATTCGCTGGCAAGCTGGCTCCTACAGGTCCTTGCTGCGCCGTGGCGGCAATCAGCCCTCCTTGCCGATCCCGTGCTCACGTAACTTGTTGGCGATGGTGGTATGCGAAACCCCTAGCCGCTTGCCCAAGAGCCGGCTGCTGGGATGGCGTTGATACAGCTCCTGCAACACCGCTTTTTCGAAGCGTCCGACGATATTGCCCAGATCGCCCTCCAGCGAAAAATCGCCCAGCGGTGCCGGCGTCCCGTAGTCGGGCAGCCGGATGTGCTCAGGCTTGATCACGCCGCCCTCGCACAGCGAAACCGCTTGGAACAGCGTGTTCTCAAGTTGCCTGACGTTGCCCGGCCAGTGATAGCCGGCCAAACGCTCAAGGGCCGCCGGTGAGAGGCTCGGCAAAGCGCAACCGATCTGCCGGCTGGCCTGGTCAAGAAAGTGCAGCGCCAGCGGCTCCAGCCCGTCCAGGCATTCACGCAGAGGTGGAATGTGCAGCGACAGCACATTGAGGCGGTGATACAGGTCCTGGCGAAACTCGCCCTTGGCGCAGAGTTCGGACAGGTCCAGTTGCGTCGCGCAAATCACCCGCACATCGAGATAGACCTCCTCGTCACTGCCCACCCGTCGAAAGCAGCCGTCCTGCAGAAAGCGCACGAGCTTGGCCTGCAAGCGCGTGCTCATCTCCCCGACGCCGTCGAGGAACAGGGTGCCGCCGGTGGTCAACTCCAGCAGACCGAGCTTGCCTTCCGGGCGTGCCCCTTCAAAGGCGCCAGGGCCGTAGCCGAACAGTTCGGTCTCGGCCATGGATTCCGGCAGGCCGGCGCAATTGAGTGCCATGAACGGCGACTGCCCGCGCGGGCTGGACAGGTGACAGGCGCGCGCCAGCAGTTCCTTGCCGGTGCCGGTCTCGCCCTCGATCAGCAGCGGCGCGTCCAGCGGGGCCATGCGGCGCGCTTCACGGACCACGGCGGCCATCACCTTCGAGCTCTGGAAGATACTGTCGAAGCCGCGCAACTCCTGCTTGCGCACGTTGTAGATACGCTCGCCCACCCGGTCGGCGCGATGCAGCGTCAGCACCGCACCGGCCAGGGCTTCGCTGTCATCGTGCTCCGACTGCAGGGGCGCGATATCAGCGAGAAAGACGTCGCCCTTGATGGTAACGCGCAGGCCGTTGATGCGCGCCTTGTTCGCTCGCACCAGCTCCGGCAGATCGAAATCCTCGGCGTAGCGCGACAGGCTCATGCCCGGCACCTCATCCACGCGAACCCCGAGCAGCTGCGCCGCGGCACGGTTGGCCGCCACGATGGCACCGGCCATGTCGATGGAGAGCACTGGAAACTCCAGCGCGCCGAGCAGCGCATTGAGCTCCAGCGAATGCCGCTCGCTGGGCATCAGGCCGACCTTGCGCACCTCGAACACGCCTTGCAGCGCTTCGATCTTCGGCCGCAGCGCCTGAAGCTGCAGGTTCATCAGGTTGGGGCAGTGCAGGTAGACCGCATTACCGTGCTCACCGCCGACTTCGCCGCGCGCCACGTTGATACCGTAGTCGACCAGCAGTTCGAGCATGTCACGGAGGATGCCAATGCGGTTCTGGCAATGAATCTTGATACGCATGCAAGGGTGCCTTTGGGCTTGTTGTTATAAGCGGCGGCGGACTTTCTGCCGATCACCGTTGATTTTCGTCAAGATTATTTGACAGAAACAACGTCGAGCAAGGTCATATTCGCCCGATCAGACCCTATCGTAATCATTTCGTTACGGGCAGAAGCATCTAGCGTCACCCCTCAAGCCGGCTGCGGCCTCGCCAAGGCACGGATGCCGCGGTCAGATGAGGCATCCATAACAACAAAGACTCAGGCGGCCGCCCCGCTCAGGAGGTCAGATGAAAGCCACGCAATACGTTGCCCGCGAGCCGGACGCGCACGGTCACACCCACTACCCGGACGCTGAACATGCGGTTTGGCAAACACTGATTGAACGTCAGCTGAAACTGCTAGACGGCCGCGCTTGCCAGGAGTATCTGGACGGCATCGAGCAGCTTGCTCTGCCCCACGACCGCATTCCCCAGCTGGGCGAAATCAACCGCGTGCTGGACGCGACCACCGGCTGGCAGGTCGCTCGGGTTCCGGCGTTGATTCCCTTCCAGACCTTTTTCGAGCTGCTCGCCAGCAAGCGCTTCCCGGTCGCGACCTTTATCCGCACCCCGCA
This sequence comes from Stutzerimonas chloritidismutans, assembly GCF_038562055.1. Taxonomy (GTDB): domain Bacteria; phylum Pseudomonadota; class Gammaproteobacteria; order Pseudomonadales; family Pseudomonadaceae; genus Stutzerimonas; species Stutzerimonas chloritidismutans_A. Next base: position 207,289 of record NZ_JBCFXD010000008.1, on the reverse strand, counting down.
AGAACTGGATTACCTGCAGGAGCCTGACGTCTTTCACGAGATCTTTGGCCACTGCCCACTGTTGACCAACCCCTGGTTCGCCGAATTCACCCACACCTATGGCCAACTCGGCCTCAAGGCGACCAAGGAAGAGCGCGTCTACCTGGCGCGGCTGTACTGGATGACCATCGAATTCGGCTTGGTGGAAACTTCAGCCGGACGTCGCATCTATGGCGGCGGCATCCTTTCCTCGCCAAAGGAAACGCTCTACAGCCTTTCCGACGAACCCGAGCACCAGGTGTTCGATGTGGTCGAAGCCATGCGCACGCCCTATCGCATCGACATCCTGCAGCCGGTCTACTTCGTTCTGCCGGAGCTCAAGCGGCTGTTCGACGTGGCCCATGAAGACATCATGGCCCACGTCCGCACCGCCATGAAGCTGGGCCTGCACCAGCCGAAGTTTCCACCTAAAGCGGCGTAGGGTGGATGACGCCGAAGGCTCATCCACGCGTCCATCGTTTCGGATGGCGCTGTTGCTCGACGTCGTGAAGACCGAAGCAGACGCGTGGAAAACGCTTCGCGGTTTTCCACCCTACGCTGCTTAACTCTTATGACTCACCACAAGGACCAAGCCATGACTGCCCTCACCCAAGCCCACTGCGAAGCCTGCCGCGCCGACGCACCCAAGGTGTCCGATGACGAACTGGCCGAGCTGATCAAGCAGATCCCGGACTGGAACATCGAAACCCGCGACGGCCACATGGAGCTGGAGAAGGTCTTCCTGTTCAAGAATTTCAAGCACGCCCTGGCCTTTACCAACGCCGTCGGCGAGATCGCCGAAGCCGAGGGTCATCACCCAGGCCTTCTCACCGAATGGGGCAAGGTCACCGTGACCTGGTGGAGCCACTCGATCAAAGGTCTGCATCGCAACGACTTCATCATGGCCGCGCGCACCGACGAGGTCGCGAAAAACGCCGAGGGTCGCAAGTGAAGCAGTTTGCTGACGTGGCGCGGGTGCCTGGCGACCCGATTCTCGGTCTGCTCGATGCTTATCGGGCCGACCCCAATCCGGCCAAGCTCGACCTAGGTGTCGGCGTCTACAAGGATGCCTTGGGCCTGACGCCGATCCCCAAGGCGGTGAAGCTGGCCGAGCAGCGATTGATCGACAGCGAGCAGACCAAGAGCTACATCGGCGGCCATGGTGATCCGCTGTTCGGTGAGCAGCTGCTGAAACTGGTGCTCGGCGAAGGTTCACCCGCCCTGACCGAGCACCGCGCAGGCTGCACTCAAACCCCGGGCGGCACCGGTGCCCTGCGGCTGGTGGGCGACTTCATCGCCAAGTGCCTGCCGGGTCGCAGCCTCTGGCTCAGCGATCCAACCTGGCCGATCCACGAAACTCTGTTCGCCGCGGCCCGCTTGAAGGTCGAGCATTACCCCTACGTCGACGCGCAGAACAAGCTGGACGTGCCGAGCATGCTCGCCGCGCTGGAGCAAATCCCCAGCGGTGATTTAGTGCTGCTGCACGCTTGCTGCCACAACCCCACCGGCTACGACCTGAGCCGGGACGACTGGCAACAAGTGCTGGACATCGTGCGGCAGCGAGCGCTACTGCCACTGTTCGACTTCGCCTACCAGGGCTTCGGCGACGGCCTGGATGAAGACGCCTGGGCCGTCCGCCTGTTTGTCGAGGCGTTACCCGAGGTGCTGATCACCAGTTCCTGCTCGAAGAACTTCGGCCTGTACCGCGAACGCACCGGTGCGTTGATCGTGGTCGCGGCTGACGGCGAGTCGCTGATCGATGTGCGCAGCCAGTTCGCCTCGGTGGCGCGCAACCTCTGGTCGACACCGCCGTCCCACGGTGCTGCTGTGGTGGCGACGATCCTCGCCAACCCCGAGCTGCGTCAGCTCTGGCAACAGGAAGTCGCCGCCAAACGCGAGCGCATCGCCGGTTTGCGCCAGGGGCTGGTGGAAGCGCTTGCGCCCTATGGGTTAGCTGAACGCTTTGCGCATATCGCGCAACAACGCGGGATGTTCTCCTACACCGGCCTCACCGCCGAGCAGGTGCTGCGCCTGCGGCGCGAGAATGCGGTGTATCTGGTCGAAAGCGGGCGGGCGAATATCGCCGGGCTGGACGCTGCGCGGCTTGATCAGTTGGCGGCGTCCATCGCCCGCGTTATCGGCTGATCACACGCCACTCGCTCGGAGCCTGGAGGCCGGCGGCATGACCAGCCTCTCTCCGGCTCGGATCAACATCGAAGCCTCTCCGCGCTCAAGCGATGCCGCCAACGGAGCGCGGCTAGCTCGCCGCTGCTTTCCACCTATCAAGCTTCTCCCAGAAAGCCTGGAACTCAGACGCCGCCTTTATGTCGTAGCATTTGGCCATCATGCTGGGTCGATTCTGGCCTACCATATAGGCCTGCTATTTATTCCGGTGACTGAGCGGTCCGGTGACGAACGGGCTCTAGCGCAAGCCAGGGTAGCCGCTATCTTCAGCAATAGGTTTTGAACGAGCTCGACCATGATTCATAGCCACACCGTCGGCAACCCTGCTCCACACGAATACGCCTGTCATTCAGCCAGCGAGCACGGGGCCTGCCCCAGCTGCGCGAGTGGCGAGCGTCTCGGCTTTCGCTTCAGCTACGCTTACCAACCGATCGTGGACACTGCCAAGCGCCAGATCTTCGCTCACGAAGCCCTTGTACGAGGCGTGAACGGCGAACCGGCGCCCAGCGTGCTGGCACAGGTGACCGAGGACAACCGCTTCCGCTTCGACCAGGCCTGCCGGGTCAAGGCTATCAAGACCGCGGCCCAGCTCCAGATGCAGAGCAAGCTGTCGATCAACTTCATGCCCAACGCCATCTATCGCCCGGAGCTGTGCATCCGCTCAACGCTGGAAGCTGCCCGCGCGCACAACTTCCCCATCGAGCAGATTATCTTCGAGACGGTCGAAGGCGAGCGCATCAGTGATGCCAAGTGGCTGACCGAGGTCTTCCGTGAGTACCAGCGCATCGGCTTTCTCACCGCCATCGACGACTTTGGCGCCGGCTTTGCCGGGCTCAACCTGCTGGCCGACTTCCAGCCGGACATCATCAAACTCGACATGGACCTGATCCGTGGCATCGACCAAAGCCACTCGCGCCAGGCCATCGTCCGCGGCACGGTGGGCATGTGCAGCGAGCTGGGCATTCAGGTGATCGCCGAGGGCGTGGAAACAGCGGACGAATGCAAGGCCTTGCGCGACCTGGGCATCAGCCTGATGCAGGGCTATCTGTTCAGCAAACCGCTGTTCGAGACCTGCAGCCACGCCGAATCCCTGGCATGGCCGAGCGGACTGTAGAGCTGAACGAGGCTCAGCCGGCCTTCAACAGTTTGAGCAACTCGCGGGCAGCCTCTTCCGAGGACGCTGGGTTCTGGCCTGTGACCAGCAGGCCATCGACCAGCACATAGGACGACCAGTCCGGCCCCTTGCTGTAATCGCCCCCGATCTCCTTGAGTTTGTCTTCCAGCAGAAACGGCACCACGTCGGTGAGCTGCACGCCCTCTTCCTCGGTGTTGGTAAAGCCGGTCACGCGCTTACCTTTGACCAAATACTCACCGTCGACGCCGCGCACCTGTACCAGCGCCGCTGGCGCATGGCAGACCGCCGCCACTGGCTTGCGCGCCTGGATGAAGGATTCGATCAGGGCGATGGAGGTCGCGTTGCCGGTCAGATCCCACAGCGGGCCATGGCCACCGGGGTAGAACACCGTATCGAAGTCCGCTGCCGATACCTCGTCCAGCTTGCGGGTATTAGCCAGCAGCGCCTGGGATTCGGCATCGTTCTTGAAACGCTTGGTCATCTCGGTCTGAGCATCCGGCGCATCACTTTTCGGATCCAGCGGCGGCTGGCCACCCTTGGGTGAGGCCAATACGATCTCAGCGCCGGCATCCTTGAACACGTAGTAAGGGGCGGCGAATTCTTCGAGCCAGAAGCCGGTCGGCTTGCCAGTGTCGCCGAGTTTGTCGTGGGATGTGAGGACGATGAGGATTTTCATGAGGGTCTCCTGTGGTCGGGTGGCCCGAGATTGGCGGGCCTTGGTTTATCTGGACCGTGGGAGGGGGGAATCGGTCAATCGTGACTGCATGCGCACCGTGACGAACCGGGCACGTACTTGGCTGTGATCGAGCGAGAACTTGTTTCACTTCGGGCTCGATGACGGAGCCCATTATCGAGTGGACTGTTGCATTGGTTTCGCCCTGCCGGGCGACTCACTTTTTCCAAACGCGAAAAAAGTAAGCAAAAACGCTTTGCCCCTGCATACGGGTCTCGCTTCGCGAGACTTCCCTCATTCTATCCGCGCTCCGAGGGCCGGCGTACAAGGGCCATCCGTGGCCCTTTACGCCTCTCGCGGCATCCATGCCGCTCGCTCCCCTCCGCGCGGATTACATTCGGCCTTCTGAAGGGGCGTTCGGCGGCGTCTGATGGTCTGTACCAGAGATCAAAAGCATAAGCGTTGTGCGGTGGGCTTCAGGCGGTAGGATGGGCGAAGCCCATCGCAAGAGTTCGATGGGTTGCACCCATCCTACGAGACTGTTCGCCCTTAAGTGAGGAAGGCGCTTCGTTGCTGTTGAAAACGCCCAGACGACTCGGTCCCGAGCCCCGTCAGCCTCGTAGCGACTGGTCTCGAACGTTGCACTCAAAAATCGGTGGGTAAGCTTCGCGTTACCCACACTTCTTATCGTCTAGAAAACTCGCACAACCGCTTCGTTGCACGGCCTATCAGACACCATCGAATCGCCCCTTTTAGGAGGCCGAGCGCAGGTGGCGTGGAAGGGGTTGAGCGGCATGGATGCCGCGAGAGCCGCGATGGGCCAGGGATGGCCCTTGGCGGCGGGCCCCTGGAACGTCGCCGGAGCGAGGGAACCCCGGCGCAGCCGGGGCCGGATGCAGGGGCAAGCGTTTTTGGTTACTTTTTCCGCGTTTGGAAAAAGTGACTCGCCCAGCAGGGCGAAACCAATGCCCAAAACAACCCAATCAATCGGCTAACCACGCGGGCCCGCAGCACAAAAATTCGCACCAGGGACTCGGTGTCCCCAACGCCCGCGGCAACGCAAACTCGTCAAAACAAAAAGGGCGCCGAAGCGCCCTTTTCATCAACCCCGGATCATATCCGAAAACTCCCCACCAACTGCTTCAACCGCGCCGCCTGCTGTTCCAGATCACCACAGGCCCGCAACGTGGACTGCAGGTTCTCCACGCCCTCCTGATTCAGCGTGTTGATCTCGGTGATGTCCATGTTCAGCGACTCGATCACCGAGGTCTGCTCCTCGGTCGCAGTGGCCACCGACTGGTTCATCGCGTCGATCTCACCGATGCTCAGAGTCACACTGCCCAGGCGCTCGCCGGCCTGGTTGGCAATGCCGACGCTGGCCTCGCTCTGGCGCTGACTCTCGGTCATGGTGCTCACCGAGTCGCGGGCACCGACCTGCAGCTTCTCGATCATGCCGTGGATCTCTTGCGCCGAGGTCTGGGTGCGGTGCGCCAGGCTGCGCACTTCATCGGCGACCACCGCAAAACCCCGCCCGGCTTCACCGGCACGCGCCGCTTCAATAGCAGCGTTCAGCGCCAGCAGGTTGGTCTGTTCGGAGATGCCCTTGATCACATCAAGTATCTGGCCGATGCCAACGGTCTGACTATTGAGGGCCTCGATCTGCTGGCAGGAGGCACTGATATTGTTCGACAGCTGCTTCATCGCCTCGATGTTGCGCTCGACCACCTTGAGGCCGTCTTCGGCCTGGTGGCTGGCACCGCTGGCCTGCTGCGAAGCGTCGGCTGCGTTGCGGGCGATCTCCTGCGCGGCGGCGCCGAGCTGGTTGATCGCGGCGGCCACACTGTTGGTGCGGCTGGACTGCTCGTCGGAGTTGATCATCGAGGAGTTGGAGGCGGCCAGCACGCGCTGCGCCACTTCGTTGACCTGCTCGGTCGCCGATGACACTTCCCGGATGGAGCCGTGGATACGCTCTACGAAACGGTTGAAGGCCATTGCCAGCACACCAAATTCGTCCTGCGATTGCACGATCAAGCGGCGGGTCAGATCGCCCTCGCCTTCTGCAATGTTGGCCATGGCCCGACCCATGTCGGTCAACGGGCGCATCAGCACGCGAATGAGCATGCCCAGCAACACCAGGATGAACACCACGGCAATCACCGTGGCCAACAACGCTGTGGTACGGAAGCTGGACAGCGCGGCGTAGGCTTTTTCCTTGGACACCGATACACCGACATACCAGGTCACCGAGGGCAGGCCAGGGACGGGGCTAAAGCTGAGGATGCGCTTTTCACCGTCGAGTTCTGCCTCGCTGTAGCCACTGGTCAGCGACGGCGTGCTCTCTGGATAGAGCTCAGCCAGGGTCTTCATCACCTTGTTCTTGTCGGGATGGACCAGCACCTTGCCGTCACCGCTGACCAGGAAGGCATAGCCCATGCCCTGGAAGTCCAGCGCATTGATGATCTCCACCAATGCCTTCAACCCCAGATCACCACCCACCACACCGACGGTCTGACCGGCGCTTTGTGCCGGTGTGGCAATGGTAATGACCAGCTCTCCGGTAGCCGCATCGACATAGGGTTCGGTCAGGGTTGTACCGCCGGCGGACACCGCGTCCTTGTACCAGGGCCGAACGCGAGGGTCGTAGTTGGCAGGCATCTCGTCTTCCGGACGCATGGTGAAACGGCCGCTCTGCTCGCCCAGATAGGTGAAGTTGAAGGTCGAGGTCAGTGCCCGCTGCTCCAGCAGATCGACCACACCGGCGTCCGAATCGTCGTTGGCAATCGACTGTGCGGCGCTTTCGACCAGCAGAATGCGGCCGGACAGCCAGTTTTGAATGTTGTGCGCAGTCACCTCGCCCATCTCGTCCAGATAACGCTGGAGGTTTTGGCGAATGGCGCTGCGTTGCAGGTAATCGTTGTACAGCGTGAACAGGGCGAACGTCGCGATCACGACGAGTGACGCAGCCAACAGAATCTTGTGGCTGAATTTGAGACGGCTAGGCATGGGCGCGTGTCCGGATAGGTCTGGATCGAATCGGCAATCCTTTCCTTGCGTAGCGTCCTGCTAGCACGTGCTTTCGGCCGGAGGGGCTCAAGCTTGAGGCACCCTCTAATCGAATCAGCCCACAGGCCCCGCCAGCCGTGCTTTTTGCCGTAAACCATTACGGCTTTCAGACGAGCGGCATGGCTTTTTGAGGGCGCCCCTGTGATCAGCCTGCAAACAAAAACGGCATGCCCTGCAGGCATGCCGTTTTGTTAATCAGCGAGCAATATTGCCGAACTCAGCGTCCTGCCAAAGCCGGCATGACCCGCGGGCGCAACCCCTCACCGAGGAGGGTCAGCACCACCACGGCTCCGACAATCCAGTACCAGCGCACCAGAGGATCGAAGCCCAGCCAGCCGAGGGCGTGCAGGAAGACCATGGTGATCAGCACCGGGCAGACGTAGCGCACCATGAACAGCCAGAGCGCATACCCCAGCGGCGGCAGATCCAGCTCTTCACGCATGATCTCGCTGCGCAGCGCATAGCCGGCAAATATCACGATGAAGATCCCGCCCAGTGGCATCATCCAGCGCGAGGTCAGGTAATCGAGCCAGTCGAAGAAGTTCTTGCCCAGCGGCGTCCAGCCAGCCATCAGGTTGAACGAGAGCATCGCCAGCAGGCTGATCACCAGCAGCACCGCACCCGCGCCCATGGCGGCCTTGACGCGGCTGATGCCGTGCTTCTCGTTGAGGTAGGCCACCGTGGCTTCGATCATCGAGATGGCCGAGGTCAACGCGGCAATCGAAACCATGGCGAAGAACAGCACGCCGAACAGCGTGCCGAACGGCATCTGCTGGAAGGCCAGCGGCAGGCTCATGAAGATCAGTCCGGGCCCGGCGGTCGGGTCCATACCATTGGCAAAGATGATCGGGAAGATCGCCAGCCCTGCCAGCAGCGCCACCGCCGTATCGGCAATCGCCACCATGAAGGTGGTACGGGCGATGGACTGGCCATCCGGGATATAGGAGCCGTAGGTCAGGATGGCGCCGGACGCCAGGCTCAGGGTAAAGAAGGCATGGCCCAGCGCGGCCAGCAGCGCTTCACCGGTGAGCTTGGAGGTGTCGAAGCTGAACAGGAAAGCGAAGCCCTGATCGAAGCCGCCACTGGTAAAGGCGTAACCCACCAGAATCAGCAACATCACCGCGAGGCCCGGCATCATCCAGCGCACCGCGCGCTCTATGCCGGCCTGCACGCCCTTGGCGACGATCCACAGCGTCAACAGCGCTACGAGGAGGCTCCAGCCACCCAGCTGCAGGGCATTAGCGTTGTGCGCCTCGAACACCTGCGCCAGATCGTCCACGGAGCCCGCCGCGAGCGAGCCGTCGAGCATCTTCACCGTATAGGCAAAGGCCCAGCCGGCGACCACCACGTAGAAACAGAGAATCAGGAAGCCGGCCGCCATGGCCATGCCGCCGACGCCTTTCCACAACGGGCTGCTGCCGTTTTCACGCGCCGCCCGACCAATCGCGTCGATGGGGCTGCCGCGGCCGCGACGGCCGATGGCGATCTCGGTCATCATCACTGGAATACCGATGGCGAGAATGCACGCCAGGTACATCAGCACGAACGCGCCGCCGCCGTACTCGCCGGTGATGTAGGGAAATTTCCAGATGTTGCCCAAGCCGACTGCAGAGCCGGTCGCGGCGAGGATGAAGCCCCAGCGGGAGAGCCAGAGGTTCTTGGGTTTTTCACGGGTCATGCGTCACCTGTTTGTTGTTATCTGTGACGGAATCGAACCCGCCGCGCTTGTGGCGCGACGGAGTGCAAGGCGGATGAACCTATTGAGCGTCGGGCTGCACCTCCGGAGCTGCGTTGGCAAAGGCTTCGAGGGATTCGCACTGCTCGGTCATCTGCAAAATGCGCGGGTACGCACTGAGGTCACAGGCAAAACGGCGCGCATTGTATACCTGCGGCACCAGGCATGCCTCCAGATAGCCTGGCCGTTTGCCGAGTGAGAGCTTGCCGTCGAAGGCCGCCAAGCCCTGCTCGACGCTGGCGAGGCCCGTATGGATCCAGTGCTGGATCCATTGCTGTTTCGCCTCGTCCCCGATGCCCAGCGGGCCGCTGAGGTACTGCAGCACCCGCAAATTGTTCAGCGGATGCAGGTCACAGGCGATATGAAGCGCCAGCGAGCGCACCCGGGCACGGTCGGCCGGATCATCCGGCAGCAAAGCCGGAAGCGGAAAGACCTCTTCCAGGTATTCGATAATCGCCAGCGACTGGCTGATACGCTCGTCGCCATCGACCAACAAGGGCACCAGCCCCTGCGGATTGAGCGCCTTGTAGTCGGCCGAGCGTTGCTGGCCGCCGTCCTTGACCAGATGCACCGGCATGTTTTCGAAGGCGAGGCCTTTGAGGTTCAACGCGATGCGTACGCGATAGGCGGCGCTGGAACGCCAGTAGCCGTAGAGCCTCAGCGTGGGCGACGAACCGGCCGTTGTGGTTGTTTCACTGCTCATAACGCTCCCAGTACGTGGTTCTCTGTGGCGGGCAAATCCTTCGACCATCCCGGCAGCCCTGCTGAACAAAGCAGACAGCAAGGCCTAAGGAGTGGCTTGGCCGCCGCCATCACAAACCACTCGGACCCGCCGCACAAGCCCGCCGGTAGCGCGGCTGGCACCTTAAGGTAGCTCAGCCTGGAAGGATTTCGTTACGGCCCTTTGCGAGCGCCGGGCTGCAAGGTTGCGACATTTTCCGCGTAACGAAAACCTGACAATCGGGTGCGACAGCTCGCCGCACCGCACCTCTTCAAGCGCCGGACGCTGGGCACCGAGGTCAGCGCAAGACTTGTGCTAAATCAGCCCGCTGAGGTTGAGGAACACCAGCACGATCGCCAGCGGGGTGCCGAAGCGCAGCAGCACCCACCAGGCGCGGAACAGTCCGCCGTCCCGAATTCCAATGGCGTCGCGTACCGTTTGCTCTTTCATCACCCAGCCGGTGAACAGCACAGTCATCAGCCCACCCAGGGGCATCAGCCAGTTGGTCGTCAGATAATCGAGGCTGTCAAAGAAGGTCTTGCCGAACAGCTGGTAGTCCGCCCAGAGGTTGAAGGAGAAGACGCTGCCCAGACTCAGCAGCCAGAGCAGGCCGCCACTGATCAGTACCGCCTTAGTACGGCTCATGCGGAAGCGCTCGGTCATCCAGGCGATGCTCGGTTCGCTCAGGGAGATGGCCGAGGTCAGCGCCGCAATCACCAGCATGACAAAGAACAGCCCACCGACCACCTGGCCCAGCGGCATCTGACCGAAGGCGATTGGCAGGGTGACAAAGATCAGCCCTGGTCCGGCGCCCGGCTCCAGGCCGTTGCCGAACACCAACGGGAAGATCGCCATACCGGCCAACAGTGCAACGACGGTGTCAGCCAGCGCCACCAGCACGGAGGTCTTGGCAATCGAGGTGCCTTCGGGCAGATAGGAGCCATAGACCATCATCGCCCCGGCACCGAGGCTGAGCGTGAAAAAGGCATGCCCCAGCGCGATCAACACGCTGGTGGCGGTCAGTGCGGAGAAATCCGGCACAAACAGAAATTCCAGCGCCTGCAGGAATTCGCCCGTGACCGCGGCATAGCCGACCAGCCCGAGCAACAGCACGAACAGACCCGGCATGAGGAACCGCAGCGAGCGCTCCAGCCCGCCACGCACACCAAAGCCGACAATCAGCATGGTCGCGGCCAGCACCAGCGTGCCGCAGACGATCAGCCGCATCGGGCTGGCCAACAGGCCATTGAACATCTCACCACTGGTGTCACCACTCACACCGCCGAAAGCGCCGCTGAGCGTGGTCGGGATGTAGGACAGTGCCCAACCGGCGACCACCAGGTAAAAGCTGAGAATGAGAAAGCCGGTCAACCCACCGAGCCAACCGGCCATGCGCCACCGGGTACTGGCGCCGGCCTCGCGGGCCAGATGCGCCACCGCGTCATCGGGGTTCTGCCGAGCACGACGGCCGATCATGACTTCGGCCATCAGCAAGGGAATGCCGATCAGCAGAATGCAGCCGAGATACACCAGCACGAAGGCGCCGCCACCGTTCTCGCCGGTGATGTAGGGGAATTTCCAAATATTGCCCAGACCGACCGCGGAACCGGTAGCGGCCAGAAAGAACACCCAGCGCGAGGACCAGAGGCCGCGCGCGGTGCTTTGCTGAGTACGAACGGAGGCACCACCGAGAGAACCGGCGGCCATGCTGCTTTTGTCAGTCATTGCGGATTCCTGCTTGTTGTTTTTGTCAGGGACTTGCACACGCTCGGCAGAACGGCTCGGGCTGCCGAAAACAAAACGGGCGGCCCTGGGCCGCCCTCATGCTCATTACGCCTGCAGGCGCTGTGGCTGCTTCTGCACCGCGTGCTGGCCGACGAGGCGCTCCTGGGCCAGCCGATCGGCGACGACCGAGGTGGACTCACCGCTGCTGGCGGCGCGCTCGAAGATCTCGCGCAGGGTTTCAGCGATGCCTCGAACGTGCGTGTCCGTCTGTGCCGGGCTGCCGCCGATGCGCTGGTAATAGACGTCGATGATGCCGCCGGCATTGATCGCATAATCCGGCGCGTAGAGATGATTGCGACGCTGCAGTTCGACGCCGATTTCCGTGCTCGCCAGCTGGTTGTTCGCCGCCCCGGCGATCACCGGGGCGCGCAGGCTCTGCAAGGTTTCGGCGTTGAGAATGCCGCCCATGGCGCAGGGCGCGAACACGTCCACGTCCAGGCCGTAGATGTCGTGCGGGCGCACGGCGTTGGCGCCCAGCTCTTCGACGGCCTGCTGCACATTGGCATCGAAAATGTCGCAGACCCACAGCTCGGCGCCAGCCTCTTTGAGATGACGCGCCAGCCCGAGCCCGACATGCCCGACGCCCTGGATGGCGACCTTCAGGCCAGTCAGGTCGTCCCGACCGAGGCGCTGACGCACCGCTTCGCGCAGGCCCACGAACACGCCGAGCGCCGTGGACGGCGACGGGTCGCCGCTGGCAATAGTCCCGTCGAGCATGGTGCGCGGTGTGGCACCGATGACGTGGCGGGTGCGCTGGGCAAAGGCCTGCATTTCCGGCTCACCGGTGCCCGAGTCGGCCGCGGTGATGTAGCGTCCGCCGAGGCTGTCGACGAAATCGCCCATGGCATGCAGCAGCGCCTGGCTTTTGCCGGTGTGCGGATCGCCGATCATCACCGCCTTGCCGCCGCCAAGCTTGAGCCCGGCCAGCGAGGATTTCAGGGTCATGCCACGAGACAGACGCAGCACATCACGCAACGCTTCGTCATCGCTGCCATAAGGGAACATCCGGCAACCGCCCAGCGCCGGGCCAAGCGTGGTGTCGTGGATGGCGATGATCGCGCGCAGGCCCGATGACCTGTCGTGGCAAAACACGACCTGTTCGTGGTGATCGAAATCGGGGTGGGTGAAGACGGACATTTCGGATTCCTCTTTGTTGTTCTATGCGAGCCCGTCATTCCAGGCTCCTTAAAAATGTTCTGTGCGGCGTATCCGGTCGCGTTTGTAAGCTGGGCCTCCGAGGCGTATGCCATCGGCGAATGGTGGGCTGAAGCCCACCCTACGAGTGCGTCTTCATCGCGGCGGGCGGTTCTGTAGGGTGGGCTTTAGCCCACCGAACAGCGCTGCCCAACCCGACGAGCGCCCAGAGCACGGCGGTCACGCCGCCGGTTCGAACAGCCGCACGGTCTGCACCTCGTCGCCGCGGTTCAGCTGCTCCTTGAGCACCTTTTCCTGCTGGCGGGCCTTGGCAATGGAGCGCTCCTTCACCGGGCCATAACCGCGGATCAGTTCCGGTAGCGCGGCGATGGCCACAGCGGAGCGGTAGTTGCTCGGCTTGAGTTGCGCCAGGAGCCCGTCGAGATTGCGCTCGTATTCGCTGATCAACTCGCGCTCGACACGGCGGTCATGGCCGTAGCCGAACACGTCAAGCGGCGTCCCGCGCAGGAACTTCAGCTTCGCCAGCACGTTGAAGGCGTTCAGCACCCAAGGGCCGAGTTCGCGCTTGCGCGGCTCGCCGGTGGTGCTGTCACGCTTGGCCAACCAGGCCGGCGCCAGATGGAACTGCAGCTTGTAGTCGCCTTCGAACTGCGCTTCGAGCTGCTGGCGGAATTCCGGCTCACTGTACAGCCGCGCCACCTCGTACTCGTCCTTGTAGGCGAGCAGCTTGAAGTAGTAACGCGCCACGGCTTTCGAGAGCGCCAGGTCGTCGGCGGTGTCCCGCGCCCGCACCTGCTCGACCTTGTCGCGATACCGCTTGGCATAGGCGGCGCTCTGGTAACGGGTGAGGAAGTCCACCCGCCAGTCGACGATCTCTTCCAGGGTCTGGCAGATGGGCTCGGCCGTTTCAGCCGGACGCGCCAGTTTCTCCACCGCTTCGCGCTCCAGCGATGCGCGGCGGCCCCAGCGGAAGGCCTGCTGGTTCAACTCCGCGGCAACGCCGTTGATGCTGATGGCCTTTTCGATGGCTTCGGCAGACAGCGGCAACAAACCCTGCTGATAGGCAAAGCCCAACAGGAACAGGTTGGTGGCGATGCTATCGCCCAGCAGGCGAGTGGCCAGGTAAGTCGCATCGATGAAGTGAGTCTTTTCGGCACCCACCGCATCGACCAGCGCTTCGCGCATGGCTTTGCCCGGCACCTGAGCATCGGGGTTGCGGGTGAATTCGGCGGTCGCCGATTCGTGGCTGTTGATCACCGCATGGCTGATCTGATCGTTGAGGCGCGTGAGCGAATCGTCACCGGCAGCGACCACCAAATCGCAGCCGAGCAGCAAATCGGTTTCACCGGCGGCAATGCGCACGGCGTAGATATCGTCCTGCTTGGCGGCGATGCGGATGTGCGTCACCACCGGGCCAAACTTCTGCGCCAGCCCGGCCTGGTCAAGCACTGTGCAGCCCTTGCCCTCCAAATGTGCCGCCATGCCCATCAGCGCGCCAAGGGTGGTCACGCCGCTGCCGCCGACGCCGGGGATCAGCACATTCCACGGGCGATCCAGCGGCGGGTGCTGCGGCTCGGGCAATGTCGCCGCCTCGATACCACCCGCCACCGCTTCGGGCTTGCGCAATCCGCCGCCATGCACTGTGACAAAGCTCGGGCAGAAGCCCTCGACACAGGAAAAGTCCTTGTTGCAGGCGTTCTGGTCGATCTCGCGCTTGCGCCCCAGTTCGGTTTCCAGCGGCATCACGGCCAGGCAGTTGGACTTCTCGCCACAGTCGCCGCAGCCTTCACACACGGCCGGGTTGATGAAGGCGCGCTTGGCCGGGTCTTCCAGCTTGCCGCGCTTGCGCCGACGGCGCTTCTCGGTGGCACAGGTCTGGTCGTAGATGATCACCGACACGCCCTTGAACTCGCGAAGCTCGCGCTGGATTGCGTCCAGATCGCGGCGATGGTGGAAGCTGGTGATGGGCGCGAAGGTCTCGCGGGTCGGGTACTTGTCCGGCTCGTCGCTGACCAGGGCGATGCGCTTGACGCCTTCGTCGGCGACTTGCCGACTGAGCTGATCGACCCGCAGCTCGCCGTCGATGGGCTGGCCACCGGTCATGGCCACCGCATCGTTGTAGAGAATCTTGAAGGTGATGTTCACCCCCGCGGCCACCGCCGCCCGTACCGCCAGGCTGCCGGAATGGAAGTAGGTGCCGTCACCTAGGTTCTGGAACATGTGCGGTGTATCGGTGAACGGCGCCTGGCCGATCCAGTTGACGCCCTCGCCACCCATCTGGGTAAAGGTTTCGGTACGCCGATCCATCCACTGCACCATGTAGTGACAGCCGATGCCGGCCGAAGCGCGGCTGCCTTCGGGCACTTTGGTCGAGGTGTTATGGGGGCAACCGGAGCAGTAATGCGGCGTGCGCACGGTGTCGTAGTTGCGTGCCGCCAGGGCCTTTTCCTTGGCGGCGAGAAAGGCTAGCCGCGCCTGAATGCTGTCGCTGGTGTAGATCGGCGCGAGGCGCTTGGCGATCACCCGGGCGATCATCGCCGGGGTCAGCTCGCTGAGGTTGGGCAGCAGCGAGGTGCCGTGCTCGTCGAACTCCCCCACGACCCGCGGGCGCTTGCTCACAGGCCAGTTGTAGAGCTGCCCGGTGAGTTGATCTTCGAGGATGCTGCGCTTTTCCTCCACGACCAGAATCTCGTCCAGACCCTGGGCGAATTCATGCACCGAAACCGGCTCCAACGGCCAGCTCATGCCGACCTTCAGTACCCGCAGGCCGACCGAGGCGCACAGCGCTTCGTCGAGACCGAGATCGTCCAGCGCCTGGCGTACGTCGAGGTAGGACTTGCCGGTGGTGATGATACCCAACCGCGGGTTCGGCGAATCGAGCATCACCTGGTTGAGGTTGTTGGCGCGAGCAAAGGCGCGGGCGGCGTAGATCTTGTAGAGGTTGAGGCGTTTTTCCTGCGCCAGCGGCGGGTCCGGCCAGCGAATGTGCACACCGTCTTCCGGCAGTTCGAAATCGTCCGGGATGCGCGTCTTGACCCGTAGCGGATCGACTTCCACCACGGCCGATGAATCGACGTTTTCGGCGATGGTCTTGAGCGCCACCCAGCAACCGGAGTAGCGAGACAGCTCCCAGCCGATGATGCCGTAATCGAGAATTTCCTGAACGTTGGCCGGGTTCAGCACCGGGATCGAGGCCGCGATGAAGGCGTGCTCGCTCTGGTGCGGCAGCGTCGATGATTTGCAGCCGTGGTCGTCACCCGCCAGCAGCAGCACGCCGCCATGGGGCGAAACGCCCGCAGCGTTGCCGTGCTTGAAGACGTCACCGGAGCGGTCGACGCCCGGACCCTTGCCGTACCACATGGCGAATACGCCGTCGTATTTGGCGCCGGGAAACAGGTTGGTCTGCTGGCTGCCCCAGACCGCCGTCGCCGCCAGTTCCTCGTTGAGGCCCGGCTGGAAATGGATGGCGTTCTGCTTGAGGAAATCGCGCGCGTCCCAGAGGCTCTTGTCCAGCATGCCCAATGGCGAGCCGCGGTAGCCGGAGATGAAGCAACCGGTATTCAGGTTCTGAGCCTGGTCGCGCTGATGCTGCAGCATGGGCAGGCGGGTCAGCGCCTGGGTGCCGGTGAGGTACAGATGTCCGGTTGCGAGCCGGTACTTGTCATCCAGGCGGATCTCGGCCAGTGACATGTGGCGCTCCTGTTTGTTTTTATCGGAGTCTGGACGACGCTTTACGTCGTCCGCCTAACAAGGTCGTGGGTAGCTGCACGGTAAGCCGTCCCACGCCAGCGACCGGCAGGGGATCACCCCACCGTTGCGCGTTCGATAAATTCTGGCTGTGACAAGGAGAGATTTTCTTTCTACTTTTGCGGTGTAAGCGCTATCGCGTGCATGATCCATTCACTAACAACAACAAAATGAGAACAACCATGCAGACCCCGCTGAGCAGCATCGACCGCAAGATTTTACTGCTGCTGCAACACAACGCCGACCTCTCCGCGGCGGAGATCGCCGAGAAGGTCGAGTTGTCGCAGTCGCCGTGCTGGCGGCGCATCCACCGCATGCAAGAAGACGGGCTGATCGAACGCAAGGTCGCCCTGCTCAATCCCAAGAAGCTCGGGCTGAACATGACGGTGTTCGTCAACATCAAGCTGTCCGCCCACGGGCGCAGCAACCTCGACGAATTCGAGCGCGCCGTGGTGGGGTATCCCGAAGTGCTAGAGTGCCACACCATGGCCGGCGAATCGGACTACCTGCTCAAGGTGGTGGCCAAGGACATCGACAGCTACGAACGCTTCCTGCGCGATCAGCTGTTGCAGCGCCCCCACGTGCAGGAGGCGCACTCGCATATCGCCATGAGTGAGGTGAAGCGCACGACGGAGCTGCCCTTGGATTGATGGCCGTCACGGCGGAGCAATCGGTGGATAAGGCAGAGCCGTTTATCCAACCTACCGCCACAGCGCCGGTCCCAAGTAGGGTGGAAAACGGCCACAGCCTTTTCCACCGCCAGCGTTCAGCCCGCAAACGGATTAACCGCAGCGCGCATGGTCGGACGACCCGTTACTGGCCCGGTATCCCTCGCACGCGCTCGCCAACCTCGATCTCATTGCGTTCGAACCAGCCCTGATTGACCTCCAGCGCATAGCGGGCCGGTTCGCTTGAGCAGCGAATCGCCTTACTCAACGGCTTCAGATCGATCACATCGACAATGCGTCCCTGCTCGTCCATGAACGCCGCCGACAGCGGTAAAGGTGTGTTCTTCATCCACAGGCAGTGACGTCGAAAGTCATCGAAGCGAAACAGCATGCCGTGGTCGGCAGCCAGCTCGGTGCGTTCCATCAGGCCGCGTTCACGTTCGGCGGGAGAGCGGGCGTACTCGGCCCCGACCCTGGCGCTTCCCACCTGCAGCTCCAGCAACGGCTCGCTGGCGTAAACGACAGCTGGCCCGACCACGGCAACGAGAAACGGCAGTACAACAATTCGCATCAATGGTTGGCCTCTGATGGTTAAGCGCAGCGTGGTGAGTTGGCGAAGCATACAACGTCAGTTCTTCATTCCTTGTCAGCTGGCACTTCGACCGCGACCTGATCACTGTCGACGTAGCGTTTCTGACAACGCTCGCAAAAAAAACCGTGCAGCTTGCTGCGGCCAAGGGGTTTGGCTCGAACGAAGGAAATCTTGCAGCGCGGACAGGTGGTTTTGGTGTGCGCGAGCCAGCGTTAAACGCGCCCTCGCGCTTCCACTGCGGGAATTCAACGCTGTAGGTGCGAACCTCACGCGTCAGCTCCCTGAGTTTGGCACTGGCAGACCGCCGATCAGCGAAAGCGTATGGATGCGGGTGCGGATGCGTAACAGCACCTCGCTCTTGATAATGATGCCAGCGCCAGAAAACAGCGTTTGATCCAGAAAAGCATCGCAGGCCAGCAATCGCGGCCGCTTGCGCAGTTTCTACAGCGTCGAGTGATTGTCCAAATTATCGCTCATGACGTCCGCAGCCCAGATCCACGGGCAAGCTCGTGCCTACAAACAGAAGAACCGTGCCGCCTACCGTGGGCTAGCGGAACGGTCTACCAATCCAGCTGCAAGCAGCTCTCGAAACAACGCCGTTCGCCAGTAAGCGGATCTCGAAATTCCAGGCCACGCGCCAGCAGTTTGAGCGGGTTGGCGTAGTCATCCTGATCGCGGCGGCCGCGTTCCAGCAGCTCAGGGTAGAAAGGGTCGTTGCAGATGCCCGCCCCCAGCGAGGCCATCTGCAGGCGCAGCTGATGCTTGCGGCCGGTGACGGGATAGAGCGCATAACGCCAAAGCTCGCCGCGCTTTTCGAGCACCTCGATGCGGGTCTCGCTGTTGGGCTCGCCATCGCCACGCTTCATCAGGAAGAAGGGTTCACCGTCGACCATGTGCAATCGTTCGCACCGCGGGAATTCGAGGTCGGGCAGCGCCGGGCAGATCGCTTCGTAGCGTTTGTCGATTTTGCGTTCACGGAACAGCGCCTGGTAGCGGCCGCGACTGTCGGGACTGGTGGAAAAGAGCACCAGCCCGGCCGTCAGCCGGTCGATGCGATGGATCGGCACCAGATTGGAATTGCCCACCCGCTTGCTCAGGCGCGCCAGCAGGGTCTCGTTGACGTAATCCCCAGCCGGCATCACCGGCAGGAAATGCGGCTTGTCCGCCACCAGCAGGTGCTCGTCGAGGTGCAGGATCTGCTCCTCGAAGGGGATCGGCTTCTCGTCCGGCACCTCGCGGAAGTAGTGGACCTTCAACCCGACCTGATAAGGATGCGTCGCCGTCAGCGGCTGCCCGCCAGCGCCGAGCACACGGCCTCGCGCGAAGCGATCGGCCCAGGTGTCGCGATCAATCGCCGGGAAATGGGCACACAGGCAGTCGAGCACGGTCGCCCAGTTGCCTAGGGGGAGATGCAGTGTGCTGCGTGCGTCTGGGGCGGGCATGGGCATAACGACTGTCTGAACCAAGAGCCGGCATGATACTTCAACAGCGCAGCCGGCCCTCACGAAGCCTTTGGTCGCGATGCTGTTCGATTGCTGATCTAGCAGCGTCCGCTCCCGGCGCAATGTGCGCGCTCGTCTGTTCAAACGCCGTCGTCGGAAACCCTCCCGCACACCTCCGGTCCAGAATTAGAACAGCCAGGCACAGGGGCTGCGCAGCGCACGACAGCAGCTGGATTACGGCTCCAGGCCCATGTGTCAGAACGCTTACGCCCAGACCAAGCGAGGATTTCATGGCAATGACAGTCGGTGACTACGTAATCGAACGCCTTTACCAATGGGGTGTGCGTCGCATTTATGGCTACCCCGGCGATGGTATCAACGGTGTGTTTGGCGCGTTGAATCGCTCCAATGAAAAGATCCGTTTCATTCAGGCACGACACGAAGAGATGGCGGCCTTCATGGCCTCAGCGGACGCCAAATTCACCGGAGGCCTTGGCGTTTGCATCGCCACGTCCGGCCCAGGTGCAGCCCATCTGATCACCGGTCTCTACGACGCCCGTCTCGACCATATGCCGGTGCTGGCGATCACCGGCCAGAAATCCCGTACCGCGTTGGGCAGCCACTACCAGCAGGAAATCGACCTGCCGGCGCTGTTCAAGGATGTGTCCGGTGCGTTCGTCGAGCAGGCCAGTGCCCCGGCGCAGGTTCGGCACCTGATCGACCGGGCGATCCGCACGGCGGTGGGCGAGCGCAAGGTTGCCACCATCATCCTGCCCAGCGACCTGCAGGATGCCGAATACAGCGAGCCACCGCGCGCTCACGGAGCCGTGCATTCCGGCATCGGCTATACGCGACCGAAGATGGTGCCGTATGAAGCAGATCTGCAGCGCGCTGCCGAGGTACTCAACGCGGGCGACAAGGTGGCCATTCTGGTGGGCGCTGGCGCGTTGAATGCTACCGACGAGGTCATCGCCGTGGCCGAGAAACTCGGGGCCGGCGTCGCCAAAGCGCTGCTCGGCAAGGCTGCGATGCCCGATGATCTGCCGTGGGTCACCGGTTCTATCGGCTTGTTGGGCACCGAGCCGAGCTACAAGCTGATGACTGAATGCGACACGCTGCTGATGATCGGTTCGGGCTTCCCATACTCCGAATTCCTGCCCGAGGTCGGAAAAGCTCGTGGTGTTCAGATCGACCTCAAGGCGGACATGCTCAGCATCCGTTATCCCATGGAAGTGAATCTCCAGGGCGACTCCGCTGAAACCCTGCGCGCGCTACTGCCGATGCTGCAAGAGAAGACCGAGCGCAAATGGCGCAAGCGCGTCGAGGAGTGGCGAATGGACTGGGAAAGCGTGCTGGAGAAACGTGCCATGGTCGAGGCCAATCCGATCAACCCGCAGCGCGTCGCCTTCGAGCTGTCACCTCGGCTGCCGGATTACTCGATCATCACCAGTGACTCGGGGTCCTGCGCCAACTGGTATGCCCGCGATGTGAAGATGCGCCGCGGCATGATGGGCTCATTGTCTGGCGGGCTGGCCTCGATGGGTGCAGCGGTGCCCTATGCCATTGCCGCAAAATTTTCCCACCCGGACCGCCCGGTAGTGGCGATGGTCGGCGATGGCGCCATGCAGATGAGCAACATGGCCGAGTTGATTACCGTCGCTAAGTACTGGAAGGAATGGCAAAACTCCCAGTGGATCTGCTGCGTGTTCAACAACGAGGACCTCAACCAGGTCACCTGGGAACAGCGTGTGATGGAGGGCGACCCGAAATTCGAGGCGTCGCAGGATATTCCCAACGTGCCCTACCACCGCTTCGCCGAGTCCATCGGGCTGATGGGCATTTATGTCGATCGGGAGGACCAGGTGGCGGCAGCCTGGGACAAGGCCTTCGCGGCGGATCGGCCAGTGGTGATCGAGTTCAAGACCGACCCGGATGTCCCACCACTGCCACCGCACATCAAGCTGGAACAGGCAAAACAGTATGCCTCCGTGCTGCTGCACGGCGATCCCGACCAAGCCGGCATCATCAAGCAGTCGGCCAAACAGGTACTGAGCAAGGTGCTGCCTGGGCACAAAGCGGACAAGGGCAAGGACCGGGAATGATTGCGCGGCCGGACGCCGCCATCCGCGACGTGCGGGTGGCGGCCTACCGCATCCCGACCGATGCGCCCGAGGCCGACGGCACCCTGCAATGGAACGCCACCACGTTGATCGTGGTCGAGGTAGAGGCCGCTAAGCAGACAGGGCTGGGCTACACCTATGCCGACGCATCGTTGGTGCGGCTGATTGCGGATCATTTTCGCGGCCTGCTCGACGGTGCCGATGCGCTCGCCATCAGCCAGCTCAACGATCAGCTCTGGGCCAGCGTGCGCAACCTGGGCCGCTCCGGCCTCGCAGCCTGCGCGATCTCGGCGGTGGACACGGCGCTTTGGGACCTCAAGGCGCGCTTGCTGGAGCTGCCCCTGGCGCAACTGCTGGGCATGCGCCGTGAGCACGTCGCGGTCTATGGCAGCGGCGGCTTCACCAGCTATGACGATGCGCGCCTGCGCGAGCAGTTCAGCCGCTGGGTGCAAGAGGACGGCTGCCGCTGGGTAAAGATGAAAATCGGGACCGATGCGCAGCGCGATGCCGAGCGGGTACGGGTGGCGCGGGCAACCATTGGCGAGGCCGGGCTGTTCATTGATGCGAACGGCGCGCATACGCCGCGCAGCGCCATCGCTTTCGCCCACCGCATCGCCGAGCAACAGGTCGGCTGGTTCGAAGAACCGGTCAGCTCCGACGACCTGGCCGGGCTGCGCCAGGTGCGTGAAGCCATTGGTGCTGGCGGGCAGGCAATGGATGTCGCAGCAGGTGAATACGCTTACACGCCGGACGACTTTCGCCGCCTGGCCGAGCACGGGGCGGTGGATGTGCTGCAGGCGGACCTCACCCGCTGCGGCGGCGTGAGCGGCTTTCTGCAAGCAGCCGCGCTATGCGAGGCCTTTCACCTGGACCTGTCCGCACACTGCGCTCCGTCGCTGCACCTGCATGCCTGCTGCGCCGCACCGCGCTTTCGACACCAGGAATGGTTTCACGATCACGTCCGGCTCGAATCCATGCTGTTCGACGGAGCGCCACGGGTTGAAAACGGCAGGATAGCGCCGGACCTGACAAAGCCGGGCCACGGCCTGACGCTACGCGAGGCCGATGCTCGCCGCTACGCAATCTGAAGAGGATCTTATGGTTTCACGCACGCAACTCCGGCTGCTGGCTGTTGGCGCGACCACCGCGCTGGGGGTCGCGGCGCTGAGCTGGCAGAAGCACGAGAAACGCGGGCGCGGCCTGTTGTTCCGCCCGAGCGAAGGCACCATGGTCGATGCGGCGCGTACGCTGAACCGCGGCGCGGGTTTGCTGGCCACGTCGGTGGCGCTGGACAGCGCGCTGGAGCACTACCGTGGCGACTTCCAGAACCACGCCATGTACACGCCGCTAGTCACCTCCACGCTGTCGATGCTGGCGAGCACCCACGGTCAACAGGATCGCAAGGCAGCCGCGCACAAGGTCCGCGATCCGGTCTACCTGTTCGCCGGGCTGACGGGGGTGGTCGGCACCGGGTTTCACCTCTACAACGTCACCAAACGGCCCGGCGGACTGAGTTGGGGCAACCTCTTCTATGCTGCACCGCTGGGCGCTCCGGCAGCCCTGGTGCTGTCCGGCCTGCTCGGTTATTACGCTGAGCGATTGCGCAACGTCAGTGGCGATGCGGTGCCGCGGGTGTTTGGCCTGCCTGCGGGCAAGTCGGTCGCACTCATGGCTGCCGGTGGGCTGCTCGGAACTACGGCCGAGGCCGGGCTGCTGCACTTTCGCGGCTCTTTCCAGAACCCGGCCATGTACCTGCCGGTGACCGCCCCGCCGCTTGCCGCCGCCCTGCTGGCCACCAGCGCCCTGACCAGTCCGCGGCGCAAGCGGCTGCGCTGGGCATCGCGCCTGCTGCTGCGCTTTACCGCGTTCATGGGCTTCGCTGGCGCGGGGTTTCACGCCCTGGGTATTGCCCGTAACAACGGCGGCTGGCGCAACTGGCGACAGAACCTGCAGGCCGGCCCGCCGCTGCCGGCACCACCGAGCTTCACCGGCCTGGCGCTGGCCGGGTTGGCTGCGCATTCGCTACTGGATGAGGAAAAAGAGCTCGCTCAATACCGATGGTGGACATGATGAGCAACCGTTACCCCGATTACGATGTGCTGCGCAAACGCCAGGGTCCGTCGTGGAACGAGCCGAGCCGTCGAGTCGTTGATCGCCGACTGGCTGTGCCACGCGAGAATGCTTTTTTCAGCGCGACGCAGCGACGCACGCTGGAAGCCTTATGTGATCGCATCGTCCCGCAACCAAAGGATCGCCCACCAATACCGGTCGCCGCGCTGGTGCAACTCAAAGTCGCTGAGGGTCGTGGCGATGGCTACCGTGACGCACGCTTGCCGCCGTTGCAACAAGCCTGGCCGCTCGGCCTCGACGCCCTCGACAGCGATGCGCAACTGCGCCATCAGCGCGGCTTCGCTGAGCTGGCTGCAGCAGAGCAGGATGCGCTGATCACCGCCATGCAGCGCGATGAACTGAAAGGCGACGCCTGGCAAAACGTACCGGCCGCCGTCTTCTTCAGCCACCGCGTGGTGCACGACATCAGCGCCGCTTATTACAGCCACCCGACCGCCTGGAACGAGCTCGGCTTTGGCGGCCCGGCCAGCCCACGTGGCTACGTGCGCCTCGCCGAAGACAGCCGCGACGGCTGGGAAGCGGCCGAAGCCCATCCCGGCGCAGAAGCCAAAGCCAGGAAGTTGAACCGCCATGTCCGCTGATTCCCTACTCGACGCCCTTTACCACCCACGCGGCGGCAACGGTCGCGCACCGGACGTTTTTCATCGCAATGGCTGGGTGCCAATGCGTGAATACCCAGAGCACCAGCCAGTGGACTTCGCCATCGTCGGCACCGGCGCGGGGGGCGGCACCCTCGCCTGCAAGCTGGCCGAGGCCGGCTTCTCGGTGGTCGCTTTCGACGCGGGTGCCTGGTGGAGACCCCTGGAGGAGTTCGCCTCGGACGAAGCGCATCAGGAAAAGCTGTTCTGGACCGACGAGCGCCTCTGCGATGGCGACAACCCGCTGAAGCTCGGCACCAACAACAGCGGCAAGGCGGTCGGTGGCAGCACGATGCACTTCGCCATGGTGTCGCTGCGCATGCGGCCGGAGTGGTTCAAAGCGCGTTCGCTGCTCGGCTATGGGTTCGATTGGCCCCTCGGCTGGCAGGAGATGTGGCATTACTACGAAGAGGTCGAGCAGGCGCTGAAGATCGCGGGGCCGGTGCGTTACCCCTGGGGACCGAAGCGCCCCCGCTACCCCTATCGACAGCACGAGGTCAACGCCTCCGGCCTGGCACTGGCCAAGGCTTGTGAAGCCATGGGCGTGGACTGGTCGCCAACGCCGCTGGCGACCCTCTCGGCACCACGCGACAACGCTCCGCCCTGCGTATACCGCGGCTTCTGCGTTACCGGGTGTTCGACCAACGCCAAGCAGAGCGTGCTGAACACCTGGATTCCACGCGCGTTAAACGCTGGTGCGGAGATTCGCGATCTGGCCATGGTCGGCCGCATCGAAATGGACGCCGACGGCCTCGCCAGCGGCGTGCACTACCACCGCAACGGCGAGTGGTGCTTCCAGCGCGCACGGCATGTAGTGGTTGCCGGCTACGCCATCGAGACGCCGCGCCTGCTGCTCAATTCGGCTAATGCGCGCTACCCCGATGGATTGGCCAACAGCAGCGGACTGGTCGGCAAAAATCTGATGGTGCACACCAATCAGGCGGTTTGGGGGCGCGTCGACGAAGAAATCCGCTGGTACAAGGGCCCGCCCTCGCTGGCGGTCACCGAGCACTGGAACTACGAGGACCGCGGCAAGGATTTTCACGGCGGCTACGCGGTCATGAGCCAAGGCCCGTTGCCGGCGGCATGGGCCGCTACCCAAACAGGTAACCACGGGCTCTGGGGTCAGGCGCTGGTGGATGAAATGGCCCACTACAACCATCAGGTCGGCTTGAAGATCGTTGGCGAAACATTGCCAGAGGAAAGCAATCGCGTCTCTCTCGCCGAAGAAAAGGACCAGTACGGGCTACCCATCGCGCGGGTCACCTGGTCAATGGGCGATAACGATCAACGCCTGGTGGACCATTCCATCGACTTCATGCGCCGAGGCCTGGAAGGCATAGGAGCGCAGAACATCTGGAGCGAAGCGGACGGTACGGCGCATCTGATGGGCACCGTGCGGATGGGCAGCGATCCTGCTACCAGCGTGGTCGACGCAGATTGCCGCAGCTGGGACATCCGCAACCTGTGGGTCTGCGACGGCTCGGTATTTCCCACTTCAGGCGGGGTGAACCCGTCGCTGACCATTCAGGCCATCGCCTGCCGTACCGCAGACCGCATCAGTGAACTGGCGGCCCGCGGTGAGCTGTAGAGTTCGACGATTAGTCGAGCTCATCCAGCATGATTTTGCCGGTCGTGCCTTCCATCTGGAACTCGTACTTCTTGCCGTCGGCTTTAAGGCCGGTGCCTTCCCAGCTCTTGTCGTCGACTTCAAGGCTATGCAGCTCGGTGTAACCGGCGGCCTTGGCCTTTTCCATGGCCTGTTCGAAGGTAATCCAACCTGCGCCAGGCTCATCCGCCAGCGCAACGCCGCTCGCGGAACCCAGTACGGCAATAGCGAGCGCAGCAGTCATTTTCTTGTGATACATGATTGATCCTTACTTCAATGAACATGGAGGGCCGCGCCGCGGCCCTGTTCATAGGAGGCGGATCATCCGCTCAAGGTTCAGTCCGAAACCCTCTGGAATAGGCGTTTCAGCGCTTGTCGATGGACACCAGCGCGGCTTCGTCGTCCTCTGCCTGAAAACTGATGCGCACGTGGTCACCCACCTTCAATCCTTCAAGCTGCTCGCGGCGGGCATGAAAATCCATCGTCGCCGCCGGCCACTTGAGAGCGGGAACAGCCTCATGGGCGATGGTCACAACGCCCTTGTCCGGGCCGATGGCTTCAATACGGCCTTCGGCGTGCACTACCGGTTCGGACACGATGTCGGTGGCCGGGCCGCCGTTGATGGTTGGCGAATCGCCCCGAGTGGACGGCTTGAGCAGGTCTTGGGCGAATACGGGTGAAACGAGCAGAGACAGGCTCACGGTGACGCAGTGAAGCAGCTTCATGGCAGACCTCCCGAAACCTATAGACGTACGTTGAATTGGACAATGCGTACGAGGTAAATGCTGGCGGTCACCGTCGCCTTGCGCCGCAGCCAGCCGTTCAGTTTCGCGTAAGCCGCGCCTCGTAACCTGTGAATCGTCGAAACCCACACAGGAAAACGAAACCATGAAAACACTGACTACTCTGATCACTGCAGCCACCCTCGCCCTTGGTGCCAACCTGGCCATGGCCCGCGACCTGGGACCGGACGAAGCATTGAAACTGCGCGATGCGGGCACCATTCAATCGTTCGAGAAACTAAACGAAGCCGCCCTTGCCAAGCACCCTGGCGCCACCATCGATGATACTGAACTGGAAGAAGAGTACGGTCGCCACATCTATCAGGTTGAATTGCGTGACGACAAAGGTGTGGAATGGGATGTAGAGCTCGACGCCAAGACCGGCGAAGTCCTCAAGGACCATCAGGACGACTAATGCGACCCGCCATTCTTTTCACCCTTCCGCTGGCCCTGCTGCTCGCTGCCACCCCGGCGGCGAGCCGCGACCTCGATCAGGATGAAGCCCTGCGGCTGCGCCACGAGGGCCTCATCCTGCCGCTGGAGCGGCTGTTGCGCCACGCAATGGAGCGCCATCCCGGCGCTCGCTTGCTGGAAGCCGAACTGGAAGAAGAGGATGGCATCTACGTATACGAAATCGAATTACTGACGGCAGACGGCGTTGCCCGCGAACTGGAACTGGACGCGCGTGACGGGCGGCTGCTCAAGGATGAAGAAGACTGATGCGCCTGTTATTGGTCGAAGACAATGTGCCGCTGGCCGATGAGCTGATCGCCACCCTTACGCGCCAAGGCTACGCCACCGACTGGCTGGCCGATGGTCGCGACGCCGACTACCAAGGCAGCAGCGAACCCTACGATCTCATCGTTCTGGACCTGGGCCTGCCTGGCAAACCGGGGCTCGAGGTGTTGCGCGCCTGGCGCGGGCGAGGCCTGGCAACGCCGGTGCTGATCCTGACGGCTCGCGACTCGTGGGCCGAGCGCATAGACGGGCTCAAGGCCGGTGCCGACGATTACCTGACCAAACCGTTTCACCCTGAAGAACTGCTGCTGCGTATTCAGGCGCTGTTGCGGCGCGCCCATGGCGTGGCCAACCAGCCTCTGTTGCAAGCAGGCGGGGTCGCGCTGGACGAAGCACGCCAGCGCTGCCACAAGGATGGGCATGACATCGAACTGACCGCCGGCGAGTTTCGCCTGCTGCGGTATTTCATGTTGCACTCCGGTCAGCTGGTGTCGAAAACCCAGCTGGCCGAGCATCTTTACGACGGCGAAACCGAGCGCGACTCCAACGTGATCGAAGTGCACGTCAATCGGTTACGCGGCAAGCTCGGTCGCGAGCTGATCGAAACCCGCCGCGGCCAGGGTTACCGCTTCGGCGGCGCCGCTTGAAGTCGATTCAGCGCAGCCTCAGTGTTGGTCTCATAGCGGTGCTGCTGCTGGTTGGACTGCTGTTGGTCCAGAGCAGCCTCTGGTTGTTCGAGTCAGGCCTGCGGCGCAACCTGGCCATCGATCTAAGGGAAGAAACCGAAGGCCTGTTGATGGCCGTGGTGCTGGGGCCGGAGGGGTTCGTGCTCGATTCGAGCCGGCTCAACCCGCGTTATCAGCGTGCATTTTCCGGACACTATTTCCGCATCGACTTGCCAGCCCGCAGCTGGCGATCCCGCTCACTGTGGGACGCCGAACCAAACTGGCCAGCAGCCAGTGGCCTGGCCGACGACCTGTTGGACGGCCCGCAGGATCAGCGACTTCTGGCGTACCGAGCCACCTATCGTCGCGACGGGCAAATCATCACCATCAACGTGGCGCAGGATTACACGCCCATCCTCAAAAGCTTCGCCCAGGTCAGGCTCGGTGGCTTGGGATTGGTCGCCCTGGCCCTCCTGGTCTTACTGCTGCTGCAACGCTATGCGGTCAAGCTCGCCATGCGCCCGCTGGAACGCGCGCGCCAGCAGATTGCGCAGCTGCAGCAGGGGCAGCGTCAGCAATTGGACATTCAGGCACCCGTCGAGCTGCAACCCCTCGTGGAGCAGATCAATCATCTGCTGGCACACACCGACGACACCCTGAAACGCTCACGTCATGCGCTGGGCAATCTCGGTCACGCGCTGAAAACGCCGCTGGCGGTGCTCGGCAGCCTGGTCAGACACGAGGAACTGACAGCGCATCCAGAACTGCAGCGCAACCTTGAGCAACAGTTAGAACAGATTCAACAGCGTGTCAGCCGGGAACTGGGCCGCGCTCGCCTGGCCGGTGAGGTCCTGCCTGGCAGCTACTTCGATTGCGCCAAAGAGCTTGCGCCGCTGTTCGAAACGCTGAGGATGATCCATCGCCGAGACCTCAACTTGCGGTGGCATACGCACGATAACTGCCGGCTGCCGTGGGACCGCGAGGACATGCTCGAACTACTCGGCAATCTGCTGGACAACGCCTGTAAGTTCGCCCGATCAGAGGTGCGGCTGCAGATCGAGCAGCTTGGTGCCGGTTATGTCATTACGGTCGATGACGACGGGCCGGGCATCCCCGAAGCGCGTCGCGACGCGGTGCTAGAACGCGGAACTCGCCTCGATGAACACGCAGAAGGGCACGGCCTCGGGCTTGGCATCGTGCGCGATATCCTGGCCGCCTGGCGGGGTGAACTGTCACTTGAGCAGAGCGAGCTTGGAGGGCTGTGCGTACGCATCCGGCTTGGGGTAAACAGCCAAAGATCGTAGCGGTGAAGCGAGGTGAGTTACTGGACGCGCGCCAGTTCGTTGCGCATGTCTTCCAGGATGGTCTCGACCAGCAGACCGTTCTGAACATGCCGGCCCGCCATCACCCGAGTGGCCTCGGTGCCGTTGAGCGGATACCCGACACGGACCACAAGGTAACCGTCTTCTTGCGGTTCTACGCGGGTCTTGTAATCAGCCGGAAAGTTTTCGGCAAGGTGACGGGACAGGGTTTTCATGGGGGCCTCGTGCGCTGGGTCTGAAACAAAGACCCTGCTTTGCACTCGGGATTCCAACCACTCATCGGATGACCGTCCACGATCACGAAACTGTAAACACCCATCACTTCCGTTCGTTGGCACCGTAGGCAAGCCAAGCCAGCACGGCCATCCCGGTAAAGGCAGTGAGCGAAAAAATCAGCGCATTCAGTAACAGGCTCATGGGCGTTCCTCTATCTGCTCGCTTGAAGTACGCCCTGAATATATGTAGCGTCGCACGACACGTCGAGTCACCCGATAGTCGCACGTAAACTTTTCCACCAGGTGGGGCACGCATGAAACGCAAGCAATCGATCAGTCAGGTTCGCTGGGATCTGGCACTGCGTTACCGGTTGATCGAGACGATTGCCTGGTGGGAAGGCCGCCTGACCACGGGCCATCTGATGCAGAGTTTTGGTATCAGCCGGCAACAGGCCTCCAAAGACATCAACACCTACCTGAACGAACATGCACCGAAAAACCTTACATATGACCGTCACCTGAAGGGCTACAAGCCGAGCCAGCACTTCGAGCCGCTGTTCATTGATGGCAGCGCCAGCGCTTATCTGCACCTGCTCGACCAGAACCGCGACCGCGCCCCACACATTGAGGGCCTGGCCTTGGCCTATGCCCATACAGAAGTGCTGCACATGCCCGACCGCAGCATCCGACCCGAGGTGTTACGCCCGATTCTCAAGGCCTGTCGTGAAGGGCTACGGCTGGAAACCGAGTACGTATCCCTCGCCCATCCGGACGTCGAGATCAGGGTGATGGCGCCGCACACGCTGGTATTCACTGGCACCCGTTGGCATGTGCGCGCCTATTGCGAGAAGAACCGGGGCTTCCGCGATTTCGTCCTCAGCCGGTTTCGCGGCGAGCCGGATCTGATGGATCCAAGCGAGAACAGCGCCGAGCAGGATGAGGCCTGGAACACGCAGGTGGATGTAGTCATCGAGCCGGATGTGCGGCTGAGCGCTGAGCAGAAGGCAATCATCGAAACCGACTACGGGATGCAGGACAGTGAACTGCGCATCGCAACGCGAGGGGCGCTGGTGCAGTACGTGTTGCAGCGGTATCAGATCGATCCGAATACGGTGCTGGCCAATGCGGCGGCGCAGCAGATTCAGGTGAGGAATCTGCAGGGGTTGAAGGGGTGGTTGTATTGATGGGGTTGGCGACTCTTACCGCTTTTCGTAGGAGCCGAGGGGGACGCCGAGTCGTTGCTCGCGATCAGGCGCAGACCTGCTCGTACGACGTAGCGCCCTTCTCAGCCCGACCGGAAGGTTGCGCCTTGCACGGCGCCTCGCTGGCTTTCGCTCCGAGCTCACACTCGATTGGCCCGGCTGGCCGAAGCATTGGTTTCGCCCTGCTGGGCGAGTCACTTTTTCCAAACGCCGAAAAAGTAACCAAAAACGCTTGCCCCTGCACCGGACTAGGCGTCCCCGGTTCGCTTCGCTCGACTTCCCTCATTCCATCGCTACTCCGAGGGTCGCCGCGCAAGGGCCATCCCTGCCGACGGCGGCCCCGACCCTTCACGGCTCTCGCGGCATCCATGCCGCTCGCCCCTCTGCGCAGCGATTCCATTCGGCCTCCTGAAAGGGGCGTTCGGCGGCGTCTGGTAGGTCGTGCGATGGAAAAGCAGAAAGGTGTATCAACTCAGGGCTGCATAACCAACTTTGAAAACTCCGTAGGGTGGAAAACTGCGAAGCATTTTCCACCGCAATCGACGCAGCGTTTGGTATCGAACTTTGCCGACGAAAATCGGTGGGTAAGCTTCGCGTTACCCACCGTACGATTTGAGAGAGGCGCCGGGCGGCGTCTGGCAACTTCCTCGTCAGCAAACAAGCAAAGCTCTTTTGTTTCACTGTTTACGCTCTTTCAGGCGGCTCGGACACGATTCCCCTTCAGGAGGCCGAGCGCAGGTGCTGCGCAGGGGGACGCGAGGTATGGATGCCGAGCGAGGAGTGATGGGACATGGATGTCCCTTCGCGACGACCCCCGGAGCGGCGCCGGAGCGAGGGGAGTTTTGCAAAGCAAAACCCGGATGCAGGGGTGGCCTTCTTTTTGGTTACTTTTTCTTGGCCACACAAGAAAAAGTGAATCGCCCAGCAGGGCGAAACCCATATTTCAGCAAACCTCGACAACAGACCCGAGTATCCCAGGCCAAAGACCTTCGCGAGCAAACTCGCTCCTACAAAAACCTACCCAGAAGCATCTCGAGACCTTTGCGTTTGAAAGGCTGATTCCAATCGCGCTTAACCGCCAATCCACCGTAAGAAGGCCGTGCGTATGCGCCTGATCCACACCTCTGACTGGCACCTCGGCCAGACTCTTCATGGCCAGGACCGCGACTACGAACACGCTCAGTTCCTCGCCTGGCTGCTCGACCAGCTCGTCCAGCACCAGCCCGATGCGCTGCTGATCGCCGGCGACATCTTCGACACGGTGAACCCGCCACTGAAAGCGCAGGAGCGCCTCTACGACTTCATCGTACGCGCCCACGAAAAACTCCCGCAGCTGGACATCGTGATGATCGCCGGCAACCACGATTCCGGTGGACGCATTGAGCTGCCCGGGCCGTTGATGCGGCGGCTCAACGCTCACGCCATCGGCCGCATCAGCTGGATCGCCGAGAACCAGCTGGACCACGACCGCCTTCTAGTACCGCTGCATGACGCCACGGGCGCCGTCGCCGGATGGTGCCTCGCCCTGCCCTTCCTGCGCCCGGCCGAAGTCACCGGGGGCGATGCGGGGGATGACTACCTGCTCGGCATCCGCCAGGTACACCAGCACCTGATCGCCGCCGCCGAAGCCCAGCGCCAGCCCGGCCAGGCATTGATTGCCATGAGCCACGCGCATATGGCTGGCGGTGCGGTGTCGGAGGACTCGGAGCGCAACATCGTCATCGGCACTGCCGAGGCGCTGCCGGCCAGCCTGTTCCCGGAGCCCATCGCCTACGTTGCCCTCGGCCACCTGCACAAGCCGCAGCAGGTCGCCGGACAGGCGCGCATCCGTTACAGCGGCTCACCGCTGCCGCTGTCCTTCGGCGAGATCAATTACCCGCATCAGGTCCTGCTGGTGGAGCTCGACGGCAATCAGCTTGCCGGCGTCGAGCCGCTGCCCGTTCCCCGAGCCGTAGAGATGATCCGTGTTGGCCGCGCGCCGCTGGCCGAGGTGATCAGCCAGCTTGAAGCGTTGCCACCGCTGGGTCTGTTCGCCGAGAACCTGCCCTGGCTGGAAGTGCGCGTGCAGCTCGACGAGCCGCTTCCAGACCTGCGCCAGCGCATCGAAACGGCGATCACTGGAAAGGCCTGCCGGCTGGTGCGCATCGCCAGTGAATATTCAGGGAAACGCGGTGAGGCCGACGCCGAGGTGCTGCTCGGCCTTGACCAGATCACCCCGCAAGAGCTCTTCGCCCGAGCCTGGGAGGAACAGTTCGGCAATCCGCCCGACGATCAGGCGCAGGAGGATTTCGCCAGCCTGCTCCAAGGCGTTGAGTTTGCCGGTGAAGGAGACATGCGATGAAGATCCTTGCCATCCGCCTGAACAACCTCGCCTCGCTGGCCGGTGAACAGGTTATCGATTTCACCGCCGAACCCCTGGCCAGTGCCGGCCTGTTCGCCATCACCGGCCCTACCGGCGCCGGCAAGAGCACCATTCTCGATGCCTTGTGCCTGGCGCTGTTCGGCAGCACGCCACGGCTTGACGGCGCTTCGTTGTTGAGCAAGGTGCCGGATGGTAAGGATGAGATCGGCAGCGGCGACGAGCGCAACCTGCTCCGCCGCGGCTGTGCCAGTGGCTATGCCGAGGTGGATTTCATCGGCATCGATAGCCACCGCTACCGTGCCCGCTGGGAGGTCAAGCGCGCACGGGAAAAGATCGACGGCAAGCTGCAGGCCAGCAGCCAGAGCCTGCTCGACCTGGACCGCGACCAATTACTCGCCAGCGGGAAAAAACGTGAATTCAAGGAGCTGCTCGAAGCCAAACTCGGCCTCACCCTGGCGCAGTTCACCCGCGCCGTGCTGCTGGCGCAGAGCGAGTTTTCCGCCTTTCTTAAGGCTGACGACAACGACCGCGGCACCCTGCTGGAAAAGCTCACCGACACCGGCCTCTACAGCCGCCTGGGCCAGGCCGCCTTTGAAGCGGCCAAGCGCGCCCGCGAAGCGCTCGCCACCCTGCAACAGCAGGCCGGTGGCGTACAGCCGATGGACGCCGAGGCGCGCCAGGCGCTGGAACGCCAACACCAGCAGCAACTGGCCGAACTGAAGGGGTTGCAACAACAGCTTGAAACGCTGAAACAGCAGAGCCAGTGGCTGCAGGACCTGGCTCGCTTGCAAGGCGAACGCGACAAGGCCAGGCAGCAGCTTAGCGATGCTGAAACCGAACATGAGAAGCTGGCGGACGCCCGCCGCATCCTCGCGCTATTCGAACTGCTGGCGCCGCAACGGCATCGCTTCCTCCGCGAGCAGGAGCTGGCGCCACTGCTGGCGAAGGTCGAGGAAAACCTGGCTCGCCATGGTCGTGAGCACAGCGCAGTGCAGCAGCGGCTCGACGAGCTGGAACAGCTCTGCAAGACAGCGTCCGAGGCATTGAAAGCAGCCGAGCAAGCGCTCAAGAGCGCGGAACCCCAACTCCTGCAGGCGCGCCGCGAAGAGGAACGCCTGAGTCATCTGGCCAATGACCTCAGTGAGGCGCGCCAGCAAGCAGAACAAGCCGAAGCCGCCAGCAAGACCGGCGAGCAGCATCTCGCTCAACTGCGGCAGAAGCAGGAACAGGCCGCCACCCAGCTGGCGACTCTGACCGAAGGGCTTGCGCGCAGCGCAGAGCTGCAGGCGTTGTGCGCGGCCTGGAATGGCTACCGGCCTCGGTTGCAGCAGGCCGTACAAATCGCGGCGCGCCTGCAGCAAGGTCGTCAGGAACTCCCTGCGCTGGAGGCAGCGGCCAAAACCGCCGAGATCGCCCAAACACAAGCTCGCCAGGCGCTCGACGAGCTGCAGGTTGGAATCGGCGGTGAAAACAGCCTGGCCGACCAGATCGCGCAACTGAACATACAGCTCGACACCTGGCGCGAAGCTCTACGTGAGGGCGAAAACCTTGTTGGGCTTTGGTCCCGCCAGCAGCAACTGGCAACCCAGAAAAGCGGATTACTCGACGAGCAGCGCCGCCAGCAGCAGGAGCTCGACGCCCTGACGCAAGCCGGCAAGCTCGCTCGCACGGAGCGCGATGACGCGGAAAAGGCGCTCAAGGTGGTACAGGCCCTGCTGGAGCGCCAGCGTCTGGCCCGCAGTGCCAATGTCGAGGCCTTGCGCGCGGCGCTGGCCCCCGGCGAGCCGTGCAGCGTCTGCGGCAGCCTTGAGCATCCCTGGCATGACGGCAAGGCGCTGCTCGACGCCCTCGACCAGGGTGACGAGCGCGAAGCCGAGCAGGCCCAGCTGCAGCTCAAAAGTCACGACGAAAAACTCCAGGCGCTGCGCGACCAGCACATCGCCCTGACCACCGGCATCAAACAGAACGGGCAACGGCACGCAGAAATCGCCGATGAGCTGGCAAAGCTGGAGCCGCAACTGACCGCACTGCCCCTCTATGCCGAGCTGCTGCAAGAGCCGGAAACAGAACGCCACTCCTGGCTGGATACGAAACTCGCCACGCTCAAAACCGAGATCACCACGGCCAACGTCCGCCAGCGCGAACTGCTGGCGCTGCAGCAGCGCAGCGAAACCCTGCAGCACGCTTGGCAAAGTGCACGCGACGCCTGCGGTCAGGCGAGCCAGGCCCTCACCGGCCAGCGCGACGCCATATCCCGCGATGAGGAACGATTGGACGAGGAGCTGGCAGAATTCGCCAGCCTGCTACCGGCCGCCCTGCTCAGCCGTTGGCGTGAGGCACCCGCCGAAACCTTCATGCAGCTCGACAGCCAGGTCGAGGCCCGGCGCCAGCAGATCGACCAACAGGCTGTTGTCGCTGAGGAGCAGCAACAGTGCCAGAGCGCACTGGAACGTGAGCAGCTGCAGCAACAGAATCGTCTCGATCAGCAACAAGCCTGCGCCACCCGCCTCAGTGAACTCGAAGCCCGAGAGTTGGCCTGTCGTCAGAGCCTGCACGACAGCCTGGGCGAGCAAGCCAGCGCCGCGGCCTGGCAGCAGCAACTGGAAAACACGATCCAGACTGCTCGCCAGCAACAGACCGACATTGACCGGCAACTCAACGAAGCGCGCGTCGAGCTGACCCGGCTTGCCAGCGAGCAGCAGAACTGCGCCGGGCGCCGCGACGAACTGCTGGCCGAACGCAAATCTCTCAGCGAAGAACTTGCCGCCTGGCGCGCTGCGCACCCCGATCTAGACGATGCGACCCTCACCCAATTGCTGCGACTGGACGACTCGTTGCTCGCTGAAGCCCGCGAACGTCTGCGCGCCAACACCGAACTGCTCGCCCGCAGCCGTGAACGGCTGGACGGCTGCACGCAGCGGCTGGCTGCGCATCAGGCCGGGCAACCCGATGCGCCGGATGGCGAAACCCTGAAACGCCAGTACGCGGAACAGGAAATCAACTGCAACGCAGCCGAGCAACGCAGCACCGAAACCCGCGCCGCGCTGCTCGACGATGATCGCCGCCGCAACCAGAGCCAGGCCTTGCTCCAGCAGATCGCCGACGCCACCACCGAAAGCCAGCGCTGGGGCCGAATCGCCGCGCTGATCGGTTCCAGCGACGGTGGCGCCTTCCGCAAGATCGCCCAGGCCTACAACCTCGACCTGCTGGTACAGCACGCCAACGTGCAGCTGCGCCAGCTAGCCCGCCGTTATCGACTCAAGCGCGGCGGCAGCCCGCTGGGGCTGCTGGTAATGGACACAGAGATGGGCGACGAACTGCGCTCGGTGCATTCGCTATCGGGCGGCGAAACTTTTCTCGTCTCCCTGGCCTTGGCGCTGGGCCTGGCCTCGATGGCCTCGAGCAAGCTGAAAATCGAATCGCTGTTCATCGACGAAGGCTTCGGCAGCCTCGATCCGGAGTCGCTGCAGACCGCCATGGATGCACTGGACTCACTGCAGGCACAGGGCCGCAAGGTGGCGGTGATTTCCCACGTGGCGGAAATGCATGAGCGCATCCCGGTGCAGATTCAGGTGCAGCGGCAGGGTAACGGCCAGAGCGGATTGAAGATCGTCGGCGGAGCAGGCGTCTAGCCCTCAGGCGAGGCCGGGCGCGATGGCGCCAGCCTGGAGCAGCGTCAACATAGCCATGAGCAGGCTAAAAGCGAACCCGGCAGACGCCGCTTGTGGCTGCGGGCCGCAGTTCGCACGAGAAGGGATGAAACGGGCTCACGGCTTGTGGCTGTGCGCCTGCTGCGACGACAGGTCGTCACAGGCGCAGCCAGCATACGAACCCAAGCTTTCAACAAGCTGTCGACAGTTCTGAACGTCTCGGACCCAGGACATCATGCCAGGCACCAGCCGCACCACCGAGCAGTTGCTGGCCATGCACGAGCAAGGTTTCGTGTTGCTGCGTGGCATCATGACGCCGCAACAGGTCGAAGCGGTACGCGCGGCCATTGATCGCCTCGAGCCAATCCACTGGGACTATCAGGGTCTGGTCGACGACCATTACAAATGCGTGTTCAACCGCGACCCGTTCTGGCTGCCCCTGCTCGATCTTCCTGGGGTGATCGAACTGGCGCAAGCCTGTCTCGGCGAGAATTGCCATGTCATTGGGCAGACAGCCTGGCGCAGCCATCCGGGCTTTGTCGGTGGAGAACTGCATGCCGATTACCTCGCCATGGAGCTGCCAGAGCGCTGGCTGCAAGACCCCACGTTCACGTTGCCGATGCAGGTCTGCACGGCACACCTCTATCTCGACCGGATCGACGCCGATCTCTGCCCGACCCTGGTGATTTCCGGCAGCCACCGGGCCGGGCGCAAGCCTCGCCCTGGCGAAACGCACTGGAAAGGTCGCGAAGCTCAGCCGGTGCTCTGCGAGGCGGGTGACGTGCTGCTATTTCGCAGCGACCTCTGGCACGCCGGCAGCCGTAATCGCACGACTGACCGCAGCCGCTATCTGCTGCAGATGCATTACGGGAGGCGCATGGTGACGCAGAAGTTCTCGCCCTATCTGCAATGGCGATTCAACCCAGAGGTGCTCGCCGCCGCCACACCGAGGCAGCGGCGCCTGCTCGGCGAGCATGAGCCGTCGGAGTACGATTGAGCTGGCTCCAGCACCAAGCTTCCGGTTCGACAGCAGGCAGCTCCCAGCTGGCACAGCCTCTGCATCGAACTGAGCGCGCAGCCGCAACATGTGGCTCGCTCAATCAAGTCGATGAGGATCGTGCAATGATTTCCTGCCGTAGCCAAGTGACCCAGATGATCGTTTCCGCCAAGGTGCGAAAGAAGCTGAAATGGGCCCAGATAGCCGAGTCCATCGGCATGTCCAAGGAGTGGACCACCGCTGGCTGTCTAGGACAGATGGCTTTCGACAAGGCCCAGGCGGAAACCCTCGGCCAGTTATTCGAACTGTCGGACGAAGCCATCGCCTGGCTGCAGATCGTGCCCTATAAAGGGTCACTGCCAACCTCGGTGCCCACTGACCCGCTGATCTATCGCTGGTATGAGCTGGTCAATGTCTATGGCAGCACCATCAAGGAACTGATTCACGAAGAGTTCGGCGACGGCATCATGAGCGCCATCGACTTTTCCATGGACATCCAGCGCCAACCCGATCCCAAGGGCGACCGGGTGAATGTCGTTCTGTCGGGCAAATTCCTGCCCTACAAGAGCTACTGACCGGCGCCCAGGAAATCTCTCGAGCGGCGCGCCAGACTTTCGACTCGGCAAGCGAAAGGTCGGTCGCCGCGAGGTATCAACGGTGGCGTTGCGGACGGGCCTAGTGTGCAACCACCCCAAGCAATTGCGCGCTGGCCTGCTGCTCCTGCTGTTCAGTCAGCTGCAGCTGCGTCAGGTAGGCGGCCAGCGCTTCAATGTCCGCTTCGGACAGCTGGCCAGCGATGCCGATCATGACTGAGCCGGCTCGGCTCGGATCGTTGCTGCGGAAACGACCCAACGCCTTACGAATGTACTCATCAGACTGCCCGGCCAGGCGTGGCATGGTCTCCTTGCCTTGCGCATGGCTGCCGTGGCAAGCGGTACAGGTACGCTGAAACAAAGCCCCGCCACGCTGGACCAGCGCCGCATCCGGCGCAACGCTGGCACGCTCGACCTTCTGCTGACTGAAGTAGACAGCTATGTTGACCCGATCCTCCAAGGTCAAGCTTTTCGCCAGTTTCGACATCACGAAATCGACGCGCTCGCCTTTGGCGAATTTCTCGAACGAATGGAACAGGTAGATAGGATTCTGCGAGGCCAGATTGGGGATGTGCGGGCGCTTGCTGTTGCCGGTTTCGCCATGGCAATAGCCACAAAAAAGAGCACGCTCCTGGCCGGCCTCATACGCCTGCTGACGTCGGGCCGCATCTTCCATCAGATAGTTGAAGCGCTCCATCGCCTCTTCGCTGGCGTGGGCGAACGGAACGAGGCAACTGAGCAGAAGGAGGCTGAATAAACGCATGGCTAGTCCGGCGCTGATGGGTGGTGAGGCGTGTATGCCAGCCACTGGACTATAGGGGGGAAAAACAGCCGCGATACTGGCGCAGGTCAATAAAGCCTCACACACACGCTGCGTCTCACCAGACCCGAGCACCGGTTCGCAATATGCATCTGTTCCACGACGCGCAGCGCAGCAATTCGGCCTGGGCGAGATCCCAGTCGACGATTGAACAGCAGGCGATACGGCACGATGACCTGCGCGCTATTGCCACATTGACCGCCCGAAAAAAAACGAATCACGACGCAGATTTCTGGGCCACAGCCGCCTCGCATTCGACTAAAGTAGCAGCCCTTTTTGCCAGCACGAGCCGCGCACCATGCTTGATGGACATGCCGAACTGACCATGACCGTACTGATGACCCCGGACAAGGCCAACTTTTCCGGCAACGTACATGGCGGCACGCTGCTGAAA
The DNA here is from genome assembly GCF_038562055.1 of Stutzerimonas chloritidismutans. GTDB lineage: Bacteria > Pseudomonadota > Gammaproteobacteria > Pseudomonadales > Pseudomonadaceae > Stutzerimonas > Stutzerimonas chloritidismutans_A. The sequence continues at coordinate 168,134 of NZ_JBCFXD010000008.1, read as the reverse complement.
TACCTGGACGAAGTGGCCTACGCCTGTGCCAGCCGCTATGCAGGTCAGTACGTTGTAACGCTGTCGGTCGATCAGGTGAATTTCCGCCAACCCGTGCATGTCGGCGAGCTGGTGACCTTTCTCGCCTCGGTCAACTACGTCGGTAACACTTCGATGGAGATCGGTATCAAGGTCATCACTGAAGACATCCGGCAAAAGACCGTTCGGCATACCAATAGCTGCTTCTTCACGATGGTAGCGGTGGGTGAAGATGGTCGCCCGGCCACTGTACCGTCACTGGAGCCGAGAACACCCGACCAAAAGCGTCGCTTCGCCCAGGCCCAGCAGCGCCGGCAAATTCGCCGGGAACTGGAAGAGCGTTACCGCGCTCTCAAGGACGATTACTGAGCCCTGCTCGCTGCCAGCCTCCGCCGTCGCACCGGCGGGGGATGGCGTCATCGTTTAGTCCGAAGCCTCCACGTCCTGGCAGGCAGCCCACGAGCCGATAAAACCCTATACAATCCGCGGCTTTTCCCACCGCCGACGAGGAACCGCCGTGAGCGCTTTGCCAGCCTGCCCCCAATGCAACTCCGAGTACACCTATGAAGATGGCCAGATGCTGGTCTGCCCGGAGTGCGCCCACGAATGGTCGGCCAACGCTGCAGAGTCCTCTGCCGAAGACGAAAAGCTGATCAAGGATTCAGTCGGCAATACCCTGCAGGACGGCGACACCATCACCGTGATCAAGGACCTCAAGGTCAAGGGCTCGTCGCTGGTGGTGAAGGTCGGCACCAAGGTCAAGAACATCCGTCTGGTCGACGGCGACCACGACATCGACTGCAAGATCGACGGCATCGGTGCGATGAAACTGAAGTCGGAATTCGTCAGAAAGGTTTGAAGCGAACAGCTTCGCGCCGGGGCGGCCCACCCACATAAGCAAAAGAACCACACCGCGCGCTCTGGTGGGAGGTGCGCCCCGCGGCGAATGCAGTCCGCTTGGTGGATCGCGCTTCATCGATCCACCGAGCGGATCCACGGTGGATGTAAAAGGCGACATCCACCCTACGGTCCTTCGCGCCGCGGCCCTCCCACAACTACCCCGATCAAGGCGTCAGATAGGAAGATCGAGTCAGCCCCAGCCGCAACGCATCGATGTACTGCGTGCGCTCCTTGGCGCTGAGCCGCGCACTGGAGACCTTGTCGCGGTAGTAGGTCATCAGCTCCTCGGGCGAGAGGTGCACATAGCGCAGCATATCTTCGATGGTGTCGTGGGTCTCGATACCGGCGTGATAGAAGCTGCCATCCTCGCGCTGATAGACGTTCACCGAGTCGGTGTCACCGAACAGGTTGTGCATATCGCCGAGAATTTCCTGGTAGGCGCCCACAAGGAACACACCTAGGAAGTATTCCTCTCCTGCCTGGATCTCGTGCACAGGCATACTGTTCTCGATGCTCTGCTCGTCCACGTAATGCTTGATCTTGCCGTCCGAGTCGCAGGTCAGGTCTTGCAACACGGCGCGACGCACCGGTTCCTCGCTCAGGCGCTGCAGCGGCACGATTGGCAGGATCTGATCGATCGCCCAGGTGTCCGGTAGGCTCTGGAACACCGAGAAGTTACAGATGTACTTGTCGGCCAGCTTGTCATTCAACTCGTCGAGCACCGCACGGTGCGATCGCTGGCGCGCCTTGAGCTGGTTGTACAAGCGGCGGCAAATGGCGAAGTAGCTTTGTTCGGCCAGCGCCTTTTGCGCAAGGCTCAGCTTGCCGGACGCGTATTGCGCCGCGGCCTCGCTCATGTAATGGGTGGCGCGCCAGTACGTCTCGGTGACCATTTCCGGATCGGTCGGTCCTAGCAGATCTGCCAGCGCCTGAACGATCTCGGGCAGTTCGTCGTAGTTCTCGATGGTTGGCGCTTCGTCGTTGTGGCGCTCGAAGTCCGTCACCTGCATCACCAGCACGGCGTGATGCGCAGTCATGGCCCGACCGCTCTCGGAGAAAATATGCGGGTGCGGCAGCTCCTGGCGATCACAGAACTCCTTGAGCATCCCGACCACCGTGCCAGCGTATTCATCGATGTCGTAGTTGATCGAGCTGGCGTTGCGCGAATGGGTGCCGTCGTAGTCCACACCGAGACCACCGCCCACATCGATATGGTCGACCGGCAACCCGAGCGCGCGGAGCTCGGCGTAATAACGAATGGCTTCACGGAAGCCGTCACGGTAGTCCGCCAGATTGGCAATCTGCGAGCCCATATGGAAGTGCAGCAACCGCACGCCTTGCTCGACGCCCGCCGCGCGAAAGCGCTCGATGACGGTCAGCAACTGCGCCGCGGACAGACCAAATTTGGACTTTTCACCACCGGTGTCGGCCCACTTGCTCGAAGCCAGCGAGGACAACCGTACACGCAAGCCAACCTGCGGGATGATCTTCAGCTCCGCCGCTTCCTCGATCACCATGCCCACTTCGGACATCTTTTCGATGACGATGAACACGTTGTGGCCGAGCTTCTGCCCCATCAGCGCCAAGCGAATGAATTCGCGATCCTTGTAGCCGTTGCAGACGATGGTGCCACCCTTCGGCGCCAGCGCCAGCACCGCCATCAGCTCAGGTTTCGAGCCAGCCTCCAGCCCGATCGAAACATTCTGCGTAGCGATGATGTTTTCGATCACCGCTTCCTGCTGGTTGACCTTGATCGGGTACAGCGCGGTGTACTTGCTCTGATATTCAAGGCGCTCGATATTGGCATCGAAGGCACCGGTCAAATGACGCACCCGGTCCTGCAGAATGTCAGGGAAGCGCACCAGCAGCGGCAAGGTCAGCCCGGCATCGCGCAACTGCTCGATCAGCCCGGTGAATTCAACGGCCGCACCATTAGGTCCTTGCGGGCGCACTTCGACATGACCGTCATCACTGATCGAAAAGTAGCCTGCCCCCCAATGGCGAATACCATAGACGCTACGGCTGTCCGCTGCGGTCCACTGACTGCCGTCATCTTTACGTGTGCGTCGTACGGGCATCTAGGCCTCCTGAGAATGGGGATGAGTCTGTCGAGCTTAGCGCGACAGCGGGGCTATCCGGTTTGGACGGCCGGCGCGCCCGGAAATAAGCGCATGCGCCTGATAGGGTCAGACCGGGGGTTCAACCGCCCGATTTTTTGGCCTTGAATCCGCGTTTGATCAGTTCGTCGATGAGCAATTGGACATGATCACCCTGGATTTCGATCACGCCTTCCTTGAGTGCGCCACCTGTACCGCAACGACGCTTGAGCGCACTGGCCAACTCCTTGAGCTCGACCTCCGCAAGCGGCACACCGGTTACCGTGGTGACCGTCTTGCCGCCGCGACCTTTGCTCTCCCGGCGCACACGAGCGATGCCATCACCCTCAGGAATCAGCGCTTGCTTGCAGACGCAGACGTCCAGCGGTTGACTGCAATCCGGGCAGTGGCGCCCCGCGTCGGTGGAGAAGACCAGACCGCCAAGGCCGGAAAGGGATGTGGTTTTCTTGGCCACACGCAACCTCATGAGTGTAGAAATCGGCGCGACAAGGCTCTGCGCCACAAAGCCAGATAATCTAACAGCAAAACCGGTACACCCGAAGGGCTACGCAGCGCTTTGCTGCAAACGCCGCCGAATAGCACGACAGCAACGCACTGTCTGTTGTGATAGTGCGCACTGGCTACCGAAAGGCCAGCGCCGTCGCCGCGAGAACGAGCCCCCTCTCAAACCCAGCGATAGATGATGCGTGAGGCGCAACCTGCTGCGGGAGCCTATGCGCAACCGTTGAAAGGTTTCGGTCTCAGCGACGAGCACTCAATGAAATGCCCCTGAAAATCGAAACCTCAGCAAGACCGCTGGAACACGTGGTGCACACCAGCCCTTGGCAATATCACAGCCGACCAGCAGGAGCGTAGGGTTCGGGATCGATGCACGGAGAGCGATCCAACATCAGATCGGCCAAGAGCTGACATGAAGCAGGTGCCAGCACTAGCCCGTTTCTAAAATGCCCGCAGTTGAGCCAAAGCCCATCATGCTCCGGCACCGGACCGATATAAGGAATGCCTTCCGGGGAAGCAGGACGCAGCCCCGCCCAATGCTTGACCACTTCGGCATCGGCGAGTCCAGGCAGCAAATCGATCGCGGTCGCCTTGAGACTTTCCAGCGCCTCTTCGGTCGTTGTCTTGTCGAATCCAACGTCCTCTAACGTACTGCCCACCAGAATGTGGCCATCACGCCGCGGAATCGCATAGCGGCGCTTGGCCAACACCATGCTCGGCAGGAAGTCCTCGGCACACTTGAAGAGGATCATCTGCCCCTTCATCGGCTTGACCGGCAGTTCCAATCCCAGCGTTGCCAGCAGATTCCCACTCCAGGCCCCCGCCGCGACAACGACATGCTCAGCCCGCATCTCGCCCCGCGCCGTATGCACACCAACGATACGCGTACCTTCACGGACAAAACCGCTAACAGGGCAATGCTCGACGATCGTCACATTAGGCAGCTTCGCCAAAGCTGCACGCAGCGACTGCAGCAACCGGGGGTTACGGACGTTGGCTACGCCTGGCATGTACACCGCACTTGAGAAACCATCGCCAAGCGAAGGCACAGCGGTATGTACCTGTTCCATGTCTACGCGGTGCAGCTGCCGACAATGGTGGCTTGCCCAGGCCAGGGCCTGATCCTCGTCTTCCAGATCGAGCCAGTAGAGCCCCGTCTCGTGAACTTCCGGGTCGATCCCGCTCTGCTGCTTCAAGGCCTCGCCAAGCTTCGGATAGTAGTCCTGTGACCAGTGCGCCAGCGCACTGATTGAACCGCGGTAGCGCCACGGAAAAAGCGGAGAAACGATGCCCCCGCCGGCCCAGGAGGCTTCGGTGCCCGTCGCGGATGCCTCGCATAACAACACGGAGCATCCTGCAGCAGCCAGCCCATACGCCGACAGCAAACCGATAACGCCGCCGCCCACCACAATCGTCCGTTGCTTCAACTCAACCTCCACCACTCGGGTTCACATTTTCCGCGTTTCATCCTTGGCCTTGCAGCCGCACTGGTCTAAAAAGCCCACTTCGTCAGGATGGTTGACGAAGCAAAGTGGCAACGCCAGGAAGGCGGCCATCATACGTGCAAAGGAACCGCACCATGCCGAATCAGGATCAAGGCTTCACGCTTATTGAACTGCTAATCACCCTGACCGTACTGGCTATCGTGCTTGCGATCGCCATCCCGACATTCTCCTCAACGCTCGAATCGGTCCGCCAACGCACGCTGGTCAACCAGCTGCTCGCTGACCTCAACTTTGCAAGAAGCAGGGCGATAACCACCAGGCGACCGGTCAGCCTGTGCGCAGGGTCGGCCGGCTGCGAGGATCAAGCGATGTGGAGCGGCCAGGTACTGATATTCGATGACCTGGATGCCAACGGCACAATTGGTGAGGACGACCTGATGCTACGTACTACTGCAGTTACGGCGGGCCATAGCTGGAAATGGCGAAACTTTCGCCAGCAACGACACATGACGTTCAAGCCCGACGGCACAACGCACAGCCTCAATGGCACCTTCATCCTGTGCCGACAAGAAACGCCGCTGAGGAAGATTGTGATCAACATCACAGGGCGGACGAGACTTGCGCCCCCCATGGCCGACGACCTTTGCACCTAACATGCCGCACGGCCTCGGAAACTGACCGAACGTCCGGGCAGAATGGGAAGCCGAACGGCAAACCGGGATGATTTGATGACCCTGAAACTGAGAATAACCATGCAGCATTCCCGAGCTTTCACGCTGATCGAGTTGATGATCACGCTGGCGATCCTCGCGATCCTGTTGGCGATCGCGGCGCCCTCGTTCCGAGACACCATCCAGAACAACCGGACCCAGACTATCGCCAACGACCTAACCACTGCGCTCCAGTTCGCTCGCTCCGAAGCGGTCAAGCGTGGCGTGAGGGTGGACATCTGCCGCCGCAATGCGAACGCCTGCGCGGATGCGACCGATTGGGAAAACGGTTGGTTGGTGAAAGTGAATGGCGGCGCTGTGCTCCGCGTATGGGAAGCGGTAGGTAATCAGAATACGGTCACCGGGCCGGCTGAAACGCTTTCCTATCGGCCGAACGGCTTGCTGACCAAGACGACCGCGACAGATTTCACAGTGAAGTTTCCGAACTGCACGGGCAAACCCCAATACACCATTGCACTGACCGCGACAGGACGAGTGACGAGCACAAAAGGAACGTGCCAATGAGAAGCCCAGTTTGTATATCTGCCCGCCAGCGCGGCGCGACGCTCATCGAAGTGCTTGTCGCCATGCTGATTCTTTCCATAGGTCTGCTAGGCCTCGCCGGCATGCAGATGACCGCGCTCAAGAGCAACCAGAGCGCGTACTACCGGTCACAGGCAACTGTGCTGGCCTACGACATCATCGACCGGATGCGCGCCAATCGCACTGAAGCCTTGAACGGTGTCTACGACATCGCGCTACAGAACCAAGCCTGCGATCCAGACATCGTTCCCAGCGGAACACTCGCTAAAAAAGACGTAGCCGAATGGCTGAATTCGCTTTCGTGCCTGCTCTCTGGCAATGCCAAGGGCAGCGTTGTCCGAAACGATCGAGTGTTCACTGTATCCATCGAGTGGGATGACAACCGCGGCCGCATCGACGAAGCCGCTGACAACGACCGTGAAACCTTTGTCTATCGGACGCAGCTATGAAACCAGTCTCTTTTTACCGGCAGGCGGGCCTTTCGCTTGTCGAGCTGATGGTGGCGATGCTGATCAGCCTGATCTTGCTGGGTGGCGTTTTGCAGGTTTTCATCTCCAGCAAAGATATGTATCGCACCAACACTGCGGTCGCCCGCGTTCAGGAAGCGGGTCGCTTCGCAACTGACTTCATGACGTTCGACGTTAGGCAAGCGGGCTACAAAGGAGAATGTCTCAGCGAGCCTACCAGCCATCTGAAGCTGACGACTGCAAGTGCCGACGTTAAAAACGCCTATAGCACAACACCCGCGATCCAAGGATGGGATAACAGCAAGCCCGTATTCTTTGCAGGCACAGACACAACGCGTACGGACACGGATTCCTTTATCGTAAAGTACGCCGGGGATGGCCAGGAGTTTCAGGCAGGCGGAACGAACAACACGACCGCCCAGAGCTTGACGGTGAACAACAGCACCTCTGTCTACGAAGGCCAGATCGTCATATTGGCTAACTCTACAGGCTGCGACGTATTCCAGAACGCCAACAACCAGAACGCCAGCGCGTTCCAGAAGGCTGGCGGTAACGCGACGCCAGGGAATCTGAACCAAAACTGGAGCCAGTCATATAACGGCTATATGACCGCTCATGTCTTGCGCAGCCATTCCTATTTCATCCGCGACAACGCCGGCCGCCTTCCCTCACTCTACCGCCAAGTACTCAGCCCAAGCCCAGCTGTAGAGGAACTTGTCGAAGGCATCATTGAAATGCAGATCACCTACGGACTCGATCAGGACGGCGACCGGCTTGCGGATGAATATGTAAAAGCTGGCACTAATAATCTCGTTTCCACTGGCGAGGGCGATTGGAACAAAGTCGTTTCGGCACGCATATCCGTAATCGCGATCAGTCCCGAAATCAATGTGCTCGAGGAGCCGCAGACCTTCGTATTCCCGCCCATCGTTGGCATTGATCGGGACGACGCCTATGCCGTTTACGCCGACGACGGCACCGTCACGATCAAGGACAACCGCGTCGCACAGGTCTATACCGCCACCGTCGCCATTCGGAATCGACTGCCATGATGAAAGAAACTTTAGGCCCATCTAAACAGCAGGGCGCCGTGTTGCTTGTCGCCCTCATCATGCTGCTTTTGCTCACTGTCATAGGCGTGGCCGCGATGCGCGATACCAACTTGCAGGAGCGCATGGCAGGCAACATGCGCGATCATGCGCTCGCATTTCAGGCCGCAGAGGCCGCGTTGCGTTTCGCTGAACAAGAAGTCAAGACTGACTACACAAATCTGATCAGCGACACGCTCTATCCCGTCAATAACGAAACCCCCGACGTTGTGATCTTCTCCGGGTTCAACGGCAACGTTTATCAAGCACCAACCTACACCATCACCCGTTTGCCCCACCCCGGTCAGCTCGACATGCAGAACATGGTCAACCCAACCACCGCTGGTGGCGACTCGCTCGCGGCTGGCGAGTCGCTGATTCTCGACTTCGTTCTAGTACGCATTGAAGCAACCGGCACCGGCGCCAGTCCGGATTCGAAGGTCACCCTTCGTTCCCTGTATTTTGTAGAGGAGTGACATGATGCCGCTCAATTATCGCCGTATGCCCTGGAATGGACCTACCGGTACGTGGCGCCCGTTGCTGCTGGCGGGGGCTGCAGTATGCTGGACACTCGGTGCTAATCAGGCTGTCGCAGACGTATCGCAGACTCCCCTGCTACTAGGTGCCAGCAATGTCCCTGGCAACCTTGCGCTCGTGCCCTCCGTGGAGTGGCCGACACTGCTATCCATTGCCAACACCGGAAACTACAGTTCAGGCAATACCTATCTTGGCTACTTCGACTCGGCGAAGTGCTACACCTACGATAAAACTAACGAATGGTTTGAACCAGCCGGATATGCCACGTTGCGAAAGTGCGGTGGCTCAAAACAATGGAGTGGGAATTTCCTGAACTGGGCGGGAACGCCAACGATCGATCCATTTCGCAGCGCGCTAACCGGTGGGTATCGCTACCGTGATGAAGTTGGGCTCACAGTTCTGGAAAAGGCAAGGCATACGGGTCAAAGTAGCGCCGGCAACCGTACGTCCAGCGCCAACGTCCCTCAAAGCGAAATCGTCGGCGCCACGCCTGCCAAAAGTGACTGGACAAACTTCTATTTGCGCCTGAGTGGCTTGGGCGTTGATATGCTTTTCTCCACTTGGAATGACAAGCTTGGCGATGACAACGCATCCCTCGCTGAACAGGTCGCCTACGACCCAGCACTCACAAGTCCTTGGGACGGGGGTCGCCTACTAAAGAGCTATACCCCACAAAACAGCAATACGCTGAAAACCGTTTACCGCCTCAAACTCCGGGTGAAAGTTTGTGTTCCTTCGTTGCTTGAAGCGAACTGCAAAAAATACAGTGACACCAATTACAAGCCTGAGGGCCTTCTGCAGCAGTACAACGAAAACATACGTTACAGCGTATTCGGCTACCTGAACGACGAAAAGCAGCTACGCGACGGCGGGGTATTGCGTGCGGGCCAAAAGTACATAGGCCCACTTAAAAGAGAACGTGGCGTGGCCGGCCAGATGGATAACGCACGCACAGAATGGAGCAAGACAACCGGTATTCTCGCAACTAACCCGAACCCTGATGATGCTACAGCGACCCAAACAGCATTCGGCCGGACTGTCAGCAATAGTGGTGTTATCAATTACCTGAACAAGTTCGGGCAGCTGACGACCAACCAGCACAAGAGCAACGACCCGGTTAGCGAACTCTATTATGCGGCGTTCCGTTACTTCCGAAATCTCGGCAACGTAACCGCCTACAGCACACCGACCCCAGCTCACAACCCCTCGCCGGGCGGAACAACTAAAGACAAATGGCTTGATGGATTTCCGGTCATAACATCTTGGGAAGACCCGATTCAATACGCCTGCCAGAAGAACGTCATCCTTGGAATTGGCGATACCAATACACACGCCGATCGCAACCTGCCTGGCGCGACAGTAACTAGCCTCGAACCCGCGGTACCAGCCCAAGTCGCTGCTGATGCTGCCAACTTCAATGTCGCAACCGCCACCACGGTGGTTGGTACTCTGGAGGGCGTTGATACAAAAGCAACGACTGCAGGCCAATTCGGCGATTGCTGCAGTAATAACTCCGCGTATATCGCTGGGATGGCGTACCACGCCAATACCGTCGACCTTCGGGACGATATCAGCGGCAAGCAACTGCTCTCCACCCACTGGGTGGATGTTCGTGAAAACGGCGTACTGAAAGGCCGAGCCAAGAACCAATATTGGCTGGCAGCCAAATACGGCGGCATTAAGTTTCCAACCGATAAGGACGTTGAGGACTATGGTGACCCTTATGCGCCCTCCAAAGAGATCCAACCCAGCTGGTGGACCGATGGCGACAAAACCGAAATAGGAGAACTTCGGCCTCGAAACTTCTACGTGGCCAGCGATGCAACCAAAATGGTCGAAAGCCTGAAAACAGCCTTCGCTAACATCGCCAAGGAAGTCAGTAGCACCACAGCGGCCCTGTCAACCAATTCAACCAAGCTGGAAACCGATACCGTTGTATTCCAATCGATGCTCGACAGCGCCAAGTGGAGCGGGGACTTACTGGCCAAGGCGGTTTCCAGCAACGGCACCGTGAGCACAACCCCTACTTGGAAAGCGGCACAGAAGTTGGATGCGCTGACCAACGCGCAGACAGCTGATCGCGTCATCCTTACGTCTACGCCCCCTACAGCTGACAGCACGACAGGTGCGCTGGTATCAACAACGGGCAGAACATTCCTGTGGGATCAGTTGGAAGCAGCACAGAAGACAGCCCTGAGGGCTACAGCCAGCGGAACTCCGACGACAGAAGCAGTTGGACAAAACCGACTTGCCTTCATTCGCGGCGACCGCAGCCAGGAGCGCACCGATGCAGCGCCTAACAATCCGCTCCGACAGCGGGACAGCCGGCTTGGTGACATTGCCAACTCTGATCCGCAGTACATCTATAAACCAAACTTCGGTTACTCCCAACTGCCCGAAAGCGCCGGTTTTACCAGCGCAATCAAGAGCGCGTACACCACCTTTCGCTCGCAAAGCTCTTACCAAAACCGCCCACCGCTGGTTGTAGTGGGAGCGAATGACGGCATGCTGCATGGCTTCGACGCAAGCCTTGGCAGCACAGGCGGCAAGGAGCTGTTTGCTTATGTTCCGAATGACCTTATCGACGAGCTACACGAACTGACGGACCCAACCTATGCACATCGCTACTATGTGGACGGAACGCCCCGTATCGGTGACGCTCTGGTCAGCGGTCAGTGGAAGACGCTCTTAGTCGGTTCGTCCGGCGCAGGTGGCCGCAGCATTTTTGCGCTGGATGTTTCGAACCCCAACAGCATGTCCGCCAGCAGCGTGCTCTGGGAATTTACACACCCGGAAATGGGCTACAGCCTCGGCCGCCCCAGTCTGGTTCCGCTCTACAACGGTAAATTCGGCGTAATCGTCACCAGCGGTTATGACCGGCCGACCACCACCACCAGCGGTTATGTCTGGCTATTAGATGCTTCGAACGGCAGTGTGATCAAGCGCTTTGACCTGCCGAACAGCGGCGATCTCGGTGCGTCTTTGGCAGTTGATATCGATAACGATCGCGTAGCGGATCGCGTCTATGTAGCCGACACGCTGGGTAAAGTGTGGCGCCTGGACATAACTGGCACGTCCGCCAGTGGATGGGATGCCCCAAGTAGCTTGAAATCAGGCGGAAACATCACTCCGTTGTTCTTGGCCAAGGACGCTAGCGGCGTTGCGCAGCCGATCACCGCACCACTAGACGCGGCCTATACCAAAGATAGGGAGATCATGCTGGTGTTCGGTACTGGCAGCTTCTACCAGACCACCGACAATGAGGTTCCTGACTCACCGCAGGTGCAGTCGTTCTATGGCATCGTTGATAGCGGTGTCCAGATCAACGGGCGAAGCACGCTTCTCGAGCAGGAAATTCTGAGAGAGGTTACCGGTACCGAGCTCAATGGCCGAGCGGTCAGCGAAAACACTATGACCGATAGCCACCGAGGATGGTACCTGGACCTGCTGTGGAAGACAGCGAGAGGAGGAACTGGCGCCAAGGGTGAGCGCGTCATTTCCCAGGCCCAATTGGGTGGCAACCGCGTCACCTTCAGCACCCTTATACCGTCCGCAAACCCTTGTGACGCAGGTGGCACCAGTTGGATCATGAGTCTCGACTTGGCAACCGGCAGCCGCCTCGTCTATTCGTATTTTGACTACAACGGCGACGGCAGTATTGACGAGGACGATTACATCGAACTGGACGATGGAACGAAGGTTCCAGTCAGCGGCGTGGCCGACCCCGACGAAGGTGCAGTCAAGGGCACGATCGGACTAAACGATCAAAGTACCGGCAAACGCTATCTGTGCTATGCCAGCTCGGCATCTAGTACCGGTTCGAATGGCGTGACACCGGTGTGTATCGAAGTTATGGGAAACAACAACGATTCTAATCGCTTGTCCTGGCATGAAGTGAGGAAAAATATTTGATTACTTTAGTCTCATCGTCCCAGCAAAGAGCGCGGGGCTTTACGCTGATAGAGCTTATGATCGTAGTTGCGATCATTGGCATCATCGCTGCCATCGCTTACCCCAGTTACCAGGAATACGTCCGCAGCGCTAAGCGCGCGGACGCCGAAACGGCGTTGATGGAACTGGGGCACTTCATGGAGCGCTATTACACCGGCAATGGCCGCTACGTCAAAAGCGACGGAAACGGGCCCGATCTTCCCTTCACCCAGGCGCCAAAAGATGGAGGCGCCAAAGCCTACGATATCAGCCTGATCGCAGCCAGCACCTCCCCCACTGCATACGTGCTGCAAGCCGTACCGACCGGGAGTATGGCCAACGACAAATGTGGGACCCTCACACTAGCCAACACTGGCGCCAAGGGGCAAAAAAACGGTATGACCCTGGCCGAATGCTGGAGACGCTGAGCGGCTGAAACGAAAACGCCCGGCGTGTATAACCAGGCGTTTTCGTTTGCGAGGCTATCAAACCGCCTTCAAACGCAACTCCTTCGGCATCGAGAACGTCACGCTCTCCGGGCGCCCCTCCAGCTCGTCCATTCCCTTGGCGCCCCACTCCTTCAGCCGCTCGATCACCCCTCGCACAAGCACCTCCGGCGCCGACGCACCTGCGGTAATACCGATGCGCTCAACGTTCTCAAACCACTCCTGCTTGAGATCTTCTGCCCCGTCGATCAGATAGGCCGGCGTGTCCATGCGCTCGGCCAGCTCACGAAGACGATTGGAGTTCGAGCTGTTCGGGCTGCCCACTACTAGTACCAGATCGCATTCGGCCGCGAGCTGCTTGACTGCATCCTGACGGTTCTGCGTCGCGTAGCAAATGTCATCCTTCCGCGGACCGCCAATGCTTGGAAACTTGCTGCGCAGCGCGTCGATGACGCGACTGGTGTCATCCATGGAAAGCGTGGTCTGGGTGACGAAGGCCAGCGCCTCGGGGTCGCGCACCTCTAGCTTTGCCACATCGTCTTCGTCTTCGACCAGATAGATCGAGCCACCACTGGCGGTATCGTACTGCCCCATCGTGCCTTCGACTTCGGGATGGCCAGCGTGGCCGATCAGAATGCACTCTCGCCCTTCACGGCTATATTTGGTCACTTCCAGATGAACCTTGGTCACCAATGGGCAGGTGGCGTCAAATACCTTGAGACCGCGCCTTTCCCCTTCCATGCGCACAGCCTGGGATACGCCGTGCGCACTGAAGATGACGATGAAGCCGTCCGGCACCTGATCAAGCTCATCGACGAAAACAGCGCCCCGCTCGCGGAGATCCTCTACGACAAATTTGTTATGCACGACTTCGTGGCGCACATAGATCGGCGGACCGAAGACTTCCAGCGCGCGATTAACGATCTCGATGGCGCGGTCTACACCGGCACAAAAGCCACGCGGATTGGCGAGTTTGATTTGCATGGGGATTCTCGACGTTCGGGGCGGGTGAGTGGTGAAGTGTAACGCCTGGTCGGCGGCGCGAAGCGAAGCTGAAATCGGCATGAAAAACCAGGCTGAAGATAGGGTAACGCGCTTCGCCAGACTCGTAGGAGGATGGCGCTTTTGCATCCACCATTGCGGCCTGCGGTGGATCGGTGAAGCGTGATACACCTTACAATCTGATTCCTACAACAAGCAGCTTACCTACGTGGGCCGGTCGCTCAGACCGGCTTCACCTCGAATATTTCCACTTCGAATGCCAGCGACTTGCCAGCCAGCGGATGATTGAAGTCCACCTTAACCTGACGGTCATCGAAGTTTTTGACAACCCCGGGTAACTCGGTCTTGGCCGCGTCATTGAATATCACAAGTAGCCCTTCGGAGAGCTCCATGCCTTCGAACTGGCTCCGCGGCATGGTTTGCACATTTTGCGGGTTGGGCTGTCCGAAGCCCTGCTCGGGCGCGATCTGAAAAGTGCGTTTGTCGCCCGCCTTGAGGCCGAATAACTGCTGCTCGAAACCGGGCAGCAAATTTCCGTCGCCAACCTTGAACGTCGCCGGCTGCTTGTCGAAGGTGCTGTCGACTTGCTCGCCATTTTCCAGACTAAGGGAGAAATGCAGGGTGACCTGCATGTCGGGCCCAATACGCTGCTCACTCATTTACCGTTTCTCCCGTTTTACTGCTACGGAACATATCCAACGCCAGCATGACGGCACCAACCGAGATGGCGCTGTCTGCGATATTGAACGCCGGGAAATACCAGCGATTCTGCCAATGCACCAGGATGAAATCGACGACGTGTCCGAGCACCACGCGATCATAGAGATTGCCGACGGCGCCCCCTAAGACCAGTGCCAAGGCCACCGCAAGCCAGGTCTCGCCGGGTTTCAAGCGCTTCATCCAGACCACCAGCACGGCGCTGACACCGATGGCGATCAAGGCGAACAACCAGCGCTGCCAGCCGGAATGATCGGCGAGAAAGCTGAAAGCAGCGCCCGTGTTGTAGGCGAGCGTCCAGGCGAAGTAGTCGGGAATGACCTCGACTTTCTGGTACAGGCTGAAGTTGGCCTCGAAGTAATGCTTGGTCGCCTGATCCAGCACAATGACCAGCACGCTTAGCCACAGCCAGGTGAGCTTACCGAAGCGCGAGGTCATGCCGACGCCCTCGAAAGCGCATGCCGGGTCTCAGCCGCGCAACCGTACCGCATGCCGTCACGCATGATGGCGAACCTCGCCTGCGCCTTCGATGTTCTCGATGCAGCGACCGCAGATATCAGGATGAGCCGAGTGCGTGCCGACGTCAGGCAGGTGATGCCAGCAACGGCCGCACTTGGCGTGACCGGTTTTGCTGATCTGCAGCTTGAGACCGGGCAGTTCGCTCTGCACGGCTTCGGCTGGCGCTTTGGTAAGCGGCGCTACTGTCGCCGCCGACGTAATCAGCACGAAGCGCAATTCGCTTCCCAGCTTCGCCAGGTCGGAAACCAGCGTGTCTTCAGCGTACAGGGTGACTTCAGCCTGCAGGTTGCCGCCGATGGTTTTGGCCGCGCGCTGAGTTTCCAGCTCCTTGTTCACCGCAGCCTTGACCGCCATGACCTTGTCCCAGAACTCGCGACCCAGTTCGACGCTGGCAGGCAGCTCAGCGAGCCCGTCGTACCAAGTGTTGAGCATCACCGATTCGTTGCGCTCGCCCGGCAGGTACTGCCAAATTTCATCAGCCGTGAACGACAGGATCGGCGCAATCCAACGCACCAGCGCCTCGGCGATGTGATACAGCGCGGTCTGGCAGGAGCGGCGCGGCAGGCTGTCAGCGCCGGTCGTGTACTGACGGTCCTTGATGATGTCGAGGTAGAAACCGCCCAGTTCCTGAACACAGAAGTTATGCACTTTCTGGTAGACGTTCCAGAACTTGTAGGTGCCATAGGCCTCTTCGATTTCCCGCTGCAGCAGCAGGGCGCGGTCGATGGCCCAACGGTCCAGCGCGATCAGTTGGTCGGCCGGAACCTGATGCTGCGCCGGATCGAAACCGTCAAGGTTGGAGAGCAGGAAGCGCGCAGTGTTACGGATACGGCGATAGGAGTCTGCGCTGCGCTGCAGGATCACCTTGGAGACAGCCATTTCACCGGAGTAATCGGTCGAGGCCACCCAAAGCCGGAGGATGTCTGCACCGAGGCTATCCGTGACTTCCTGCGGCGCAACGACGTTACCCAGCGACTTGGACATCTTGCGGCCGTTCTCGTCGACTACGAAACCGTGGGTCAGCAACCCTTTGTAGGGTGCGTGGCCGTCAATGGCCGAGCCGGTCAGCAGCGAGGAGTGGAACCATCCACGGTGCTGGTCGGAGCCTTCCAGATAAAGATCCGCGCGTGGGCCGCTTTCGTGGCCCATCGGGTGCGAACCGCGCATCACATGCCAATGGGTAGTGCCGGAATCGAACCAGACGTCCAGGGTGTCGCTGATCTTTTCGTACTGCGCTGCTTCGTCGCCCAGCAGTTCGGCGGCATCCAGCTTCGACCAAGCCTCGATGCCGCCCTGCTCGACGCGTTGCGCGACGGCTTCCATCAGCTCAACGGTGCGTGGATGCAGCTCGCCGCTTTCCTTGTGCAGGAAGAACGGGATCGGCACGCCCCAGGTGCGCTGACGCGAGATGCACCAGTCCGGACGGCCGGCGATCATGCCGTGCAGCCGCGCCTGCCCCCAAGCGGGAACGAACTCGGTCTGTTCGATCGCGTCCAGCGCGCGACGACGCAGGGAGCTGCCGTCGTGAGCGACTTTGTCCATGCCAACGAACCACTGCGCCGTGGCGCGGTAGATCAGCGGCGTCTTGTGCCGCCAGCAATGCATATAGCTGTGCTGAATCGACTCGTGCTTGAGCAGCGCGCCAACTTCACGCAGCTTCTCGACGATGGCCGGGTTGGCCTTCCAGATGAACTGACCGCCGAAGAATGGCAGATCCGCTACGTATACGCCGTGGCTCTGCACCGGGCTGAGAATGTCTTCATTCTCCATGCCGTAATGCTTGCAGGAACGGAAGTCGTCCTCGCCGTAAGCGGGTGCAGAGTGCACGATGCCGGTACCGGCGCCAGTTTCAACGTAATCGGCCAGATAGACCGGCGCAAAACGCTCGTAGAATGGATGGCGGAACCGGATGAGTTCCAGCGCCCGGCCCTCGCAGCGAGCGATGATATCGCCCTGCAGTTCGTAGCGCTGCAGGCAAGACTCGACCAACTCCTCAGCAAGCACCAGCAGAAGGTCGCCAGTGTCGACCAGTGCGTAGACAAAGTCGGGATGAACGTTGAGCGCCTGGTTGGCCGGGATGGTCCAGGGCGTGGTGGTCCAGATTACGATACTGGCCGGCTTGCCCAGCGCCGCAACGCCGAATGCCGTCGCCAGCTTATCCGAGTCTTCAACCTGGAAGGCCACGTCGATAGCATCGGACTTCTTGTCCTGATATTCGACTTCCGCCTCGGCCAGCGCCGAACTGCAATCGAAGCACCAGTTCACGGGCTTCAGACCTTTGAAAACGAAGCCCCCCTCGACCATCTTCGCCAGCGCCCGGATTTCGCCGGCCTCGTTGGCAAAATCCATCGTGCGGTACGGGTTATCCCATTCACCCAAGACGCCGAGACGAATGAAATCGGCTTTCTGCCCCTCGATCTGCTCTGCGGCATAGGCACGGCAGCGCTCACGAGTCAGATCGGCAGGCTGATTCTTGCCATAGGTGATCTCGACCTTGTGCTCAATCGGCAACCCATGGCAATCCCAACCCGGCACATAGGGCGCATCGAAACCGGACAGGGTCTTCGAACGAACAATGAAGTCTTTGATGACCTTATTCACTGCATGACCGATATGAATGCTGCCGTTGGCATACGGAGGGCCGTCATGCAGGACGAATTTCGGGCGATTTTCACCAATCTGCCGCAGCTTCCCGTACAGGTCGATACTGTTCCAGCGCTGCAGGGTCTCCGGCTCGCGCTGTGGCAGACCGGCCTTCATCGGAAATGCCGTTGACGGCAGATTGAGAGTCGCTTTGTAATCGGTCATTTCAGTCCTGACTCGTGGTAAAGGGTGAAGCCCGCCAGTATTCGCGAGCCGCAGCAATATCTGCTTCGATTGCCGTCTTGAGCGCCTCCAGCGAGGCAAACCGCTGCTCGTCACGCAGCTTGCGATGAAAGGTCACGCGCAGCAGACGCCCATAGAGGTCGCCTTGATAATTGAGCAAATGCACTTCCAGATGCGGTTGGCCGTCGCTTTTGACCGAGGGTCGCATGCCAATGTTGGCGACCGCCGGCTGAGTGAGACCGTCAACCTCAGTGCTCACCATGAACACTCCGCTGAGCGGCGTATTTTTGCGCTTGAGCTGGATATTGGCGGTAGGCGCACCTAACTGTCGACCTAGCGCCTGCCCATGCATCACGCGGCCGGTAATGCTGAACGGTCGACCGAGCAACTTTTGCGCCAGATCCAGGTCGCCGTCAGCGAGCACCTGACGCAGACGCGTGCTACTGACACGCTCGCCCTCGACTTCTATGGTAGTGGCAGCCTCAACGGTGAAGCCTTCGGCCGCGCCGGCCTTTAGCAAAAAATTGAAATCCCCGGCACGGTCGCAGCCGAAGCGGAAGTCGTCGCCGACTTCCAGGTGCCGCACGCCAAGACCATCAACCAGCGTCGCGTGAACGAACTCTGCCGCACCCAGCTCTCGCAAACGACGGTTGAACGCCAGACACAACACCAAATCGACACCCTGCTCACTCAGCAGCTGCAATTTCTCGCGCAGGCGGGTCAAGCGAGCGGGCGCCTGATCTGGTGCGAAGTACTCGCGCGGCTGCGGCTCGAAAATCACCACGCAACTGGGCAAACCAAGCTCGGAAGCACGGTCGCGCAGGCGCTCCAGGATAGCTTGATGCCCCCGGTGAACCCCGTCGAAATTGCCGATGGTGGCGACGCAACCCCGATGCCGGGGTCGCAGGTTATGAAGACCTCGAACCAGCTGCATACCGCACTTCTTGCTTGAAAAGTCGCCGATTATACGCATGAGGCGGCGGTCACGGACAGGTTTGCCACCCGTGCAAGGTACGGATCAATGACGGAGATGCCGAGGACGCAAACCAAGCACTACCAGGCCCGCCGCGAAAGCGCCCAACCCCGCCACGACGAGCAGCCCCAACTGCAGCGCTCGCTGCTGCCAGCCCCAAGCGAACCATTCGACCGATGGCGCATTGAGCCACCAGACCATCACCACCATTGCAGCACAGCCGCCGGCCAACCGAAGGAGGAATAACCCCCATCCGGGCGTAAACCGGAACACGCCTGTCTTGTACAGCCCCCAGAACAGCAGGCCCGCATTGAGCATCGACGACAATGAGGTCGCCAATGCCAACCCGACATGCTGGAGCGGCCAGATCAGCATCAGGTTCAGTGCCATGTTGGCGATCATGCAGATGATTGCAACGCGTACTGGCGTCTTCAAATCCTGGCGTGCGAAGAAACCTGGCGCCAGCACCTTGATCAACATGAACGCCAGCACGCCCAGCGAATAGGCCTCCAGCGCATTGGCCGATTGCACCACGGCCTGTTCGCTCATCGCACCGTAAAAAAACAGACTGGCAATCAGCGGCTCAGCGAGGATGCCCAGCGCAAGCGCCGCTGGAATCCCCACCAACAGAACCATTCTCAGCGCCCAGTTGAGGGTATTGGAAAACGCTTTGGGATCCTCCCCAGCATGCTGACGCGACAGGCTGGGCAAAATCACCGTACCGATGGCGATACCGAATGCTCCAAGCGGCAATTCCGAAAGGCGGTCAGCGTAATAGAGCCAGGACACGCTACCGGTCTGCAGAAACGACGCGAGAACCGTATCGAGCAAGAGATTGATCTGACTGACCGACACACCGAACAAGGCCGGAACCATCAGCAGCATGATTCGCCGTACGCCCTCGTCTCCGAATCTCACCCGCGGCCTGGGCAACAACCCCAGCTTGGCGACGTAAGGCAGCTGAAACGCCAGCTGGGCGAAGCCGGCGATGAATACCCCCCAAGCCAGGGCCATGATCGGTTGATCGAAGTAAGGCGTCAGGAAAACAGCCGAGCTGATCATGCAGACATTCAACAGCACTGGCGTGAAGCCCGGCACCGCGAAATGCCCGTAAGTATTGAGCACGCCGGAGGTGAAAGCCGTTAGCGAAATCAGCAGCAAGTAGGGGAAGGTGATGCGCAGCAGCTCGCCAGCGAGCTGCATTTTGGCTGGGTCGTCATGAAAGCCAGGCGCAAAGAGCATGACCACGTATGGCGAAGCCAACACGCCAACCGCCGTAATGCCCGTCAGGATCAGCCCAAGCATGCCGGCAGTGCGATCTACCAGCAGCTTAACCTCCGTCAGAGTTTGTTTTGTCCGGTATTCCGACAGCACCGGAACGAAAGCCTGCGCAAACGCGCCTTCTGCAAACAGACGGCGTAAAAAGTTGGGAATCTTGAAAGCGATGAAGAAGGCATCAGCAGCAGCGCCAGAGCCGAAGTAGCTGGCCACCACCATATCGCGTACCATGCCCAGCACCCGGGATAGCAGCGTCATCACGCTGACTACCGCACTGGACCGCAGCAATCCACCTTTGCCGGATGTATCGGACATTTGTCTTCCTAGAGTTGCAGCAGGAGGGGTTCTGGCCAGGGCACTGAGCATCGACTCGATGACCAGTTTCGACAGTTAACAGAGGGCGCGAGTTTAGCGACCCCCCTTCTGTCCGGCCAGTGTCTCGATTAGTTCAACCGGGGTTGACAAGGACCAACCGCATCGGCATGATTCGCGGCCTTATTTGCTTTGTAATCCCACGTTTTCGAGGAGTTCGACGGTGGCCAACAGCCCTTCCGCCAAAAAACGCGCAATTCAGGCTGAGAAGCGTCGCAGCCACAACGCCAGCCTGCGCTCCATGGTTCGTACCTACATCAAGAATGTGGTCAAAGCCATTGATGCAAAAGATCTGGATAAAGCTCGTACTGCTTATACTGCAGCCGTGCCTGTAATCGACCGTATGGCCGACAAGGGCATCATCCACAAGAACAAAGCAGCTCGGCATAAAAGCCGCCTGAACGGCCACATCAAGGCCCTCGGCGAAGCTGCTGCAGCCTAAGCTGTACGCTCTTGTGAAAAAACCGGCCTTGAGCCGGTTTTTTATGCCTGCGATTCAGCCATCACAACAACCAACTGAACCCTATACTGCTTACGGCTGAGCCCAAGGCAGTATTGGAATCGCAGTCACCGCGTTCTGCGGGCTTCCTTCGATAACCCGATCGCTGTACACCAGATAGACCAGCGTATTGCGAGCCTCATCGAAAAAGCGGACCACCTGCATTGTCTTGAACACCAGAGAAGTGCGCTCCTTGAAGACCACTTCGCCATCTTTGAGCTTCTCGCTCATGCGGATGGGCCCTACCTGTCTGCAGGCGATCGACGCCTCGGCGCGGTCCTCAGCCAACCCGAGCCCGCCCTTTATGCCGCCAGTCTTTGCACGCGATAGATAGCAGGTCACACCCTCAACCTTCGGGTCATCAAACGCCTCAACCACAATCTTGTGGTTCGGCCCCAGCCATTTAAAGACCGTGTCGACCTCGCCCACTTCGCGCGCCATACCAACCACTGGCCACATCAACAAAACCACTAACGCTTTTGCCAGGCGCATCAAACCACCTCAGGCCAAGATCATATTGTCGCGGTGAATCAGCTCGGGCTCATCGACATAACCGAGCAGCTTCTCGATTTCATCCGACGGACGCCCAAGGATTCGCTGCGTTTCAGCCACACTGTAGTTAGCCAGACCGCGCGCAACCTCACGACCATCCAGACCGACACACACGACCATCTCACCACGACGGAAACCACCCTGCGCCGCCTTGACCCCGACCGGCAACAAGCTGCGATTACCCTGCTTCAGCGCATGCACAGCACCGTCATCAAGGACGACCGTACCACGCATCTGCAGATGCCCCGCCAGCCACTGCTTTCGCGCCGCATGACGATTACATTCCGGCGCCAACAGTGTGCCGAGCGACTCACCCGCCCTCAGTCGCGCCAGCACCTGCTCGATTCGACCACCAATGATGACGGTATAGGCACCAGAGCGCGCCGCCAAACGCGCCGCGCGCAGCTTTGTCTGCATGCCGCCCCGCCCGAGCGCGCCACCCGTAGCACCCGCCACTGCGTCCAACGCAGGATCATCGGCGCGCGCTTCACTGATCAAGCTGGCATCTGGATTATTGCGCGGATCAGCATCGAACATGCCGTCGCGGTCAGTAAGGATCACCAGGAGATCCGCTTCGACCAGGTTCGCCACCAACGCAGCGAGCGTGTCGTTGTCGCCGAAGCGGATCTCGTCAGTGACAACCGTATCGTTTTCATTGATAACCGGCACCACGCCCAGATCGATCAGCGTGCGAAGCGTACTGCGAGCATTGAGATAGCGCTTGCGGTCAGAGAGATCATCGTGGGTTACGAGAACCTGCGCAGTTTGCTGCTCACAACGCGCGAAGCTGGCTTCCCAGGCCCGTATCAAACCCATCTGCCCAACGGCTGCCGCAGCCTGTAGCTCATGGACGGCCTTTGGCCTGACAGCCCAACCGAGACGGCTCATACCGGCAGCGACAGCGCCGGAAGACACCAACACCAACTCGACACCCGCCTTGCGCAGCGCCACCATCTGATCAACCCAGACAGCCATAGCCGCTTGATCCAGGCCGCGACCATCAGCCGTCAGCAAAGCGCTGCCGATCTTCACCACCCAGCGCCGCGCACCGCTCACCTTGTCCCGCATCGATCCTGCCTTCCAATCGGTACCTGGCCAAACCACTCGGCGGGCGACAGACAAGCCAGCCCGCAACCATTCGCTAGCGACGCTCGCAACGATGCAAGCATGCGCCGTCAACGCACGTAGAAGATCTCAGCACCACCTTCATCGTCGTCATCATCATCGAAGTCGTCTTCATCGACCTCGTCGACAGATTTCACGCCCGCACGCCGCAAGGCGCGCTGATCATCGAGCTCCTGCAGACGAGCACGCGCCTCGTCCTCGATTTGCCGATCCAGCTCAGCAAGCGCTTCCGCGTATGCTGGCTCCTCGGCGATACGCACCAAGCGCTCATCCAGGTAGCGCATGATGGCCTGACTCAACGCCTCGGTGCCCTCGCGCTCAAGGGCAGAGATGACGAATACAGGACCGTCCCACTCAAGCCGCTCGACCACCCGCTGAACACGCTCGTCACGATCCTCTTCGAGCAGCTGGTCAGCCTTGTTCAGCACCAGCCAACGGTCACGCTGCGCCAGCGCCGGACTGAACTTCTCCAACTCACTGACGATAACTTCAGCCGCATCGGCCGGGTCACTTTCATCCAGCGGCGCCATGTCCACCAGGTGCAACAACAGCCGCGTCCGCGCAAGGTGCTTGAGGAACCGAATGCCCAGTCCTGCGCCTTCCGAAGCGCCCTCAATCAGACCCGGAATGTCAGCCACCACGAAGCTCTTGTAGCGACCAACGCTCACCACCCCGAGGTTCGGCACCAGCGTGGTAAACGGATAATCGGCAACCTTAGGTTTGGCAGCCGACACCGAGCGAATGAACGTACTCTTACCAGCGTTCGGCAACCCCAGCAGCCCAACATCCGCCAGTACCTTCAACTCAAGTTTCAGGTCGCGAGCATCGCCTGGCTTGCCTGGCGTGGTCTGGCGAGGCGCACGATTGGTGCTGGACTTGAAGCGGGTGTTACCCAGCCCGTGCCAGCCACCCTGAGCGACCAGCAGGCGCTGACCGGCCTTTGTCAGGTCGCCAATGACGTCTTGAGTAGCCGCATCAATCACCGTTGTCCCAACCGGCACCGGCAGGACAAGGTCGTCGCCCTTGGCGCCGGTACACTCGGTACTGCCGCCTTTCTGGCCATTCGGCGCATTGAAGCGACGGGTATAGCGGTAGTCGACGAGAGTATTGAGGTTCTCGTCAGCCTGCAGATAAACGGAACCACCGTCACCGCCGTCACCCCCGTTGGGGCCGCCTTTTTCGATGAACTTCTCGCGACGGAAGCTCATCATGCCGTTACCGCCGTCGCCAGCCTTTACAAAAATCGATACTTCATCGACGAATTTCATGGGAACGCCTCCCGCCGCCAGGACGGGCTAGAAAACAGGAACATAAGGGTCTTGCAAAACCCAGCGATAATTAGAGCACAGCAGCGTTTTGCAAGAGCCCTACAGAGGATACAGAAACAAAAAAGCCCCGTCGCATGACAGGGCTTTTCCAGCAACGCCGCGATTAGGCCGCGACGACGCTCACGTAGCGACGACCAAACTGGCCCTTCACTTCGAATTTGATCACGCCTTCCACCTTGGCGAACAAGGTGTGATCCTTGCCCATGCCAACGCCGTAACCGGCATGGAACTGGGTGCCGCGCTGACGCACGATGATGTTACCGGCCTTGATGACCTGGCCGCCATACATCTTCACGCCAAGACGTTTGGCTTCTGAGTCGCGACCGTTGCGGGTAGAACCGCCAGCTTTTTTGTGTGCCATGAGTTCAATACTCCTATAAGGGGATTCAGGCCCGATTAGCCCTGAATGCCGGTGATTTTGACCTCAGTGAACCACTGACGGTGGCCCTGACGCTTCATGTGATGCTTACGACGGCGGAATTTGATGATGGTGACCTTGTCATGACGGCCCTGAGCGATCACTTCAGCAGTGACCTTGGCACCATCGACCACCGGAGCGCCGATCTTTACATCATCGCCGTTGCCAATCAGCAGAACGCGGTCAAAAGTGACGGCTTCGCCAGTAGCAACTTCGAGTTTTTCAATCTTGAGGTATTCGCCTTCGGCGACCTTGTATTGCTTGCCGCCGGTAACGATAACTGCGTACATCTGTGTATCTCCGTTGATCCTGCTCACCCAGCGCTTAAGTAAAATAGTTGGAGGCTGGCATGGCTGCTCGGGGCCGGATAGGACGCCCTTGCAATTGCGTAAGGCAGGGAAATGCCCAGGGGGAAAGTTCAGGGTCCGCGATTGTACGCATCCACCTGAGCCTGCGCAATAGCCGCCGGACCTTGCCTTGACACTGCCTGACCCGCCCCATAGCATGCCGCGCAATCTCCGAGGAGTACTCGTCCCCGATGCAACCCCAGGCCTTTTACCAAGTAGTGGCTGAAGATTTCGCCGCTGTTGACGGCATCATCCGCAACCAGTTGACGTCCCGCGTACCGCTGGTGGAAAAGATCGGGGATTACATCACCTCGGCCGGCGGCAAGCGGCTGCGCCCTCTACTGGTCCTGCTTAGCGGCAACGCACTGGGACTCAAGGGTGAGCAGCTGCGTCTGCTGGCAGCGATCATCGAATTCCTGCATACCTCGACGTTGCTACATGATGACGTCGTCGATATGTCCGGTATGCGCCGCGGCCGCTCAACCGCCAACGCCCTCTGGGGCAATGCGCCCAGCGTGCTGGTCGGTGACTTCCTCTATGCGCGTTCTTTCGAAATGATGGTCGAGCTGGGCTCGATGGAAGTCATGCGAATCATCTCGCAGGCTACTCGTGTGATTGCCGAAGGCGAAGTGCTGCAACTGTCGAAGGTGCGCGACGCCAGCACCACCGAAGAAATCTACATGGAGGTCATCCGCGGCAAGACCGCCATGCTTTTCGAAGCCTCCACGCACAGCGCGGCCACTCTGGCGGGTGCCAGCGAAGGGCAGCGCGAAGCACTGCGCAGCTTCGGCGACTACCTCGGCATTGCATTCCAACTGGTCGATGACCTGCTCGACTATCAGGGCGATGCCGAAGCGCTGGGCAAGAACGTCGGCGATGATCTTGCCGAAGGCAAACCAACATTGCCGCTGATCTACACGATGCGCGAAGGCACGCCGGAACAGGCCTCCCTGGTGCGCCAGGCCATTCAGAAAGGCGGCATCGAGGATCTAGAAAGCATCCGCCGTGCGGTAGAAGCAGCCGGCGCGCTGGATTATACGGCCCGCCTGGCTCGTGACTATGCTGATCGCGCCATAGCCTGCCTCGAGCTGATCCCTGCCAACAGTTATCGTGATGCCCTGGTCGAGCTGAGCCGTTTCGCAGTCGCTCGCACCCACTGAGCAGAGCACAGCGAAGGGTGCGAACTGAGCGCCCTTCACCCCTCCCTAAACACCCTACTCTGCGCATCAGCAAATGCCTCAGAGATTCTTTGCGCTTGCATATATGCAAATAACAATTATTCTCATTAACAGAGACTAATTGGAGGTGCGCATGACTTATCTGATCGATGCCTGGCTGGACCGCCCGCAACCTTACCTGCGAATACTCGACCGCAGCACCGGTGCAGTATGCATTACCTTAGAGGGAGACGCCCTGAACGAGCTTCGCGACCAGGGCGACTTGGATCTGCAGGAACTGAGCACCAGCGAACCCTGCGTGCTGAAGGAACAGGTGCGAAACCTGTTCCTGTTCTCCTATGCCAGGGCGTTGCGCCCGTAGCGGCAGCGGCTTTAAAGAACAGCCAGCAACTCGACATCGAACACCAGTACGCTGTGTGGCGGGATACTGCCAACGCCTTGCGCGCCATAAGCGAGCTCGCTTGGCACATAAAGGCGCCATTTGCTGCCCACGCCCATAAGTTGCAGCGCTTCGGTCCAGCCGGCGATCACGCCACCCACCGGAAACTCGGCCGGCTGGCCACGCTGGTAGGAGCTGTCGAATACCGTGCCGTCAATCAATGTGCCGTGGTAATGGGTACGCACTTGATCCTCAGCGCTGGGCTTGGTGCCCTCGCCGGCGGTCAGCACTTCGTATTGCAGGCCCGACGGAAGGATAGTCACTCCGTCACGCTGGCCGTTTTTTGCCAGAAACGCTTTGCCTTCGCCGGCAGCGGCTTCAGCCTTTTGCTGCGCCTCGGCTTGCATGCGCTCACGAATGACGGCAAAGCTAGCGTTGAGTGCTTCCGGAGCAACCTGGCTGGCCGCACCCGAAAAAGCGTCTCGAATACCTGCGATCACTGCATCCAGGCTGATCCCCGGCGGCGGATTCTCGCGCAGCTGATCACCCAGCTGACGGCCAATACCGTAGCTCACGCGCGTTTCGTCGGTTGATAGATTCAGGTCAGTCATGCATCGGCTCCGCCGGAAAAAAGGCCGCACAGCCTAGCACAGCGACTAGCATCGCCACCCCAGTCTGTTCTATAGGCAGCATAGGGGCGCTAGACAAACGGAATACTCACCAGGCAGAACGCAGACTGATCGGCACCCTCAACGGCTCCCGAACACCCTCGGCCAAGCCGCACATTTCGTCGTATGCCGAGCTTTGAACCAGAAAGAAAGGGACCGCGGGCATCTCACTGAGAAGATCACGCGCATGCTCCACAGATCGCAGATGAATCACTTTGGCCTGCTCGTCACATAGCACATGCGACTTGCCACCGGCGTGGACATTCAACAAGTAGAAGCCACCTTCAAGAGACACCAGGTCTAGCGCCTCGACATGATTCGCTTGTACGCCTTCCAGCAATTTCTGCAGATTCATGCGCCCTCCGATGTACAAAAGATCACTTTTGTACAATATCAGGACAAGCCATTCGCAACCAACCAATCCACCGTCCGTGCTTGCCGCAAGGCACGAACCACTTCAGTGCTTTGTCAGCTTATCCAGATACCCCATGGCGAAAGCTGAAAAGACGAATGTGAGATGGATAATGACGTACCACATCAATTGATCGCTCTCGAGCTGCTGCGCGTCCATGAACATGCGCAG
The DNA here is from genome assembly GCF_038562055.1 of Stutzerimonas chloritidismutans. Classification (GTDB taxonomy): domain Bacteria; phylum Pseudomonadota; class Gammaproteobacteria; order Pseudomonadales; family Pseudomonadaceae; genus Stutzerimonas; species Stutzerimonas chloritidismutans_A. Next base: position 140,671 of record NZ_JBCFXD010000008.1, on the reverse strand, counting down.
CAGGTGGATCGATGAGATTGCCACAATCGAAGCAGCGACCTTCATCTTCAACGAGCCGGAATCCATCTTCCCGAGCCAATCGAGCTTTTCCTTGCCCTCATCGACATCCAGCTGCGAAACGAAGTTCTCGTAGCCAGAAAGCATCACCATCACCAGCAAACCGCCAACCAGCGCCATATCGATCAGCGAGAGTAGTTTGAGGATCAGATCGCCTTCACTCAGAGAAAGCACGGCAGGAAGGATGTGCCAGATTTCCTGAAAGAACTTAATCGCCAGGGCCAGCAGGGCAAAGGCAAGACCAAAGTAAATAGGCGCCAACAACCAACGGGCGGCGTACATGGTGTTTTCGATCAAGCGTTCCATCTGTTCTCACTGCGCGGGGCGGGGTTCGGCAAGCGAGTATACTCAGCGCGGCGGAGTCTTCAAGACGGCGCTATAGCGGCATGTTTCTGCTGTGGATAAGAAGTTGCAAGACCTCTGCCAGCCCCAATAACCGGGACCGCGCTGGCATCCCTTGGCCGGTGCATTCAGGATTTAGCGCCCCATCCGCTCAGATAGCGCGATTGGTTCGCGTTGACCTTGCGTAACTCTGCCTGCATGTGCAGTTGCCAGATCGATGGCGATTCCGATTCCGTATAGCCTTGCCCATAGAGATTCTCGGCAATCGCCTTCAACACCGATTCGGCCTCGCGAGGCCCGCGAAATGGGCCTTGCGCTTTGATTGCAGTAGGCTGCCCAGCATCGATTCCAGCCGCACACAGCAACGTCCACAAACCATTGCCCCCGGACAGGGGCCGGATAATGCATTCGATACGGGTCACAAGACCCAGGCACTCGCGGTTCAAACAGAGTGTTTGCGACATGACGGCGATCCTCGCGCTCGGTTGCGCGCCCTCATCTGGAGAGGAAAGGGCCGCAAATCCGTTATCCCCAGACGCTGTGGATAACTATGTGGATAGAGAGTGGGAGCTCTCTTCCATTGCAGACCCGCCGCGTGTCGTATCGTTCCGTCCGATTACGTTGCGTTTGAACCGATTATCCTTGCTCGGCTCCCTTTAACTGGGCTGCGGCCAGAACCTCCTCGGGGGACGCTGCATCGCTTCGGTGATCGTCCTCCAGTTCGATTTCGGCGATGTCGCGCAGACGCTCCACAACCCGCGCATTGACGCTGCCCTTGGGGAACTGCCCATCCTTGTCCGCCGCACCTACCGGCTCACCCACCAACAGTGAAAGCGCTTCATCGACATGACGCACCGCGTATATATGAAAACGCTCCTGACGCACGGCTTCCAGCACGCGCTCGTCGAGCATCAGCGTGGTAACGTTGGCGAAAGGAATGATCGCGCCCTGGTCTCCGGTCAAACCGCGTGCTTCGCACAAGCGGAAGAAGCCCTCGATCTTTTCGTTCACACCACCGACCGCCTGCACCTCGCCAAACTGGTTGATTGAGCCGGTAATCGCAAAGCACTGCTTGAGCGGCGTGCGCGAGATAGCCGAGATCAGCGCGCAGCATTCGCCCAATGAAGCACTGTCGCCGTCGACATAACCATAGGACTGCTCAAGCGCGATGCTGGCGGAGATCTCCAGCGGAAACTCCTGGGCATAGCGGCTGCCGAGAAAGCCCGTGAGGATCATCACGCCCTTCGAGTGAATCGGCTGGCCGAGATTGACCTCGCGCTCGATGTCCACGATTCCCGAGCCGCCCGGATAGACGGTGGCGGAGATACGCGCCGGCATGCCGAACGCCGAGTCACCCACCTCTAAGACGGTCAGGCCATTGCACTTGCCAATGGCCGCCCCCTCGCTGTCGATCAGGATCACGCCGGCGAGGATGTCTTCGAGAATCCGCGCCGAAACACGCCCGGTACGAGTGGCCTTTGCCTTCAGCGCACGTTCGATATGGCCGACGTCGGTCACCTCATCCTTGGCCAACTGACGGATGAAATCCGCCTCGCTGACCAGCTGGAACAGATCACCAATTCGGGCCGACAAGCGCCCCTGATGCTCGGCCAGTCGAGCGCTGTAAGTCGCCAGCCGTGCGACTGCGGCGGCTGTCAGCGGCGCCATGCCCTCTTCGGAGGTGCGCGTCTTCATCAACTGCGCGAATTGCTCGAGGCTGTCCTCGGCCAGCGGGATTTCTTCGTCAAAATCCACCAGCACGCGAAACATCTCCTGAAAATCTGGATCCAGATCCTGCAGGGTGTAGTAGAGCTGGCGTGAACCGATGATCACCACTTTAACGTTGAGCGGGATCACTTCTGGATTCAATGTCACCGTAGCCAGTCGCCCCAACTCGGCCAGCGGCGACTCCATCTTCAGCTTTCGCGACTGCAAGGCACGTTTCAGGGCTTCCCAGACAAAGGGTTCACTGAGCATCTTTTCCGCTTCGAGCATCAAGAAGCCGCCATTGGCGCGGTGCAGCGCGCCGGGCCGCAGCTGGCGGTAGCTGGTGTAGAGCGCGCCCTGATCAGTGCTGTACTCGATGCGACCAAATAGATTGTCATAGGTCGGGTGCGGCTCGAACACCACTGGCGCGCCGCCATCAAGCGGATGGCCGACAACCAGGCTCGGGCTGTACTGCTCTTCAAGCAGTTGCCGGGCCTGAGCATCGGGACGGTTTTCATCCACCAGCTGCTCCACCACGGTTTTCAGCAGATTGACCTGCACGGCCTGCAGATAAGCCTCAATGCCAGCGTTTTCGCCATACTTCTCTGACAGCGGTGTCAGCAGCGGCTGCAAGGCCTGGCTGATGGTTTCATCATTGAGTTGGCGGAGCTGGTTGCTGGACTCGCGCTTCCATTGCGGCAGGCTGGCCAGCCCTTCATTAAGGTGAACTTCAAGTGCGGAGATGTCTTCGTGGTAACGCTCGCGCTCCGCTTCTGGCAACTGGGCGAATTCCGCCTCGTCCATCGATTTGCCATCCTTCATGGGCGTGAAGGCGATGTTGCTGCTGTCCCGATACAGAGCGATTTCTTTTTCGAGAGCCAGCTTTTCGATGACATCCAGCGCCTTGTCGTAGCGCTGATTGAAGGCACGATCGATGGCGCTCTTCTTCTGTTGGAAGCTCGGGTGCTCAAACACAGCAGGGAACGTAGCCATCAGGTTGTCGATCAGCTGCCCGATATCGGCAATGAACTCACCCGCACCGCCTTGCGGAAGCTCCACCACGCGCGGTTCGCGAGGCTCGTCGAAGTTGTTCACATAGAGCCAGTCCGACGGCGTATCGAGTCGCTTGCCTTCAGCCTTGAGGTAGCGGCGCACGAACGAGAACCGTCCGGTTCCCGGCTCGCCCATCACATAGACGTTGTAGCCAGGGCGCGGCATCGCCACCCCGAACTGCAGCGCCTCGACGGCCCGCTCCTGTCCGAGCACGCCAAGAAAAGGCTCCAGCTCATCGGTGGTCTTGAAAGCGAACTGGCTGGGTTCAAAGGGACGGGTCAGCGCATCAGGCGCCAGGCGCAGGCCGGCAGCGACGGTTTCGGGCATTGGAAATCCTTGCAGGAATGGCCTTGTGGCCACGATTGATGCTGCCATTCTGGCGATGCCTCCCGCCGGCCGCAAGGTCCAGCGAGGCGCGGCTTGAAGGTTTCCCGAACGCGGCAAGTCTGCGTTCGGGCAAGTCAGCCCCTGCGACACACGAGCCAACGGCGAACGTCGCCGCCTTGATTCAGATCAACCTGGCGCCTTCTCGAGTAGCGCTTCATGGAGCGGCCAACCTAGAAAAAGGACTCCGTGATGCGCTCCCCTATACCCGTCCTGATCAGCGGACTGATGCTGATCTCGAACGCCGCCCATGCCGACGAATTGCGCGAACGTGCCGACGAGGTTTTCAACCCGATCCCAGCGAAGGTAACGGAGGTTCGCGGCAAAGCCGTCAGCCCTGATCAGGCGCAACTTGGCCACAAGCTCTGGTTCGACCCGCGCCTGTCGCGCAGCCACGTCATCAGCTGCAACACCTGTCACAACCTGAGCCTAGGTGGGGGTGATAACGTCACGACTTCGATCGGCCATGGCTGGCAGAAAGGCCCCCGCAACTCCCCCACCGTGCTCAACGCCGTGTTCAACGCCGCCCAGTTCTGGGATGGCCGCGCGGAGGATCTGCAGGCCCAGGCCAAGGGTCCGGTTCAGGCGGGCGTGGAGATGAACAACACCCCAGAGCGGGTCGTTGCGACGCTCAAGAGCATTCCGGAGTACGCAAGCGAGTTCAAGAAGGCCTTCCCAAACGACAAGGACCCAGTCAGCTTCGACAATATGGCTTATGCGCTGGAGGCGTTCGAAGTCAGTCTGATTACGCCGGACGCACCTTTCGACCGGTATCTCAAGGGGGATGACACGGCGCTCGACGCCAAGCAGAAAGAAGGCCTGGCCTTGTTCATGGACACGGGCTGCACCGCCTGCCACAGCGGCGTCAACGTGGGCGGCCAAGGCTATTTCCCGTTTGGCGTCATCAAAAAACCTGGTGCCGAAATTCTCCCGTCCGGAGACAAGGGCCGCTTCACTGTAACCAATACGGCAAGTGACGAGTACGTCTTCCGCGCGGCGCCCCTGCGCAACGTAGCGTTGACGCCACCTTACTTTCACAGCGGTGAGGTCTGGGAGCTGGAACAGGCAGTGGCAATCATGGGAGACAGTCAGCTTGGCCGCACGCTGAAGGATGACGAAGTCAGTGCAATTGCAGCCTTCCTGCGCAGCCTGACGGGTGAACAGCCGCACGTGGCTTACCCGGTGCTGCCGGCCAGCACGCCAAGCACGCCAAGACCCGAATAAAGCCTGACCTCGAACCCGCAGACCTGTCGCTGCAGGTTCGAACTCACCCAGGCACCACTCCTTTCACACTGCCCGGTTTCGTGCGGCCCGAACGTATGAAAGCAGATCGCTCAAGCCTCGTGACGGTCATCACGGCCGATTTTGCGCCCGCAACGCATCGCGAATCTCGGTAAGCAGCACTTCTTCTTTGCTCGGCGCTGGCGGTGCAGACGGCGCTGCCGCCTCTTTGCGCTTCAAGCTGTTGATGCCCTTGACGGCGAGAAAGATCGCGAAGGCCACAATGATGAAATCGAAGACCGTCTGCAGGAAACTGCCATAGCTCAAGGTCACCGCCGGGGCATCACCAACCGCCTGTTTGAGCACGATGGAAAGATCCGAGAAATCGACACCGCCGATCAACATGCCCAACGGCGGCGTCACGACATCGGCGACGAAGGACGAGACAATTTTGGTGAAGGCTGCGCCGATGATAATCCCCACCGCCATGTCGATGACGTTGCCCCTGACTGCAAATGCCTTGAATTCGTTGATCATGCCCATGGTGCTTTCCTTTAATCGGATAGGATTTTTTACGGTCGGAACGGCCGCCGTAGCGCTTCGACCACCTGCAGCATAGGTTGGGTTCAAGTCGCGAGCCAGAGAGCTTCGGCGATGAGCGGCAGACGACAGTAAGACCGGCTTGATCGCCGTCAAAAAGAATCGCGTGGCGCAACGCTAAGGTAAAGCTCTTTTCATCCAACCGGAGCGGCACCATGCACGTCGAACATCATCCCTTGGTCAAGGATTTCCCTGAAAAGCTCGAGCAGCTTCATCAGCTGCGTCAGCAGGATCCCAAGTTCGCCCGCAAGGCTGAAACCTACGAGGCACTGGACAAGCAGATTTGCCGTGTCGAGGACGGCGTTGAACTGCTTGATGACGAAGCCCTTAGCGCGCTTAAGCTGGAGCGTGTATCACTCAAGGACGACATCGCTCGTGACCTCAAGCGTGCCAGCGGCAGCTGCTGCGGTGGGTGCTGCGGCTAATTCTGCTCGCCCCCTCCCACCCGTCAGTCTAGGTACGCCTGACGTGACGGGTCGCGGACGTCACCTGTCCCTTCGCTAAACCGTTCAAATACGTCCACTGTCCGGCAGTCAGCCCGTTGCTCTCTTTTGCAAGGACTGAAGTTCCGCCCCGTGGCGGTCAGAACAACCCACCGAATCTAAAGCCCGATCCAACCCAGACGAAGGCCACTGCGGTCAGGGTGATCAGTACGATATGCACGCCCAGTTGTGGCAGGCGCTGCGCATCAAGTTTCGGGATTATCGCTAACCGGGCATGTACACCCAGCACCGCCGTAAAAACCAGAAGCGCCAGTTTGGCCTGGACCAGATGAGCGATGGGCGTACCACCGAACCACTGCGCGTGCGGTAGCCACTGCCCGGCCAGCCATATGCCAGTCGCTATCTGCAGCAGCAGGGCCGGTATCCCAATCCGTTCGTAGAGCTGTTCAAATGCACGCACGGGTTGCACGTTACGGCGACGCAAGGCACCAGGCAGCACACTGAACAGCAGCACCAGATGGCCGCCCACCCAGACGCTGGCACCCAGCAAGTGCAGAAACAACAAATGGCGCATGGATTCACTCCTGTTCGATTTGTTTACAGTCTGGCGGCTGATGTGGCGCTTGTGGCTGATGGCGATCAAGACAGCCGCTATCATGCGGCACCTCTCATCAGACGCGGAGTTTCCATGGCCAAGGCCAAGCGCATGTACGGCTGCACCGAATGCGGCTCGACCTTTCCCAAATGGGCCGGCCAGTGCGGCGACTGCGGCGCCTGGAACACCCTGGTGGAAACCATCATCGATGGCGCTGCGCCGCCCTCCGGGCGGGCCGGCTGGGCGGGCGATCAGGCCAACATCAAAACATTGGCTGAAGTCAGCGTCGAAGAGGTCCCGCGATTTTCCACCGCGTCCGGCGAGCTAGACCGCGTGCTCGGCGGCGGCCTGGTGGACGGGTCGGTAGTGCTGATCGGCGGCGATCCCGGTATCGGCAAATCGACCATCTTGCTACAGACACTATGCAACATTGCCCGCCAGTTTCCGGCCCTTTACGTGACCGGCGAAGAATCACAGCAGCAGGTCGCCATGCGCGCGCGCCGATTGGACCTGCCGCAGGACCGGCTCAAAGTAATGACCGAAACCTGCATCGAAACCATCATCGCCACCGCACGCCTGGAAAAGCCAAAGGTGATGGTGATCGATTCGATCCAGACCATCTTCACCGAGCAACTGCAGTCCGCGCCTGGCGGCGTGGCACAGGTTCGTGAAAGCGCCGCGCTGCTGGTGCGTTTTGCCAAGCAGAGCGGCACGGCGATCTTCCTGGTTGGCCACGTAACCAAGGAAGGCGCACTGGCGGGGCCGAGGGTGCTCGAGCACATGGTCGACACGGTGCTTTACTTCGAGGGTGAATCGGATGGGCGCCTGCGCCTGCTGAGAGCGGTGAAGAACCGCTTCGGCGCGATCAACGAGCTGGGCGTGTTCGGCATGACCGACAAAGGCCTCAAGGAAGTGACCAACCCCTCCGCGATCTTCCTCACCCGCGCCCAGGAAGCCGTGCCAGGCAGTGTGGTGATGGCAACCTGGGAAGGCACCCGCCCCATGCTGGTCGAGGTGCAGGCCTTAGTCGATACCAGCCACATGGCCAATCCGCGCCGCGTCACCCTTGGTCTCGACCAGAACCGCCTGGCCATGCTGCTGGCGGTGCTGCATCGCCACGGTGGCATCCCGACCTACGACCAGGACGTGTTCATCAACGTAGTGGGCGGGGTGAAAGTGCTGGAGACGGCTTCGGATCTGGCCCTAATGGCGGCGGTCATTTCCAGCCTGCGCAACCGACCGCTGGATACCGACTTGTTGGTGTTTGGCGAGGTCGGTCTGTCCGGCGAGATCCGCCCAGTGCCGAGCGGGCAGGAGCGGCTGAAGGAAGCCGCCAAGCATGGGTTCAAGCGCGCCATCGTACCGAAGGGCAACGCGCCCAAGGAGGCGCCCGCCGGGCTACAGGTGATCGCCGTGACGCGCCTTGAACAGGCGCTAGACGCGCTGTTTGAGTAATCGCGGCCTTACCGGGGCTCGCCGAGTGCAGCCAGCTCACGCTCGAGCAGCGCTTCGTCGCCAAGGTTAAGCTCGACCAGCCGCCGCAGATGGCTGATGGAGTCGACATCGATGTGCCGACAGACCATACCGACCAAGTCGCCGTCGCCGCGGGTCATCTCGACCTGCATGCGTACTTCGGCGTCATCCGAAAGCCGGATGCGCGCCTCGAATGGCTGAGCGGGATCGGCGTCCCATTCAGCTGGGCGGTGAACCAGCAGCCCCTTAAGCGAGAGATCGTGTAGCTGGACCGGCCAGCAACGCTCGCCTTGCCTCAGCTCCGTTTCGGCGTCGAATTCGAAGCGCTGAAAGCGCCGGCGGTCACTGTTTGTCTCGGTCATCGTATCCACTCCCCTCGGACTTCTTGTTCAACTATAGGCGACGTCAACGCCGGCCCGCTCAGAGCCAGCGCCGTACGCGCCGACGGTATATTCGGTAATCGTCGCCGAACAACCGCAGCAGCAAATGCTCTTCATGAATGATCACGGTGCGCTGCATGCACACAATCAACAAAGGCAGCAGCAGCCAGGGCCAGACACTGTTCAGCAACAACCCGACACCGCAATAGACAAAGGTGTCAGCCAGATAGATCGGGTTGCGCGAGAAACGAAACGGCCCGCTCTGCAACAAATTGCTCGGCTTGCCATAGGGGTTGATGGTGGTGCGATAGCGAAACATTTCCAGCGCTGACCAGAGCATCAGTGCGATGCCAACGGCTATCGCCACCCAGCCCGCATAGAACGTCAACTCGTATTCAGGCAGATCGAGAGGCACCCCTCTCGACAGTCCCCATGCACACCCCATGAAAACCAGGTAGACCAAGGGCGGTGGCGGAATCAATCTGGCAGAGGCATGGCTCATGGCGCGTCCCGGTGTATTGGATAGACCTATCCTACAGAAGCCGACAGTTAACACCGCCAGCTTTTAGTTGGATTTCCCGGGAAACCTAAACAAGCGCGTAAGTTAATGCTGCCCTGGTAGCCAGCCATGCACCATGGCGTGTTTCATCAGGTCCGCCGGTCGATCGATATCCAGCTTGCGGCGAATGCTCAGTCGATGGGTTTCCACCGTCCGCACGCTGATCTGAAGTTCGCGCGCCATGGTTTTGTTGTTGTGCCCTTGTGCCAGCATCAACAGCACTTCGCGCTCACGCGGGGTGAGTTCGCGCTCCTCGGCGCTGCGACTGGCCAGCTTTTCGGCGATGCCCTCGCTGTAGTAGGTGCCCCCCGCAGCAATCGCCTGAATCGCGACGATGATCTCCCGTGAGGGCGCGTCTTTCAGCACATAGCCGCTGGCGCCAACCTTGACCGAGGTGTTCACGTATTCCTGATTGTCGTACATGCTCAGAATCAGCACCCGCACGTCCGGAAACTGCTGGCGCAGCGATTGGGTAAGCTCGAGACCGTTTACATCCTTTAGGCCAATGTCCATCAGCACCACATCGGCCGTGGCGCGACTCAGCAGCTCAATGGCCTCGGCGCCGCTGCCGGCCTCACCGACCACATCCAGTTCGGGCACGGCCATCAGCAAGGCGCGGATGCCGTCCCGAACCAGGGCATGGTCGTCGATCAGAGCCACCTTGATACAGGCTTGCGGGTTCATCGAGCGGGCCTCTTGTATTGAAATTCGATATTCAGCCGGCCCGTGCCGGCAAGGTGACATCCAGTTCCGTGCCTCCGGACTCAGACAACAGGCTGAAACGTCCACCGAAGTGCTCCACCCGTTCGCGGATGTTACGCAAACCGATGCCGCCTCCCTTGATGCTGTCGAGATGGCGCGGGTTGAAGCCGACGCCATCGTCCCGCACCCGCAAGCGTACCGACGCATCATCGCCGTCCAGACTGATGTGCACTGACTGTGCGGCGGCGTGGCGCTCGATGTTGGCCAGCGCTTCCTGCAACACGCGGAACAGCGCAACAGCCACCGAATCGTCAGGATCGCTCTCACCGAGGCCGTTGCTGTATAGCATTTTCAGGCCGCTGCGCTGTTCGAACTCTGCCACAAGCTGGCCAACCGCTGCCGACAAGCCCAAGGTGTCGAGCAAAGACGGATGTAGATCATGGGAGATGCGCCGCACCTCGCCAATCGCCCCGGCCAGCCGCTCGGTGCCGCGATCCAGCGTTGCCTGCGCATTGGGATTTCCGCTGGCGAGTTCATGACTGGCCAGTTCGAACTGAAACTTGATCGACACCAGCAGCTGACTGATGCCGTCATGCAACTCTCGGGAAACGCGTGAACGTTCTTCTTCCTGCAAGCTGACGATGCGCTGGGTCAGCAACTGCAGCTTGCGGTCGGCGAGGCGCCGCTCGCTGACGTTGAGCGTCAGGCCGCTGGCGAAGACCAGCAACACCGCAACGAGGGCGACGCCGGCGATGGCCAGCATGGTGGTGTAGATACCGCTGGCGACCTCTCCGCGTACCTGCAGGATCGCCTGATCCACATCCTCAAGATAAATGCCGGTCCCCAGCATCCAGCCCCAGCGCTCGAGCATCACCACATAGGCCAGCTTCGCGGCGAACTGTCCGGTCGAGGGTTTTTGCCAGGCGTAGCGTTGGAATCCCGTGCCCGTCTCGGCGCTCTGCATGAGCGCCTGGATCACCTTGAGACCGTTAGGGTCGGTCATGTTCCAGAGATCCTTGCCGACCAGCTCCTGCTGGCGCGGGTGCATCAAGTTGCGTCCGCTGCGGTCGTAGACGAAGAAATAGCCATCGCTGCCGAAACTGAAGCGTCCCAGCGCGGCCAGCACCTTCCGTTTGGTCTCTTCATCATCCAGTTTGCTGTCGTAGAGCGGCGCAATGGTGCTCAAGGCCATTTCGACGTAGTTCTTCAGCTCGGCCTGCTTGCTCGCCAGGATGCTGCTTTCGATCAGCTTCGCCTGCTGCTCGCCGAGACGCTGGTTCTGGAACAGCACCAGTGCGCAGACCACCGCCACGGCCAGGAGCAGTGGCAGGATGCTGAGCGCGGCGATCTTGTGTTTGAGCTGCATCGAAGCTCTCCGATGACCCGGACCTGGGCGAAACGTAGGGAAACTTAACCCAGACGACATACCAGGCACAGTACCAGATGGCACTTGGCCTTGACGCCCCGTAGCGCGGGTGTCTCCTCGCTGAAACGAAAAAGCCCGGCCAAGGCCGGGCTTTCGCTACTGCATGAAGCGTATTACTGACCGTAAACCGGGAACTTGGCGCAGACTGCTTCGACCTTGCCACGAACCGCTTCGATGACCGACTCGTCGCCCATCTTGTCGAGGATGTCGCAGATCCAGCCTGCCAGGTCACGGCACTCGGTCTCGCCGAAGCCTCGGGTGGTCACGGCTGGGGTACCAATGCGCAGACCGGATGTCACGAACGGCGAACGCGGGTCGTTCGGCACGCTGTTCTTGTTCACGGTGATGTGCGCGTTGCCCAGCGCGGCATCCGCGTCCTTACCGGTGATGTCCTGCTTGATCAGGCTGAGCAGGAACAGGTGATTCTGCGTGCCGCCCGAAACCACGTCAAAGCCGCGCTGGATGAACACCTCGGCCATGGCCTGGGCATTCTTCACCACCTGCTGCTGGTAGGCCTTGAATTCAGGCTGCAGCGCTTCCTTGAAGCACACGGCCTTGGCTGCGATGACGTGCTCCAGCGGGCCGCCCTGGGCGCCTGGGAACACAGCAGAGTTCAGCTTCTTCTCGATCTCGGCATTGGCGCGGGCCAGGATCAGGCCACCACGCGGGCCACGCAGGGTCTTGTGAGTGGTGGTGGTGACGACGTCGGCGAACGGCACCGGGTTCGGATAGACACCAGCGGCAACCAGACCGGCCACGTGAGCCATGTCGACGAACAGGTAGGCACCCACCTTGTCGGCGATTTCGCGGAAGCGGGCGAAATCCAATTTCTGCGAGTAGGCAGAGAAACCGGCGACGACCATCTTTGGCTTGTGCTCGAGGGCCAGGCGCTCGACTTCGTCGTAGTCGATCAGGCCCTGGTCGTTGATGCCGTACTGCACGGCGTTGTACAGCTTGCCCGAGGACGACACGCTGGCGCCGTGGGTCAGGTGACCGCCGTGGGCCAGGCTCATGCCGAGAATGGTGTCACCGGCGTTCAGCAGGGCCAGGTAGACGGCGCTGTTGGCTTGCGAACCGGCATGCGGCTGGACGTTGGCGTAATCGGCGCCGAACAGCTCCTTGGCGCGGTCGATGGCCAGCTGTTCAACCACGTCGACGTACTCGCACCCACCGTAGTAGCGCTTGCCCGGATAGCCTTCGGCGTACTTGTTGGTCAGCACCGAACCCTGGGCTTCCATCACCGCCGGGCTGGTGTAGTTCTCCGAGGCGATCAGCTCGATGTGGTCTTCCTGACGCTTGGCTTCCTGCTCCATGGCAGCGAAGAGATCGGCGTCGAAACGGGCGAGGGTCAAATCACGGCTGAACATGGCAGTCCTCTGAGAATCAGCTGGCGGTAATAAAGAGGCGCGGATTCTACCCTATCCGCCGGAGTGCGGGTATGAGGCGTGGTCATCTGCAACATGAGACAAGCTGCAAGCAACTCGACGATGCAGCTCGTCGCACCGCTACAGCAATTGACCTGGCTCGAGCTGACCACAAGCAGCCCGCCGCCGGCAGTTAGAAACCGATTCGTTCAACACCGCCGCTGAAACTGGCCGTCCCAGATAGAAGCCCTGCACCTCGTCGCAGCCATGCTCACGGAGAAAATCCAGCTGCGCCTGGGTTTCGACGCCCTCAGCGATCACCGACAGGCTGAGACTGTGCGCCATGGCAATGATCGCCCGGGCGATCTGCCCGTCCTGCTCGCCTTCGGGAAGACCATCGACGAAGCTGCGGTCGATTTTCAGCACATCGATGGGAAATTGCTTGAGGTAATTCAATGACGAGTAACCGGTGCCGAAATCGTCGATGGCAATCGATGGGCCGAGTTGCTTGAGCGCATCGAGCATGCGCATCGCGCTGCCGACATCCTGCATCAGAATGCTTTCGGTCAGCTCCAGCTCCAGTCGGCTCGGTTCAATTTCGCTGGCGGCGAGGATCCCGGCGATTCGCTGGCCCAGCTGCCCATCGGCAAACTGACGGGCAGAAAGGTTCACCGACACCTTTGGCACCACCACACCCTCCCGCTGCCAACTGCCGATCTGTCGGCAGGCTTCGTCGATGACCCAGTCGCCTACCTCGACAATCAGCCCCAGCTCTTCCAGCGCCGGCATGAACTCGCCGGGCGGCACCAGACCTCGCGACGGATGCTGCCAGCGCAGCAATGCCTCGACGCCGGTCAGCGTGTGGCCGTCGGCCAGGTACTGTGGTTGGTAGTGCAGCACGAACTGTTGCTGTTCGAGGGCGTGGCGCAAATCGCTTTCCAGCTCCAGACGTTCCAGTGCGCTGGCATTCATCTCGGCCTGGTAGAACTGGAAGTTGTTTTTGCCGCGTTCTTTGGCGTGGTACATCGCGGTATCGGCATTTTTCATCAGCTGACTGATGTCGCTGCCATCCTGTGGGCTGAGGGCGATGCCAATGCTGGCAGTGACAAAGAACTCGCGACCAGACAGCACGAAGGGGGCGGCAAGACTGGCCAGGATTCGTTCAGCCACATGAATGGCCCGGCTCAGTGCTTCATCACGATCTCCGCCAGGGTGCAGCAGAAATGTGAACTCATCGCCGCCCATGCGCGCCACGGTATCGTCTTCATCTACGCATGAGGCCAGACGCACCGCGACCTCCTTGAGCATGCGATCACCGGCGGCATGGCCAAGCGAGTCGTTAATCGGCTTGAAGCGATCCAGATCGAGAAACATCAGCACCACCCAGCCTCCGCGCCGGGCGGCCAGTTGCAGGCTACTGTGCAGACGGTCTTGAAACAGCGTGCGATTGGGCAGCTGGGTCAGCCCGTCGTAATAGGCAAGCCGGTGAATCCGCTTTTCGCTGGCTTTGCGCTCGCTCATGTCACTGAAAAAGCACACGTAGCTAACCAGCTCATTTTCATCATCGCGAACGGCGGTAATGCCGATCCAGCACGGGTAAGTCTCCCCACCTTTGCGCTTGAGCCAGAACTCCCCTTCCCAACTACCGGCCTGGAGGACCTGGCTGTGCACGTAATCCATCTGGTTGGCCTGCTGCCGGTCGGCGCTGAACGCCATCGGCAGCTTGCCTTTTACCTCATCACCGCTGAACCCGGTGATCCGTACGAACGCCGCATTGACCTGAGCGATCTTGCCCGCGGGGTCGGTGACGACGATGGCCGCCGTGGAATGGTCGAATACAGTTGCGGCGCGGCGCAATGCGGTGTCGGCTTGCCGCTGTTCGCTGACATCCCGGCCGATGCAGAGCGTTCCGTCGAACCGGTTGTTCTCGTCGGAGATCAGCATGATCCTCAGCTCGATCGCCACTGGGCGGCCATCGGCTGCGCGGCAATCGAAATACAGCGTTTGCGTCTGTAAAACCTGTCCAAGCTTGGCCAGCTCAACGGGGCTGGTCGACGCATCGCGCACCTGCCGCATCAGATCATAGAAGCGCGCCGCCTGACGGGGCTTGGTCACAACCGTCTCCAGTCCATGACGCGCCGCCCACTCCGGGCTGTAGCCAAGCACCGTTTGGATCGAAGGGCTGATGTAGTCGATGCGCAAGGAACTGTCTGTAGTGAAGATCACATCGCGCAGGCTGCCGGCGAGCATCCGGTAGCGGCGCTCGCTGTCACGCAGCGAATGGCTGTGGTCCATGTTCGCGGTAACGTCTCGCGCCACGCCGATCAAGCGCCGTACCCGCCCCTGGTCATCACGTGTCAGGACCTGTTCCGTCACATTGAACCAATGCCATTTGCCGTCACGGTGGCGCCAGCGCAACAACGACTCCTGAGCCACGCCGTCAACCATCGAACCGCGAAGGGCCAGCAGCCTCCAGATATATTCCTGATCGTCCGGGTGACTGATGCGCTGCCAGAACAGATTGCTGTCCTCGCCGCGCTCCTCTTCGCTGTAGCCCAGCCGCGTGGCCAGGTTGCTGTTGCTGAAGAGCAACTTACCGGCCTCCAGGTCCTGCACGTAAAGCGTGTCGGGCACCGCCCGCAGCACCTCTGACCAGAAGCGCTCACGCTCAGCCAGTGCCGTCTGCGCCGCCCGCTCACGGGTGATATCACGCATGACCCAGACAAAGCCGGACGGCTCCACCTCACCGGCCAACCGCAAAGCTCGGCGCGTGATCGAAAAGAGATGGTTTTCCCCCTCCTGGAGCAGTCGCACCGCCTCAAGACACAGATCAACGGTCGAATTGGCCGCATCGAACGCCAGGGGATCCAGATTCGGCAGCAGTTCCTGCAAACGATAACGCGGAGCCTCTCGGCTATTCAGGCCGAACATTGCCTCAGCCTGGCTGTTGAGAAACTGCAGGCGGCCACCGAAGTCGCTGATCAGAATCCGCTCCTCAATCGCCCCGAGGGCCGTTGCCGAATAACGCAACAGTTGCCAATGGACGCGCAGGCGTCGTGGCATTAAGAGTCGCGCACACGCGGTAGCGATTCCCCGTGCAAGCCTATCGAGGCGGGCTGACGCTGATGAGTGTCGATCGACCAAACGTTGAGAGTCCCGAGTGGCATAGCAATGAGCGCTGGGTCGAACCGGCGCCCGAACGGGGCCAAGAATGCCTTGAGAGCTATCAAAGCGCCAGCATCGAATCGACGCCTCCGGTTTGCCCTGCCTGGTGCATTACGGTAGCTTTGCCAGTCCGGTTCGACCCGCCCACGGCGGCGGGATTCGCCTCACTTTTTCCTTCGTCACGGGCACTCGTCTCCATGGCTCAATACGTCTACACCATGCATCGGCTCGGCAAAGTCGTTCCGCCGAAGCGTGAAATCCTCAAGAACATTTCCCTGTCGTTCTTCCCGGGCGCCAAGATCGGCGTGCTCGGTCTCAACGGCTCGGGCAAGTCCACCCTGTTGAAGATCATGGCCGGGGTCGACAAGGAGTTCGACGGCGAAGCGCGGGCGATGCCCGAGCTGAATGTCGGCTACCTGCCGCAGGAGCCGGAACTGGACCCGAACAAGACGGTTCGCGAAGTCGTCGAGGAAGCCGTCAGCAGCATCAAGGATGCCCAGGCGCGCCTGGACGAGGTCTACGCCGCCTACGCCGAGCCCGATGCCGATTTCGACAAGCTGGCCGCCGAGCAGGCCAAGCTCGAAGCGATCCTGCAGGCCAGCGATGGCCACAATCTCGAGCGCCAGCTGGAAGTCGCCGCCGACGCCCTGCGCCTGCCGCCGTGGGACGCCAAGGTCGAGCACCTGTCAGGTGGTGAGAAGCGCCGTGTGGCGCTGTGCCGACTGCTGCTGTCGGCGCCGGACATGCTGCTGCTGGACGAGCCCACCAACCACCTGGACGCCGACTCGGTGGCCTGGCTGGAGCACTTCCTTCACGATTTCACCGGCACCGTGGTTGCAATCACTCACGACCGCTATTTCCTCGACAATGTCGCCGGCTGGATTCTCGAACTCGACCGTGGCCAGGGCATCCCCTACGAGGGCAACTACTCCGGCTGGCTGGAAGCAAAATCCAACCGCCTGGCGCAGGAATCCAAGCAGCAGTCGGCCCACGAAAAAGCCATGAAGGAAGAGCTGGAGTGGGTCCGCAAGGGCGCCAAGGCCCGCCAGGCCAAGTCCAAGGCCCGCCTGCAGCGCTTCGAGGAACTGCAGTCGCAGGAATTTCAGAAGCGCAGCGAGACCAACGAGATCTACATCCCGGCCGGCCCGCGCCTGGGTGACAAGGTCATCGACTTCAAGAACGTGACCAAGGGCTACGGCGACCGTGTACTGATCGACGACCTGTCGTTCAGCATGCCCAAGGGCGCCATTGTCGGCGTGATCGGCGGTAACGGCGCAGGCAAGTCGACTTTGTTCCGCATGATCATGGGCAAGGAGCAGCCGGATTCAGGCAGCATCGAGATCGGCGATACGGTGCAGGTGGCCTGCGTCGACCAGAGCCGCGACGATCTCGATGGCAGCAAGTCCGTGTGGGAAGCGGTGTCCGACGGCGCCGACATGATCCGCATCGGCAACTATGAAGTGCCGTCGCGCACCTATGTGGGGCGCTTCAACTTCAAGGGCGGCGACCAGCAGAAGTTCGTCAAGGACCTCTCTGGTGGTGAGCGCGGCCGTCTGCACCTGGCGCTGACGCTGAAGGAAGGCGCCAACGTTCTGCTGCTAGACGAACCTTCCAACGACCTCGATGTGGAAACGCTGCGCTCGCTGGAAGAAGCCTTGTTGGACTTCCCTGGCGCGGCGATTGTGATCTCCCACGATCGCTGGTTCCTCGACCGTGTCGCCACGCACATCCTCTCCTACGAAGATGACGGCAGCATCGTGTTCTTCGAAGGCAACTACACCGAGTACGAAGCCGACCGCAAGAAGCGCCTCGGCGATGCAGCTTCTCAGCCGCATCGGGTGAAATACAAGAAACTTGCCCAGTAGCAAACCATAGCGGAGCCGATAGGCTCCGTTTTTGTGTGGCGAAGCGCCTCTGGTGGCAACTGGCCTGATACCGGATAATCCCGGTTTTCGACGCTTGGCACGACACTTGGATGTCAGGCAGCAATCGCAAGGGAAGTCGGGATCACCATGGCAGCACTGGGAATACGCGGCAAGTCACTGCTGGCGTTGCTATTGACCTTCCTGCTTGCAATCGGCATCGCCGTACTGGTGGGCCGTGAAGCGTTGCAGGGCGTGCAAAATCGTTTTGGCGAAGCCTATGCGCGCAATGTGGTTCAGCTCAACCGCGAACGGCTGTTCGCACCAGTCACTCGCGAATTGGCCTTGGCACAACGCCTTGCCGAATCTCAAATCACCCGTGCCTGGCTGCTCGATGAGAACGATCCGGCCAAGCGTGCTTTGTTCTTCCTAGAAGCGGCCGGTTATCAGCGCGCGCTGAGTGACCATTCCTACTTTGCGGCGTCCGCAGCGAGCAACCGCTACTACTCCAACGGCGACCAGCAACCTCCCAGCGAGGCGCCTCGCTATGAAATGAAACCCGACGCGCCAGAAGATGAGTGGTTCTACGTCACCCTGCGCTCGGACGCGCCCTACCATCTCAATGTCGACCGCTCGGCCGTCACTGGCGACCTGAAAATCTGGTTCAACATCGTGGTCCGTGATGGTGAGCGCCCGCTCGGCATCGTCGGCTCCGGCATCAGCCTCAAGGCGTTCGTAACCCAGTTCATCGAAGAAGACAAAACCGGCGTCGAGTCGATGGTCCTCGACAGCCACGGCTCAATCCTGGTCCACCCTAACCAGAACCTGGTTACCCTTAACGCCGACACCTCCCAGGGCCGCTCGCTGTCCACCAGCCTGCTTGGCCTGCTCGACGATATCGACCAGGCCACGGCACTGCGACAAGCGATGCGCTACAGCCGCGAACATCCTGGCGAGACGACCGCTTTGAAGGCGAGTCTCGATGGCGAGCCACGCCTGCTGGCGCTGACCTGGATTCCGGAACTGCAATGGTTCGTCGCCAGCGCCGTGGACCTGAGAACAGCCCAGGTGATCGAACTGAGGCCCCTGGTGCCTGCGCTGGGTGCCGTATTGTTGCTGTTGCTGCTGCTGATCGCGGGCAGCGCCTGGCTGGTCGACCGTCGCGTACTCAGCCCGTTGCGGCAACTGCGCAAGAGCGCTCAGGCGATTGCTGCCGGCCACTACAACGCGCCGCTGCCGAGTGATCGAGACGACGAGATCGGCGAGCTCAGCACTGCGTTCCGCAGCATGGCGCTCAAAATCCATAGCCATACCAGCGAACTGGAAAGCCGCGTCGACGAACGCACACGTGAACTGCAGCAGGCCAACCGCGACATGGCCGCCGCGCACAAGAAAATCGAGGACTCGATCGATTACGCCAGCCTGATCCAGCACGCCATCCTGCCCAAGCGTCAGTTGGTGGCCGACCTCGATGAGCGCCACGCGGTGCTCTGGCATCCCCGCGACGTGGTTGGCGGCGACTTCTACGTCTATCGCGCCACCGAACAAGGCTGCCTGCTCGGCGTGGTCGACTGCGCCGGCCACGGGGTGCCCGGCGCGCTGATGACCATGCTCGCCCACGCCGCCATTGAGCAAGCCATCGCCGATGCGGGCCTGCACGACCCGGCAGCTATTCTTGCGCGCACTGACGGCATCGTGCGCAGGATGCTGCGCGACGACACGACCCAACAGGCACTCGCCACCAACATGGACGTCGGCCTCGCCTACGTCGACTTCGAGCGCCGCCTGGTGGTCTACGCTGGCGCCAAGATTGCGCTCTACTACAGTGACGGGGAAAGCCTCGAGGAGCTGCCGGCGGGACGCCGCGCCATTGGCGACCGACGCGTAGGCGAGTACGCGAATGCCGAGGTCGAGCTGAAGGCAGGCCGCACCTTCTACCTGGCTACCGACGGTTTCCTTGACCAGGCGGGTGGCGAGCTCGGTTATGGTTTCGGCAATAGCCGCTTCGCCGATATGATTCTGCGTCATGCCCGCCTGCCGATGAACGAACAGGGGGCGGCGTTCAAAGCCACCCTGGACGAATACCAGGGCGATTATCCCCAGCGTGACGACATCACGATGTTGTGTTTCCGTTTCGATTGAGCGCCATTCACCGGAGTCGAGTTGCCCCATGGAAACCCTTGACCTGTTCGCCATGCGCGAAAGCTACAACCGACAGCAGATCATGCTGTGCTTCAACGGCCCGATCTCGCGCAGCCTGATCGAGGAAATCGGCAACGCGCTGCGTAACTACCTCGCGGCCGATCATGCCAACCCGTCGTCGGCGATGGATGTGTTTGCCGTGTACATCGAGATGACCCAGAACATCCGCCATTACGCCAAGGTGCGTAACTGGGCGGATCAGGAGGCCGGCGCGACAGTCGTGGTCGCCCGCAACGATGCCGACGGGCGCTACGTGGTATCCGCCGGCAACCTGATCGAGACCGCGGACGGCGAAGCGCTGATCGCCACCATTGAAGAGCTGGCACGCCTGGACAAGGCGCAGCTCAAAGCTCGTTACAAGGAACAATTGCGCAAACCGCGCGAAGACAACACTGTCAGCGGTGCAGGACTCGGCCTGATCGACATCGCCCGCAAATCCAGCGAACCGCTGAAAGCATCGCTGCAAACCGTCGCCAACGGCCGCTCGTTCATCAGCCTGAGCGCCGTCATCTGACTTACAAGAGCCAACTGCACATGAATGATTTCTCCATTGCCGGCAGCCAGTCATCGCCCGCCATTCAGTCCGACTGGGAAAATGGCGTGCTCGCCATGCAAGGCGACTCCTACCCGGAAAACTCCTACGAGCTTTTCCATCAGGTCATCGAGTGGATCGAACGCTACCTGGCCGAAGCCGGCCGGCCGTTGCGCCTGGAACTGCACCTGCTCTACCTCAACACCAGCAGCATCAAAGCTGTGATGGATATCTTCGATCTGCTCGAAGCGGCCTATCAGGAAGGCAAGGCAGTGGCCGTCAACTGGCACTACGACCGTCGCAACGAACGTGTGGTAGAGCTGGCCGAAGAGTTCAAGGAAGACTGCACCTTTCCATTCATGATCCTCAGCCACGATTAGAAGGTTCTTATGCGCGGGCAGAATCCGCTGGAAAGTCAGGTTTTGGAGTCGCTGTCCGACCCCGAGAACCAAGGCCATCCACTGTATGAAACGTTGGGTCAGCTGTGGGAGGCGCACCACAGCCTGCTTAACCGCATCGAGCGCATCGCCCGGGTCTCCGACGGTTACCAGAGCATCGTCCGCGACCGCGAGATGACCCTTTCGGCCCGTTTCGACAAGCAGCTGCGACAGCTGGAAAAAGTCGCACGCATTTCAGATCGTTATCAGACGATGTTGCGTGACCTGAACATCGCATTGAAAGAAGCCTCCACCCATGACGCCCTCACCGGCATCGCCAACCGCCGCTTACTGACCGAGCGACTGCGCGAAGAGACCGAACGGGCGAAACGTTATTCACGGCCGCTGTGCGTGGTCATGGTCGACATCGACCGCTTCAAGGCCATCAATGACGACCACGGCCATGAGGTCGGTGACAATGTGCTGATGGAAGTGGTGCGGGTGATGGAAGCCGAGATCCGCGAGCATGACCTCTGCGGCCGCTGGGGTGGCGAAGAATTTCTCCTGCTGATGCCGGAGACCTCGACCGAAAGCGCAGTGCGGGTAATGGAGCGGTTGCGTGAAGCCGTCGCCAAGTTGCGGGTACGGATCAATGACGACTCGCTGTCGGTAACGGTGAGCCTGGGCATGGCGCAGCTGCGCCCCGATGAAAACTACTCCAGCGCCATCAACCGCGCCGATGTGGCACTGCTGCGTGCCAAGCGAAACGGTCGGGACCGCTACGAACTGGCGGACTGACCGTACACCACCTCGCACTGGCAGCGCTCTGGCGCTGGGAAACGCCGGTTTGGGCTCGGTCCGGCGTTCCCATAGCCCAGCGCATGCCGCTGGCGACCTTCTGTTCAAATCGGTGAGATGAATCTCATCGCAAGCCAGGAAGTACTGGTGGCGCACCCGCCTGCGCACGCAGGCACGCCACCGGATGACGCCGGCGCTTACTCGTTGATCTGCTTCAGGTAGCTCGCAGGCTCGGCGCCGAGGTTGTTCAGCATGCGCTCGCTGTACCAGTCGATGAAGTTGACCACACCGAACTCGTAGGTCTTCGAGTAAGGACCGGGCTGATAGGCCGTCGAGTTGATCCCGCGCTGGTTCTCTTCCGCAAGGCGACGGTCCTGGTCGTTGGTCGCATCCCACACCTGACGCAGGCGCGCCACGTCGTAGTCGACACCCTCGACCGCGTCCTTGTGGACGATCCACTTGGTGGTCACCATCGTCTCCTGCGCACTGATCGGCCACACGGTAAAGACGATCACGTGATCGCCCATGCAGTGGTTCCAGGAGTGCGGCAGATGGAGGATACGCATGGAGCCGAGATCGGGGTTCTGGATGCGGCCCATGAGTTTCTTGCTGCCTTGCTTGCCGTCCATGGTCATCGAGACCGTGCCCTTAAGCAACGGCATGCGCACGATGCGGTTACGCAGGCCAAAGCTGGCGTGGGCATAGGGAATCTTCTCCGCGTCCCACTTAGCCGCAGAATCGGCAACGTGATCCTTGAACGCCTGGCTGGCCCGTGGATCGGTGACGTCGTCCCATTCCAGCAGGGTATTGAGCAACTCCGGGTGCGCACCGTTGCAGTGGTAACACTCGCGGTTGTTTTCCAGCACCAGTTTCCAGTTGGCCTTTTCCACCAGGGTGCTCTGCACCGCCACCTTGGTGTTCTCCATGTCGTACGGTTCCATGTAATGCGACAGGGTGGCCAGGAAGTCGTCGATCGCTGGCGGGTTCTCGGCCAGGGAGATGAAGATGTAGCCGCCAGCCGTCTTGCACTGCACCGGCTTCAACCCGTACTGATTGAGATCGAAGTCAGCGCCCATCTCGGTGCCGGCGAACAGCAGTCGACCGTCAAGCTCGTAGGTCCACTGATGATAGGGGCAGACCAGCTTGGCAACCTTGCCCTTGTCGCTGGTGCACAGGCGGGAACCGCGATGGCGACAGACGTTATGGAATGCGTGCACCGCACCTTCTGCACCGCGGATAACCAGAATCGGGTTAGTGCCGATCTGTAACGTCAGGAAGTTGCCCTTGGTAGGTATTTCGCAGGTCATGCCGGCGATCAACCATTCCTTATGGAAAATCTCCTGCATGTCGATCTGGAACAGGCGTTCATCGCTATAGAACGGTTGCGCCAGAGAAAAATTCGGCTCGCGTGCCTGCAACATCTCGGCCGTGGCTTTGCGCGCGGCTTCGAGTGGATCGCCCAGGCTCAGGTTGGAAGTGACATCCATCGGTTGCTCCTCAAGCCGGCCGCGCCTTGCAGGCGTCTGTGGCTGGCGACAAAAGTGGCTATTCGGTTACGACGCAAGGCGGCGAGCCGGACGGCATCAGCGCCGTCAAATAGAGAAGCGGCTCCAGCGAATCACCCCCCTGCTCGGCTGGGACCGAGTGTGTCGCGGCGCAACAGGCAAACCTTATCCATGGGCGACAGGCGCGCATCCGTTTCCGACGCGCAAACGCCCATGACATCGGGCTGGTCGCGATAAGCATGCCGATGTCGCGGGTAGGTAAGTGACGCCGCGGCGCGTTACGCACAATTCTGTGCCATAAGGGCTATGCGGCGTGGAGTCGCAGTCCCGGAAAAGGGGCCCAACGGGTCGATGTAGCAGCGCGCAATCGAGGTGAGCATGTCCAGTAATTTCCTCAATCCGGTCAATACCCAGACATGGACCAACGGCCGCCATCTGGTGCGCTGCGTGAAGGTGATCCAGGAAACCTGGGATGTCCGTACCTTCTGTTTTATGTCCGATCAACCCATCATGTACTTTTTCAAGCCGGGCCAGTTCGTGACCCTGGAGCTTGAAATAGACGGGCAGCAGGTGATGCGTTCCTACACCATCGCCAGCTCACCCTCGGTGCCTTACAGCTTCTCGGTGACGATCAAGCGCATCCCTGGCGGTAAGGTATCCAACTGGCTGCACGACAACTTAAGCGAGGGTGACCAGCTGCCGGTGCACGGCCCCGTCGGGTTGTTCAACGCCATCGATTTCCCTAGTGAGAAAATTTTGTTCCTGTCCGGCGGTGTGGGCATCACGCCGGTCATGTCGATGGCGCGCTGGTACTTCGACACCAACGCCAACGTCGACATGGTGTTCGTCCACAGTGCACGCTCGCCGAAGGACATCATCTTTCACCGCGAGCTGGAGCACATGGCTTCGCGGGTCAACAACTTCAGCCTGCACATCATTTGCGAGAAGCACGGCATGGGCGAGGCCTGGGCCGGTTATCGCGGCTACCTCGACCAGCGCATGCTGGAGCTGATCGCACCGGATTTCGCCGACCGGGAAATATTCTGCTGCGGACCGACCCCGTACATGAACGCGGTCAAGCGACTGCTGCAGGCCAACGGCTTCGACATGCAGCACTATCACGAGGAGTCGTTCGGTGCGACGCCGGCAGACGTGCGTGAAGACGTCAAGGAACTGGCCGAACAGGCAGCCGAGGCGCCCGATGTACCGCTTGCCGACCTCAATCAGGTGGAGTTCACCGCGACCGGCAAGAGCATTCGCGTCGGCCCGCGCGACACCGTCCACTCAGCGGCTGCGCAGCTCGGCCTGCACATTCCCAAGGCCTGCGGCATGGGCATCTGCGGTACCTGTAAGGTTATGAAGACCTCCGGCGAGGTGGTCATGGAGCACAACGGCGGCATCACCGATGAGGACGTGGCCGAGGGCTACATCCTGTCCTGCTGCAGCGTGCCACAGGGCGACGTGGTCATCGATTACTGAGCCAGGGCTGCGCGGGCGGAGCCAGTCGCCCGCGCAGCATCCCCAGCGCCACCCATCCCAACCGTTACGCCGCAATCAACAGGCCGCGTAGCGCTGGTTCATCCCGTGGGTCGCTCAGAGAAGCGACCTGTTCGACTGACTGATTCGCCGGCCATAGCCAGCGCATCACCTCGCAATCAGCCCCCTCTGACACCTCATCCCCGCACCGTCGCGACCCTAGTTGCCCCTGGGTTATCGCACCTAGCCCTACGCACAAGCGACTTCTGCACTGCGGAATCGGCGCGAGCAAACGGCCAGCCGGCGCGCGCGACCGATCACTTGCGCGAGATTTCCGAGAGCGACGACAGCATGTCGCAAACGAACTCCCGCAAGACGCAGGCAGGCATCTTCCCACCAAGGCCCAGCCCTACCATCGCATCCAGACACACCAAGGCCTTCACCGAGGCGAATGGCGCCGTTGCGCCTTTAGGAGATCCGCGATGTTCAGCAAGCAAGACAAAATCCAGGGCTATGACGACGTACTTCTGGCGGCGATAGATGCCGAGGAAGCGCGTCAGGAACATCACATCGAACTGATCGCCTCGGAGAACTACACCAGCAAGCGCGTGATGCAGGCCCAGGGCAGCGGGCTGACCAACAAGTACGCCGAAGGCTATCCGGGCAAGCGTTACTACGGTGGTTGCGAGCACGTCGACAAGGTCGAGCAGCTGGCCATCGATCGCGCCAAAGAGCTGTTCGGCGCCGATTTCGCCAACGTCCAGCCGCATTCGGGCTCCTCGGCCAACAGCGCCGTCTACCTGGCGCTGCTCAACGCTGGCGACACCATTCTCGGCATGAGCCTGGCCCATGGCGGCCACCTGACCCACGGCGCCAAGGTCAGCTCGTCCGGCAAGCTGTACAACGCCGTGCAGTACGGCATCGACACCGACACCGGCCTGATCGACTACGACGAGGTCGAGCGCCTGGCGGTTGAGAGCAAGCCGAAGATGATCGTGGCCGGCTTCTCGGCCTACTCGAAGACCCTGGATTTCCCGCGTTTCCGCGCCATCGCCGACAAGGTCGGGGCGCTGCTGTTCGTCGACATGGCGCACGTGGCGGGCCTGGTCGCGGCCGGCCTGTACCCGAACCCGATTCCGTTTGCCGACGTGGTCACCACCACCACGCACAAGACGCTGCGCGGCCCGCGTGGCGGCCTGATCCTGGCCAAGTCCAACCCGGACATCGAGAAGAAGCTCAACGCTGCGGTCTTCCCGGGCGCCCAGGGCGGCCCGCTGATGCACGTCATCGCGGCCAAGGCCGTGTGCTTCAAGGAAGCCCTGGAACCTGAGTTCAAGGAGTACCAACAGCAGGTCATCAACAACGCCAAGGCCATGGCCAAGGTGTTCATCGAGCGCGGCTACGACGTGGTCTCGGGCGGCACCGACAACCACCTGTTCCTGGTCAGCCTGATCAAGCAGGGCATCACCGGCAAGGATGCGGACGCGGCCCTCGGGCGCACCGGCATCACCGTCAACAAGAACGCCGTACCCAACGACCCGCAATCACCCTTCGTCACATCCGGGCTGCGGATCGGCACGCCGGCCATCACCACCCGCGGACTCAAGGAAGACCAGAGCGTCGAACTCGCCGGCTGGATCTGCGACATCCTCGATCACCTCGGTGATGACGACGTCGAGGCTCAGGTGGCTCGCCAGGTCGCGGGGCTGTGCGCCGACTATCCGGTGTACCGCTGATTCGTAAGGTGGAAGGCGCTGCTGCCTTCCACCGCCAGTTGTTGGTGGATCGCTGAGGGGGTGACCCCGCTACGAGTCGCAAAACCGCTTCGAGGCGGTCGTTTTTCCAGGAGCATTCGACATGCAACGTTATTCCGGCTTCGGCCTGCTCAAGCACTCATTCAGCCACCACGAAAACTGGCAGCGCATGTGGCGTAACCCAAAGCCCAAGCCGGTCTACGATGTGGTTATCGTCGGCGGTGGCGGCCATGGTCTGGCCACTGCGTACTACCTGGCGAAGCAGTTCGGCGTCAAGAACGTCGCCGTTATCGAGAAAGGCTGGTTGGGCGGTGGCAACACCGCGCGCAACACCACCATCGTGCGGTCCAACTACCTGTGGGACGAATCGGCACGCCTCTACGAACACGCGATGAAGCTGTGGGAAGGCCTGTCCCAGGACATCAACTACAACGTGATGTTTTCCCAGCGCGGCGTGTTCAACCTCGGTCATACCCTGCAGGACATGCGCGACATCGAGCGCCGGGTCAGCGCCAACCGCCTCAACGGCATCGACGGTGAAGTGGTCGATACCAAGCAGGTGGCGGAGATGATCCCTTACCTGGACTGCTCGAAGAACACCCGTTATCCGATCCTCGGTGCCTCGCTGCAGCGCCGCGGCGGCGTCGCCCGTCACGACGCAGTGGCCTGGGGCTATGCCCGCGCCGCCGACGCCCTGGGGGTCGACCTGATCCAGCAGACCGAAGTGATCGGCTTCCGCAAGGAAAACGGCGTGTGCATCGGGGTGGAAACCAACAAGGGCTTCATCGGCGGCAAGCGCGTCGGCGTGGTCACGGCCGGTAACTCCGGGCACATGGCCAAGCTGGCCGGTTTCCGCCTGCCGCTCGAGTCGCACCCGCTGCAGGCGCTGGTCTCCGAGCCGATCAAGCCGATCATCGATACCGTGATCATGTCCAACGCCGTGCACGGCTACATCAGCCAGTCGGACAAGGGCGATCTGGTCATCGGCGCCGGCATCGACAGCTACGTCGGCTACGGCCAGCGGGGTTCCTACCCCACCATCGAGCACACCCTGCAGGCGATCGTCGAGATGTTCCCGATCCTCTCGCGGGTGCGCATGAACCGCCAGTGGGGCGGCATCGTCGACACCACTCCGGACGCCTGCCCGATCATCGCCAAGACCCCGGTGAAGAACCTGTTCTTCAACTGCGGCTGGGGTACCGGCGGCTTCAAAGCCACACCGGGGTCGGGTCACGTCTTTGCCGCCAGCCTGGCCAAGGGCGAAATGCACCCGTTGGCCAAGGCCTTCTCGATCGAGCGTTTCTACAACGGCGCACTGATCGACGAGCACGGCGCGGCTGGGGTCGCACACTGATTTTGTGCCCCTCCGCCGACGGCGGAGGGATGTAGGTTTTCTGGAGGTACCCGACCATGCTGCATATTTTCTGCCCTCACTGTGGCGAATTGCGCTCCGAAGAAGAGTTCCACGCGGGCGGCCAGGCCCACATCCCCCGCCCGCTGGACCCGAACGCCTGCACCGATGAGGAATGGGGCGAGTACCTGTTCTTCCGCGACAACCCGCGCGGCATCCACCACGAACTGTGGATCCACGCCTCCGGGTGCCGACAGTACTTCAACGTCACCCGTCATACGGTGAGCTACGCAATTCTCGAGACCTACAAGATCGGCGAACAGCCCAGCGTGACCGAGGCATCGCTCGCCTCGAAGAAGGCTGCTGAGCAAGGAGTAAAGGCATGAGCCAGGTCAATCGTCTTTCCCAGGGCGGCCGCATCGACCGTAACCGGCCCCTGACCTTCACCTTCAATGGCGAGACCTATCAGGGCTACGCCGGTGACAGCCTGGCTGCCGCCTTGCTGGCCAACGGCGTCGACGTGGTCGGCCGCAGCTTCAAGTACTCGCGTCCGCGCGGCATCGTTGCCGCTGGGTCCGAAGAGCCCAATGCCGTGCTGCAGGTCGGTAGCACCGAAGCGGCGCAGATTCCGAACATCCGTGCCACCCAGCAGGCGCTGTACCCAGGCCTGACCGCCAGCAGCGTGAACGGCTGGCCGAGCGTGAACACCGACCTGATGGGCATTCTCGGCAAGGTCGGCGGCGGGATGATGCCGCCCGGGTTCTACTACAAGACCTTCATGTACCCGCAGAACCTCTGGCTGACCTACGAGAAGTACATTCGTAAAGCCGCCGGTCTGGGCCGCGCACCCACGGAGAACGATCCTGACCGCTACGATCACCTGAACCAGCATTGCGATGTCTTGGTAGTCGGTGCGGGCCCGGCTGGACTGGCAGCCGCATTGGCCGCCGGTCGCAGTGGCGCCCGCGTGATCCTGGCCGACGAGCAGGAAGAGTTCGGCGGCAGCTTGCTCGCCACCCGCGAGACCCTGGACGGCAAGCCAGCCGCCGAATGGGCTGCCAGCGTGATTGCCGAACTGGAAAAAATGCCGGAAGTGACGCTGCTGCCACGCTCCACCGTGAACGGCTACCACGACCACAATTTCCTGACCATTCATCAGCGTTTGACCGACCACCTCGGTGAAGTCGCGCCCAAGGGTGCCTTGGGCCAACGGATGATTCGTCAGCGCATGCACCGCGTCAGAGCCAAGCGCGTCGTGCTGGCCACGGGTGCTCACGAGCGTCCGCTGGTGTATTCGAACAACGACGTGCCCGGCAACATGCTCGCCGATGCGGTCTCCACCTACGTGCGCCGCTACGGCGTGATACCCGGCCGCCAGCTGGTGCTGTCGACCAACAACGACTACGCCTACCGGGCGGTGCTCGACTGGCTGGACGCTGGCCAACAGGTGGCTGCTGTGGCCGATGCTCGCAGCAACCCGCGTGGTGCCTGGGTCGAGGAAGCGCGGCGTCGCGGCGTTCGCATTCTCGCTGGCAGTGCAGTGGTCGAGGCGCGTGGCAGCAAGCGGGTCACCGGGGCGCGCATCTGCGCCATCGACCTGGCCAGCCACAAGGTCGTCAGCCAGGGTGAGGTGGTCGATTGCGACCTGATCGCCAGCTCCGGCGGTTACAGCCCGGTGGTCCATCTGGCCTCGCACCTTGGCGGTCGTCCTGTCTGGCGTGAAGACCTGCTGGCCTTCGTGCCGGGCGAAGGCTTCCAGCAGCGCACCTGCGCTGGCGCGGTAAATGGCGTGTTCGCCCTTGGCGATGCACTCGCCGACGGCTTCGAAGCGGGCGCCACAGCGGCTGCCGAGACCGGCTTCAAGGCAGTCAGCGGCAGCGTGCCGCAGGCCGAGCAACGCGTCGAGGAAGCCAGCGTCGCGCTGTTCCAGGTCCCACACGACAAGCCCACCGAACGTGCGCCCAAGCAGTTCGTCGACCTGCAGAACGATGTCACCGCGGCCGGCATCAAGATCGCTACTCGCGAAGGTTTCGAGTCGGTCGAGCACGTCAAGCGCTACACCGCACTGGGCTTCGGTACTGACCAGGGCAAGCTAGGCAACATCAATGGCCTGGCCATTGCCGCCCATTCAATGGGCATCAGCATCGCCGAGATGGGCACCACGATGTTCCGGCCGAACTACACGCCGATTACCTTCGGTGCGGTCGCCGGTCCTCACACCTACGAGCTGTTCGAGCCCAAGCGTTACACCGCCATGCAGGCCTGGCACCTCAAGAATGGCGCCGAATTCGAGGACGTCGGCCAGTGGAAGCGTCCCTGGTACTTCCCCAAGAAGGGCGAAGATCTGCACGCCGCCGTGGCCCGTGAGTGTCTGGCCGTGCGCAACGCGGTGGGCATCCTCGACGCCTCAACCCTCGGCAAGATCGACATCCAGGGTCCGGACGCCCGTGAATTCCTCAACCGCGTCTACACCAACGCCTGGACCAAGCTGGATGTGGGCAAGGCGCGTTACGGCCTGATGTGCAAGGAAGACGGCATGGTCTTCGACGACGGCGTGACCGCTTGCCTGGCCGACAACCACTTCCTGATGACCACCACCACTGGCGGTGCTGCACGGGTGATGGAGTGGCTGGAGATCTACCACCAGACCGAGTGGCCGGAGCTGAAGGTGTACTTCACCTCGGTCACCGATCACTGGGCAACCATGACGCTGACCGGCCCCAACAGCCGCAAGCTGCTGGCTGAGGTCACCGACATCGACCTGGACAAGGAAGCCTTCCCCTTCATGACCTGGAAGGAAGGCAAGGTAGGCGGCGTGCCGGCACGGGTGTTCCGCATCTCCTTCACCGGTGAGCTGAGCTACGAAGTCAACGTCCAGGCCGACTATGCGTTGGATGTGTGGGAGCAGGTCATCGAGGCGGGCAAGAAGCATGGCCTGACGCCCTACGGCACCGAGACCATGCACGTCCTGCGCGCCGAGAAGGGCTTCATCATCGTTGGCCAGGACACCGATGGGTCGGTGACCCCGGACGATCTGAACATGGGCTGGTGTGTCGGCCGTACCAAGCCGTTCTCCTGGATCGGCTGGCGTGGCATGAACCGTGAGGATTGCCTCAAGGAAAACCGCAAGCAGCTGGTCGGCCTGAAGCCGGTGGATCCGAAGAAGGTACTGCCCGAGGGCGCGCAGCTGGTATTCGATCCCAAGCAACCCATCCCGATGACCATGGTGGGCCACGTGACCTCCAGCTACATGAGCGCGGCCATGGGCTATTCCTTCGCCATGGCGCTGGTCAAGGGCGGCCTCAAGCGCATCGGCGAGCGGGTCTACGCGCCGCTGGTCGATGGCAGCGTGATCGAGGCCGAGATCGTCAGCTCGGTGTTCTACGACCCGAAAGGCGAGCGGCAGAACGTGTGAGGTGAACGTGAGGCTGGCGCGCCGGCCTCACGCTCGGTACACCCGGAATTCTACGGCGCCGCACGGCGCCAGGCAGGTAAACCATGACCGCAGTGAACGTGTACAAACAACGCCCGGACAACATCCAGGGGCAATCGCCGTTGCACCATGCCGGCCTGAAAGAGCTGGTCGGCAAGGGCCGTGCTGGCGCCGGCATTCGCCTGCGGGAAAAGAAGCTGCGCGGGCACCTGACCTTGCGCGGCGATGCTCACGACCCGGCTTTCGTCAAAGGCGTTAACCAGGCGCTCGGACTGGAACTCCCTGTCGCGCTGACGCTGGTGGCCAACGGCGAGACCTCGCTGCAGTGGATGGGCCCGGACGAATGGCTGCTGATCGTCCCGCAAGGCGAGGAATTCGCCACCGAACAGCGCCTGCGCGAGGCGCTGGCCGGCCAGCACATCCAGGTGGTCAATGTCAGCGGCGGGCAAACCCTGCTCGAACTCTCCGGCGAAAAGGCCCGCGAGCTGCTGATGAAGTCGACGCCCTACGACGTGCATCCGAGCAACTTCCCGGTGGGCAAGGCCGTGGGCACTCATTTCGCCAAGAGCCAGCTGGTGATCCGGCATACCGCGGAAGATGTCTGGGAACTGGTGGTGCGCCGCAGCTTCGCCGACTACATCTGGCTCTGGCTGCAGGATGCCAGCGCCGAGTACGGGATGGCGATCGAGGCGTGATGTCCTTGGGGTGGCCGACGCGTTCGTCCACCCCGGCCAACCAGAAAGGGACGGCTGACGCGTGAGCCACACGCCCACCGATGCCCGCCCCGCTTGGGAGATAACCATGAGCCGCACGCCCGACACCTGGATCCTTACCGCACACAGCCCGAGCCTGCTCGGCACCGTCGATGTGGTGACCCGCTACCTCTTCGAACAGGGCTGCTACGTCACCGAGCACCACAGTTTCGATGATCGTCTGGTCAATCGATTCTTCATTCGCGTCGAGTTTCGAGCGCCTGAAGGGTTCGACGAATCGCAGTTCCGCATGGGCTTGATCGAGCGAGTCACGCCCTTCGGGATGCACACCGAGCTGACACCGCCGGGCTATCGGGCCAAGGTGGTGATCATGGTGTCCAAGTCCGATCACTGCCTGAACGATCTGCTGTACCGCCAGCGCATCGGCCAGCTGCCGATGGAGATCGCTGCGGTCGTCTCCAACCACCCGGATCTCGAACCCCTGGCGCGCTGGCACGGCATTCCCTATCACCACTTCCCGCTCGATCCGCGTGACAAGCCGGCGCAGGAGCGTCAGGTGCTGCAGGTGATCGAGGACAGCGGCGCGGAGCTTGTGGTGCTCGCCCGCTACATGCAGGTGCTCTCGCCCGAGCTGTGCCGCACGCTCGATGGTCGCGCCATCAACATCCACCACTCGTTGCTGCCCGGCTTCAAGGGCGCCAAGCCCTACCATCAGGCCTACCAGAAAGGCGTCAAGCTGGTCGGCGCCACCGCGCACTTCATCAACAACGACCTCGACGAAGGGCCAATCATTGCCCAGGGCGTCGAGCCGGTGGACCACACCCACTATCCCGAAGACCTGATCGCCAAGGGCCGCGACATCGAATGCCTGACCCTGGCCAAGGCGGTCGGCTATTTCCTCGAACGCCGGGTATTCCTGCACGCCAACCGAACGGTGGTGCTGTAGGTCCCGGTCGCAATTTCATAGCTCCACTACAAGCCCGCGCGGCCTCCCGTCGCGCCTTGTATTCACAAAAACAAAGGAGAAAGGCAGATGGCTGACAATCGTGGCGTCGTTTACCTCGGCGCAGGCAAGGTCGAAGTCCAGAAAATCGACTATCCGAAAATGCAGGACCCCCGCGGGCGCAAGATCGAGCACGGAGTGATCCTGCGCGTCGTTTCCACCAACATTTGCGGCTCGGACCAGCACATGGTGCGCGGCCGGACCACCGCTCAGGTCGGCCTGGTGCTCGGTCACGAGATCACCGGGGAAGTCATCGAGAAAGGCAGCGATGTAGAGCACCTGCAGATCGGCGACCTGGTCTCGGTGCCGTTCAACGTCGCCTGCGGCCGTTGCCGTTCCTGTAAGGAGCAGCACACCGGCGTCTGCCTGACTGTCAACCCAGCGCGAGCCGGCGGCGCCTACGGCTACGTCGACATGGGCGACTGGACCGGTGGCCAGGCCGAATACGTGCTGGTCCCCTATGCCGACTTCAACCTGCTCAAGCTGCCCAACCGTGACAAGGCGATGGAAAAGATCCGCGACCTGACCTGCCTGTCGGACATCCTGCCCACCGGCTACCACGGTGCGGTCACCGCCGGTGTCGGCCCAGGCAGCTCGGTGTACATCGCCGGCGCCGGCCCGGTCGGTCTGGCGGCTGCCGCCTCGGCGCGCCTGCTGGGCGCTGCGGTGGTCATCGTCGGCGACCTCAACCCGGCCCGCCTGGCCCACGCCAAGGCGCAGGGTTTCGAGATTGCCGACCTGTCGCTGGATACTCCGCTGCACGAGCAGATCGCCGCCCTGCTGGGCGAGCCGGAAGTCGATTGCGCAGTTGACTGCGTGGGCTTCGAGGCCCGTGGCCATGGCCATGAAGGCGCCAAGCACGAGGCTCCGGCTACCGTGCTCAACTCGCTGATGGGCGTGGTGCGCGTGGCGGGCAAGATCGGTATTCCCGGTCTCTACGTCACCGAAGATCCGGGCGCCGTGGACGTCGCCGCCAAGATGGGCAGCCTGAGCATCCGCTTCGGTCTCGGCTGGGCCAAGTCGCACAGTTTCCACACCGGCCAGACCCCGGTGATGAAGTACAACCGCGCCCTGATGCAGGCGATCATGTGGGACCGCATCAACATCGCCGAAGTGGTGGGCGTACAGGTGATCAGCTTGGACCAGGCGCCCCAGGGCTACGGCGAGTTCGATGCTGGCGTGCCGAAGAAATTCGTCATCGACCCGCACAAGATGTTCAGCGCTGCCTGATCCGTCACCAGCCGTTATTCGTCCTGCGGGTCGGCCTGCAGGACGCTGATGTTGAGCACTTTGGGGAGCCTTTGGGCTCCCCCTTTTTGCTGACTCCAGCGTCAGCGTCTCCGTGCGGCTGAGACCTATGTGCCGTGTGCGCCCGGCCGCCCTCTCCCGCCCTCATCCAGGCAAGCCGATGACCCGACCGATGTGAATGGGCCTGGGCAAGTCCTGCTGCGCCTCTTGCAAAGCCTGCAGCTGTGCCAGCACCGCCGCGTCGAATGGCGCCGAGCGACCTACCTGTCGATCGATGTTGATCAGCATTTGCTCATTGGCCGCCAGCAGGCCGTCCTCACCGACCCGATAAAGACCGTGGTACACCTGCAGCCGCTTGCGGTCGTGATTCAGCAGCTGCGTGCGCACCTCTACCTCCGCCCCCAGCTTGACCTCGGCCAGGTAGTTCAGGTGGCACTCGAGGGTATACAGCGTGTGCCCGCTGCGCTCACGCCCGGCCTGGTCGAGGCCTATCCGATCCATCAGCGCATCCGTGGCGAAGCTGAAGATCAGCAGATAGAAAGCGTCGCGCAGGTGATTGTTGTAGTCGACCCACTCGGGCCGGATGGGGGTGCGATAGGTCGTGAGCATCCGAGGGTGTCCTTCATTGAGTCGGTGTTTTCCGAGCGCGACCAAAGTGCCGAAAATGGCCTGCCGCCCGCGCTGTAGCCGATAGTCGGTCGCCGCGGCGTGCGCCGGGATCAGCACTATGGTCGCCCCAGCAGCCTGGTTATCGCGTGTTGACGTTTTGAGCAA
Source organism: Stutzerimonas chloritidismutans (assembly GCF_038562055.1). Classification (GTDB taxonomy): domain Bacteria; phylum Pseudomonadota; class Gammaproteobacteria; order Pseudomonadales; family Pseudomonadaceae; genus Stutzerimonas; species Stutzerimonas chloritidismutans_A. Next base: position 106,172 of record NZ_JBCFXD010000008.1, on the reverse strand, counting down.
TACCCCAGTCGTTTTTGCATCGGGACGACATCCCCCCCAGGGATAAGCTGCCGCCAAGCATCGACAAACGATTCGATGAGCCGCACTGGGGAGTTACCTGATGAACCCAACCGAACTGCACGCTGACAGCATCGTCATTGACGGTCTGATCATCGCCAAATGGAACCGCGAACTGTTCGAGGACATGCGCAAGGGTGGTTTGACGGCCGCCAACTGCACCGTCTCGGTATGGGAAGGGTTCCAGGCCACAGTCAACAACATCGCCGCCAGCCAGAAGCTGATCCGCGAAAACAGCGACCTGGTGATGCCGGTGCGCACCACTGCCGACATCCGCAAAGCCAAGGAACTGGGCAAGACAGGCATCCTGTTCGGCTTCCAGAACGCCCATGCCTTCGAGGACCAGCTCGGCTACGTCGAAGTGTTCAAGCAGCTCGGCGTCGGCATCGTGCAGATGTGCTACAACACCCAGAACCTGGTCGGCACCGGCTGCTACGAGCGCGACGGCGGGCTGTCCGGGTTCGGACATGAAGTCGTCGCCGAGATGAACCGCGTCGGCATCATGTGCGACCTCTCCCACGTCGGCAGCAAGACCAGCGAGGAAGTCATCCTCGCATCGGAAAAACCGGTCTGCTACTCGCACTGCCTGCCATCCGGCCTGAAAGAGCACCCGCGCAACAAGTCCGACGAAGAGCTGAAGTTCATCGCCGACCACGGCGGTTTCGTCGGCGTGACCATGTTCGCGCCCTTCCTGGCCAAGGGCATCGACTCGACCATCGACGACTACGCCGAGGCCATCGAGTACGTGATGAACATCGTTGGCGAAGACGCCATCGGCATCGGCACCGACTTCACCCAGGGCCACGACCAGAACTTCTTCGAGTGGCTGACCCACGACAAGGGTTACGCCCGCCGCCTGACGCGCTTCGGCAAGATCGTCAACCCGCTGGGCATCCGCACCGTGGGCGAATTCCCCAACCTCACCGAGACCCTGCTCAAGCGCGGCATGCCCGAGCGCACCGTGCGCAAGGTGATGGGCGAAAACTGGGTACGGGTCCTCAAGGACGTCTGGGGCGAATGACGAATACCGGAGCCCGCCGCGCGCACCCATAGCGGCATCGCCCTCAGCGGGCTCGCCAAGGCTCATCAGCACTGTTCAAACAAGCAAGACAACGAATTCTGGAGCTCAAACACATGTCCACCCACGCACCCGAAATGCCCATCCAGGTCGACGACGAAACCGGCGTCTGGACCACCGACGCCCTGCCGATGCTCTACGTGCCGCGGCATTTCTTCGTCAACAACCACATCGGCATCGAGGAAGTGCTCGGCGCTGAAAAGTACGCCGAGATCCTCTACAAGGCTGGCTACAAGTCGGCCTGGCACTGGTGCGAGAAGGAAGCCGAATGCCACGGGCTGGTCGGCGTGGAAGTCTTCGAGCACTACATGAAGCGCCTGTCGCAGCGCGGCTGGGGCCTGTTCAAGATCGAATCAATCGACCTGGACGCCGGCACCTGCGAGGTCCGCCTGGATCACTCGGCATTCGTCTACGTCTACGGCAAATGCGGGCGTCCGGTGGATTACATGTTTACCGGCTGGTTCGCCGGCGCCATGGATCAGATTCTCCAGGCGCAGGGCAGCAGCATCCGCACCGTCGCCGAACAGGTCTACGGCGCCTCGCAGGAAGGCCACGACCACGGTCTTTTCCGCGTCAAACCACTCTAAAAAAAGGTATGTGAGAGGGGCTTCGTGGCGACAGCATCGCCGCGCAAGCCCCCCACAAAGAAAACGCTAGGCTGCTTTTCCGTGAGGGTGCCGCAATGGCTTTCGAAGCAATGTTCCAGCCGATCCAGATCGGCAAACTGACCATCCGCAACCGCGTGATCAGCACCGCCCACGCCGAGGTCTATGCCACCGACGGCGGTATGACCACCGAGCGGTATGTGAAGTATTACGAAGAGAAAGCCAAGGGCGGCATCGGCCTGGCGATCTGCGGCGGCTCCTCGGTCGTCGCCATCGACAGCCCGCAGGAATGGTGGTCTTCGGTGAACCTGGCCACCGACCGGATCATCCCTCACTTCCAGAACCTGGCTGACGCCATGCACAAGCATGGCGCCAAGATCATGATCCAGATTACCCACATGGGCCGTCGCTCGCGCTGGGACGGTTTCAACTGGCCAACCCTGATGTCGCCGTCGGGTATTCGCGAACCTGTACACCGCGCCACCTGCAAGACCATCGAGCCGGAAGAGATCTGGCGCATCATTGGCAACTACGCTCAGGCCGCACGCCGCGCCAAGGAAGGCGGCCTGGATGGCGTCGAGCTGTCCGCCGTGCACCAGCACCTGATCGACCAGTTCTGGTCGCCGCGGGTGAACAAGCGTACCGACGAATGGGGCGGCACCTTCGAGGGCCGCATGAAGTTCGGCCTGGAAGTGCTCAAGGCCGTGCGCGCCGAGGTCGGTGACGACTTCTGCGTCGGCATGCGCATCACCGGTGACGAGTTCCACCCGGACGGCCTCACCCACGAAGACATGAAAGAGATCGCCAAGTACTACGATGCCACCGGCATGGTCGACTTCTTCGGCGTGATCGGCTCAGGCTGCGATACGCATAACACCCTGGCCAACGTCATTCCAAACATGAGCTATCCGCCGGAGCCGTTTCTGCACCTGGCCGCCGGCATCAAGGAAGTGGTCAACGTCCCGGTCCTGCATGCGCAGAACATCAAGGACCCGAATCAGGCCCAGCGCATCCTCGAGGGCGGCTACGTGGACATGGTCGGCATGACCCGCGCCCACATCGCCGACCCGCACCTGATTGCCAAGATCAAGATGGGCCAGGTGGACCAGATCAAACAGTGCGTCGGCGCCAACTACTGCATCGACCGCCAGTATCAGGGCCTGGACGTTCTCTGTATCCAGAACGCGGCCACCAGCCGGGAATACATGGGCCTGCCGCACATCATCGAGAAGTCCACCGGGCCCAAGCGCAAAGTGGTGATCGTTGGCGGTGGTCCGGCCGGTATGGAGGCCGCACGTGTCGCTGCCGAACGCGGCCATGACGTCACCCTGTTCGAGAAAAAGGACAGCCTCGGCGGGCAGATCAACCTCGCCGCCAAGGCACCGCAACGTGACCAGATGGCGGGCATCACCCGCTGGTTCCAGCTGGAAATCGCACGCCTCGGCGTCGACCTTCGCCTGGGTACCGGTGCGGATTCGGAGACCATTCTCGATCTGCGTCCGGACATCGTGGTGCTGGCCAACGGCGGCCACCCGTTCATCGAGCAGAACGAGCACTGGGGCGCGGAAGAAGGCCTGGTTGTCAGCAGCTGGGACATCCTCGACGGCAAGGTGGCGCCCGGCAACAACGTGCTGGTCTACGACACCATCTGTGAGTTCACCGGCATGTCGGTGGCCGACTTCATCGCCGAAAAAGGCGCCAAGGTGGAAATCGTCACCGATGACATCAAGCCCGGCGTGGCGATTGGCGGCACCAGCTTCCCGACCTACTACCGCAGCCTGTACCCGAAGGAAGTGATCATGACCGGCGACCTGATGCTGGAAAAGGTCTACCGCGAGGGTGACAAGCTGGTGGCAGTGCTGGAGAACGAATACACCGGCGCGCAGGAAGAGCGGGTGGTCGACCAGGTGGTGGTGGAGAACGGTGTGCGTCCTGACGAGCGCCTGTACTACGCCCTCAAGGAAGGCTCGCGCAACAAGGGCCAGATCGACGTCGAGGCATTGTTCGCGATCCAGCCGCAGCCCTGCCTTTCGCAGAGCGGCGAAGGCTACCTGCTGTTCCGCATCGGCGACTGCGTCGCGCAGCGCAACACCCACGCGGCGATCTATGACGCGCTACGGCTGTGCAAGGACTTTTAAGCCCAGCGCAACGTTGACGGTCTGACCCGGTCTGGCTCCCTCTCCCTTTTTGGGGAGAGGGCTGGGGTGAGGGTCGGTCCCGCGGACTAACTGCTCACCCTGACCCTCTTTCCGGAGGGGCGAAGGACTGAAACGCATCATCCCCTGACATTGGCGGTGGGAGCCTCACATGTTGAATACCATTCTTCCCATTCTCCTGTTTGCCGCCCTCGCGCTTGCCGTACTCGGCGCAGGCAGGCGCTTCGCCATGTGGCGCCGCGGTCGGCCGACCAAGGTCGACTGGATCGGTGGCCTGATGGCCATGCCACGGCGCTACCTGGTCGATCTGCACCATGTGGTCGAACGCGACAAGTACATGTCCAAGACTCACGTGGCCACGGCTGGCGGCTTTGTCCTGGCGGCTGTCCTGGCGATCATCGTGCACGGCTTCGGTCTGCAGAGCCGGATTCTCGGCTTTGCCCTGCTCGCTGCCTGCGTGCTGATGTTTGTCGGTGCGCTGTTTGTTGCCAAACGCCGCCGCAACCCACCGGCACGGCTGTCGAAAGGCCCCTGGATGCGCCTTCCGAAGAGCTTGCTGATGTTCTCGTTCAGCTTTTTCATCGCCACCCTGCCAGTGGCCGGCATCCTGCCGGCCGATTTCGGCGGCTGGATCCTCGCGGCCGTGCTGGCGCTCGGCGTGGCCTGGGGTGTGTCAGAGATGTTCTTCGGCATGACCTGGGGCGGGCCAATGAAGCATGCCTTCGCCGGTGCCCTGCACCTGGCCTGGCACCGCCGTCCTGAGCGTTTCCGCACTCCGCACAACGCCAGCGCGGCCCGTTCCAGCGGCCTCAAGGCCCTGGATCTGACCGATCCAAACGCACCGTTGGGTGTGGAAAAGCCCAAGGACTTCACCTGGAACCAGCTGCTCGGCTTCGATGCCTGCGTGCAGTGCGGTCGTTGCGAGGCAGCGTGCCCGGCCTTCGCCGCCGGCCAGCCGCTGAACCCGAAGAAGCTGATTCAGGACATGGTCGTCGGCCTCGCCGGTGGCAGCGACAAGGGTTACTTCGGCAGCCCCTATCCCGGCATTCCGGTGGGCGAGCACGGCGGCAACCCGCACCAGCCCATCGTCTTTGCCGAAGGCAAGGGCCTGGTCGAGGCGGAAACGCTGTGGTCCTGCACCACCTGCCGCGCCTGCGTCGAGGAGTGCCCGATGATGATCGAGCACGTCGATGCCATCGTCGACATGCGCCGCCACCTCACCCTGGAAAAGGGTGCGACGCCAAACAAGGGCGCCGAGGTGCTGGACAACCTGATCGCCACCGATAACCCCGGCGGATTCGCCCCCGGTGGTCGCCTCAACTGGGCCGCCGACCTCAACCTGCCGCTGATGAGCGAGAAGAAGCAGGTCGACGTGCTGTTCTGGGTCGGCGACGGCGCCTTCGACATGCGCAACCAGCGCACCCTGCGCGCCTTCGTCAAGGTGCTCAAGGCCGCCGACGTCGACTTCGCCGTCCTCGGTCTGGAGGAGCGTGATAGCGGTGACGTGGCACGCCGTCTGGGTGACGAAGCGACCTTCCAGTCGCTGGCCAAACGCAACATCGAGACCCTGGCCAAGTACCGCTTCAACAAGATCGTCAGCTGCGACCCCCACAGCTTCCATGTGCTGAAGAACGAATACGGCGCACTGGGTGGCGAATATCAGGTACTGCACCACAGCACCTACATGGAAGAGCTGATCCGCGGGCAGAAACTCAGCCTGGGTCAGCACAAGGGCGGCAGCGTGACCTATCACGACCCCTGCTATCTGGGCCGCTACAACGGCGAGTACGAAGCGCCGCGCAGCGTGCTCAAGGCCATCGGCATCGAGGTCAAGGAAATGGAGCGCTCCGGCTTCCGTTCCCGCTGCTGCGGCGGCGGTGGCGGCGCGCCGATCACCGACATTCCCGGCAAGCAGCGTATTCCCGACATGCGCATGGTGGACATCAAGGAGACCGGCGCCGAGCTGGTGGCCGTGGGCTGCCCGCAGTGCACCGCGATGCTCGAAGGTGTGGTCGAGCCCCGGCCGCAGATCAAAGACATCGCCGAACTGGTCGCCGACGTATTGCTGGAGAAACCTGCGCCGGCAAAAAAGTCCGCAGCGGCCAAGCCTGAATCTCTGGAGGTGCACTGATGAGCGACATCATCCGCCGCGACCCTCGCGCCGAGTGGATCGCCCGTAACCGTCTGCATCCGCTGCACGCCGCCATGGCCTCGGCCGCAGCGGGCGGCGAAACCAGCTGGGCTGGCCCCAACGGCCTTCTGCGCAAGAATCCCCATGCGGTTGGCTTCATCGGCCCCAACGGCCTCAAGCGCATCGACCGCAGCGGCGCCCAACAAGGTGGCAGCACCAAACGCAGCGCGGCCAGCACAGTGGTCCAGCTGCCGTTGCATGTGGTTGACCAACCGGCCTTCTACATCGCCGTAGTGCCGGACATGGTCGGTGGCCGCCTGAGCAGTCACGACAAGGACCTGCTCGGCCTGGCCAACAAACTGGCCGGTGATTCCGGCGCCGTGGTCGCGGTGGTCTTTGGCGAGTACAAGGAAACCGCTTTCGACACCGCCGGCGTCGACCGTCTGGTGCACATCGAGGGCGAAGCCTTCGACGGCTACGCTCCGGAAGCGCGGGTGCTGGCCCTCAGCGCCGTGGAAAGCCAGCTGGCGCCACGCCACTGGTTGCTGCCGGACAGCCGCACCGGCGGTGGCGAACTGGGTCGCCGCCTCGGTGCCAAGCTCGGCGAGCGTGCGGCCACCCGCGTCTGGCAGGTCGCCGACAACCAGTGCATCGGCCGCGCCGGGGCTGGCCTGCAGGACTTGGTACGCCAGGCTCCGCGGCTGATCCTCGCCGCCGTCGAATGTGCCGAACCGGTCAGCGACACTCGTCACGAAGCGCGAGCCCTGCCCCTCGAACATCCGATCACCCGCTGCCTGCCCCGCATCGAGGACCTCGGCGCGGTCGCGGTCGACCCGGCGCTGATTCCCATGGCCGAAGCCGAGTTCATCCTGTCCGGCGGCAACGGGGTCAAGGACTGGGACCAGTTCCACCAGGCCGCCCAAGCGCTCGGGGCAACCGAAGGTGCTTCCCGCGTGGCAGTGGACGACGGCTTCATGCCGCGCAACCGCCAGGTCGGGGCTACCGGGACCTGGGTTACCGCACGGGTCTACCTGGCCGTCGGCATTTCCGGCGCCATACAGCACCTGCAGGGGATCAGCGCCTGCGACAAGGTTGTGGCCATAAACATGGACCCGGGTTGCGACATGATCAAACGTGCCGACCTGTCGGTGATCGGGGATTCCAGGGAGATTCTTGCCGCGCTGATTCAGATGGTCACCGAGTACCGCCAAGGAGGCGCACGCGATGCGGCATGAACAACGAGCTCACGAAAACCCCATAGGGTGGATGACGCTTCACCCATCCACCGGGAAAGACTGCACATTGATGGTGGAAGAAGACAGCGTCTTCCCCCCAACGGAGTCGCGCCATGACTGACCTGAACGTCATCACCCTGGTCTCGGTCGGCGCTCATCCGACCTCGGGCCGCCCCCGCCGTGCCGAGCAGGATGCCCGCGCGGTCGAACTTGGCCTGCGGCTGGTGGGCGACCAGCTGCAGCTGCTGCACGCCGGCAATCCGCAAGAGGAGGCACTGCGCGCTTACCTGGGCATGGGCCTGAGCGAGATGACCGTGCTCGAACAGCCGAGCCATTGCGACGCCCTGCCACTGCTGAACAATTACCTGCTCGATGCCGGGGCTCATCTGGTGCTGACCGGCAGCCAGGCAGAAACCGGCGAAGGCTCGGGGCTGCTGCCTTACCTGCTGGCCGAGCGCCTGGGCTGGCCACTGGTGGTCGGCTTGGCCGAGGTAGAAAAGGTTGACAACGGTGTGGCGCAGGTCCTGCAGGCCCTGCCCCGCGGTCAGCGGCGCCGGCTCAAGGTACGCCTGCCGTTCGTGGCCAGCGTCGACAATGCTGCCCCGGCGGCACGCCAGAATGCCTTCGGCCCGGCTCGCCGTGGCGAGCTGCACGCCGAGGATGTGGCCGTCATCGAAGACAGCCTGCTGGACGAGGCGCAGCTACAGCCGGCTCGCCCGCGCCCCAAGCGGCTCAAGGTGATCAAGGCCAAGACCGGCGCCGAACGGATGAAAGCGGCCACCGCCAAGACTTCCGGCGGTGCAGGACAGGTACTCAAGGATGTGTCGCCGCAAGTCGCCGCCGAAGCCATATTCAAACTGTTGCGCGAAGAAGGCGTGCTGCGCTGAGCCAGCCGCCTCGCCTATCGAAGCCAAAGGAGCAAGAACGATGATGCATGCCGATCTGATCGACCAGGACGACTTTCGAGACCGCCTGGTAGCGCTGGGCTTTGAGATTCCCTGCGGGGTCTCGGCTGAACAGGCCTGTGAGCGAGCCATTGTCGGTCTTTCCCGGGAGCGCGCGCAGGCACTACGTCGCCTCGTCGAGGAACTGCTGGGTGGCTCTGCCACCCTGCTACCGTCGGTCCGCGAGGCCATCTGCCGCAATCTGCTTCCCGCACTGGTGCACGCCAGCTAGACCCTGTGAGTCGCCTGTGACGCTGCAGGGCGGCGTCACAGGATCGCTACGCCACCGCTCAAGACAAGCAGTACAGAACGAAACACCGCTTTAACGGGACGGCACGTAATCGCCCGCCAACAGTTGTAAAAAAAGGCGGATGACATCGTCACCCACCTTTATCAAACCGAGCGTGCGCTACGTCAGATGCGCACGCTGGCGAATGTCGACTCACCCTGCGCACGCTGCAACGCTGCGACAGTGGCGGGATTTCTGTTGGCCTCACCGGGTCGCGGTATCAACGCAACCACCTGCGCCGACTGTTGGCCCGAGCGCTCGTCACGCGGTGGAATGCCGAAGAACTCGCGGTAGCACTTGGAAAAATGCGGAGTCGAAACGAAGCCGCAGACCGAAGCCACTTCGATGATCGACATCGGCGTCTGCTTGAGCAGCTGGCGCGCACGAATCAACCGCAGCTTGAGGTAATAGCGCGACGGCGAGCAGTGCAGGTATTTCTGGAACAATCGCTCGAGCTGGCGCCGCGACACGCTCACATAGCAGGCCAGTTCGTCCAGGTCGATCAGCTCTTCGAGATTGGCCTCCATCAGCGCCACGATCTCCAGCAGTTTCGGCTGGTTGGTGCCTAGCATGTGTTTGAGGGGCACGCGCTGGAGATCCTGTTCACTGCGGATGCGCTCATACATGAACATGTCGGAGATGGCTGCGGCCAGTTCACGTCCATGCCGGGCGCCAATCAGTTGCAGCATCAGATCCATAGGCGCTGTGCCGCCGGAGGCGGTATGGCGATTGCGATCGATGGAGAACAGCCGTGGGGTGACAGAAGTACGCGGGAAGGCTTCCTGCATCGCGGCCAGGCATTCCCAGTGCACACTGCAGTCATAGCCATCGAGCAAGCCGGCCTTGGCCAGCGCCCAACTGCCGGTGCACACCGCGCCCAGCTGACGGCCATGACGCGCTTGCGTCTGCAGCCAGTGCAGATGCTCGCGCGTCACGCTGTGCTGAATATCCACGCCACCGCAGACGATGATGCTGTCCAGGCTGGGCGCGGACTCGAAGCTGGCGTCGGGCGTAATCTGCAGCCCGTCGCTGGCGCTGACGGGCTCTCCCGACTGGGTCACGGTGAACCAGCGGTAAAGCTCTTTGCCGGACAGCTGATTGGCCATCCGCAGCGGTTCCACGGCCGAGGCCAGGGAAATCAGGGTGAAGTTGTCCAGCAGCAGGAAGCCGATGGTCTGTGGGAGCCGGTTCGGGGGCTGTGACCCGGGGTTGATCTGTGACATGACGGACCCTCACGGTAGGCAATTTTCATGAGCCTTTGACGAGGCTCTTTTTCTTGTAGTGTGCAGCGCTGGCTAGCGCCGGGTTTTGCTTATAAAGAAGGCAAACCGCGTGCCTACTTTGAATGCGCGTTCAATTAAAAGTCAGACCCTTCTGAAACGTCCCCGTCATGCGCCTCGCGTGACGCAAATAGAACAGTGTAAAGGGCGGGGGCTATCTGCCTGTGAGCACTTTGGTAGCAGTATGAGGCGCCTGTTGGCGCGATACGCACACTGTCGCTTTCAGGTAACAGAGCCGGGTAACAGTAGGGGTACAGATAACCGATTTCGCGCGCCCGTGCTGGGCGAAAAAACGCACCGCAACGGGCCGTCACGAAGGGCCCGATGCACGCGTTCGGTTCAGCACTCGATGGCGTTGACCGCCAGTCCGCCACGGGATGTTTCCTTGTACTTGTCGTGCATGTCGGCACCCGTGTCACGCATCGTGCGGATGACACGGTCGAGCGAGATGAAATGCTCGCCGTCACCACGCATCGCCATCTGCGCCGCATTGATCGCTTTCATCGCGGCGATCGCGTTGCGCTCGATGCAAGGCACCTGCACCAGCCCGCCGACGGGGTCGCAGGTAAGTCCCAGGTTGTGCTCGAGACCGATTTCCGCCGCGTTCTCCACCTGCTCGGGGGTCGCGCCCAGCAGCTCGGCCAGGCCGGCTGCGGCCATGGCGCAAGCGGAACCCACCTCCCCCTGACAACCCACCTCAGCGCCCGAAATGGAGGCGTTCTTCTTGCACAGAATGCCAATCGACGCCGCGGCGAGCAGGTAGTCGACCACGTCGTTGTCGGACGCTTCCGGATGAAACTTCATGTAGTAGTGCAGCACAGCCGGAATGATGCCCGCCGCGCCGTTGGTAGGCGCCGTGACCATACGCCCGCCCGCGGCGTTTTCCTCGTTGACCGCCAGGGCGAACAGGTTCACCCACTCCATGGCGCTCATGGTCGTGCCGATGACGTTCGGCTTGCCCAGCTCCAACAGGCTCTGGTGCAGCCTGGCGGCACGCCGCCGGACCTTCAGCCCGCCGGGCAGTATGCCTTCATGGCGCAAGCCATTGGTGACACACAGCTTCATCGCCTCCCACAGGCGCAACAGCCCCTGGCGAATCTCCGCCTCGCTGCGCCAGGCCATCTCGTTGGCCATCATCAGTTCACTGACGCGCATGCCGTGGCGCTTGCACAGCACCAGCAGTTCGACAGCATTGGAAAAATCATAGGGCAGTACGGTGTGGTCCTGGTCCAGCAGCCCGGCAGCGGCCTGCTCGGCATTGACCACGAATCCACCGCCGACGGAGTAGTAGGTGTCCTCGTGCAGCACACCGGAATGTCCGTACGCGATAAAAGTGACGGCATTGGGGTGATACGGCAGATTTTCCTCGAGCAGAAGCAGGTCTCTGGACCAGTCGAACGCGATCGGCCACTGCCCGTCGAGCCGTAGCTGGCCACAGGATCGAAGCGCGGCGATGCGCGGGGCGATCTGCTCCGGATCGATAACGTCCGGTCGCTCGCCCATCAGGCCCATGATCACGGCGTTGTCGGTGCCATGCCCGACCCCGGTGGCCGACAGCGAGCCATACAGGCGCACTTCGACTCGCCATACCCGCTCGAGCATCTGGCGCTCGCGCAAGGCATCGACAAAAAGCGCCCCGGCGAGCATCGGTCCGACGGTATGGGAGCTGGAAGGCCCGATGCCGATTTTGAAAAGGTCGAATACGCTGATCGCCACGCTAAACGCTCCACTGGAAGCCCTGAAGACAGGAGCCATCATGGTGGTTTTGCGAACCCATAGAAGTCTGGCACCGACGTGGCCATGCCCAATTCCGTCAGGTTGACCAGTTTATGACCAGCCGGTCTTGCCCGTTGCAACCGCTGTCCAAGGTGCCATCAGCCATGCCGCGACCATGCTGGACGCGCAGCAATGGTGGCGGCATGGCTACCGCAACCAACCTGCCGTTTAGCAAGAGACAGTTAGCTACAGATAAACGAAGGCCCGCGCCTCACGTTTACTTGGACATCTAACCCTGGTCGCTGCAGCGGCCCTCGCCCCGTTCCGCACTGCACGGCCACGTCAAGGGCCATCGATGCGGAACAGACGCCAGCGGGCCCGGGCCACGCGAAACAAGCCAACCCACAACATGACCTGCGTTCATAGTGCCGTCATCCCCGCCTCTTGCTCACTGGCCGAATGCGCCGTAATGGTTCACTTCTTAGCGAACAGCCGAAAATCTGCACCATCATCGTGATGAATTTTATTCGCTCATTAATTAAAAATGGCCCATGTCGTCGTTCAGTATGTAGGCGTCGCAACTCGACAATTGTCGCGCCCAAAGCGGCCTATCGTTGAGTCATGTTCCACAGCCGGCGCCTAGTGCGGCGGTGAATGAAGGCCTTGCATAACGCAGCTTCAGCCGTCCCCAACGGCTGAGCAGATAACAATAATGGGTACCGGTTCCGCTCCGCAGGGAGCGTACGAACCACGATGAACTTACTAGCACTGCCAAGGGTAGAAGCGGTTACGACACAGCGGTGAAACGCAACGATGCAAGGCCTGCAGACGCGCGAAATGAGTCGTTCATTTCGCCTGGCGACTGCTGCCCGTCGAGCGACCGCGAGACCGCTTCAGCCCAGTACGTGACACCGATTACGCCATTAAGCCGTTGGCAACAGCCGTACAGCGCTGCGAGCGCTTGCGGCCTCCGTTTAGCTGAGCTGGATGTCTACTGAGGGAACCGTCCCATGCAGTCTGGAAAGATCGTCGTCGAGAACCTGTACAAGGTCTTCGGCCCACATGAACAAGAAGCCATCGCCTTGCTCAAGCAAGGCTGGAGCAAGGACAAGATCCTCGCCGAACGCGGTGCGGTCATCGGCGTAAGCGATGTGTCGTTCAGCGTCGAGGAAGGCGAAATCTTCGTCCTGATGGGCCTGTCCGGTTCCGGCAAATCCACACTGATACGCCTGATCAATCGACTGATCGAGCCCAGCGGCGGGGACGTTTTCATCGACGGGCAGAACGTCGCCAAACTGCCCCATGCGCAACTCATCGACCTGCGTCGACGCGATATGAGCATGGTCTTCCAGTCGTTCGCCCTGATGCCCTCGCGCACGGTGCTGGACAACGCCGCTTTCGGCCTGGAGGTCGCCGGTGTTGGCCGCAAGGAGCGCGAGGAGCGCGCCATGGCCGTGCTCAAGCAGGTTGGTCTCGACACCTTCGCGCACAAGCTTCCGCACGAACTCTCCGGTGGCATGCAACAGCGCGTCGGCCTGGCCCGTGCGCTGGCGGTGAACCCGTCGATGATCATCATGGACGAGGCCTTTTCCGCGCTCGACCCGCTCAAGCGCCGCGAGATGCAGGACGTCCTGCTGGAACTGCAGAAAACCCACCGGCGCACCATCATCTTTGTCTCCCATGACATCGAGGAGGCCATGCGCATCGGTAACCGCATCGGCATCATGGAAGGCGGCAAGCTGATCCAGGTCGGCACGCCACAGGAGCTGATCGACAAGCCCGCCAGCAGCTACGTGCGCAATTTCTTCGAAACCGTCAACACCAGCCGTTACCTTACCGCCGGCCAGCTCAAGGCCGACAGCGTCCCGCTCTACGTGCATAACGGCAAGGCCCCGGACGCCCTGAAGGTCTGCAAGGACCTGCAGGCGCTGGACAAGCACTACGCCTTCGTCGTCGATGAAGACAAACGATTCCGCGGCTCGATCAGCCTGGAACGGCTGGCGCTGCTGGTCGAGAACGGCCGGACCTGTGCTCTCGAGGCCAACCTGCTGAAGCAGATCGCCCCCCTCACCGAAGACCAGCCGTTGGATCAGATCATCGGGCGCCTGGTGGATAACGAGGGACCCATGCCCGTGGTGGACAGCCAGGGATTCTATGCGGGGGCCATCAGTAAAGGTCGCCTTCTGACTCGCCTGCAGGATGAATGATCATGGACAAAGAACTCGATCTCGGAAGCTGGGTCAACGACGTCGTCCAGCATCTGCTGGAAAACTACAGCGGCGCCTTCGATAGCCTCGGAGGTGTCGTCAGCGGCTTTTCCGAAGGTATCGAAGCGCTGCTGATGCTGCCGCCAGCCTGGCTGCTGATCGCCCTTTTCGTCGGCCTCGGGTTGTGGCGCATCGGCGCCCGGTTCGCCGCTTTTACCGCTGTGTCCTTCGTGCTCATCGTGCTCACCGGCTTCTGGGAGCAGACCGTGGTGACCCTCGGGCTGACCTTCTCCGCCACGCTGATCAGCCTGCTGCTCGGCATCCCGCTGGGCATCTGGTCGGCACGCAGCGAACGCGTGGCGATGATCACCCGCCCGATCCTGGACTTCATGCAGACCATGCCGGCGTTCGTCTACCTGATTCCGGCGGCGATGCTGTTCGGCCTCGGCCGCGTGCCCGGCATCATCGCCACGGTGATCTTCGCCATGCCGCCGGCCGTACGCCTGACCAACCTGGGCATCCGTCAGGTCAACAAGGAGATCGTCGAAGCCGGCCAGTCCTTTGGTTGCAACAGCCGACAGCTGCTGTTCAAGGTGCAGCTGCCCAATGCCATGCCGTCGATCATGGCCGGAGTGAACCAGACCATCATGATGGCGCTGTCGATGGTCATCATCGCCTCGATGGTGGGTGCCGGAGGCTTGGGCAATGACGTGCTGGCGAGCATTCAGCGACTGGATATCGGCCTCGGCTTCGAAAGCGGCATGGCCGTGGTGCTGCTGGCGATCATCCTCGACCGCATCACCGAAAGCTTTGGCACCGCCAAGCGGGCCACGCAGAAAGCCACTTGGTACACATGGGTGACGACCAAGCTCAGACCGCAGGGCCAGTAATCGCAACGACCCCATTCGGAAAAAGGAAATCAGAATGACCACGTTCAAGACGATAACGGGTATCGGTCTGCTCGCCTGCACTCTGCTGCAAAGCGCTTGGGCACAGGAACCCGCAAGCTGCGAGAAGGTGCGTTTCGCCGAGATCGGCTGGGCCGACATCGCCGCCACCACCGGCGTCGCCATGGTCCTGGCTGAAGGCCTGGGCTACGACCCGAGCAAGGTGATGGCGTCCGTACCGATTGCCTTCACCGGCGTGAAGAACAAGCAGATCGATGCGTTTCTCGGCTATTGGTCACCCTCGATGGACGCGGTCATCGAGCCGTTCACCAAGGACGGTGGCGTCAAGGTGCTCGAGTCGCCCAACCTCGTGGGCGCCAAATACACCCTGGCGGTGCCCACCTATGCGGCCGACGCGGGGCTGAAAAGCTTCCAGGACATCGCCAAGTTCAAGGATCAGCTGGGCGGCCGGATCTACGCGATCGAGCCGGGCAACGACGGCAATCTGCTGATCGAGAAGATGATCAAGAACGATCAGTTCGGCCTTGGTGACTTCCGCATGGTTGAGTCCAGCGAAGCCGGCATGCTGGTTCAGGTGCAACGTGCCATTCGGAAGAAGGAGCCCGTGGTCTTCCTCGGCTGGGCACCCCACCCGATGAACTCCCAGTACGACCTGACCTACCTCGCCGGTGGCGACGAGGTGTTCGGCCCTGACTTCGGTGCCGCCAAGGTGTTTACCGTGGTGCCGCAGGGCTACCTGGAGCGCTGCTCGAACGTCGGGAAGCTGCTGCAGAACCTGCAGTTCAGCGTGCCGATGGAAAGCGAGCTGATGCAGATGGCTCTTGAGCGCGACGATCCGCAGACCGTCGCCAAGCAATGGATCAAGGACAACCCGGACGCCCTCGACCAGTGGCTGGCCGGGGTGACTACCCGGGACGGTCAGGACGGCGTTGCGGCCGTGAAGAAATTCGTCGGACTTTGACGAAAACGCAGCCGGACAGGCGGTCTCGGCAAACACGCCAAACCCTGCCCGGCTTGAGACAACCACGCCCATTCATTTTTATCGGTGCGCAGGCTGCGCATCGGAACCGCGCGTGGGGCCCCACTTAACACGTGAGGCCCCGGCAATAACCTTGAGCCCTGACATGGGCCCCTGTCGGCATCACTGCCACTTTTCCTGACATGGAGCTAATACGCATGAGTCTGATCAAGCATCTCCTTTGCGGTCTCGGCGCCGCCAGCATGGCGCTCGGTATGGCGGCCAGCATGGCGGCGGACAAGCCCGAGCTGAAAATCGGCTACGTCAACGGTTGGGACGACAGCGTCGCCGCCACCCACGTGGCGGGCGAGATTCTGCAAAGCAAGTTGGGCTACACCGTCAAGCTGCAACCGGTCGAACCGGCCATCATGTGGCAGGGCGTGGCACGCGGTGACCTCGACGCCACCCTCTCTGCCTGGCTACCGGCCACCCACGGCGAGTACTACGAGAAACTGAAGGACAAGATCGTGGTGCTCGGCACCAACTACGAAGGCGCCAAGATCGGCCTGATCGTGCCGGACTACGTGGAGGCGAAAAGCATCGAGGACCTCAACCAGTACACCGAGGCCTTCGACGGCAAGATCACCGGTATCGATGCCGGGGCCGGCGTCATGCGGCGAACCGAGGATGCAATCAAGCAGTACGACCTGGACCTGCGCCTGATGCCGAGTTCCGGCCCGGCGATGACCACCGCGCTGACCCGTGCAGAGAAGGCCAAGGAACCCATCGTCGTCACCGGCTGGATCCCGCACTGGATGTTCGCCAAGTGGCAACTGCGCTTCCTGGAAGACCCGAAGAAAGTCTTCGGTGACGACGAGCACGTCGATACCGTCGCCAACCCGGGGCTTGCCAGCAAGGCCCCCGAAGCCGAGGCCTTCCTGAAGAAATTCAGCTGGGGCGCCGAGGAAGTGGGCGAAGTCATGCTGGCGATCCGCGACGGCGCAAAGCCGGAAGCTGCGGCCCGCGAATGGGTGGAAAAGCATCCGGACCGCGTTGCCGAGTGGCTCGAATAACGCACGCCTGGCCGAGCGACGCCCTTGGCGGGCGTCGCTCGTGGTCATGCAGTCGCACGCAGGCACGCCATCGAATGGAGCATGGCGATAACCTCACTCGCCGCGTATGCGACGCCACGGTGCCTGGGTGCGCTGGTGAGATCGACCGGGCATCTCTCTACCGCACTCAATGCGCGACACGAATATGCCGAATATCGACAACCACTCTTTTGTTGATTGAGCGTTCAATAAAAAGACTCTAGTCTGGTCGCCAGTCTAAACCTGACCGGATTCTCAAAAAATGCCCAAGCTTGGTATGCAGCCTATAAGGCGCAAGCAGCTGATACACGCGACGCTCGAGGCGGTGGACCAGGTCGGCATGGGCGACGCCAGCATCTCCATGATCGCGCGCCTGGCAGGCGTGTCGAACGGCATCATCGCCCACTACTTCCAGGACAAGAACGGCCTGCTCGAAGCGACCATGCGGCACCTGATGAAGGCGCTCAACCAGGCCGTTCGCACGCGGCGCGAGCAACTTGCCGACGACAGTCCTCGCGCACACCTGAAAGCCATCATCGAAGGCAACTTCGACGACAGCCAGGTCAATGGCCCGGCGATGAAGACCTGGCTGGCGTTCTGGGCGTTCAGCATGCACCAGCCCTCCCTGCACCGCTTGCAGCGAATCAACGACCACCGCCTGTATTCGAATCTCTGCTGCGAGTTCCGCCGCGTCCTGCCCCTGGAAAAGGCACGCTCGGCCGCGCGCGGCATGGCAGCGCTGATCGACGGCCTCTGGTTGCGCGGTGCGCTGGCCGGGGATGACTTCGACATCGAGCAGGCGCTGCAACTGGCAGACGACTACCTGGATCAGCTCTTGGCCAACCGCTGAGCGGCTCCCCACCTCTCCACACGCACCGCGCGAGGATGACCATGCCCCGTTTCGAGCAGCAGCAACTCTACATTGATGGCCGTTACGTCGACGCCACCAGCGGCGCCACATTCGAGACGGTCAACCCGGCGACGGGCGACGTGCTCGCCGAACTGCAGTGCGCCTCGCGTCATGACGTCGACAAGGCGGTGGCCAGCGCCGCTGCCGGGCAAAAGGTCTGGGCCGCCATGACCGCCATGCAGCGCTCACGCATCCTGCGCCGCGCGGTGGACATCCTGCGCGAGCGCAACGACGAACTGGCCGAACTGGAAACCCTCGACACCGGCAAGCCGCTGGCCGAAACTCGCGCCGTGGACATCGTCACCGGCGCCGATGTACTGGAGTATTACGCGGGTCTGGTTCCGGCCATCGAAGGCGAGCAAATCCCATTGCGCGACACCAGTTTCGTTTATACCCGCCGCGAGCCGCTGGGTGTGGTGGCGGGCATCGGTGCCTGGAACTACCCGATCCAGATCGCGCTGTGGAAGTCCGCGCCGGCCCTGGCCGCCGGCAACGCCATGATCTTCAAGCCCAGCGAAATGACCTCCTTGACCACGTTGAAGCTGGCCGAGATATATACCGAGGCAGGCCTGCCGGACGGCGTGTTCAACGTTCTCACCGGCAGCGGCCGAGAAGTCGGCACCTGGCTCACCGAGCACCCGGGCATCGAGAAGATCTCCTTCACCGGCGGCACCCGCACTGGCAAGCAGGTCATGGCCAGCGCTTCCAGCTCCTCGCTCAAGGACGTGACCATGGAACTGGGCGGCAAGTCGCCGCTGATCATCTTCGAAGACGCCAATCTCAACCGTGCGGCAGACATCGCGGTCATGGCCAACTTCTTCAGCGCCGGCCAGGTGTGCACCAACGGCACCCGCGTGTTCATCCCGCGTTCGCTGCAGGCGCGGTTCGAAGCCAAGGTGCTTGAGCGGGTCAAGCGTATCCGCCTGGGTGATCCGCAGGATGAGCGAACCAACTTCGGCCCGCTGGTGGGCTACGCACACATGGACAGCGTGCTCGATTACATCGAGTCGGGCCGTGCCGAGGGTGCGCGCCTGCTTTGCGGCGGAACGCGGGTGACCGAAGGCAACTACGCCAAGGGCGCCTATGTCGCGCCTACCGTGTTCAGCGACTGCCGGGATGAGATGCGCATCGTGCGCGAGGAAATCTTCGGTCCGGTGATGAGCATCCTGATCTTTGACGACAAAGCGGAAGTGATCCGCCGTGCCAACGACACCGACTACGGCCTCGCCGCAGGAATCGTCACCCAGGATCTGGCCCGCGCTCACCGCGTCATTCATCAGCTCGAAGCGGGCATCTGCTGGATCAACACCTGGGGCGAATCGCCAGCCGAAATGCCGGTGGGCGGCTACAAGCAATCCGGCGTGGGCCGCGAGAACGGCCTGACGACCCTGGCGCACTACACGCGCACCAAGTCGATCCAGGTCGAACTGGGCGAATTCGTCTCGGCGTTCTGACCGGCAACGTAAGCAAGGGCCGTGCTCTCGTGCCTGCTGATGGCGCGAGACTGCCGGTCTCCATTCGGGAGAATGCGGCTGTGAAGGAATTTGACTACATCATCATCGGCGCCGGCTCGGCCGGTAACGTGCTGGCTACCCGGCTGACCGAAGACGCCGACGTCAGCGTGCTACTGCTCGAAGCCGGAGGCCCCGACTATCGGATGGACTTCCGTACCCAGATGCCCGCCGCGCTCGCCTTTCCGCTACAGGGCCGGCGCTATAACTGGGCCTACGAGACCGACCCCGAACCGCACATGAACAACCGCCGCATGGAATGTGGTCGCGGCAAGGGCCTGGGTGGCTCCTCGCTGATCAATGGCATGTGCTACATCCGCGGCAACGCCATGGACTACGACGGCTGGGCCAAGGCGCCCGGCCTGGAAGACTGGAGCTACCTCGACTGCCTGCCCTACTTCCGCAAGGCTGAAACCCGCGACATCGGCCCCAACGACTACCACGGTGGCGCAGGCCCGGTGAGCGTGACCACGCCCAAGTCCGGCAATAATCCCCTGTTCCGCGCCATGATCGAGGCCGGCGTGCAGGCCGGTTATCCGGAAACCGACGACCTCAACGGCTATCGCCAGGAAGGCTTCGGCCCGATGGACCGCACGGTCACCCCCAATGGCCGTCGCGCCAGCACCGCGCGCGGCTACCTGGACATGGCCCGTGGCCGACCGAACCTGACCATCGTGACCCATGCGCTGACCGATCGAATTCTGTTCAGCGGCAAGCGGGCCATCGGCGTGGCGTACCTGCACGGCACCAGTGACACACCGGTGCTCGTCCACGCCCGCCGCGAAGTGCTGCTGTGCAGCGGCGCGATCGCCTCGCCACAGATCCTGCAACGCTCAGGCGTGGGCCCGGGCGCGCTGCTGCGCGAACTCGGCATCCCGATCGTTCACGAGCTTCCGGGCGTCGGCGCCAACCTGCAGGATCACCTGGAGATGTACCTGCAATACGCCTGCAAGCGACCGGTCTCGCTCTACCCCGCGCTGCAGTTGCATAACCAACCATTGATCGGCGCCGAATGGCTGTTCCTCGGCAAAGGCATCGGCGCCAGCAACCAGTTCGAGGCCGGCGGTTTCATTCGTTCACGTGCCGAGTTCGAATGGCCAAACCTCCAGTACCACTTCCTGCCGGTGGCGATTAACTACAACGGCAGCAACGCAGTGAAGGAGCACGGCTTCCAGGCCCATGTCGGTTCCATGCGCTCGCCCAGCCGCGGGCGCGTACATGCCCGCTCGCGGGACCCGCGCCAGCACCCGAGCATCCTGTTCAACTACATGTCCTGTGAGCAGGACTGGCAGGAGTTCCGCGACGGCATCCGCATTACCCGGGAAATCATGGCGCAGTCGGCGCTGGACCCTTATCGCGGTCGCGAGCTGAGCCCCGGCGCGGATGTCCAGAGCGATGCCGAACTGGATGAGTTTGTCCGCCAACACGCCGAAACCGCGTTCCACCCCTCCTGCTCCTGCAAGATGGGCGAGGACGAGATGGCAGTGGTCGACGGCCAGGGCCGGGTGCACGGCCTGGATGGACTGCGGGTGATCGATGCCTCAATCATGCCGCTGATCACCACCGGCAACCTCAACGCCCCCACCATCATGATGGCCGAGAAGCTTGCCGACCGGATTCGCGGCCGCACGCCGCTACCGCGCAGTACCGCGCCCTACTACGTCGCCGCAAACGCCCCGGCTCGCGGCTTACCGCAGCCACAACCGGCGGTCGCCCTCCGTGCCGCAAGCGTCTAAGCGCCCGACTCGTGGCAGTGGAGGTAGAAAGGTTGCCGAGTGCCCCGCGCGCATTCAGGAGTCAGGCACGTTTAACCAAGCGTCCATTAATGCAGGGTGGATGACGCTCTTTTCATACACCTCTGCCTCCGCCCGGTGGATCGGCGAAGCGTGATCCACCCTACAAAGCTTCATGGCGTGGCTAAGGGCCGAATTGGGCGAGGTCGACCTGACGACCAGAGCCAGCGTCACCAATAGTTTTCCACCGCCACCTGTCCCGGCCGCCGGGTCAGGCTCAGATTGAGGTCGCGTGTTTTCAGCAGGGTGCGGGTGTCTTCGATCATCTGCGGGTTGCCGCAGAGCATGATGCGCGAGTGCTCCGGCTCCAGCTTCAGATCGGCGGCCCGTTCCAGCTCGCCGCTCTCGATCAGCGTGGTGACGCGGCCGTGCAGCGCGCCAGGCACCTGCTCGCGGGTCACCACAGGTAGGTAGGTCAGCTTCGAGCCGAGCCCTTCCAGATAGTCGCGCTGCGGCAACTCACGAATCAGTTCTTGATAGGCCAGCTCGGATGCCGTGCGCGCGCTGTAGACCAGAATGATCCGCTCGAACCGCTGCCAGACCTCGAAGTCCTGCAGAATCGAGAGAAACGGTGCGATACCGGTGCCGGTGCCCAGTAACCAAAGGTCGCGGCCATCGATGAAGCGGTCGAGGGTCAGGAAGCCGAATGCCTGCTTGTCCACCAGCAACTCGTCGCCGGGCTCGAGGCGACTCAGCTCGCTGGTGAATTCGCCGCCCGGCACCACGATGGAGAAGAAATCGAGAAACTCATCGTGCGGCGCCGATACCATCGAATAGGCGCGCCAGACAATGCTGCCGCTCGGCTTACGGACGCCCAGCCGCGCGAATTGCCCGGCGTTGAAGCGGAACCCCGGGTCGCGGGTGGTACGCAAGGTGAACAGGTTGGGCGTCAGCGTCCGCACCTTGAGCAGACGCTGGCGGGTGAACTTCTCTTCGCTGACGGTCATACTTCACTCCTTCCGAACTTGGGCGAACCACGTACCCAGGTCGTGGAAAAACGTAGACGAGGCAGGCAAGACAAGGCAGAAACAGCCGAACAAGCGGAGTTTAGTTTTCTAAATGAGCATGACTCACTTCGTTCGCCCTCCGGGCCGCGCTGATGCGCGTTAGTCGCAAGCGACTTTCTGAGGCTGGTTCTAACGCAGTATTGCCAACGCAGTTAGTTTTTCCGCGGCCTGGGACCTTGATACTCCATTCCGACGCCTATAAACACCGCCAGTTCTTATGCCTATTCTCGAAACGCCATACGCCCGCCTCGACCTGGTCCGCCAGCCCGAACAGCCCAACGAACCCTTGCAGGCGTTCGATGCAGCTGACGAATACCTGTTGGCGCAGCTGCACGAGCAAGGCTTGGCTGCGACAACGCGGGTGCTGATCCTCAACGACAGCTTCGGCGCCCTGGCCTGCTCGCTGGCGCAGCACGTACAGGTCACCAGCAGCGGCGATTCGCACCTGGCACACCTGGCGCTGGAAAAGAACCTGCAGCGCAACGCGCTGGCCGACGACGCCGTGACGTTCGTTCCGGCCAGTGACGTGACGCAGGGTCCGTTCGACCGCGTACTGATCCGCGTGCCGAAGACCCTTGCTCTGCTGGAAGAACAGCTGATCCGCCTGCATGGCCAACTGGCGCCGGGTGCTCAGGTGGTCGCCGCCGCGATGATCAAGCATCTGCCGCGCGCGGCCGGCGACCTGTTGGAGAAATACATCGGCCCGGTGCAGGCCTCGCTGGCGCTCAAGAAAGCGCGTCTGCTGACCGCAACGCCAGTAGACAAGCCCGTACCTCACTCGCCTTACCCGACCCGCTACCGCCTCGATCAGCCAGCCCTCGAGCTGCTCAATCACGCCAACCTGTTCTGCCGCGAAGACCTCGATATCGGCACTCGGGCTTTTCTTCCGCATCTGCCCAAGGCGCTCGGCAACCTGCGGGCCGCGGATCTGGGCTGTGGCAACGGTGTGCTCGGCATCGTCTACGCGCTGGGCAATCCGCAAGCACAGATGACGCTGGTGGACGAGAGCTACATGGCGGTGCAGTCGGCGCGGGAAAACTGGCAGGCCATCCACGGCGACCGGCCCGCCGACATCCGTGCCGGCGATGGGTTGGCCGAGCAGCCGATGGATTCGCTGGATCTGGTGCTGTGCAATCCGCCCTTCCATCAGCAGCAGGTGGTCGGTGACTTCCTCGCCTGGCGGATGTTCACCCAGGCCAAGACGGCGCTGGCCAAGGGGGGCGAGCTATGGATCGTCGGCAACCGCCACCTCGGCTATCACCTCAAGCTCAAGCGCCTGTTTGGCAAGGCCGAGCAGGTCGCGGCGACGCCAAAATTCGTGATCTTGCGGGCGATCAAACCATGAGCGACACGCCGGTTCGGATGAGCGTGCAGCAGTTTGCCGCTCGAACCGGCCTGTCCGCCCACACCCTGCGTTACTACGAAAAGATCGGCCTGCTGCGGCAGGTCGCTCGGGATGCCAGCGGCTGTCGAGTGTACGGCCCGCGCGATCTGGAATGGGTCGGTTTCATCTTGCGTCTGAAAGAAACGAACATGGCGCTGGACGACATCATCCGCTACGCCGATCTGCGCGAGCGTGGCGATTCCACGCGTGAGGCACGTCAGGCATTGCTCGTAGCCCACGCCGCTAAGCTGCAGGAACGTCTCCAGCGCGACCGTGAGCACCTTGATGCGCTGCAGAAAAAGATCGAGTTGTATCGCCAGCAAACGACCGCTTGACTTAGAGTCGACTCCAACCCGCAGGCTTTCCTCTCACCCAACCGAGAGGACTGATTCATGCCTGTATCCACCCGCTATACCGAAGGCCTGGCCAAGCTCGAGCAGATCGATGGAGACGCCGGCCGCAAGGTCATTGACAGCATGCAAGCCATCGCCCCGGATCTGGCCCGTTACGTCATTGAATTCCCCTTCGGCGATATCTACCAACGCCCCGGCCTCGACCTGCCGCAGCGTGAGCTCGCCACGGTCGCAGCACTGACCGCGCTCGGCCATTGCCAACCGCAGCTGGCCGTGCACATCCACGGCGCGCTGAACGTCGGCTGCACGCCGGACCAGATCGTCGAGGTGATCATCCAGATGGCGGTTTATGCCGGTTTCCCTGCAGCATTGAACGGCATGGCGACCGCCAAGGCGGTGTTTGCAGAGCGCGGGTTGTTGCCTGAATGAAGCCCGACGCCTGAATTGCATGCGCATTGGTGAACCCAGTCCGCCACGGACACCAAAACGCGTCTACGGTGGGATAAAGCCCACCCTACGGCGGAAAGTCGACGAGAATTCTTCTAAGTAAGGTGGGCTTCAGCCCACCAGAGCAACCTGTCTCGACTGCTGGCGGGCCAAAGCAAAACCCCGTTCGTCCTCACTGTGCGACTTTCAACAGGCCGATTCCCTCAAAGCGCCACCGCGACTGAATGCTAATCTGCGCCACTGCCAACCTTGCGCCTCGACCTGATGTCCATACACGCCAAACTCCTGCTGCGCCACCAACGCCCCTTCATCAAGTTCTGGTTTGCTCGCGTGTTCACCGCCAGCGGCTTCCAGATGCTGGCCGTGGCCATTGGCTGGCACATGCACGAGCTGACCGGGAGCGTGCTCGACCTCGGGCTGGTCGGGCTGGCCGAGTTCTTTCCCCGCCTGCTGTTCATCCTCTGGACCGGACACGTCGCCGACCGCTTCGACCGCCGCCGTGTCGCGGCACTGTGTCAGGCCCTGCAGGGCCTGATTGCGTTGGCCTTGGTGCTCGGTGCCGGTGGGCTCGGCGTCACCCGCGAGATGATCTTCGTGCTGGCCTTTCTGCTGGGCAGCGCGCGCGCTTTTGAAGGACCCGCCACCCAGGCGCTGTTACCCAGCCTGGTGCCAACTCAACTGTTTCCCGCTGCCGTGGCCGCCTCATCCTCGGCCATGCAAACGGCGACCATCGTCGCGCCCGCATTGGGCGGCCTACTCTTCGCCATCGGTCCACTGTGGGTTTATGGCCCGGTCGCGCTGCTGTTCGCCCTCGCCTGCAGCCTGATGCTGAGCCTGCCGAAGCGCCCGGCCCCACCGAAGCAAACCGGCCCGGCGATGGACAACCTGCTCGCGGGGATGCGCTTCATCCGCAGCCGACCGGATATCTTCGGCGCCATCTCGCTGGACATGTTCGCTGTGCTGCTGGGTGGCGCGACGGCACTGCTGCCGGTGTTCGCCAAGGACATCCTGCTCACCGGCCCCTGGGGACTCGGTTTGCTGCGCTCGGCACCCGCGGTGGGCGCGCTGTTGATGTCCTTATGGCTGGCGCGCTACCCGATCAACAAGCGCGTCGGCCGAGTGATGTTCGCCGCTGTCGGAGTGTTCGGCCTGGCCACCATCGCCTTCGGCCTGTCGACCTCGTTCTGGCTCTCGATGGGCGTGCTCGCCGTTCTCGGCGCGGCGGACATGATCAGCATGGTGATCCGCGGGGCGTTCGTGCAGCTGGAGACGCCGGACGCGATGCGGGGCCGAGTCAGCGCTGTGAATGGATTGTTCATCGGTGCATCGAACCAGCTCGGCGAGTTCGAGTCCGGCCTGACGGCGCACTGGTTCGGCACGGTGCCGGCAGTAGTGCTCGGTGGCGTCGGCACGCTGATTATCACCGGCACCTGGATGAAGCTGTTCCCGACGCTGGCCAACCGCGACCAGCTACATCGGGATCTGGATTAGCGGTTTCGGTGGAAGACGCTTAGCGGTCTTCCACCCTACAGCCGTTGCCTGCCAACCGTAGGGTGGAAAACGGCGCAGCCTTTTCCACGCGCCTGGCCGGTTACAACACCTTGTCCAAGGTGATCGGCAAGTCCCTCACGCGCTTGCCGGTGGCATGGTAGATGGCGTTGCCCACCGCCGCCGCCACACCGACGATGCCGATTTCGCCGACGCCCTTGGAGCCCAGCGCGTTGACGATTTCGTCCTTCTCCTCGACGAAAAACACGTCGATATCGTTGATATCGGCATTGATCGGGACGTGGTACTCGGACAGGTTGTGGTTCATGTAACGACCCAGGTTGTGGTCGATCATGGTTTCCTCATGCAGCGCCTGGCCGATACCCCACACCACACCGCCGGTGATCTGGTTGCCGGCTGTCTTCGGATTAACCACGCGCCCGGCCGCTACCGCACTGACCACGCGACTCACTTTCACCGTGCCCAATGATTCATCCACACGCACCTCAACAAAGATCGCCGAATGCGTAGAGATCGAGTATTCACTGCGTTTTTCGCCCGGCTTGGCGCTGACTTCCGCCTCGATCACGCCGTTGGCAGCGATGATCTCCGCCAACTCGACCCAATGTTCTGGCGAGGCCCTCAAGCGCATCTGACCGTCGACGAACTCGACATCCTCAAGCTTGGCCCCGGTAAAAGGCGATACCGGCGCCTGCTGCGCTGCGTCGAGCAATTTCGCCTGCAGCCCTTCACACGCCTGCTGCACGGCTGTGCCAACGGAAGACACCGTGAAGGAGCCACCCTCAAGCGGCGCCTGCGACAGGTTCGAATCACCCAGGCGAAACTCCACCTGCTCCATCGGCAGGCCCATCGCCGCCGCCGCGATTTGGGTCATCACGGTGTAGGTGCCAGTACCGATGTCGGAGGTGGCGCTGCTGACCACCAGCCGACCGTCGGGCTCCAGGCACGCCTTGGCGGCGGCCGGCATCTGCATCGCCTCCCAGACGCCGGTGGCCATGCCCCAGCCGATCAGCTGGTTGCCATCGCGCATGGAGCGCGGCGCCATCGAGCGGCGTGACCATCCAAAGCGCTCGGCGCCCTGCTCGTAGCACTGGCGCAGCTCCTTGCTGGAATACGGCTTGTCCTCGTTGGCATTGCGCTCGGAGTAGTTGGTCAGGCGCAACTGCAGCGGGTCGATGTTCGCTGCGTAGGCCAGTTCATCCATGGCGCTTTCCAGGGCGTAGACGCCAATGGTCGCGCCCGGTGCCCGCATGTCCAGCGGCGTGTAGACGTCGAGCGGCACCAGCTGGTAGTCGAGCCTGGCGTTCGGGCACTTGTAGAGCATCCCGGACCACTCGACCTCATGCTCGGTGAAGTCCTCGAAGCGGGACGTCTGACCGATCGCCTGGTGGGTGATGGCCTGCAGTTCTCCGCTGGCGTTTGCGCCAATCGACAGCCGCTGCACGGTGCGCGGACGATAGCCAAAGGTGAACATCTGCTGGCGTTTGAGGGTGACACGCACCGAACGCTTTAGCTTGAGCGCCGCCATCACCGCCAGCGTCAGCTGATATTGAGGACGCAAGCCGGAACCGAAGGCGCCGCCGACAAACGGCGAGAGGATGCGGATCTTGCCCTCCATGTCGAACACCCCTTCCAGATAGCGCATGCAGTTCTGCACGCCCTGGGTCTTGTCGTAGATCTCCAGGTTGCCTTCGGGAAAGTAGTGAACGGTCGAGGCATGCGGTTCCATCGGATTGTGGTGCTCGACCGGCGTGGTGTACTGCACGTCCACCTTGAACTGCGCGCTGGCCAGGGCGCTGTCTACGTCCCCACGCGGCTCCGGCAGGTCGGCCGGGGCCTTGTGCATGGTTTCCAGTTCGCTGAGCAGGTCTGTGTGATGGGACTCGCGCTCGTACTCGACGCGCACCAGGCTGCCGGCGTAGCGGGCCAGTTCGAGGTTTTCCGCGACGACCAGCGCGATCGGCTGGCCGCTGTAGAGAATGCGGTCGTTGAACAGCGGCCGGAACGGCGAGCCGTCGGCGGCATCATCGTCCTCATAAGGATCGTCGTAGCTCGCAATGGGCGGACGGTTCTGGTGGGTCAACACCAGCGTCACGCCCGGCACCGCTTCGGCCGCGCTTGCGTCGATGCTGATGATTCGACCACGCGCGATACTGCTGTTGACCACGCTGCCGTAGAGCAGGCCGGGCACATCGAACTCACCGGCGTAATGCGCCTGGCCCGTAACTTTCAGCGGGCCATCGACGCGGTTGAGCGGCTGCCCGAGCGGGGAATTGGCTGGTTTCATTGGGCGGCTCCTTTGGCGGCGTCGGTCAGGGCGCGGACGATGGCGCGGTGGCCCAGGTCGATCTTGAAGGCGTTGTGTTCGAAACCGCTGGCACCCTCGAGCAGGATGTCGGCAGCGGCGCTGAACGCAGCCTCGTCAGCCGTTTTGCCAACCAGCGCCGCCTCCGCTTCCTTCTTGCGCCAGGGTTTATGCGCCACGCCGCCCATGGCGATGCGGGCACTGCGAATGCTGTCGCCGTCCATCTCCAGTGCAGCAGCGACCGAAACCAGGGCAAACGCATAGGAGGCACGATCACGCAGCTTGAGGTAGCTGCTGTGCGCGGAGAAGTCCTGTGGCGGCAACTCGACCGCGGTGATCAGCTCACCCTCGATCAGGGTGTTGTCCTGCTCGGGCGCATGGCCCGGCAAGCGGTGGAAGTCGGCCATGGGAATGCGCCGCTCGCCCCGCTGCCCTTGCACATGCACCACCGCCTCCAGTGCCGCCATCGCCACGCACATGTCTGAGGGATGGACGGCAATGCAGGCGTCGCTGTGGCCGAGAATCGCGTGGATGCGATTGAGGCCCTCGCGCGCCGAGCAGCCGGTACCGGGCTCGCGCTTGTTGCACGGTGTGGTGGCATCGTAGAAGTAGTAGCACCGGGTGCGCTGCAGTAGGTTGCCGCCGGTGGTGGCCATGTTGCGCAACTGCGGCGAGGCGCCCGCCAGGATGGCCTGTGACAGCAGCGGATAGCGGGCTTCCACCAGCGGATGCCAGGCCAGATCCGCATTGCTGACCAGCGCACCGATGCGCAGACCGCCCTCGGGCGTCTCTTCAATATCCGCCAGCGGCAGCTGGGTGATATCGATCAGCTGCGACGGACGGGTAACGTTTTCCTTCATCAGATCGAGCAGATTGGTGCCGCCGGCGATGTAACGGCTGTCCGGCCGGAACTGCCCGATGGCTTCTTCGACGCTGCTTGGGCGTGCGTAGCTGAAGGGGTTCATGGCGTCACCTCCTTCGCACCGGCAAGCCGCTCGCGCGTCTCCTTGGTCGCCTCCTCGATGGCTGCAACAATGTTCGGATAGGCGCCACAGCGGCAGACGTTGCCGCTCATCTGCTCACGCAGATCATCACGGGATTGCACCCGCCCTTCGGCCACCATGCCCACCGCCGAGCAGATCTGCCCGGGCGTGCAATAGCCGCACTGAAAGGCGTCGTGTTTGACGAAGGCGGCTTGCATCGGGTGCAGCTCCTCGCCCTCTGCCAGCCCTTCGATGGTGGTCAGCTGGGCGCCGTCATGCATCACGGCCAGGGTCAGGCAGCTGTTGATGCGCTTGCCGTTGAGCAGCACGGTACAGGCACCGCACTGGCCGTGGTCACAGCCCTTCTTTGTGCCCGTCAGGTGCAGTTGTTCGCGCAGCAGATCAAGCAGTGTGGTCCAGGGATAGACCTCGACTTCGCGGCGCTGACCGTTCAGTTGGAGGGTAATGGAACAGGCGGAAATCCCACCTGCAGCGGTAGATGTTTCGCTCATGGCAGCCTCACGGTTTGGGAGTCTTCGGCTGCCTGTTCTGTGCAGGATCGCCGAAAACTTCAGGCATTAGGTGCGCTGTCCGTGCGCTTAGGGGTACGACTGCTACGTCGGAAAAAACGTTCAGCTGATGGGCCGGAAGGAATCGGAAGGGGCCGACAGGTTTGTGCTGGGCCCTTCAACCGCAGCCCGCGAGGCAACGACCACTGATCGGCACCGCGCCGGCCTCAGGCGTCTCGGCGATCCTCCGGTCGGTCGATGTCCTGCAGCACACCCACATCATCAATCTCGACTTCGGTGACTGGGCCCGAAGCGAACAGGGCCTGCGCGCCGCGATCGCCGTCGAGTGCCATTACCTGAGAGCGGTAGCAACTACCGATGCCTCGCGGATGACCAAGCTGCCCGACATGGCGCGGCACCACCAGCCGCTCCTGGCGGATTTCAGCGGCAATGCCACGGATGGTTTCGCGGCGGATATAAGGCATGTCGCCAAGCGCGACCAGCCAGCCCTGCTCGGCCGGATACTGCGCAATGGCCTGCGCCAGGCTGTGGCCCAGGCCGTTGCTGCGCACCGTAAAGACCTCGGCACCGAATGATCCGGCCCGCTGATCAAGCCACGCGCGCAGCGCAAGATTATCCTCGCGGGTGACCACCACCAGTCGCTCCGTGATCCCTGCCAGCGACTCGAGCGTCGAGGCCAGCACGCCGGGTGCAGCAGGCGTATCACGACTGGGCGCGAGCAGCTTGTCTTGATCGACAAGCTCGCGGTAACGGCTGCCCTGCCCGGCTGCCAGCACCAGCGTGCACAGCCCCATGATCGGCTCAGGCATAGACAGGCTCCTTTGCAGAGGACCCGCCCCAGCCATGGCCTCGACTGCCTGGCGGCCCAAACCCTTGGCTGCATCTTTTGAACATCTCACCCTCGAAAACCGCAGTGCACACACAGGCGCGTGATGCACCCGATGGCTCTTTGGACAGGCGCCAGCCTTAGAGGTGGCAGAGCCCGACGAAGCAGAACTGACGGGTCACTCTAATCACATTCAACCGGCTGGAACGACGGTGTAAGATGCGCCGCTTTTGCGGGCATCGCCCGGATAAGCTTTGCTGTAACGAGCAAGTCGTCCATAGAGACAACCCCAACGCATAATCGACCGGCAAGAAGAGGAATCAAAATGCTGGAGAAGCTGTTCCAACTCAAGGCGCACAACACCACGCTGCGCACCGAGATCCTCGCCGGTCTCACCACTTTCCTGACGATGGCCTACATCCTCTTCGTCAACCCCAGCATCCTGGCCGAGACGGGCATGGACCACGGCGCAGTCTTCGTCGCCACTTGCCTGGCTGCGGCCATCGGCTCGGCGATCATGGGCCTGGTTGCCAACTACCCGATCGCACTGGCGCCGGGCATGGGCCTAAATGCCTTCTTTACCTACACCGTGGTGCTGACCATGGGCTACACCTGGCAGACCGCGCTGGGTGCGGTGTTCCTGTCGGGTGCGATCTTCTTTCTGCTGTCGATCTTCAAGATCCGTGAGTGGATCATCCACAGCATTCCGCTGGCGCTGCGCTCGGGCATCGCGGCGGGTATCGGCCTGTTCCTGGCGATCATCGCGCTGAAGAACGCCGGCATCGTCGTCGACAATCCGGCCACGCTGGTCGGCCTGGGCGACCTCACCGCTGGCGGCCCGCTGCTGGCCTGCCTCGGCTTCTTCCTGATCGCCGCGCTGGCTTACCGCAAGGTCACCGGCGCCGTGATGATCGGCATTCTGGTCGTCACCGTCCTGTCGATCATCCTTGGTCTCTCCGAGCTCAACGGCGTGGTATCCATGCCGCCGTCGCTGGTGCCGACCTTCATGCAGCTGGACATCATGGGTGCGCTGGACATCGGTCTGGTCAGCGTGATTTTTGCCTTCCTCTTCGTCGACCTGTTCGATACCTCCGGCACCCTCATCGGCGTGGCGCAGAAGGCCAACCTGCTGGACAAGGACGGTCGCATGCCACGCCTGGGCCGCGCGCTCTTGGCTGACAGCACCGCGACCATGGCCGGCGCTGCGCTGGGCACCTCGACCACCACCAGCTACATCGAATCCGCCGCCGGGATCAGCGCAGGCGGCCGCACCGGCCTGACCGCGTGCGTCGTCGCCCTGCTGTTCCTGCTCAGCCTGTTCTTCGCCCCGCTGGCGGGCGCCGTTCCGGCTTACGCCACCGCACCGGCCCTGTTATTCGTTGCTGTGTTGATGATGAGCAGCCTGGTCAACATCGACTGGGAAGACCTCACCGTCGCCGCACCGGTGGCCATTGCCGCACTGGCCATGCCGCTGACCTTCTCCATCGCCAACGGCATCGCCTTCGGCTTCATCGCCTGGACCGCGATCAAGCTGCTGGCCGGGCGCTGGCGCGACCTGAGCCCGGCGATGTGGATCCTGTCGATCCTGTTCGTGATCAAGCTGGGCTGGTTCGCCGGCTGATGACGCCCTGGGCACGATGACGCGCTCATCATTCACCTGCCGTGCGGTAATGGTGGATGGGTGAAGCATCATCCACCCTACGTCTTATCGGCCCTTCCAAGAGTGTTCATGAGTTTTGTAGGGTGGGCTTCAGCCCACCAAAGCAGCCCAGAGCGGGACCAGCCCGCGCCTGACAACCACAGCGGACGACCGTACAATCCGCGCCCTCCGGTTGCGTAGGTGGATGACGCTTTTTTCATCCACCTTTCATGCAGAGACGGTGGATGGATGAAGCGCCACCTGCGCGCCACGATCCACCCTACGATTTACCTACCACTCCAAGGGTCCTCATGAGCGCTCCGCAGTTCGATCCCGCCACTTACGACGCCCAACTCGCCGAGAAAGCCGCGCGGCTGGTAGAACTGCTGGCGCCCTTCGACGCACCCGCGCCGGACGTCTTCGATTCACCGCGTGAACACTATCGCCTGCGAACCGAGTTCCGCCTGTGGCGCGAAGACGGCCAGCGCCACTACGCGATGTTCGAGCCCGGCGACAAGCACACGCCAATCCTGATCGACAGCTTCCCTATCGCCAGTCGCCGCATCAATGAGCTGATGCCGCAGCTCAAGGCTGCCTGGCAAGCCAGCGAGACGCTGAGCTTCAAGCTGTTCCAGGTCGAATTTCTGACCACGCTCTCCGGCGACGCGCTGATCACCCTCGCCTATCACCGCCCGCTGAACGACGCCTGGCAGACCGAAGCTGAACAGCTCGCTGAGAAGCTTGGGGTGAGCATCGTCGGCCGCTCCAAGGGCAAACGCATCGTCATTGGCCGCGACTATGTGACCGAGCAACTGACCGTTGCGGGGCGAACCTTCAGCTACCGGCAACCCGAAGGCGCTTTCACCCAGCCCAACGGCGAGGTGTGCCAGAAGATGCTGAATTGGGCGTTTGAGGCGCTAGGCGAACGCAGCGACGACTTGCTCGAGCTGTATTGCGGAAACGGCAATTTCACCCTTCCATTGGCGACCCGGGTACCCAAGGTGCTCGCGACCGAAATCAGCAAGTCCTCGGTCAATGCCGCGCTGGCCAACCTCGATGACAATGGCATCGACAACGTCAGCCTGGTTCGCCTGTCGGCCGAGGAACTGACCCAGGCGCTGAACGAAGTACGCCCGTTCCGCCGCCTAGCCGGCATCGACCTGAAGAGTTACGCCTTCGGCAGCGTCTTCGTCGATCCGCCCCGCGCCGGTATGGACCCGGACACCTGCGAACTCACGCGCCGCTTCGAGCGCATCCTCTACATCTCCTGCAACCCGGAAACCCTCGCGGCCAACATCGCCCAGTTGCACGACACCCACCGCATCGAGCGCTGCGCACTGTTCGACCAGTTCCCCTATACACACCACATGGAATCGGGCGTGTTGCTGGTTCGCAAATGACCACCGGGTAAACGCCGGCAACTCGTCGGCGTTCTACTTCTGTCACCATCCGGCCGTTACGGGAGATGCATACGTGCTGATGCTCGAGCCGATCGGCAGCCCCGGCCCGACGCGCGAAAAAGGCCTGCGCATCGTCTATGACCTCGAGACCTGGCTCGTGGGCAGCCTGGCAGCCACACGACCTGCCGATGACGGAGCGTTGACCCCGCCTCGCCACAACGCGCCGCAGGGCGGCGAGCGACCAGCGATTTCCGCGCCGCCAGGCCGCGGCATGGTCTTGGCCTTTGCGGCCGGCCAAGTGGACAAGGCTGAGGCGTAACCCGCCTTAGGACTCGCAGATCCGCTCGTCAGTACTCAACCTGCAGTTCGTCGCTCCTCGGTTCGGCCTGGCAAGCCAGCGCCCAACCCTGATGTACGTCCTGCGCGCTCAACACCTGATTGCTGCGCATCCTTACGCTGCCTTCCACCACCCGGCATTTGCATACGGCGCAGACGCCCGAGCGGCAGGCATTCGGTGGTTGCAGGCCAGCCTGTTCCATCGCCTCCAGCAACACCTCACCGCGCCGTACATCCAGCTCATAATGACGGCCGTCGAGCGCCACCTTCAGGCGACTCCGCCGTGCGCCCGGCGCGGCGGCCGACACAGCAGTACCAAAACGCTCCAGATGGATGCGAGCGGCCTCCACGCCCAGTTCACTCAGCGCGGCGCTGGCGGCGTTCATGAACGGTTGCGGCCCGCAGACATAGGCGTCGGCGGCAGCCCAACCGGCAATCATCGCGGCAATGGCCGGGCCGCTAGGCACGCCCTGTTCTGCATCCAGCCAGATGCAAAGCTGTAGGCGCTCGGGATATCGCGCGGACCATTCAGCCAGCTCCTCGGCAAAGATCAGCGAAGCGGCATCGCGGCTGGCGCAGAACAGGCACACCCGCCCGCTACCCTCGACCAGCGCCGCCTGCAGGATCGCCATCAGCGGCGTGATACCGCTGCCTGCATCGAGCAGCAGCAGATCGTCATCCAGGTTGCGCGGCACAAACAGGCCGGCCGGCGGCAACGCCTCGATACAGTCGCCCGCCTGCAGGGTATCCAGCAGCCAGTTCGATGCGCGCCCGCCAGGCACGCGCTTGACGGTGATGCGCAGCGCGCCATCACCCTGCGGCCGCTGCGACAGCGAATAGCAGCGCAGCAGCGGCATCTCGCCACAGGGCACCTTCAGCGTGAGGACCTGCCCCGGCTGCGCGGTAAAGCCTACGCGCTGGGCGACCGGCACCTGCAGTATGAACGAGCAGCTGTCGGCAGTTTCGGCCTGGCATGAGGCGATGCGCAGGCGGGTGAACTCCCCTGATACGGGGACGGGGACGGGGGCAGACAACGTCGTGCCCGGGCTCTGCGCCGGTCCTGCCGAGGACGGGCCGCGCAGCATCGGCCACACCATCTTGCGGCGAAACAGCAGCACGTAACCGACGTGCAGGCCGATCAGCCACAGTCCCAGGTTGGCGAATAATTCGTGCATTTCGTCGGGTTCATCCAGCCAGACGATGAAGTCGATGTCGCTGGCGGCGCCGAACACCTCCGCGCCGACGCCGGGCAATGCGCCAAGCACGTCGCCGTTATCGACCATCCCCAACCCAATCAGGCTGGCCAACGCAAAGCTCGCCAGCGCGCCGACCGTCAGCCACTTGCCGATTGCCGACAGGCCGGGCTTACGGCGCTGCCCCTTCGGCGGCAGCAGCTTTGGAAAACCGCGCAGGCGCAGCGGCACGATCAATAGGCGCCACATCAGCAATGCCACCAGGCCATAGCCCAGCCAGATATGCAGCAGCTCTGCGTCGTCGCCGCTCAGATAGACGCCAAGAAAGAAACCGGCCAGTAGCCAGTGAAACAAGCGAAAGCGTTTGAAGGCAGCCACGGCGGCAATCCTCGATATAGGGAATGCCTCCCTTGTATGCCCTTCAGCTGAAGCCAAGCTGAATGCCATCACCTGGCTAGATTCAGCTTGGCGTAAGGCGGGGCGCCTAGGCTGCGCTCATCCATCCTGGAGGACCGCACCATGAAAGCCCACCTTATCGCGCTCGCCTGCTGCCTTAGCCTGCCAGCGCTAGCTGATTCCGAACATCCTCTGCTGGCCGGCTACGCCGCGCAGGCCCGTCAGCAGGATTCGAACTTCAGCGGCTTTTCCACCGAGCGCGGCAAGGCGCTGTACTTCGCCGAGGAGCAGCGCAACGGCAAGACCATGAGCTGCACCACCTGCCACACTGCCGACCCGCGCCAACCCGGCAAGACGCCCGCTCACCGCAAGGTCGATCCGCTGGCGCCGGCCGCCAATCCCGAGCGCTTCACCGACCTGAAGAAAGTTGAAAAGTGGTTCCGCCGCAACTGCGACGACGTTTTCGCCCGCGAATGCACGGCGCAAGAAAAAGGCGACTTCATCAGCTGGATCGACAGCATCAAATAGGAGCGCGCCATGAAGATCGCATCCATCGTGGCCGTCGCCGGGCTGACGTCCGCCCTGGCACTGACCGGTTTCAGCCTTGCCGATGACAACGACCATGATCACCAGAGCTACAAGCGCCCCAAGCGCCTGGCGGTGCCGAGCGACGCATCACTGGTATGGAAGGAGGAATGCGCCGCCTGTCACATGCTCTACCCGCCGGGCCTGCTGCCGGCCGAGGCCTGGCGCCAGCAAATGCAGACGCTTGATGAGCACTACGGCAGCAATGCCACGCTTGATCCCGAACAGGAGCGCGAGATCCTCGACTTCCTGCTGCGTGCGTCGGCGGGCAACCGCTTGCCGGTGGAACGCTCGTCGACTGCTGGCGAGCCGCCGCGCATCAGCCAGACCCGCTGGTTCGAACGCAAGCACGACGAGGTCAGCGAAGCCAAGTTCGCACGGGAGTCCGTTGGCGGTCGCGCCAACTGCGTGGCCTGCCACCGCGACGCCGAGCGCGGCGACTTCGATGACGACAAGGTGAAGATCCCGCGTTGAGCGCCACCCCCTTTCCATAAAGCCAAGCCGTAAGTCGTTTGTCACCGGAACATCGGCTCAGCCTTCGGTCGCCTGGCGCACAAGGATCGGCGGCCTGGACGACTCTGCCGGCACCACCGCTCTGGCCAGCGGCACACCGCCGGGCGCTGCCCCGCGCTCACGATCCGCGCTGCGATTGCCCAGCAGGCTGGCCGTCGCAGTCTGCAGGTAGGCTTCCAGTTGACGCTGCAACTGCGCCGCCTCGGCATCCGGCGCGAGTCGTTCACCCTGAGGATTGGCACCCAGGCGGTAGCGATACAGGCGTGCCGTTTGCTCCTTGGGCTGCACCAGGACGCGGTCACCGCGAATCATCGCCACCGTCTGGTCGCTGCCCGACGGCTTGATGATGCCGAAACCGGGGTCGTTTGGCGCCAGGCTGAGCAAGTCGCGGCCCCAGCACTGGTGCCGCACCTCGCCGCCAAGCCGCCCCATGATGGTCGGCACCACGTCGACCTGCGTCCCAACCACATTACGGCGGCTGCCGAAACGCTCGGTAATGCCCGGCGCAATCAACAGCAGCGGCACGTTGAAGCGGAACAGGTCCATCTCGGTCACCTCCTCCGGCACCCCAAAGCCGTGGTCGCCGACCACCACGAACAGCGTCTGTGCGAACCAGGGCTCGCCACGCACCCTGTCGAAGAATTGCCCCAGCGCCCAGTCCGAATAGCGCATCGCGGTCAGGTGCTGATCCAGATTGCCATGCCCCTGTACCGGAGCGACCGGCAGCTGTTCCGGCAGCGCATAGGGCGTGTGATTGGACAGTGTCTGCAGCAGCGCATAGAACGGTTTGCCGCGGCCCAGCTGACCAAGCTCCTCGGCGGCGCGGGCGAACATGTCCTGGTCGGAGACGCCCCAGGTCGGGTCTGCGACCACCGGGTTCACATAGTCACTGCGGCCGATAAAGCGGGTCATGCCCTGGTTGCTGAAGAAGCCGGACTGGTTGTCCCAGGCGAAATCGCCGTTGTAGACATAGACGTCGTTGAACTGCCGCGCGCTGAGCAGTTGCGGCAAGCCGGAGAAACGGTTGCCGCCCTCGGGGGTCTGCATCAGGTACTCGAAGCCCGGCAGGTTGGGGAAGCAGGCCATGCTGGCGAACATGCCCTGGTGAGTGTGTGTCCCGTTGGCGAAGAAGCGGCTGAATAGCAGACCATCCTCAGCAAGACGGTCGAAATTGGGTGTGATGCTTTCCCCGCTGCCCAGCGCGCCGACGAAGCGCCCGGCGAAGCTTTCCATCAGGATCACCACCACATTGCGCACCGGCAGCTGCCCGTCCACTGGCGGCCGGAAATCGCGGCGTACCGGTGCCAGCTCGGCATCCACCAGTTGGTCGTTGTCGGTCAACAACAGCTCACGGGTGATCGACTGCGCCTGATCGCTCGGAAGCGTCGCCTTCCAGCTGTTGTCGCGGTGGCTGGACAAGCGGTTCCTGGCGGCATCATAGAGCGACAGTGTCGCATTCAGGCCGAGGTGATTGGCGAACATCGATTCGGTAGTGAAGGCATCGCCCCAGCGCAGCGGCGGCCCCTGGCGCAACGTCCCGCGCGCGGCCACCACGCAGACCAGCACCAGCAGGGTGAACACTACCGTGCGGGTATACCAGGCCGCGCCGCCGCGGCTCGCGCTGGTCGAATGAAGCACCGGCGCACCTCGGGTCAGCCGCTCCAGCCACCGGAACAGGGCGAACATCGCTGCGCTCATCACGCCCCAGGCCGCCAGCAGCTGCAGCACCGGGAAGCCGTGCCAGAGCATGCTCAGCACGGTGGCCGGATCTTCCTGCAGGTACTGGAATACCAGGCTGTTGAGGCGCTGATGAAACTCGCGATAGAAGTTCAGCTCGATCAACCCGAGCAGGATAGCCAGGCTGGCGCACACACTCACCCACAGCCGCAGCAGCCCGCGGGCGGCCAACACGCGCACGCTCAGCACGCCGAGCAGCAGCGGTAGCAGGATGTATACCGTCACCCGCAGGTCGAAGCGCAGGCCGTTGCCGAATGCCTCGAAAAAACTGGCCAGCGGTGTGCTGCCGATCAGCTCGCGGTTGAACAGCAGCAGCCCCAGGCGCAACAGAGCAAACAACGCCAGCAAGGCCAGCGCACTGGCAGACGTGAACCGCAGGTGCGCGGCCAAGCCATAGAAACCGGGCAGCGGGCGCTGTCGACCGGGTCGCCGCATTGAGGAAAGCATGGGGTACGTCCTTCAGGGAATCAGAATCACGGCCCAGACCAGGCCGATCAGGCACAGCGCCAGCAGTTGCGCGGCGCTGCCCATGTCCTTGGCCTGCTTGGAAAGCGGGTGCAGTTCGAGCGAGATGCGATCGACCGTCGCCTCGATGGCCGAGTTGAGCAGTTCGACGATAAGGCCGAGCAATACCACAGCAATCAGCACCGCACGTTCGACGCGGCTGACATCGAACAGAAACGCCAAGGGAATCAGCAGCAGATTCAGCAGCACCAGCTGGCGGAATGCCGCTTCGCCCATATAAGCGGCCTTGAGACCTGCCGCCGAATAGCCGGAGGCGTACCAGATCCGCGCCAGTCCGCTGCGACCCTTCAGCGCCGCACCGTCGACCGGCACGTCAACGCCGCTTGTGACATCGGCAACCACGCAAGTCGGCTCAGACATCGCAGTGCAACTCGCTGAAGGTGCGGTGTGCGGCCAGCAATCGTTGCCAGTCCTGCTCCGGCATAGCCTGGCGATGACGTTTGAGCTGGCGCAGGTCATGCCGTGCCGCGGCGCTGCGACGAAGCCGGCGACGGCTCTTTTCCAGATCGAGCAGGGCAACCTCGACTCCGGCCGCATCACCTTCGCCGTGAACCTTGAGGAAGATGTGCTTGGGATAGCAGCAACCATGCTGCCAATGCGCCTGATGGATGCACCCAAGGCTAATGCCGAC
This sequence comes from Stutzerimonas chloritidismutans, assembly GCF_038562055.1. Lineage (GTDB taxonomy): Bacteria > Pseudomonadota > Gammaproteobacteria > Pseudomonadales > Pseudomonadaceae > Stutzerimonas > Stutzerimonas chloritidismutans_A. The sequence continues at coordinate 67,004 of NZ_JBCFXD010000008.1, read as the reverse complement.
CGCTGCCAGCATGCGTTCTTGTACTGCCGTACCGAAGCGCTCGCCCAGGCCCTGTTGATACCAGTCTTCCAGGCTGATGAAACGTTCCAGTTCCGTCGTCACCAGCAGCGCCTGCCACTGGCCGGCCTGTTGCCGGGTGCCGCAGTAGACAACTTCGGGTACCCGCACGCCGAGTCGGCCGACGGCCTGTAGCGCCTGCAGTTCACGCAGCACCGTGGGCCTGCCGAACGGATGCAGCAGCGAGCGATACAGGTGGCCGATCTGGCGTTTGCAGTACAGCAGAGGCTGCTGCGGATCGCGCAACCGTATCCGCTGCACACCGCTTTCGCCTGCCCGACGTTGATTGGGTTCCTCGACCCATTCGCCCTGGGTGTTCCACCAGCGTTGAAAGGTGCTGGTGCTGGCTTCGCGAGCTGGCAATACGAGTGGTCGAATCATGCTCACCCCCGCTTGCGCAGCACGTAGACCCGCCACATGGCGTAGCCCGGAAGGAAGTCACTGCGATCTAGGATATCGAAGCCGGCCTCGGCGAATTCCGCCTCGATCACTGAACGCTCGACAACGAAGCGGTTCTGGTTGTCCTTCGCCGGCCGGCGACGCTCCAGGCGCTTGCGCTTCCAGGCCTTGTAGTTGCCATCGACCCACAGCGAGACGATCAGCGTGTCGCGTGTGACGCGGTGGAATTCGCGCAGCATTGCCAGGCGATGCGCCGGGTCGGCGATGTGGTGCAGCAGGCGCATGCAGAAGATGCTGTCTACCGCGTTGTCGCCCATGTCGATGGCGAAGGCCGAGGTCTGAAAGCTCTCGACCCGATAAAGGATCTCGCGCGGCTGCGCAGCCTCGGCAATCGCCAGCATGTCAGCCGAATTATCGGCGGCAAAGATCATCCGGCTCGGGTGCTCGGCCAGCAGCGGCCAGAAGCGCCCGGCGCCGCACGGCAGGTCGAGTACCAGATCGGGGTCGCCGGCGATCTTAAGCGCGCGCCGCGCCATCTGCTCATCACGCCAGTGCGACAGGCGCCGGGCAGGGCCGTCATGGTGTTTATGCAGGTATTCGTAGGCGTGCTGGCGGTCGTACTTGCGCGAGAACTCCAGTTCGATAGGGCTCGATGTCGTCATGGCGGGCATTCCGATAGGTAACGAAACACCACGCTATCGAGACGCGCATCAAGGCTCTGTCAAATGGATGTGAAAAAAACGTCAAACGTCATCGCTTTTCAGACGCACCTGGAAGCAGCTGCCCTTGGGCTCGCATGGGGCTACACCCACTGACCACCCCTGATGTGTGCAGATGCGCTTGACCAGCGACAGCCCTAACCCCAGGCCCTCCCCCCGGCTGTCGGAGCCGCGCACGAAGGGCTGGAACATGCGTTCCTGCTGCTCCAGCGGAATGCCCATGCCAGTGTCTTCTACACGAAAACCAGCGTTTTCGAGAATCAGCCGCACCGTGCCGGTGTCGGTGTAATGCAGGGCATTGCGTAGCAGATTGGACATCACCGAGCCCAGCAGCGTGTGATTGTATTCGCCGCTGTCCTCGCCTTCGCTGACCACATTGAACGTCAGCCCCTTTTCAAGAAACAGCGGCGCCCAGCGCTCGGTCTGCTCCTGCGCCACGCTGCTCAGGCTGGCGGTGCCGGCAAAGGCAGTCTGCTCCGGCCGGGTCCGCGCCAGCATCAGGAACGTCTGCACCAGCTCGTGCATTTCCTGCGCGGCGCGCTCGATGCGCTGGGCCTGGGTACGCGACTTTTCCGGTAGCTCGGTCTGCTCGAGCAGTTCGCAGGCGCCGAGGATGACCATCAGAGGGGTACGCAACTCATGGCTGACGTCGCAGGTGAACAGCCGCTCGCGCTCCAGGCTCTGACGCAGTTGGCCGAGGGTACTGTCGAACGCCGCCGCCACATGGCCCACTTCGTCGTCCGGATATTGCAACGCCAGTGGTGGCGCCAGCGGATGCAGCTGATCGCGATGACGAACCTGCTGCGCCAGGCGTGACAGCGGGGCCATGACTTTCCTCGCCATCAACCAGCCAAGCCCCCAGGCACCAAGGATGCTCAGCACGAATCCGGCCAGCACCACCATGAACAATGCGTTCTCGCGCGCCTCGAATTCATGCTGTTCCTCGACCAGCAGATACTTGGCGCCGTCGATTTCGCGTTGATAGACGTAGTAGGCATCCTCGTTACGGACCAGCTCGGTGAACCCATCGGCGAGCCCCCTGAACGCCTCGGGAATGGCGTAGCCAGGCAGGTTCGAGGCGAAGAATCGGGTGACCGCGTCGAGCCGTGGTGCGTCCCCGTGCACCAGGACGTCATTGAGCACACTGTCCAATTCGTGCCCCAGCTCCTGGGTCACCAGATGCTCCTCGATGAAATGCACGACCGCGACGATTCCGAGGGAAAAGGTCCCGCTGACCACCAGCGTCATCAGCGTGAAGGCGATGACGATGCGTCGCGCGAAGGGTTGCTTAGCCAGCATGTTCAGGCTCCGCGAGACGGAAACCGACGCCATGCACGGTGTGCAGCAGTGGTGCCGCGAACGGCTTGTCGAGTACCTGGCGTAGCTGGTGAATATGGCTGCGCAGGCTGTCGCTGTCGGGAACATCGTTGCCCCAGAGCGCTTCCTCCAACTGCTCGCGCCGTACCACCGCCGGGCTTTTCTGCATGAGGATCGCAAGCAGTTTGTGGCCGATGGGATTCAATCGCAGCGGCTGCCCGGCGCGGGTTGCCTGGAGGGTATCGAGGTCATAGTGCAGATCACCGACATGCAGTTTGTGTTTGCGCGAGCCCTGGCTGCGCCGCAGGATCGCCTCGATACGGGCGACCAGCTCCGACAGCGCGAACGGCTTGATCAGGTAGTCGTCGGCGCCGGCACCCAGCCCTTGCAGCCGATCATTAAGCGCATCACGGGCCGTTAGCATGATGATCGGGGTGTCCCGCCCGGCATCGTCCCGCAGCCGTTTGCAGACCTGCAGCCCATCGATGCCAGGCAACATGATGTCCAGCACGATCAGGTCGTAGTGCTCGGTGGCAGCCAGATGCAGGCCGCTTAGTCCGTCCTGAGCGCAATCGACCACATAGCCTTTGAGCTCCAGGTAGTCCAGGACGTTAGCCAGGATGTCGCGGTTGTCTTCGATGACCAGAATGCGCATATCGGCTCGCTAGCAGGGCAAATGACGGAATTTTCACGCCCTTTTTACGAAGGGCTCACAGGCGGGTGCGCAGACTCCAGCGCGTTCAATCTTGCCTGTGGATCATACGATGACACTCTTTCGAAATGCTCAACTTCGTTATCTGTCCCTGCTGCTCGGCCTCTGGCTGGGCATCTTCCTGATCACCCGTAGCGCCCTGCTTTTTGCCCACTGGCAGGAAGCCGCCAGCGGCCCCATCGGACTATTGCGCGTCTATGGCCTCGGTATGGTCTACGACCTCACTTACCTGGCATTTGCCGCGCTTCCCCTTGGGATTTATCTGCTGCTGTGCCCAAAACGGGTCTGGGCCAGCCGCTGGCACCGCCGTTGGCTGACGGTGCTGATGGGCCTGAGCCTGTACGCCATGCTGTTCACCGCCGTGGCCGAATGGCTGTTCTGGGACGAGTTCGGTGTGCGCTTCAACTTCATCGCCGTGGACTATCTGGTCTACTCCGACGAGGTGGTGAACAACATCCTCGAGTCGTATCCGGTCTACACGCTGCTTGCCTTGATCGGGCTGGTGGCATTGATCGCCACTGCCGCGTTGCAGCGCCCGCTTAACCACGCACTGGAAGCACCGAGCCTCCGCTTGCGCGGCCGCGCGGCGGCATTCGCCGTGCTGCTGGCGACGGCCCTGGGCGCGGGATTGCTCGTGGGTCAGGACTTTCCGCGCGGCACTGGCGGTAATCCGTATCAGCGCGAGCTGGCGAGCAACGGCCCGTTCCAGTTCTTTGCCGCGTTTCGCAACAATGAGCTGGATTACCAGCAGTTCTACTCGACGCTACCCGAGCGCGACGTTGCCGCTGGCCTGCGCGCTGAAGTCAGCGAACCCAACGCTCGCTTCATCGGCCAGGACCCACTGGACATCCGTCGCGTGATCGACAACCCCGGCCAGCAACGCAAGCTCAACCTGGTACTGATCACTGTCGAAAGCCTTAGCGCGAAGTACCTCGGCAGCTTTGGCGACGCCCGCGGCCTGACACCCAATCTCGATCAGCTGCGCCAGCAGAGCCTGTTCTTCAACAACTTCTACGCCACCGGCACGCGCACCGACCGCGGCCTGGAAGCCATTACCCTGTCCGTGCCGCCAACCCCAGGCCGCTCCATCGTCAAGCGCATCGGCCGGGAGAGCGGCTTTGCCAGCCTCGGTCAGCAGCTGCGCGCGCAAGGTTACGACAGCGTGTTCCTGTACGGCGGGCGCGGTTACTTCGACAACATGAGCGCCTTCTTCAGCGGCAACGGCTACCGCGTGGTGGACCAGAGCAGCGCGGACGAAGCCGACATCCACTTCAAGAATGCGTGGGGCATGGCCGACGAGGATCTTTATCAGCTGGCGCTTCGCGAGGCGGATGCCGATTACGCGGTCGGCAAGCCCTTCCTCCTGCAGATGATGACCACCTCCAACCACCGCCCCTACACCTACCCGGACGGACGCATCGACATCCCGTCCGGCGAGGGCCGTGAAGGCGCGGTGAAATACACCGACGCGACCATCGGCGAGTTCCTGCGCAACGCACACGGCAAGCCCTGGTTCAAGGACACCCTGTTCGTCATCGTCGCCGACCACACGGCTGGCAGCGCGGGTTCGCAGGATCTGCCGGTCGCCAACTACCACATTCCTCTGTTCATTTATGGGCCGGAACTGGTCGAGCCTCGCGAAATAAACACCGTTGCCAGTCAGATCGACATCGCGCCGACGCTGCTCGGGCTGCTGAATTTGGACTATGTGTCGACTTTCTTCGGCCGCAACCTGCTGCGGGACGACGTCAAACCCGGACGGGCGTTGATCGGCAACTACCAGCACCTTGGCCTGTTCGACGGCAAGGATCTGGCCATCCTCAGCCCCCGCCGCGGCGTACGCCGCCACGACGACGCGCTGCAGGCGAGCAACGAGTCCTCTGCCACGCCGGACGACCCCCTGGTCCGCCGCGACATCGCCTACTACCAAGGCGCCAGTTACGACTACGGCCACGCCCTGCTCGGTTGGAAACGCCCGCAAACCACCGCCACCCAACTCAGCCAGCGCTGAACCTGTCGGCGCCCTTCGCGGCGCCTCTGGAGTAAAGATGTCCGTCACGCCGAACACGCCTGCCGCGAGCCGCCCGTTCAACTTCACCCTTGGCTTCGGCTTGCCGGGATTGTTGATGGTAGCGCTGCTGGTGGGCGAGCCGAGCAACCTCGACTTTGCCCTGTCGCACCTGTTCTATCAGCCCGGCGTCGGTTTCGTCGGGCGCCACAGCTGGCTGCTCGAAGACGTCCTGCATGACCGGATCAAGCAAGCGGTCATCGCGCTCGGCGTACTCGCCATCGTTGGTTTCCTGCTCAGTCTGCTGCCGACGCGGCTGGCCCCGCGGCGCCGGTCGCTGGGCTATCTGGTGCTGGCGTTGGGCCTGTCGACCAGCATCGTCACACCGCTCAAGGCGCTCACAGGCGTGCATTGCCCGTGGAGCCTGGTGGAATTCGGTGGTGCTGAAACCTTTACGCCGCTGCTCAGCGAGCGCGCGCCGACGCTCAAGCCGGGGCGCTGCTGGCCCGGCGGCCACGCCTCGGCAGGCTTTTCGTTGCTGGCGTTGTTTTTCATGCTGCGCGACCGCAGACCGCGTGCCGCCCGGATCGCCCTGGCGACGGCGCTGGGGTTGGGAACGGTGCTGTCGATTGGGCGGGTGATGCAGGGCGCGCATTTCTTCTCGCACAACCTGTGGACGCTGCTGTTCGACTGGACGATCTGCCTGGCCTGTTACCGGCTGGTGCTGTATCGAGCGACACCGGTCGAGCGGCCGCTGCTCGCGGCCGAACCCGCGGGCTAGTCACCCGCGGCTGGCCTTGAGGCGCACCGGCTTGGTTTCGTGCGCCTTCCATGGACCACGAATGCGCTCAGCGGTGAAAAGCTTCTGCCTTGGCCTGATCCACATGGTGGCGCCATGCCCGGTCGCGATCACGTTCCAGCGCATTGCTGCGCCAGGCGGTCAGCCCACCGGTATCAACTTGCATCGCCTGGCATTGGCGATAGCCGTCATTCCAACCCTCGGCGTACAACGGCTGGCCCATGTAGCGCGGGACGTCCTTGCGAAACTGAGCCAGCGCGCCGGCAGCCTGGCGGCCGCTGCCGCACCCAGCACGAAAGCCATCGGCATATGCGGGCGGGTATTCGTCGGTGACCAGCAGCTCCGATGCGTTCTGGCAACCCGTCAGGGAGAGTCCGGCGAGCATCATGGTTAGCAGTGCCCGACGGTGAGGTGAAGAACTGTTACGCCGATTACTGGCGCGTTGTGGACGCAAATGGCGAGAAGACATGAGATCACTCGGGCATGAGAAAACGAAGCCCTCGGCAAGCGCCAAGGGCCACCACGGCACGCTTCGAAGTCTGATCTGCGTGCTGTCAGGGTTTCGTCAAACGGGCGTGAACGAAGTGTGAAAGCGCTGGCCGGATCAGCCCCCAGTACGACGGAAGCTGTAGAACAGATTGGGCTCGCTGACGACGAACAGCGTGCCATCGTTATCAAGGGTGACGCCCTCGGGATGCGGCGCAGAATGCCGCAGACCACCGAACCAGCGATTGAGGCTGCGATAGCTGAGCATGCGCCCGCTGTCGCTGAGTTCCATGAGCAAGCGCGACTCGTCGCTGAGCAGGATCAGGTGACCGGTAACGGCATCGAAGTGAATGTCTGACAGATCGGTGGCGAACACCTGGTCCGCGATCCAGTCGCTGCGGTCGCGAATGGTCAGCTGCAGCGGCCCCTCGAGGCTGGCAGCGACTCCACCGACCTCGTACAGCTGCCGAGGGTCGCGTTCCTTGACGATAAACAGCCGGTCGCCCGCTGCGTCGTACGTCAGCCCTTCGAAGCCCTTGTTGCCGTTTAGGTTGATCCCGAGCGAGAAGAACTGCGCCTCGGACGCATCAATGGGTCGTGGCTGTGTCGGCAAGCGGAAGATGCTGATCTGTTGCGCTCGCTCATCGGATACGGCCACGCGACCGTGCCCCATGTAGGTCACACCTTCAATGTCGCCGAAACCCTGCAGCGGATAGCGCTCGAGCAGCTCGCCGCTCTTGCTCAGCGCCACCAACTCAGTCGGCCCGCCGTTCACCACCGCTAGCAGGCGATCCAGATCCGCGTCATAACTGACCGCCGAGAGGTTCCGGCTGATGCCCTCTACCGGCTTGCCATCGATGGATACCTCATAGCCAGGCAACCAGCGGTTCGCCAGATCATGTTGAGTGACGTTCATCTGCCGGGTCAGGTTGAAGTACCAGCGCTCGTTCCAGTGCAGCGCTATTGCCGTGGCACCGAATGCGAACAATAGAGCCGTCAGGCCGACCCAGCGGTAGCGACGGCGGACCATCGCACCCAGGCGTTGTCGGGTGTAAGAGCCTGCTTGCATCATCTCGGTTCTTTCCTCATCGCTAGCGCTGCCGCCTGTTCTGCACAAAGGAGCAATCGAATGTTCAGCCTGTCTCGCCTCACGTCGCGCCTGCAGCGCTGGGCACGCCAGCTCAAACGTGACGTCATGACGCTCTGGTGCTGTGCTCGCCACCCGGATACGCCCTGGTGGTTGCGGGGGTTACTGGTCTGTGTGGTCGCCTATGCCCTGAGCCCGATCGACCTGATTCCGGACTTCATCCCAGTGCTCGGCTACCTCGACGATCTGCTGCTATTGCCCCTGGGCATCTGGCTGGCCATATGCCTGATGCCTCCCGCCATCCTCAGCGAGTGCCGCGCTCAGGCACTTGACTGGGAAAACACGCCACGCCCGAACAGCCGGGCGGGCGCTGCAGCAGTCGTGCTCATCTGGGTGTTAGCCGCCAGCGCCCTGGCCTACTGGCTGAGCGAGGCGTGATCGACGCGGCCGAGCATAGCCAGGCACATGTGAAAAAATCGTCGTCGGCACGGATCGTTGCACCACGGCAACCGGCTTAAGGCTGCCTTAAGTTTGCGACCCAACAATCGCCCCAGGCTTCTAACCGAGGTTCCCCGATGGAACTGCCCTGGGTTGATCAAACTGACGTACTGGCGCGTATCGGCCGTGAGCCATCACTGACGCTGCAACTGGCGCAGGCCGATGCAGGCGAGCGGCGAGCGGCCCTCGAACACTTCATCCGCCAACGCTTCGCCGAGCACTATCAGGCGCAGGTGCGTCATTTCATGCCCTGCCTGCTCGGCCTGCATGGCGACAATGGCGAGGTGCAGGGCGCGGTCGGCCTGCGCAGCGCCCGGCGCCGGCCGCTGTTTCTCGAGCGCTATCTGGACGAGCCCATCGAGCAGGCCGTGAGCCAGCGCTGCGGGCGCACGGTGCCACGCGAGGAGATCGTCGAGGTCGGCAACCTCGCCGCTTTCGGCAATGCCTCGGCGCGCCTGCTGATCGTTGCGCTGACCGATCTGCTGGTCGCCCAGGGCTTTCGCTGGGTGGTGTTCACCGGCACGCCGGCACTGCTCAACAGTTTCCAGCGCATGGCGCTCGACCCGCTGGCGCTGGGCCTGGCCGATCCGGCGCGCATGGGCGAGGAGCTGGCCGACTGGGGCAGCTACTACGCCTGCCGGCCGCAGCTGATGGCCGGCGAGATCCTGCCCGGCCACCAGCGCCTGCTGCAGCTCGGCCTCTATGCGCGGCTCGGCTATCAGCCGCTGTTCAATGCCACGGAGGCGCCCCATGCAGCCTGCAGCTGAACGCTTCTGGACGGTACTCGATCGGCATACCGGCATCGCGCTGAGCGAAGGGCCGCGCCAACTGAGCTACGCCGAACTGCGCCACGAGGTAGCCGCGCGCGCCAGCCATCTGCAACGGCTCGGCGTGCAGCGCGTCGCCTTGGCGCTGGACAACGGTCTGGAGTGGGCGCTGTGGGATCTGGCCCTGCTGCGCGCCGGGCTGGTCTGCGTGCCGCTGCCGGGCTTCTTTTCTCCGGCGCAGCAGGAGCATGTGCTGAACCATGCCGGCATCGACTGCCTGATCGGCGCCGTCAGCCCGCTCAGCGAGCGCTGCGGCTTCCAGCAGACCGCCACTGGCCTGCTGCAGCGCCAGCCGGATGCCGTCACGCCGGTGCCCGACGGCACGCTGAAGATCACCTATACCTCCGGCACCACTGGCCAGCCCAAGGGCGTCTGCCTGGATGCCGAAGCGCAGCTGGCGGTGGCCGAGAGCCTGCGGCAGGCCAGCCTGCCGTGTGATGTGCGCCAGCATCTCTGCGTGCTGCCGCTGGCGACCCTGCTGGAAAACATCGCCGGGCTCTATGCGCCGTTGCTGGCGGGCGCGCGGGTCGAACTGCGGCCGCTGGCCGAAATCGGCTTCAGCGGCGCGGCGGGCTTCGAGCTGCCGCGTTTGCTGGCCACGCTGCAGACCAGCCAGCCACACAGCCTGATCCTGTTGCCTCAGCTGCTGCTGGCGCTGGTCAGCGCCGCTGAGCATGGCGTGCCATTACCCGCATCGCTGCGCTTTATCGCGGTGGGTGGCGGTCGCGTCGCGCCGCAACTGCTGGAGCGCGCCGAACGCCTCGGGCTGCCGGTGCTCGAGGGCTACGGCTTGTCCGAATGCGCCTCGGTGGTCTGCCTGAACACACCCGAGGCGCGGCGCATCGGCACGGTCGGCCGGCCGCTGCCACACGTCGAGCTGCGCTTGGCCGACGATGGCGAGGTACTGGTGCGCGGCCCGCACATGCTCGGCTATCTCGGCGAACCGCCGTTGACCGGCGAGTGGCTGGCCACCGGCGACCTAGGCCATTTCGAGGATGGCTTCCTGATCCTGCACGGGCGCAAGAAGCATCAGTTCGTCACCGCCTACGGACGCAACGTCAATCCCGAGTGGGTGGAGGCAGAACTGGTACAGCAGGCCTCCATCGCCCAGGCCTGGCTGCATGGCGAGGCGCTGGCGCAGAACGTCGCGGTGCTGGTGCCGCGCCGCGCCGAACTCGGCGATGCCGAACTGCAGGCGGCGGTCGATCGGGTCAACGCCGGCCTGCCCGACTATGCCCGTGTACACCACTGGCTGCGCGCCGCCGAAGCCTTTCGCCCCGACAACGGCCTGGCCACTCCCAACGGCCGCCTGCGCCGCAACGCCCTCTTCGATCATTACCAATCGGCGATCAACGCCTTACAGCCCTGACTTTCGAGGTTCACCATGGAATTCTTCGACCAACTGCAGCACCAGACCAGCGACGCACGCGAGTACCTGCTCGGCGCGCCGATCATCCATGCTGCGCTTGCCGGCACCGCCAGCCGCGCGCAGTACATCGCCTTCCTCACCCAGGCCTACCACCACGTCAAGCACACCGTGCCGCTGTTGATGGCGTGCGGCGCACGCCTGCCGGAGCGGCTGGAATGGCTGCGCGAGGCCATCGCTGAGTACATCGAGGAAGAAATCGGCCATCAGGAATGGATCCTCAACGATATCCGCGCCTGCGGCGGCGATGCCGAAGCGGTGCGCCACGGCCAACCGGCGCTGCCCACCGAGCTGATGGTCGCCTACGTCTACGACCGCATCGCGCGGCACAACCCGGCGAGCTTCTTCGGCATGGTCAACGTGCTGGAAGGCACCAGCATCGCCCTGGCGACCCAGGCCGCCGGCGTGCTGCAGGACAAACTTCAGCTGCCGGCCAAGGCGTTCAGCTACCTGACCTCGCATGGCAGCCTGGACCTGGAGCACATCGAATTCTTCAAGAGGCTGATGAACCGCCTCGACGACGAGGACGACAAGGCCGCCGTGGTGCACACCGCGCGCGTCGTCTACCGCCTCTACGGCGACATCTTCCGCAACTTGACCGCGCCGGAGCACAGCCATGCAACTGCGTGACGCGCGCATCCTGCTGACCGGCGCCAGCGGCGGCATCGGCCAGGTGCTGGTCGAGCGGCTCTGCGCGAACGGCGCACGGCTGTTACTGGTGGGACGCGACAGTCTTGCCCTGGAAGCGCTGACGCGTCGCTATCCGGGGCAGGTCAGCCTGGTCTGCGCCGACCTCACCCAGCGCAGCGGCCGGCATACGGTGCTCGATGCCGCGCGGCGTTTCGGCGGCCTCAACTGCGTGATCAATGCCGCCGGGATCAACCAGTTCAGCCTGCTCGAACAGCAGGACGAGGATGCCATCGCCCGGCTGATCGGCGTCAACGTCACCGCCACGCTGCAGCTGACCCATCTGCTGCTGCCGCTGCTGCGCCAGCAACCGCAGGCGCTGCTGGTCAACCTGGGCTCGACCTTCGGCTCCATCGGCTACCCGGGTTTTGCCGCTTATTGCGCCAGCAAGTTCGCCCTGCGCGGCTTCTCCGAGGCGCTGCGCCGCGAGCTGGCCGACAGTCACGTCAAGGTGCTCTACATCGCGCCACGCGCCACCCGCACGGCAATGAACAGTGCCGACGTGGTGGCGATGAACGACGCGCTGAAGGTGGAGATGGACGATCCGCAAGAAGTCGCCCGACAGATCGTCCATGCCATCGCCACCGAGCGCGAAGAGCTTTACCTCGGCTGGCCGGAAAAACTCTTCGTGCGCCTCAACGGCCTCTTGCCACGGCTGGTCGACCAGGCTCTGCGCAAGCAGCTGCCGGTGATCAAGCGCTTCGCCCGTGCCGACCAGTCGCGGCCGCCCTCGTCCCAACCCACCTCTACCGGAGAACACCCATGAAGCGTCTGTTTGGTCTGTGCAGCGTCCTGCTAGCGTTGGCCAGTCAACCCTCCTTCGCGCTCAGCCCGGCCGGCGAGTCATCGCTGCGCCAGATCCAGACACGCTGGGCGGAGATCAACTACCAGCTGCCCGCGACACAGCGCCAGGCGGCCTTCGCCAGGCTCGCCTCGGAGGCCGAAAGCGCGGTGGCCGGCGAACCCCAGGCCGCCGAGCTGCATATCTGGCATGGCATCGTGCTCAGCACCTGGGCCGGCGCCAAGGGCGGGCTCGGCGCCCTGGGGCTGGTCAAACAGGCCAGGGCCGAACTGGAAACAGCCATCGAACTTGAGCCACAGGCGCTGGATGGCTCTGCCTACACCAGCCTCGCCAGCCTCTACTACCAGGTGCCCGGCTGGCCAATCGGCTTCGGTGACGAGGACAAGGCCGAAGCGCTGTTCAAGCAGGCGCTGGCGCTGAACCCGAACGGCATCGACCCGAATTACTTCCACGGTGATTTCCTCTTGCGCCAGAAACGCTATGACGAAGCGCGTAACGTACTGGAGAAGGCCCTTGCCGCCCCCGCCCGCCCTGGCCGCGAAACTGCCGATGCTGGCCGTCGCGACGAAGCCCAGGCGCTGCTGGCGAAGGTCAAGGAAAAGCTGGAATAACCGCGCTCGGCAGCGTTGAATGCAGAGCACCCCAGGACGACAGGAACGACATGCGCATTCTGCTGGTGGAAGACGATCGTGCCCTCGGTGAGGGCATCCGCACCGCGCTCAAGCCCGAGGGCTACACGGTGGACTGGCTGCAGGACGGCGCCAGCGCGCTGCACGCATTGAGCCACGAGAGCTTCGAGCTGGCCATCCTCGACCTCGGCCTGCCGCGTATGGACGGTCTGGAAGTGCTCAAGCGCCTGCGCGCCAGCGCCAACCCGATCCCGGTGCTGGTACTCACCGCGCGCGATGCCACCAGCGACCGCATCGCCGGGCTGGATGCCGGCGCCGACGATTATCTGGTCAAGCCCTTCGACGTCGCCGAACTCAAGGCGCGCCTGCGCGCCCTGCTACGGCGCAGCTTCAACCGCCCGGAACCGGTGCTGGAGTATCGCGACATCCTGCTCGACCCGGTCAACCAGCAGGTCAGTTACCAGGGCGCGCCGATCAACCTGCCACGCAAGGAATTCGTCCTGTTGCACGAGCTGATCGCCCAGCCCGGCCGCGTGCTGACCCGCGATCGCCTGCAGCAGGTGCTCTACGGCTGGGACGAGGAAGTCGAGAGCAATGCGCTGGAGGTGCATATCCACCACCTGCGCAAGAAGTTCTTTCCCGAGCTGATCCGCACCGTGCGCGGGGTTGGTTATCTGGTGGACAAATGCTGAGGGGCTCCATTCGCAACCGCACCCTGGTGCTGGTGCTCGGCATCCTGCTGCTGTCGCTGAGCCTGATTTCCTGGCGCAGTTATCGCGATGCCCGCCACGAAATCGAAGAGCTGTTCGACGCTCAGCTGGCACAGAGTGCGCGGCTGGTGCAGGGGCTGGTGATGCACGAAATGGAGCCGTCGGCCCGCCAGGCATTGCAGACTGCCTTGGACGCTGCGGTGAATGCGCGGCGTGATCAGGAGGTCCCCGGACATGATTACGAAACCAAGCTTGGCTTTCAGGTCTACGCTGCGGATGGCAGTAGTGTGTTGCAGTCCGCCGGTGCACCGAACGGCGCCTTGCAGGAACTGGCCAAGACAGACTCGGCATCGCCCTTCAGCGGCCTGAGAGGCGGTTATCACGACGTGCAGCTCGATGGCCACTCCTGGCGGCTTTTCCTGCTGCAAGACCGTGAAAACGATCTGTGGATTCTGGTCAGTGAGCGCGATGACGTACGCGGCGAACTGGTCGGCAAGATCGCCGGTCGCAGCCTGCTGCCCGACCTGATCGGCCTGCCGTTGCTGGCGCTGCTGATCTGGCTGGCGGTGGGCTTGGGCCTGCGTCCGCTGGCCCACATGGCGCAACTGCTGAAGAGTCGCGATCCGGACAACCTCGCGCCACTGCTGCTGGCACCGCTGCCGCAGGAACTAGAGCCGGTGGCCGCCTCGCTCAACCGCCTGCTGCAGCAAGTCAATCAACTGGTCGACCGGGAAAAACGCTTCATCGCCGACGCGGCCCACGAACTGCGCACGCCGCTGGCCGTACTTCGGGTTCATGCTCAGAACGCGCTGCAGGCCGGCAGCGACGCCGAGCGTGACGAGGCCATCCGGCAGCTGCTTGCCGGGGTCGACCGCACCACACGCGTAGTCACGCAGTTGCTGACCCTGGCCCGGCTGGAACCCAGCGCCCAGCAGCTGCGCCTGGCCCCGCTCGACCTGTGCCGACTGACACGCGACACCCTCGCCGAGTTGACGCCATTGGCGATCGCCCGCGAACAGGAGCTCGCGCTGGAAGTCGATGAGCACGCCGACTGCACGCTGACCGGCGATGCCGCGAGCCTGGCGACGCTGCTGCAGAACCTGATCGGTAACGCGCTGGCCTACACGCCGACGGGCGGACGGATCGAGGTACAGCTGCGCAGCACCGCCGAGCACTTGACCCTTGAGGTTGCGGACAGCGGGCCGGGCATTGCACCCCAGTTGCGCGCGCAACTGTTCGAGCGCTTCGTTCGCCTCGACGGCGGTCAGGGCGCGGGACTCGGCCTGTCGATTGTTGCGCGCATCGCTGAGCTGCACGGTGCAACTGTCGAACTGCTCGATTCGGCGTTGGGTGGACTGCGCGTGGCTGTGCGTATCCCCCGCACCTGAGCCTGTTCCCGACCCAGAGCCTGTCCCTTCGCGCAGCGCTGACCTTCCATCGACGCAAGCCTTATCAGGCGCGTCGAAACGTCGCGACGCTTGCCCGGATAAGCTTCGCTTAAGTTTCGAGGCCTAGACTCGCGGCAAGTATCCACACGCGGAGTAGGTGAAATGAATGAAAAACTGATACCAAGACGCTACGGACGGGTGTCCATTGGCCTGCACTGGCTGATGGTGCTGCTGATTGCAGCGGTCTACGCCACGATTGAACTGAAGGGTAATTTCGCCAAGGGCAGCGAGCCGCGCGAATTGCTCAAGCAGTGGCATTTCATGCTCGGTTTGTCAGTGTTCATGCTGGTCTGGCTGCGTTTGCTGGCCAGATGGTTGCGCCCGGCGCCGCTCGCCATCGCCAGCGCAGCCTGGGAGCAACGGCTGGCCAAGCTGGCGCACCTGGCGTTGTACGCCCTGATGATCGGACTGCCGCTGCTGGGCTGGCTGACACTGAGTGCTGCGGGCAAGCCAATTCCCTTCTTTGGCCTGGAACTGCCGGCCCTGCTTTCGCCGGACAAGAACCTGGCCGGCGATTTCAAGGAAATTCACGAAACCGTGGCCGAGCTCGGTTACTGGCTGATCGGTCTGCATGCGGCCGCCGCGCTGTTTCATCATTACGTGCGCCGCGACGACGTCCTTCGACGGATGCTGCCGCAGCGACAAAGCTGACCCAGGCACGAAAACGCCCGGCCGAATTGTCATCGACCGGGCGTTTTCGTGTGTCAGCCGAGCAACTCGCTGAACGGCAGGTACTCCACCACTTCACCCGCTTCCAGCGTGCGGTTGCGTTCGACGATGGCCAGGCCTTCGGCCCAGCTGGCCGAGGTCAGCATCGCCGAGCCCTGCCGCGGGTGCAGGCATACACGCATCTCGCCATCGACCTGCTCCAGCCGTGCGCGCAGATACTGGCGGCGGTTGTTCGGTTTGCGCCAAGCGAAGCCAGCGGTCAGCCGCAGCGGCTTGGGCAGCACCTCGGTGCAACCCTGGGCGCTGAGCAGGAACGGCCGCGCCACCACCAGCGAGGTGATCAGCGCCGCAGCGGGGTTGCCTGGCAGGCCGATCCACGGCTTGCCATTGACCTCTCCGAAGGCCAGCGGCTTACCGGGCTGAATTGCCAGGCGCCACATGTGCAGCTCGCCCAGTTCGCGAATCGCCTGCTTGAGATGGTCCTCCTCGCCGACCGAGACGCCGCCGGAGGTGATCAACATGTCCCATTCGGAGGCTGCCAGCGCCAACGCATCACGGCTGGCCGCCAGCTCGTCGACGAGGATTTCGTAGTCGTGCACTTCCATCCCGAGGCTGCGCAGCACGCTGAGCAGGCAGTAACGGTTGGAGTTGTAGATCTGCCCTGGTGCCAGTGCTTCGCCGGGCTCACGCAGTTCGTTGCCGCTGGACAGCAAGCCGATGCGCAGCCGCCGATAGACCGCGACGCGGGCCACGCCGAAGCTCGCCAGCAATCCTATTTCTTGCGGACGCAAGCGCTTGCCGGCCTGCAGCACCGCCTCGCCAGCCTTGACCTCCTCGCCCTGCCGACGCACATGGGCCCCTGGGGTAACCCCGGGCAGATGCACGCGGTCCGCCTCGACCTGACAGTCTTCCTGCGCCACCACGGTGTCGGCGCCCGGCGGCAGCGGCGCGCCGGTGAAGATGCGCACGGCGTGGCCGGCGGGCAGTTGCTGGTCGGCCGCATCACCGGCGGCGATGCGCCCGGCCAGTGGCAGCCAACCGCCGTCGGCCGACAGGTCGGCCGCGCGTAGGGCGTAGCCGTCCATCGCGCTGTTGTCCCAGGCCGGCACCGGGAAGGGTGCGTCGAGCGATTCGGCCAGCACCCGGCCGAGGGCATCGGACAGCGTCACATGCTCCACCGGCGGCAGCGCCGGCACCCGTGCCAGCAGCTCGGCAATGGCCTCGTCGACCGGCTTCAGGCCGCTGGTATCGCAGCCAGAGGCGCTCATGAGCGTGGCCCGCAGTATTCGACCGCGGAAGCCTTGAGGTGCGGCACGAAGTTGCAGGGCTTGGTGCGGCTGTCCAGCTGCTCGACGAGGATCTTGTTCCAGGCGGTACGGCAGGCGTTGGTCGAGCCCGGCAGGCAGCAGACCAGCGTGCCGTTGCTCATGCCGGCCAGCGCGCGGGACTGCACGGTGGAGGTGCCGATCTCGCCCAGCGAAACGTAGCGAAACAGCTCGCCGAAGCCATCGACGTCTTTGTCCAGCAGCGGCTGTACCGCCTGTGGAGTGTTGTCGCGGGCGGTGAAGCCGGTACCACCGGTCACCAGCACGACCTGCACGTTCTCACTGGCGATCCAGCTGCAGACGCGGGCGCGGATCTGCCAGATGTCATCCTTGACGATGGCCCGCTCGGCCAGGGTGTGGCCGGCGCTCTGCAGGCCGTCGATCAGCGCCTGACCGGAGGTATCGGAATCGATGTTGCGGGTGTCGCTCACCGTAAGCACCGCGATGCTCAGGGCCTGAAATTCGGTGTTGGACAGATGAGCCATGGCTCGAAACTCCTTTGAAGATGTGTGCACAGGCTGCACCCGTGCCGTATGCGAACCCATTCCCCTTTGGAGGTATGCGCGCGCTGAGTGGTGCCGTGAGCGTTGCAGGCAATGGCACGAGCGGTTTCTGCGACAAGCCTGATTGCGGCAGCTGGGCGTGTGGGTCAAATCGGCAATAGCGTCCGATGGTAGCGAATTAAGCGGTCGGCTCGTAGCCCATGGGTCGTTGGCTCAACCGCCGCTGACGTTCATGAAGCGCAATACCTGGACCTCACCGCCACTGGAGAATTCGTGGCGCAACGGCTTGCGCTGCAACGCGGCGTGGATGGCATCGATCGCCGGCTGATCACTGGTCGGGTGGCGACGCAGCAATGCACGCAGGTCAATGGCATTCTCGTGGCCCAGGCACAGCAGCAGGCGCCCCTCCACCGTCAGCCGCACGCGGTTGCAGGTGGCGCAGAAATTGTGCGAATGCGGCGAGATGAAGCCGATGCGCGTTTGTGGATACTCCGGCAGGCGCACGTAACGTGCCGGGCCGCCGCTCTGCTCGGCCGAATCGATAAGCGTGTGCCGCTCGGCGATCAGCGCCTTGACCTCGTCACTGGAGCAGAAGCGCTCGCCGCGCGAACGACCGACGTCACCCAGCGGCATTTCCTCGATGAAGCTCAGGTCCAGCCCGCCGGCGATGGCGAAGTCCACCAGGTCGGCGACTTCCTCGGCATTGCGGCCCTTCATCACCACGGCGTTGAGCTTGATCCGCTCGAAGCCGGCATCGCGCGCCGCCCCGATGCCGTCGAGCACCTGCTGCAGCTGACCGGTGCGGGTGATGGCGTGGAATTTGGCGGCATCCAGACTATCCAGGCTGATGTTCAGCCGCTTGACCCCGGCGCGCGCCAAGGGTGCAGCGAGCTTGACCAGCTGCGAGCCGTTGGTGGTCATCACCAGTTCGCGCAGGCCGGGCAGTGCCGCGAGGCGCTCGCAGAGGCCGACGATGCCCTGGCGCACCAGTGGTTCGCCGCCGGTGAGGCGAATCTTCTTCACCCCCAGGCCGACGAAAATACGCGCGATGCGTTCCAGCTCCTCCAGCCCGAGCACCTGCTGGCGCGGCAGGAAGGTCATGTCCTCGGCCATGCAGTAGACGCAGCGGAAATCGCAGCGGTCGGTCACCGACATGCGCAGGTAATCGATCGGGCGGTCGTGGGCATCGCGTAGTTCAGTCATCTAGAACACCTCTGAAACCTCGTCGGGTGGATGACGCTTTTTTCATCCACCGTGGGCCCTCGCGGTGGATGGGTGAAGCACCCTCCACCCGGCGCAGGGCCAAGCCGCTGTTATTGCATCAGTGGCGTGTCGGCGCCCTGCATCTGGATGCCCTCGATATTCGCCGCACCCACCAGGTTCTGCAGGTACTGGCTGACGCCGATCTGCCAGACGCGCTGGTTGAGCTCGGCGCGAATCGAACCGGCGACCGCCTCGTAAGGCAGCTGCTCGCCTTCGATACGCTGATCGATGAACACCAGGTGATAGCCGTAGCGGCTTTCCAGCGGTTGCTGGCACAGGCCGACCGGCAGGCGGAACAGCTGGCGCTCGAACTCCGGCACCGTCTGGCCCTTGCTGATCTGCCCCAGCGCGCCGCCCTGGCCCTTCGACGGACAGGCCGAATGCTGCAGCGCCAGTTCGGCGAAGCGTTGCGGGGCGCCCTGAAGCTCCCTGATCAACGCCAAGGCCTGTTCACGCGCCAGGCTACGGGCTTCGGCATCATCCGCCGGGCAGGCCAGCAGGATATGCCGCGCGGCCAGCAAGGGTGCGCTGAAGAAGCGCTGCTGGTTGCCGTTGTAGTACTGCCGGCAGGCCGCCTCATCGGCCAGCGGCAGCGGCACTTCCTGTTCGATCAGGGTGCGGGTGGCCGCTTCCTCCTCGCTCTCGCCGGACGCGGCTCGCACCACCAGCCCCAGCTCGCCAATACGCTGCTGCAACAGCTCGCGCAACACCAGCGCCTGGGTCGCCAGGTACACGGCCTCATCGCGGCTTTCGGCCGGATGATATTGCAGTTCCTGGGCGATGGCCTGAGAAGCGATGGCCACGCCGTTGACCTGAACCCGCGGCCACTCCTGTTCACTGCTGGCGATCAGCGAGGGTTCGCCGGACGCCTGCTCAGAGCCCTCCTCGTGCGGCAGCTCCTCAAACAGAGGGGCATCGACCGGCACTTCGATCTCCGGACGCGTGCCGCCACCGCAGCCGCCTCCGCCTGTGCTTCCACCACATCCACAACCCATGATGATCACCTCGCTAAAGCCGTATGAAGGTTTGGTCGATTCAGCCAGGGCGGCTGACGCAAAGTGCGCCAGCCGCCGAGTCATCACGCCGGGGTCTTACTCTTCGCCGTGGCGTAACCGGGTACAGCCGTAGGCGCGGACGTTTCGCGAGCCGGCGCTTCATAGGTACGCGGACGCTGCGGGCGCGGCATGGCCGGCTTGACGCCCTTCTGCCGGACGATCTGATAGCGCCGGCCCAGGTACCACACCGGCGCGCTGACGATGTGCACCAGACGGGTGAAGGGGAACAGCACGAACAGGGTCACGCCGAGAAACACGTGCAGCTTGTAGATGATGCCGACCGTTTCGATGGCGCCTGCGGCCTTGACCGGCTGCAGGGTCACCAGGCTCTGCGCCCAGGTGCCCAGCAGCACCATCACCGAACCGTCCAGATGGCCGGTGGAAGCGACGATGGTCAGCAGACCCAGCACCAGCTGCGCCAGCAGCACGAAGAGGATCATCACATCGCTGGTGTTGGAGGTGGCACGCACGCGGGCGTCGGTCATACGGCGGTGCATCAGCATCACCAGGCCGATCAGGCAGAGAATGCCGAAGAAGCCGCCGGACACCATCGCGACGATCTGCTTCTGACCGCTGCTGATGAAGTGGTGGTACAGCGCCTCGGGCATCAGCAGGCCGACGAAGTGACCGGCCAGAATGAAGATGATGCCGACGTGGAACAGGTTGCTCGCCAGGCGCATGCGGTTGTTTGACAGCATCTGGCTCGAGCCAGCCTTCCAGCTGTATTGCGACAGGTCGAAGCGTGCCCAGCTACCGATCAGGCAGATGGCCAGGGCGATGTAGGGGTAGACCCCGAACAGCAGGAAATTGAAGTTAGACATTGCGCACCTCCTGGGCGAGCGCGGCAGCCAGCCCGTCATGCTTGAAATCGGTCCAGTGCAGCGGTACCGGGCTTTCCTCGCGAGCCTTGCCCGGCCCGCTGGGCATGGATGGGCAGCGATCCTGCTGCTCGGCCTGGAGGAAATTGACCTGTTCCTCCTCCCAGATCTTGTCCAGCGCTTCCAGCGAGTCGTCGCGTTCCTCGGCGGCGACCTGCTCCTGCAGGCCGGCGAGGGTTTCCTGCACCGGCTCGCCGGCGATCTGCAGCAGCGCACGGAAGCACGCCGCATGCGGGCTTTCGCGTTCCTGCAGACGCGCCGCCAGCAGAGCCAGGAGATGCGACACATCGGCCAGCCCCTCGCGGGCCTCGAGGCCATCGCGGGTGGCGAGGTACTCGAGGTACAGCGGGATGTAGTCCGGCAGCTCGCGTACACCGATGTCGAAGCCAGCCTCGGTGTACTGCGCCATCAGGTTGACCATGGCCTGGCCGCGGTCGCGAGATTCGCCATGCACGTGTTCGAACAACAGCAGCGACAGTGAACGGCCGCGGTCGAACAGGTCGGTGTAACGCTCCTGCACGTCCATCAGGTCGCCCTCGGTCAGCTCGTCGAGCAGGCGCCGCAGCGCGATGCGCTGCGCCGGGCTGATCTCGCGGGCCGCGCCGATGGCCTGGGCCAGCTCCGCGTGGCCGTCGCGCAAGTGCTGGTCGGGATAGTCGAGCAGCAGGGATATCACTTTAAGGATGCGCATGGCTCAGTCCTCCCACAGCTGGACGGTCTGGATGATGTCGCGGCGGTTGGCCTTCTTGGCGCCGAACATGTTGGTGTCCGAGGCGCCCGAGCACCCGCTGCCAAAGCTGAAGCCGCAACCGGAGCGCTCGGCGAAGGCGTCGCTCATGGCCTCCTCGCGGTGCGCGGTCGGGATCACGTAGCGGTCTTCGTAGTTGGCGATGGCGAGATAGCGGTACATGTCCTCGACCTGGGCCACCGACAGCCCGACGCTGTCCAGTACTTCAAGGTCCTGCACGCCATCGACCTGCTCGGCGCGCTTGTAGGCACGCATGGCGAGCATGCGCTTGAGCGCCAGCTTGACCGGCTCCTCGTCGCCAGCGGTGAGCAGGTTGGCCAGGTAGCGCAGCGGAATGCGCAGGCTGTCGACGTCCGGCAGCACGCCGTCCATGCTGACGTGGCCGGCCGCCGTGGCGTTCTGGATCGGCGACAGCGGCGGCACGTACCAGACCATCGGCAGTGTGCGGTATTCGGGGTGCAGCGGCAGGGCCAGCTTCCAGTCGACGGCCATCTTGTACACCGGCGACTTCTGCGCGGCTTCGATCACCGACATCGGCACGCCATCCTTGAGGGCCTGCTCGATGACCTCCGGATCGGACGGGTCGAGGAAGATTTCCAGCTGCTTCTGGTACAGGTCCTGCTCGTTGACCGTGCTGGCCACTTCATGGATGCGGTCGGCGTCGTACAGCAGCACACCGAGGTAGCGGATGCGGCCGACGCAGGTTTCGGCGCAGACGGTCGGCATGCCGGCCTCGATGCGCGGGAAGCAGAAGATGCACTTCTCGGATTTGCCGCTCTTCCAGTTGAAGTAGATCTTCTTGTACGGGCAGCCGCTGATGCACATGCGCCAGCCGCGGCACTTCTCCTGGTCGATGAGAACGATGCCGTCCTCCTCGCGCTTGTAGATCGCACCGCTCGGGCAGGAGGCCGCGCAGGTCGGGTTCAGGCAGTGCTCGCACAGGCGCGGCAGGTACATCATGAAGGTGTTTTCGTACTGCCCGTAGATGTCGGCCTGGACCTTGTCGAAGTTCTTGTCCTTGCGCCGCTTGGCGAACTCGGTGCCGAGGATTTCTTCCCAGTTCGGGCCCCACTCGATCTTCTCCATGCGCTGACCGGAGATCAGCGAGCGCGGCCGGGCCACCGGCTGGTGCTCGGAGATCGGCGCGGTGTGCAGGTTCTGGTAATCGAAGTCGAACGGCTCGTAGTAGTCGTCGATGGTCGGCAGGTCCGGGTTGGCGAAGATGTTCGCCAGCACGCGGAATTTGCCGCCGATGCGCGGATTGATGGTGCCGTCGCCATTGCGTACCCAGCCGCCCCTCCACTTGTCCTGGTTTTCCCACTCTTTCGGGTAGCCGATGCCAGGCTTGGTCTCGACGTTGTTGAACCAGGCGTATTCCATACCTTCGCGGCTGGTCCAGACGTTTTTGCAGGTGATCGAGCAGGTGTGGCAGCCGATGCACTTGTCCAGGTTCAGGACCATGCCCACTTGTGAACGAATTTTCATTGTGCAGCCTCCACAACCGGCGCCTTGATCTTCAGAGCGGGCATGGTCCGGGGACCATGCGCTGCCACCTCGGGTGAACGAATCTTCATGGCCTATTCCTCAGATGTCTTGCGGCAGGGGTTGCGGCAGGTCGTTGCCATTCGGGCCGTCGAGCCAGTCGACCTTGGCCATCTTGCGTACCACGACGAACTCGTCGCGGTTGCAACCCACGGTGCCGTAGTAGTTGAAGCCGTACGCCTGCTGGGCGTAGCCGCCGATCATGTGGGTGGGCTTGAGCACCACGCGGGTCACCGAGTTGTGGTGGCCGCCGCGGGTCTTGGTGGTCTCGCTGCCGGGCACGTTCACGATGCGTTCCTGGGCGTGGTACATCATCACCATGCCTTCCATCACGCGCTGGCTGACCACCGCACGGGCGGTCAAGGCGCCGTTGGCGTTGAAGCACTCGATCCAGTCGTTGTCCTCGATGCCGGCCTTCTTGGCATCGATTTCGCTCATCCACACGATCGGGCCGCCACGGCTCAGGGTGAGCATGATCAGGTTGTCCGAGTAGGTGCTGTGGATGCCCCACTTCTGGTGCGGGGTGATCCAGTTGAGGACGATCTCGGTATGGCCGTTGCTCTTCTTGCCCTTCACGTAATCGATGGTGCGAGTGTTGATCGGCGGCCGGTAGCTCATCAGCTGCTCACCGAAGGCCTGCATCCAGGGGTGATCCTGGAAGAACTGCTGGCGGCCGGTGATGGTGCGCCACGGGATGAACTCGTGGACGTTGGTGTAGCCGGCGTTGTACGACACATGCTCGTCTTCCAGGCCTGACCAGGTCGGGCTGGAGATGATCTTGCGCGGCTGAGCCTGGATGTCACGGAAGCGGATCGCCTCGTGCTCCTTGGGCAGCGCCAGGTGGCTATGGTCGCGGCCGGTGAATTCCGACAGCGCGGCCCAGGCCTTCACCGCCACGTGGCCGTTGGTTTCCGGCGCCAGACTGAGAATGACCTCGGCTGCGTCGATGGCCGACTCGATCTGTGGACGACCCTGGCTGACGCCCTCGTCGCGCACCTTGTAGTTCAGCTCGCCGAGGAAATCGACTTCAGCCTGGGTGTTCCAGTTGATGCCCTTGCCGCCGTTGCCGAGCTTGTCGAGCAGCGGGCCGAGGGAGGTGAATTTCTTGTAGGTGGCCGGATAGTCGCGCTCGACCACTGCCATGTTCGGACAGTTCTTGCCCGGCTGCGGATCGACGCCAGCGGTTTTCCAGTCGGTGCCGCCAAACGGCTGAGCCAGTTCGCCGGGGCTGTCGTGCAGCAGCGGTACGGTGACCAGATCCTTCTCCACCCCCAGGTGACCTTCGGCCATCTTCGAGAAGGCCTTGGCGATGCCCTTGTAGATCTCCCAGTCCGAACGCGCTTCCCACGCCGGGTCGATGGCCGCCGACAACGGGTGGATGAAGGGGTGCATGTCCGAGGTGTTCATGTCGTCCTTCTCGTACCAGGTCGCGGTCGGCAGAACGATGTCGGAGTACACGCAGGTCGAGGACATGCGGAAGTCGAGGGTGGTGACCAGGTCGAGCTTGCCGATGGCGCCGTCGTCCTGCCATTCGGCTTCGAGCGGCTTGAAGCCGTCGCGCTTGCCGAGGTCCTCGTTCATCACGCCGTTCTTGGTGCCCAAGAGGTACTTGAGCATGTACTCGTGGCCCTTGCCCGAGCTGCCCAAAAGGTTGGAGCGCCAGATGAACATGTTGCGCGGGAAGTTATCGGGGTTGTCCGGCTGCTCGCAGGCGAACTTCAGCGAACCGTCCTTCAGCGACTGGGTGACGTAGTCCACCGGCGACAGACTGGCAGCCTCGGCGTCACGGCAGATCTGCAGCGGGTTGCGGTTGAGCTGCGGTGCGCTCGGCAGCCAGCCGGCGCGTTCGGCACGAATGTTGTAGTCGAGCATGTGCTCGGGGAACTGCGACTTGTCGGCCAGCGGCGAGAGCACTTCGTGAATGCTCATCTTCTCGTGACGCCACTGCGAGCTGTGGTTGTAGAAGAAGCTGGTGCCGTTCATCTGCCGCGGCGGACGGCTCCAGTCGAGGCCGAAGGCCAGCGGCAGCCAGCCGCACTGCGGACGCAGCTTTTCCTGACCCACGTAGTGTGCCCAGCCACCACCGGTCTGACCCACGCAACCGCACAACATCAGCATGTTGATCAGGCCGCGGTAGTTCATGTCCATGTGGTACCAGTGGTTCATCGCCGCACCGACGATGATCATGGAACGGCCATGGGTCTTGTCGGCGCTGTCGGCGAATTCACGGGCGATCTGGATCGCCTTCTCACGCGCCACGCCGGTGATGACTTCCTGCCAGGCCGGAGTGCCCGGCACGCTGGCGTCGTCGTAGCTGGAAGCGACGTTAGCGCCACCCAGACCCCGGTCGATACCCAGGTTGGCGGCCATCAGGTCGAATACGGTGGCGACCTTGGTGGTGCTGCCGTCGGCCAGGGTGATGCTACGCACCGGGACGCGGCGCAGCTGGATGCTCTCGCCTTCGGCGTGCTGGAAATGCTCGTGGAGAATGCCGCCGAAATACGGGAAGGCGACCTCGGCCGTCTCGCCGCCCTCGATCTGGGTCAGGGCGAGGTCGACGTCGCGGCCGTCCTTGCCTTCGCGGGCTTCGATGTTCCACTTGCCCTTCTCGCCCCAGCGATAACCGATGGAGCCGAGCGGCGAGACCAGCTCGCCGGTGCTGCCGTCGACGGCGATGGTCTTCCACTCGGGGTTGTTGTCCTGACCGAGGTTGTCGGCCAGGTCGGATGCGCGCAGGAAGCGGTCGGCGATGTAGCTGCCGGCCTTCTCGTTCAGGCGCACCAGCACCGGCATGTCGGTGTAGCGCTTGGCGTAGTCGCGGAAGTAGGCGCTTGGTGTCTCGAGGTGGAATTCCTTGAAGATGACGTGGGCGAAGGCCTGGGCCAGGGCGGCGTCGGTGCCCTGCTTGGGGTTGAGCCAGAGGTCGGTGAGCTTGGCGACTTCGGCGTAGTCCGGGGTGATGGCGACGGTCTTGGTGCCCTTGTAGCGGACTTCGGTAAAGAAATGCGCGTCCGGCGTACGGGTCTGCGGGACGTTGGAGCCCCAGGCGATGATGTAGCTGGAGTTGTACCAGTCGGCCGATTCCGGCACGTCGGTCTGCTCGCCCCACACCTGTGGCGAGGCCGGTGGCAGGTCGCAGTACCAGTCGTAGAAGCTCAGGCACACGCCGCCGATCAGCGACAGATAGCGGCTACCGGCCGCGTAGGAAACCATCGACATGGCCGGGATCGGCGAGAAGCCGACGACGCGGTCCGGGCCGTACTGTTTGACGGTGTAGACGTTGGCGGCGGCGATGATCTCGTTGACTTCTTCCCAGCTGGAACGGATGAAGCCGCCCATGCCACGCTTGCTCTTGTAGGACTCGGCTTTGGCCTTATCCTCGACGATACTGGCCCAGGCGTCCACCGGGGTCATGTTGCGCCGCGCTTCACGCCACAGCTTGAGCAGCGGCTTGCGCACCTTGGGGTACTTCAGGCGGTTGGCGCTGTAGATGTACCAGCTGTAGCTGGCCCCACGCGGGCAGCCACGCGGCTCGTGGTTGGGCAGGTCGTTGCGGGTGCGCGGGTAATCGGTCTGCTGGGTTTCCCAGGTGATCAGGCCGTTCTTCACGTAGATCTTCCAGGAGCAGGAACCGGTGCAGTTCACCCCGTGGGTGGACCGCACGATCTTGTCGTACTGCCAACGCGAGCGGTAGACGTTTTCCCAGTCGCGGGATTCGATGCGGGTTTCGCCATGACCATCGGCAAACTCGCCTTGCTTCCTGTTGAAGAAGCGCAGTTGATCGAGCAAGTGGCTCATTGGTTATTTCTCCTCACTCCGGTTGCGAACCACGGGCCCGACCGGTCGGCTTATCAATCTCGGCTGGCCGATCTCTGGGACCGGCGCATCAGGGGTAGAAACGTCAGGACGCAAGCTTCTGGCGGGCCTCCAGTTCGCGGTCGACGCTGGACACGTAGTACTCGTCGGAGAACGCGCCCTCGGGCTCCTTCAGCCAGAGCAGGCAGAGCCCGAAGCTGACGAAGGCACCGGCGGCGATCACCATGAAGAACTGCGAGGGGGTCACGAAGGTGAACAGGGTCAGGTAGCAGACGGCGCCGACGTTGCCGTAGGCCCCGGCCATGCCTGAGATCTGCCCGGTGACCCGGCGCTTGATCGAAGGGATGATGCCGAAGGTCGCGCCCTCGGCCCCCTGCACGAACAGCGAGCACAGCACGGTGATCGCCACAGCCACCATCAACGGCCACTCGGCATTCATCAGGCCCATCAGCAGGAAGCCGACGGCAATGCCAAGCATGTAGCTGAGCATGACGAAGCGACGGTTGCCGAAGCGGTCGGAGACCAGCCCACCCATGGGCCGCGCCACCAGGTTCACGAAGGCGAAGGAGGCGGCAATGATGCCCGCGGTGGTCGGGGTCAGGCCCCAGGTGGATTCGAAGAACATCGGCAGCATCGACACCACCGCCAGCTCCGCACCGAAGTTGGCAAAGTAGGTGGAATTGAGCGCGGCCACGGTGTTGAAGGGGTACTTGTCGTCTTCCGGCACGCCCTTCTTCAGGATCGGCACGTTGACCCGCAGGATCTGCACCACTTGGAAGATCACCACCAGCGCGATCACCGCATAGCTGATCAGCGCGCCCGTGGCACTCAGATAACCCAGCCCCTCGATGCGCCAGACCAGAATGCCCAGCACGCCGACCATGGGGATGGTCCAGATAATGAGTTTGATCATGTCGGCCCAGGTACTGACTTCCAGCGCGCTGGCCTTGTGCGGCTTGCGGTGGATGGTGCCGGCCGGACCGTCGGTGAGCGCGAACCAGTAGTACACGCCGTAGACGGCCATGATGATCGCCGAGCTGGCAATCGCCCAGCGCCAGCCTTCCGGACCACCGAAGGCATGGATGGCGATGGCCGGCAGGCTCATGGCGGCAGCGGCGGAGCCGAAGTTGCCCCAGCCGGCGTAGAAGCCCTCGGCGAAACCGATGTCCTTTGGCTTGAACCACATGGCGGTCATGTGGATGCCAACCACGAAGCTGGCACCGATGGAGCTGAGGATCAGCCGCGACACCAGCAACTGGACGCGGCTGTCACCAAAGGCGAAGAACAGCGCGGGCGCCGCCATGACCACCAGCAGCACCGAGAACACCCGGCGCGGGCCCCAATGGTCGAGCGCCATGCCGACCAGGATGCGCGCCGGGATGGTCAGCGCCACGTTGGCGATGGCGAACAGCTTCAGATCTTCGGGGGTCAGCCAGTTCACGCTTTTCAGCATGCTCGAGGCCAGCGGCGCCATGCCGAACCAGACGAAAAAGCAGATGTAGAAGGCAATCCAGGTCAGATGCAGGGCCCGGATCTCGGGGCGCTTCCATTCGAACAGCGTAGAAACTCTCATGTTGAGCTCCTCACTCAGGGGCAGGCTTGAATCAGGACCGGGCAAGGCGCCCGGCGGGCCAGGAAGGCGCTGACGCTGCCGAAGGTCATGTAGTCGAGCTCGTCGACCAAGAGATTCAGCGAGCGGGAGATGAAGCCGCCGTCCGGTTCGTTGGAATGCCGCGCGATAACCAGCAGGTCGGGTTTCTTGTGCTCGGCGGCCTTGAGAATCATCTTGCGGGCGTCGCCTTCGGCGAGGATCACGTCGACGTCCAGGCCAAAGGCGCTGACCTTGGCCGCCGCCTCCTGCAGGAAGGCCTGGAATTCGCGACGCTCGCGCTCGTACAGCTCGACCGCCGAGTCGCTGGTGTCACGGGTCTCTTCCACCACGCCGACCAGCATGATCAGCGGCTTCAGCGGACCGAACATCTCGAGCGTGGCGTCCAGGGCTTTCCTGGCGTTACGCGAGTTGTCGTAGGCAATCATGATGTTCATGGCAGCTCTCCGGACTCAGGGGTTCTTCACGTAGGCGTTGGGGCGCAGGTAGAACCACCAGTTGAGGATCAGGCACAGCGCGTAGAACACCGCGAAGCCGTACATAGCCACCTCGGGGGTGCCGGCCTTGACCTGTTCGCCAATCACGATCGGGGCAACGAAGGAGCCGTAGGCGGCGACAGCGGAGGTCCAGCCGAGTACCGGGCCGGCCTTCTCGCGGTCGTAGATGACGCCGATGGTGCGGAAGGTCGAGCCATTGCCGATGCCGCTGGCGGCGAACAGCACTAGGAACAGCACCAGGAACAGGAAGAAATACTCTTCGGGCTGTGCCGAACCGTAGGCCTGTTGCATCACATAGCCGGCAGCTACCGAGGCGATGACCATGACCACCGAGATCACCTGGGTGACGATGGAGCCGCCGACCTTGTCGGAGATCCAGCCGCCCAGCGGACGGATCAGGGCGCCAATGAACGGGCCAATCCAGGCGTAGGTGAGTGCGCTTGGCGCGTTGGGGTTGGCGACGCGGGTCACCACGCCATCAGCGCCGACCTCATTCATGAAACCGAAGATCACCGTGATCGACAGCGGCAGCGCCATGGAGAAGCCGATGAACGAGCCGAAGGTCAGGATGTACAGCACACTCATCGACCAGGTGTGCTTGTCGCGGAAGATGGTGAACTGACGCTTGATGTTCGGGCTGATGCTGCCCGGCAGCAGGCGCAACATGCCGAGCGTCGCACCGATGGTCAGCAGCATCACGCCCCACATGTTCAGTACGCCGAGGCCGGTCGGTGCAGGCAGGTAGAGGTACAGGCCGAGGCCGGCGGCGACAAAGGCGACGGCGTAGAGCCCGAGAATCTTGCCAAAGGCGTTGAGCGGGTAGCCCGGCGTTGGCGAGATCACCAGCAGGTTGTTCATGCCGAACCAGCCGGCGAAGGCCAGCGGCACCAGAAACAGCAGCCAGACCCAGCCACCATTCTGAATCCAGGTATCGGTTCCGGCCGAAATGCCGCCGATCAACGTGCCGCTGTCCTTGACCAGTGTCATCGGCTCACCGGCGATAAAGCCGAACACGCCGGCAGTCATCACCAGCGGGATCAGGATCTGCATGGTGGTGACACCGAAGTTACCGAGGCCGGCGTTGAGGCCCAGGGCCAATCCCTGCTGGTTCTTCGGGAAGAAGGTGCTGATGTTGCTCATCGAGCAGGCGAAATTGCCGCCGCCGATACCGGAGAGGAAGGCCAGCAGCTGAAAGACCCACAGTGGTGTGTCCTGGCTCTGCAGGGCAATGCCCGCGCCGGCGGCAGGAATCATCAGCAGCGCGGTGGTGAGGAAGATGGTGTTGCGCCCACCGGCGATGCGGATCATGAACGACGCCGGAATGCGCAGGGTGGCACCGGTAAGACCGGCGATGGCGGTCAGGGTGAACAGCTCGGCGGGCGCGAACGGAAAGCCGAGGTTGAGCATCTGCACCGTGACGATGCCCCACATCAACCAGATGGCGAAGCCCATCAGCAGACTCGGGATGGAAATCCACAGATTGCGATTGGCGACCCGCTTGCCAGTGGTGTCCCAGAAGATCTGGTCCTCCACATCCCACTTTTCGATATTGCTCATTGGTCGATCCTCTTGGCGCCAAGACACCCGGCCGGCAAACGCAGCGGGTTCAGGAATGGCTTGCACGCTAAGGGGAGGGGATCGATCCGAATTTGACTGTGGTCAATACAGGGGAAACGGCGATTTGCCACACGCCTCTTGACTACCTCTTCCGAGGTATCCCCATCTCAATAATAAAAACAATTTAGAATCAGCGGGTTAGGCAGTAGCGCCGGCCAACGGCGGCGCCTTAGAAGAGGGTTCGAAAGCATTGGAGGTACGCGCTCACCCGTGGCCAGCGGGCCCGACCAGGCGCAGAATGCAGCATCGCCTGATCGTCGAGCCGAACATGTCTTCAACCGAAAGCGAGCCGCTCTCCACCCGCCACTCGATCGTGTTCAATACGCTGGTGGCCTTCGTGGTCATCATCGGTGTCTCGCTGATCAGCATGCTTGCCAGCCTCTACCTGGCGGACGCTCTGGAAGGCGATGCCGAGGCGATCAATCAGGCTGGCAGTTTGCGCATGCAGGCCTACCGTCTGGCCTTCACCGCCGAATACGGCTCGCAGGCCCTGCTCTCCGAGCGCATTGAAACCCTGCAGCAGACGTTGCGTTCCGCCTCGTTGCGCTCGGCTTTGCACCGCCACGACAGTACCCAGCTGCCAGCATTGCATGCCGCGGTTTCGCAGCACTGGGACCAAGGCATGCGTCCCCTGCTCGATGCGCAACCGGCACGGCTCGAGGAGTATCGTCGGGAGGCGCCAGCGTTCGTCAATGAGCTGGACACCTTTGTTCGCACGCTGCAGGAAGCCTCGGAAGGCAAGCTCAGCGTTATCCGCGCCCTGCAGGCCGGTACGCTGTTCGTCATCGTGGTAATCGCCTTCGTGCTGATCTACGGATTGCACAACAACCTGGCCACACCGCTGCGCAGCCTGACCCGGATGGCCCGCGATATCGGCAAGGGTGACTTCAGCGGCCAGGTGCAGATTCCCGGCGATACCGAGTTGAGCCTGTTGGCCCGCACGCTCAACCAGATGAGTCAGGAACTGGCCGGCCTCTACGCGGACATGGAACAGAAGGTCGATGACAAGACCGCCGCCCTGACTCGCAGCAACGCCACGCTGCAGCTGCTGTTCGACAGCGCCCGGATGCTCTACAGCAAGCCGGACGACCCCTCCCAGATGATGGGCGCGCAACTCAGTAAGGTGCAGCAGATCCTAGGCACCGGCCCGATATCGCTGTGCCTGAACCGATCCTCCGAAGCGGGCAGCCACACGGCGATGACCTCACACGATCTGCAGCCACCGGAATACTGCCAGCTGCCCCAGTGCGATGCCTGCCCAGTTAACCAGACCGGCCGACTGCCGACTGGCGAAACATTGCTGACATTCGAGCTGCGCTCAGGGCCGGACGAGCTGGGCTCGCTGCGGGTGGCCAGTCGTACAGGCGAGCCACTGCAGCCCTGGCAGACGCTACCGCTGACGACCTTGGCCGACCTGTTCGCCGCATCGCTGAGCCTGGCCCGACTCGGCCAGAAACAGGCGCGCCTGGCCTTGATGGAGGAGCGTGCGGTGATTGCCCGTGAGCTGCACGATTCACTGGCCCAGGCGCTAGCCGCGCAGAAGTTGCAACTGGCCCGCCTCAAGCGGCTGATGCAGAAGCAGAGCGACCAGGCACAACTGGACGACAGCGTGCAGCAAATTGAGCAGGGGCTGAGTGCGGCCTATCGCCAGTTGCGTGAATTGCTTACTACGTTTCGTATCAAGGTCAACGAGCCCGGGCTCAAACCGGCGCTGTACGCCACAATTCAGGAGTTCAGCGCCCACTCGGGGCTGCAGGTCGAGAGTGACTACCAGCTCGATCACTGCCCGCTCACGCCCAACGAAGAAGTGCACTGCCTGCAGATCGTCCGCGAAGCGCTTAGTAATGTGGTCAAGCATGCCGAGGCGGCGCATTGCTGGCTGCGCCTGACTCAGGACACGCTGGGCACCATTCACGTCACGATCGAGGACGACGGCATCGGCATCCGACTTGAGGAGCAGCGTGCCGGCCACTATGGCCTGATCATCCTGCGCGAGCGAGCCAACAGCCTGAACGGCACCATTAACATCGGTCGGCGCCCCGCCGGAGGCACCTTGGTATACCTGCGGTTCCCGCCCGCCTACCGCCACTTTTCCCCTCAAACAGGAACGGGTCACGCATGAACGAAGGGACTACTGCACGAATCCTGCTGGTCGACGACCACCCCATGATGCGTAGGGGTCTGCGTGACTTGCTGGAACTGGAAAATGACCTTGAGGTGGTCGGTGAGGCAGGCAACGGCGAGGACGCCATCGCGCTCGCGCAACAGACAGAACCCGACCTCATCCTGATGGACCTCAACATGCCGGGTATCGACGGGCTGGAAACCACCCGCCGCATGCGCGACGTGGACATTGACGCACGCATCGTGATGTTTACCGTCTCCGACGAACAGGGCCACGTACTCGAAGCCCTGCGCAACGGTGCTGACGGCTATCTGCTCAAGGACATGGATGCCGAACAGCTGATCGAGCAGATCCGCCTGGCGGCGACCGGCCGAATGGCCTTGAGCCCTGAACTGACCCAGGTGCTCGCCGAAGCGATCCGGGTGCGGCCCAAACCCACCGGGCAGGTATCGTTCTCCAGCCTGACCAAGCGCGAAAAAGAGGTCCTTCGGCTGATTGCCAAAGGCCAGAGCAACAAGATGATCGCGCGCAAGCTCGGTATTACCGAAGGCACCGTCAAGGTCCACGTTAAGAATCTGTTGCACAAGCTGGGCCTGCGCTCGCGGGTGGAAGCGGCGGTCTGGATCCTGGAGCACGAGGCCAAAGGCTGAGCCAGAGCCGCCGGTCTGCGCCGCCGTTTTGTGCGCCAGACCTCAGGCTGAAGCACCGCTCTGGCACCCTTGATAATCATCAATGCCGTTAGCACTCAGCGCTCTATTGTCTCGCCCACGGCGACTGACCGAACGATCAGCATCGCGTCGGCCCGGACGTCAGGAGCGCTCCATGTTCAAAACCTCGTTAATCACCACGCTGCTGCTCGGCTTGCTGTCCGGCAGCCTGCCCTGTCAGGCCGGCACCAGCGATGCAGAAGCGGTCAACCGTGCCGGCATGCAGCGCATGCTCAGCCAACGCATCGCCAAGACCTATCTGATGATCGGCACCGACACCCGTGTCGACCTCGCCGCCAGTCAGCTCGACAACAGCATTGCCGGCGTCGAGGAGAACGCTCAGTGGCTCGATGAATACGCCGCTGACAGGGATATCCGCAAAGCATTGAACGAAGCAACTGACACCTGGCACCAGTATCGTCAGTTGGCTCTAACCCGCCCGGACCGCAGCCAATCCGCCGAACTGCTGCGCCTGGCTGACCGCCTCCTCAGCCAGAGCGAAGCGCTGGTCAGAAAGATCGAGCGTCACAGCGGCAATCAGGCCGCCCGACTGGTAAACCGCAGCGGACGCCAACGCATGCTCAGACAGCGCATCGCCATGCTTTATCTGGCCATGAGTTGGAAGCTAGCAGAGCAGGGCTTGCGCAGTGATTTCGATGCTGCGGTCAATGAGTTCGAGCATGGGTTGACTGAGCTGAAGGAGTCGCCGCAGAACACCGCGCAAATCACTAGCCAGCTCGAAAAGATAGATACCCAATGGCGTTTCGCCCGCGCCGGATTCACCTTGGCGGACGATTCACGCTTCGTGCCGACCGTAATCGTCACCACCAGCGACTCGCTGCTGCGCAAGCTTGAACAACTGACTTTGGATTATGAACGTCTGGCCGGAAGCGCCCGATAAGGGCATCAGGCTGAAGAGACTCATCCGGTACATACGAGCTGGTCAGGCGACAGGATCCCCGCGACGGAACGGCTGAGGTGAAGGCTCACCTGACCCAGGTTCTACGTGAGGTGGGGTGTCACCCAACTTGAATGGCATCGGAGATTCGCTGACGAGCCGATGGGTAGCAGGCTCGAGACGCTCAGGCTCTGGCTCCGAACGCTCGCGCACAGCACGCCAGGCGAGGCCAGCAAGTACTACAGCCAGTACGCGGTAGAGCATCGAGGCCAGATCGAAGCCGACCAGCTCACCGCCGTCCACCCAGAGCGACACCAGCCTTCCCAGCACCAGCGCAGCCATGGTCATTACCAGCATGATCAGCGCTGGGCGAGCTCGCTCCGGTGCGCGCGCGCTCCAGATCAGGAACAGCGCCAGTCCCAACTGCAAGCCGCCGTAGTAGACGCGCATATGGCTGACCGATGCAGTCTCCATCAACAGCATGCCGTTCAGATTGGCCATCTCGTGAGGCCGCAGCCAGTAGGCCAAACTGAGGCAGGCCATCACCAACGCCTGCGCAAGCAGAACGAAACGGGCAAAACGCATCGAAAACTCTCCTGACAGCGGCTCCGCACCATGATGGATATCCGACCGGATCGCCCCGTTTTGGTTCGCCCCAGGCTTTGGCCGCCCCCTGTGACATTCGCTCACACCAGCAGGCTTGGGTGCCTGCGAGCATGGGGCTATGCTGCGCACAATCCCGCCGGAGAATCCTTCATGCGCCGCTTATTGCTCGTCACCGCTCTTTTCGCCAGCTTCGCGCAGGCCGCCGACCCCATTGCCATCGAGGTGCACCGCGACGCCAATTGCGGTTGCTGCAAAGCATGGATAGAGCACCTGGAAGCCAACGGCTTCCAGGTCGACGACCACGTCGAAACCGACATGGCGGCGGTCAAGAACCGCCTCGGCGTGCCCCATAGTCTGGGCTCCTGCCATACCGGCGTGATCGACGGGAAATTCGTCGAAGGCCACGTACCGGCTGCCGATATCCTTAAGCTTCGAGCACAACCCGATCTGATCGGTGCAGCGGTCCCCGGAATGCCAATGGGGTCGCCCGGTATGGAAATGGGCGCGCATAAAGATGCGTTCAAGGTGATTGCCGTGGGCAACGAGGGTGAGCAGTCGGTGTTGGCCGAGTACCCGGCAGACTGACGTAACAGACAAAACGTCTGCGAGCCGCTGAATTTGCTGCCGCTGAGGCCGGTCTGAGCAGAGACAGCAATCGGCAGAGGGATTCAGGCATGCGTTGGAAAAAGGCTCGTCGCAGTGACAATGTGGTGGACGCTCGCGGCCGAAGCGGAGGCATCGGTGGCGGGCGCCTGAGCCTGGCGGGGGTCGCTATCGTCGTGGTGATCGGCCTGTTGTCCGGCCAAGATCCTCTGCAGATCCTCGGTCAGCTGGCCGACCAGTCCGGTCCCGCACCAACGCAGCAGACCAGCGCTCCAGCCAATGGCGACGACCCGCAGGTTGCCTTCGTACAGTCGATCCTGGGCGATACCGAGGACACCTGGCGCGCCTTGTTTCAGCAGTCCGGGCAGCAGTACCGCGACCCTACCCTGGTGCTTTTTCGTGGTGGCGTGAGCTCAGCCTGTGGCTTCGCCAATTCGGCGGTGGGCCCCTTCTACTGTCCGGGCGACCAACAGGTGTATCTCGATCTGCAGTTCTTCGATGAGATGGCCTCGCGCTTTTCGGTCGCGGGCGATTTCGCTCAGGCCTACGTGATCGCCCATGAGGTCGGCCACCACGTCCAAACGCTGCTGGGTGTATCGCAACAAATGCAGGCTGCCCGTCAGCGCGGCGCGCGCATGGAGGGTGACAACGGCCTACTGGTTCGACAGG
Source organism: Stutzerimonas chloritidismutans (assembly GCF_038562055.1). GTDB lineage: Bacteria > Pseudomonadota > Gammaproteobacteria > Pseudomonadales > Pseudomonadaceae > Stutzerimonas > Stutzerimonas chloritidismutans_A. The sequence continues at coordinate 31,263 of NZ_JBCFXD010000008.1, read as the reverse complement.
AACTGCAGGCGGATTGCTTTGCCGGGGTCTGGGCCAACCACGCCCAGCAGCGTCATGACTGGCTTGAGGAAGGGGATCTTGAGGAAGCATTGAACGCGGCCAACGCCATCGGCGATGACCGTTTGCAGCAGCAAAGCCAGGGCCGGGTCGTTCCGGATGCCTTCACTCATGGCACCTCTGCGCAACGGGTGAAGTGGTTTCGTATCGGCTTCGACAATGGCGACCCGACACGTTGCGATACCTTCCAGACCCAACGCCTTTAATTCGGATCGCGGTCGAGCCGTTCAGTCGATCCAGCGATAGACAGGTGCATCCGCACCGCTGTCCACCTTGACCTGAGCGCAGTGACGCAAGCGCACCAGCAGGCGCTTGCCCATCTGAGCGCTACCGGCCAGCGCTTGCAGCTCCGCTAAGAGCTGCGGCCCGTCCATGCGCTGCGCCGCGCGCAACAATTGCTGCGCCTCGTGCCAATGGGGATCAGCCGTCGGCTTGTCGGCCGATGGCACCGGGGCGGGCTCGACCTGAGCGGCGGGCATCTGGCGCACCAGCTGCGCCCAGTCGTGGTCGTCCATTTCAATGCTGAGGTCCACCGGCAGATCGCCGACATTGCCGCGAATTCGAATCATCGCCACTCTCCTGAAAAACGAGATCGCATGCTCCCATGGGAGGTGAAGACTGGCCAGTCGCAACAGATATTTGTTATAACGTAACCATTAACCATGTGGAGATCACCATGCGCCGTCTGCTGCTTGCCCTGCCTTTCGCGTTACTGCCCGGTTTTGTTCTGGCTGCCGAGCACGATCATGACCATGATCATGCGCACCACGACAGTCTCGGCGCCCACGAGCATGGCGCAGCGGAACTGGACGCGGCTCTGGTGGGTTCCACGCTGGAAGTCGAATTGCGCAGCCCGGCGATGAATCTGGTGGGTTTCGAGCACGCGCCGAGCAGCGAAGCGGATAAGCGCAAGGTCGCCGATGCACGCAAACAGCTGGAACAGCCGAACGGGCTGTTCGGCCTGCCTACAGCAGCAGCAGGCTGCACCCTGGCCGAATCCGAGCTGGAGAGCCCGCTATTTGGAGGTGAGGGCCATGACCATGACAACGAGCACGATGAAGATCATGAAAGCCAGCACAGCGAAATCCACGCGCATTACCACTTCAATTGCGCCGCGCCCGAAGCGCTAAAGGCGCTCGATCTGCAAGGCTTGTTCAAAGCGTTCCCCGGTACGCAGAAGATCCAGGCACAGCTGATCGGTCCGAACGGTCAACAGGGCGTGCAACTCACCGCGGACCAGCCACGCGCAGCCTTCTGATCTGATCCTGTCTGCCGCCTGGCTCGACGCAGTAAACTCCCGGCTTGCCCGACACGGATCATCTCGATGACCGCATCACTGCTTGAACTGCACCAATTGGGTTTCGCCTGGCCGGGCCAGGCGGAGCTGCTCGACATTCCCAGCTTCACGCTGGCACCCAACCAGAGCCTGTTCCTCAAGGGGCCGTCGGGCAGCGGCAAGACCACCCTGTTGGGCCTGATTGGCGGCGTGCAGAAAGCGCAGCGCGGAACGGTTCAGCTGCTCGGCACCGATCTCGCAGCGCTTTCGGCCGGTGCGCGGGATCGATTCAGGGTCGATCACACCGGCTATATCTTTCAGCAGTTCAACCTGCTGCCTTTCCTTTCGGTGGCGGAAAACGTCAGCCTGCCCTGTCATTTTTCCAGGGCACGGGCCGCGCGCGCACGTCAGCGATATGGCAGCGTTGCGCAGGCGGCAGCCAGCCTGCTCCAGCATCTCGGCCTACCAAAGAGCCTGCTTGAGCGACGGGCCGAAGCCCTGTCGATCGGCCAGCAACAACGCGTCGCCGCAGCCCGTGCACTGATCGGTCAGCCGGAACTGGTAATCGCCGACGAACCCACGTCGGCCCTTGATGCCGACAGTCGAGAAGCCTTTCTCCAGCTACTGTTCGCCGAATGCCGCGAGGCTGGTTCAAGCCTGCTGTTTGTCAGTCACGACCAAAGCCTCGCGCCACTGTTCGACCGCAGCCTCTCATTGGCGGAGCTCAATCACGCCGCACGCATCCCGGAGTTGTAGGCCATGTACCTGTTGCGCCTGGCCTTGGCGAGCCTGAATAACCGCCGCTTCACTGCCCTGCTCACCGTTTTCGCCATCGCGCTGTCGGTATGCCTGCTGCTCGCCGTGGAGCGCGTGCGCACCGAGGCGCGCGCCAGCTTTGCCAGTACCATCAGCGGCACCGACCTGATCGTCGGCGCCCGCTCCGGCTCGGTGAACCTGCTGCTGTATTCGGTGTTCCGTATCGGCAACGCCACCAACAACATTCGCTGGGAGAGCTTCGAGCATTTCGCCGAGCACCCTCGGGTCAGTTGGGCCATTCCTATTTCGCTGGGCGATTCTCACCGCGGCTATCGCGTGATGGGCACCAGCAGCGCCTATTTTGACCATTACCGTTACGGTCGCAAGCAGCCGCTGCAACTGGCGCACGGCCGACCATTCGCCGATGACCCTTTCGAAGTGGTGCTGGGCGCCGAAGTGGCTGAGTCACTGAATTACAAACTGGACGACCAACTGGTGCTGGCGCACGGTGTCGCCACGGTCAGCCTGGTTAAGCACGACGACAAGCCCTTTCGTGTAGTCGGCATCCTCACGCGCACCGGCACGCCGGTGGACCGCACGCTGCATGTCAATCTGGCGGGGATGGAGGCGCTGCACATCGATTGGCAGAACGGCATGCCGGCTCGCGGCGCCGCGCGCATCGATGCAGAACAGGCGCGCCAGCTAGACCTACAACCCAAGCAGATCACTGCCTTCATGTTGGGCCTCAACAGCAAGATCGCCACCTTCACGCTGCAGCGCGAAATCAATGGCTATCGCGGCGAGCCGCTGCTGGCCATTCTGCCCGGCGTGGCGCTGCAAGAGCTCTGGAGCCTGATGGGCACCGCTGAACAGGCGCTGTTCGTGGTGTCCTTGTTCGTCGTGCTGACCGGATTGATCGGCATGCTCACCGCCATTCTCACCAGCCTCAACGAGCGGCGCCGTGAGATGGCCATTCTGCGCTCGGTGGGTGCCCGGCCCTGGCATATCGCCGGTCTGCTGGTGGTCGAAGCCCTGAGTCTGGCACTCGCGGGCGCGCTGCTCGGGCTCTTGCTGTTATATATCGCCATTGCGTTCGCGCAGGGGCCGCTGCAGAGTCACTACGGTCTGTATCTGCCGCTGGCGCTGCCGAGTGCCTATGAGTGGTCGGTGCTGGCGGGCATAGTGCTTGCCGGGCTATTGATGGGCTGTGTGCCGGCGTGGCGTGCCTACCGGCAATCGCTGGCCGACGGCCTATCGATCAGAGTATGAGGAACCCCATGTCTCGCCTGCTGCTTGCCACCCTGTTCGCCCTCGCGGCGCCTTTCGCTGCTGCGGAAGTCCGTGAGCTGCAATGGTCGGACCTGATCCCGGCAGACGCCCCGCCGCCACCTCCCCCGGTGGCGCTCCACGATATGTCGCAACTGGCCGATGCGCTCGCCGCAGAAGCGGGCCCGTCAGCGGCTCAGCAATCACCCGCCGAGCCGGTAGTCGAAAACCTCGATGGTGTTCAGGTCAAGCTGCCCGGCTATATCGTACCGCTGGACATGGGCGAAGACGGACGAGTGACCGAGTTTTTGCTGGTGCCCTATTTCGGCGCCTGTATTCACGTGCCGCCCCCGCCGTCCAACCAGATCGTGCATGCCACCAGCGAGCTCGGGGTGAAAGTGGACGAGCTGTACCAGCCCTTCTGGATTGAAGGTCCGCTAAAAGTCGAACACGCCACCAGCGAACTGGCCGATGCGGGCTATCGCATGGAAGCGCAGAAGATCTATCTCTACGAGCTTGAATAAAGGCAGCGCTGCGACGCCGTTATCAACTAGCTGAACGGCGTCATTGAGCGATACCAATCGATTTCGTCTTGCAAGCTGGCAGCAGGTAACAGCGCATATCGTGGACGCACGGTAATAACTGAGCCTCGCACATCACAGCGGGCGAACTTGCCCTTCGCTAACCAGCATCCGCATATCACCACGCAGAAAAGCGAAACCCCGCGTCGGTGCGGGGTTTCTGTTTGCCTCTACTACGCAGCGTGCGCAGCGCTCGTTCAGGACATCTCAGCGCTGCCTGAAAGCGCCCTCTCAGTTCGTCCCATCACCGTCAGCGAGTGCTGGCGACCTGACGCTGACGCTCGAAGCTTAGCTCGCCTTCGGCCCACTCCCGCCATGAGCGAACCTTGCGTCGCTCGGCGCCTGCGCGCTCGGCCTGCTTCAGCGCATCGAGCCCGGCCTGCCAATGGGCTTGCTCCAGCTCCAGCTGAGCGACGTTGAGCCAGAACGTGGCGCTACCGGATTGAGCCGCCAGATTGCGGTAGATCTGCGCCGCCTGCGAACGCTCACGCGCTTGCCACCAGAGCATCCCCAGACGTTCGCGCCGCTTGGCATCACTGGGTAGAAGGCGTGAGTCAAGCATGCCCTGAAGCAGCTTGGCACCTTGCCAGGGCTGACCCGCGGCGCTGGCAAGCAAGACTAGATTGTCCAGTTCGGCCTCAGTAAATCGAAGACCTTTGACATGAGCCGCACGGAGGGTTGCCAGCGCCTTGTCTTCATCGCCAGCCATCTGCTGCAAGCCCGCCAACTGCCGCCAGCTCTTGGCTTGATCCGGATGACGGGCTAGAAGCCTGCTTTGCCAGCGCTCTGCTGTCTCGTAACGCTTCAGCTCAGCGTTACCGGCTACCAGAAACTGCAACCAGGTGTCGGCCGCGTTGGGGTTGGCCTGGACATAGCGTTCGGCCAGTGGCAATGCCTTGGCATGCTGCCCGAGCCCCTGATAAGCCTGCACCAGCATCTGCAGCACTTCTTCGCTTGCATTGGCGGGTGAGCCCAGCAGGCTGACGACCTTGGCATAGCGGCGTTCGACCAGGTTGAGTTTCGCCAGATTGAGCCGCTCGTTCGGCAGAATTGCCTCGTCCAGCTTGCCACTGGCGATCGCCTTGTCGAGTAGCTCCAGCGCTTGACGATTGTTGCCTTCAGCCCAGGCCAGATACGCCCGGCTTCGCCATAACAAGGCTTCCTCGGCACTGCCTGGCTTTGCCTCGGCCTGTTTCAGCGCGCGATGCGCAGCGCCATAGTCGCCCTTCTCCTGCGCACTCTGGGCTCGTTCCAATGCTTTGAACACCGAGGGATCAACGCTCTGGGCAGCCTGAGCCGATGCAGCGAACAACAACGAGATCAACAACAGCAAACGGGGCATGTCAGCGTTCTCCTTGCAGGCGGAAATGCAGGGTTTTCACGGCTTCACGCGAGACGGCCGAACCGTTTTCGGTGCGCGGGGCGAAACGCCAGCGGGCCGCGGCACGGCGGGCCTCGCGATCGAACACATTCGACGGCGAAGCCTCCAGCACGCGGATGTTTTCAACCTTACCGGCGGCGGTGATGGTGAAGGCGAGTTTGATATGGCCTTCGATACCGCGCTGACGCGCCCGATAAGGGTATTCGGGACGAACATCATTGAGCGGCATGACTTCCTGCTCGGGACCGGACTGTCCTGCCGTCTCGTCTGCCGAAGGAGCGGCTGGCGCAGGAGGTGCTGCCGGAGCGGACGCGGCTGTCAGCCCGGCGAGGCTGGGCGCTGGCGCGCTGGCGACCGATACACCGGTGTCGATGTTCGGCAGGGGCAAATCGAGCTTCGGCAGATTGGCGCTCGGAGTGGCCATGCTCGGGGTCGGCGGCGTGGGGGTTTGGGGTGTCTTTGGTTGAGGCGGTTGCGGTGCCTGCTGCCGCGAGCGGGTGGCAGTGCTTTCGTTGCGATTGTCCATCCGCACGAAATTAGCAATGGCCACCGGGTCGTCGGTCACCTCGCTACGGGGCGGGTTGACCATGCTCAGCATCAGCGCAAACAACAGCAACGCCACCACGCAGGCAGCGATGAAGGACAACCCGACGCGGGTCAGCCCACGAACCATCACTGCGCTCCCGAACTGGCGGCCAGGGCCACGTCCTGAACCCCGGCGAGACGTGCCTGATCCATCACCTGAACCACAAGGCCCGTGCGCGCATCCTGATCGGCCTGCACCACGACGGCACCTTCCGGCTGGTCGACGCGCATGCGCTCGACGTGGGCCCTGACGCTGCGTACGTCCACGGCCTGCTTGTCGATCCAGACCTGACCATCCGCCGTCACCGCAATCAGGATATTGCCCTTTTCCTGCGCGCTGGCGGTGTCGGCCTGCGGCCGCTGAACCTCGACACCGGATTCCTTGATAAAGGAGCTGGTGACGATGAAAAAAATCAGCATGATGAAAACCACGTCGAGCATCGGCGTCAGGTCGATGCCGGTATCTTCTTCCTGCTGGTAGTGGTGACGACGCATACGCATCCGTTAATCCTCAATCGTGACGCAGCTGGTCGGCCAGCCGGTCGAGAGCCTGGCGCGAAATACGTTCGAGACGCGCCAGGCTAAACAGTCCAGTGATGGCCAGCACCATGCCGGCCATGGTCGGCAGTGTCGCCTGCCAGACGCCCGCGGCCATGCCGCGCGGGTTGCCGGTGCCGTTAAGCGCCAGCACATCGAATACCGCAATCATTCCGCTGACGGTGCCCAGCAATCCAAGCAGCGGGTACATCGCCACCAGCGTCTTGCTCATGCGCAAGGGTCCGGCCAGTTGCTGCTGGGCCTGCGCCAGCCAGGCGCTACGCACGGCGCGTTGCCAGCTACCGGAATCATTACCCAGGCGTGACCAGGCCTCGCGGCGGGCTTCCACCCAGCGCGGAAACACCCGGCGCATGAACCACAACCGCTCGAAGACCAGCGTCCAATACAGCACACAAAGAGCAGCCAGCGCCCACATCACCGCGCCACCTGCCGCCATGAAGTCGAGCAGCGCATAACCGCTGTCGACCAGACGCAGCCATTGGCCGTGCAGATCAGTCACGACGCGGAGTCCCCGACAGATGCAGCGCGATCAGCCCAGCGCTTTGCTGTTCGAGCAGCTGGATCAGCGCCTTGCTGCGGCTCGCCAGCAGGCTGTGCAGGAACAACAGTGGTATCGCCACCACCAGGCCCAGCACCGTGGTTACCAGCGCCTGAGAAATACCATCGGCCATCAGCCGAGAATCCCCTCCGCCACTCTGCGTAATGGCCTGGAAGGTCACGATCATGCCGGTCACGGTGCCCAGCAGGCCGAGTAGCGGCGCGACGGCGCTGAGCAGCTTGAGCAGCGGCTGGCCGCGCTCGAGGGGTGGTGTCTCCTGGAGGATCGCCTCGTCGAGCTTCAGCTCAAGCGTCTCGAGGTCGGACAGTTGAGGCTTCGGTCCCAGCACGCCGATGATACGGCCCAGCGGGTTGTCGTCACGCGGTTGATTGAGCTCGCGCGTCTGCCGGTTCACCGCCCGCCCGACCCTTGCCAGATAGACCATGCGCCATACCGCAAGGATCAGGCCGATGGCACCCAAGACTAGAATGACCCAGCCGACCAGACCACCTTGCTGGACACGGTCCCACAATTGGGGCTGGCGCTGCAGCTGAGCCAGCAACGAACCGCGGCTCGGGTCGATCGGCAGCGTGGCCAACGCCTCGCTGCTGTTCATGTAGTCATTGACCGTCCCCATGCCGGCAGGCTGGCGGCTCGGCGTCAGCAACTCGCGAGCGTCGCTGTCGTAGCGCAGGAAATTATCATCGGTGAATGCCGAGAAGTTACCGACCCGCAGAACCGGCTGGGTGCTGCGCTGCCCATCGACGCCGACTACCGGCAGCTCGACACGCTCCACCTGACCACTGGCCGTAAGGTCTTCGAGCAGCGTCATCCAGAAGCTGTCCAGATCATCGGCCGACGGCAGCGTGCGGCTTTCCGCCAACGCCCGCAGGCGCTGCAAACGCTCCGGATACTGGGCATTGAGCAGACTGTCCTGCCATTGCCCGGCGATGTCACCAGCGCTCTGCCTGACCACACCAAACAGTTCACCGAGATGACCGACGCGCTGCGCCAATAGCTTTTCCTGCTCGGCCAACTCGGCTTCCTGACGGTCGAATTCAGTTTTCAGGCGCTCGGCTTCGGCTTTCTGTTTTTCAAGCGCAGCATTGGCTCGCGCCAGCAGTTGCGCTTGCTCGCTGCGATTCTGAATGAAGGCCTGCTCCCGCGCTTGCATGGCGTCGACTTCTGCGGCGCGCTCGCTGCGAATACGCTGGAGCAACTGGTCGGGGCTCAGGGGCTCTGCAGCCTGAACCATTGCCGGCAACAGTCCGATGAGCAATAACGTCAACAAGCGGCTCATTGCGCAGCCTCCTTGGCCAAGGTCTTGATGGGCAGCTCGAGCCAGGTCGGGGCTTGCTGTTGGCGGGCAATGGCAATCGCCTTGGTGATCGGCCGACGCGCGCTGCCATCAAGGACTTTCCAGCCGCGGGTCTTCGGGTTCCACCAACCGCTCTCGTGTGCATCGAGAGTCTGGTAATAAAGCATCGTCCGACCCAGACGCAGGAATTCGACGCTGCGACTGCCGCCTTCGACCGGCAGCTCGCCGCGCCAGGCCTCCAGAGTGCGGCCGTAGTCACTCTCGATCTGGTAGGCCTCAAGGATGCGGCGATATTTCTCAGCAAGGCTGACGTCAGCGCGCGCCTGAATGTCCTGCAGACTGGCGAGGCGATCGGCGCGCTCGTCGGGGAGGAACGGAAGGTCTGCTGCGATGAACTCCTCAAGCACTTCAATCATCCGTCCCATCTGCGGCGCAACGGCTTCCTGGGTGCGCTCGATGCTGTCCAGCTGACGCTGAAATCCATCCAGCTCCTTGCGCTGCGCAGCGGTCAACTCCACCAACTGCTCGTTGTAGGCCTTCAGGGCCTCCGCCTGCTGAACGGCATTGCGGTATTCGGTGAGCATCTGCCGCGTCGCGTCATCGAGTTGCTCGATACGCGCCTGCGAGGCCTTGGCTTCGGCAGCCAGTTGCTGGCTTTCTTCTAGCGCAGCGTCCAGCGGAGCTGCGTTAAGCGGCAGGCATAACGACAACAGCACGCCTGCGAACAAGCGGGTCGGGTACTGATTCATGCGGAGCGGATCCTCGGTTCACGGCAGCCTAAAACGTTATGTTATAACAGCTTGCAATAGTCGCGCAGCTCATCTTTAAACCACGACGCATATCCGGCCACTGCGGTTCAGAAAAGAGAAACATTATCATCTAGATCCGCAAAAGAAGGCAACCCGGGCATTACGTCGCAGCCGGGGCAAAGCGGAACGTTTCGTTGAGCTGGATCAAAGTCGCCAGGTCCGCACGCCCTACCATGGCCACCAGTCGCAACACACCATGTCTCTATGGAGTTTCCATTATGCGCAAGACCCTGTTTACCGCGTCCGTGCTGGCCGTAGCTCTCGCCTCCCCCTTCGCCCAGGCCTACCAGGCTGGTGATGTACTTCTGCGTGCTGGTGCGATTACTGTTGATCCGCACGAGGAAAGCAGTGACATCTGGGTAGGCGCCCTCTCCACGAGCGTTGCCAGCACCAAGGCTACGCTCGATAGCGACACCCAGCTGGGTCTGAACTTCGCCTACATGGTTACCGACAAAATCGGTATCGAACTGCTCGCCGCCAGCCCCTTCACTCATGACGTCGGTGTTGCTGGCATGCCCGGCGGTTTTGCATCGTTGAACGGCAAGCTGGGCGAACTCAAGCATCTGCCACCGACCCTCAGCGTCGTGTACTACCCGCTCGACAGCAAGTCAGCGTTCCAACCCTACGTCGGCGCTGGCATCAACTACACCTGGTTCTTCGATGACAAGCTCAGCAGCGAAGCTGAGGGCAAGGGCTTCAGCGGCCTGGACATGAAGGACTCGTGGGGCTTGGCTGCGCAAGTGGGCATGGATTACATGCTGACCGACAATGTGATGGTCAACGCCCAGGTTCGCTATATCGACATCGATACGACAGGCACAACGAACTTCGGCGGCGCCAAGGTCAAAGTCGATGTTGACGTCGATCCAATGGTCTACATGGTCGGTCTCGGCTACAAGTTCTGAAGTCATCGGCACTGCCGAACCTCAGACAAAACAAAGGCGCCATTCGGCGCCTTTTTCTGTTTCCGCGAATCGCTACAAACCTAGCAATTTGACCAGACCTTCACGCATTCCGGTAGCAGGCTCTGGTAAGCGATAGCGCTGCTGCAGCCGCGTATTGTTAGCGCGCGAATGCCGGATGTCCCCATGCCGCGCCGCCTGGTATGTCACCTCGGGTAATTCGCCAAGCACCTCACCCACTGCATCAAGCAGCTGGTTCAGCGAGGTCGCCTGGTTCAGTCCGACATTCACAGCGCCCTCCGGAACCACCGACGACTCCAGCGCCTGCATGAGAAGCTCGACGAGATCGCCGACATACACGAAGTCGCGCGTCTGCTCGCCGTCGCCAAAAACGGCGATAGGCAAGCCCTTCTGGGCACGCTCGGTAAAGATGCTGATCACGCCCGAATAGGGCGAGGACGGATCCTGGCGTGGGCCGTAGATATTGAAAAAACGGAAGACTACCGGTTCAAGTCCATGCTGACGCCGGTAGAAATCCAGATAGTGCTCGCTGGCCAGCTTGTCTGCAGCATAGGGCGTCAGTGGCGCTTTCGGCGTGTCTTCGCCTATGGGCTCGCCCTCTCCGTTATTGCCGTATACCGCCGCACTCGATGCAAAAAGAACCCGGCGTATACCGGCTTCGCGCATCGCCTCACAGAGATTCAGCGTTCCTACTAGATTGCTCTGATGCGTACCAACCGGATCATCGACCGAGGCCTGTACCGATGCCACAGCCGCAAGGTGCACAACGGCGCGACATCCCCGAACGGCATCGCGCATGGTTTGTGCATCCGCGACGTCGCCGACCATCAGCTCAACGCCCGCATGATCCGGCAAATTACTGCGCTTGCCAGTAGACAGATTGTCCAATACCCGAACGGAGTAGCCTCGAGCAACAAGTGCATCAACAAGGTTAGAGCCGATGAACCCGGCCCCTCCGGTAACCAGAACAGGCAGCTCAGCCATGACGATAATAGCGCTCCAATAGGCTCGACAGCCCGGTGCGCCAGGCGCGCGGCTTGATGCCGAAGGTGTTGAATATTTTCTTGCAGGCCAACACGCCGTGCTGCGGCTCGTCTGCTGCATCTGAGCAGGCCGCATGAGCGATAGGGGTCAGGCTTTCAACCGCCAGCTGGCGATGACTGGCCGCCTCGGCCAGGAGCGCCTGGCCGACCACCAGCGGGGTTGACGCTTCATGCCCACCATAGTGGTAGGTTCCCCACAGTGGCGCCTGACAATCCAATTGCTTCAGCACAGCCAGGATGACCCGCGCCGCATCTTCCACTGGCGTAGGATTGCCGCGACGGTCATCGGCGAGACAAAGCTCCTCGCTCTGCTCAAGACGCTGAAGGAAACGGCCTAGCAAGCCGTCCGAACTGTCGTCCAGCAACCAGCCAAAGCGCAGAAGAACGTGCCGAGGGCAAAGCGCACGCACGCTCTGCTCCATACGCCAAAGGGCACAGCTACGCGCGTCCAGCGGCGCCACTTCGTCTTTTTCGCTGTAGGAAGTCGTTCGGGCCCCGTCAAAAACACGGTAGCTGGACGGCTGCATCAGAACGAACTGATGATGCTGCCCCAGCTCGGCCAGGCGCTCGACAGCGCGCTCCTGCTTGGTTAGCGCCGTTTCATCCACCCGCCCGCTCTGAAACCAGTCGAAGTAATAGGCAAGGTTGATCACGATATCCGGACGGTTATCGTCGAGCAAAGTGGTCAGACTTGGCGCATCCCAGCCCTGACTGGGCGGGCGCGGCGCGAGAAAGCCAATGTCTTCCTCGGCGCCCAGGCGGATAAGCGCCTGACCCAGGGCATTACCGCCGCCCAACAGCATCAGGCGCATTCGCATGGAGTGAACTCTAGAACGGGATATCGTCGTCGAAGCTGTCGTAGTCCGGAGCCGGCTGCTGAGCGGGTTGCGGCTGAGACTGGGGCCGCGACTGCTGCTGCGGTTGGGATTCACGCTGCGGGCGCGGCTGAGATTGACGCGGCGCATCGTCGGAGCTGCCACCACGGCCACCCAGCAACTGCATGGTCCCGCCCATGTCCACGACCACCTCGGTGGTATAGCGCTTAACGCCTTCCTTTTCCCACTCACGGGTCTGCAGGCGCCCTTCGATGTAGCACTGCGAGCCCTTGCGCAGGTACTCGCCAGCAATCTCGGCAACCTTGCCGAACAGCACGACGCGATGCCACTCGGTGCGCTCCTGCTGCTGGCCGGTCTGCTTGTCCTTCCAGCTGTCGGTGGTGGCCAGCGTGATGTTGGTCACCGCATTGCCATTGGGCATGTAGCGGGTTTCCGGGTCGCCGCCGACATTGCCGATCAAGATGACTTTATTCACCCCTCTGGCCATGGGTAACTCCTTTGCTCAAACATGAATGTGGTTGGCTCGAATCCACAAGCGTGAAATAGCCAATGACCGGCAATCTTACCCTACCGGCCCGAAGTGGGCCAACCGACGCGACCGGACGAAGGCCAAAGCCAAACCTGCGTACCAGAAATGGGGCACCTTTCTATCAGGCCACCAGGTGATCCAGTGCAGCCCGATCCAGCACCTTCATGTCCACCTTCACATAAGCAGCGGCCTCCTCGACGATCACCACCGCGTCGGATACACCCGGGATCGCCATCATTTGCTCCGTAAGTGCCGGATTACGCGCCGCACCGGCGGACAGCGGCAGACGCAGCCCCGTGACGTACGGCGGCTCTCGCATGCTCCAGGTAACGATAAACCAGAGCGCACACAGCGCTGCACATCCTGCGAATACCGTCCCTAGACCACCCAGCTGGTAGAGCCAGCCGCCGAGCACGCCGCCCAGGCCGGAACCAAGGAACTGACTCGTTGAATAGATCCCCATCGCCGTTCCCTTGCCACCCGCCGGGGCGACCTTGCTGATCAGCGACGGCAATGAAGCTTCCAGCAAGTTGAAAGCGATGAAGAAGACGATCATGCCGCCGACCAACGACCAGAGCCGATCGCCGAACCACCAGAGGAACAACTCGGAAAGTACCAGCACCGCGACCGCACCCAGGACGATGCGCCTCATCTGACGCTTCTTTTCACCATAGATAATGAAAGGCACCATACCCAAGAAACCTACTACCAGCGCGGTAAGGTACACCCACCAGTGCTCCTCCTTGGGCAGGGCGGCTTCATTCACCAGCGCCAGCGGTAACGCGACGAAGCTGGCCATGAGAACCGCATGCAGCGCGAAAATACTGAAATCAAGCCGCAACAGATCGGAATGGCGGAGCGTTGCACCCAGCGCCTGCCGGGCGACTCCGGATTCCCGGTGCCGAATATGTGCTGGCGCGCGCGGAAGTACGGCTACGACCAGCATGCCTAGCGCTGCCATACCAGCCGTCACCCAAAACAGTCCGGAAAGTCCGAATGCACTCGTCAGCAGCGGGCCGACAACCATCGCCACCGCGAACGACACCCCGATACTCATGCCGATCATCGCCATTGCCTTGGTGCGATGCTGCTCACGGGTCAGATCGGACAACAGCGCCATTACCGCGGCCGAGATCGCACCCGCCCCCTGCAGGACACGACCGGCGATGACCCCCCAAATGGTATCGGCCGTCGCGGCAAACACCGCGCCAGCGGCAAAGATCAACAGCCCGAAATAGATCACTGGAAGGCGGCCAATTCGATCGGAAATGATTCCGAACGGAATTTGCAGCACCGCCTGGGTCAAACCATAAGCACCAATGGCGAGACCAATGAGTGCCGGCGTCGCGCCCTGCAGATCCATACCATAGGTTGCTAGCACCGGCAGCACCATGAACATGCCGAGCATGCGAAACGCGAAAACCAAGGCTAAGCCGGAGGCTGCACGGGTTTCGCTGGCGCTCATGCGCTCGCTGTAAGGATCCTGCATGTGGGGTCTCGCTTGAATTAACCGGCGGCGATTCTAGCAGTCATCCCCTGCCCGGCACAGGTTCGCTACTTTGCCGCGATGTCGCCCGTGGCCGTATACTTTCGGGTTTTCGCCCGCCATGCGAGGCTGCTTTGGACAAGATTCTGATTCGTGGGGCTCGTACCCACAACCTGAAAAACATCGACCTGACCTTGCCACGCGACAAACTGATCGTGATCACAGGCCTGTCTGGTTCGGGCAAGTCCTCGCTGGCCTTCGACACGCTTTATGCCGAGGGCCAGCGCCGCTACGTCGAATCTCTGTCGGCATATGCCCGGCAGTTTCTCTCGATGATGGAAAAGCCCGACGTCGATACCATCGAAGGGCTCTCCCCGGCCATATCCATCGAGCAGAAGTCGACCTCCCACAACCCACGTTCCACCGTCGGCACCATCACCGAGATTTACGACTACCTGCGACTGCTCTATGCACGTGCGGGCACGCCACGCTGCCCTGACCATGACGCCCCACTGGAAGCCCAGACAGTTAGCCAAATGGTCGACCAGGTCCTCGCGCTTCCTGAAGGCCGCAAGCTGATGCTTCTTGCGCCAGTAATCCGCGAGCGCAAGGGCGAACATCTGGCGGTATTCGATGAGTTACGCGCCCAGGGCTTTGTTCGCGCGCGGGTCAACGGTCGACTTTACGAGCTCGATGAACTGCCGAAACTGGACAAGCAGAAGAAGCACTCCATCGACGTTGTGGTGGATCGTTTCAAGGTCCGCAACGACCTGCAGCAGCGCCTCGCCGAATCGTTCGAGACGGCACTGAAACTGGCCGACGGCATCGCCTTGGTGGCGCCGATGGAAGAAGAGGATGACAGCGAGGAGATGATTTTCTCCGCTCGCTTCGCCTGCCCCGTCTGTGGACACTCGATCAGCGAGCTGGAGCCAAAGCTTTTCTCTTTCAACAATCCCGCAGGGGCCTGCCCAACCTGCGATGGCCTTGGCGTCAAACAATTCTTCGACGCCAAGCGCCTGGTCAATGGCGAGTTAACACTGGCTGAAGGCGCTATCCGCGGCTGGGATCGGCGCAATGTTTATTACTTCCAGATGCTCGGCTCACTCGCCTCGCATTACGGGTTCAGCCTCGACGAGCCGTTCGACACCCTGCCCGCCGAGCAGCAGAAATATGTTCTGCGCGGGAGCGGCAAGGAAAATGTCGACTTCCGATACCTGAACGACCGCGGCGACATCGTCAAACGGTCACACCCTTTCGAAGGCATTATCCCCAACCTCGAGCGCCGCTATCGGGAAACCGAATCCAACTCAGTACGTGAAGAACTGGCCAAGTATCTCAGCACACAGCCCTGCCCGGAGTGCCGTGGTACTCGGCTGCGCCGCGAAGCTCGCCATGTCTGGGTCGGGGACAAGACGCTACCGGCAGTGACCGGGCTGCCGATTGGCGACGCCACAGAATATTTCGCTGGACTCACGCTACCGGGCCGTCGCGGCGAAATTGCCGACAAGATTCTCAAGGAGATCTGCGAGCGACTGCAATTCCTGGTGAACGTGGGTCTAGACTACCTGACCCTGGACCGCAGCGCTGACACGCTGTCCGGCGGTGAAGCCCAGCGTATCCGCCTGGCGAGCCAGATCGGTGCCGGCCTGGTCGGCGTCATGTACATCCTCGACGAGCCTTCTATTGGCCTACACCAGCGAGACAACGAACGCTTGCTGGGCACGCTTCGCCACCTCCGCGACATAGGCAACACAGTGATTGTCGTCGAGCACGATGAGGACGCCATACGCCTGGCAGACTACGTCGTCGACATTGGTCCAGGCGCCGGCGTGCACGGCGGGCAAATCGTCGCAGAAGGCACGCCCGATGAAGTGATGTCCAACCCTGCTTCGCTGACCGGCGGGTATTTATCCGGCCGGGTGAAAATTCTCTACCCTGCCGAACGAACACCGCGCGACCCGGCCAAGCTGCTCAAACTCAAGGGTGCGCGGGGCAACAATCTGCGCAATGTGGATCTGGAGATCCCTGTCGGGCTGCTTACCTGCATCACTGGCGTTTCGGGTTCGGGTAAGTCGACGCTGATCAACAATACGCTTTTCCCGATCACCGCCACAGCCTTGAACGGCGCTACAACACTGGAAGTGGCAGCACACGACTCTTTCGACGGCCTCCAGCACTTGGACAAGGTCGTGGACATCGACCAAAGTCCGATTGGACGGACGCCTCGCTCTAACCCGGCCACCTACACCGGCCTCTTCACCCCCATTCGCGAGCTTTTCGCCGGCGTACCGGAAGCACGCTCAAGGGGCTACGGACCCGGGCGCTTCTCCTTCAACGTGAAGGGCGGGCGCTGCGAAGCCTGCCAAGGCGACGGCGTGATCAAGGTAGAAATGCATTTTCTGCCCGACATCTATGTGCCCTGTGATGTGTGCAAAGGCAAGCGGTACAACCGCGAAACGCTCGAGGTGAAGTACAAGGGCAAAAGCATTACCGAAGTGCTGGGCATGACCATTGAGGAAGCCAGGGAATTCTTCGACCCCGTGCCTGCGGTGGCGCGTAAGCTGCAAACGCTAATGGACGTAGGGCTGTCTTATATAAAGCTGGGACAGAGTGCGACCACGCTGTCCGGCGGCGAAGCTCAGCGCGTCAAGCTGTCTCGAGAGCTCTCCAAGCGCGACACAGGCAAAACCCTGTACATCCTCGACGAACCAACCACCGGGCTGCACTTCGCTGATATCCAGCAACTCTTGGACGTCCTCCACCGCCTTCGCGATCACGGCAATACTGTCGTGGTGATCGAGCACAACCTTGATGTGATCAAAACCGCTGACTGGCTTGTGGATCTGGGGCCTGAAGGTGGCTCAAAGGGCGGACAGATCATCGCAACAGGCACACCTGAACAAGTTGCCTCAATGTCCCAGTCACATACCGGTCACTTCCTGAAGCCTTTACTGGAGCGCGACAAGGCCTGACAGCAATAAACAAGCCGGGCTGCCCCAAGCCCGGCCTCACATCAGCTATCAGCGATTCCGCAGGAATCACCTCCCACCCCGGGCAGCGCCCAGCCATATGCCGAATCAGCAGTCCCGATCGGGTCAGCGTAACTCGACGCGCTCATCCGGCTCTAAGAGTCGCTCACCCTATATGCAGCCGGCGACGCACTACTGATTGCCGTCATGATCGGTAACACCCGCGTGCATGACTGAGAAAACGAATACCTTAATCGGCCATGCTTCGCTCAGGTCATCTTAAGCGATCGCCGATTCGCTGGCTGACGCAGCTAAAGACCCATACGCATAAAAAAACCGAGCATGCGCTCGGTTTTTTTCAAGCAAGCAAAGCTTACTCGGCAGCTTCCACTTCACCGGTGACCGGACGGTCAACCAGCTCAACGTAAGCCATCGGTGCGTTGTCTCCAGCGCGGAAACCGCACTTGAGAATACGCAGGTAACCACCTTGACGGGCGGCGTAACGCGGGCCGAGATCGTTGAACAGCTTACCAACGATAGCCTTGGAACGAGTACGGTCGAAAGCCAGACGACGATTAGCGACGCTGTCTTCCTTAGCCAAAGTGATCAGCGGCTCGGCTACGCGACGCAGTTCCTTGGCCTTAGGCAGGGTTGTCTTGATCAGTTCGTGCTCGAACAGCGACACCGCCATGTTTTGAAACATGGCCTTGCGGTGAGCGCTTGTGCGGCTGAGATGACGGCCACTTTTACGATGACGCATGATTGAAATTCCTTACCAAACGATCAGTTCGGTGACTATGGTCGATCAGGCCGTAGCCTTATCGTCCTTCTTGAGACTGGCCGGCGGCCAATTGTCGAGGCGCATGCCGAGGGACAGACCACGAGAAGCCAGAACATCTTTGATTTCGGTCAGAGATTTCTTGCCCAGGTTCGGCGTCTTCAACAGCTCGACTTCGGTGCGCTGGATCAGATCACCGATGTAGTAGATGTTTTCTGCTTTGAGGCAGTTCGCCGAACGCACGGTCAGTTCCAGGTCGTCAACCGGACGCAACAGGATCGGATCGATCTCGTCTTCTTGCTCGACCACGACCGGCTCGCTGTCACCCTTGAGGTCGACGAACGCGGCCAACTGCTGCTGCAGAATGGTCGCGGCACGACGGATCGCTTCTTCAGGATCCAGGGTTCCGTTGGTTTCCAGGTCGATAACCAGCTTGTCCAAGTTGGTACGCTGCTCAACACGAGCATTTTCGACAACATAAGCCACGCGACGGACCGGACTGAAGGTTGCGTCGAGTTGAAGACGGCCAATGCTACGACTCTCATCTTCATCACTCTGACGCGCATCAGCCGGCTCGTAGCCACGGCCGCGAGCGACCTTGAGCTTCATGTTGATCGAGCCATTAGCCGCCAGGTTGGCGATCAGGTGATCGCCATTGACGATTTCGACATCGTGATCCAGCTGGATATCGGCAGCGGTAACAGCGCCCGCGCCCTTCTTCACCAGGCTCAAGGTCACTTCATCACGGCCGTGCAGCTTGATGGCGATACCTTTGAGGTTCAGCAGGATTTCGATGACATCTTCCTGCACGCCCTCGATAGCGCTGTACTCGTGAAGCACACCGTCGATCTCAGCCTCAACCACAGCGCAGCCGGGCATGGAGGACAACAGAATACGACGCAGCGCGTTGCCCAGGGTATGGCCAAAACCGCGCTCGAGGGGCTCGAGAGTGATCTTGGCACGGGTCGGACTGACCACCTGCACATCGATATGGCGGGGGGTCAGGAACTCATTTACCGAAATCTGCATGGATACACCTATTTTCTAGCCCTTACTTGGAGTAGAGCTCGACAATCAGGTTTTCGTTGATGTCGGCTGACAGATCACTGCGCGCCGGAACATTCTTGAAAACACCGGATTTCTTGTCGGCATCTACTTCGACCCATTCAACGCGACCGCGCTGTACGCACAGTTCAAGGGCTTGGGCGATACGCAGCTGGTTGCGGCACTTTTCACGAACGGCTACCACGTCGCCTGCTTTAACCTGGTAAGACGGAACGTTCACTGTCTGACCATTTACGCTAATCGACTTGTGCGAAACCAGCTGACGTGATTCGGCACGAGTAGAGCCAAAGCCCATGCGATACACGACGTTGTCCAAACGGCACTCGAGCAGTTGCAGAAGGTTTTCACCGGTAGCGCCCTTGCGGCTGGCAGCTTCCTTGTAATAACCGCTGAACTGGCGCTCAAGAACACCATAAATGCGGCGGACTTTCTGCTTCTCACGCAGCTGGGTACCGTAGTCGGACAAACGACCACGACGCTGACCGTGAACACCCGGTGGGGTTTCGATGTTGCACTTTGATTCGAGCGCGCGCACACCACTCTTCAAGAAGAGATCGGTGCCTTCACGACGAGACAGTTTGCACTTGGGACCAATATAACGAGCCATTTCTCACTGTCTCCTGATTACACGCGGCGCTTCTTCGGCGGACGGCACCCGTTGTGCGGGATCGGCGTCACGTCGGTGATGCTGGCGATTTTATAACCACAACCATTCAATGCACGAACGGCAGATTCACGACCCGGACCAGGACCCTTGACGTTAACGTCCAGGTTCTTCAGGCCATACTCAAGCGCAGCTTGACCAGCACGCTCGGCAGCCACCTGGGCAGCGAACGGGGTGCTCTTACGCGAACCGCGGAAGCCGGATCCACCAGACGTCGCCCAGGACAACGCATTGCCCTGACGGTCGGTGATAGTGATGATGGTGTTGTTAAAAGAAGCGTGGATATGGGCGATGCCATCAACCACCGTCTTTTTTACTTTTTTACGAGGACGAGCAGCAGGTTTTGCCATGATTAGATTCCTGTCGATGCGCTAATGCGATTACTTGCGGATCGGCTTACGCGGACCCTTACGGGTACGAGCGTTGGTCTTGGTACGCTGACCGCGGACCGGCAGACCACGACGATGACGCAGGCCGCGGTAGCAACCCAGGTCCATCAAGCGCTTGATCTTCATGTTGACTTCGCGACGCAGGTCACCTTCAACGATGAACTTGCCCACTTCGCCACGAAGCAGCTCAACCTGCTCGTCACTAAGATCCTTGATTTTTGCTGCCGGGTTTACACCGGTAGCGGCACAGATTGTCTGTGCGCGAGTGCGACCAACACCATAGATGTAGGTCAGCGAGATAACAGTGTGCTTGTTATCCG
This sequence comes from Stutzerimonas chloritidismutans, assembly GCF_038562055.1. Classification (GTDB taxonomy): domain Bacteria; phylum Pseudomonadota; class Gammaproteobacteria; order Pseudomonadales; family Pseudomonadaceae; genus Stutzerimonas; species Stutzerimonas chloritidismutans_A. Next base: position 11,136 of record NZ_JBCFXD010000008.1, on the reverse strand, counting down.
GAATGTTTACGCCTGCAATACGGGCCATTCAGTGAAACTCCAATTGACAGCTACCCAACGCCCCGGAAGCCAAGAAAAGGGCGCGAGATACTAACGCTGTAATAACAAATAATCAACCCGGCAGCGCACTAGCTGCCGGGCCCGAGCCTTAGCTCACAATCAGCCTTGGCGCTGTTTGTGCCGCGGTTCTGCGCTGCAGATCACACGAACGACGCCTTCGCGACGAACGATCTTGCAGTTGCGGCACAGTTTTTTGACCGATGCGCGAACTTTCATGACCAACTCCTAGAACCTTGAGAGCCGACTTCAGCGAAGCATTCCGCTGCCGTAGCCCTTCAGGTTGGCTTTTTTCATCAGGGAATCGTACTGGTGGGACATCAGGTGTGACTGCACTTGAGACATGAAGTCCATTACAACCACGACCACAATCAGCAACGAGGTCCCGCCAAGGTAGAACGGCACATTTGCGGCAACCACAAGGAACTGAGGAAGCAAGCAAACAGCCGTCATGTACAGGGCACCGAACAAGGTCAAGCGGGTCAGCACACCATCGATATAGCGCGCCGACTGCTCACCAGGACGAATCCCTGGAATAAACGCACCGGACTTCTTCAAGTTTTCTGCAACGTCTTTAGGGTTGAACATCAACGCCGTATAGAAGAAGCAGAAGAAGATGATTCCGGCACTGAACAACAGGATATTCAATGGCTGACCGGGAGCAATCGACTGCGAGATATCAGCCAGCCAGCTCATGCTTTCGGACTGACCAAACCACTGACCCAACGAAGCCGGGAACAATAGAATGCTGCTCGCAAAGATTGCTGGAATCACGCCAGCCATATTGACTTTCAAGGGCAAGTGGCTTGTTTGTGCAGCGAAGACCTTACGACCCTGCTGACGCTTGGCGTAATGCACGGCGATTCGCCGCTGACCACGCTCAATAAAGACCACAAAACCAATGATCGCAACGGCCAGAAGCCCCACGGCCAACAGCGCAATGATATTGACATCACCTTGGCGAGCTGACTCGAAGGACTGCCCTAGGGCGCCCGGCAAACCAGCAACGATACCGGCAAAGATCAACATCGAAATGCCGTTACCGACGCCACGTTCAGTGATCTGCTCACCCAGCCACATCATGAACATCGCTCCCGCCACAAACGTGGTGATGGCGACGAAGTAGAAGCCGAAGTCACTGCTGAATGCGACGCCTTGCCCGGCCAGACCGACGGACATACCGATGGCCTGCACGATAGCGAGCACCAGCGCTAGATAACGCGTGTACTGACTGATCTTGCGGCGACCGGCCTCACCTTCCTTCTTCAACTGCTCAAGCTGCGGGCTGACGGCTGTCATAAGCTGCATGATGATCGATGCCGAGATGTACGGCATGATCCCCAGTGCAAAGATGCTCATGCGCTCCAGCGCACCACCTGAAAACATGTTGAACAGACTAAGGATGGTCCCTTCGTTCTGACGGAACAGCTCGGCCAACCTGTCGGGATTGATCCCCGGCACCGGGATGTGCGCCCCTACTCGATAGACGATGATCGCCATCAGCAAAAAGCGCAGACGAGCCCAGAGTTCAGACAGCCCGCCATTACTCAGCGCGGAGAGAGCACCTTGCTTAGCCATTTATTCCTCGAACTTGCCGCCAGCTGCTTCGATAGCCGCACGCGCACCTTTGGTGGCTGCGATGCCTTTCAGGGTCACAGCGCGACCAACCTCACCGGACAGCATGATTTTCACACGCTGCACGTTCTGGTTGATGACGTTGGCATCCTTGAGGCTCTGCACGGAGACAACATCGCCTTCGACCTTGGCCAGCTCGGATGTGCGTACTTCTGCACGATCCATGGCCTTGAGCGATACGAAGCCGAACTTCGGCAGACGACGATGCAACGGCTGCTGACCACCCTCGAACCCAGGAGCAATCTTGCCACCGGAACGGGAAGTCTGACCCTTGTGACCACGGCCACCGGTCTTACCCAGACCGCTACCGATACCACGACCAGGACGAAGCTTTTCGCGACGGGCACCCGGCGCAGAACGCAAATCGTTCAGTTGCATGGCTTAGCCCTCCACACGGAGCATGTAATAAGCCTTGTTGATCATGCCGCGATTCTCAGGAGTGTCCTGAACCTCGACAGTGTGACCAATGCGACGAAGGCCGAGGCCCTTTACGCACAGCTTGTGATTGGGGATACGACCGCTGACGCTTTTAATCAGCGTGACCTTGACGGTATTAGCCATGATCAGGAAATCTCCTCGACGCTCTTGCCACGCTTGGCAGCGATCGACTCAGGCGACTGCATGGCCTTCAACCCCTTGAAAGTGGCATGAACCACGTTCACCGGATTGGTCGAGCCGTAGCACTTAGCCAGGACGTTCTGCACACCAGCCACCTCAAGGATGGCGCGCATCGCGCCTCCGGCGATAACACCGGTACCTTCGGAAGCAGGCTGCATGTAGACCTTGGAAGCGCCATGCGCCGCCTTGGTAGCGTACTGCAGCGTGGTGCCGTTCAGATCAACCTGGATCATGTTGCGGCGAGCCGCCTCCATGGCCTTCTGAATAGCAGCAGGTACTTCACGGGACTTGCCGCGACCGAAACCTACACGACCCTTACCATCACCCACCACGGTCAACGCGGTGAAGGTGAAGATACGACCACCCTTTACAGTCTTGGCGACGCGGTTAACTTGAACCAGCTTCTCAATGTAGCCTTCGTCGCGCTTTTGCTCGTTATATGCCATAACTTAGAACTCCAGCCCGCCTTCACGAGCAGCATCAGCCAGTGCCTTGACACGACCGTGGTACTTGAAGCCAGAACGGTCGAACGCCACCTGGGTGACACCTGCGGCCTTAGCACGCTCAGCGACCAGCTGACCAACTTTCTTGGCAGCGTCGACGTTGCCAGTGGCACCGCCGCGCAGTTCTTTGTCCAGAGTCGAGGCGCTGGCCAGGACCTTGCCGCCGTCGGCCGAAAGGACCTGGGCGTAGATGTGCTGGGAAGAGCGGTACACACACAGGCGTACGGTTTCCAGCTCGCGCATCTTCAGGCGTGCCTTGCGAGCGCGACGCAGACGAGTAACTTTCTTTACGCTCATTTGCTATGCCCTACTTCTTCTTAGCTTCTTTACGACGGACCACTTCGTCCGAGTAACGTACGCCTTTGCCTTTGTAAGGCTCAGGACGACGGAAATCGCGGATTTCAGCAGCCACCTGACCGACCAGTTGCTTATCGACACCCTTGATCAGGATATCGGTCTGGCTGGGGGTCTCAGCGGTAACGCCTTGCGGCAGTTCATATTCCACCGGGTGCGAGAAGCCGAGAGCCAGGGACAGCACTTGACCTTTGGCTTGCGCCTTGTAACCAACGCCAACCAGCTGAAGCTTGCGCTCGAAGCCTTGGCTGACGCCGATGACCATATTGTTAACCAGCGCACGGGTGGTACCGGCCATGGCGCGATTCTGCTGATCGCCATTGCGAGCAGCGAAACGCAACTCACCAGCCTCGTGAATCACTTCCACGGACGAGTGCACATTCAGCTCCAGAGCACCCTTGGCACCCTTTACCGAAAGCTGCTGGCCGGACATGTTGAATTCAACACCAGCGGGCAGCTTGACGGGGTTCTTAGCAACGCGAGACATGCTTATCCCCCCTTAGAACACTGTGCAGAGCACTTCGCCGCCAACGCCAGCAGCGCGAGCAGCCCGATCAGTCATCACACCCTTGTTGGTGGACACGATCGAAACACCCAGACCGCCGCGAACCTTCGGCAACTGATCAACGGATTTGTACTGGCGAAGGCCAGGACGGCTTACGCGCTTCAGCTCCTCGATGACCGGACGGCCCTCGAAATACTTAAGCTCGATAGACAGCTGCGGCTTGGCGTCGCTGCTGACGTTGTATCCTGCTATATAGCCTTCACCCTGAAGAACGTTGGCTACAGCCACCTTCAGAGTGGAAGACGGCATGCTTACGACGGACTTTTCGGCCATCTGGGCATTACGGATACGAGTTAGCATGTCCGCTAACGGGTCCTGCATACTCATGGGCTCTTGGCTCCTAATACAAAAAAATAAGCCCGGAAGGGCTCGTGTCGCCTGCTAGATGAGCGAACGCCGAAGGCGTGGCTCGGGCGAGCCGGACATTCTAGAGATAGTCCAGAAACAAATCAAGCCCCAGAGGGGCTTGATTTGGAAACAGCCAGCTCGACAGGAGCGCCGAGCTACCGTTCTTACCAGCTGGCTTTAACCAGACCCGGTACGTCGCCACGCATGGCGGCCTGACGCAGCATGTTACGCGCAAGACCGAACTTGCGATAAACACCGTGCGGACGACCGGTCAGACGGCAGCGGTTACGCAAGCGCGAAGCGCTTGCGTCACGAGGCTGCTTTTGCAGAGCCACCTGAGCCTCCCAACGCGCTTCCGGAGTGGACTCCGGGTTAGCGATGGTTGCTTTCAGCGCGGCACGCTTCTGGGCGTACTTGGCAACCGTTTGCTGACGCTTCAGCTCACGGTTCTTCATGCTTTGCTTAGCCATGTGCCTACTCCAATCAGTTACGGAACGGGAAGTTGAAGGCACGCAGCAGTGCGCGACCCTCTTCATCCGTCCGAGCAGTAGTGGTCAGAGTGATGTCCAGACCACGCAGGGCATCGATCTTGTCGTAATCGATTTCCGGAAAAATGATCTGCTCTTTCACACCCATGCTGTAATTGCCACGGCCGTCAAACGACTTGGCATTCAGGCCGCGGAAGTCGCGAACCCGAGGCAGGGAGATCGACAACAGACGATCCAGGAACTCGTACATACGATCACTGCGCAATGTCACCTTGACACCGATCGGCCAGCCTTCGCGGACCTTGAAGCCAGCGATAGACTTGCGAGCGTGAGTCACGACGACCTTCTGGCCGGTGATTTTTTCAAGATCGGCGACCGCGTTATCGATGATTTTCTTATCACCGATGGCCTCGCCAATACCCATGTTCAGGGTGATCTTGGTAATGCGCGGAACTTCCATCACGTTACCAAGCTGAAGCTCTTCTTTCAGCTTGGGAGCGATTTGCTTCCGATAAACTTCTTTTAGTCGTGCCATGGTTATCTACCTAGCAGTCTCAAGCTTCAACCGGCTTTTGGGTCGACTTGAAGACACGAATTTTCTTGCCGTCTTCAACCTTGAACCCAACGCGGTCAGCCTTGTTGGTTTCGCCATTGAAAATAGCGACGTTAGAGGCGTGCAGTGGCGCCTCCTTCTCGACGATACCGCCCTGAACGCCCGACATCGGGTTCGGCTTGGTATGGCGCTTCACCAGGTTGACACCACCGACAACCAGACGGTCGTCAGCGAGCACCCGGAGCACCTTACCGCGCTTGCCCTTGTCTTTGCCGGCGATGACGATGATCTCGTCGTTGCGACGAATCTTTTGCATGCGGCTTCTCCTTACAGCACTTCAGGCGCGAGCGAGACGATCTTCATGAACTTCTCGGAACGAAGCTCACGCGTCACCGGCCCGAAAATACGGGTGCCAATAGGCTCCTGCTTGTTGTTCAGCAGAACAGCAGCGTTGCCATCGAAGCGAATGATGGAGCCGTCGGGACGACGAACACCGTGACGGGTACGGACCACTACAGCGGTCATTACCTGGCCTTTCTTGACCTTGCCACGAGGAATCGCTTCCTTGACGGTAACCTTGATGATGTCGCCGATGCCGGCGTAACGGCGGTGCGAACCGCCGAGAACCTTGATACACATGACGCGACGAGCGCCACTGTTATCAGCCACATCGAGCATTGATTGAGTCTGAATCATATAATTTCTCCGACCCTTAGCCCTTAGACTTCGACGGCACGTTCGACGACATCAACCAACATCCAGCACTTGGTCTTCGCCATAGGACGAGTCTCGCGAATCGTGACTTTGTCACCGATACGGCACTGGTTGGTTTCGTCGTGGGCGTGCAGTTTGGTCGAACGCTTCACGTATTTACCGTAGATCGGGTGCTTGACGCGACGCTCGATCAGTACGGTGATGCTTTTGTCCATCTTGTCGCTGACGACGCGGCCAGTCAGCGTACGGACAGTTTTTTCAACTTCAGCCATGATCACTTACCTGCCTGCTGGTTGAGCACAGTCTTGACACGAGCGATATCGCGCTTGACTTGCGAGAGCAGGTGAGACTGCCCCAACTGGCCAGTTGCTTTCTGCATACGCAGATTGAACTGGTCGCGCAGCAGCTCGAGCAACTGCTCGTTCAGCTGCTGAGCGGATTTTTCACGAAGCTCATTCGCTTTCATCACATCACCGTCCGCTTAACAAAGGAGGTGGCGAGAGGCAGCTTTGCAGCAGCCAGGGCGAATGCCTCACGCGCCAGCTCTTCGGAAACACCCTCGATCTCGTAAAGCACCTTGCCCGGCTGAATCTGGGCAACCCAGTACTCGACGTTACCCTTACCTTTACCCATCCGCACTTCAAGCGGCTTCTTGGAAATAGGCTTGTCAGGGAAGACGCGGATCCAGATCTTGCCGCCACGCTTAACGTGACGAGTCAATGCACGACGTGCAGACTCGATCTGACGCGCAGTAAGACGACCACGGGCGACAGACTTCAGAGCGAATTCGCCGAAGCTGACTTTGCTACCGCGCTGAGCCAGGCCACGGTTGTGCCCCGTCATCTGCTTGCGGAATTTTGTACGCTTTGGTTGCAACATTTGGCGTACTCCTTACTTGGCAGCTTTTTTACGAGGCGCAGGCGCTTGCGGCTTGAGCTCTTCATGGCGACCACCAATAACTTCGCCTTTGAAGATCCAAACCTTGACGCCAATCACACCGTAAGTGGTGTGCGCTTCGTAGGTGTTGTAGTCGATATCGGCACGCAGGGTGTGCAACGGCACACGACCTTCCCGATACCATTCTGTACGGGCAATTTCAGCCCCACCCAGACGACCGCTCACCTGGATCTTGATGCCCTTGGCACCAATGCGGATCGCGTTCTGTACGGCGCGCTTCATAGCGCGGCGGAACATTACGCGACGCTCCAGCTGCTGAGCGACGTTCTGTGCTACCAGCATTGCATCGAGCTCCGGCTTGCGGATTTCTTCGATGTTGATGTGCACAGGCACACCCATTCTCTTGGTCAGGTCCTGACGCAGCTTCTCAACATCTTCACCTTTCTTTCCGATCACGATGCCGGGACGAGCGGTGTGGATGGTGATGCGTGCGGTTTGAGCCGGACGATGGATGTCGATACGGCTTACGGACGCGCTTTTTAATTTGTCTTGGAGGTATTCACGCACGTTCAGATCTGCAAGCAGATAATCGGCGTACGTACGACCATCTGCATACCAGACGGAAGTGTGCTCCTTGACGATTCCCAGGCGAATGCCAGTGGGATGTACTTTCTGACCCATCTGATCGACTCCGTTACTTGTCCGCAACCTTGACAGTGATATGGCAAGACCGCTTGACGATGCGATCAGCGCGGCCCTTGGCACGCGGCATGATGCGCTTAAGCGAACGCCCCTCGTTGACGAAGACAGTGGAAACCTTCAGGTCGTCCACGTCAGCGCCTTCGTTGTGCTCGGCGTTGGCTACAGCCGACTCCAGCACTTTTTTCATGATCTCGGCGGCTTTCTTACTGCTGAAAGCCAGCAGGTTGAGCGCTTCGCCCACCTTCTTCCCGCGGATCTGGTCGGCGACCAGGCGGGCTTTCTGGGCGGAGATGCGAGCGCCCGACAACTTAGCGGCTACTTCCATCTTTCCTTACCCCTTAGCGCTTGCCTTTCTTGTCCGCTACGTGCCCGCGATAAGTGCGGGTACCAGCGAACTCGCCGAGTTTGTGACCGACCATGTCTTCGCTCACGAGAACGGGGACATGTTGACGACCGTTATGCACAGCGATGGTCAGACCGACCATTTGCGGCAGGATCATAGAACGACGCGACCAGGTTTTAACCGGCTTGCGATCATTCTTTTCCATCGCCACTTCGACCTTCTTCAATAGGTGAAGATCGATAAAAGGACCTTTTTTCAGAGAACGCGGCACTGTCGTATCCCTCTAGTTACTTGCGACGACGGACGATCATGTTATCGGTGCGCTTGTTAGAGCGAGTCTTCGCGCCCTTAGTCGGGAAGCCCCATGGCGACACCGGATGACGACCACCGGAGGTACGACCCTCACCACCACCGTGGGGGTGATCGACCGGGTTCATTGCCACACCGCGAACGGTCGGGCGAACACCGCGCCAGCGCTTGGCACCAGCTTTACCCAGCGAACGCAGGCTGTGCTCGGAGTTCGAGACCTCACCCAGGGTCGCACGGCATTCAGCCAGCACTTTACGCATTTCGCCGGAGCGAAGACGCAGCGTTACATAAGCACCTTCACGCGCGACCAGCTGCGCCGAAGCACCAGCGGAACGAGCAATCTGAGCGCCCTTGCCCGGCTTGAGCTCGACACCATGAACGGTGGAACCCAGCGGAATGTTACGCAGCGGCAGGCTGTTACCAGCCTTGATTGGCGCGTTTACGCCAGACAGCAGCTGGTCGCCCGCAGATACACCCTTCGGAGCGATGATGTAACGACGCTCACCATCGGCATACTTCAGCAGCGCGATGTGTGCAGTACGGTTCGGATCGTATTCAACGCGCTCAACGACGGCTGGAATGCCATCCTTGTTACGACGAAAATCAACCAGACGGTAATGCTGCTTGTGACCACCACCAATGTGACGAGTAGTGATTCGACCGTTGTTGTTACGACCGCCAGACTTCGACTTCTTCTCGAGCAGCGGAGCATAAGGAGCGCCTTTGTGCAGCTCCTGACCGACCACTTTGACCACAAAACGGCGGCCTGCGGAAGTCGGTTTGCATTTAACGATTGCCATGATGCACCCCTTCCTTACTCAGCGTTGCCGGAGAAATCGAGATCCTGGCCCGGCTGAAGTGCGATGTATGCCTTCTTCCAGTCATTACGCTTGCCCAGACCGCGAGCGGTGCGCTTGGTCTTACCCTGAACATTCAGAGTGCTGACCTTAGCGACCTTCACGTTGAACAGGCTTTCGACAGCCTTCTTGATTTCCAGCTTGGTTGCATCAGTAGCAACCTTGAAAACGAATTGGCTTTTGCTATCAGCCAACATGGTTGCCTTCTCGGAGACGTGCGGACCAAGCAGGACTTTGAATACGCGTTCCTGGTTCATCCCAGCAGCTCCTCGAATTTCTTCACAGCCGACACGGTGATCAAGACCTTGTCATAGGCGATCAGGCTGACGGGATCGGAACCCTGAACGTCACGAACATCGACGTGCGGCAGGTTGCGGGCCGCCAGATACAGGTTCTGATCGACAGCATCGGAAACGATCAGTACGTCATTCAAACCCATACCGGTCAGCTTGTTAGCAAGCAGCTTGGTCTTGGGGCTGTCGACGGCGAAATCTTCAACGACGACCAAACGCTCGGAACGAACCAGTTCAGAAAGAATGGAACGCAGCGCTGCGCGGTACATCTTCTTGTTGAGCTTCTGCTCATGGTTCTGCGGGCGAGCAGCGAAAGTCACACCACCGCCACGCCAGATCGGACCACGCGAGGTACCTGCACGAGCACGGCCGGTACCCTTTTGACGCCAGGGGCGCTTGCCGCCACCGGAAACGTCAGAACGGGTCTTCTGCTGCTTGCTACCCTGACGACCGCCAGCCATGTAGGCGACGACTGCCTGGTGCACCAGCGTTTCGTTGAACTCACCGCCAAAGGTTTGCTCGGAGACTTCGATGGCTTGTGCGCCATTAACATTCAATTGCATGTGAACTCCCCCTTACCCGCGAGCCTTGGCAGCCGGACGCACGACAACGTCACCACCAGTGGCACCGGGCACTGCACCCTTGACCAACAGCAGATTACGTTCGGCATCGACACGCACGATTTCCAGGGACTGCACGGTTACGCGCTCGGCGCCCATGTGCCCGGACATCTTCTTGCCCTTGAAAACACGGCCTGGAGTCTGGCATTGGCCAATAGAACCCGGGACGCGGTGGGATACGGAGTTACCGTGAGTATTGTCCTGACCACGGAAATTCCAGCGCTTGATGGTACCGGCAAAGCCTTTACCCTTGGACTGACCGGTGACATCCACCATCTGTCCAGCCTGGAAGATCTCGGCCTTAATCTGGTCACCGACCTGGAACTCCTCGCCATCAAGGCGGAATTCCCAGACACCACGACCAGCAGCCACATTCGCCTTGGCGAAATGACCAGCCTGAGCCTTGGTAACGCGGGACGCGCGACGCTCGCCGACAGTAACCTGCACAGCGCGATAGCCATCGCTCTCTTCATTCTTGAACTGAGTGACGCGATTCGGCTCGATCTCAATGACCGTAACCGGAATAGAGACACCATCTTCGGTGAAAACGCGGGTCATGCCGCATTTACGACCGACTACACCAATAGTCATGTTGTAACCTCTTGAGTGTACGGGGCTTTCACCCGCTATGGCCGCCCATTTCAGAGCGTTACACGACTAAAACTCCAGGTTTTAGCCGAGGCTGATCTGCACTTCCACGCCAGCCGCAAGATCAAGCTTCATCAGCGCATCGACAGTCTTGTCGGTCGGCTGGACGATATCCAGCACACGCTTATGAGTACGGATCTCGTACTGGTCGCGCGCGTCCTTGTTGACGTGCGGAGAAACCAGAACAGTGAACCGCTCTTTGCGGGTCGGCAGTGGAATCGGACCACGCACCTGAGCACCAGTACGTTTCGCGGTTTCCACGATTTCCTGGGTTGATTGATCGATCAGGCGATGGTCAAAAGCCTTCAACCGAATACGGATTTGTTGGTTTTGCATTTTGACCTCAGACTCCAATTAGCCATCCCTACCAAACGCAATACGCCCGGTAAAAGGAGGCGCAATTGTACGGATGCGTCCAGGGGGTGTCAATAAATGATCAGCAATAGAAAAAAGGGCCCCGAAGGGCCCTTTTCGACACCGAGCGGTTACTCGATGATCTTGGCAACCACGCCGGCACCAACGGTACGGCCGCCTTCGCGAATCGCGAAGCGCAGACCATCTTCCATGGCGATCGGAGCGATCAGGGTGACAACCATCTTGATGTTGTCGCCCGGCATTACCATCTCAACGCC
>NZ_JBCFXD010000007.1:0-241484 GCF_038562055.1 Stutzerimonas chloritidismutans | reverse complement strand
TCAATGGGACAGATGATCCGTTGAGGAGTAAGCCTGATGCGCATTGGTCAGTTAGCCCAGATAGCGGGTATCGACACCCAGACGATCCGCTTCTATGAACAGCAGGGCCTGTTGCCGCCGCCAGATCGGCAGGAGAATGGTTACCGTGTCTATACCGAGAAGCATGGTGAGCGGCTTGCCTTTATCCGCCGCTGCCGAATTCTGGACCTGTCACTGGCAGAGATTCGTGAGCTACAGAGCTATCAGGACGACCCTCACCAGCCTTGTACCGCCGTCAACGCCATGCTCGATGACCACATCTCTCACGTGCGGTCGCAGATAACCGCTCTGCAAACGCTTGAGAAACAACTTATTGCCCTGAGGGCGAGCTGCAACGAGGGCCGTGAAATCAGTGCCTGCGGCATTCTGGCGGGGATCAGCGAGGAGAGCAAACAACAACTAAGTAGGGCTAGCTCAGGCCGTAAGGGCTGAGCAGAGGTCCTGTCGGGCCGCCATGCTCCGCTATTTCCCGCTCACCCCAGCGTCGCCAGAGAGGGGAACAGATCGACCATGAAGCTGGAGAGACGCGTCATGGTGCCCGAGACGATGGCTATCCCCATGAGTATCAGGATCGTACCGGCAATTGGCCGGGTATAGGCGCTCCATCTGCCAAGCTTCTTGCTATGGCGGCTGAGGCTGTTGATGCAGAGCGTACTCGCCAGAAAGGGCAACGCCATCCCGGCGGAGTACATGCTCAGATAGATCATTCCATGCTGCGCATTGGCGGCATTGGAGGTGGCCATCAGAATCGCACCGGGGATGGGGCCGATACAGGGCGTCCAGCCGATAGCGAATGATACGCCGAAGGCTGTGGCCGATAGCGAATGATACGCCGAAGGCTGTGGCCGATAGCGGGGAGCCGCCCTGGAAACGAGGAGTGAACTGCAGTGTGCGTTGAAAGACCGGCATGCTGAGCAGGCCGGTCATGAAGATCCCCAGCAAGATGACCACCGAGCCTGTAATCCAGTTGAGCTCTTGGCGATAGCCACGCAGGAACTGACTGATTGAACTGGCACCTAGCCCCAGGGTGATGAATACCAGCGTAAAACCGGCGACAAAGAAAACGCTGAGTATCAGCGCTTCGAGTTTCTTGTCCCGCTTGTTGACACTGCCGCCCGTGACGACGGACAGGTAGCCCGGCAAGAGCGGTAACGTGCAGGGCGAGAAGAAGGAAACCAAACCACCTGCAAACGCGCCAATCAAACCGATAGAAGAGAGAGATTCCAAGGGCTATCGCTTCCTGAATACTAAAGCCATGAGTCGGCCCGTTGAGGCCAGCCCCTTGAGTCTACAACCCTGATCCCACCATAAGGCAACTGTATAGCTGGAATGGCTACACGCCCGATTAATGGGTTGTAGCCTTTTGCAAAGAGGCTTGACCTTAAAGCAGCTATAAGGATTAGCGTTCAAAGCGCTTCATCCATTGTCTAACCTGAGGATAGCGTGATGGCACTACAACTTGGAGAAACAGCCCCCGACTTCACGGTCGAGTCAACGGAAGGCACCGTCAGCTTCCACGAATGGCTTGGCGATAGTTGGGCCGTGCTGTTTTCCCACCCGGCCGACTATACGCCTGTCTGCACGACGGAGCTTGGCGCGTTTGCCAAGCGCAAGGACGAGTTCGCTAAGCGTGGCGCCAAGCTGATTGGTGTGTCCGTCGATCCGCTGGATTCCCATACCGGCTGGACCAGGGATATCGAGTCCACCCAGGGCGCGGCACTCAACTACCCGTTGCTGGCCGATGAGGACCAGGTGGTCGCTGAGCTGTACGGGATGATTCATCCTAAAGCCGATCCCAAGGTGACGGTGCGGACCATTTTCATCATCGACTCCAACAAGAAGATACGTCTGATGCTGACCTACCCGCCGAGTACTGGACGCAACGTCGATGAGATCCTACGGGTTATCGACTCGCTTCAGCTGACCGACACGCATAAGGTGGCGACCCCCGTGGATTGGCAGAGCGGTGAGGACGTCATCATCTCTCCTTCGCTATCGAATGACGAAGCCAAAGAGCGCTTTCCCGAAGGCTGGGATGAGAAGACACCTTATCTGCGTGTAGTGCGGCAGCCCCACTAACTACAAAAATGTCTTGGCAGCTCGGTTAGGCCGGGCTGCCCGATTGTTTCGTTGAGGCCTCCCAGCGGCGCGAGGAGCGCAAAAGCGATGTAAATCGGCACGACATTCAGAGCCTTGTTCGCCGCCTGTCCGAATCGAGTGGCGACACTATTGCTGCGTTTGCTGCGAAGGCGAAAAAAGACGCAAAGCCTTTTTCAGAAATAATCAGCAAACAACCGGTCATGATGCGGTCGCCGCTCAAGGCACTGGCGCAGCGCACCGAGGCCGATGGCGTAGAACTGGGCGATGTCGGAGAGGGTATCGCCGCAGCGCACCACATGCTGCGTTCAGCCTGAGCAATCAGCCGCGTTGCCCATGGCATATACATCCCGGTACGCTTTGGTTCCCGAAAATACTGCTCGCGCCAACTACCATTGATAATTCTCACTGCACAGATGCTGCTGCTCGGTCGGGTTGGCGAGGAAGGTATTCTAAGAGCACAAGCGATTTGTGAACCACGAAGCGGCCTGCTTATCCCGTCACTTGTGTGGCTTTCACAGCTTGTCCAGATGCCCCAGGACCTCACCTACGAGCCGCAGACTCGACTCAACGGTAGCGGTGGGCAAAAAATCTAACAACACTGTCGCCACTAAGTCTTCTTTATAGCTGAGTCCATGTTCGTTGTTATGCGAGCCCTGGGCGTTGACCAATACCATGAATCATTCGTGTAGCAGGCAGTAGTGCCCCGCCATTCTTATCTAACGCTGGAATGGCAGGGATCATTTGCAAATACCGATAGAACTTGCAGTGGCCGTACAAAAAAGCCGTCATCAACCAGGTAATCCGCTGAGCTGATGGTTGGTTCAGTCATCATGATATGAGCCAATCAACCAAAAGATCCGGATACCCAAAAAATGTAGCGAATCCTTTGAGCAGCCTTTCGGCTGCTCATGTTGGTTTCGGTAGGTTATTGAGCGTTCGAGCTCGCAGCTGCCGGTAAAGCCAACACGCCACCAGGACCGCGATCAGCAACGGCGAAAGCGCATCATCAATACCACCAGTAGCGACATCGCCAGGCAACCGGCAGGATGCCGACATACACGAACACCACAGCGAAGCTCCGCATCAGTAGCTTCATGTCCACCCCGTTATAGGTAGCCCAGCTCGGCCAGCGACACGCAGCCTTCGTGGCCCACGACGATGTGATCCAGCGTCCGCACCCCGACCATGTGCAGCGCCTCCTTTAGTTTGTTCGTGAGTGTGCGATCTGCCTGGCTGGGCTCGGGATCGCCAGAAGGGTGGTTGTGCACCAGGATCATGGCGGCGGCGTTATGCTCCAGAGCGATCTTTACAACTTCCCTGGGGTAAACGCTGGCTCCGTCCAGAGTGCCCCGGAACAGCTCGTGAAAGGCAATGACGCGGTGCTTGCTGTCGAGCATAAGTAAGGCAAAAACCTCGTGCTCATAGGCTTCGAGTAGCGTCTGCAGATGGCTGAAGACGTCGCGTGGTACCGTGAGTTGGCGACCACGACGCAGGCGGCGGCTGGCCAGTTGCTTGGCCATCAGCAGGATGTCGGCTTCAGTGACCGGTGATTCGATCAGGTAGGTGCCAGCGGTCTCGCCGGCCTTGATTTTGTGCAGTCTCATCATGAGCTCCTTTGGCCGGTGATCAGGCTCAGGCATTCAGGGATTGATGTTGGGCTTCCAGCTTTTCCGCCAGGCTGGGCTTGCCCGACGTATGCGAAGTGGATCTGGGGGATGGTTGCTCGCTGCTAGTCTCGGCGGGAAAGAACTCGTCGACGATGGCTCCGATATCCTCCTCGCTGTCCTCGAAGGCACCGTTGCCGAAACCGCGCCGTGCTGCCTCATCCAATGCGGCTTGATCGAAGCCTGCCGTTTTCCGTTGGTCATCCAGCTCGCCCGCCAGACGCAGCGCCTCTGTCATATCCATGCCGCTACGCAACGTTAGGTCGGTGTAGAAAATCGGCGTGCCGTGGCTCTGGCGGGTGGACTTGCCACGCAGGCGCAACTCCAGCGGCATGCAGGCCAGGCGATTGCCGGAAATGGCTTGGAAGTAATGCAGCCGAGCGGCCAGGGTGCGGATGCTGTTGAACCCGGTGGTACGGAATACGAAGCTGCCGAGCGAATCCTCATCCCCAATGACTACATTCAGTCGCCCATAGGGCTTGCACGCACCGCCTTTAGCCATCGGGCAAACATCCGGCGAAGGGCAGGGCAACGATTGCATGCCGTCCTGGGTGATCCGCTTGCAGGTTTCGCCATTTCCGACGCAAACCGGACGACCGGACTGACGATCAAACAGCGTGTAGTCCGCACGGAAATTCAGCTCCGATTCGTTGAACAGCAGGCGTACCGGAATGCTGCGCAGCTTGTCATCCTTGCCTTGGCGCAGCTCATCATTGAGCGGATGCGCCAGCCAGCCGTCGCGACTCTGCACCTGAGAAGTAATGGTAAATTGGTCATCCTTCTCCGGCAGGCGCTTGCCGTTCTTCTCGATGACCTTGCCTATGGAAATCCGCCCGAGTACCGGCGGGGTTATAGCCAGACCTTTGAGCATTTTTTTCTCCCTAAATAAAAAGGCCATCAATGCAGCATAAGCGGCAATGATGGCCAGAAATGGGGTTGTGAATTTATTTAGTTGAGCGCAGATTTTATCTGTGCCGTGATAAATTAATTAAATTAGTCTAAGGGTGTGCGGAAAGGTTAATAAAGTTATTGTTAATCCCAACGGCGTTGCCTTCAATAAAGCAGAGGATGGTTTCGCAAAAGCCATTCCTGCTCTCAATTTCCTCTACAGTTACGGTGGGAAGAAATTTGGTTAGTTGTTTTTCGTCAACCCATTTATCATTTATATAGCAATCGTTATCTTTGCGTGGGTTGCACCATGCCGAAATCTTGTTTTCCGCCGGGTATTTTTCTTGCCATTCAGTCCAAGTCAGACCGGTTCTGCGTTTAAATAATGTATCTACTGCTCTTTCGTTGGCGCCGCCACGGGTGTAGAAGTCACGGAGCTCCCGACCTGCGTCGGTATAGGAAATGCTTTCCTTGCCAAACATTGGGCCTTCGCCAGATCTGTGAGCAACAATGTGATCCCCCGATCCTTGAATGTAATACATAAGTTCGGTTTGTGCCAAAATCTCGCCGGGAACCTCAGCAAAGACATCCCCCGTTACGCTATTAATGCATGTGCCGTTACTACAAAAACCTTCCTGCCAATTAGGCCCAACATGTGGTGTTCCGCTGTGGTCTGTGTATGAGACTTCCCTCGGCCAAGCGATAATGGTGCAGTTTAGGGCCTTCTTGATATTTGGGTGGCTTGGGTCTTGGAAGCGTTGCCAAACACAAGGTATAGCTTTTGGGTAAGCCTCTACATCATGCTCTGGAGGGTAATATGGGATTTGATTTTCATAAGGGATGTTATAGGCCATCGCTGAGCCCGTTGATATAGTGAGCCCGAAAACTAGAATGCTAACAACTATTTTCATTGTGCTTCCTTTGTATTTACTTGTTTATTGTTTATTTCACTAAGATGATGATGGCGTATTGGCATCGAATATGGCAAGTGGCCTGCCCGATCTGCGCAGCGCAAACTGTGTGGGCTAGCTGGGGGAGGGCATGAAAGTCATCCGACCAGAAAGCGCCGTGCGCCGGGCTTGGTCAGCGAGTATTTGGCTTTCAGGTGCGGGCGTTCCTGGAGTAGTCGGGCCACGTCGAAACCCACGCTGTCCTTAGCCTTGCGCCAGCTGACGTAGCCGTTACTGAACTCCGCCCGACTGGCTTCGCCCATGGCTTGTTGCAGCATCTGTTTAAGTACGGCCTCGCGCTTCTCCTTCTCAGCAATCAACTGCCGCACGGCTTTGAGTTCGATGTACGCAGCCGATAATCCCGCGTTACCGCTGAAGTCGAGCGTCTGGCCGTCATCCTCGGGATAAAGGCAGCGCAGAGCGGCCTCTGCAGAAGCAGTGCCATCAGCGGGTGGTGGTGTGTCCGTCTCGACGTAGTGCCAGAACGCACTCTCCAACTCGATCAAACGGCTGATCATCTGCTTATCCCGTTGGATACGATGAATTTCTAGCGTCTGGCCGCCCAGCAGCACCGCAACATCCGCCGCCTGCTTGCCGGTGACGGCGAGCTGATGCATCACCTGCAACTGCACATATTCGGGCACGCCCTCTTTCCAGAGGCGTGCCCCGTTTATGCCGGCTGTCTTGCATTCGAGGATCTGCACGTCGTCGGCACCGATTACCTCCCGGTCAATATTTGCCAGCATCCAGGGCATCTCCGGATTCGGGTGCTGCAGTACGGCATTGACGCGGCGAACCTTGTTCTTGGTGCGCTTGCTGTAGTGCCAGGCCACGATGGGTTCCAAGACGTTGCCCCAGTACATCGGGCTGTCCTCACCATCAGGATCGGTTATTGGGAGTCCGGTATCGCGTCCGGTCTTTTCCAGCCACAATTCCAGCTGCGACTTGTAGGGATTGAGGCCCACGGCAGCTGCAGCATCAGAGCTGCCAATGCCTTGCTTGCGGATCTGCAGCCAGTCTTCGCGAGGCAATTCCTTGGTGCTGATCAGGCGTAGAGCTGACCGGGGTCTGCTGGTGCTGCGGTTCAATGAAGTCGCTTTCATGCTGTTCACCTTACGGGCATAAAAAAGCCCGATCAGCGCGAAGCTGACCGGGCGATAAGGTTGAAATGAGGGTTAAGCGGCGAGCTGTAGAGCCGCGTCCAGAGCACGTTGCTTGATCTGCGCTCCCTGGCCGAACCAGGCGGAGTCGAGGCGGTATTCGGTGCTGCGTGCCCGACGCTCGTGATCGACGTACTCGGTCACAGCATTGAGCAGGCCCCAGGCAGTGCCTTTGGCTGATTCCAACTGACTGCCCCGGCCACGGCCTTCGTACAGTTCCTGAACCTTGCGCAGGGCGCGCTCGTTCGGCAGCTGTTCGGGTAGCTGGCCGGTAGGGCTGACCTCGCACATCACGTTCATAAAGAACCCCATGGCCTCATGCCACTGCACCTTGCGTTCGGCCAGGTGGCGTATGCGATACATGAAGTCGTCCCATTGCGAGACGGCTATACCGAGCTGCTTCTTGACTAGGTTGGGATCGAAGCGAGTGTTGTGCGGCACCTTGATCGCTCGGCTGGTGCCGTCAAGGGCGATGGTCAGGGTGTTGTTGCACACGACACGCACCGTGGTTGGCGTTGCGGTAGTGGCCAAGGTGCCGTCGCACGACGTAGCCAACAGCAGGTAGCCGTTGACCTGGTCGTTACCCTTGATCGCTGTGCCTTGTCCGGTGCGTGCAAGCGCCCAGAACTTGCGACCACCCTTAAGCACACCAGCGGTTTCAAGCTCGTAGCCGGAGACCTCGGTGAGATCCCGGTAAAACTCCAGTACTTCCCGTGGCTGCACAGTGTGATAACGCTTGGAGACCACTGACAGTGGCGACTTGGTGTCGGAGCGGTAGAGCACCTTCTGCTCTGGGAAGGAATGAATTGCACCGAGATGGCCAATGGCGTCCGATTTGAAGTGGACGGGGCTTTCCAGAATCTGCCAGTCCATGCCGGCCTCGCGCTGCCAGACCTCAATGGGTTGATTTTGCGGCAGGTTGTTGCCCAGGCCGTGCCACGGGGTGGCGCCGATATAGGCCATTTTTTCTATGAGATGAGCCATGATATTTCCTTACTAAAGAAACATATGTAATAGCGTGCAATTACTAAGGCTGAGCGGAATCAATATTCTGTTTGCGAAAAAGAAACACCGCAGTGATGACACTCATAGTTGTCGAGTACATGTGAGTCGAACTCCTCACCCATCTTCGCCCCGGCTAGTCCTCCGGCAGTCCCGCCGGCCAGACCGCCTAGAATCGCACCGGCCAGACTGCCGATAGTGATTCCTATAGGTCCAGCGAAAGCTCCGATTAGTGCGCCACTCTGTGCTCCTGCCATAGCTCCGGCAGCTCCGCTGGCTGTGCCGCCAACGGCACCAATAGCACCTCCGATCTTCCGACCCTGATTACGTGCAACCACTCGAAGAGAACCGCAGGAAGGACAGCAAATACTCATTATCTAAGCTCCTTTAATAGTCATTGGGCGGGCGGGTATGTATTGCCCGGCTGCCAATGAGTAATACAGGTCTGAAATTTTTTTAATGCGCATCGCTATCCACACTGAGCCTATCCGGATACGGCGGGGGGCTGGACGGCGTGCACCTGCCGCAGCTAGACGCTTCCTCTGCTTTTTAAGTTGGTACCTTTCTGAGCAAAAGTTAGTTCCTAGGCGCTGCTGGCGGGCCCTCCAGCAAGGCTGGATCGAGTCGGCGGTACGAGTCCCGGTTACGCCTGTAGGCCCCAATCTAGAGCGCCCATGATGGTGTGCTTGCTTTCAGTATTTTTTTACACGAAGCACACGTAAAGACATCTCCCCGGCCGGTTTCTATAGTCCAGCCCCATCAGCTTTTGCACACGAAGAGGAGAAGCGCCCATGGATCAGAGGAACTCACAGATGAGGATTCTTAGAATTAAGCAGGTTCAAGAACGTGTGGGACTTTCGAGGTCAACGATCTATGACCGAATTAACGAGAGGTCCCCTCGATATGATCCTGAGTTCCCAAAACCGGCGAAGCTAGGCGCCTATGCGGTTGGATGGCTAGAGGAAAGTATCAATGAGTGGATAAATAAGCGGGTAAAGGGATCCGTATGAATGAATCGCACTCGCTGCGAGCCTAACTATTCTACAGCGCTTTAAGTTTTGTGCTTTAGGTTTGTGGTGCTATTTGTTGTCGAATGGCTTGCCTTAAGGAGGTTGTCTTAATGTCGAATATTGGTTTATTTGTTATTAATCGATTAATTGATTTGCGAATTGGTTGTTTGGCTACTATGAGTGGGTTCGCCTTCTTGGTCTGAGTATATGTTAATTCGTACTTGTGGGCGTAAGCACTGAGTAATAACGACAGGCACTCAATGCCTGTCGAAAAGCTAGCGAAAGAGGCTGTTAATGAATGAGTGATAAAACAAGCAAGGCATGTGAATGGAGCAGGGAGGGTGTAATCGAAGGGCTTCATGATGGTTGCTACGATTACTTTGAAGGTGGTTACGTCTATGTCTGCCCAGAAAGGACTGTCTGTGCTGATCTGGTAAGATTAGAGCGCTTGGTAAAGGAGGTGGTAGCATGTGGTCAGGAACTATTTAAAATAAAAGCGAAAGGTTGGAATAGCTATTTAGTTTACGATGCTTTAGGGCGGGATGTTCTGAGATTTATATGGCGAGAAGAATGGATAAGATATCATTATCCACTTCATAGGTTCAGTCCTCATGTCGAAGCTTTTTTTAGGTGCTCAATAGCCTTTCGGCAGAAATACCATGATCCAGGAGTTTCCGGATACTCGAGCGAAGATGTATATTGTGTTGCCGAGTCATTGAACAGAATGATTGAAGAGCTTAAAAAAGTAGTATCTAGTGACAATTTTAAGGGCGAAATCAATCAGCATACTCGTTCCTCAAACAAGAATCGCAGAAGCATTGTTAAGTATATAAATGCTCTCTTTGATTCGAAGTCTAGGCTGCTTGTTGTTAGGGTGGATCTAGGGTATGAGGCAAGAACCAAAAGAAATGGTGGGGATGTTAGCTATGCTCAGGCGAAAGAGCACAGAGAGGAATTTTTCAAAGAGCTAAAAAAGTTATTTCCTAACGGGGATTTGGTTGGTTATTGCTGGAAGTTAGAGTTCGGTATTTCCAAGTCTTATCACTATCATGTGATGGTATTTTTGGATGGCGCAAAACGAAGAGAGGATGTTTCGTTAGGAAGGTTGATTGGAGAGATTTGGCAGGAAAAGGTTACGCTTGGGAAGGGTGTGTATTTTAATTGTAACTCTAAAAAATCAGCTTACAGGTCTTGCGGGATAGGAATGATAAACCATGGAGAGATTGGGAAGCGAGAAAACCTTTTAAAGGCTGCAACATATTTAACTAAGCAAGATGTCTATATCAAGATTGCTCTTGACGGTGGAGGGCGATGCTTTGGTCGAGGCGAATTACCAAAGGTTGGCTCAGTAAGGAAAGGCAGGCCACGAAAAAAGGCTGCCAAACCTAAGGTAACGTTGTGATATCAGTGGTTATTTTAAAATTCCAATTCGCGTGCGGGCCTCGGTGGATAAGGTTTTCTCCAGAGCTGATCTAAGTTCTGTATCTTTCCTCGTCCATCTTCGCAGGGTTTCCGGAAGTGCTGCCTGTTTCAGCGGTATCCTCTGCGCCTTTATGAATTCGTACAATTTTTCATCTATTTCGTCAATGGCTTGGGCGATGCTCATCCAGCCGTTGGCAGGTTTGCATGTTTCAAAGAGTCTTGCTGCCTCCTGTTTTGCTGGGTGGTAAATGTGTGAGCGCGCCTTTCCGCCGGTTGACGCTATGAATTTTTGCTGGCCAAGTTCATGGTACAGCGGGTGGTAATATGGGGTGCCAGCCAGCCTTAATAAGTACTCAATGTATGGGATGATATCGTCTGGAACCCTTAGGTCCTTTTCTATTAATCCTTCGATCTGCTTCAGTATGACGTAGGATCCTTTTATTAGCTCTAAGCAGATATTCCATGGCTGTTGTGTTCGAAACAGTGAATCGATTTCCT
The DNA here is from genome assembly GCF_038562055.1 of Stutzerimonas chloritidismutans. Lineage (GTDB taxonomy): Bacteria > Pseudomonadota > Gammaproteobacteria > Pseudomonadales > Pseudomonadaceae > Stutzerimonas > Stutzerimonas chloritidismutans_A. The sequence goes on along the minus strand of NZ_JBCFXD010000007.1, from coordinate 230,751 downwards.
GTTGTGTAGTTTCAATGCATTCGTTTTCGATTTTTCGTGCCCCGGGCTCCACAATTACTTTGTCGTAATTCATTTCGGGGAACTTGGAACTAAACAAGTGTTTATTCTGTTGCTTTGCATGGATGAGGAACTTAGAGAGTTCAATATATGAAATCGACATGCTTTAACCTAGTTAATATGTTTCAGGTCTGATATTTTATCGCCAAGCACCTCCCAGGCATGAGCCATTTCTTTTGAATAGTTGTGCCTTTGATATGTCCGCTTGACCTTGTTTTCTTCAGTGTGGTTAAGGCACCGCTCTGCCACTTCTGGTAATACGCCGAGAGCTGTCATCAGTGTTGCACCAGTACGACGAAGGTCATGGGGGGTCCATTTCCCGCCTGGCAGTAATAGAGCCTGTGCCTTTGCACTGCGATTGCTCATAATGCCTATATCTGGGCGTCGCTGTCTGTCGCCGAGTTGCTTGGTCACCGTTTTGGAGCAGACTGGACCCGTGTTTGTGCTATTGGGATAACACCATTCGCTATCACCGCTTAGTGATTCAACTATCTCAAACTGCGCGGTCGCAAATTTCGAGAGTGTCACGGTATGGGCTTTGCCATTTTTGCTATCTTCAGCAGGTATGAGCCACCTGCCTGCTTTTAGGTCGATGTTGTTCCAACGGGCGTTCATCAGCTCTCCGATGCGACAGCAAGTCGAGAGGGCTATCCAGATAGCGGCCTCAGTTGACGGAAGCAAGCCAGCCTCGGGGGCAAGCCTGGCCAATGTTCGGATTTCATCTTCATTGAGAACTCTGTCCCGCTCCGTGTCTTTCCCTCCGATCTTGGCTTTGCGGATGCTTGCAGTTGGATCATGGTCAATCATGTCCCGATCCACAGCGAACCTAAACATCTGACGCATTAGACTGAAGATCATCTTAGCCATGCGGTTGACGCCGCGGGCGAGCAATGCATCGGTGACTCCAGTGATGTGCCCTTTTTTCACATCTTCCAGAGGCAACTCTCCCAGAAATGGCAGGACGTCCTTTTTGAACATGCGGCGAACCTCATCCCCGCCATCTTTGCGATTGATAAGGTCAACCTTTGCCCAGCGGTCAAACAGATCTTGGACTGTTTTCCTGGCTGCCAGTCGAGCGTTTGCCTCTGCAATAGCAGCTTTTTCAGCGGCAGCTCTTGCAAGCTCGGCGTCGCGAGCTGCAATACGCGAGGCTTCCTCTGCCTCGAGGTGTTCTTTTATATCCTTGGTGCCCGACTTGTGAATTCCGGCAAGCTCTTTAGCCCGTTGCCCGGCTTCGGCGAGCGTCATGGTGCCCTCGCTCCCATCTCGGCTGTAGGTACCGAAGGGGAGGGTCACTCGCTCACCGCGACTATTGGTATAGCGAAAGTAAAAGAGGCGTTCACCGCTTGGCGTGATGCGAGCCACGAGGCTCCCGTGACCCCATATAGCTACTTCGCTCAACCATTTGTCGCTTAGTCCGGGTTTGCCAGTCATCTGGCGATCTGTAATCTTGGCCATTAGGTCGAGTTCCCCGTTGCCAATTGGTTGCCAATTGCGATCGTCTGGTTGCCAATTCGTTGCCAAATGAGATCGGCTTGATTCGAATCGCTTTGGGCTAGTTTGGACGAGAAACTCGCTGAAAGCCAGTAAGATCAAGGGGTTGGGGGAGCCGCTTCGGATTAGCTTGGAACTGCTCAGACAGGTTATTACCTGTATGGGGTGCAAGGGGTAGAGTGTTCGAATCACTCCGTCCCGACCAAAAAAACCTAGAAAATCCAGTCACCTCGCGGTGGCTGGATTTTTTTATTTCTGGGGCCTGCAAAATACCAGCAAAACCCCTCGTCAAGCTGCTGGGCGCGGGCTGAGCTATGTTTGGGCTCGAATCGCCACCTGTATCGCTTGGACAAAGGGAAACAGCATGGATCGCCTGTTTGCGAACTTGTCGCCAGAGAGCTCTATGTAGTGGTCAACCCGTCCCGGGCAGTGGGTTAAGTTTATCTTCGGCCACCGCCGGTGGTAGCCCGCCGTTGCACTGATGCGGTCTGATCCAGTTGTGGCGGTGCATCAGGTAGTGGCTGATGTCCCGCTGAGCTTCCTGTGCCGTCAGGTAGTCAGTTGCCGGAATCCACTCTGACTTTAAGCTGCGAAACAGGCGCTCCATCGGCGAGTTGTCCCAGCAGTTTCCTCGGCGGCTCATGCTCTGCTGCATCCGGTAGCGCCATAGCCGCTGCCGGAACAAGCGGCTGGCGTATTGGCTGACCTGATCCGAATGGAACAGCATCTGCTGTGGCTTGCCGCGCTGCTCGTAGGCCATATCGAGGGCTTTGATTACCGGCTCGGCATCCGGTTTGGCGGAGAACGCCCAGCCAATCACCCGACGTGTGTGCAGATCCAGCACTGCGGCCAGGTAGTGCCGACAACCTTGCGCCCATACGTAGGTGATGTCGCCGCACCACACTTGGTTCGGGCGCTGGACAGCGAAATCGCATTCAGCCGATTCGGGATATCCGGGCGCTCAACCGTGGCCTGCTTTGTAGGTGTGCGCGCTCGGCTGCTTGCTGACCAGCCTCAACTCACGCATCAGTCTACGCACACGGAAACGGCCAATCGCCACGCCGTCCTCGTGCAGCATGCCCAGGATGCTTCGGCTGCCAGCCAGGCCTTGGCTTTGGCTAAACAACTCGTTGGCCCGACTACGTAGCGCGACGCGACGAGCATCGACACGGCGACGTCGAAGGCGATGGGCCTAGTAGCAAGACCGCGTCACATCGAAGGCTGAACAGACCACTTCTACCGGCTCCTGCTCACTCAACTGGTCTATCGGCGCGTACGATCGAGTTCGTCCTACAAGAGAGTGGTAGCCCTTTTTTAATATCGCTTTCTCCCGCTCCAGCCGATTGATCCTGGCCTCTAGCTCTTGGAGTTTCTGTTGCTAGGGTGTCAGTGCTTTGCTATTTGGGGTAACGCTCCGGCGCTCGTCTTGGAGTTGTTTCACCCGGCGGCGTAATGCCGAGTCCACGACGCCCAGCGAACGGCAGGCCTCGATATGGCTGTAGCCCTGATCTAGTGCCAAGGCAGCTGCCTCGGTGGAAAACGTACGTCGTTGCTTGCTCATCGAGCACCTCTTGATGGCGAGGATTTTCGCCAAAATCGGTGTCTGGGATCAGTAGACCACTACAATAGCCGGGTTGCCAGGTTGGTTTCGGCTATTGACCTGGGAAGGAGGGGGGCTGGCGGTGTGGCTCGATGAGGGTGAGATGGTTGCCTTGGTGGCTGACGTGCTTACGATAAATACGTAGGTTTGCGTGTATTTGATCCGCAAAATGCACTGTGGGATAACTTGCTTGGCCTAACAAGAAAACGCCCGGCGTGCGGCGCCGGGCGTTTGAGGGTGCCTTATCCTGAAGGCCTATAGGCCTACTTCAGGTTGGCGCTTTGCTCTAACTTAGCGAGGCAGGTCGCGCTGCGGGTGGCCAGTGTACAGCTGGCGTGGGCGACCGATCTTCTGCCCCATCGCAATCATTTCTTTCCAATGCGATATCCAGCCGACTGTGCGTGCCAGTGCGAAGATCACTGTAAACATGCTAGTCGGAATGCCAATCGCCTTGAGGATGATACCGGAGTAAAAGTCAACGTTCGGATAAAGGTTGCGTTCGGCGAAGTAGGGATCATTCAGGGCGATCTCTTCAAGCTTCATGGCGAGTTCAAGCTGCGGGTCGTTGATGCCGAGTTCGCTCAAAACCTCGTCGCAGGTCTGCTTCATCACCTTTGCGCGTGGATCGAAGTTTTTGTACACGCGGTGACCGAAGCCCATCAACTTGAACGGGTCGTTCTTGTCCTTGGCCTTGGCCAGGAATGCCTCAATGTTCGAAACATCACCGATCTCATCCAGCATGGTGAGTACGGCTTCGTTGGCGCCGCCGTGTGCTGGGCCCCAAAGTGCAGCAATGCCGGCCGCGATGCATGCGAAAGGGTTGGCGCCAGTAGAGCCGGCAAGGCGTACGGTGGACGTCGATGCGTTTTGCTCGTGATCTGCGTGCAGAATGAAGATGCGATCCATGGCTTTGGCCAGGACTGGGCTGATCGGCTTCACTTCACACGGTGTGTTGAACATCATGTGCAGGAAGTTTTCGGCGTAGTTCAGATCATTTCGCGGGTACATCATCGGCTGACCCATGGAGTACTTGTATACCATGGCAGCGAGAGTCGGCATCTTGGCGACCAGGCGGACCGCGGAGATCTCGCGATGATGTGGGTCGTTAATGTCTAGGGAGTCGTGATAGAAGGCTGAAAGTGCGCCTACAACGCCGCACATGATAGCCATCGGGTGCGCGTCGCGGCGGAAGCCGTTAAGGAAGGACTTGAGCTGCTCATGAACCATTGTGTGGTTCTTGACGGTGCTGATGAACTTCGCTTTTTCTTCAGCTGTTGGCAGTTCGCCGTTGAGCAGAAGGTAGCAGGTCTCGAGGTAATCAGCTTTTTCGGCCAGCTGCTCGATCGGGTAGCCGCGGTGTAGCAAAATACCCTTGTCACCATCGATATAGGTGATCTTGGATTCGCAAGAGGCGGTGGACATGAAGCCGGGGTCGAAAGTGAAGCGACCCGTGGAGGTCAAGCCTCGTACGTCGATTACGTCGGGCCCTACGGTGCCGGATAGAACGGGCAGTTCGATGGCGTCTGCGCCTTCGATGATCAACTGCGCTTTGTTGTCAGCCATGTATGGCCTCCTGTTTTATGCTTGGAATCATCATGGCCCCCCACGCAGGGCCCGCATCACTATAGTGAGATAAATCACAAAGTCAATTTGGGCGAGCCGCCAGCTGTAGAGGGGTTTAGGGGTGAATTCGCATCACAGAAAAGGCTATTTACGCGAATTACAAACCCAGGCGCCATCCGCCTTTAGTGGCACTTCACCACATTGTCATTAGCGACCTAACTGTTTATAATCGGCGACCGACCGGCAGGGGCCTTACAGGCAGTTTCCTGTGGGTTGTCACTCGTGGGTGGCGGGTACCGCTGCGTGCTCTTCCCAACAACTTTGCCCTGCGGTTTCGGGGCTCTCAAGTGTGATAAAAAAGCCGTGAAAAGCCAACGACCTGTAAACCTAGATCTTAGGACAATAAAACTCCCAATCACTGCTTACACCTCAATCCTTCACCGCATTTCCGGTGTGATCTTGTTTGTTGGTGTGGCCGTTCTACTGCTTGCGCTTGATGTCTCTTTGTCTTCAGTCGAAGGCTTTGAAGATGTTAAGGCGTATCTCGGTAGTCCGCTGGCTAAGCTGGTGGTCTGGGCTTTGCTCTCTGCCTTGCTGTATCACCTGGTTGCCGGTGTGCGCCATCTGGTCATGGATACCGGCCATGGCGAAACGCTGGAAGGCGGGAAGCTAGGCTCGAAAATCGTTTTGGCCGTATCGGCGGTGCTGATCGTTCTGGCGGGAGTTTGGATATGGTAACCAATGTCACCAACTTTTCCCGCTCGGGTCTTTATGACTGGATGGCTCAGCGCGTTTCAGCGGTGGTCCTGGCGGCTTATTTTCTGTTCCTGATCGGATACCTCATGGCAAATCCGGGGCTGGACTACGCTCAGTGGCATGGGTTGTTCTCTGCTCAGTGGATGCGCATCTTCAGTCTCCTTGCACTCGTTGCCCTCAGCGTTCATGCGTGGGTTGGTATGTGGACGATTTCCACTGACTACCTGACCAGCATGGCTATCGGTAAGTGGGCAACCGGCGTGCGTTTTCTCTTCCAGGCGGTGTGTGGCATAGCCATGTTCACTTTCTTCGTCTGGGGCGTGCAGATTCTTTGGGGTATCTGATCCATGGCTAGCATTCGTACTCTTTCCTATGACGCCATCATTATTGGTGGTGGTGGCGCGGGCATGCGTGCCGCGCTGCAGTTGGCTCAAGGTGGCCACAAAACGGCGGTGGTTACCAAGGTTTTCCCGACGCGCTCGCATACTGTTTCCGCGCAAGGTGGCATCACCTGCGCTATCGCTTCGGCTGACCCGAACGACGATTGGCGCTGGCACATGTACGATACCGTCAAGGGCTCCGACTATATCGGTGACCAGGATGCTATCGAATACATGTGTTCAGTTGGTCCGGAAGCTGTGTTCGAACTCGAGCATATGGGGCTGCCGTTCTCCCGTACCGAGCAGGGTCGTATTTACCAGCGCCCATTCGGTGGTCAGTCCAAAGACTACGGCAAGGGCGGTCAGGCGGCTCGTACCTGCGCAGCTGCTGACCGTACCGGTCATGCGTTGCTGCATACTTTGTACCAGGCCAACTTGAAGGCGGGAACGTCCTTCCTCAACGAATGGTATGGCGTAGACCTGGTGAAGAACCAGGATGGCGCTATCGTCGGCATCATCGCGATCTGCATCGAAAACGGCGAAACGGTCTATATCCGTTCCAAGGCTGTTGTGCTGGCGACCGGTGGTGCCGGTCGAATCTATGCATCGACTACCAATGCGTTGATCAATACCGGTGATGGAATCGGTATGGCGCTGCGTGCTGGTGTGCCGGTTCAAGACATCGAAATGTGGCAGTTCCATCCGACTGGTATTGCCGGTGCTGGCGTACTCGTGACAGAAGGGTGCCGCGGCGAGGGTGGCTATCTGATCAACAAGCATGGCGAGCGCTTCATGGAGCGTTACGCGCCGAATGCCAAAGATCTGGCTGGCCGTGATGTTGTTGCTCGATCGATGGTCAAGGAAATCCTGGCTGGCAACGGCTGTGGTCCGGATGGTGACCACGTGATGCTGAAGCTCGATCACTTGGGTGAGGAGGTTCTGCACAGTCGTCTACCTGGCATCTGTGAGCTGTCGAAGACCTTCGCGCACGTTGATCCTGTAACTGCTCCGGTGCCCGTGGTTCCGACCTGTCACTACATGATGGGTGGCATCGCCACTAACATTCATGGCCAGGCGATGACCCAGGATGCCGACGGTAATGACAAGATTATCGACGGGCTTTTTGCGGTAGGCGAAGTGGCATGCGTATCGGTTCATGGTGCCAACCGTCTGGGTGGCAACTCGCTGCTTGACCTTGTTGTCTTCGGCCGTGCGGCTGGTCTCCATCTGGAAAAAGCCCTGAAGGATGGTATCGAGCACCGCGGTGCGACTGAAACCGACCTGGACGTTGCTCTGAATCGTCTCGCCAGCTTGAACGAGCGGACAGAGGGCGAAGACGTCGCTTCACTGCGTAAAGAGCTGCAGAGCTGCATGCAGAACTATTTTGGTGTATTCCGTACCGGCGAATACATGCAGAAGGGTATTGCTCAGCTTGCTGATCTTCGCCAGCGCATCGCTAACGTTAAAATTTCTGACAAGAGCCAGGCTTTCAATACCGCGCGTATTGAAGCGTTGGAACTGCAGAACTTGCTCGAAGTGGCTGAGGCAACTGCCATCGCTGCGGAAAATCGCAAGGAATCGCGCGGCGCACATGCCCGCGAAGATTTCGAAGAGCGTGATGACGAAAACTGGCTGTGCCACACCCTTTACTTTCCGGGTGAGAAGCGCGTAGCAAAGCGTGCCGTGAACTTCTCTCCGAAGACTGTTCCGACTTTCGAACCTAAGGTTCGGACTTACTGAGGTCGCCGATATGTTGCAAGTGAGCGTTTATCGCTATAACCCGGATAAAGACGCAAAGCCCTACATGCAGGATTTTCAGGTCAATACCGACGGTAAGGACCTGATGGTGCTCGACGTGCTTGCCCTTATCAAAGAGCAGGACGAGGGTTTCTCCTATCGTCGCTCGTGCCGCGAAGGCGTTTGTGGCTCCGATGGCATGAACCTGAACGGCAAGAACGGGCTGGCCTGCATCACGCCGCTCTCGTCTGTAGTCAAAGGCAACAAGCTGGTTGTTCGTCCCCTACCCGGTTTGCCAGTTATTCGTGACTTGGCGGTCGATATGGGCATCTTCTATAAGCAGTACGAGAAGGTTCGCCCGTATTTGATGAACGATACCCCGGCTCCGGCTATCGAACGTCTGCAAAGTCCAGAAGATCGGGAAAAGCTTGACGGTCTGTATGAGTGCATCCTTTGCGCTTGCTGCTCCACAAGCTGCCCGTCCTTCTGGTGGAATCCAGACAAGTTTCTCGGACCCGCTGCGCTGCTGCAGGCTTATCGATTCCTAGCCGACAGCCGCGACACCGAGACCGAGAACCGTCTGTCTGCTTTGGATGATCCGTTCAGCGTGTTTCGCTGCCGGGGCATCATGAACTGCGTGAGCGTTTGCCCGAAAGGGCTGAATCCGACCAAGGCCATTGGCCATGTGCGGAATATGCTGCTGCAGAGCGCAACCTGATGCGCCCAAAGCGTCTGCGAGTATTAATAGTAGTCGCAGGCCTTTAATGCTTTACCGCGACACCTACGGCGCCTGAGTTCAACTCGGCGCCGTAGTCTTAGTAGGAACCCCAGCTCACAAAGCCGTGGTTTCGCTCTGAAAATTTGATGACCAGCAGGGGCATCCGGGGTGGTTCTCGGAAACTATCTGCGCGGTCCGTAGTGGCTTTACCTGGGTCGCTGCTTCAGAACTTGGGAAGTCATGCTGCGGTCTCCACGCTGGTGGTGTCTCCTTATCGAAGGTGACCAGACATGCAAGAAAGCGTAATGCAGCGCATGTGGGACAGTGCCCACCTATCCGGTGGTAACGCTGCCTATGTGGAAGAGCTCTACGAGCTCTACCTGCACGATCCCAACGCTGTGCCCGAAGAGTGGCGCACCTATTTCCAGAAGCTGCCCGTCAGCGGTGGCGCTTCGTCCGATGTATCGCATTCGACAATCCGCGATCACTTCGTGCTGTTGGCCAAAAACCAACGCCGCGCTCAGCCTGCTTCGGCCAGTAGTGTCAGTAGCGAGCATGAGAAGAAACAGGTCGAAGTCCTGCGTCTTATTCAAGCGTACCGGATGCGTGGCCATCAGGTAGCCCAGCTTGATCCGCTCGGCTTGCAGCAACGGCCGGCGCCTGCCGACCTGGCAATCAACAACTACGCCCTGACTGACGCTGACCTGGATACGGTTTTCCGTACCGGCGACCTTGCCATGGGCAAAGATCAGGCAACCTTGCGTGAAATTCACCTGGCGCTGCAAGAGACGTATTGCCGCACTATTGGGGCTGAGTTCACCCACATCGTTGATTCAGACCAGCGCAATTGGTTTCTGCAGAGACTCGAAAGCGTTCGTGGTCGGCCGTCTTTTTCACCGGAAATCAAGAGTCACCTGCTTGAGCGGCTGACGGCAGCTGAGGGCCTGGAAAAGTACCTGGGCACCAAATATCCGGGAACCAAGCGGTTTGGACTGGAAGGTGGTGAGAGTCTGATTCCATTGTTGGATGAAATCATCCAACGCTCAGGTTCTTATGGCACCAAGGAAATCGTCATTGGCATGGCCCACCGTGGCCGTCTCAACGTACTGGTTAACACCTTCGGCAAAAACCCGCGCGACCTGTTCGACGAATTCGAAGGCAAAAAGGTCGAAGGGCTCAGTTCCGGCGATGTGAAGTATCACCAGGGCTTTTCGTCGAACGTTATGACTCCGGGTGGCGAAATACACTTGGCGATGGCATTCAATCCGTCTCACCTGGAAATCGTTTCGCCGGTCGTTGAGGGCTCCGTCCGTGCACGGCAGGATCGTCGTTGTGATGTGGCGGGCGACAAGGTTCTGCCGGTCACGATTCATGGTGATGCCGCCGTGGCTGGGCAGGGCGTTGTGATGGAAACGTTCCAGATGTCCCAGACTCGTGCGTATCGCACGGGAGGTACCATCCGGATCGTGATCAACAATCAGGTTGGCTTTACCACCAACAAGCAAGAAGATGCGCGCTCCACTGAGTATGCGACCGACGTTGCAAAAATGATCCAGGCTCCAATCTTCCACGTGAACGCGGATGATCCTGAGGCTGTTCTCTTCGTCACCCAGCTCGCTGTCGATTATCGGATGCAGTTCAAGCGCGACATTGTTATCGATCTGATCTGCTACCGCCGTCGTGGTCACAACGAGGCGGATGAGCCTAGCGGCACTCAGCCACTGATGTATCAGAAGATCGCCAAGCAGCGCACTACACGTGAGTTGTATGCCGATGCGCTGACGCAATCCAACGTGCTCGACAATGAACGCGTTCAGGCCAAGGTCGACGAATATCGTGCCGCGTTGGACAACGGTCTTCACGTGGTAAAGAGCTTGGTCAAAGAGCCAAACAAGGAATTGTTTGTTGATTGGCGTCCTTACCTGGGTCATACCTGGACTGCTCGCTATGACACGCGTTTTGAATTAAAGGCGCTGCAGGAACTGTCCAGCAAGATGCTGGCTGTGCCGGAAGGCTTCGTCGTTCAGCGGCAGGTTTCGAAGATTCTTGAAGATCGCCAGAAAATGGGTGCCGGTGCGCTCGCCATCAACTGGGGCTACGCCGAGACACTGGCCTATGCAACCCTGCTGTTCGAAGGCCACCCGGTTCGTATCAGCGGCCAGGACGTGGGCCGTGGAACCTTCTCGCACCGCCATGCGGCGTTGCATAACCAGAAGGACGGCAGCACTTACATCCCGCTACAGCATCTGTACGAAGGGCAGCCTCGCTTCGACCTCTACGACTCCTTCCTGTCGGAAGAGGCGGTGCTGGCGTTTGAGTACGGTTATGCCACTACCATGCCGAACGCATTGGTGGTGTGGGAGGCACAGTTCGGTGACTTTGCCAACGGTGCACAGGTCGTAATAGATCAGTTCATCACCAGCGGCGAACACAAGTGGGGCCGGCTGTGTGGTCTGACCATGCTGTTGCCGCACGGTTATGAAGGGCAAGGGCCAGAGCATTCGTCAGCACGTCTGGAGCGCTATCTGCAGCTGTGCGCCGAGCACAACATCCAAGTGTGCGTGCCGACAACCCCGGCTCAGGTCTATCACATGCTTCGCCGGCAGGCGATCCGTCCTCTGCGCAAGCCTCTGGTAGCGCTGACGCCGAAGTCCCTGCTGCGTCATAAACTGGCGACCTCGACGCTGGAAGATCTGACCCAAGGTTCCTTCCTGACCGTGATTCCGGAGATCGATCAGATCGATCCGAGCAAGGTCGAACGCGTTGTCATGTGCAGTGGCAAGGTTTATTACGATCTGCTGGACAAGCGCCGCAATGAGGGTCGTGATGACATCGCCATCGTTCGGCTGGAACAGCTGTATCCGTTCCCGGAAGATGATTTGGCTGAGGTGCTTGCGCCTTACCAGAACATCAAGAATATCGTCTGGTGTCAGGAAGAGCCTATGAACCAGGGCGCCTGGTATTGCAGCCAGCATCATATGCGTCGTGTTGCCGTCGCACACAAGAAGGAGCTGTTCCTGCAATACGCGGGGCGTGAAGCTTCTGCAGCGCCTGCGGTCGGCTACGCCTCCATGCACGCCGAACAGCAGGAAAAACTGCTGCAGGACGCCTTCACCGTTTAATCATTCTTGCAAGAGGCCGCGAACATCGCGGCCTCGATGTAAAAACCGAATCAATAGGACCCAGCTAATGGCTATCGAGATCAAAGCCCCTCAATTTCCGGAATCGGTTGCTGACGGCACCGTTGCGACCTGGCACAAGCAACCGGGCGATGCGGTAAAGCGTGACGAACTCATTGTCGACATCGAGACCGACAAGGTTGTCATGGAAGTGCTGGCAGAAGCGGATGGCGTGCTGAGCGAAATCGTTAAAAACGAAGGGGACACCGTGCTCAGCGGTGAGCTGCTTGGCAAGCTCGACGCAGGTGCTACAGCTTCTGCTCCCGCCGCGTCGGCGCCTGCTGAAGCCGCCGCTCCGGCAGCCCCTGCAGCTTCGGCACCGGCAGCCGGCGCTGAAGATGCCATCCTCGCGCCTGCTGCCCGCAAGCTGGCAGAGGAAAACGGCATTGACCCAAACAGCGTCAAGGGTACTGGTAAAGACGGTCGCGTCACTAAAGAAGACCTGGTTGCCGCTATCGAAGCCAAGAAGTCCGCTCCGGCTGCTAGCAAGCCTGCTGCCAGTACTGCTGCTGCTCCTGTTGCAGCCGGCGGTGATCGCACAGAGAAGCGAGTGCCGATGACCCGTCTGCGTGCGAAGGTTGCCGAGCGTCTGGTCGAGGCTCAGTCGAACATGGCGATGCTGACGACCTTCAATGAGGTCGACATGACCGAAGTCATGGCGCTTCGTTCGAAGTACAAGGACCTTTTCGAGAAGACTCACAACGGCGTGCGTCTGGGCTTCATGTCCTTCTTCGTCAAGGCCTCTGTTGAAGCGTTGAAGCGTTTCCCGGCAGTCAATGCGTCGATCGACGGCACCGATATTGTCTACCACGGCTATCAGGACATCGGTGTCGCAGTCTCCAGTGATCGTGGCCTGGTTGTACCAGTCCTGCGCAATGCAGAACTGATGAACCTGGCTGAAGTCGAAAGCGGCATCGCCACCTTTGGCAAGAAGGCGCGTGATGGCAAGCTGTCGATTGATGAAATGACTGGCGGCACCTTCACCATCACCAATGGCGGTACGTTCGGTTCGATGATGTCGACCCCGATCGTGAACCCGCCACAGGCCGCTATCTTGGGCATGCACAACATTCTGCAGCGTCCTATGGCTGTAAATGGTCAGGTGGTTATCCGGCCGATGATGTACTTGGCACTGTCCTATGACCATCGCCTGATCGACGGCAAGGAAGCGGTGAGCTTCCTGGTGACCATCAAAAACCTGCTGGAAGATCCGGCGCGTCTGTTGCTGGACATCTAACAAGCGTCGCGGGCTGCAGTTGGCAGGCTAGGCATTTGCTGGGCCTGCTGTCTGTGGCCTTTGATTTTTTTGCTGCACTCAAGAGGATTCGTAATGAGCCAGAAATTCGACGTCGTCGTGATCGGTGCCGGCCCCGGCGGTTATGTTGCAGCCATTCGCGCAGCGCAGCTGGGTCTGAAGACCGCCTGTATCGAAAAATATCAGGGCAAGGAAGGTAAGACCGCGCTGGGCGGAACCTGCCTGAACGTCGGTTGCATTCCATCCAAGGCGCTGCTGGACAGCTCCTACAAATTCCACGAAGCCCACGAGAGCTTCAAGGTCCACGGCATCAGCACTGGCGAAGTGGCCATGGATGTTCCGACCATGGTCGCCCGCAAGGACCAGATCGTTAAGAACCTGACTGGCGGCGTTGCCGGCCTGATGAAGGCTAATGGCGTGACTGTTTTCGAAGGTCACGGGAAGCTGCTCAGCGGCAAGCAGGTTGAAGTCACCGGGCTCGACGGCAACGCGCAAGTTTTGGCGGCAGATAGTGTCATCCTGGCTTCGGGTTCCAAGCCGGTCGACATTCCGCCAGCACCTGTTGATCAGAACATCATTGTTGACTCCACGGGCGCACTGGATTTCCAAAGCGTTCCAGCCAAGCTTGGTGTAATCGGCGCTGGCGTTATCGGACTGGAGCTGGGTTCGGTATGGGCGCGTCTGGGGGCCGAAGTTACTGTCCTTGAAGCGATGGACAAGTTCCTGCCTGCCGCGGATGAGCAGATCTCGAAAGAGGCTTTCAAGGTGCTGAGCAAGCAGGGCTTGAAAATTCTGCTCGGCGCCCGAGTCACTGGTTCCCAAGTCAATGGCGATCAGGTCACGGTCAACTTCACCAATGCAGAAGGCGAGCAGCAGCAGACCTTCGACAAGCTGATTGTTGCAGTCGGCCGCCGTCCGGTGACTACCGATCTGCTCGCTGCTGACGCGGGTGTTGATATGGATGAGCGCGGCTTCATCTTCGTGGATGATCAGTGCGCGACCAGCGTTCCGGGAGTTTACGCCATTGGAGACGTTGTCCGTGGAGCAATGCTTGCGCACAAGGCTTCGGAAGAGGGTGTGATGGTTGCCGAGCGGATCGCTGGGCATAAATCGCAAATGAACTACGACCTGGTTCCATCGGTCATCTATACCCATCCGGAAATCGCATGGGTGGGCAAGACCGAGCAGGTGTTGAAGGCCGAGGGCGTCGAAATCAACGTGGGCACCTTCCCGTTCGCCGCCAGTGGCCGTGCCATGGCAGCAAACGACACAGCTGGCTTGGTCAAGGTCATCGCTGATGCCAAGACTGACCGTGTTCTGGGCGTGCATGTCATGGGGCCAGCGGCAGCCGAGCTGGTACAGCAGGGTGCAATCGGCATGGAATTTGGCACTAGCGCCGAAGACCTTGGCATGATGGTGTTCTCGCATCCGACAATGTCCGAAGCGCTTCACGAAGCTGCACTGGCGGTAAATGGTCACGCCATTCACATCGCCAACCGCAAGAAGCGCTAACCGCGTAGCAACAAACGGCGGCATGCACTGGGCTTCCAGGCCCGGTGCAGGCGCCGAATACCTTCGCGCAAGGTATGACAGGTCTTTGAAAGGTATCTTCGATAGTTTTCAGCGACTTGAGGTGACGCCGCAGCAATGTGGTGTCTGATGCACATCAAACCGAACGGTAGCTAAGATGAATCTTCACGAATATCAGGGTAAGCAACTGTTTGCCGAGTACGGACTGCCGGTGTCCAAGGGCTACGCGATCGATAGCCCAAAAGAAGCGGCTGAAGCCTGTGATCAGATCGGCGGTACCGAGTGGGTGGTCAAAGCACAGGTACATGCCGGTGGTCGCGGCAAGGCGGGTGGCGTCAAACTCGTCCGCAGCAAAGACGAAGCCCGAGCATTCGCCGAGCAGTGGCTGGACAAGCGCCTGGTGACCTACCAGACCGACGCCAACGGACAACCGGTCAGCAAGATTCTCGTAGAAGCCTGCACCGACATTGATAAAGAACTGTACTTGGGTGCCGTCGTTGACCGTGCCACTCGCCGGGTGGTCTTCATGGCCTCCACCGAAGGCGGCGTCGACATCGAAAAAGTCGCTCACGACACGCCGGAAAAAATCCTCAAGGCAACCATTGATCCGCTCGTTGGCGCTCAGCCATTCCAGGGTCGTGAGCTGGCGTTCCAGCTTGGGCTCAAAGGCGATCAGGTCAAGCAGTTCGTCCATATTTTCGTAGGCTTGGCCAAGCTGTTCGTCGACTACGATTTGGCGTTGCTGGAAGTCAATCCGCTGGTGATCAAGAAAGACGGCAACCTGCACTGCCTAGATGCCAAGCTGAATATCGACAGCAATGCCATTTATCGCCAGCCCAAGCTGCGCGGCATGCAGGATCCCTCCCAAGATGACCCGCGTGAAGCTCACGCAGCCAAGTGGGAACTTAACTATGTTGCTCTGGAAGGCAACATCGGTTGTATGGTCAATGGTGCCGGTCTGGCCATGGGCACTATGGACATCGTCAACCTGCACGGCGGCAAGCCTGCCAACTTCCTCGACGTCGGCGGTGGCGCAACTGAAGAACGCGTGACAGAGGCCTTCAAGATCATCCTGTCGGACGAAAACGTTGCGGCGGTTCTGGTCAATATCTTCGGCGGCATCGTTCGCTGCGACATGATTGCCGAAGGCATCATCGGTGCGGTCAAAGAGGTCGGCGTCAAGGTGCCAGTAGTTGTGCGCCTTGAAGGTAACAACGCCGAACTTGGCGCCAAGATGCTGGGTGAAAGTGGTCTGAACATCATCGGCGCAACCAGCTTGACCGATGCGGCCATTCAAGTCGTCAAAGCCGCGGAGGGCAAGTAATGAGCGTCCTGATCAATAAAGACACCAAGGTCATTTGCCAGGGCTTCACCGGCTCGCAGGGCACCTTCCACTCCGAGCAGGCTATCGAGTACGGCACCAAGATGGTCGGCGGTGTTACCCCGGGTAAGGGTGGAACTACGCATCTGGGGCTGCCTGTTTTCAATACGGTCAAAGAAGCGGTTGCGGCGACTGGCGCGGATGCATCAGTGATCTACGTGCCAGCACCGTTCTGCAAGGACTCGATTCTTGAAGCGGTGTTTGGCGGTATCAAGCTGATCGTCTGCATCACCGAAGGTATTCCGACCCTCGACATGCTCGAAGTGAAGATCAAGTGCGACGAAATGGGCGTTCGCCTGATTGGGCCGAACTGCCCGGGCGTGATCACGCCCGGCGAGTGCAAGATCGGTATCCAGCCTGGTCACATCCACATGCCGGGCAAGGTCGGCATCGTGTCTCGTTCGGGCACGCTGACCTACGAAGCCGTCAAGCAGACCACTGATGCCGGTTTCGGTCAGTCCACCTGCGTGGGTATCGGTGGCGACCCCATTCCTGGCTCGACCTTCATCGATATCCTCAAGCTGTTCCAAGAAGACCCGCAGACCGAGGCGATCGTCATGATCGGCGAGATCGGTGGTTCTGCTGAGGAGGAGGCTGCTGCTTACATCAAGGCCAATGTCACCAAGCCGGTAGTGTCCTACATTGCCGGCGTTACGGCGCCTGCGGGCAAGCGGATGGGGCACGCTGGCGCGATCATCTCCGGCGGCAAAGGCACCGCAGACGAGAAGTTCGCAGCGCTGCAGGATGCAGGCGTGAAGACAGTTCGCTCGCTTGCCGATATCGGTAAAGCGCTGGCGGAAGTCACTGGCTGGGAAGCCAAGTAGGCCTGATTTTCAGCTTGCGTGCCAAATGCCAGTCAGCCCTGTGTGACTGGCATTTTTGTTTCTGCAGGATGGCATCGGTGCCATTGCTCCGTCGTAGCTAACCCGAGCAGCAGTCGGCCGGCTTTGCGCTGCCTCTCATGGGGCTGTGACTCCTCGCCCTTAAGGGCGATTTCGATTAAGGTGCGTGCTTTTTTTCAGGCGGCTCGGCGTAGTCGTATCTGGAAGTAAGCGCTTGGCGCGTTACTCGTGCCGGAACCTTCTGTAGTGGTGATAGTTCAATGACTCGACTGAAAGGTCTCGATCTGCTGGCCCTTGGCTTTATGACGTTCGCGCTGTTTCTCGGCGCTGGCAACATCATTTTTCCACCCAGTGCCGGTATGGCTGCGGGACAGTCACTTTGGTTTGCTGCGTTGGGATTTCTGCTGACAGGCGTCGGCCTGCCCTTGCTGACTGTGGTCGCGCTAGCGCGGGTCGGTGGCGGGATGGATCGCTTGACCGCTCCGCTGGGCCGCGGTGCCGGCACGCTGCTAGCTGTCGCAGTGTACCTGGCCATCGGGCCGCTGTTCGCGACACCGCGAACGGCAGTGGTGTCGTTTGAAATGGGAATTGCACCCTTCACCGGCAACGCTGCCATTCCCCTGTTCGTTTATACAGCGCTGTTCTTTTCGGCGACGTTGTTCCTTGCAGTAAATCCAGGTCAGCTGGTGAACCGCGTCGGCAAGTTCATCACGCCGGTCCTATTGGCGGCGCTGCTTGTGCTTGGCGGCGCGGCCGTGTTCGCGCCGGCTGGCGACATTGGCGTCACTGCCGAGAGCTACCGCAGCGGTCCGTTGCTTAAGGGGTTTCTGGAAGGCTATCTGACCATGGACACCCTGGGCGCCCTAGTATTCGGCATCGTGATCGCGACAGCGATCCGTGATCGCGGTGTGTCCAATGCGGCGCTGGTAACCCGCTACTCAATGGTTGCAGGTGCCATAGCCGCGCTTGGATTGTCACTGGTGTATCTGGCGTTGTTCTATCTGGGCGCAACCAGTCAGGGCATCGCTGGCGAGGCACAAAACGGTGTTCAGATTCTGACTACGTACGTGCAACACACCTTCGGTACTACAGGGAGCCTGTTGCTTGCGATCGTGATTACGCTGGCCTGCCTGACGACAGCGGTTGGGCTGACGACTGCTTGTGGCGAATTCTTCAGCGGTTTGATGCCGGTTGGTTATCGCACTGTTGTGGTGGTATTCACGCTGTTCAGCGTGTTGGTGGCCAATCAGGGCCTGACACAGCTAATCAGTGTCTCTGTGCCGGTGCTGGTCGGACTCTACCCACTGGCGATCATGCTGGTGGCGCTGAATCTGCTGGATCGCTGCTGGGTTTCGCCTAGTCGCGTTTTCGTCCCGGTGATGGCAGTGACATTGCTCTTCGGTGTTGCTGATGGGCTGTCGGCTGCAGGCTTCACCGAGCTGGTTCCCGTTCTGTTCACCCGATTACCCTTAGCCGCGCAGAGCATGGGCTGGCTGGTTCCGGTGATGGTGACGCTGATGATTGCGTTCGCAATGGATCGACTGGCAGGTAAGCGGCGTCTAGCAACATGAGGACCGTTGGTCCCGGGGAAGGGCTGATCGCCTGGATGCCTGGTCAGCGGTTCCGCTGGTTATAATGACGCGCATGTGCCCAGAGGGATCGTCATGCCTATTCCCAGTCATCTGCTGCCTCATCTGATCGCAGTCGCGTGGTTCGTGCTGTGCTGGGCCGGCTACACCCGGTACGCAAGCTGGCGAGGCAGGGACACGGCATGCCTCGCCAGCGTCCTGCACCTTTATCGCCAAGACTGGATGCGACGCATGTTGCTGCGCGATAACCGCATTGCCGATGCCAATGTGATCGGCAATCTGGAGCGCAACGCGGCGTTTTTCGCCTCCAGTACCTTGATCATTCTGGCCGGCATTCTGACCGCGCTCGGCGCGTCGGAACGTGCTGTTTCGCTGTTGGCAGACTTGCCCTTTGCGCAGCCGGTCAGCCGTGGGCTTTCCGAGATCAAGCTGTTGGCATTGGCGGTCGTCTTCGTTTATGCCTTTTTCACGTTCAGCTGGTGCATGCGGCAGTACAACTTCGCTGCAGTGCTGGTGGCCTCGGCACCCATGGCGGGTGAGCGTAATGTGAGCGATCTTGAGCGCAAGTCATTCGCCGAGCGGGCTGCCAGGGTTATCTCAATGGCTGCAAACCAGTTCAATTTCGGTCTGAGGGCGTATTACTTCGGTATGGCTACCTTGTCCTGGTTCATCCATCCCTGGTTCTTCATGATGGTGACCAGCGGCGTGGTGCTGGTTCTTTATCGCCGCGAATTTCATTCCGATGTACTTGAGGTCATGGTGTTCACGCCAACATTGCCTGTCGAGCAACCTAAGGAGTAGGGCTTGCGCAGGGAGAGCCGGTAAACTGCTTGGCTTGATCTTTTCTGAGAGTCCGCATGAGCGATAGTCTGATACTGGAGCGTACCCAGCGCTTCCTTTCCCTGTTACGTCACTGCCAGGTGCTCGGTATGCGTGTCGAGCATGCGGATGCCAAGGGGCTCACGTTGCGCCTCCCCTATAGTGAAAAGATTGTCAGCAATCCCGAAAGCGGGCTCGTCCACGGCGGAGCGATTACCACCCTCATGGACACCACTTGTGGCATCTCGACGGCATGCGCGCTGCCTGAGCTTGAGATCTGCCCCACACTGGATCTGCGCATCGATTACATGCATCCCGCCGAGCCCAATCATGACGTATTTGGCTTTGCCGAGTGCTACCGCGTGACGCCGACGGTCATTTTTACCCGTGGAGTCGCTTACCAGCGCGATATCAATGAGCCGATTGCCCACGTAGTCGGCGCGTTCATGCGCATGGGAAAGAATGGCTTGATGACAGGTTCGGAGGCGCCGCAATGAGCGTACTCGATCTCGATGCTTTGGTCAGTGAAGCGCACGCCAGCAATGACTATGACGCACTGTTAAAAATGGTTCCGTACGCTCGTCTAATAGGTATTGAGTGTTTGCGATTGGGCGATGAAATGGTGTTTCGGCTTCCAAAGAATCAGGACAACATTGGCAACCCTACGCTTCCGGCGATCCACGGCGGCGTGATTGCGGGCTTCATGGAGCATGCGGCGATGCTTCATCTGTTGATGTTCATGGGCGCACCACATTTACCCAAAATCATCGACTTCTCGATAGATTATCTTCGAGCGGGTCACTATCGTGACACCTTCGCCGCCTGCCAGGTCTGGCGCCAGGGACGTCGTGTAGCCAATGTCGCTGTGACAGCCTGGCAAACCAATCAGGCCGAGCCGATCGCGACTGCGCGTTGCCATTTCAAGGTCAACGAGCCCTGACAGACCAGACGGCGCAACTGTAGCTGTCTCGAAGGTGTTGAATGGATGCGTTGCTGATACTGGGTGGTCTACTGCTGATCCTGGCCGGCCTGATCTGGTTGGTTGTTCTGGCTTTCGGTACGGGTTTGTTGTGGGGCGTCGGCAGCCTACTGCCTCCGTTAACCCTGTTGTATGTGGCCCGGCATTGGAAGGTCGCTCGGAAGGCGGTGGGGCTGTCCTGTTTGGGGGTTATCCCTCTTGTGGTCGGATTTACCTTGCTAGCCAGTCACGAACCGGAGCGAGTCGCGGCCATTGCCAGTCTTGAATGGCTTGAGCCGGATGAACAGACTCAGAGCCAACAGCTGAGTTTTCGTTTGCACGGCGAGCTTGATGGTCGTTCATTCAGTCCTCAATTCGGCAGCTACGTTGGTGGCGTGCTTACACTGCGTGAAGGCGACCAACTATTCGCTCGACAGGAAGTGAGTATTCGCCTCGGTGCAAAGCCGTCTGGTGCCATACAGGTCGATGTGCTCCCTCAAGACGTTGATCCTGCCCCAGTGGTAGAAATCAACTGGATGCGTCCAGAGCAGGAGCTTCCAGAGGCTCGCCGAATTCAGAGCGGCTATACCCTGCACCTAGACCTGCAGCCGGTGCCGCCGAACAAGCTGGTCGGTGATTTTCATCTGGTCTTGCCGGCCCATTACCAAACAAGTCTTAGTGGACAGGTAGAACTGTTCACCGACAACCTGCGCTATCGCGCGGGTCACGTGGATCTAACGCATGACTCGGTCGACACCCTTGCCTATGTGGCGAGGGATTATTTGCAGCGACGGTTCGAGACGCGGGATGTGACGCTCGAAACGGTAGCGCCTGTCAGTTTTCCCACGTCAAGCTTGGTGCTCTCCATCAAAGCCAAGATTGAGGGGGCGGCGCAGCTTTTCGACCTGGCTATCAGCAAGGACAACGAGGGCTGGGCGGTAGAAGATGACACGTATCCCCCCCTGAGCGCTGCAGCCGAAACGCCGCCCAAGCAGACCCCTACGCAAGGAGCGTCGCTGCCGGACAACACTGCATCGGCCCGAGTCGATCGTCGCCTACGGTTTTCACTGGCCCGGTTGCTGCGCAACCCGGAGCGTTACGAGCACCTGCAAGTACGTGCGCAGACCAAACGAGGTGGAGTGGCGGAAGGGCGCTTCAAAGGGCTCGATCGAGACGGCAACCTGGTTATCCGGCAAAGGCTGAAGGGGGCGGGAGAGGCGGTTTTCAATCTCGGTCCCGACGATATCGTTCTGATCGACCTGCTAGAACCCTAGCTTGCGCCTCGAACACTTCTACAGGAAAGACTGCAGCTCGCCTTGCATGGGCTGCACTTGAATTTCCCGCGCAAGACCCCCATCTGCTTGTCATCGCCGCAGTCGCGGTCCGTGCCATTGACGAAGTGGAGTTTGCAAGACGATGAGTGTGGAGACTCAAAACAAAGAAACCCTGGGCTTCCAGACCGAAGTGAAGCAGCTGCTTCACCTGATGATTCATTCCTTGTATTCGAATAAGGAAATCTTCCTTCGCGAGTTGATTTCCAACGCCTCGGACGCCGCCGATAAGCTTCGATTCGAAGCGTTGGCCAAGCCTGAACTGCTTGAGGGCGGGGCCGACCTGAAGATTCGCGTCAGCTTCGACAAGGATGCCAAGACTGTCACCCTTGATGACAACGGCATCGGCATGAACCGCGAAGATGTCATTACCCATCTGGGCACTATCGCCAAGTCGGGTACGGCTGATTTCATGAAGCACCTGACCGGTGACCAGAAGAAAGACTCACACCTCATCGGCCAGTTTGGCGTCGGCTTTTATTCCGCTTTTATCGTCGCGGAGCAGGTTGAGGTATTCAGCCGCCGCGCCGGAACCTCTGCAGAAGAAGGCGTGTACTGGTCCTCGAAGGGCGAGGGCGATTTCGAGGTTGCCAACATCGACAAGGCGGAGCGCGGCACCCGCATCGTCCTGCACCTCAAGTCTGGCGAAGAGGAATTCGCCGACGGTTGGCGCCTTCGTAATATCATCAAGAAGTACTCCGACCACATCGCGCTGCCGATTGAATTGCCGAAAGAGTTTCATGGTGAGGAGAAAGACAAGCCTGCAGAGACCGAGTGGGAAACCGTCAACCGCGCCAGTGCACTTTGGACCCGTCCACGCACTGAGGTGAAGGACGAGGAGTATCAGGAGTTCTACAAACACGTTGGTCACGACTTCGAAAACCCGTTGGCGTGGAGCCACAACAAGGTCGAGGGAAAGCTCGAATACACCTCGCTGTTATTCGTGCCTGGTCGTGCGCCCTTCGACCTGTACCAGCGTGAAGCGCCCAAGGGACTGAAACTCTACGTCCAGCGCGTTTTCATCATGGATCAGGCGGATGAGTTCTTGCCGTTGTACCTGCGTTTCATCAAAGGTGTGGTCGACTCCAATGACCTCTCGTTGAACGTTTCCCGCGAAATCCTGCAGAAGGATCCGGTGATCGATTCGATGAAGTCGGCGTTGACCAAGCGTGTGCTGGATATGCTGGACAAGCTGGCCAAAGACAAGCCCGAGGACTACAAGAACTTCTGGAAGCAGTTCGGCCAGGTCCTGAAAGAAGGCCCGGCAGAGGACTTCGCCAACAAGGAGAAAATTGCAGGTCTGCTGCGTTTCGCCTCCACTCAAGATGCTTCTGGTGAGCAAAGCGTTTCGCTGGCTGAGTATCTGGGCCGCGTCAAGGAAGGTCAGGACAAGGTCTACTACCTCACCGGTGAGTCCTATGCACAGGTGAAGAACAGTCCGCATCTGGAAGTCTTCCGCAAGAAAGGTATCGAGGTGTTACTGCTGACTGACCGCATCGATGAGTGGCTGATGAGCTACCTGACCGAGTTCGACGGCAAGCAGTTCGTTGACGTCGCGCGCGGTGACCTTGACCTCGGCAAGCTCGATACGGAAGAGGACAAGAAGGCTCAGGAAGAGATTGCCAAAGCGAAGGAAGGGCTAGTGGAGCGTCTCAAAACTGCCCTAGGTGACGAGGTCGCAGAGGTGCGAGTGTCGCACCGTCTGACTGACTCGCCGGCAATCCTGGCAATCGGTGAACAAGACCTGGGTCTTCAGATGCGTCAGATCCTCGAAGCCAGCGGTCAGAAAGTGCCGGAGTCGAAGCCGATTTTTGAGATCAATCCGGCGCACCCGCTGATCGAAAAGCTCGATGCCGAGCCGGACGAAGATCGATTCGCCGACCTGTCGCACATCCTCTTCGATCAGGCTGCGCTGGCGGCTGGCGATAGCTTGAAAGATCCTGCGACGTACGTGCAGCGTCTCAACAAGCTCCTGGTTGAGCTCTCCGCTTAACCTTTAGTTTTGGCATTGAAAGGCCCGTCATTGACGGGCCTTTTTTGTTTCGAGCGCGGCACGGCTTTGCCGTAGGCACCGTTTCGGCGTTGTGAACCGCGACGGGGCGGCACGGTCTATCCGCTTGTTCATTAGGAGGACATCGGTTGCTCAACATACGAAACTGTCTCGCGGCGTTATGCCTGGTTCTCACCGTCACACCGGTGCAGGCGC
This sequence comes from Stutzerimonas chloritidismutans, assembly GCF_038562055.1. GTDB lineage: Bacteria > Pseudomonadota > Gammaproteobacteria > Pseudomonadales > Pseudomonadaceae > Stutzerimonas > Stutzerimonas chloritidismutans_A. Next base: position 207,356 of record NZ_JBCFXD010000007.1, on the reverse strand, counting down.
GGGAGTACCACTACAGCGACTCACATCTTCATTTCGTCGATTTTTTCCAAGAGACCGACGGCATGAAGCAACTGCTCAAGGCCATGAACGAGAGCAACATTGACCACGTGATGATCAGTGGCATTCCGGTAGCGAAGAAGTGGCACGAGAACGAGCCTAAGCGTCCGCGATACTACGCTGGAGATGACGCCGCCGTTTACTGGTACAGCGCGACCGATGTGTTAGTTGCAGCCGCGCTTAAAGAGCTGGACGACGACCAGCGCAAACGCTTCCATCCTTTTCTGTCAGGTTTCAATCCAAACGACAAAAATGCCGATTCGCACATCCGTCGAATGCTGGATCTCGACCCGGGGCTTTGGCAGGGGTTAGGTGAGGTGTTTACTCGGCATGACGATGTAACCGCCCTGACGCAGGGCGATACGCCGCGCGCCAACAATGAAGCGCTTACGCGGGTGTATCACCTTGCAGCCGAATTCGATCTGCCGGTGATGCTGCATTCCAACATCACCTCCAAGCGTGAGCGCAACCCGCTCTATCTTGAGGAGCTCGAAGAGCCGCTGCGAAATCATCCGCATACCCGTTTCATCTGGGCGCATGCCGGGACGAGCATGGAGTTGCATCGGCATCAGAAGAAGCTCGACTTTCTCTTGCCTACTGTTAAGCGACTGCTTGATGACTACCCAAACCTGTATATCGATCTGTCATGGACCATGCTGGAGCCTTACTTGCTGGATCGTTCGGGCAATGTCGACCCAGCCTGGGTCGCCTTGGTCGAGCGCCATCCCACACGCTTCATGATCGGATCGGATGTGGTTGGCCGGTTTGATGGGGTCGGCGAAGCAATGCGCGCATTTGATCCTTTCCTTGATGCTTTGTCTGAACCTACAGCGGAGAAGGTGGCGCGCGACAATTTCCTCGATGTGCTCCCGCGCAACCGTGGTGGCGGAAGATGAAATGAGAGGGGGGATGGATGAGGTCGTAGACTCGCAGTGGCTACCTCAGGGCTGGTGCGTGTATCGGACAAGAGTTCAGCACTTAACTCAGCCGAGACCATCGCTCTGGTAGGTGGCGTGTTCTTAGCATAGCTCGACAGTTCGATTATCCGTTTGGCCCTAAAGCTGGGCAGGGCGTGAGGAGATGCGTACCATTCGGCGTTTTTCGCAGGGCATTGCTGTCGCTTCCAGGGCGATTGTCTTCGCCTGACCCAGCCGTCTACGCAGAGACTTCATTATGTCTAGCCTTTCAACCCAGTTATTCCGCGCTTATAACCGAGTCAGCCTTGTTACACAGATTGTTGTCGGCCTTGTTGCTGGCTGTTTGCTGGCCTGGCTGTGGCCCGAAACCGCAGCGGCGGTCAGTTTGCTGGGTGATCTGTTTGTTGCGGGATTGAAGGCTGTCGCGCCGGTATTGGTCTTCGTCCTGGTCACTGCATCACTGGCTAGCCACAAGCGGGGGCAGCCAACGCATATTCGCCCAATTCTGGGTCTCTACGCATTGGGTACAGTCAGCGCTGCAATCGTTGCGGTTATCGCCAGCTTCGTGTTTCCGACGAGTTTGACATTGGTCAGCCAGGCGAATGACGTCATGCCGCCTGCAGGCGTAGGGGCTGTTCTAAAAACGTTGCTGTTCAACGCGGTCGATAACCCAGTCCATGCGTTGATCGAAGGCAATTTCATCGGCATCCTGGCGTGGGCAATCGGACTTGGGTTTGCGTTCAGGCATGCTCGTCAGAGCACTCGCGATCTGATCTCCGATATGTCGGAAGGCGTGACGCTGATCGTCAAGGTTGTTATCGGATTTGCCCCTCTGGGCATTTTCGGGCTGGTCGCCGGCACCCTGGCTAAGTCCGGTTTCGCAGCGCTGGCCGGTTACCTGCAGCTGCTGATGGTTTTGGTCGGCAGCATGCTGTTAATGGCGCTGGTGGTTAACCCTCTGATCGTGTTCTGGCAGATTCGTGGTAATCCCTATCCCTTGGTGCTGACCTGTTTGCGGGAGAGTGGCATAACCGCATTTTTTACCCGCAGCTCAGCAGCCAACATCCCGGTGAACATGCAATTGTGCGAACGACTGGGGCTGCATAAAGACACCTATTCGGTTTCGATTCCGCTTGGCGCCACCATCAACATGGGCGGTGCGGCTATCACCATCACGGTGTTGACGCTGGCGGCCGTAAACACGCTGGGTATTGCTGTGGACATTCCAACCGCAATTCTGCTCAGTCTGCTTGCGGCGATCTGTGCCTGCGGTGCGTCTGGTGTTGCAGGCGGCTCGCTGCTGCTCATTCCGCTGGCGTGCAGCCTGTTCGGGATTTCCAACGACCTGGCGATGCAAGTTGTCGCGGTCGGCTTCATCATTGGCGTGATTCAAGACTCGGCCGAGACCGCGTTGAACTCCTCTACGGATGCGCTTTTTACCGCAGCATCGTGCATGGCGCATGGAGATGTTGAAGGCGCTGTGCAGGCGCCCTGATCCAGGGGCGTCTGTCAGGTCGCGTCCCGCTCCGGTTGCGCGATCCGCTGGCGTGATTTACCAGTGATCAAAGCACACCACAAACAATAACGGCGCCTTCAGGCGCCGTTATTGTTTGTAGCGAGGAATCGATCAGCCTTTCCAGCGCTTCAGTACCAGCGTAGCGTTGGTGCCGCCGAAGCCAAAGCTGTTACTCATGATGGTGTCAATTTTCGCATCTTCGCGGGTTTCGCGAACGATCGGCATATCGGCGACTTCTGCATCGAGCTCTTCGATGTTGGCTGAGCCGGCAATGAAGTTGCCCTGCATCATCAACATGCAATAGATCGCTTCGTGGACACCTGCGGCGCCCAGCGAATGCCCAGACAGGCTCTTAGTCGAGCTGATGGCTGGGATCTTATCGCCGAACATGTTGCGTACGGCCTTGCTCTCAGCGACGTCGCCCACTGGTGTCGACGTGCCATGGGTGTTTAGGTAATCAATGTCACCTTCGACCGTGGCCATTGCCTGCTGCATGCAGCGCAGTGCGCCTTCGCCGCTCGGCGCAACCATGTCGTAGCCATCGGAAGTAGCGCCGTAGCCGACGATTTCCGCATAGATCTTGGCGCCGCGCTTGAGCGCATGCTCCAGCTCTTCAACCACCACCATGCCGCCACCGCCCGCGATGACGAAACCGTCGCGCTTAGCATCGTAAGCCCGCGAGGCTTTTTCCGGCGTCGCGTTGTACTGGCTGGACAGGGCGCCCATGGCGTCGAACAGGCAGCTCTGGCTCCAGTGCTCTTCCTCGCCGCCGCCGGCAAAGACGACGTCCTGCTTGCCCATCTGAATCTGCTCCATCGCATGGCCGATGCAGTGCGCACTGGTCGCGCAGGCCGAAGCGATGGAGTAGTTGATGCCTTTGATGCGGAACGGCGTTGCCAGGCAGGCGGAAACCGTGCTGCTCATGGTGCGCGGCACGCGGTATGGGCCGATGCGCTTGACGCCCTTTTCGCGAAGGATGTCGATGGCTTCCATCTGATTGATGGTCGAAGCGCCGCCGGAGCCGGCGATCAGGCCGATGCGTGGATTGGATATATCATCCGCGCTGAGCCCTGAATCTTCGAGGGCCTGTTGCATCGCCAGATAGGCGTAAGCCGCTGCATCGCCCATGAAGCGCAAGACCTTGCGGTCGATCAGCTCTTCGAGGTTCAGGTCGACCGAGCCAGAGACCTGGCTACGCAGGCCCATATCGGCATACGCCTGATTGAAGCGAATACCAGGACGGCTGGCCCGCAGGTTGGCGGAAACGGTGTCTTTGTCATTGCCGAGGCATGAAACGATGCCCAGGCCGGTGATTACGACGCGACGCATGCTGAAGTCCTTCAGAAACTATCAGTAGATGTAAACAGGCCGACACGCAAACCTTCGGCACTGTAGATCTCGCGACCATCCACGCTAACGGTGCCATCGGCAATGCCGAGAACAAGCGAGCGGCTAATGGTGCGTTTGATATGGATGTTATAGGTAACTTTCTTGGCGGTCGGCAGGACCTGACCGAAGAATTTGACCTCGCCAGAACCCAGCGCACGACCACGGCCTGGGTTGCCTTGCCAGCCTAGGTAAAAGCCGACCAGCTGCCACATGGCGTCGAGGCCCAGGCAGCCAGGCATGACTGGATCCCCTTCGAAATGGCAGGCAAAGAACCAGAGGTCAGGATTGATATCCAGCTCAGCAACCAGCTCGCCCTTGCCGTACTTGCCGCCGACTTCGCTGATATGAACGATGCGGTCGACCATTAGCATGTTCGGTGCCGGCAGTTGCGCATTACCGGGCCCGAACAGCTCGCCGCGGCTGCAACGGAGCAGATCTTCCCGAGTAAAGGCCTGTTGTTTGGTCATGCGTATTCCTCAATGGTCCCTTTATGGAGGGCTTGCTGCATTCATCCGACTCGACAATAGCGAGTCCGGTCATAAGACTAGTCATAGACTGCTGCCTTGCGCTTAAAGTCACAGCGCAGGGACATGAGTACCGCTCGTTTCGACCAGCCACGAGATGACCATGGTGGAAACGGGCCCATACTTTAACACTCCTGACCCGTCACCACGACCATGTGACGTTCTGCCTCTATATAGACCATTGGGGAATGCCTCCTCGCTACGGCTGCAACACAGCTCGGCAGCATTGGTCGGAAATTGTAATCTGATGATTCCGGGTGTATCGGGGTTTGCACTGGTTGCGCTCGAAGCGGCACGTATAATGCCGGCCATTGCACTTGGTGCCTAAACGGATTCCTCATGACTGAACAGCAACCCATCGCGGTGCTTGGCGGCGGCAGCTTCGGAACCGCCATCGCAAACCTGCTCGCCGAGAACGGCCACAGCGTCCGCTTGTGGATGCGCGATGCCGAGCAGGCCGAGAGTATTCGAGTGCACCGCCAGAATCCGCGCTATTTGAAAGGCGTGACCCTGCTGCCTGCCGTAAACGCTGTCACTGATCTTGGGCAGACATTGGCCGATTGTCAGCTGATCTTTGTTGCGCTGCCCTCCAGTGCCTTGCGCCAAGCTCTTTCCCCCTTCGCTGAGCAGCTGTCGGGCAAGATGTTGGTAAGCACTACCAAAGGCATCGAGGCGCAGGGGTTCATGCTGATGAGCCAGATCCTGGAACAAATCGCGCCTCAGGCCCGTATCGGCGTGATATCAGGCCCCAATCTGGCGCGCGAAGTGGCTGAACACGCTCTGACTGCGACGGTTGTGGCCAGCGACGACGAGGCGCTTTGCTGCTGTGTGCAGCAGGCGCTGCATGGGCGGACCTTTCGTGTCTATGCCAGTTCGGATCGGTTTGGCGTCGAGCTTGGCGGTGCATTGAAAAACGTGTACGCCATTATGGCCGGCATGGCCGCGGCGCTCGGTATGGGGGAAAACACCCGAAGCATGCTGATCACTCGCGCCCTGGCCGAAATGACTCGTTTTGCTGTTAGGCTCGGCGCCAATCCGATGACCTTCCTCGGCTTGGCCGGAGTGGGCGACCTGATCGTTACCTGTACCTCGACGAAAAGCCGGAACTTTCAGGTGGGCTATGCCCTCGGCGAGGGATTGAGTCTCGATGAGGCCGTGTCACGGCTGGGTGAAGTCGCTGAAGGCGTCAACACCATCAAGGTTTTGAAGGTCAAGGCAGAGGAGCTTCAGGTCTACATGCCGCTGGTCGCGGGGCTTCATGCCATTTTGTTTGAGGGGCGTACGCTGGATCAGGTCATTGCCCTGCTGATGCGCGGCGAACCGAAGACCGACGTTGATTTCATTTCCACCGACGGTTTCTGATACGACAACGGAGCTATCAATGAACACATCTCAACGCACCGCGGAGCGCGAGTCGCTGATTCTGCGCGCACTCTGGATGCTGGTTTTCTTTTTTGTCTGGCAACTGGCCGAATTGGTATTGCTAGTCATTGTCGTGGCGCAGCTGGTGCTGCAAGCGGTTAACGGCAAAGCGAACGACAGCTTGCTGGAGCTGGGTGACAGTCTCAGCCAGTATGTGGCCCAGATAGGTCGATTTGGCACCTTCAATACGGACAGGAAACCCTGGCCGATGTCCGACTGGCCCAAGCCGCGTCCAGCCGACAGGGAGGCAGCTCCTCCCGTGCAACCGGCCCCTTCTGAGCAGGAGCCTCAGCCGTGAGGCTGTGGCTGCTACGCCACGGAGAAGCCGAGCCCCGGAACCGGACTGATGCCGAGCGTAATCTCACCGCGGCCGGTCGGGTAGAAGTGGAGCGCGCTGCCGCGCATCTGCAAGGGCAACCGATGCAGGCCATTCTGGCAAGCCCCTACCAGCGAGCCCAACAGACCGCTGAGCTTGTTCGGCAAGCACTCGGTTTCGGTGGTTCAGTTGAAATCGTGCCCTGGCTGACGCCGGAATCTGACCCGGCCGATGCGCTGCTCTATCTTGATCGTCGCAGCGAACAGCATGTACTTCTAGTTACGCATCAGCCCTTTGTCGGTGTATTCGGCGGCTGGCTGGTCAGTGGTCACCGTGACGCGCCCATACCAATGGCAACCGCCAGCCTGGCCGAATTAGAAGGGGAGCATGTGGCGGCGGGGTTGATGCACCTGGTTGGGCTGCGGCACCCAGTCTGAAGTCAACAACTTCCTATCTACGCTGCGCCTGCCGCTGCAGGTGGAGCGCTATCAAAAAAATAACAGGAGAGCGACATTCGTGAGCATTTGGCAGCGTCCACCGAGCCTCGAACAACTCAATGCCAACCGTCAGAACACCATTGTCGAACTGCTCGATATTCGTTTCGAAGCAGTCGAAGAGGACTGTCTCACGGCGAGCATGGTTGTCGATTCACGTACCCACCAGCCTTATGGTCTGCTGCACGGCGGCGCTTCGGTTGTGCTCGCTGAGACTGTTGGCTCGATGGCCAGCTATCAGTGCATCGACCCCAATCGATTCTATTGTGTCGGCCTGGAAGTGAACGCCAACCATATCCGTGCAGTACGCAGTGGTCGTGTTACCGCAGTCTGCCGTCCGGTTCATCTTGGGCGCTCCAGTCACGTCTGGGATATCCGGCTGCACGGAGAGGACGGCAAGCTGAGCTGCATCTCGCGTTTGACCGTTGCAGTCGTGCCTCTTGGCGAAAACAGCCCACAACCAGTTGCGGCGTTGTAGACGCCCTTGTTTGGCAGGACTGCCTTTGCTTCTGCCGCTTCGGCCGATTGCCGTTAAGGGAAGGGGGCCAGACAATGACCGTCGTTTCCAGTCCGCTGCTTAGAACCTATGACGCAACGCATTTTTTTCGCTCACGCCAACGGTTTTCCATCCGCTACCTATCACAAGCTGTTTGAAAATCTGACGCCTGAGTACGCCGTTACCCACCTCGATCAGCATGGTCATGACCCGCGCTTTCCGGTGAATGACAATTGGCAGAACCTGGTGCAAGAGCTCATCGAGCAGCTGGTCGGGTTGCAGGAGCCGGTCTGGGGTGTCGGGCATTCGCTTGGCGGAATGCTGCACTACCACGCTGCCCTGCAACGCCCCGAGTTTTATCGTGGGGTGGTCATGCTCGACTCACCCATGCCGACCTGGCTCGATCAGACGCTGATCTGGGCGGGCAAACGTTTTGGTTTCATCGATCGCCTGACCCCTGCCGGCCGCACCCTGGGCCGTCGCGAGCAGTTCAGCTGTGTCGATGAAGCGCGGCTTTACTTTGCAAGCAAAGCACTGTTTCGCGCCTTTGATCCTGCCTGTCTGGATGCTTATGTCGAGCATGGTCTGGAGCCCACCGAGCAAGGCGTGCGCTTGCGCTTCGACCCGGAAACGGAAATTCGGATCTATCGCAGCGTTCCGCATGTGACGCCCGGCTGGCCCCATTCGCTGAAAATGCCGCTGGCTGTGGTACGCGGGCGTCAGAGCCGCGTGGTGCTGCCTCATCATCTCTATTTGTTGCGACTGGTTGCCCAGGGGGAGGCACACACCTTACCTGGTGGGCATATGTTTCCGCTTGAGCGACCGGATGACACCGCAGTCCTGCTCAGGCAGTTGTTCGCTCGCTGGAGCGAATCGAACAGAAGGGGTGCTGCATGAGTGTTACGTTCGAAGAGATCCGTCTAAGCCTGCCCCATATTGAGGTCGCCGCCCACCTGTACGGACCAGAGGATGGTCAGCCTGTCATTGCACTGCATGGCTGGTTGGACAATGCGGCTACTTTTTCTCGTCTCGCGCCGTTGCTCAAGGGGCTCCGTATCGTTGCGCTAGACCTTCCTGGGCACGGCCATTCCGATCATCGACCGCTCGGTGCCGCCTATAACATCTGGGACTATGCGCACGACGTACTGCAGACGGCCGAGCAGTTTGGCTGGAAGCGGTTCTCCTTATTGGGACACTCCATGGGAGCCATCGTGTCGGTGTTGCTGGCCGGCGCCATGCCTGAGCGGGTCGAACGCCTGGCATTGATCGATGGGGTGATTCCCTTTACCGGCGAAGCCGAAACTGCGCCACAGAAGCTTGGTGAATCTCTGCAAAAGCTACTCGCCGTGGATGACAAGCGGAAGCCGGTTTACGCCACCTTCGAGCAGGCTGTCGCGGCACGCATGAAAGGCGTGGGTGCGGTGAGTCACGAGGCGGCCGAACGGCTTGCGCAGCGTGGATTGATGCCGGTTCCCGGTGGCTATACCTGGCGCACTGATGCGCGTCTGATGCTGCCTTCATCGATGCGACTGACCCGCGCTCACGCTCTGGCATTTGTACATCGGATAGCCTGCCCGGCGAGCCTGATCCTGGCGGAGCAAGGTTTGCTCAACCAGCCAGCCATGGTCGAACTGACGCAGAACTTGCCGTTCGCGCAGACTCGGCTGCCCGGCGGCCATCATTTGCACTTGGATGATGAATTCGGGGCTGAGGCGGTGGCGGCCGTTTTCAATCCGTTCTTCGCAGGCTGAGCCGAGGCAGGACGGCATTACGCAAGAATCTGTCGCAAAGCCCCGCTTGACTTGCCTTTACCAACTGGTGACGCTGGGCCATCGCTTCAGCAGGGACCACCTCGATGATTGACTTCCATAGCATTGCTACCTCTAACGGTCGGACCGCGTCGACGGCGGTCCTCCTTTGAGGTGTCGTATGCGAGTTATATCCGCAACAGCGCTGGTCTTGGCTGTCGGCATCGCTGAAGCAGCCGACCTTCCAGGCGGCCGAGATTTCGACATGCTGCCGCGCTACCCGCAGTCTGAAATTGTGGCCTTCAAAGAGAGGAACGTGCTGGACCGAACTTATCCTCTGGACTCGATTCGGCGCATCAGTGGACGGCTACGAATGAGCGACCAGATCACCGCCAGCGGCAGGCTGACGGTGGTGACCTATCGATTGCCCGACATTCATACGGGCATAGAAGCCTTCGAGCGGTCGCGACGTCGCCTGTTGCAAGAGGGCGCTGAGCTGCTTTTCTGGTGTGAGGGGCGCGAATGCGGTTCGAGTAGCCTGTGGGCCAATGAAGTGTTTCACCGCTCGACACTCTACGGCCCGGATGCAAGGCAGGCCTTCCTGCTGGCGCGCCTGCCAGGCGACTCGGATCGGCTCATGGCCCTTTATGGCATTACCCGTGGCAACGACCGTCCCTATCTGCAAGTTGAGCAATTCGAGCCGGATGAGCCGCTCGGTATCATCCTGCCGAATCCGAGCACCCTGCTGCGTCAGTTGAAAAGCACCGGAGAGCTGTGGCTGCCGCGATTGCCACAAGAGCCCACGGCTGAGTGGGGGGCGCTGCTGGCGAACGTGCTGCGGCTCGATAGTACGATACGGGTCGCCTTGAAAGGCAAGGGCGCAGCGGCTTGGTACGAAGCGCTGACGCAAGAGAGGATCAAGGCGCGGCGCATCGAAGCAGAAACCTCCAACGAGGATGGGCTGCGGATCACGCTGTTGCGTTGAGGCTTCGTTTGAGACTGCAAAAGCCAGTGCTCTTCCAGGCGCACTTTGCTCTAAAGTGCGCCACGTTCTTCCATAGGTAACACCATGCTCAACAACGATCGTCTGCTGGTGCAGATTCTGCTCCTGGTGCTGCTCGGCGCCTGTGTGTGGGTGCTGGCCCCGTTTGCCTCAGCGCTGTTCTGGGCGGCGGTGTTGGCATTCGCCAGCTGGCCGATCATGCGCGTACTCACCCGTTGGATGAACGGCAATTCCACGCTTGCCGCCACGCTGTTGACAGGCGGATGGATGGTCCTGGTGGCCGTGCCGCTGGTCTGGTTGGGGTTCAACATTGCCGACCAGATCCGCGAGGTCAACGTGCTAGTGCACAATCTGCAGGTGCAGGGGCTGCCGGCGCCGCCGTCGTGGCTCGCTGAATTGCCGCTGATTGGCGACAATCTGTTGAGTCTCTGGGACACGCTAGACGAGCAAGGCACGGCCTTCTTCGCGACGATCCGGCCGTATATAGGTCAGGTGGGCAACTGGTTGTTGGTGCGCAGCGCACGCGTTGGCGGCGGAATGCTGGAACTGGCGCTCAGCCTGGTGCTGGTGTTCTTCTTCTATCGCGATGGGCCGAAACTGGCTGCGTTCGTACATAGTCTGCTGCACCGACTGATTGGTGATCGCGCTGATCACTACCTGGAGTTGGTGGCCGGTACGGTTCAGCGTGTTGTCAACGGTGTGATCGGCACCGCGGCTGCCCAGGCGATTCTGGCGTACGTCGGATTCAGCATTGCTGGCATACCCGGAGCGCTGATCCTCGGTCTGCTGACGTTCGCTTTCAGTTTCCTGATGGTCCCGCCTCTGATTTGGGGCCCCGCCACGCTCTGGCTCGCCTGGCAGGGTCAGTACGGCATGGCCGTATTTCTGGGGATATGGGGCATGTTCATCATTAGTGGCGTGGACAACGTCCTGAAACCCTACTTGATCAGTCGCGGCGGCAACCTGCCCTTGGTGGTGGTACTGCTCGGCGTATTTGGTGGCGTGCTGGCGTTCGGTTTCATGGGGCTGTTCCTTGGTCCGACGCTGTTGGCTGTTGCTTACAGCCTGCTGGAAGACTGGCTGGTCAAGGAAGTGCCAGGCATCGTCGCGCCGGCGAAGCGTCCGAGCGATCAGTTGGAAGATGCAGCGGCGCGCGACTAGCTGACTGCTGCAGGTAGCTCTGTTGCCAATCGATTCCTCGTGTTCCCGCTACTAGAGCTGTTCGCTCTCGTATTTGTCCAGGGCATCGCTGGCAACGATCTGTCCCAGCTTGATCAGCTCAGGGGCTTTGTAGAATTCGTAGAAACGGCAGGCGCGCTTGGGGATGTTCACCAAGACGTTGGGCGGATACCCAGCGATCTTGTACTGCGTCAATGAGGATTGCATCACTTCGAAGCTCTGGTTGATGAGCTCCAGTAAGGATGCCGGACCGCCTACATCAATCACCATCGATCCCTCGGCCGACTTCGGCGCACTTTGCCCCGATGGGGCGGCCGGCGGCTGGGCCTCGCCAGGTCCTTCAACGGCAGCGAGTTCGGCGATACGCTCTTCGAGCCCTTTGCTGCGCCAGAACGGCAGGCGTGAGCTGATCGAGCTGACCATGGCATCGAAGCGTCCTGGGCGGATCACGTCCGGAAGCGGGTATTGCCGATGGTTGTTGGCGTTGAGGTTGACGGCGATGATGATGTCGCTGTGGCTAGAGACCACAGGCACGATGGGCAGTGGGTTGAGTATCCCGCCATCGACCAGCATCCGGTTGCCTTGCATGACCGGGGTGAACAGGCTTGGGATAGCTGCCGAGGCGCGCATCGCCAGTTCCAGATTGCCCTCCTGAAACCAGATTTCCTGTTGATTCGTCAGGTCGGCCGCAACGGCCGTGAACGGAATTGGCAAATCCTCAATGTTGACCGAGCCGAGCATTTCCCTGATACGTCCGAAAATCTTCTCGCCGCGTATCGCCCCGAGGCTGAAACTCGGATCGACCAGTCGCAGCATGTCGAAGTAGTCCAGGCTTTCAATCCATTCGCGGTATTCCCCAAGCTTGCCGGCTGCGTAGATGCCGCCTACGACTGCGCCCATCGAACAACCTGCGATACAGGTGATTTCGTAGCCCCGGGTCTCGAGTTCTTCGATTACGCCAATGTGTGCGTAACCGCGGGCCCCACCCGACCCCAACACCAATGCGACCTTGTTGCCCATGTAGTTCTCCCTATTGGCGTTGGGCGATAGCTTCCAGCTTCAGGCTGCAAGCTTCAAGCTAAAGCGAGAAGCTGGTCGTTTCCGTGCAATCCCTTCGGCTCACGCCGCAGCGATGTGGTCACCAGCCTTGCTACAATCGTCGCCCGTTTTGCCAGCATCACGAGAGTCTTTCCCAGATGAGCGAACCCATCCGTCTCACTCAGTACAGCCACGGTGCCGGCTGCGGCTGCAAAATTTCACCCAAGGTGCTGGACGTCATCCTCGCCGGCAGCGGGGCACAGAACCTCGACCCGCGCCTGTGGGTTGGAAATGCCTCGCGTGATGACGCTGCGGTATATGGCATCGACGAAGAACGCGGCGTGGTATCGACTACCGATTTCTTCATGCCAATCGTCGACGATCCCTTCGATTTCGGCCGTATCGCCGGGACCAATGCCATCAGTGATATCTATGCGATGGGCGGTGATCCGCTGATGGCGATCGCCATCCTTGGCTGGCCTGTCAACGTGCTGCCGCCTGAGGTGGCGCGCGAGGTCATCGCGGGTGGCCGAGCCGTGTGTGAAGCTGCAGGTATTCCGCTGGCCGGCGGGCATTCGATCGACGCGCCCGAACCGATATTCGGTCTGGCCGTGACCGGTTTGGTCAAAAAGAACCAGATGAAACGTAACGACACGGCCTCGGTTGGTTGCAAGCTCTATCTGACCAAGCCCCTTGGGATAGGCATTCTCACCACCGCGGAGAAGAAGGCCAAGTTGCGGCCCGAAGATGTCGGCAGGGCGCGTGATTGGATGTGCACGCTCAATACGCCCGGTAGCCGCTTCGGCAAGCTCGACTGCGTGCGGGCTATGACGGACGTCACCGGTTTTGGGTTGCTCGGGCACCTGGTCGAAATGGCTGACGGCAGCGCTGTGACTGCGTGCATCGATTACGCCCGCGTGCCGCGTCTGGAAGGCGTCGAGTATTACCTCGAACAGGGCTGTGTACCTGGCGGTACGGGGCGCAACTTCGAGAGCTATGGTGAGCGTATCGCCGCCATTGACGAGGTGCAGAAGCAGTTGCTGTGCGATCCGCAAACCAGCGGCGGATTGTTGGTAGCCGTTGACCCTGTAGGTGAGGCCGACTTCCTCGCGGTCGCCGCGGAACTCGGCCTGGTTCTCCAGCCGATCGGTGAGCTGATCGAAGCCGGCGCCTTTGCAGTTGAGGTACGTTGATGCGTGGCGATACCGATGATTTTGCCGAGCTGTTTCTTAACGATGCGCCGATGATGGACGCACGAGCGCCTGTTGAGTTTGCCAAGGGCGCGTTCCCCGGAGTGGTCAACCTGCCGCTGATGAACGATCTCGAGCGCCAGAAGGTCGGCACCTGCTACAAGCAGCAGGGGCAGCAAGCGGCAATTGAGCTAGGCCATCGGTTGGTAAGTGGTCATATCAAGGCCGAGCGTATCGAGGCTTGGGCCGACTTCGCGCGCAGTAATCCTCAGGGCTATATCTATTGTTTTCGCGGTGGCCTACGCTCGCAGCTGGTCCAGAAATGGCTCAAGACCGAGGCGGGAATTGATTATCCGCGCGTGACCGGTGGCTACAAGGCGATGCGCCATTTTCTGCTGGACACCCTCGAGCATGCGGCCACGCACGACAATTTCGTACTGGTTGGCGGTATGACCGGGACAGGTAAAACCGAGGTGCTGGCGCGTCTGGAAGACGGGGTCGATCTGGAAGGCATTGCCAATCATCGCGGCTCAAGCTTTGGCAAGCGCGCCACCCCGCAGCCAGTCCAGATCGACTTCGAGAACGCCCTGGCTATTCGCTTGTTGAAAATGCAGAAAGCCGGTGCCAGGCAGTTCGTGCTGGAAGATGAAGCGCGGCTGGTCGGACGCTGTTCTATCCCGCTGCCCTTGTTCCAAGGTATGCAGCGCTATCCGCTGGTTTGGCTCGAAGACAGTTTCGATGGCCGGGTTGATCGTATCCTCAAGGACTATGTGATCGATCTCTGCGCCGAGTTCATCACCGAGTTCGGCGAGGAAGGTTTCACCGCATTTACCGAGCGTTTGCAGCAAAGCCTGGTCAATATCAGCAAGCGGCTCGGCGGCGAATGCTACACACGGCTGGCGGCGATCATGGATCAGGCCCTTGCCGAGCAGGCAAGCGCGGGTTCGGTTGATCTGCATCGCGGATGGATCGAGGCGTTGTTGAAGCAATACTACGATCCGATGTACGCGTATCAGCGTGAAAGCAAGGCCGCCAGAATCGAGTTCGCGGGTGAGCAGGACGCCGTCGTCGAGTTTTTGCGCGAGCGCTCTGCGGGGCATCAAAACTGAGTTTTAAAACGAGGATCTAGGGATGAAGAACTTAATCTGTCTATCGCTGTTAGCACTGACCCTGACCGGTTGCGCCGCCAAGACTGCCTATCGAGACAGCTGTGCGTCTCAGCTGAACGCCGCCTGGGAAGAGCAGAGCCTGGCCGAGGCGGAAGGCTTCGCCGGCACTGTCAGCTATTCCAAGGCGATGGCACTGCTGACCGGCGCCAAGACCCAGCAACAATTTGAGGCTTACCAAGGCTGCGTGGAGAAGGCCAAGAAGGCTCGTTTCTATCTGCGTGAGTCGCGCGCAGGACGCTGATGTTGCTGCCATGCTGTGGCGGTCGCCTGGCTGCCACTTCCTTATCCATCGGTTCCTGGCAATCACCGATCCGACTCATCAGGGATATACATGCAGCTTGATTTTTCCACGCTGGCACCGGTCGAAGCCTATCGTTGGCTAACGTCCACCATTACGCCGCGACCGATTGCCTGGGTCTCGACTTGCTCGACGTCGGGCATCAGCAATCTTGCCCCGTTCAGCTTCTTCCAAGTCATCAGCAGTAACCCTCCAACATTGCTGATCAACGTCGGTTTGAAAGACGGCCTACCAAAAGACACCGCCCGCAACGCGCACGAGACAGGGGAACTCGTCGTGCAACTCGTCAGCGCCGAGCAAGCCGAAGCGATGAACGCCTCGGCGGCTACCTTGGCACACGGCATCAGCGAGTTTGAGCACTGCGAGATTGCCAGCGAACCGGCTAGCCTCGTGAAGGTGCAGCGGGTCGCCGGTGCGCCGGTTGCCTTCGAATGTCGCGTAGCGCAGATCCTGCCATATCCGCCCGAGTCGCCTAATTGCCAGCTCATCTTCGCCGAAGTGTTGTTAGCGCACATCGACGACGGTGTTCTCGATGAGCGAGGTCGCGTCGATTCGGCCCGGCTTGATCTGGTCGGCAGGCTGGGCGGCGCAGCGTACAGCTATACGCGCGAGCGTTTCGAGATGCAGCGACCCTGACAGGCGCCCAGGTTTCTGATCGCTTGGGTCAGGAAGCGACCAAAGCTGTGAAGCGGTGTGGCGTTGTCACCCGCGGTTCAAGTGACGTATCACAAATTCGCAACACCAGGTTATCACCGCTTTGCCTGCGCTGGCCGGGTCAGTAGGATCGAAGGAACAAACAAAGGAGAGTTGCATGCGCACCCGATTGGAAGTCTGTCTGCGGTCGGTCAATGAAGTGCTGCTCGGCAAGCAATCGCAGGTGCGATTAGCCATGGCCTGCCTGCTGGCGAGGGGGCACCTACTGGTCGAGGACCTGCCCGGTATGGGCAAGACGACCTTGAGCCATGCGCTTGCGAAGGTCATGGGGCTGGATTTCCAGCGCATCCAGTTCACCTCCGACCTGCTGCCGGGCGATATTCTCGGCACCTCGGTATTTGACAAGGAAAGCGCTCAGTTTGTGTTTCATCCGGGACCGATCTTCGCCGAGCTGGTGCTGGCGGACGAGATCAACCGGGCTACACCGAAGAGTCAGAGCGCGCTGCTTGAAGCAATGGAAGAAGGGCAGGTAACGATAGAGGGCGCGACGCGGCCTTTGCCCGAGCCCTTCTTCGTGGTCGCCACGCAGAACCCGGTCAGCTCCGGCGGTACATTTGCCCTCCCTGAATCACAGCTGGATCGCTTTCTCATGCGCCTTTCGCTGGGCTACCCGGCTAAAGCGGCGGAGAAAGCATTGCTGCTCGGCGATTCGCGTCGCGATTTGCTCGCCCGATTACAACCCCAACTGGATCGTGCCGAGCTAGCGGCTATCCAGCAGGCGGTGAGCGCTGTTCGCGTCAGTGATGCTCTGGTCGATTACGTCCTGCGCCTGGTCGAGGCCACGCGCACCCAGCCGCAATTCGCCTGGGGCTTGTCACCCCGTGCCAGCCTGGCGCTGCTGGCGGCAGCCCGGGCCTGGGCTTTTCTCGACGGGCGAGACTATGTAATTCCGGAAGACGCCCAGGCGGTGCTGCCCTCGGTGGTTGGCCATCGGTTGCGCGAACGTGCCGATGCCACCGGACATGGCGGCGGCGCACTGGTGCAATGGCTGTTGCGCGAAGTGCCGGCGCTGTGACGCCGCCTCTGCCGGACTGACGGGGGCGGATATGCGAGTGTTACCACGGATACGGGATCGCTGGCTGCTAAAACGCATCCCACCGGGCCCCAGCGTACGCCTCAACCAGCGTCGCATCTTCATCATGCCTACGGCGGTCGGGATGAGTTTTCTGGTCGCGCTGCTGTTGATGTTGCTTGCCGCCATTAACTACGAGAACAGTCTGGCTTACGCCCTGACGTTTTTGCTGGGCTCGGTATTTGTCGTTGCTATTTTGCATACCTGGCGCAACCTGGCGGGGCTCGAATTGAAAGCGGGGGGCTCGGAAGCGGTTTTCCTTGGAGAGCAGGCCCGCTTGCGGGTGCGTCTGGAAAGCCGGGGTCGCCTTTATCAGGCCGTCTCGGTGGGTTGGCCTAAAAGTGGTTTGCAGCTGGTAGACGTGCCGGCAGCAGGTTCTTGCGAATTGGAACTGAGCCTGCCCACCGAGCGGCGCGGCTGGTTGAGACCAGGACGGTTGCGTGTGGAAAGCAGGTTTCCCTTGGGCATTCTGGTGGCCTGGAGCTGGGTCGATCTGCAACAGGCCGCACTGGTGTATCCACGCCCAGTCGCAGGCGATCCGCCAAAGATCGGCGGGCAGGCCGATGAGGGCGATGAGGGGACGCTGGCGCAGGGCCGTGGTCTCGACGATTACCAGGGCTTGCGTCCCTGGCAGCCAGGCGACTCGAGAAAACGTTTGAACTGGAAAGCTTACTCTCGTGGTCAAGGCTTGCTGGTCAAGGACTTCACTGCGCTGTCCGGCGAGGACCCGTTACTGGATTTCGCCGCGCTCGAAGGCGACATCGAGTCCAGATTGTCGTTGCTCTGCCACTGGGTAGTGGAACTGTCGGCGCGCCAGCAGCCTTTCGCTCTCCGTGTCGCCGATACCACGATAGAAGCAGGCGCTGGCGCAGAGCACCGCAACCGCAGCCTTCGTGTCCTGGCGATGTTCGGACAGCCAGCTATGGAGTCGAAATGAGCAGCGGGCAGCCCATTCCGCGCAATGGCCTGATCTGGCTGTTGGTGGCGCAGGTGCTGGTCATCTTGCCGCACCTGGCTCATCTGCCGCTGTGGATCATTGGCCTCTGGCTGGGTTGCGCGATCTGGCGGGTGCAGATTTTTCGTATGCGCGCTCGATACCCGCGAGGCTGGGTGAAAGCACTGATGATGCTGGGCGCTGCGTTCGGCGTCTATTTTTCGCGCGGGGGGTTGATCGGCCTCGACGCCGGCGTGGTGTTGCTCATCGCGGCGTTCATCCTCAAGCTGGTGGAAATGCGCAGTCGCCGCGATGCCTTGGTTCTGGTGTTTCTTGGCTTCTTTGCCGTGGTCACCAGCTATTTTTTCAATGACGGGCTGCTCGCCGGGCTTTACAGTCTGGCGCCAATCGTCGCGCTGCTGGCGGCGATGATAGGCCTGCAGCAGAGCCCAGCAGGCACACATCCCTGGCCAACGCTGCGACTGGCAGGCGCTTTGCTCCTGCAGGCGATTCCCTTGATGCTGGTCCTGTTTGTGCTTTTTCCGCGCCTGGGTCCGCTTTGGTCATTGCCGCAGCCGAAGGATCGCGGCGTGACCGGTCTGGCTGACAGCATGTCGCCGGGCGACATGGCCGAACTGAGTCGCTCGAATGCACTGGCATTTCGCGCCAGTTTTGAAGGCCCGATCCCCGAGCGGGATCGGCTGTACTGGCGTGCGGTCACCTTCGAGCGTTTCGATGGCCGGCGGTGGTCTCAGTCTTTTTCATCGCAGCTTCCACGAGCCCCGGACTGGTCGCCACGGGGCGCGCCGGTGGAGTACAGCATCGTCATGCAACCCAGCGGACGGCCGTGGTTGTATGCACTGGATGTGGCTCAGGTAAATGCAAGCGACGTGCGACTGATGAGCGACTTCCACCTGGCGCGCCCACGGCCGGTTGAAAAGCCGTTGCTGTACCGCGCGACATCCTGGCCGGAGGCGCTGCGTGAACCAGAGGCTGGACCTGCGATCCTCGGACGGGCGCTGGAGCTACCGTCCTCGGGTAACTTACGCAGCAGGGCCTGGGCTGCAGAATTGCGGCGTCAGCACCAGACACCCAAGGCAACCGTGCAAGCATTGCTTAGCCATTTCAACCAGCAGCCCTACCGCTATACGTTGCGTCCGTCGCCCGTTGGTGGGGATATCGTCGACGGTTTCCTATTCGAGACTTTGAACGGATTTTGCGTGCATTACGCAGGCGCGATGACCTTTGTCCTGCGCGCAGCAGGTATCCCCGCGCGGGTGGTCGCCGGCTATCAGGGCGGGGAGGTCAACCCCTCGGGCAACTATCTGTCGGTGCGTCAGCTTGATGCTCATGCCTGGGTCGAGTACTGGGAGGCGGGCAGCGGTTGGGTCAGTGTGGATCCGACATTTCAGGTCGCGCCGGAACGGATCGAGCGAGGGCTGGAGGAGGCGCTTGGCGCTGAGCAGGATCTGATAGAAGGCGCCGTGATGGACCTCCGGCGCTACCGCAACATTGGCTGGCTGAACGACTTGCGGTTTGGTTGGGACAATCTCAATTACGGTTGGCAGCGCTGGGTACTTAATTATCAGGGTGAACGACAACTGGAAGTGTTGCGAAGCCTGTTCGGCAAGGCCGACGCCCGCAACCTCGGTTTTATGATGGTCGCTCTGGGTGCGTTGCTGATTGTCCTGCTGGCGCTTGTGCTCCTGAAACCCTGGCGCCGGGAACAGGATGCGCAGTTGCGTCAGTTCCAGCGCTTCGAGCAACTGCTGGCGCGCCAGGGTATAGCGCGGTACTCAGGGGAGGGCGCTCGTGACTTCGCACAACGCGCAGCAGAGCAGCTGCCGGGTATTGCTGCCCAGATTCAAAGGTTTTCCGAACTGTACGAACAGGCCCGCTATGGGGGGCAGCCAACCGACCTGGCCGAGATGAAGGCTGCGCTCGGGAGCTTGCGCCGACAGCTACCCTGGCGTGCCATTGGGAGTAAACGGCACCATGACATCGACGGCGGGAAGCCATAGCTGGTCGCGATGGCATGGCATCACCAACCATTCAGCGATTTCTGTGCTGGTATGTGCGGCGATAAGATAAACCCAATAACAAACGAGTCGAGGTGGGAATGACCCTGTCCGAATTGCTTCAAGCCGTGCGTGAAACCCCTCAAGATATCGTCGTGCCTTCCAGCTGGGGGCAGGGCCGGGCCGGCTTCGGCGGGCTGGCCGCAGCATTGGTATTCGAAGCCATGCAGGCCAAGGTGCCGAGTGATCGCCCGGTGCGGTCACTGTCCATCAGCTTTGTAGGGCCGCTTGCGGTTGATGTGCCCGTTAGCTTTGAGGCCGAGGTGCTGCGCGAAGGCAAGGCGGTCAGCCAGGTGCTCGGCCGTGCCGTCCAGAATGGGCAGGTAGTCACACTGGTGCAAGGCAGCTTTGGTGCAGCGCGTGTCTCTGCCGTCAGGGTGGAAGCTGAGCCGGCGCCGGAGCTGCCACCGGTGGAGGCCTGTCAGGAATTGCCCTACATCAGCGGCGCCACTCCTGAGTTCACTCGCCATCTGGTCATGCGCTGGGGCATTGGCGGTCTGCCTTTCTCGGGTAATACCTCACGGCAAATGGGCGGTTGGGTTCGTCAGCGTGGCGAGGTTGACCGGGAGCCGGTAACCGTCTCGCATCTGCTTGCGCTCGTCGATGCGTGGCCGCCAGCGGTGCTGCCACACTTGAACCGTTTCGCACCGGGCAGCTCGCTGACCTGGACCATCGAATTTGTCCAGCCATTGCCAATAATTGATACCCACGAATGGTGCCGGTACCGGGCGGTCATCGAGCACGCTCAGGACGGCTACGGTCATTGCGCCGCGGCGTTATGGACCGGCAACGGTGAGCTGATTGCCCTGAGCCGGCAAACGGTAACCGTCTTCGGTTAACCAGGGCGCTGCCCGCTCGGTTGTTAAATCCGCGGCAGGCAAGTCATCCGTACAGGTTGATGCGGTCAGAGCTTGAGTTGGTGGATCGCCTTGCTGAGTTCGCCGGAAAGTGCTGCGAGCTCAGCGCTGGTATTTGCCGACTCGACGGTTTGCTGAACGGTTTGCTCAGTAACGTCGCGAATGCCGGTGACCGAGCGGTTAAGTTCCTCTGCCACTTCGCTTTGTTGCTCGGCGGCGACGGCAATCTGCGTGTTGCTCTCACGCATCTGTGCGACCGCCGCGGTGATGGCCTCAAGTGCTAGTCCTGCTTCACGTGCTTCGCGAACGCAGTCGTCTGCCTTGAGCGAACTCTCTTGCATGAACTCGACGGCGTCGCGGGTCATGCCCTGAAGCCCGGCGATCATCTGCGTGATTTCGTCTGTGGATACCTGAACGCGTTTGGCCAGGCTACGCACTTCATCCGCAACCACCGCGAAGCCTCGGCCCATTTCCCCCGCACGTGCCGCTTCAATGGCTGCGTTCAATGCCAGCAGATTGGTTTGTTCGGCGATGCTGTGAATGACGCTGACCACACCGTTGATCTTTTGGCTGTCGGCAGCAAGCTGCTCGATGGTTTCGGCAGTCTGCTGTACGCCCTGCGACAGGGTGGATATCGAGCGCTCGACTCGCCCTACGACCTGCTGCCCATTGCCCGCAAGCTGGTCCGCGCTCTGTGATTGGTCTCGCGTCTCTCTGGCGTGTTCGGCGATGTGGTGTACGGTGGCGGTCATCTCGTTGATCGCGGTTGCGGCTTGGTCGGTTTCGCTCTGCTGGCCGAGCATGCCCTGGCGGACCTCACCCATGCTCGATGCAAGTCGAGCGGCCCCGTCATCGAGGCGGGTGGCCGCCTGGGCAACGGTGCTGACAATGCGCTGGTAGCCGGCCTGCATGGCATTGAATGCCGCTGCCATCTCGCCCACTTCATCACGGCTCGCCAGCGGCACCCGCATCGCGAGATCGCCACTGCGCTCGACATGCACCATGACGTTTTTGAGTGTATTGAGATGACTTAGGAGGAAATGAATCAGCAGCTGTGATGCGGCTAGCAGCACCAGCATCAGCACAGCAACAGCAACGGCATAGCTAAGGAAATGGTCACCCAGCAGCTGTATCGCACTGGGCGCACGCGCCAGCACAGCCAGGGTTTCCCCGCCCGGTCTGATTACGAGCTGGGCGCCCAGTACCGGCGTGGTGTCGAACAGACGGTCATGCTCGATGGCTACCCACCCCTGGCGGACGGCGACCGGTCGCCCCTCGATAGTGATGGCCTGACCAGCCGAAAACAGCTGAATGTCGCCGCGCGGGGGAATTGCCGTGCCTTCTGGCCAGCTCTGCAGCAGTGCTCCTATCTGCTGCGCATTGTTCTCGGCGTCCTGGCTTCGCGACTGCTGTTCAAGTTGCAGGGCAAAGAGCACCAGCAGCAGGGTGGTAGCGAACGACACCAGGTTCAGCGCCCAGAACTTGTACTTCAGTGACAGATCGCGAATCCATAAAGCCATTGCATGCTCTTCTTATGTCGATGACCGGAACGGTTCGTCGCGCGGAGGCATCGCCGCATTTTTGCGAACCCGTTCTGTTAACGGCCGAAAAGTGTTGGGCTTGAGCCAACTCAGTGCTCATTCATTGGCGGTATGCGAAAGAATTCCTGAGCGCAATGCGTCGTGCTCAGCGCCAGCTGTTCTTCGCTGACACCGCGGTGCCGGGCCACTTCACGAAGCACTTCAGGAAGAAACGCCGGCTCGTTCTGGCCGCCTTTGGGCTTGGGTCGCAGCGTGCGTGGTAGCAGGTAAGGGGCATCGCTTTCGAGCATCAAACGGGTCGCAGGAATGTCGCGCACCAATGGGTGCAGGTGGGTGCCGCGGCGCTCGTCACAGATCCAGCCGGTGATGCCGATGTGCAGGTCGAGATCGAGATAGGCGTATAGGGCGCGTTTTTCGCCGGTAAAGCAGTGCACCACCGCAGCGCTGAGCTGATCACGGAACGGCCTGAGGATTTGTACCAGACGTTGGTCGGCGTCGCGCTCATGAAGAAACACCGGCAAGCCGGTTTCTACTGCCAATTGCAGATGTTCCTCCAACACTCGCTCCTGTTGCGCGCGAGGAGACAAGTCCCGGTTGAAATCCAACCCGCATTCACCAACCGCGCGTGCCTCGGGTTCGCCGAGTAGCGCCTTGAGCTGTGCGCCGGTACTGGAAGTCCATTGGCTCGCGTCATGAGGGTGAATGCCCACTGTGCAGAACAGCCGATGTCCGCCTTCATCCAGCTCCCGGCAGAGTGCTAACGCCGATTCGCTTTCGTCGAGGCTGGTGCCCGTCAGGACGAGCTGGGCAACGCCCGCTGCGTGGGCACGATCTACGACCGCGCGTGGGTCTCGGGCGAAGGTAGGGTGGGTAAGGTTGACTCCGATGTCGACAAGCTGCATGAAATGTCTCGCTTATGAGATCAAAATATATGCATTAAAATCAGCCACTTGAGCATGATAATTAATGTAGATGAAAAGGTGTTGCTGGCGATCAGGCCAAGGCTGTGACAATCTTCGCCACCCTGCGGCGGGGTAGCCGCTGTATAGCTTGTCTGATTCGAGCCGATATCCGGAAATGACCCGACTATTTTCCTTGCTGCTGTGTCTGCTCGTGCTTATGCCCTGGCCGGCGTCTGCGCGGGTGATGGGGCCGCAGGCCTGGCAATCGGGCGATACCGTACGCGATCTTGCGGACATCCGCCGCAGCGGCGTTTTGCGGGTGCTGGTCAATCAAAGTCGCAATAGCTCCGGCGAGGTTAAAGGCGAAGCTATTGGTGTTGAGTATGTACGCCTGCGTGCGTTCGAGCAGCATCTGAATCGCGGGTCGAAAGGGCCTCCGATCACCTTGAAGATCATTCCCAAGGCTAAGGATCAGCTGCTCGGCGCGCTGCAGCGCGGGGAGGGCGATCTGGTAGCGCCCGGGGAAATCTTGGCGCAAGGAACGATTCGCAGGCTGAGCCGTAGTCGCTCGCTGATCGGTCCGGTGCCGATGGTATTGGTGAGTCGGCAGGGTGGTCCCCACTATCACAGTTTCGACCAGCTATCCGGTCGTAGCTTGGCGTTGTCCGCTGGCAGTGCCGCAGGCTCAGCGCTCGACAGGCTCAATAGAACCTTGATGCAAGCTGGGCGAGCACCGATTGCCGTCGAATGGGTCGATCCCACGCTGGCGGTGGAAGACGTGCTGGATATGGTACAAGCCGGCGTCTATCCGGCAACGGTGGTGGAGCAGCCGATTGCGGAGCGATGGGTCAAAGTGCTGCCGAAATTGCGCATCGAGTCGACGCTGACGTTGGGCGCTCCCGCTGACATGCACTGGTTTGTGCAAAAAGATGCGGGGATGTTGCGCGCGAGCATCGACCGTTTTCTTCAAACCTATAACGCGCCGGATAACCAGGATGCGGCATTTGTTCGCGTCTACCGCAGGCTCTATCGGGTTCAGTACCCGCTCGATCGTGTCGGCAGACAGCGCCTGGAAAAGGTGCGTCCGACCTTGCAGCGGCATGCTCAGGGGCAGGAGATTGACTGGCTCAACTTGGCGGCTCTGGCTTTCAAAGAGTCGACGCTAAACCCATCTGCCCGCGGAGCCTCCGGCGCCACCGGGCTGATGCAGGTAACGCCAGCGACCGCTCGCAGCATGGGGGTGCAGGACATCGGCCAGCTGGACAACAATGTGCTGGCCAGTGCGAAGTATCTGGCAAGCATCCGCAAATCCTTTTTCTCCAGCCCCAGGCTGAATGAGCGCGAGCGCATGGCGTTTGTGCTGGCCGCGTACAACCTCGGTCCGCAGCGGGTCCAGAGCTTGCGTGCGGAAGCGCGGCGTCGAGGTCTCAATCCTGATCAATGGTTTTTTCAGGTCGAGCGCGTTGCCATGTCGACCATGGGCATGGGCGTGGTCAGCTACGTCAATGCCGTGAACAAGTATTACCTGGCCTATACCCGGGAGCGGTATCTGCTCGAGGGTGGCCCGCAAAGTGCCGGCAACTGAACGCTCAGCCGCGCTCAGCCGCAACCAGTTGCTCAGCCGCTTGAAGGCGCTGACGTTCATGCTCGGTGAAACGTTCGGTCGCCAAGCGGGAAATGGCGGCACGTTTATCCGCTTGGCCGAGGCCCTGGCTGCGTTCAATCCGAAGTTTTTCCTCGCGGTAGGCGGTGACGCGGGCCTGCCATGCTTGACGCTTGGCGTCGAGCTGCTCCAGACGGGCCGCGGCTGCATTGCCAACCAATTGCTGGCGTAGCTGGCGCAGGTCCGTGGGGTTGCCACCACTGGCTGCTAATGCGCGGGTCTGTTCGCGCAGCTGCACTTGCATCTGTGCCGCCATCGGATCCTGCAGTTCCGCTGGCAGGTTGTTGCGCAAGCGGTCCAGTGCCGCGCCCTTGCCTGACGCATCAAGACTTGGGTCATGACGAATTGCCAGGCGTTCCAGCATGAAGCGGTCAGTTGCTTCGTCCAGACCGAAAAAGGTCTGATGGACCAGTTCATCGAATATTCCTGCACGCAATTGCTGAACTGCGTGCAGCCGGTTGCGCATGGCGT
Organism: Stutzerimonas chloritidismutans; assembly: GCF_038562055.1. Taxonomy (GTDB): domain Bacteria; phylum Pseudomonadota; class Gammaproteobacteria; order Pseudomonadales; family Pseudomonadaceae; genus Stutzerimonas; species Stutzerimonas chloritidismutans_A. Next base: position 182,368 of record NZ_JBCFXD010000007.1, on the reverse strand, counting down.
CGATGTCTGCCTGCTGCATATGCTGCTGTTCCAGCATCAGCAGCTGCCGCTTGTAGTTCAGGTACTGGCTCAGCAGCTGGGTGGCGTGGCCTGCTGCAGGTGCAGGCAGTTGAACTCCAATATAGCGACGTAGGCGGTTCACGCTGGTTTCCAGGGGCTCCTCGCCAATCGAGGCAAGGAAGTAGTCGAATACGCGGCGTATCTCTGCATCAATGATCAGCTTTCCGGCGGCGTCAGCCCGAAGTCGACCGTCCACCTGGGTGCCGGCAAAGGAGCCTGGCAGGCGGCCCGGTGCGTCTGTCCTCGGCCGCGGAATTGAAGCTGAGCGCTCAGGCAGACGGGTCTCGCTGGTATTGATCCGGTCGTTCTCGGTGCGGCTCTGCGTTTGGGCAGGTTCTGAGTCGGGCGGGGCACTGCCGTTCATCACAATGCCGATCAGCAGCGTCAGCACAAACAGGGCGGCGATAAATTTCATCAGGATGCCTTGTAGTCAGAAGGTGGGGCCAGCAGGCCCCACCGAAGCTTCAGAGACCTGCGTTTTTCAGCCGATTGGCATGCTGCCGGTACACCGTCACCGGATCGGTCTCGAACAGGCTGGTCAGGCCAAATACCTGATTGACTTCATCCAGATGGTTCATCCGGTAGTTGTCGCGGATGACCATGCCCAGATGCGAGCTGCAACGGCCAACGAGCCCGTCATTGGGCTCGTCAAATGCCAGCGAGCCTGCTCCCATCATGGCGTCACTCACATCCAGTGGGTTGGTCAGCGGGCTGGTGCCGCTCCAGGAGTAGTAACGCACACCGTTGACCTTGTAGGCGCCTTCGCCGCACGCACTGGTCGGCACCCCTTGCGGATACTGCGCATTGAAACGAGCAGCACCTTCGCTGTTGAGCGATTCAAGCGTGCCGAGCGAGTCTTGTGGTTCTGTACTGGTGCTTCCCGAAAGGAAGTGAATCAATGCGCCCATTCCGTTGATGATGCCGGCGAGGATGGCTTCGCCACCGGAGCCTTCCGGAATCTGACGTATCAGATCAGCAACATCGGACCCCTTGTGCGGCGCGCCTACGCTGGTGACCGACGCCACCAGGTCGGGACGGACCGCAGCGACGTAGCGCACAGTCGGTCCGCCGTGACTGTGGCCGACCAGATTCACCTTTGGTTTGCCGCTGATCGCGACGATCTCCTCGACTTGTTGCAAGAGCTCCTCCCCACGAAGCTCCGAGGTGTTGAGCTGACTGACTTCAGTGACGTACACCTGGGCACCGTCACGTCGAAGCGCCTGGGGAATGCCGTACCAGTAATCGATGCCAAGGATGCTGTCGAAACCGAGCATGCCGTGCGCCAGCACAATCGGATAACGCGTCTGGGTGTAGCCGTTGGAGCCGAACAGGCCGGCCTGGACCTGGCTGGAAACAGCCATGACGGTCCCGAGGCATAGAGCAAACACTGTCTTGTTCTTATTCATGAATGCACTCATCTAGGGTGACTGGAGATTGGGCAATCCCTCGCCATTCACCGCGCCTAGCGCGTACTGCAGCTATAACAAGCGCAGCATTCGTGCCAGTCTGCCAGCCGACATGCGTGAATTGCTCTGGCGCGGCGTTTCGCCTAGCGGAAACTTAGTGGGCGTGGCGGCATCAGCGAAACGTCTGTTACCAGATGAAACATGCCGCTGGGTAGGAAGGTGATAGCGCGCACGTTGACCGAATATATCCGCCAGATCGAGAGATTTCGTGACCAATGGGTCCAAAAATAACTAGCTGGTCATGGATAGTCGATGGCAGTGATGTACCAGAGCTTCGGTCCGGTAGGCGTCTGCACCTGGACTTCGGCATCCAGCGTTTTGCCCACCAAAGCGCGCGCCAGCGGCGAATCGATGCTGATCAGCCCTTGGCGCAGGTCCAGCTCATCGGGGCCTACGATACGGTAGCGGGCCTGTTCTCCGTCCTCGTCCTCGACTGTCACCCAGGCGCCGAAATAGACTTTTCCGGGGTCACTGGGCCGTTCTGCGACCACTTTGAGTTTTTCCAGCCGCTTGGTCAGAAAGCGTACACGGCTGTCGATTTCGCGCAGCATCTTCTTGCCGTAGGTGTATTCAGCGTTTTCCGAGCGGTCGCCTTGCGCGGCCGCCTCGCTGACTGACTGGGTGACCTGAGGCCGCTTCACGTGCCACAGTTCATGCAGCTCGGCTCGCAGCCTCGCCTCGCCTTCGGGGGTGATCAGAGGGGTGCCGGCAGGGCGAGGTGGGCGATAACGGCTCATGGAGTTTCCAGTTCAGGCACGGGCTGGGCATTCTACAGGCAGTCCAACATGCTGCCTGCTCCGGTCAATTTTCACGCAGCACATCCAGCGGGCTGGCGTTGAGTGCTCGACGCGTACCCAGCACACCCGCAGCGCCGACCAGTAGCGCGCCAATCAGGGGCAGCAAAAGTAGCCATGGATGGGGGTGCCAGCGAAGATCGAAAACGAAGTGGTAGAGCAGGGCGCTGACCAGTTCACAACCCAATGCAGCGAGTACACCGCTGGCAGCGCCTAGTACGCCGAATTCGGTACGTCGGGCTCTGAGTAACAGTTTCCGCTCCGCCCCTAGCGCCCGGAGCAGCGCGCCTTGACGAATCCGCTCATCCAGCGTTGCTTGAAGACCTGCGAACAATACCGCCAGGCCTGCCGCCAACACGAACATCAGGACATATTCGACCGCTAGCGAGACCTGCGCGAGGATGCTGCGCAGCTGACTGAGCAAGGCTTCGACCTGCAATATCGTCGCAGACGGAAAGTCCCTGGCCAGCTGCACCAACTCACGATCTTTTCCTTGCGGCAGGTGAAAGCTGGTCATGTAGGTGGCGGGCACGTCCTGGAGGGTGTCGGGCTCGAAGATCATGTAGAAGTTGGGCTGGAAACTGTCCCAGTTGACCTCTCGCAGGCTGGTCACGCTGACATCGCGGGTGAGCCCGCCAACTGTGAAGCTGAGTCGGTCACCCAGCTGCACCTGGAGACTTTCGGCCAACTCGGCCTCCACCGATACGCCAGGCAGATCGCCTCGTGCTCCGGTCCACCATTGGCCGGCGGTCAGGCGATTGTCGGAGGGCAGGTCCTTGGCCCAGGTCAAGCTCAGGTCTCGACGAATGGCACGATCGCCCTGGCTTTCCTTGCTTACCAGTTGGCGAACCGGCTCGCCGTTGATGGCAACCAGGCGACCAGGGACCACCGGGTACAGGGGAGCCGCGTGATCAGAGAGTGCCTCGATGCGAGCAGTGAATGCACTCTGGTCGGCGGGCAGGACGTTCAGGACGAAATGGTTGGGGGCGTTGTCCGGCAGCTGGTTTTGCCAAGTGTCGAGCAGTTCGCCGCGCAGCAACCCGATCAGCGCCATGGCAAGCAGTATCAGGCCGAAAGCCAGCGACTGACCAGCCGCCGCCAGTGGGTGACGGAGTAGCTGTCCGAGTCCAAGACGCCATGTCAGCGATGCGCCTGACAGCGCCCGACGCAGCCCCTTCAATGCCAGCAACAGCAGTCCACCGAGAACCACGGTGGCGAGCAGACCGCCGCCCAGCAGCGCGAGGGTAATCTTCAGGTCCAAACTGAGGCGCCACATGATCAAGCCGAGTGCGATAACGGCGGTGCCATACACCAGCCAGGAGCTCGGCGGGATCGGCAGCATGTCGCGGCGTAGAACCCGCAGCGGGGGCACACGTCCCAGCGCGGCCAGCGGCGGCAGGGCGAAACCCGCCAGTGCAACTAGGCCGGTCGCAATCCCCGCCAGCGCCGGCCAAAGCGTGGCGGGTGGCACTTCACTTACCACGAGTTCACGCAGCAGGAAAAACAGTCCATGTTGTGCTGCCCAGCCCAGCAGCGCGCCAGCCGTGCTGGCAACCAGTCCGAGGTAGGCGAGCTGCAGGGTATAGAGCATCAGCGCTTCGCGGCGTGACAGACCAAGGCAGCGCAACAGCGCACTGGCGTCGAAGCGGCGCGCCGCGAAGCGTGCGGCCGATAGCGCCACTGCAACGCCTGCTAGGAGCACTGCGGCAAGGCTGGCCAGATTGAGGTAGCGTTCGGCGCGTCCCAGTGCGCCGCCAATCTGGCGGTTTCCGTCCTTGGCTGTCTCGATGCGCTGGTGCGGTTGCAGATCAGCTTTGATCGCCTCTTCGTAATCTGCCAGTTGCTCAGGAGAGCCCCGCCAGAGTTCGCGATAGCGAACGCGGCTACCGGGCTGAACCACGCCGGTCGCTTCGAGATCATCCAGATGCATCAGTACGCGTGGCGTCAAACTGTAGAAATCACCGACGCGATCGGGCTCGTAGGTCAGCACGCGAGTCAGTTGCAGCGGCTTGTTACCAACTTCAATCCAGTCACCGATCTGGAGGTTCAGGGCGGCGAACAAGCGTGCTTCGGCCCAGGCTTGCCCGGGCTTCGGACCTGTTCCGGGTTGTTCGGGCTGATATGGCGCCGCTGCACTGCGAAGCTCACCGCGTAACGGATAGCTGTCATCAGCGGCCTTGACGCTGGTCAGCTGCAGGTTGTCGTCCGTGGCGACCACGCTGGAGAACTCAACAACCCGGGCGTGCTGGAGCTGTAACCGTTCACCTGCCTCGATCTGTTCAGATGCCGCGGGTGCGCTACCGTTCAAGACCAGGTCGGCGCCCAGGAACTCGGTAGCACGCAGCAACATGGCGTCATTCAGGCGCGCACCGAAATAACCAATGGCCGTACTGGCCGCAACGGCGATCAGCAATGCGAAAAACAACACACGCAACTCGCCAGCTCGCGCATCTCGCGACAGCTGACGCAGCGCTAGCTTTACCAAACGGCTGATGGGCACATGCTTCATTGACTCAACTCGTCGACGAGTTGGCGACCGCCTTCCAGGCGAAGCAGGCGCTGGCAGCGTTGGGCCAGGCGTTCGTCATGGGTTACCAACACCAATGTCGTGCCGTGTTCCCGGTTGAGCTCGAACAGCAGTTCGGTGATGGTTGCGCCGGTGTGGCTGTCGAGGTTGCCGGTCGGTTCGTCGGCGAACAGCACGGCGGGTTCGGCGGCAAAGGCGCGGGCGACGGCGACGCGCTGTTGTTCGCCGCCTGACAGTTGCCGTGGATAATGGTGCAGCCTGGCACCAAGGCCGACCCTGTCGAGCAACTCGGTAGCTTTCGCCTGTGCGTCGGAGCGGCCGTGCAGCTCAAGCGGAAGCATGACGTTTTCCAGGGCGTTGAGGCTGTCGAGCAGTTGAAACGATTGGAAAACGAAGCCGACGTGCTCGGCTCGCACACGGGCGCGCTGGTCTTCGTCCAGCGCCCCGAGCAGATGACCAGCCAGGTGAACCTCGCCTGATGTCGGCAGATCCAGGCCAGCCAATAAACCCAGCAGCGTCGATTTGCCGGAACCTGAAGTGCCGACAATGGCAAGGCTGTCGCCCTTGTCGAGACTCAACGAGACATCGTCTAGTATCGCCAGCTCGCCTTCCGCGCTGGGTACCGCTTTGCTAAGGTTCCGGGCGTAGAGAATGCTGGCGCTCATGGAGATTCCGATGCGAAATTGGCTGATAGGTGGGGGCCTGGTTCTGCTGTGCTGGGCCCAGGGCACCTTGGCGGGAACGGTGTTGGTGGTCGGGGATAGTATCAGCGCCGCTTTCGGGCTGGAAACCAGCCAGGGCTGGGTACAGCTGCTCCAGCAACGCCTTGATACAGAGAATCTCGATCATCGTGTGGTGAATGCTTCGATCAGTGGGGACACCAGTGCGGGAGGGCTGGCAAGGTTGCCCGCATTGCTGGCGGAATACGATCCGGAGGTGGTCATCATCGAGTTGGGCGGCAATGACGGACTTCGCGGGCAATCGCCGAAGCAGTTGAACAGCAATCTGGCGGCCATGGTCGACCTATCGCGTGACGCCGATGCCAATGTCGTGTTGCTCGGGATGCGTTTGCCGCCGAACTTGGGGCAACGTTATACGCGCGCATTTGAGGAAGCGTTCGACTCGCTTGCAGACGATCGGAAACTGCCATACGTCCCGTTTTTCCTCGATGGAGTTGGGGGTGTTGAAGGCATGATGCAAGCCGATCGCATTCATCCCACTGCGAGTGCCCAGCAGCGGTTGCTGGACAACGTCTGGCCGGTGCTCGAGCCCTTGCTTTGAAGCGTGCGCGCGGCTACTGTCGCGCCCCTCGAATCGGAGCCTCAGATGCCGCGCCCAGCCTGGACCCTTTTTGCCTATCGCCTCATCGTTCCAGACGAGCAGTTCGACCTGTTTGCTTGTCGGGAGAACCGGCTGCACTTGGCATTACGGCAGCTTGAGTTGAGCGGGCAGGTTGATCGCACGCTGTGTGGAGGTTTTCTGCCAGCGCGCCCGCTCTGGAAAGATATCGAGCGCTCCGTGCTCAAGGACCGCCGGCTTTGTCCTGCATGTCGCGATGCACTTAGCGCCCAAAGAAAAGGCCTTCCGTCTGCCGTCAGCGCCTGGTAGGTCGGCGTCCGCCGGTGCTTCGAGTACAATCGGCGCAACACGAACACTTTCCCAAGGAAACCCCTGAATGCTCTCGCGTGCGTTTGCAGTCGCCTCCAGTGTGTCTTTCGCAGCTTTACTTTCGGCCACCCAGGCTGTCGCACTCGAATTACCATTGCCGCCGGAGGGCGAGGACGTCGCCGGGCAGATCCAAGTGATCAAGGCCAAGTACGAAGACACCTTTGCTGCGCTCGGTGAAACCCATGATCTCGGCTATCTGGAACTCGTTGCGGCAAACCCGGGCGTGGACCCATGGTTGCCTGGCGAGGGGACCGACATCATTCTGCCGACACGGTACATTCTGCCCCCCGGACCGCGTGAAGGCGTCGTGATCAATCTTGCGGAGTACCGCCTGTATTACTACCCGGAGGGCGAAAACGTGGTGCACACCTTTCCGCTCGGCATTGGGCGTGAAGGTTGGGGTTCCCCGGTGGGCAATACGCGGATCTCAGCCATGACCAGTAACCCAGCCTGGTATCCGCCGCAATCGATCCGCGACGAACACGCCGCCGATGGTGATCCGCTGCCGAAGGTGGTGCCGCCGGGGCCGGATAATCCGCTGGGTCCTTACAAGATGAGCCTGGCGTTACCTGGGTATCTCATCCACGGTTCGAACAAGAAGTTCGGAATTGGCATGCGCGTCAGTCATGGTTGTTTCCGTATGCTCAACCACAACGTGTTAGAGCTGGCGGGGTTGGTCAAGGTCGGAACCTCGGTGCGGATCATCGATGAGCCTTACAAGTTCGGCGTGAGCCAAGGCAAGGTTTATTTGGAGGCACATACGCCGCTTCAGGACGAAGAAAAAAAGATGACGCTCATGGACAAGCATGCAGTAGTGATCAATACATTGCTCAAGCGTGACGAGCCTGCAGGTTCGCTGCAGCTGGACTGGGAAATGGTTCGTGAGATCATCGCTGGCGAGGATGGTCTGCCAATCCAGATCGCCGAGCAGGGCCAGGCCCTGGCCACTCATGAAGAGCCCGTCTTCTAGCATTTTGCGCCTGCATATGGCGTCTGGAGAATCAGGCGCCCACAAAAAAGCCGACCTGATTGCAGGTCGGCTTTTTTTGCCTGAAGCTTACTTGCGGCTGGCGCGTTCCAGCATACGCAGCGCACGCTCGTTGGCTTCGTCAGCAGTCTGCTGGGCCTTCTGAGCAGCCTGCAGAGCCTCGTCGGCACGGCTGTACGCTTCGTCGGCACGCGCTTGAGCGCGGGCAGAGGCGTCTTCGGTCGCGGTCAGGCGGGCTTCGCTTTCTTTGGTCATGCTGTTGCTGCAACCAGTAGCCAGAACTGCGGCGAAAGCCAGAGCAGAAAATTTCAGAACGTTGTTCATCGTGTTCCCCTTAAGGATGAAATCCATGGCAACTCCCGTTATGGAAAGTTGGCGCGCACATACTACCGATTAGTTGCGCTAAGTAAACTGAGCCAAGCAGCTGCTACCGCATTTTTTCTGCATGCTCATTTTTTTTAACTGCATCTGCTGGCAGAACTGATTGAAAAACAATCAGAGCCAACGCTGCACCCGCTACATGGACCGGTGCGAGCGCCGAAAAGTTGCAGTTTTTATCTGCGTCGATCAGTTAGTTAAAGCTCATCCGGCTCATTGCGGCGCGCTGATGATTTAAGCAATTGAGCCAAGTCTTGCCTGGCGGTAGCATGCCTCGTCCAGCTAACAATATAAACGGAGAGTGCGTGAGGGTAATCCACGTAACTTCCAGACAATCAGGGCAGGTCCAGCCTGCTGAGGAGGCGAGATGACCGAACAGCTGAATATCCATCATGATCGAACGAGCCACCAGTTCGAGACAGTCGTTGATGGCCATCGCGCTTATCTGGCCTATGTCGATTTGGGCAAGCAGACGTTGGATATCTACCGGACCTTCGTGCCCGATGCGCTTCGTGGTCGAGGTGTGGCTGCAGTGTTAACCCGGCATGCGCTGGAGTACGCCGAACGCGAGGGTTATACGGTTATTCCATCCTGCTCGTATGTTGAGTGGTACATCGAACGGCAGGCTAGTGCAGCGGACGGTTCTGATCGGGAATAAAAAACGCCGGCAAGCGGCGTTTTTTTGATTCTGACAGCGTCAGCTGCGGGCGCGTTTAGGCAAAACGTCCTTCAGCTTCGTGTGCATGCCGAGAAGGGCTTTTTCGGTGGCTTCCCAGTCGATGCAGGCATCGGTGATGGAGACGCCATATTTCAGATCGTTCAGGTCCTTGGGAATAGGCTGGCTGCCCCAGCCCAGGTGGCTTTCCACCATCAGACCCACGATTGAATTGTTGCCCTCGAGGATCTGGTTGGCCACATTGTCCATCACCAGTGGCTGCAAGGCTGGGTCCTTGTTTGAATTGGCGTGGCTGCAGTCCACCATGATGTTCGGCTTGATGCCGGCCTTGCTCAATTCCTGTTCACATACTGCAACGCTGACCGAATCGTAGTTCGGCTTGCCGTTCCCGCCACGCAAAACCACATGACCGTAGGCGTTGCCTTTGGTAGTGACGATGGACACCCCGCCCGACTGGTTGATACCCAGGAAACGGTGCGGGCTGGAAACCGATTGCAGCGCGTTGATCGCAACCGTCAGGCTGCCATCGGTACCATTCTTGAAACCCACCGAAGACGACAGGCCCGAGGCCATTTCTCGGTGTGTCTGGGATTCGGTGGTACGTGCACCGATGGCCGACCAGCTGATCAGGTCTTGCAGATACTGCGGGGAGATCGGGTCCAAGGCTTCGGTAGCCGTTGGCAAGCCCATCTCGGCGAGATCGAGCAGTAACTGGCGGCCAATATGCAGGCCATCCTGAATCTTGAACGAATCGTCCATGTAAGGATCGTTGATCAGGCCCTTCCAGCCGACTGTCGTGCGTGGCTTTTCGAAGTACACCCGCATGACCAGAAACAGGCTGTCGGAGACCCTTTCAGCCAGCACCTTGAGGCGCTCGGCATATTCATGCGCAGCCTTCAGGTCATGTATCGAGCAGGGTCCCACCACGACGAACAGGCGATGATCCTTGCCGTCGAGAATGTTCCGTATTACCTGCCGCCCTTCGGAGACGGTCGCCAGCGCGGCAGCGGTCAGCGGGATTTCACGCTTCAACTGATCTGGAGTGATCAGTGTCTCGTTGGAAGAAACGTTAAGGTCATCGATCGGTAAATCAGCCATCGTGTTCTCGTCGGGGTCACAGATGCCGTCCGCCAGCCAGCCCCGGTGCGGCGGAGCAGAGCTTGAGGGCGCAGCGGGGAGCGGAACCTTATCGCGTATTGCGTTGCCTCGACAATCATCTTGAAGTCGGACGGCTGGCCGGATATCGCTGGAAAGCTGTTCTGTCATGCCGCCGTTCATAGCCACTGGGCGCTGTCTTTGGACGCTGATAAGGTGGTGGTTTATTTGCGCCCCCATCATGGCGCTTCACTGAACTGTCGCTGGAGTCCTTGCATGACTGCTCCCAACATTCGAATCGGAATCATCGGTACAGGCGCCATTGGCGGCTTTTACGGCGCGATGCTCGCCAGGGCGAGCTACGATGTGCACTTTCTTCTGCGCAGCGAGTTTGAGACGGTCCAGCAGAACGGGTTGCAAATAAACAGCGCGGTTCATGGCTCGATCCACCTGGACTCGGTCCAGGCGTATCGCACTGCTGCCCAGATGCCCAAATGCGACTGGTTGCTGATCGGAGCGAAAAGCACCAGTAATAAAGAGTTGGCGCCCCTGATTGCCGAGGCTGCAGCGGAAGACGCCAAGGTTGTGGTTTTGCAGAACGGTCTGGGCGTGGAGGAGACCTTGCGCGAAGCGCTTCCGAGTCACGTTCACTTGCTGGGTGGCCTCTGTTTGATCTGTGCCCACCGCTCGGCGTTGGGTGTCGTTGAGCATCAGGCACTGGGCGGGGTGAACATTGGTTACCATTCGGGGCCGGCCAGTGACGCTGATCAACAGAGGCTGGTAGAAGAAGGGGTTGCCATGTTTCGCGCGGCGGGCATCGATTCCAATGCAGCCGCGAATCTCGAGCAGGCGCGTTGGCAGAAGCTGGTGTGGAATTTGCCCTATAACGGTCTTTCCGTCCTGCTCGATGCTGGCACAGGCCCCCTGATGTCCAACCCCGACAGCCGAGCCCTGGTCAAATCGATCATGTTGGAAGCCTGCGGAGCCGCCGCCGCCTGTGGCCTACCGCTACCCGATGTGCTGGCGGATCGAATGATGACGTTCACCGATCAGATGCCCGACTATCTGCCGAGCATGTATCACGATCATGCTCAGGGCCGCCCGATGGAGCTGGAGGCAATCTATGCTGCTCCGCTGGCTGCTGCAGCGGATCATGGTTTCGCAATGCCTAAAACAGAGGCGCTGTATCAAGCGCTGCGTTTTTTCTCGGCGCGTACGCGCTGACAATCAGCGCCAAACCACCCGGCGCGGCACGTGGCGGCGCGATCCTCGGTGCGATAGTGATTTGCTTCCCGGCTGCTAAGCTCAATCAGGTCCAGCCATTACTCAATGCCTGTGGCCGGCAGTTGCGGTGTGATTTTGTTGGTGGCCCGGCTGGGTTGACGCGTCAGGCTTACAGTGCCGGTATGCCCGACCAGGCGGCCGCCTACCGGCGGTTCATATGGAAATGGCCTAGAATTTCTAAGTTCTGGTGCATAACGTTATAAAATATGGTTGGCGTCCGAGCGCCATTGGCCTTTGAGGGATCTCTATGAAGCTTCAGCAACTGCGTTACATCTGGGAGGTGGCGCACCATGACCTCAATGTCTCGGCAACGGCGCAAAGTCTGTTTACTTCACAGCCCGGTATCAGCAAGCAAATCCGGCTGTTGGAGGACGAGTTGGGCGTGGAGGTCTTCGCACGCAGTGGTAAGCATCTGACCCGGGTCACGCCAGCCGGAGAGCGGATAATTACGACCGCTGGAGAAATTCTGCGCAAATGCGAAAGCATCAAACAGATTGCGCAGGAGTTCTCCAATGAAAAACGCGGCACGCTCAGCATCGCCACAACCCACACGCAAGCGCGCTACGCTTTGCCGCCGGTAATCAGTGCATTTATCAAGCAATATCCAGATGTCTCGCTGCACATGCATCAAGGCACGCCGATGCAGATTGCCGAGATGGCAGCTGACGGAACCGTCGACTTCGCCATTGCTACCGAAGGGCTGGAGCTGTTCGGCGACCTGGTGATGATGCCGTGCTATCGCTGGAACCGTTGTGTTGTTGTGCCGCAGGGGCATCCATTGGCGAAGCTGCAAAAGCTCACGCTGGAAGCCTTGGCCGAGCACCCGATCGTGACCTATGTGTTTGGTTTTACGGGACGATCCAAGCTGGATGAAGCGTTCAGTCACAGAGGACTGTCACCAAGGGTGGTGTTTACCGCCGCCGATGCCGACGTCATCAAAACCTATGTACGTCTGGGATTGGGTGTCGGAATCGTCGCGCGCATGGCCGTCGACGCAAAGCTCGACCCGGATCTGGTCGTGCTAGACGCCAGCGAGCTGTTCGAACCCAGCGTGACTAAAATCGGTTTTCGTCGAGGCACGTTTCTGCGCGGCTTCATGTGTGACTTCATCGAAACCTTTGCCCCGCATCTTGATCGCGAGATGCTCGAAAAAGCTGTGCAATGCAAAAACAAAGTGGAGTTGGATGAATTGTTCATGGACGTCGACCTGCCGACCTTCTAGTTCGAGCGTCATCCAATTCATTAAGCCGACACCCGTACGCGTGGCTCAGTAAGGGGCTCGTTTCAAGCCCCTTGAGTGATAGATCCGGCGTAGATCGTTAGTTTTTAGCGATCAAGTTCCCGGCGTGTAGGCCGCATTCCTTCTGGGTTGACTCTTCCCACCACCAGCGTCCCTCTCGCTCATGCTGATTGGGCAGCACTGGGCGTGTGCAAGGCTCGCACCCGATGCTGATGAATCCGCGTTCGTGCAAGCTGTTGAAGGGCAACTCGAGCATACGGATATAACCCCAGACCTCTTCGCTGGTCATCTGAGCCAGCGGATTGAACTTGTACAGGCTGTGGTTGGGTGTCGAGAACGCGTTGTCAATTTCCAGAACCGCAACCTGGCTACGTGTCCCCGGGCTTTGGTCGCGGCGCTGGCCCGTCGCCCAAGCGCGGACGCCGGACAGCTTGCGGCGCAGCGGTTCGATCTTGCGAACTCCACAGCACTCACCATGACCGTCTCGGTAGAAGCTGAACAGACCCTTCTCGTTAACCATCGGCTGTAACAGCGCCGGGTCCGGCGTCATGATTTCGATGGGAATACCGTAGTGTTCGCGGACCTGTTCGATGAAACGATAGGTCTCGCTGTGCAGTCGCCCGGTATCGAGGCTGAACACTTTCACGTTCTTGTTCAGCTTCCAGGCCATGTCGACCAATACGACATCCTCGGCCCCGCTGAACGAGATCCACAGGTCATCCCCAAACAGGTCGAAGGCAAGTTTGAGTATGTCCTGCGGGGATTTGCCGGCATAGGAGGCTGCCAGCTCGGCTATATCAATGGTTTGGCTCATCAGGCGGCTTCCTTGGTTGGCGCTTGGCGCTCTGCTGCGCGATGGTAACAAAGAGTCTTTATTACCCTAAATAACGTTTAAGGAAGAGCGCCCATTCTTCGTGGCATAAGCAGCGCGTTGCTTCGCCGGGGCCTTGCCGTTAGAGTGCCGCTTCAATTTTTCTGCTGTAAGGAGCGCGTCCGTGGAAATAGCCTGTCTCGACCTTGAAGGGGTATTGGTTCCGGAAATCTGGATCGCGTTTGCCGAGGCCACTGGAATCGAATCGTTGCGGGCAACCACGCGCGACATTCCTGATTACGACGTACTGATGAAGCAGCGGCTGCGTATTCTGGATGAGCACAACCTGAAACTGCCGGACATCCAGAAGGTTATTGCTACATTGAAGCCGCTGGATGGGGCCGTCGAATTTGTGGACTGGCTGCGTGAGCGTTTCCAGGTGGTCATCCTATCGGACACCTTCTACGAGTTTTCGCAGCCGCTGATGCGTCAGCTAGGTTTTCCGACGTTGCTCTGCCATCGCTTGATCACTGACGAATCGGATCGCGTTGTGGATTACCAGCTTCGTCAGAAGGACCCCAAGCGCCAGTCGGTCATTGCGCTGAAGAGCCTCTACTACCGCATCATCGCAGCAGGCGATTCGTACAACGACACCACCATGCTCTCCGAGGCGCACGCCGGCATCCTCTTTCACGCACCGGACAACGTAATCCGTGAGTTCCCGCAGTTTCCGGCGGTCCATACCTTCGACGCGCTCAAGCAAGAATTCATCAAGGCATCCAACCGCAAGCTGACGCTATAGACGACCAGGCTCCACGGCAACTGCTCAAGTCCCGTGGAGCCTATGACGCCAGCGTCGTCTCAAGTGTGCTCAGCAACACGCTCACCTTGTCCATCGTCTCCTGATATTCGGCTTGCCACGCCGAATCTGCCACGATCCCGCCACCGCCCCAGCAATACACGCTGTCCTTGCGGAACAGCAGAGTGCGGATCGCAATAGAGCTGTCCATCTCGCCACGCACGTCCAAATAGAGCAGTGAGCCACAGTAAATGGCGCGGCGAGTCGGCTCTAGCTCATCGATAATTTCCATGGCCCGAATCTTCGGTGCGCCTGTAATCGATCCGCCCGGAAAGGCGCCGGTGAGCAAGTCAAGCGCATCCTTGTTCGGATCAAGTCGACCAGTGACGCTGCTGACCAGGTGATGCACATTGGGGTAGGTCTCCAGGCAAAACAGCTCCGGAACCCGCACGCTTCCGATCTCACAGCTGCGGCCCAGGTCGTTGCGTAGCAGGTCGACAATCATCAGGTTCTCCGCCCGGTCCTTTGTGCTGGCCATCAACGCGTCGGCTTGAGCCAGATCGCTTTCCGGGTCCAGATTTCTTGGACGGGTGCCCTTGATCGGGCGGGTCTCGACTGTCCTGTCGCTCACGCGCAAGAAACGTTCAGGGGAGACGCTTGCAATTGCGCCTTCTTCCATCGTCATGAAACCGGCGAAGGGGGTCGGGCAGGCGTCACGCAGGAGGCGGAACGCTTGCCATGGATCGCCGTTATAGGTCGCTTGAAACCGTTGGGCGAAGTTCACCTGGTAACAGTCGCCTGCCTGGATATACCGCTGGATGCGCGCGATAGCGCCTTGATACTCGCTGGGTTTCAGGTTCGCGACGAAAACAGACGACAAGCTGAACGTCGAGGGTGGAGATTCCCAATCAGTCTCGAACAAGGTGGTCAGGCGACTGCGTTCCGCCTGGACCAACGACGGATGAAAGACCAGGTGCGTGGTTTGACGCTGGTGGTCGTTCACCAAGGCCCAGGCATAGACGCCGAATCGGGCGTGCGGAAGGCCCAGGTCATCGTGAGCATGATCAGGCAGCCTTTCCAAGCGTGAGCCGAAATCATAGCTGAGATAGCCCAGCAGGCCACCTATGAAGGGTAGGTCAATGTCCGACGGCGCTTCGGCATCACCCAGTGAGCGGAGCGCCTCGCGAAGTCTTGAAAAAAATGCGCCCCCTGTTTCCGACGCGCTAGGGACTAGCACCTGTGTTGGCCAGGCGCTGAGCAGGTCGAATCGGCCACGTTCTGCCACCGGACGGCCCGAGTCGAGCAGCACGGCACCGGGCGCGTGGCGAATGCGCTCGAACCAAAAGGCTGGATTGGGGCGATAGGGAAGGGCGTGAAGCGTGCAGAGGGGCATGATGTGTTTCGTTCGGGAGATGGCCCGGCCAATGGGCCGGGCTTTGGCTCAATCGTGAGCCGGTATGTGGCCAAACAATTCTTGAGCGAATCGCACTCGCTCTTCTGGGGTTTCCTGCCCTCCGCTTTTCTTGAGCTCCTCGACGCGATTCTCCACGGCATGCGCCCGGTGGGTAAGGCCACAATCGTTGGCGATCTGAATGTTCAGGCCCGGACGCGCGTTAAGTTCGAGGATCAACGGTCCCTTATCCTCGTCCAGCACCATGTCCACACCGATGTAGCCAAGGCCGCAAAGCTCGTAGCAGCCGGCTGCAAGCTTCATGAACCCGTCCCAGTTTGGCAGTTGTACGCCGTCCACGGCATTGGTGGTATCCGGGTGTTTGGTAATCTTGTTGTTCAGCCAGGTGCCGCGCAACGTGATGCCCGTCGCCAGATCCACTCCGACCCCGATTGCACCCTGGTGGAGGTTGGCCTTACCGCCGGACTGCCGAGTTGGCAGGCGTAGCATGGCCATGACCGGGTAACCCATCAGGACAATGATGCGGATGTCCGGAACGCCTTCGTAGCTGATGCTTTTGAAGATCGGGTCGGGGGTGACGCGGTACTCGATCAGAGCGCGGTCGCGGTGCCCTCCCAGCGAATACAACCCGGTGAGGATGTTGGAGATCTGATGCTCGATCTCGTCGTGAGTCAGGATTTTCCCTGACACCGTTCGATAACGCCCCTCGAAACGATCAGCGATGACGAGGATGCCGTCACCGCCGGCACCCTGTGCCGGCTTGACCACAAAGTCGGTGTGGTCCTTGACGATGTCCTTGAGCTTTTCGATATCGCGCTCGGTCTCGATGATCCCGTACATCTCAGGGACATCGATACCGGCTTCGATTGCTCGCTCCTTGGTGATGATCTTGTCATCGACAATCGGATACAGGTTGCGCTTGTTGTACTTGAGCACGTAGTCCGCATTGCGGCGATTGATGCCCATGATGCCTTTGGCTTCGAGGGCCTTCCACGTCTTGATTAGACCGAACATGGCTCAATCCTTCAAAAAGGCTTTGAAACGAAACAGTTCGGTCAGGCGGTAGCCGCGATAACGACCCATCGCGAGCATGAAGCCAACCATGATCAGCAGCACTGCCGGGAAAGTGAAGATGAAGTAGGTCAGTTCCGGAATGTTCATCAGCAGGAATGCCAGCGCTGCTGCGATCAGCGTACCGACCGCCACCTTGAACGCATGACCGCCGCCACGTTCTTCCCAGGTGATGGAAAGGCGCTCGATGGTCATAGTCAGGATGACCATGGGGAACAGTGATACGGATAGGCCGCGCTCGAGCCCAAGCTTGTGGCTGAACAGGCTGATCACCGCGATCAGCACCACGACGAACGTGAGCACCACTGATAGGCGTGGCAGCATCTGTAGTTTCAAATGCTCAAGATACGAGCGCAGCGACAGCCCCAGTGCGGTGATGACCGTGAACAGGATGATGCCGAAACCGATCTGGGTTTCACGGAAGGCCAGCGCAATCAGTACTGGTGTAAAGGTACCCAGTGTTTGCAGGCCGCCAAGGTTGCGCAGGATCAGAATCACCAGAACACCGATCGGAATCATGATCATGATCTGGTAGGTCTGCTGGGTCTGTAGTGGCAGTCCGTAAAGCGAATATTCGAGGAAGTCTGCGTCGGTATTTTCGTCAGTCAGCTTTGCCAGGCGGATGGCATTCATCTCGCTGCTGTTCAGCGTAAAGGTGACTTGCGGGTTACGTCCTCCTTCGAGGTTCATCAGCGGCTCGTTGCCGGTCCACCAGACCAAGCGGTCCTGCGGCAGGCCCTGCTCACCGGTTTCCGGATTGAAATACAGCCACTTGTCACCGTTGAAGCTCCGCAGCCAGAGCTCCGGAGATTGCGCCATGTCGGCTTGCAGGCGAACCGTGTGCACGCGCTCCATGGGAACGTGGGCTATGGATAGCAATAGCTCGATCACTCGCGCCTTGTTAGGCGTCGAAGCGTCGCCGCCAAGCAGCAGTTTGACGTTATCGTCATTGGCATTGTTGACCCGTTTTATGGCTTCGCTGATGAAGGTTTCAACGTCAGCCGAATGCTGGCGAATGGGTGATAGCAACGCCTCTGCTGCAATTTTCTCAGCCCCTTCGACCGGAATGCTGTCACGGAAGATCGGGCCGGTAGTTTTGGTCTGTTCGCCGCTGTAGCGTCGGGTCAGTACCAGTCGGTAGTAAAGCGTTTGCTTGCCATTGACGCGCCGCGCGGACCAGGTAACCCGGCGGTTGCCATCGGCACGGTTGATGCTCACGCCATAGTTGTTGGAAATGAAGCTCTCATTGAGGCTGACGAATTCCTGATTGAGTGGCGGTACGTACATCTGCAGCTTCACCGGCTCGCGCGGGTTGGCCTGGAATTCGACCTTGGCGTCAATATTCCAAAGGTCATCGGTTTCATCTTCAGTCACCGGAATGCCCAAGATGAAGATCTGGTAAGCGGTAATTGCGATGCCCAGCGAGACGAGCAGAAGAATCAGGATTTTCAGGTGCAGGGTAAGTGCGCGCATGGGGTTACTCGTCAGCGTCAGATTCGATAATGCAGCCGGGTTTGCCAGCGGCGTACTTAAGAGCAGGGTCGACCAGAGCACCGAAGCGAGAGAGCGCATCGGAACCGATCAAAAGTGGGTATTGGAATGCGCTTCGGTCCGTGAGGTTCACTTCGATACTGCGTTTTGCCTTGCCCATACACAAATTGAGTTCAACAACCGGGCGCGGCGTATAAGTTTTCTCTTCCTCTGGATCGAAGTCACCAGCACGACGCTTGATCTTGCTGATGCGCTGTAACGGGAGTTCGATGGGGCGGTCATGGGCTTCATCAATAGCGAGATAAAAGCGAACCCAGCTTTTTCCGTTGCGCTTGAAACGTTCGATGTCGCGCGCGCTGAGCGAGGCAGTCTGGGCACCGGTATCAAGCTTGGCTGGCACCTCCAGACCAAAGTCCGGCAATGCCACGTGCTCATTCAGGCCGTAGATCGTTTTGTCATCGGCCTGTGACAAGAGCGGGACGCTTAAGAGGCAGAGCAATAGAAGACGGGTTTTGGTGCTCATAAATCCAGGTAGTCGAGTCGGAAAAGCGGCCGGAACAACGAGCCAGGCTAAAGCACGTCGGAGCGAGCGCCGACATGGCGTATATAGCGGCGCATTCTAGCATGGGCGGTAGATCACGAAGCTAGGCTCAAGCCAAACTGCGGCGCTACGGGTCCAAATGACTTCGTCATGCGGCAAGCTGATTGTCGACAATCTACTTTTGTATCATTGACCAGGCACGCTTCGAGGGCTAGCTTGTGGCTGTAAAAGGCTTAGGTGTCGACAATATGCTGGATGCGTTGGAAATCCCCCGCCTTGATCAGGTAGACAGCGGAACCCTCTCTGAGCACGTGTTTCGACGGATTCAGGCGGCTATTGTGAAAGGAGATATCGCGCCCGGCAGCAAGATATCGGAGCCTGAACTTGCGCGTACCTACGGCATCAGTCGCGGTCCACTGCGCGAGGCGATCCACCGGCTGGAAGGGCAGAAGCTGCTGGTTCGCGTGCCGCATGTTGGCGCACGGGTGGTTTCGCTCAGCCATGCCGAGCTGATCGAGCTCTACGAAATCCGTGAGTCACTGGAAGGCATGGCCTGTCGCCTGGCAGCCGAGCGTATGAGCGAGGCGGAGATCCAGGATTTGCGTCGGGTGCTGAGCACCCACGAACGCGATGAAGCCTTCCAGGCCGGCGTCGGCTATTACCAGCAGGAAGGCGACTTCGACTTCCATTACCGAATCATCCAGGGTAGCGGTAACCGCACGCTGGCCAAGTTGCTGTGCGACGAGCTGTACCAACTGGTCCGTATGTACCGCATCCAGTTCTCTGCAACGCCCAACCGCCCGCGTCAGGCGTTCGCCGAACACCACCGGATTCTCGATGCCATTGCCGACCGTGACGGCGAGCTGGCCGAGCTGCTGATGCGGCGCCACATCTGCGCTTCCAAGCGCAATATCGAGCGGCACTATCTGGCTGCTCAACAACAGACATCACAACCAAGAGGTGAGGCATGACACTTCCTACCCCCGGTCAGCGTTTCCGTGACGCGGTGGCCAGCGAGCATCCGCTGCAGGTCGTTGGCGCCATCAACGCCAACCACGCCCTGCTGGCCCAGCGTGCTGGCTTCAAGGCCATTTACTTGTCGGGCGGCGGCGTGGCGGCCGGTTCGCTCGGCCTGCCGGATCTCGGTATCACCGGTCTCGACGATGTGCTGACCGATGTGCGTCGCATCACCGATGTCTGCGACCTGCCCCTACTGGTAGATGTCGACACCGGTTTCGGCTCCTCGGCGTTCAACGTGGCGCGTACCGTGAAGTCGATGATCAAGTTCGGCGCGGCGGCGATCCATATCGAGGACCAGGTTGGGGCCAAGCGCTGCGGCCATCGCCCGAACAAGGAAATTGTTACCCAGCAGGAGATGGTCGACCGCATCAAGGCGGCTGTTGATGCGCGTACCGACGACAGTTTCGTGATCATGGCGCGTACCGATGCGCTGGCGGTCGAAGGGTTGAATGCCGCGCTGGACAGAGCCGCCGCCTGCATCGAAGCAGGGGCTGACATGATCTTCCCCGAAGCCATCACCGAGCTGGCGATGTACAAGACCTTCGCCGACCGCGTGAAGGCGCCAATCCTGGCCAATATCACCGAGTTCGGTGCAACGCCGCTGTACACCACCGAAGAGCTGGCCGGCGTCGATGTATCCCTGGTGCTCTACCCGTTGTCGGCGTTCCGTGCCATGAACAAGGCGGCCGAGAATGTCTACACCGCGCTGCGCCGTGACGGCACTCAGAAGAATGTGATCGACACCATGCAGACGCGTATGGAGCTCTACGATCGCATCAACTACCACGCATTCGAGCAGCACCTCGACGCACTGTTCGCTCAAAAGAAGAGCTGACAGAAAGACCCCGCTGGGTGTCGGCGGGCTCTATACGGTCATTTTCAACGTGATTTGCAGTATCCAGAACAAATCCAAGAAGGAGATAGCAATGGCTGAAGCAAAAGTTTTGAGTGGCGCAGGTCTGCGTGGCCAGATCGCCGGCCAGACCGCCCTGTGTACCGTTGGCAAGACCGGTGCCGGGTTGACCTACCGCGGTTACGACGTACGTGAGCTGGCGGCCGAGTGCGATTTCGAAGAAGTGGCCTACTTGCTGTTCTACGGCGAGTTGCCAAACACACAGCAGCTGACCGATTACAAGAGTCGCCTAAAGACGATGCGGGACCTGCCGCAGCCGCTAAAGGAAGTGCTCGAGCGCATCCCTGCCAGTGCGCATCCGATGGACGTCATGCGTACCGGTTCCTCGGTGCTCGGCACGCTGGAGCCGGAGCTCAGCTTCGACCAGCAGCGCGATGTGGCCGAGCGACTGATGGCCGCTTTTCCGGCGATCATGTGCTACTGGTACCGCTTTACCCATGATGGCGTGCGCATCAACTGCACCAGCGACGAAGAGACCCTTGGCGGTCATTTCCTCGCGCTGTTGCATGACAAAAAGCCTAGCGACTTGCACGTCAAGGTGATGAACGTCTCGCTGATTCTTTATGCCGAGCACGAATTCAACGCTTCGACCTTCACGGCCCGCGTCTGCGCCTCAACGCTGTCCGATCTCTATTCCTGCGTGACCGGCGCTATCGGTTCGCTGCGCGGCCCGCTGCATGGCGGCGCCAACGAAGCGGCGATGGACATGATCGAGCAATGGAAGAGTCCGGAAGAAGCCCGCGAGGCGATCCTCGGCATGCTCGAGCGCAAGGACAAGATCATGGGCTTCGGCCACGCGATCTACAGCGTTTCCGACCCGCGCAACGAGGTCATCAAGGTATGGGCCAAGAAGCTCGCCGATGAAGTGGGCGACTCCGTGCTCTATCCGGTCTCGGTTGCCGTTGACGAAACCATGTGGGAGCAGAAGAAGCTCTTCCCGAACGCCGACTTCTACCATGCGTCCGCCTATCACTTCATGGGCATCCCGACCAAGCTGTTTACGCCGATCTTCGTCTGCTCGCGCGTTACCGGCTGGGCATCCCATGTGTTCGAACAGCGCAGCAACAACCGGATCATTCGGCCGAGCGCCGAGTACATCGGTCCGGAGCAGCGCAAGGTCGTCCCGATCGCCCAGCGTTGATCGGAGCGAGGGAGCTCGTCGCCGGGCTCCCCAAACCTTGCCCCACAGAACATTACTGAATTGAGTTCTTCCGGCATGAATACAGAACACCGCAAACCTTTGCCTGGCACTGGGCTTGACTACTTCGATACCCGCGAGGCGATCGAAGCGATTCAGCCGGGTTCCTATGACAAGCTGCCCTATACGTCCCGCGTCCTGGCCGAACAGCTGGTGCGTCGTTGTGAGCCCGAAGCGCTGACCGACTCGCTGAAGCAGATCATCGAGCGCAAGCGCGACCTCGATTTCCCGTGGTATCCAGCTCGTGTGGTCTGCCACGATATCCTCGGTCAGACCGCGCTGGTCGATCTCGCCGGTCTGCGCGACGCGATCGCGGAGCAGGGCGGTGACCCGGCGAAGGTCAACCCGGTTGTTCCGACTCAGTTGATCGTCGACCACTCGCTGGCGGTTGAATTTGCAGGCTTCGATTCGGATGCGTTCGAGAAGAACCGAGCCGTCGAGGAGCGACGCAACGAAGACCGCTTCCACTTCATCGAGTGGACCAAGACCGCCTTCAAGAACGTCGATGTGATCCCGGCCGGCAACGGCATCATGCATCAGATCAACTTGGAGAAGATGTCGCCGGTGATTCAGGCGCGCGGTGGCGTGGCCTTTCCAGATACTTGCGTAGGCACCGACTCGCACACGCCGCACGTCGATGCGCTGGGTGTGATCGCC
The DNA here is from genome assembly GCF_038562055.1 of Stutzerimonas chloritidismutans. Classification (GTDB taxonomy): domain Bacteria; phylum Pseudomonadota; class Gammaproteobacteria; order Pseudomonadales; family Pseudomonadaceae; genus Stutzerimonas; species Stutzerimonas chloritidismutans_A. Next base: position 160,280 of record NZ_JBCFXD010000007.1, on the reverse strand, counting down.
ATCGGCGTCGGCGGTCTGGAAGCCGAAACCGTGATGCTCGGCCTGCCGTCGATGATGCGACTACCCGATATCGTTGGTGTGCGCCTGACTGGCAAGCGTCAGCCTGACATCACTGCTACCGATATCGTGCTGGCGCTGACCGAGTTCCTGCGCAAGGAGCGTGTCGTTGGCGCCTGGGTCGAGTTCTTTGGCGAAGGGGCCGACAGCCTGACGATTGGCGATCGCGCGACCATCTCCAACATGTGCCCGGAATACGGCGCGACCGCATCGATGTTCTACATCGACCAGCAAACCATCGATTACCTCAAGCTGACCGGCCGCGAGCCGGAGCAAGTTGCGCTGGTCGAGCAGTACGCCAAGGAAACGGGCCTGTGGGCAACCGCGTTGGAAGGTGCCGAATACGAGCGCGTGCTCGAATTCGACCTGTCTAGCGTGGTGCGCAACATGGCGGGCCCTTCCAACCCGCACAAGCGTCTGCCGACCTCGGCGCTGCACGAGCGTGGCATCGCCGACGAAAACATGCTGGCTGCGGCCAGGGCCGAAGAGGCCGAAGGCCTGTTGCCGGACGGTGCGGTGATCATTGCTGCCATCACCAGCTGCACCAACACCTCCAACCCGCGCAACGTGGTGGCCGCCGGCCTGCTGGCGAAAAAAGCCAACGAGCTGGGGCTGGTGCGCAAGCCTTGGGTGAAGACCTCCTTCGCGCCGGGTTCCAAGGTCGCCAAGCTGTACCTGGAAGAAGCTGGGCTGCTCAGCGAGCTGGAAAAACTCGGTTTCGGCATCGTCGCCTACGCCTGCACCACCTGTAACGGCATGTCCGGTGCGCTGGACCCGGTGATCCAGCAGGAAATCATCGAGCGTGATCTGTATGCCACCGCGGTACTCTCTGGTAACCGCAACTTCGACGGCCGTATCCATCCGTACGCCAAGCAGGCCTTCCTTGCTTCACCGCCGCTGGTAGTCGCTTATGCCATCGCCGGTACCGTACGTTTCGATATCGAACAGGATGTGCTGGGTACCGACAAGAACGGCAACCCGATCACCCTGAAGGACCTCTGGCCGTCCGACGAGGAGATCGACGCCATCGTCGCGTCCTCGGTCAAGCCGGAGCAGTTCAAGCAGATCTACATTCCGATGTTCGATCTCGGCACCATCGAGGAAGCCAAGAGTCCGCTGTACGACTGGCGTCCGATGTCCACCTACATCCGTCGTCCGCCGTACTGGAAAGGCGCGCTGGCTGGTGAGCGCACACTGAAAGGCATGCGCCCGCTGGCGATCTTGCCGGACAACATCACCACCGATCACCTGTCGCCGTCCAATGCAATCCTGCTGGATTCGGCCGCCGGTGAGTACCTGGCCAAGATGGGTCTGCCGGAGGAAGACTTCAATTCCTACGCCACCCACCGTGGCGATCACCTGACGGCGCAGCGCGCGACGTTCGCCAACCCGCAGCTGGTCAACGAGATGGCGGTGGTCGACGGCAAGGTGCAAAAGGGTTCGCTGGCGCGCGTCGAGCCGGAAGGGAAGGTGATGCGCATGTGGGAAGCCATCGAAGCCTACATGAACCGCAAGCAGAATCTGATCATCGTGGCCGGTGCCGACTACGGCCAGGGCAGCTCGCGTGACTGGGCTGCCAAGGGCGTGCGTCTGGCCGGTGTCGAGGTGATCGTCGCCGAAGGCTTCGAGCGTATCCACCGTACCAACCTGGTGGGCATGGGCGTGCTGCCGGTCGAGTTCAAGCTGGGTACTACGCGCCTGACCCTTGGTCTCGATGGCACCGAAACCTTCGATATCGAAGGTGAGCTGTCGCCGCGCTGCGACCTGGCTCTGGTCATTCGCCGCAAGAGCGGTGAAGAGACCCGTGTCCCGGTCACCTGCCGCCTTGATACCGCGGCCGAAGTCGGCGTCTATGAGGCCGGCGGCGTACTGCAGCGTTTCGCCAAGGACTTCCTCGGGCAGGCGTGACCGTTCGACCACGTAGGGTGGATGGCGTATTTCCATCCGCCGCACCAAATCGGGCGGTGGCTCGGTGAAGCGCGATCCACCCTACGGTCCATTCATTTTTAAGCCAGGAGTCACTCATGGCTCATCAGCCTCAGATCAAGATTTCCGCGACCTATATGCGCGGCGGCACCAGCAAGGGTGTGTTCTTCCGGCTGCAGGACCTGCCGGAGAGCTGCCAGGTGCCGGGCGCTGCGCGCGATAAGCTGTTCATGCGCGTGATCGGCAGCCCCGACCCATATTCTGCGCACATCGATGGGATGGGCGGCGCCACGTCGAGCACCAGCAAATGCGTCATTCTGTCTAAAAGCAGTCGGCCCGATCACGACGTCGAGTACCTCTATGGCCAGGTGTCGATCGACAAGCCCTTCGTCGACTGGAGCGGCAACTGCGGCAACCTTTCAACCGGCGCCGGTGCGTTCGCGCTGCATGCCGGCCTGGTGGATGCCGAGCGCATTCCACAGAACGGCACCTGTGTGGTGCGGATCTGGCAGGCCAACATCGGCAAGACCATCATCGCCCACGTGCCAGTCACTAATGGCCATGTACAGGAGACCGGCGATTTCGAGCTGGACGGCGTGACCTTTCCAGCTGCCGAGGTCGTGCTGGAATTCCTCGATCCGTCCGACGACGGCGAGGAGGGCGGTTCGATGTTTCCTACCGGCAACCTGGTCGATGATCTCGATGTTCCTGGCATCGGTACGCTCAAGGCGACCATGATCAGCGCCGGCATTCCCACTGTGTTCGTGAATGCCGAGGACATCGGCTACCAGGGCACTGAGCTGCGTGAGGACATCAACGGCAATCCGGATGCTTTGGCACGTCTGGAGGCGATTCGTGTGGCCGGAGCGCTGCGCATGGGCTTGATCAAGACCGCGGAGGAGGCGCTGACCCGTCAGCACACACCGAAGGTTGCGTTCGTTTCCCAACCGAAAAGCTATCGGGCGTCCTCGGGCAAGAACATCGAGGCAGGTGAAGTCGATTTGCTCGTGCGGGCGCTGTCCATGGGCAAGCTGCACCACGCCATGATGGGCACCTGTGCGGTGGCCATCGGCACGGCAGCTGCAGTCCCGGGTACGTTAGTCAATCTGGCTGCTGGCGGCGGCGAGCCTCAGGCGGTGCGCTTCGGTCATCCGTCCGGCTCGCTACGTGTCGGCGCAGAAGCAAAACAGGTCGACGGTCAATGGACCGTAACCAAGGCGATCATGAGCCGCAGCGCGCGCATATTGATGGAGGGGTGGGTGCGTGTGCCCAGCGATACCTTCTGACGATTTAACGACACTCGACGCCTGATTTGCGACGGAATCGGATTCCATTGGACCTGGATAACAAAAAAGTCCGCACCAAGCGGACTTTTCGTTGTCTAGCAAAACGGACGCTATTTGAGCCGGCGCTCGACGCCCTTCTCGACAAGGATTTTGGCGGATATTTCTTCTACCGAGAAATGGGTCGAGTTGATGTAGTTGATGTTCTCGCGACGGAATAAGTTTTCGACCTCGCGAACTTCGAACTCGCATTGGGCGTAACTGGCGTAGCGGCTGTTGGGTTTGCGCTCGTTGCGAATGGCGGTCAAACGGTCAGGGTCAATGGTCAACCCGAACAGCTTGTCGCGGTGGGTCTTGAGGGCGGCAGGAAGTTGCAGACGTTCCATGTCGTCTTCGGTCAGCGGGTAGTTGGCGGCCCGGATGCCGTACTGCATTGCCATGTACAAGCAGGTGGGCGTTTTGCCGCACCTGGAGACGCCGACCAAAATAAGATCGGCCTTGTCATAGTAGTGCGTGCGGGCACCGTCATCGTTGTCCAAAGCGAAATTGACAGCGTCAATTCGCTCCATGTAGTTGGCGTTATGGCTGATCGAATGGGATTTGCCGACGGAATAGGAAGAGCGTGACATCAGTTCATGTTCCAGCGGGGCAAGGAAGGATGAAAAAATGTCGATCATGAATCCATTAGACTCAGCCAGGATGTCACGTATCTCCTGGTTTACCAGCGTATCGAATATGATCGGCCGAGCGCCGTCGCTGTCCGCCGCTTTATTGATTTGCTGTACCATTGCCCGCGCTTTTTCAGCCGTATCGATATATGGCCGCGTGAGCTTTGTGAAAGTAATGGTTTCGAACTGTGCCAGTAGGCTTTGGCCGAGCGTTTCGGCCGTAATCCCAGTACCGTCGGATATGAAAAATGCAGTTCGTTTCATTGCGCTTGGGACCTTAAGTCAAGAACGGTTCTCAGCTATAGTAGGCCCCTTCGCCGAGCCTCGATTGGCAGGCATTGTTACTTATTTTGCAGGGCCAGGCCACCGTGCTGCGGATGGGCACGAACCGAGTTTCCAACACAACGTGGAGAGATCACCTTGGTAGAGTACGTAGTTTCCCTCGATAAGCTCGGCAATCATGATGTTGAGCGTGTAGGGGGCAAGAACGCCTCCCTCGGCGAGATGATCAGCAACCTGGCAGGTGCAGGTGTTTCGGTACCTGGTGGTTTCGCCACTACCGCCGAGGCCTATCGTGATTTCATGGAGCTCAGTGGTCTTAACGAGCAAATCCATGATCTTCTGGATGCGCTGGACGTGGACGACGTCAACGCGCTCGCCAAGGCCGGCGCGCAGATTCGCGGCTGGGTCATGGAGGCTCAATTTCCTCCTAAGCTAGATGCCGACATCCGAACCGCTTTCGCTGAGATGGCCGGTGGCAATGAACACATGGCCGTTGCCGTTCGCTCTTCGGCGACCGCGGAGGACCTGCCGGACGCTTCGTTCGCCGGCCAGCAGGAAACCTTCCTTAACATTCGTGGTGTCGACAACGTTATTCGTGCGACTAAAGAAGTATTCGCCTCGCTCTTCAACGACCGCGCAATTGCATACCGTGTCCATCAGGGCTTCGATCACAAGTTGGTCGCACTGTCGGCAGGCGTCCAGCGCATGGTTCGCTCCGAGACGGGCACTGCAGGCGTGATGTTTACCCTGGACACCGAGTCAGGATTTCGCGACGTCGTGTTTATCACCGGAGCCTATGGCCTCGGCGAGACTGTCGTCCAGGGTGCGGTCAACCCTGATGAGTTCTACGTACACAAGCACACCCTCGAAGCTGGTCGCCCCGCCATCCTGCGTCGCAATCTCGGCAGCAAGGCTATCAAGATGGTCTACGGCGAAGAGGCGAGTGCCGGCAAGTCGGTCAAAACCGTCGAGGTCGACCAGGCTGACCGCATGCGCTTCTGCCTGACCGATGAGGAAGTGGCCAATCTCGCCCATCAGGCGATGACTATCGAGAAGCATTATGGCCGTCCGATGGATATCGAGTGGGCAAAAGATGGCGATGACAATCAGCTGTACATCGTTCAGGCCCGCCCGGAAACAGTTAAGAGCCGCAGCAGCGGGAACGTCATGGAACGCTACCTGCTGAAGGAGAAAGGCAAGGTACTGGTCGAAGGCCGTGCCATCGGCCAGCGCATAGGGGCCGGGCCGGTAAAGATCATTCACAACGTATCCGAGATGGACAAGGTTCAGCCGGGCGATGTGCTGGTTTCCGACATGACCGACCCGGATTGGGAGCCGGTGATGAAGCGCGCCAGTGCAATCGTCACTAACCGCGGTGGTCGTACCTGTCACGCGGCCATTATCGCTCGCGAATTGGGTATCCCTGCAGTGGTCGGTTGCGGTAACGCTACCGAGCTGCTGCAGGACGGCCAGCGGGTCACCGTCACCTGTGCTGAGGGCGATACAGGCCTGATCTTTGAAGGCGAGCTGGGCTTCGACATCCGTCAGAACTCTATCGATGCCATGCCGGAACTGCCGTTCAAAATCATGATGAACGTTGGTAACCCGGACCGTGCATTTGATTTCGCCCAGCTGCCCAATGAAGGCGTTGGTCTGGCACGTCTCGAGTTTATTATTAACCGAATGATCGGTGTGCACCCCAAGGCTCTGCTCAACTTCGATGGCTTGCCGGCTGATGTGAAGAGCAGTGTCGAGAAGCGTATTGCCGGCTACGGCGACCCGGTCGACTTCTACGTCGAAAAGCTGGTTGAGGGCGTCAGCACCTTGGCGGCTGCGTTCTGGCCGAAAAAAGTAATCGTGCGGCTGTCTGACTTCAAATCGAATGAATACGCCAATCTGATCGGCGGTAAGCTCTACGAGCCCGAAGAAGAGAATCCGATGCTCGGCTTCCGCGGTGCATCGCGTTACATCAGCGAATCTTTCCGCGACTGTTTCGAGCTCGAATGCCGTGCCATGCGCAAAGTTCGCGACGTGATGGGGCTGACCAATGTCGAGCTGATGGTGCCTTTCGTGCGCACCTTGGGCGAAGCCTCTCAGGTTATCGACATCTTGGGACAGTTCGGTCTCAAGCGTGGCGAGAACGGCCTGCGCATCATCATGATGTGCGAACTACCGTCCAACGCGTTGTTGGCCGATGAATTCCTTGAGTTCTTTGATGGCTTCTCCATTGGCTCAAACGACATGACCCAGCTTACGCTTGGTCTTGACCGCGATTCCGGGATCATTGCTCATTTGTTTGATGAGCGTAACCCGGCCGTCAAGAAGCTGCTGGCGAACGCGATCGAAGCTTGTAATAAAGCGGGCAAGTACATCGGTATCTGTGGTCAGGGGCCTTCCGATCACCCGGACCTGGCCAAGTGGCTGATGGAGCAGGGCATTGAAAGCGTATCGCTGAACCCGGATTCTGTACTCGATACCTGGTTCTTCCTGGCGGACGCCGAAATCAAATAAACGCAGCAGATCAAGCAGAAGGGCGATTGTCGCGCTTCTGCTTGATCTCCATCGCGTCGCAATCTCCGCCGTCTACCGCTGTCGCGATAATCGCGGCTTCAGCCAGTATTTTTGTAGCGATTGCTGCGGGACTCGGTGCTCGAGATTGGTCAGCGAACTGCTTGTCCTTGGTGGATGTTTACGTCCAACGCCGGACGCGTTTCAAGAACGAGGAAACTTATCATGCAATACATCACCCCTGATCTCTGCGATGCCTACCCCGAGTTGGTGCAGGTGGTTGAGCCGATGTTCAGTAACTTCGGTGGTCGCGATTCCTTCGGCGGTCAAATCGTCACCATCAAATGCTTCGAAGACAATTCCTTGGTCAAGGAGCAGGTGGATCTTGATGGTACTGGCAAGGTGCTGGTAGTTGATGGCGGCGGCTCGCTGCGCCGCGCATTGCTTGGTGACATGCTTGCCGAGAAGGCAGCGCGTAATGGTTGGGAAGGTCTGGTCATTTATGGCTGCATACGTGATGTCGACGTGATCGCGCAGACCGAGTTGGGTGTTCAAGCCCTGGCTACTCATCCAATGAAAACCGACAAGCGTGGCATCGGCGATCTAAATATTCCGGTGACTTTTTGTGGCGTTACGTTCCGCCCCGGTGAATACGTGTATGCCGACAACAACGGCATTATCGTTTCGCCAGAAGAGCTCAAGATTCCTGCTTGAGCTGCGGCTGTTGGTTGATCAAGCCCGGCTATGCCGGGCTTTTTTGCGATCTGTAGGAGGCGGGACCGTTGCTTGAAGAGTTAGGGCGTACAGGGCTGCTGCATGCCCTTGTGTTAGACGGGCACGGTGGTGCGCGCAGGATTGCCTATACCGACATCTCTTGCCTGACATTAGCCGAGCATGAAAGCTTGTGGCTCCATTGGGATCGAAGTCAGACACAAGCGCAGGCTTGGCTACGCAACCACAGCGGTTTGAGCGCTTTCGCCTGCGACGTACTGTTGGAAGAAAATACTCGTCCGCGTTTGCTTTCGCTGCCCGACGACGAGTTGCTGTTATTCCTGCGAGGCGTAAATCTGAACCCCGACGCCGAGCCTGAGGACATGGTTTCCCTACGTGTTTTTGCCGATGCACGCAGAGTAATTTCGTTGCGCCTGCGACCGCTGCGCTCGACCGAGGTGGTACTTCATCAACTGGAAACTGGGGTTGGCCCAAAAACGGCGTCCGAAGTATTGCTAAGCCTGGCCGACGCGCTTACTGATCGGGTGGATCAACTGGTCGCAGTGCTGACCGAAAAGCTGGATGAGGAAGAGGATCGAGTCGAGACAGATGAACGCTACACGCCGCCCCAGGACAAAATGTTGTCATTGCGGCGCCAGGCGGCTGGTCTGCGACGTTTCCTGTTACCGCAGCGCGAAATCTATGCGCAGCTGACTCGCAATCGTTTGCCGTGGTTTGTCGACGACGATACGGATTACTGGAATGAGCTTAGCAATCGGTTGATACGTTATTTGGAAGAGCTGGAGCTGGTCCGTGAGCGCGTCAATCTGGTGCTTGAAGCCGAAGAACGGCGAATGCGCGAGCGAATGAACAGAACCATGTACCTGCTCGGCATCATTACAGGCTTTTTCCTGCCGATGAGTTTTCTAACCGGCTTGCTCGGAATCAATGTGGGAGGCATCCCTGGCTCCGAGAACCCTTATGGGTTCGCAATAGCCTGTGTGCTCATTGGTGCGGTTGCGTTTTTTCAGTGGTGGATCTTTCGCCGGCTGAAATGGGTGTGATGTGACTACTCATAGGGCTGTGCCGTCAGAGTCACACTGTTGTCGAGGTAGAACATGCACGATCCCTTTGAAGAATCCCTGCGGGACATGCTCAATACGCAGCCGGAGCGTCATGACGATGCCCGTCTGGACCGTGTGCTGAAAACTGCCAATCGACAAGTTGGTGCTGGCGATCTATTTGGCCTGATCGGACACTGGCTGCAGGCCGTGCTGATCGCATTCAATAGCGGCACTCCGCACACCTCGGCTGTCACCCGTCGTCATTCCGATTCCCATACCTCTTTCAATAAGGTCGATTGATCATGGAACTCGATCCCTGGAGTCAGAGCTTTCTGGGTGCTATGAGCGCTCTTTGGCAACCTGTCGCTGCATTTATTCCGCGCTTGTTCGGGGCGTTGTTGCTCGTAGCCATCGGTTTTGTGGTTGCCAAGCTTTTGGACACGCTACTGTCGAAACTCCTGGCAAAAATAGGGCTGGACCGTCTGGTTGCCGGCACCGGGGCGACGAAACTGCTTGGGCGTGCCGGTATTCGCATGCCAATCTCGGTGTTGCTCGGCAAGATTGTTTATTGGTTCGTGTTGCTGATCTTCCTGGTGTCGGCGGCAGAATCCCTGGGGCTCGCCCGCGTTTCGGCAACACTCGATATGCTCGCGCTTTATGTGCCAAAGGTCTTTGGCGCGGGGCTGATTCTGTTGGTTGGCATACTCCTGGCGCAGCTGGTCAACGGGCTTGTTAGAGGAGCGGCGGAAAGCGTCGGCCTTGAATACTCCGCTGGACTCGGACGGGTTGCACAAGGCTTGGTGATCATCATCATCATCTCGGTCGCAATCGGTCAGCTCGAGATAAAGACCGAGCTGCTCAACTACGTTATTGCAATTGCGCTGATCTCCATTGGGTTGGCTGTTGCGTTGGCTTTCGGCCTTGGCAGCCGAGAGCTGGTGAGTCAGATTCTCGCTGGTATTTATGTGCGAGAACTTTATGAGGTTGGCCAAAGGGTGCGCATCGATGAGCTGGAAGGGTCAATCGAAGAGATCGGGACGGCGAAGACCTTACTGCTCACTGATGAGGGCGAGCTGATCTCGGTTGCAAATAGAGTGCTGCTAGAGCAGCGCGTAGGCAGCCGTTAGGCCCGGTATTCTGTTAAAGTGCGCCGCCTCTTTTGCGGGTTACCGCAAACGGCCGCCACGATTATTGCCGGTTCGAAGCGTCTTGACTAAAGCCCAACCGCCGACCATGAGCTACGATCCCCGCCAGCTTTCCGATGAGGAGCTGGTGCAGCGCGCTCATGCCGAGCTGTTTCATATAACGCGCGCCTATGAAGAGTTGATGCGCCGTTATCAACGCACGCTCTTCAATGTATGTGCGCGGTATTTGGGAAACGACCGAGACGCAGATGACGTCTGTCAGGAAGTGATGCTCAAGGTTTTATATGGTTTGAAGAACTTCGAAGGTAAGTCGAAATTTAAAACATGGCTATATAGCATCACCTATAACGAGTGCATTACCCAATACCGAAAAGAGCGTCGCAAGCGGCGTTTACTTGATGCATTGAGCCTTGATCCTGTCGAGGAAGCATCCGATGAAAAGGCCCCTAGCGTTGAGCAAAGGCCCGAGCTGGACAAGTGGCTGGTCCATGTGAATCAGATTGATCGGGAGATTCTTGTTTTGCGTTTTGTCGCGGAATTGGAGTTTCAGGAAATTGCCGACATCATGCACATGGGGCTAAGCGCGACGAAGATGCGTTACAAGCGAGCGCTTGATAAATTGCGCGAAAAATTCTCGGGAGTCGCTGAAACTTAACGGCATTAAGCTGTCCTATTGTTAGCGAACAGCTTGGGCTTGCAGTTAGCCGGTTTCCTTAGATTGTTCTGATACTCACCACCAGATGGGGATTTACGGATGAAGCTTAAAAACACCTTAGGCGTTGTAATTGGCTCTTTGGTTGCCGCCACTTCTGTTAGCGCGCTGGCCCAGGGCCAAGGTGCCGTAGAGGTGGAGGCATTCGGTAAGCACTACTTCACCGATAGCTCGCGTGATGTGCAGCGTGACGGCGAACTGTACGGGGCTGGCGCTAGCTATTTCCTGACTGATGACGTTTCGCTTGGTTTGTCATACGGCGAATACCATGATTTGACGTCCCAAGACCCTGTTGGCGCAGGCGGTCATAAGGACATCAAGGGCAGCCTGACTTCTTTGGATGCTACTTATCACTTCGGTCAGCCCGGTGTTGGTCTGCGTCCCTATGTATCGGCTGGCGCTGCTCACCAGAGCATCGGTCAACCCGCGCGTGGTGGTCGTGATCACAGCACCTTCGCTAATGTCGGTACTGGCGTAAAGTACTACTTCACCGAGAACTTCTTCGCCAAGGCAAGTGTTGACGGCATGTACAACATCGATGCGGACGAAGCCGAGTGGATGGCTGGCGTAGGCGTTGGCCTGAACTTCGGTGGGGGTGCTCAGCAGCAGGTTGCACAGGTCGAACCGACTCCGGCTCCTGCGCCAGCACCTATGGTCGACAACGAACCAGAGCCGGAGCCGGAACTGGTCCGCGTCGAGTTGGACGTCAAATTCGATTTTGACAAGGCGCGTGTTCGCGAAGAAAGCTACAACGACATCAAGAACCTGGCTGATTTCATGCAGCAGTATCCTCAGACCAACACTACCGTTGAAGGTCACACTGACTCGGTGGGAACTGATCAGTACAACCAGCGTTTGTCCGAGCGTCGTGCGCAAGCCGTTCGTGAAGTACTGGTTAACCAGTACGGCGTAGAGAGCCAGCGTGTCGATTCCGTCGGTTACGGTGAAACCCGCCCGGTTGCTGACAACAGCACTGAAGAAGGGCGTCAGATCAACCGCCGCGTGGAAGCGGAAGTCGAAGCACAGGTTCGTTAATTCGGATCTTGTTTTGCTAGCTCGGCAGGCGCCTGGCAAATCTTAGGTGCCTTCTAGCTTCAAAAAGCCGATGCCAGATTATGGCATCGGCTTTTTTTGCTTTCGCCGTTGCACGGTCGTCTCATTCGTGAGCGCCTTTAAATTTGGGAGTGCTGCATGGGTAACGTCAGCAGCCCTCTGACCACGGCGCTGCAAGGCGCTCTTAGCACTTCTCGGTAACCCTGAGAGCTGTCGCGCGCGGCGCGGGCGTTCAAAGGGGCTCTCCTCTCAGGCCTTTCTCCCGGCCTCCACAATAATTGCTCCGATGCAGGCACGAAGTTCGCTTCGTTGCCGTCCAGCGGCAGGCAGATGCCAGGTAGGTTACGTCGCTGCTTCAGGTGAGTTTGCGCTATGAACCAAGCAGGCTGGTTTGTCGTCCGGCAGCGGGCTGGGTAGTATTCGTTACGGCAGGGCGGCCGCAGTCCACACGCAAATTTTGATTGAGGAGGAATATTCCCGAGCATCTGCAGAGGGTCTGCAGCGTAATGATGCTAGAGCGGAGAAGAACTCATGTGGCGATTGAGGTGATGCCCGTTTGATTGCAGCTCTTGCACAAACAAAAAAGCCGCCCCTTTTAGAGGGCGGCTTTTTGGCAGATGCCAAGACATCTACAGACCATCGACCCAGACCGCGTCTGGGTCAGATCCAGCTCTTAGTGGAACTGGTTCATGGTGTTGTCCTTACCGCTCGCCTTCAGAGCCGCTTCGCCAGCAAAGTACTCCTTGTGGTTGTCGCCGATGTCGGAGCCAGCCATGTTCTGGTGCTTGACGCAGGCGATACCCTGACGCAGCTCTTCACGCTGTACACCTTTGACGTAGGCCAGCATGCCCTGATCAGCGAAGTACCCTTTAGCCAGATTGTCGGTCGACAGTGCGGCGGTGTGGTAAGTCGGCAGGGTGATCAGGTGGTGGAAGATACCGGCATGAGCGGAGCCATCCTTCTGGAAGGTACGGATCTTCTCGTCGGCAACTTGAGCCAGTTCGGTTTCGTCGTACTCGACGCTCATCAGTTTGGCGCGATCGTAGGCTGAAACATCTTTGCCTTCGGCAACGAATGCATCGAACACCTGCTGGCGGAAGTTGAGGGTCCAGTTGAACGACGGGCTATTGTTGTAGACCAGCTTGGCGTTCGGGATCTCTTTACGGATCTCGTCAACCATGGCTGCAATCTGGCCAACATGAGGCTTCTCGGTTTCGATCCACAGCAGGTCGGCGCCGTTTTGCAGCGAAGTGATGCAGTCGAGGACGCAGCGGGCTTCGCCGGTGCCTTTGCGGAACTGGAACAGGTTGCTCGGCAGGCGCTTAGGACGCAGCAGCTTGCCTTCGCGATTCAGAACGACGTCACCGTTGTTCAGGTCGGCAGCAGAGACTTCTTCACAATCCAGGAAGGAGTTGTACAGGTCGCCCAGGTCACCAGGCTCTTTGGTCACTGCGATCTGCTTGGTCAGGCCGGCACCCAGAGAGTCGGTACGCGCAACGATAACGCCGTTGTCGATGCCCAGCTCGAGGAATGCATAGCGGACGGCGGCGATCTTGGCCAGGAAGTCGGCGTGAGGAACGGTTACTTTGCCGTCCTGGTGGCCGCACTGCTTCTCGTCGGAAACCTGGTTTTCGATCTGGATGCAGCAAGCGCCTGCTTCGATCATGCGCTTGGCCAGCAGGTAAGTGGCTTCCGGGTTACCGAAGCCAGCGTCGATGTCGGCGATGATCGGTACGATATGGGTTTCGTAGTTATCGATCTGATTCTGAATTTCGGCAGCCTTGGCGTTGTCGCCAGCTTCACGAGCAGCGTCCAGCGCTGTGAACAGCAGGTCTAGCTCGCGGCTGTCAGCCTGACGCAGGAAGGTGTACAGCTCTTCGATCAGGTCGGATACGGCAGTCTTCTCATGCATGGACTGGTCCGGCAGCGGGCCGAACTCGGAGCGCAGAGCAGCAACCATCCAGCCGGACAGGTAGAGGTAACGCTTGTTGGTAGTCTTCAGGTGCTTCTTGATGGAGATCAGCTTCTGCTGACCGATGAAGCCGTGCCAGCAGCCGAGGGACTGGGTGTAGGCGGACGTGTCGGCGTCGTACTCGGCCATGTCCTTGCGCATGATGTCGGCAGTGTACTGCGCAATTTCCAGACCGGTCTTGAATCGGTTCTGAGCGCGCATGCGAGCTACGGATTCAGGGTTAATCGCGCTCCAGCTGCTTCCAGCTGCTTCTTTCAGAGCGGCAACGGCTTTGATGTCGTTTTGATAAGCGGACATGGTCAATCCTTCAAAGAGATTCGTGTTTGGTTGAGCACCGACTTTTCCCACTGAAACCTGCGTGTTTGCGCTGATGATGCGGGCAACACGCGGCAGAGCGTCGAAATATCGACCGAGACGAGGATTGAACCAAGGAGAGGAGGGTATGCAGTTACGACCGCAAGAGAATTCGGTTAGCTGTGGAATGATCGTGGCATTCCTGCACACAGCGACGCGTGGGCCGTTGAGTGAGTCAGCATACTGATGTCTCAAGCTGATGCGTTAATCGCTTCCCCGTCCCTCAGGACGACTCGTTCCAGTCGCAACCTCGTCAGTCCGCCTTGTGGGCAGTACAGTCACGGAACGCCTCTGCTGGTTGGCTGAGTGCGATCCGGAGACCCTCTTCAGGGCCCCTGGTTAGCGGGAGCGGAGCCATAATGCGCTGGCGAAAAGTGTTCGTCAAATGTTTTGTAGTGAACTTTAGTAGGCACTACATTTTTTAACTTAGCGGTGTTTCGCCGCTGAACCTTTTTAATTCAGCGTGTCTACTTTTAGTCGTAGCGATAGGTCTTGGCGACCGCCGGTGGAATATCTGCGTGCCAGGCCGCTCTCGCTAGAGCTTGCGGATTCGTCGACGCCACCGAGCTCAATCCATTCCCCAAGCCGCCCGCTCACTCGAGTATCGGTTTGCTGGATATTGATCGTGCCTGGCTGAGAATTGCTCATGCGGTCGTTATGGCTGCTGATAGTCACTTGCACCCGGTCGCCTTGGACAGTAGCGGTGGCATAGAAGCCCCGAGTTACATCCCGATACTGCGTCTGCTGATAGATCTGCCCGTATCCATCGCTCCCCGTGGTGTTGATTGGGACGCTTTGACCTATCTGAATCAGCGCTGGATAGCCCTCGGTGGCTTGGACTTGTTGAACGCCGCCGCCTTGGCTATTGGTGCTGTGACGAATTATCCGCACCTGGTCCCGACCTCTGTTCTCGCCGCGTCCGCTCTGGATCTCGACCTCACCGAAGCGCGTAGCGCCGTCGATGCGGTAGCCGCTTTCGCTGCCTGTAGCCGTGTTTTGCGTATCGACACTGATGAGCAATCTGCGGGGTTCGGTATCGAGCCTGGTCAGCACCTCGCGCAATTCAGTGATTACAGCAGGCGGTGCGTTCACGATCAGCTGGTTGCCATATGCGTTGACCTTGCCTTGATCACCTACCACTGATTGAGCAATCGGTAGTACGTCTTCAGCCATCCGGAAATCCAGTGGAATGACCTCCGTGGCGGCATGTAGCGTCGAGCTAATGATCAATAGGCAGGCAGCGAGAACGTGACGAGTCATATCAGAAAGCTCCGCATATCGGGATCGGGAAGGCTACGGTCCCAGGCGGCATCGAATAGTCTTTGCTGTTGGCGAGCACGCGTGGGGTCTCGGTATAGCGCATGACCAGAAAATTGATCCGCGTTCGGTCGAATCAGCATGCCGCACTCATCGGCTATAAGGAATGCGGAGGTCTGTATTGAATAATCCGGATGAGCACTGCGAATGTGGCAGTTGCTGGTCAATCTGCGGCTCAGGCTGACCAGGCGGTGTCCATCGGTGACTGCGCGAGACGAGTCACCTACCAAGATGCGCAGGCGATTGCGTGGATGCGCCCGCAAGAACCGTGCGCATGACGTTTGAATGCTGCTGTGGTTGTACAGCCAGGGTTCCAGATCTGGTGTGTAGATGCTCAGGTTACGCCTGACTTGCTCAATCAGTGAAAGCGCGTGCTCACGTGCTTCAGTCATGTCATGGAATGGCTGAATTGTTGTATCGACATCTAGCGAAAACGGCGCTGCGCTCCATTCTTGGAGCGGTGTGGGCCGTGCCGCTGGGTTGTCAATCTGGAAACGACCCGGTGACTGGAACTCGATCATCGACGAGGCGTCTTTGCTGACAGAGTGATCCGGGTCGTCATGCGCCATATGGCTAGTGGCTCTTTCGTAGCATATCGACGTGGGGGAGGCCGGCCTCGAGAAACTCTTCGCTGACGACTTCAAAACCAAGTCGCTCATAGAACGACGTGGCGTGTACTTGGGCGGTGAGTCGCTGTTCATTAAGGCCGCGCCGCTCGGCCTCGTTAATAACCGCTTTCATCAGTGCGCCGCCGACGTTCATCCCTCGCCAATCGCGCAGTACCGAAACGCGACCAATGTGTCCGTCATTAAGTAGTCGGGCGGTACCGATCGGATAGCCGCTTTCCAGAGCTAGGAAATGCACGGCCTCAGCATCATCCGAATCCCATTCCAGTTCGGGCGGTACCGATTGCTCAGCAATGAACACAGTCTCCCGAATCCGGCGTAGGTCGGCGTTGTCCTGCTGCCAGTCGGCGATGCGAACTTCTATGTCACTCATCAGCAAACTCCAGACTTCCCTGTTTGACCAGTTGCAGCATGAGATTACGCCCATCCTCATCGCTCAGCCACCCAGCGAGGTTTTCTGCATGGAGCGCGTCGGCGGAACAAACCAATTTCAGCAGCTCTTTCAGGTGCCCTGGCAGCAGTCGGCTTTGGCCGCTGGCAAACAGCAACAGGCCGATGTCCACCTCGCTCCAGGCCAGCCTTGCACTCAGGTTGCGGACCAGTATGGCGCCATCCTCAAGCGCTGCCAGCATTGCCTGTTCGTCAATCTCCGGACCCTGTACTCGCTCTGGATAGCGCGGCTCGGTCATGAACTGCCCGAACCAGGTGAGCAGCAAGCGCTCGTCACCCATATGCTCGGCGAGCATCGCTCGCAAGCGATCCAGCGCATCGCTCTGGATCTGGTGTGGGTCTTCGATCGGGAGGAGGTCTGCATCACTGTAACGTTCTTCATCAGGCAAAAACTGCGCGAGGAAGTCGGTGAAGTGGGTTAGGACCTCCGCTGCGCTGGGTGCTCTGAAGCCCAGCGAGTAGGTCATGCATGCGTCTTCGGCGGTGCCGAAATGAGCCAGTCTCGGTGGCAGATAAAGCATGTCGCCTGGCTCGAGAACCCATTCGTCAGTGCCTTGAAAATCGGCAAGTATGCGCAGGTCGGCATGCTTGAGCATTGCGCTCTCGCTGTCACACATCTGTCCTACGCGCCAGCGCCGCTGGCCATGGGCCTGGAGCAGGAAAACGTCGTAATTGTCGAAATGCGGGCCAACTCCGCCACCCGGCGCTGCGAAGCTGACCATGACGTCGTCGATTCGCCAGTTTGGCAGGAAACGAAAATGTTCGATCAGCTCGGCGACTTCCGGCACTAGCTGATCGACCGCCTGAACGAGCAGAGTCCAGTCTCGCTCAGGCAGGTTCTGATAGGTGTCTTCGCTGAACGGCCCTCTGCGTAGTTCCCATGGCGTCTCGCCATGCTCGACAACCAGGCGCGACTCGACTTCTTCTTCCAGCGACAGCCCGGCCAATTCGTCCGGAGACACCGGGCTTTCAAACCCAGGAATGGCTTGGCGGACCAATAGGGGTTTTTTCTGCCAGTAGTCACGAAGAAACTCGCGCGCGCTGATCCCGCCGAGGATTTGCAAAGGGGTGTCGGAAGTCATGCCAGTTACCTTGCTCTATTTAAGAGCTGCAAATAAAAACGCCCGGCACAGCCGGGCGTGCAAAAAATGGGTCGCTTAGATCCGCTTGGCCTGCTCGGCCGCGTTGCCGATGTAGGCGGCCGGAGTCAACTTGCGGAGCTCCTGCTTGGCTTCGGTCGGCATATCCAGTCCTTCGATGAAAGTCTGCAGCGCCTCGGGGCTGATGCCTTTGCCTCGGGTCAATTCCTTGAGTTTCTCGTAGGGGTTCTCGATGGCATACCGACGCATGACGGTCTGGATCGGCTCGGCCAGTACTTCCCAGCACGCGTCGAGGTCTTCGGCAATGCGCGCTTCGTTGAGCTCCAGTTTGCCGATACCTTTGAGGCTGGCTTCGTACGCAATGATGCTGTGAGCGAAACCAACACCCAGATTGCGCAGTACGGTGGAGTCGGTCAGGTCCCGCTGCCAGCGCGAGATAGGCAACTTGCTCGCCAAGTGGCTGAGCAGTGCATTGGCAATGCCGAGGTTGCCTTCGGAGTTTTCGAAGTCGATCGGGTTGACCTTGTGAGGCATGGTCGAAGAGCCGATTTCGCCAGCGACGGTGCGCTGCTTGAAATAACCCAACGAGATGTAGCCCCAGATGTCGCGGTCGAAGTCGATGAGGATCGTATTGAAACGTGCTACTGCATCGAAGAGCTCAGCAATGTAGTCGTGCGGTTCGATCTGAGTCGTGTAGGGGTTCCAGGAAAGGCCAAGATCGTTTTCGATGAATTCACGCGCGTTAGCTTCCCAGTCAACGTCGGGATAGGCTGAGAGGTGGGCATTGTAGTTACCGACGGCGCCATTGATCTTGCCGAGCAGCGGTACTGCCTCCACCTGTGCAATCTGGCGTTCGAGACGATAAACCACATTGGCCAGTTCCTTGCCCAAGGTGGTAGGCGACGCCGGTTGGCCGTGCGTACGGGAGAGCATCGGCACATCGGCGTGGGCTATGGCCAGACCACGGATTGCCTCCGCCAGTTGGCGCATCAGCGGCAATAACACCTCGTCCCGGCCTTCGCGCAGCATCAGTCCGTGGGACAGGTTGTTGATATCCTCGCTGGTACAGGCGAAATGAATGAACTCGTTGACCTTGGCGAGCTCAGGCAGCTGCTTGGCTTGCTCCTTGAGGAGATATTCCACAGCTTTTACATCGTGATTAGTCGTGCGTTCGAATTCCTTGACGCGTTCGGCATGCTCGACTTGAAAGTTCTCGGCGAGCTGATCGAGAAGGGCATTGGCCTCGTCCGAGAAGGGCGCCACTTCAGGAATGCCGGCATGCGCGGCCAAGCGCTGCAGCCAGCGGACTTCAACCTGAACACGGCAGCGAATCAAACCGAATTCACTGAAAATGGGGCGCAGGGCGCTGGTTTTGCCGGCGTAGCGGCCATCGACAGGGGAAACCGCGGTGAGCGAGGAAAGCTGCATAAAGGGCATTCTCGGACAGTCGAGCAACGAAAAGAGGGCGCAGATTATACATGAAAGCGAAGGGCAGACTGCTGCAGTGGCGACATTGCTTGCCGAGCAACTTGCTGTGGCCTATTCCGATCGAAGCATTGGGTAGAGCTCATCGAGCAGCTTGCGCCGGCTGAATACCATCTGCCAACGGTGCCCGCCAAGCTGCCGCCAGAGCCGCGCTGAACGTATTCCCGCCAGCAGAAGCGCGCGGATCTTAGCGGCGTTGTCGCTCTGCTGAAGGTGGCGCATATCGCCTTGGACCTGAATGCGTTGGCGAAATGTGCTGAGCGTATCCTGATACAGCCCGCCAAATGACGCGATCACGTTTTCGTGCGTCAGACCAAAGTGGTCGGCCTGCTGCTGTATCTGGTCCAGGCGATTGCCGATCACCTGTAACAGGTCTCTACGTTTATCCAGTTGCCGTTCCAGGCCTATCATCGCCAGCGCATAGCGCAGTGGCTCGCGTTGCAGACTGCTGGTATCTCGTTCCAGTGCGCCAACTAGGGCTCGATAGCCCTCCCGAAGGTTCAAGTCATCGCCGCCATAGATTTCCAGAGCAGGCTTGTCTTCTCGAACCAATAGGCTGCCTAGCAGGTTTGCCAAGGCAGCGTTTGGTACCTGGCCGGTTCGGGCTATTCGATCAACCAGTGCCGCAGCTTCGAATACAGCGCCGAGGGCAACGAGCTGTTCCTGTCGCGGCGTCATGGGCGGGCTCCAGCGAACCAGGGCTCTGCAGTTTCGATCACGCCGCCACCGAGGCAGACCTCGCCGTCATAGAACACCACGGACTGGCCAGGCGTTACCGCGCGTTGCGGCTCCTCGAAGACCGCACGATAGCCGTTATCGGTCTGCTCCAGCGTGCAGGTCTGGTCGCTTTGGCGGTAGCGAACCTTGGCTGAGAGTCGCAAGGGTGCGGACACTTCGATCGGATTGACCCAGAAAATTTCCGACACCAGCAGGGCGCGAGAAAACAGCCAGGGGTGATCATTGCCCTGTCCTACTACCAGAACGTTGCGCTCAAGATCTTTGTTCAAAACATACCAGGGCTCGTCGCTGGCATCCTTAAGTCCGCCAATTCCCAAACCCTGTCGCTGGCCAATGGTGTGATACATGAGGCCGTGATGGCGCCCAATGATCTCGCCTTCAACGGTCTCGATGTCGCCCGGCTGAGCAGGCAGGTATTGCTTGAGAAAGTCGCTGAACCGGCGCTCGCCAATGAAGCAGATTCCTGTCGAGTCCTTCTTTTTTGCCGTCGCCAAGCCGTGTTTTGCGGCAACTTCCCGGACCGCCGGCTTTTCTAGCTCGCCTACCGGAAACAGTGTTTTGCCTAGCTGCTCGCTGCCCACGGCATGAAGGAAATAGCTTTGATCCTTATTGGGGTCTAGCCCCTTGAGTAGCTCGCTGCGCCCGTTGATGTCGCGGCGTCGTACATAGTGCCCGGTGGCAATCAGATCGGCTCCGAGCGCAAGGGCGTAATCAAGAAAGGCCTTGAACTTGATTTCGCGGTTGCAAAGTATGTCCGGATTCGGTGTCCTTCCGGCTTTGTACTCCGCAAGAAAGTGCTCGAACACATTGTCCCAGTACTCAGCGGCAAAGTTCGCTGTGTGCAGTTTGATGCCGATCTGGTCGCAGACGGCCTGAGCATCGGCGAGATCTTCCCGAGCAGTGCAGTACTCGGTGCCGTCATCTTCTTCCCAGTTCTTCATGAACAGGCCTTCGACCTGATATCCCTGTTCAAGCAAAAGCAGGGCGGAAACCGAGGAGTCGACGCCGCCGGACATGCCGACGATGACGCGCAGGTTTTCGGGGGCAATGAGCGGTGAATCAGGCATAAAGACTCAGGATTAACTGCAAAAAATCAATTCTAACAGGCCGGCATAGCCAGCGGTTAGGGGCGATCAGTCACGGATGACCGCGAGGTCGTGGGTCGGGCCAGTCAAGTAGTCATCAATACAGCGAAGAATCAGCTCGCTGCGCCAGCGTTCTGGTTGCCGGGCCAGTTCGTCTCGGGTCAACCAGAGGGCGGCGACAATGCCGGTGTCGAGCTCGCGCTGTGGGTCATGGCGAACCGGCGAGGCCGAGAAGCAGACGCGCTGGTAGGTCACGCCATTGCTTGGGGCAGTGTAAAGGTAGATGCCCACCACGCCATCAAGCTCGACTTCCCAGCCGGTTTCCTCAAGGGTTTCGCGTACCGCTGCCTGGCGTAATGTCTCGTCGGGCTCTAGGTGTCCCGCCGGTTGGTTGAGTACCAATCGACCGCCTTTTGACTCCTCGACCATTAGGAAGCGGCCATCGGCTTCGACAATCGTCGCCACGGTGATGTGTGGGTGCCAGGTCATTTTTGGCCTCTGCTTTTTTTCGAGCTTCGATGGCTGCGCAGTGGATGCGCCCAAAAAAAGAAACCCCGGCTTAGCGCCAGGGTTTTTTTCATGCATCTGTAACAACAGTCCTGATCAAGCCAGGGCGGCGAGCGCAGCGTTGAACGTTGCGCTAGGGCGCATCGCCTTGCTGGTTAGCTCGGGGTTGGAGCGATAGTAGCCACCAATGTCGACTGGCTTACCCTGCACCTCGGCCAGCTCAGCAAGAATGGCTTCTTCGTTATCCTGTAACTGCTTAGCCAGGGGGGCGAAGTTGGCTTGCAGGTCGGCGTCTTCGGTTTGTGCTGCTAGCTCCTGTGCCCAGTACAGCGCCAAATAGAAGTGGCTGCCGCGGTTGTCCAGTTCGCCGGTGCGGCGAGACGGGGACTTGTTGTTGTCGAGCAGTTTACCCGTAGCAGCGTCAAGGGTCTTGCCAAGTAGCTTGGCTTTGACGTTGTCGGTTTTGATTCCGGTCTCTTCCAGCGATACGGCCAGCGCCAGGAATTCGCCCAGCGAGTCCCAGCGCAGATGGTTTTCTTCGATCAGCTGCTGGACGTGCTTGGGTGCAGAGCCACCGGCACCGGTTTCGTACATGCCGCCACCGGCCATAAGAGGGACGATAGACAGCATCTTCGCTGAGGTCCCGAGTTCCATGATCGGGAACAAGTCGGTCAGGTAATCGCGCAGCACGTTGCCGGTCACGGAGATGGTGTCCTGGCCGCGAATCAGGCGTTCCATGCTGACGCGGATGGCTTCGTTATAGCCCATCATGCGGATGTCGAGGCCGGTCAGGTCATGGTCCTGCAGGTAGGTTTCAACCTTCTTCTGCAGCTCGCGATCGTGAGCGCGCTCTGGGTCAAGCCAGAAGATCGCCGGCGTGTCCGATTGGCGCGCGCGGGTCACGGCCAGCTTGACCCAGTCGCGAATCGGTGCGTCTTTGGTCTGGCAAGCGCGCCAGATGTCGCCTTTCTCCACCGGGTGCTGCATCAGTACGGTGCCATTGGCCAACACGACACGCATGATGCCGTCCGCTTGCATCTCGAAGGTCTTGTCGTGAGAGCCGTACTCTTCGGCCTTTTGTGCCATCAGGCCGACGTTCGGTACGCTGCCCATGGTCACAGGATCAAAGGCGCCGTTGGTTTTGCAGAAGTTGATCATCTCCTGGTAGATGCGAGCATAGGTGCTCTCCGGCATCACCGCTTTGGTGTCTTTCTGCTTTCCGTCTTTGCCCCACATCTGACCCGAATTGCGGATCATGGCGGGCATGGAGGCGTCGACAATCACATCACTCGGGATGTGCAGGTTGGTGATGCCTTTGACAGAGTCAACCATCGCCATTTCAGGACGCTCGGCATAGCAGGCGTGGATGTCGTGAAGGATCTCTTCCTGCTGGGAGTCGGGCAGCGACTTGATCTTGTCGTAGACGCTGCTGATCCCATTGTTCGGGTTGACGCCCAGCTCCTTGAACAGCTCGCCGTATTTGTCAAAAACGTCCTTGTAGTAAACGCTAACCGCATGGCCAAATACGATCGGATGCGAGATTTTCATCATGGTCGCCTTGACGTGCAGGGACCACATGACGCCGGTTTCTTTGCAATCCTGCAGCGTTTGCTCGAAAAATTCGCGCAGCTTGTTGCAGCTCATGAACATGCCGTCGAGCACTTCGCCTTCTTGTAGGGCGAGCTGCTTCTTGACCTCGACGTTACCATCCTTGCCGACAAACTCGATGCGCACATCGCCGGCTGCTTCCATGGTGATGGATTGTTCGCTGGAGAAGAAATCGCCGCCGCGCATGTAGTCCGCATGCGACTGCGACGCCTTGCTCCACTTGCCCATAGAGTGCGGGTGCTTGCGAGCGAAGGCTTTAACGGCCGCTGGTGCGCGCCGATCAGAGTTTCCTTCTCGCAAGACGGGGTTTACCGCGCTGCCGAGCACCTTGCCGTAGCGTGCGCGCACTTCCTTGTCCGCTTCTGTTTGCGGATCTTCTGGAAAGTTGGGGAGGTTATAGCCCAAGGCTTGCAGTTCGGCGATAGCCGCCTTGAGCTGAGGTACGGAGGCGCTGATGTTGGGCAGCTTGATGATGTTGGCGTCCGGCTGGTTCGTCAGCTCGGCAAGCTTGGCCAGGTCATCATCTACCGCTTTGTCGGCATCCAACTGATCAGCAAAGCTTGCAAGAATGCGCCCTGCGAGAGAGATGTCACGTGTTTCGACAGCTATGTCAGCGGAGGCGGCAAAGGCTTCTACAATGGGCAGAAGCGAGTAGGTGGCCAGCGCCGGGGCTTCGTCGGTGAAGGTGTAGATAATCTTCGAGCGGGTGGACATGTAGAGTTGACTCTCTCTTGCTGAGCGTGCACAGAAACTCGAAGTGCGCAGGTAGGCGCCTGGCTGCGTCAGCCGTGCCAGTCTCGAGGTTCGCCGCGATGATGTTGGATGCAGCACCACTGGAGTGTTGAGTGTTTGATCCGACCAGCTGCGGTTGGCAGCCTGGCGGTACAGAGACAAAGATCTCGTCAAAGATCGGCTGTCTCTCATGACTCGTTAGTCACCTAAGCAGTATATCACCGACCCTCGTTGTCAAAGAATGCCCTGGCCATACGACGAATGAACATATGGTTCTGGCCATTTCAACTGGGTTACTCTTCGAAGATGACCACTGTTTAATGTTTAACCACAAAAACGGAGTCCAGCATGGGATACCAAAAGATCCAGGTGCCTGCCAGCGGTGACAAAATCACCGTCAATACCGATAACACCCTGAACGTACCCAACAATCCGATCATTCCTTATATCGAGGGCGACGGTATTGGCGTGGACATCAGCCCAGTGATGATCAAGGTCGTAGATGCGGCCGTAGAAAAAGCCTACGGCGGTGAGCGCAAGATTGCCTGGATGGAGATCTATGCAGGTGAGAAGGCGACGCAGGTGTATGACCAGGACACCTGGCTACCCAAGGAAACCCTGGATGTAGTGCGTGATTTTGTGGTGTCAATCAAGGGGCCGCTGACCACTCCGGTCGGGGGCGGCATTCGCTCGTTGAACGTCGCGCTGCGTCAGGAGCTTGATCTTTATGTATGTCAGCGTCCGGTTCGCTGGTTTACCGGTGTGCCCAGCCCAGTGAAGAAGCCTGCCGATGTGGACATGGTCATCTTCCGCGAGAACTCAGAAGACATCTACGCGGGCGTAGAGTGGAAGGCCGGTTCCCCTGAGTGCGAAAAGGTCATCAAGTTTCTAACTGAAGAAATGGGCGTCAAGAAGATCCGCTTTACTGAAAACTGCGGTATCGGTATCAAGCCGGTTTCGCTGGAAGGGACCAAGCGGCTGGTGCGTAAGGCATTGCAGTATGCAGTTGACAATGACCGTAGCTCGGTCACCTTGGTGCACAAGGGCAACATCATGAAGTTCACCGAAGGCGCATTCAAGGAGTGGGGCTACGAGGTGGCACGCGACGAGTTCGGTGCAGAGTTGCTGGACGGTGGCCCGTGGATGCAATTCAAGAATCCCACCACAGGTAAGAATATCGTCGTCAAGGACGCCATTGCTGATGCAATGCTCCAGCAGATCCTGCTGCGTCCCGCCGAGTACGACGTTATTGCAACCCTTAATTTGAACGGTGACTACCTCTCCGATGCGTTGGCAGCGGAAGTAGGCGGCATCGGTATCGCGCCGGGCGCCAATCTCTCGGATACGGTTGCCATGTTTGAGGCCACGCACGGCACGGCGCCAAAGTACGCGGGTCAGGACAAAGTCAACCCGGGGTCGCTGATCCTTTCGGCGGAAATGATGCTGCGTCACATGGGGTGGCTGGAAGCTGCGGATCTGATTATCAAGGCGACCGAAAGCGCTATCGCTGCCAAGACAGTAACTTATGACTTCGAGCGCCTGATGGACGGCGCGAAGCTTATGTCCTGCTCTGAATTTGGCGACTCCATGATCTCCCACATGTAATTGTTCGGGAGAAACACAAAAAGGCCGATCAATGATCGGCCTTTTTGTTGCCTAGCGTCAGGCGTCTACGGTCGAGTCCTGAGAGGCAGGCGCAACTGCCTCCGCATTGGTTTGCAGCGACCGTATGTTGGTTGCGTGTAGGCCCTTGGGACCTTGCAGTATGTCGAACATGACCGCTTGCCCAGCTTTCAGAGTTCTGTACCCTTCCATTTGAATGGCCGAGTAGTGGGCGAACAGGTCCTCATCGCCGCCGTCTGCTACGATAAACCCGTAGCCTTTAGCGTTGTTGAACCACTTGACCTTACCGCTTAGCATGCTGTTATCCCTCTGCAAAGGAGTCCATCACTGGAGTAACATCCATTTCATTCCGCGCTGATGCAGCACATGGCCCACATGCGCAGCCCGTTGCCGTTGTGGCACATACTGTTTGTATCATCGTTTTGCCGATAGTCAAGGCGACTCGTCAGGTGGCTGTGAAGCCCTTCTATTTACCCGGCCTCGGCGCCCCGATCTAGAACTGTTATACGCATGCGTGCATTTCCCAAGATTCGACTAACATTCAATCAGGATCGTCCGAAGCCGTCGGACGACGATTCTTCTGGCCTGGCGGTCGAAGAAGCCAAGCCGCAACTGAAGGCACCACCGATGTTCAAAGTTGTCATGTTTAATGATGACTACACGCCGATGGATTTCGTCGTGGAGGTGCTCGAGGGAATTTTCAATCACAATCGGGAGCTGGCCACCAAGATCATGCTGGCGGTTCATACCGAAGGGCGGGCCGTTTGTGGCGTCTATACGCGCGACGTCGCTGAAACCAAAGCAATGCAGGTCAATCAATATGCAAGGGAATGCCAGCATCCGTTGCTTTGTGAGATCGAGAAGGACGGTTAAACCCGACTGCTGGGTAAGAGGTGAAAGCTATGTTGAACCGTGAGCTCGAAGTCACTCTGAATCTGGCTTTCAAGGAGGCACGTACCAAGCGTCATGAGTTCATGACGGTTGAGCACCTTCTGCTAGCCCTGCTGGACAATGAAGCGGCCGCAACGGTTTTGCGCGCCTGCGGAGCCAGCCTCGATAAACTGCGTCATGACCTTCAGGAATTTATTGACTCTACTACACCATTGATCCCGCAACATGATGACGAGCGCGAAACCCAGCCAACGTTGGGCTTTCAGCGGGTACTGCAGCGAGCGGTCTTCCATGTCCAGAGTTCGGGTAAGCGTGAAGTTACAGGGGCCAATGTGCTGGTTGCGATCTTCAGTGAGCAGGAAAGCCAGGCGGTATTCCTGCTAAAACAGCAGAACGTGGCTCGCATTGACGTCGTCAACTACATCGCTCATGGCATTTCCAAGGTGCCGGGTAACAATGGCAATCCTGATAGCGATGCGGAAATGCAGGATGAGGAGGGTGGCGAATCCTCCACTGCGGGCAACCCACTCGATGCTTATGCAAGCAACCTGAATGATCTGGCTCGTCAGGGACGCATCGATCCGTTAGTCGGCCGTGAGCATGAAGTTGAGCGAGTTGCTCAGATTCTTGCTCGTCGTCGCAAGAATAATCCGTTGCTGGTCGGTGAGGCTGGGGTAGGTAAAACTGCGATTGCTGAAGGGCTTGCCAAGCGCATCGTCGACAATCAGGTGCCCGAGCTGCTCGCCAATAGCGTGGTTTACTCGCTCGATCTTGGGGCTCTGTTGGCCGGTACGAAGTATCGGGGGGATTTCGAAAAGCGCTTTAAAGCGCTCTTGAACGAGCTTCGCAAGCGTCCGCAGGCTGTGCTGTTCATTGATGAAATTCACACCATTATCGGGGCTGGGGCCGCCTCGGGTGGTGTAATGGATGCGTCAAATCTACTTAAGCCGCTGCTGTCATCTGGTGAGATTCGCTGTATTGGGTCCACCACTTTCCAGGAATTCCGTGGCATCTTCGAAAAGGATCGTGCGCTCGCGCGTCGCTTCCAGAAGGTCGATGTTTCAGAGCCTTCCGTTGATGACACAATCGGTATCCTGAGAGGTTTGAAGGGTCGCTTCGAACAGCACCACAATATTGAGTATAGTGACGAATCGCTTCGCGCTGCAGCCGAGCTCGCCGCTCGGTACATCAATGACCGGCATATGCCGGATAAGGCAATCGATGTAATTGATGAGGCGGGCGCATATCAGCGTCTTCAGCCTGAACACAAGCGCGTCTCACGGATAGATGTCGAGCAGGTAGAAGACATTGTCGCGAAGATTGCGCGCATCCCCCCGAAGCATGTGAGCACCTCAGACAAAGAGCTGTTACGCAATCTGGAACGCGACCTGAAGCTGACCGTATTCGGTCAAGATGATGCTATCGATTCGCTGTCCACGGCGATCAAGCTATCGCGTGCGGGGCTGAAGGCTCCAGATAAGCCGGTAGGCTCGTTCCTCTTCGCCGGTCCTACCGGGGTCGGTAAGACGGAAGCAGCTCGGCAACTTGCGCGGGCGCTCGGCATAGAGCTTGTTCGCTTCGACATGTCTGAGTACATGGAGCGTCATACCGTGTCTCGGCTTATCGGTGCGCCGCCAGGCTACGTTGGCTTTGATCAGGGCGGGTTGTTGACGGAGGCGATCACCAAGCAGCCGCACTGCGTCCTCCTCCTAGATGAGATCGAGAAGGCACATCCAGAAGTCTTCAATCTGCTTTTGCAGGTTATGGATCATGGCACGCTGACGGACAACAACGGCCGCAAGGCTGACTTCCGTAACGTCATTATCATCATGACGACCAATGCCGGAGCGGAAACTGCGGCGAGGGCTTCGATTGGCTTTACTCATCAAGATCACGCTTCAGACGCGATGGAAGTGATCAAGAAGAGCTTCACTCCGGAGTTCCGGAACCGCCTGGACACGATCATCCAGTTTGGTCGCCTCAGTCACGAGGTTATCAAGAGCATCGTCGACAAATTCCTCATTGAGCTGCAGACGCAGCTTGAGGATAAGCACGTCACGCTTGAGGTGTCGGATGCGGCGCGGGGTTGGTTGGCCGAGCGTGGCTATGATGTGCAAATGGGCGCGCGGCCAATGGCTCGTCTGATCCAGGACAAAATCAAGCGCCCGCTGGCGGAGGAGATTTTGTTCGGGGAGCTGGCTGAGCATGGTGGCGTGGTACACATCGACATACGTGATGGAGAACCGTACTTCGACTTCGAAACTTCTGTCGAGTTGGCCTAGCGCATTGATGCGCCGAAACAGAAACGCCCGGCATCGCCGGGCGTTTCTGTTGATGGCTGCAGGGGAGGCGTATACCCCAGAGAAGCGCGGCGCTGTGCTTGCCGATGCCTGAATCGAATGAGTTGGATCCTCGCGTTGCGCGAGCACAAACAAAAAAGCCCGGTCGATGCCGGGCGTTCATGCTCGCGTCCTGTCAGCGGGCGCGGTAAGTGATGCGGCCTTTGCTCAGGTCGTAAGGCGTAAGTTCAACGCGAACCTTGTCACCGGTAAGAATCCGGATGTAATTCTTGCGCATCTTTCCGGAGATGTGCGCAGTAACGACGTGCCCATTTTCCAACTCCACACGAAACATGGTGTTGGGCAGGGTGTCGACGACAGTACCTTCCATTTCGAAGCTGTCTTCTTTCGACATTCAGTAAAGCCCTCGGTGTCCAATGATAGACCCGGTGCGAAGAATGCCCGGGTAAAAGCGGCAAGTATTGTGCCTGAAAGGGGCCCGAGAGCCAAGGGTTCAGGTTAGGGTTATCCAGCGTTGGTTAACCAACAGCTCGATTGGTCGGTATTCGGTCTTGTAGCTCATCTTGCGGCAGTTTTTGATCCAATAGCCCAGGTAGATCGCTTTCAGGCCAAGTCGGGCTGCCTCAGCGACTTGCCAGAGAATCGCAAAGCGGCCCAGGCTGCGACGTTCCTCGCAGGGGTCGTAAAAGGTGTAAACAGCGGACAGGCCGTTGGGCAGGAGGTCAGTCACAGCCAGGGCAAGCAGGCGTCCTTCCAGGCGAAACTCATAGAATCGAGAAAAGGGCAGATCGCGAACCAGAAAGGTATGAAACTGATCTCGGCTTGGCGGGTACATATCGCCGTCAGCATGGCGCTGTTCAATATAGCTTGCGTAGAGCGCGTAGTACTCTTCGGTGAATGAAGGGCGCACGTCGGTGACGGTAAGATCGGCGTTGCGCTTGATGATGCGTTTCTGCTGGCGATTGAGCTGCAAACCGTCGGCGGGTATTCGTGCTGGAATACAAGCGGTGCAGCGTTGACAGTGGGGGCGGTAGAGATGATCACCACTGCGACGAAAGCCCATCTCGGACAGCTCTGCGTACACCTGTACATCCATTGGCTGGCTGGGATCTAGGAAGAGCGTAGTGGCCTGTTCGTCGGGCAGATAACTGCAGGCGTGAGGCTGGGTTGCGTAGAACTTGAGACGAGCCAGTGAAGTCATGGTCAGCTCTCGAAAATCTTGAAATCAGTGTAGGTCAGCTTGGCTTCATCGACTAGGATTCCCATCGGGCCGTACTGGGGGCATCCAGATAGTGGGCGAGCGTTTTGGCGAAGGTCTGGCGTGGTATGGGTCTCGCGCCAAAACTGGCTAGGTGTTGCGTGTGCATCTGGCAGTCAATCAATTTGAATCCCCAGTCGCGGAGACGTTCCACTAGTGTCACGAATCCCGCTTTGGATGCGTCGGTCGTTCGACTGAACATTGATTCGCCGAAGAATAGTCGACCCATTGCCAGGCCATAGAGGCCTCCCACCAACCGTTCGTCTTGCCAGACTTCAACAGAGTGAGCGATGCCGAGCTGATGCAGCTCCAGATAGGCCTCTTGCATCGGTAGGGTGATCCAGGTGCCGTCGGCGTAGTTCCGTGGTCCGGCACAGCCTTCAAGGACGTCTCTAAACGCTGTGTCGAAGGTGATGCTGAATGCACCTTGCCGCAATTTCTTGCCGAGGCTGCGTGAGACATGCAGCTCTTCGGGGTAGAGGACGGTTCGTGGGTCGGGTGACCACCAGAGCAGTGGTTGTCCTTCCTGGTACCAGGGAAAGCAGCCGTGACGGTAGGCCGCTAGTAAACGCTCAGGCGAGAGATCGCCTCCTGCAGCGAGAAGCCCATTGGGATCGCGCATGGCTTTTTCGAGCGGGGGGAACGACAGGTCGTCGCGCTGCAGCCAGGTCAGCATATTGATAGTCACGGGGCGGATGGTGCATCCGCCCGTAGAAGGTTTACAGGTCGAGATATTTTTCAGCATCGAGCGCGGCCATGCAGCCGGCGCCAGCCGAAGTGATCGCCTGTCGATAAACGTGATCGGCTACATCGCCTGCAGCAAACACGCCTGGGATAGTAGTGCTCGTCGCATCTCCCTCATTGCCGCCCTTAATCATGAGGTAGCCGTCTTTCATCTCGAGTTGGCCTTGGAAAAGGTCCGTGTTGGGCTTGTGTCCGATAGCGATGAAAACGCCTGCCAGTTCGAGCTTCTGCTCTTCGCCGGACTCGGTGCTCTTCAGTCTCACTCCGGTTACACCGCTTGCATCGCCCAGTACCTCTTCAAGCGTGTGGTTCCAGTGCAGGCGAATGTCGCCATTGGCTGCCTTCTCCATGATCTTGTCCTGCAAAATCTTCTCGGAGCGCAGCTTGTCGCGGCGGTGGATCAGATGCACTTCCTTGGCAATGTTTGAGAGGTACAGCGCTTCTTCCACAGCGGTGTTGCCGCCACCGATTACCGCCACGACCTGGTTACGGTAAAAGAAACCGTCACAGGTGGCGCATGCCGACACGCCTCGTCCGGCGAACGCTTCCTCTGAGGGCAGGCCGAGATACTGGGCTGAAGCGCCGGTTGCGATGATTAATGCGTCACAGCTGTAGGTTGCGCTGTCGCCCTTGAGGATAAAGGGCTTTTGCTGCAGTTCGGCGGTGTGGATGTGATCAAAGACCACTTCGGTGTCGAAGCGCTCTGCGTGTTTCTGCATGCGCTCCATCAATGCTGGGCCAGTCAGGCCTTCGACGTCTCCAGGCCAATTGTCGACCTCAGTGGTGGTGGTCAGCTGGCCGCCAGGCTGAATGCCGGTGATCATCACCGGTTTCAGGTTGGCCCGGGCTGCGTATACGGCGGCGGTATAACCGGCCGGGCCCGAGCCGAGGATGATCAGACGTGAATGCTTGACTTCATTCATAAAAAGCCCTCATAAGCCTTTGTTGCCAATGGAGAAGCGTGCTCCAGTCGAGTCACGCTTAAAAAACTGGCGTTTATGCTACACCGAAGCACGGACAAAAGCCCAAGCCGGCACGGAACCGGCAATGCCATCGAATCGACAAACCCGTACAATGTGCAAGTTCAGGCAGATTACGGTTCATAGAGCGCGCCGCGGGCGCAGGAAATAAAGCGTTTTGAAGAATACCTCCTCTACCGCGCCAGCTTCCGTCTGGCGCCAGCAGCTGCACTACCGTCTCAAAGAGGGTGCACTGATCGCGCTCGGCGCGCTGTGTGCTTACCTTTGGATGGCACTGCTTACTTACGATCCCTCCGATCCTGGTTGGACGCATACCAGCAATGTCCAGCAGGTCCAGAACGCCGCCGGCCGCGCTGGCGCCTGGTTTGCCGACGTGCTGTTCATGGCGCTTGGCTACTTTGCTTTCCTGTTTCCGTTGTTGCTAG
The DNA here is from genome assembly GCF_038562055.1 of Stutzerimonas chloritidismutans. Lineage (GTDB taxonomy): Bacteria > Pseudomonadota > Gammaproteobacteria > Pseudomonadales > Pseudomonadaceae > Stutzerimonas > Stutzerimonas chloritidismutans_A. The sequence continues at coordinate 128,676 of NZ_JBCFXD010000007.1, read as the reverse complement.
GCGTCAAGACCTGGCAGGTCTTTCGTGCGCGTCACCAACCCTGGAGCTGGAATGGGTGGCTGTTTTCCTGGCGTTTGATCGGGCTAGTCTTTCTGATTCTTTCCGGATCCGCACTTGCCTATATCCACTTCCAGTTTGCAGATGGTCTACCTGCGTCGGCTGGTGGGGCGTTGGGCGAAAGCCTGGGCCAGCTCGCAGAGGCAGCGCTTAATGTCCAGGGCAGCACGTTGCTGCTGCTGGCATTCTTTCTATTTGGCTTAACGGTATTTACGGACCTTTCATGGTTCAAAGTGATGGACCTGACAGGCAAGATCACCCTCGACCTGGTGGAACTGATTCAGAGTTTTTTCAGCCGCTGGTGGTCCGCTCGTAACGAGCGTAAGCAGATTGTTGCGCAGCTGCGCGAAGCCGACGATGTGGTCAACGACGTCGCCAGCTCGCTCTCGGATCAGCGGGAGCGGGCCAAGGTCAAGGAGCGCCTACTGGAGCGCGAAGAGTCTTTGAGCAAGCACATGAGCGAGCGTGACAAGCGACCGCCTCCCGTGATTCCTCCCGCCGCACCGCAAAAGCCGGTTGAGCAAAGCAAGCGTGTGCAAAAGGAGAAGCAGGCCAACCTGTTCGTCGATCCGCTGATCGAAGGCAGCGTGCCTCCATTGTCGCTACTGGACGTGGCGGAAAAGCAGCAGAAACAGTACTCGCCGGAATCGCTTGAGGCCATGTCGCGGCTGCTGGAAATCAAACTGAAAGAGTTCGGGGTAGAGGTCATTGTCGAGTCAGTTCACCCTGGCCCGGTGATCACGCGTTTCGAAATCCAGCCGGCCGCGGGGGTCAAGGTCAGCCGCATCTCCAACCTGGCGAAGGACCTTGCGCGCTCGCTGGCCGTGATCAGCGTGCGCGTGGTTGAGGTGATTCCAGGCAAGACCACCGTCGGTATCGAGATTCCTAACGAGGATCGCCAGATAGTACGCTTCTCCGAGGTCCTCTCGTCGGCGCCCTACGATGATGCCAAATCGCCCGTCACTATCGCCCTCGGCCATGATATTGGTGGCAAGCCGGTTATCGCCGACCTAGCGAAAATGCCCCACCTGCTGGTTGCCGGTACCACAGGTTCAGGTAAGTCGGTCGGTGTGAACGCGATGATCCTGTCGATCCTTTTCAAGTCGACGCCGGAAGATGCGCGGTTGATCATGATCGACCCGAAGATGCTCGAATTGTCGATCTACGAAGGCATCCCGCACCTGCTGTGCCCGGTCGTGACTGACATGAAGGAAGCCGCTAACGCGCTGCGCTGGAGCGTCGCCGAAATGGAGCGGCGCTATAAGCTGATGGCGGCCATGGGCGTGCGTAACCTGGCAGGGTTCAACCGTAAGGTGAAAGATGCGGAGGAGGCCGGTACGCCACTGACCGACCCGCTGTATCGCCGCGAAAGCATGGAAGATGAAGCGCCGCTGCTGAAGAAACTGCCGACCATCGTGGTTGTGGTGGACGAATTCGCCGACATGATGATGATCGTCGGCAAGAAGGTTGAGGAGTTGATTGCGCGCATTGCCCAAAAGGCGCGGGCTGCGGGCATTCACTTGATCCTGGCGACCCAGCGGCCCTCGGTGGACGTCATCACGGGTTTGATCAAAGCCAACATTCCGACTCGTATGGCGTTCCAGGTGTCGAGCAAGATCGACTCGCGGACCATTCTAGACCAGGGGGGCGCCGAGCAGTTGCTCGGGCATGGCGACATGCTTTATCTGCCGCCGGGCACCGGTTTGCCGATTCGCGTCCATGGTGCGTTCGTTTCCGATGAAGAGGTACACCGAGTGGTTGAAGCCTGGAAGGCTCGCGGTGCGCCTGATTACATCGAAGAAATTCTGGTGGGTGTTGAAGAGTCCGGTAGCGGCTTCGATGGCGGCGGAAGCGAAGGCGGGGGTGAGAACAGTGAAGACGATCCGCTTTACGATGAGGCGGTACGCTTTGTAACCGAAAGCCGCCGTGCATCGATTTCTGCCGTTCAGCGCAAGCTCAAGATCGGCTACAACCGCGCCGCGCGGATGATCGAAGCCATGGAAATGGCGGGCGTGGTGACATCAATGAACACTAACGGCTCGCGCGAAGTGCTCGCGCCGCCTCCTACCCGCGACTAGTTCGCCGAGGGCTTCATGCAATTGATTCGTGCATTGTTTGCATCCGCTCTGCTGATTACCCTGGCTCCGGCTCATGCTGACCAGGCGGCTTCTGTACAGCGCCTGACGGGCCTGCTGCAGAAGGCCGAGACCCTGACCGGCCGGTTTTCTCAACTGTCTCTGGATGGCACTGGAACCCAGCTGCAGGAGACTTCGGGCGAAATGTCGCTTAAGCGCCCGGGCCAGTTTCGCTGGCACACAGATGAGCCGATGGAGCAGTTGCTGGTTTCCAACGGCAAGAAGGTCTGGCTGTACGATCCGGATCTGGAACAAGTCACCATCCAGGCGCTCGATCAGCGGCTGACGCATACCCCTGCATTACTGTTGTCGGGTGATGTCTCGGCAATCAACGAGAATTTCGAGGTGTCGCACCAAGAGGCGGGCGAAGTGGTTGATTTCACGCTCAAGCCGAAAGCCAAGGACACGCTGTTCGACAGCCTTCGTTTGTCTTTCCGCAGTGGAGTGATCAACGACATGCAAATGGTTGACGGCGTTGGTCAGCGCACCAATATCCTGTTTCAGGGCGTCAAGTTGAACCAGCCACTCAAGGCTGACCTGTTTACCTTTGAAGTACCGGAAGGGGCTGACGTCATTTCCGAGTAACAGCTGCTCGCCATTCCGTTTACCAATGCGGCCTGCTTCCCTGCAGGCCGTTTGCATCAGAGGCTTCCGTCGCCGATGGACCTGTTCAGTCGTGACCCTGTCGCCCAACCCCTTGCAGCACGCCTGCGCGCCGCCAGCCTGGATGAATATGTCGGGCAGGAGCACCTGTTGGCGCGTGGCAAGCCGTTGCGCGAGGCCCTCGAGCAGGGCGCCTTGCACTCGATGGTGTTCTGGGGGCCGCCTGGAGTTGGCAAGACAACACTGGCCCGGTTGTTGGCGAAAGTCTCGGACGCCCATTTTGAAACCGTCTCGGCAGTGCTAGCCGGTGTGAAAGAGATCCGGCAAGCAGTCGAGATTGCTAAACAGCAGGCGGCCCAGTACGGACGACGTACGATTCTTTTCGTCGACGAAGTCCACCGCTTCAACAAGTCCCAGCAGGATGCGTTCCTCCCGTATGTCGAAGATGGCACGCTGATATTTATTGGTGCGACTACAGAAAACCCGTCGTTCGAGCTGAACAACGCGCTGCTCTCTCGCGCACGCGTTTATGTACTCAAGAGCCTCGATGAAGCGGCACTGCGAAGACTTGTCACCCGCGCCTTGACCGAACCGAAAGGCCTTGGTGATTTACATCTGAGCCTGCCGGACGAGAGCTTTCAGATCCTGATGGCGGCCGCGGATGGCGATGGGCGACGGTTGCTGAATCTGCTGGAAAACGCTTCCGATCTGGCGGAAGAAGGCGGCAAGATCAGCGTCGAACTGCTACAGGACCTGTTGGGCGACAGCCGTCGGCGCTTCGATAAAGGCGGCGAAGCTTTTTACGACCAGATCTCTGCGCTGCACAAATCGGTGCGCGGATCGAACCCGGATGCCTCGCTGTATTGGTTTTCCCGAATGATCGACGGTGGCTGCGACCCGTTGTACATCGCTCGCCGAGTGGTGCGCATGGCCAGTGAAGAGGTCGGGAATGCCGACCCACGAGCGCTGAGCCTGTGTCTATCGGCCTGGGATGTGCAAGAGCGGTTGGGCAGCCCTGAAGGTGAGCTGGCGGTGGCGCAGGCGATTGTCTATCTCGCGTGTGCGCCCAAGAGCAATGCCGTCTACAGCGCCTTCAATGCGGCCATGCGTGACGTGCGCGAGAACGGTTCACAAGAGGTTCCGTTGCACTTGCGCAATGCGCCAACCCGCCTGATGAAGGAACTGGGTTACGGCAACGAATACCGCTACGCACACGATGAACCTGAGGCGTACGCCGCTGGCGAAGACTACTTCCCGGAAGCCATTGAGCCGAGGCACTACTACCATCCGGTACCTCGGGGACTGGAAAGCAAGATTCGCGAGAAGCTCGAGCATCTGACGCGGCTTGATCGGCAAAGCCCGCGCCAACGGAGAAAGACATGATTCGCATGGCACTGGCTGTAGTTGCTGGCGGGGTTGTCGGGACGCTGATCCGGTTCGGTGTTTCAACCTGGGTTTCTGTTCAGTGGCCCAAGCATTTCTACCTGGCGACCTTGGCGGTCAATGTGCTCGGTTGCCTGCTCATTGGCTATCTCTACGCGTCGTTTCTGCAGCGCCCAGATCTATCGCCGGAGCTACGCGGCGGTTTGATCATTGGTTTTCTCGGTGCCTTGACCACCTTTTCCAGCTTTTCTCTCGATGGGTTGCGTTTGCTGGAGAGCGGTCAGGCTGCGACGGCGTTGAGTTATATCGGCGTAAGCGTATTCGGTGGTCTGTTGGCTGCCTGGGCCGGGCTGGCGCTCGCGCGGTTATGAACCTGGCACATATCGCAGTAAACTCCTGTTCCTCTTCGCCTTTCCTCAAAGCTTTCATAGACGAGACCCACCATGCTTGATTCGAAACTGGTACGCACACAGCTGCAAGACGTGGCCGAGCGCCTCGCCACCCGCGGCTATCAGCTGGACGTGGCGCGTATCGAGGCACTGGAAGCCCAGCGCAAAACCGTGCAGACCCGTACCGAGCAACTTCAGGCTGAGCGCAACGCTCGCTCCAAGTCCATTGGCCATGCCAAGCAGCGTGGTGAAGACATCGCGCCGCTGCTTGCCGATGTCGACCGTATGGGCTCCGAGCTGGAAGCCGGAAAGGCCGAACTGGAGAACATCCAGAGCGAACTCGATCAACTGATGCTCAGCCTGCCGAACCTGCCGCATGAGTCGGTTCCTGTCGGCAAGGATGAAGATGGGAACGTTGAAGTGCGTCGCTGGAGCACGCCCACGGTGTTCGAGTTCGAGGTCAAGGACCACGTCGCGCTGGGTGAGCAACACGGTTGGCTGGACTTCGAGACGGCTGCCAAGCTGTCCGGCGCGCGCTTTGCGCTGATGCGCGGTCCGATTGCTCGCCTGCACCGTGCGTTGGCGCAGTTCATGCTCGATCTACATACCCGCGAGCACGGCTATGAAGAGGCCTACACGCCATATCTGGTCCAGGCGCCGGCGCTGCAGGGCACCGGGCAGCTGCCCAAGTTCGAGGAAGACCTGTTCAAGATCAGCCGTGAGAACGAAGCTGATCTCTACTTGATTCCAACCGCTGAGGTCTCGCTGACCAATATCGTGGCTGGTGAAATTCTTGATGCCAAACACCTACCGCTGAAGTTCGTGGCTCATACCCCGTGCTTCCGCAGCGAGGCAGGCGCGTCGGGCCGCGACACGCGCGGGATGATTCGCCAGCATCAGTTCGACAAGGTTGAGATGGTTCAGATCGTCGAGCCGAGTCAGTCACTCGAAGCGCTCGAAGGCCTCACAGCGAATGCCGAGAAAGTGCTTCAGCTTCTCGAGCTGCCTTACCGGGTTTTGTCCCTGTGCACGGGCGACATGGGCTTTAGCGCCGTCAAGACCTACGACCTGGAGGTATGGGTTCCAAGCCAGGACAAATATCGTGAAATCTCCTCTTGCTCCAGCTGCGGTGACTTCCAGGCCCGTCGCATGCAGGCGCGCTACCGCAACCCCGAAACCGGTAAGCCTGAACTGGTGCATACCTTGAACGGCTCCGGCCTAGCCGTCGGCCGCACGCTGGTTGCCGTGCTGGAAAACTACCAGCAGGCCGACGGCACTATCCGCGTACCGGAAGCGCTCAAGCCATACATGGGCGGGATTGAACTAATCGGTTGATTCGGCGAGGACTGCTTCGGCGGGCTAAAGCTTCGAGCTCGCTGCCGGCCGATAATCAACAGCTCGTCCGGCCTCCTTGATTCTCGACAAGGGCTGTCTTTGCCGTAGTGGTTGAGATGGCCCTATCTCACTATGTCATCAGGACTTGCCCATGGATTTTCTGCCGCTTTTTCACAATCTGAAGGGCCGCACAGTATTGGTTGTCGGCGGCGGTGAGATTGCGCTGCGCAAGGCGCGGTTATTGTCAGAAGCAGGTGCAATGCTGCGCGTGGTTGCTCCAGAAATAGCAGCAGAGCTGAGTGAGTTGGTTGCGGAGGGTGGTGGTCAGACCCTGGTCCGCGGTTACCTCTCCAGCGATCTGTCAGGCTGTGTGCTGGCCATTGCGGCGACTGATGATGAACCGTTGAACGCGCAGGTTTCTGAAGATGCCAAGGCGCTTGGCATGCCCGTCAACGTGGTGGACTCGCCTCAGTTGTGCACGGTGATCTTTCCTGCAATCGTCGATCGCTCTCCATTGATGATTGCCGTCTCAAGCGGTGGTGACGCACCGGTGCTGGCCCGACTCATGCGCGCGCGCATCGAAACCTGGGTGCCCTCGGTTTATGGCGAGCTGGCCGGTCTGGCGAAAAAATTCCGCGGGCAGGTCAAAGCGAAGTTCGCCAACGTGCAACAGCGGCGTGTTTTCTGGGAGGAGGTCTTCCAAGGCGATGTCGCGGAGCGAGCATTGGCAGGACAGCAGCAGGAAGCTGAGCGACTGTTGGTCGAGAAGCTTTCCGGTGCCGAGCCAAAAAGCCTTGGAGAGGTGTATTTGGTCGGCGCAGGCCCCGGTGATCCTGACCTGCTGACGTTCCGCGCCCTGCGTTTGATGCAGCAAGCCGACGTGGTGCTCTATGACCGTCTCGTCGCGCCAGCGATTCTCGATCTGTGCCGCCGTGATGCTGATCGTATCTATGTCGGGAAGCAGCGCGCCGCGCATGCGGTGCCGCAAGACCAGATCAACCAGTTGCTGGTGACATTGGCCAAAGAAGGCAAGCGCGTGCTGCGCCTCAAAGGAGGCGATCCGTTCATCTTTGGCCGCGGTGGTGAAGAAATCGAGGAGCTGGCAGAGCACGACGTACCGTTCCAGGTGGTTCCCGGCATCACGGCAGCCAGTGGTTGCGCCGCCTATGCCGGCATTCCCTTGACGCATCGCGATCACGCACAGTCGGTGCGCTTTGTGACCGGGCACCTAAAGGATGGCAGCTGCGATCTGCCGTGGTCGGAGCTCGTGGCGCCCAGTCAGACGCTGGTGTTTTACATGGGACTGGTCGGGCTGCCGGTCATCTGCCAGCAGTTGATTGCCCATGGTCGAGCCGCCGATACGCCTGCAGCATTGGTTCAACAGGGCACTACGGTGAACCAGCGAGTCTTCACCGGAACGCTTGCAGATCTGGCCGAGCGGGTCGCGAGTGAGCAGGTCCAAGCGCCTACGTTGGTTATCGTCGGCGAAGTTGTGCAGTTGCGCGAGAAACTCGCGTGGTTCGAGGACGCTCAGAACCGCGACAGATGATCTGTTCGCGGAATGCAGGCAGCCAAGCGATTACCGCGACCAGATGCCTTTGCCGGTCATACGTTCGCGATCATGTGTGCGGTGTAGCGCCAGTTCTGGGCCCTTCGGTACGAGGCCGTTGGCGTTGATGTGGCGATGACTGGCGTAGTAGTGATGCTTGATATGGTTGAAGTCGACCGTATCGGCAATGCCTGGCCATTGATAGAGCTCCCGAAGCCAGTGCGAAAGGTTCGGGTAGTCTTCGATACGCCGCAGGTTGCACTTGAAATGACCATGGTAGACCGCATCGAAGCGAATAATCGTGGTGAAGAGTCGCCAATCGGCTTCGGTCAGGTATTCGCCAGTCAGGTAGCGTCTTTCACCGAGGCGCTGCTCCAGCCAGTCGAGTTCCATAAATACTTCATCGAATGCTGCCTCGTAGGCTTTTTGCGTCGAAGCGAAGCCTGCCCGGTAAACACCGTTGTTGATGTGCGGATAGATGCGCTCATTGAGTGAGTCAATCTCGGCACGTAGCGGCTCCGGGTAGAGGTCCAGCGTCGAACCGGTCAGCTCATCGAAGGCAGTATTGAAGATTCGGATCAGCTCGGCGGACTCGTTATTAACGATACGCTGCTGCTCCCGGTCCCACAGGACGGGAACTGTCACGCGGCCGGTGTAATCCTTATCGTCCGCGGTATAGCGCTGATGCAGGTAGGTCAGCCCGTCCAGTGCATCGCCGGTGGAGCCTTTCTCCCTGTCGAACGTCCAGCCGTGTTCGGCCATGAGCCAGCTGACTACCGAAACATCAATGAGCGACTCGAGTCCTTTGAGCTTGCGGTAGATCAGGGTTCGGTGGGCCCAGGGGCAGGCCAGCGACACATAGAGATGATAGCGACCGGCCTGCGCTTGGACGGCGGCGCGGTTATCCGGACCAGGCGAGCCGTCCGCAGTAATCCAGTCTCGCCGTTGGGCTTGCTCTCGCTGGAATTCACCGTCTTTGCTGTTCTCGTACCAGCGGTCTTGCCACTGTCCGTCCACCAAAAGTCCCATGCTTGCCTCCTAGTTTCGAGTTGGAAACAGTGTAGGTGGCACGGTTCGATGGATCAGTCGTAATCACAGGTCAAATCAATCGTTTAGCTCGATAGATTTCGATTCATCCAGAACTCCCGGGCCTGCGCAAATGCGGCGTCGCGCGGCTGTCCGAGGCCTCGCAGTGCCAACGCCATGGTCGCAACGACCGCGAGTTCGCCGTAGGCATCTTCGCCCCCTTGCCAGACAGCGAGCAGGTGCTGCGGATCGAGTTGCGCCGGCTTGACGTGACGTTGGGGTGATAGGGCAGGCCAATCTTCGTCCCAAGATTCGCCTGCCTGCGTCCCGTACAGGTGGGCGACACCGTCCGGGTTGACCTCGATTTCGCCACCTTCGCCCTTGATCACGATTGAGGTGTCGCCCAGCAGCCGGCTGGCTTCCCGGTGATTGGCCTGATAGCCAGGGTGGAAAATGCTCTGCAGGCCGCAGCGAGCACCCAGGGGATTGAGGATTCGAGCCAGCGAATGGATCGGTGATCGCAGGCCAAGAATGTTGCGTTGATCAATCATGTGCTGAAGCCCTGGCATCCAGGCACCGAGCGGCATGAATGCAAGATTGCGCTGGTCCAGCGCGGCGCTAGCCTCAGCCCAGTTCTCGCATCGAGGGATGTCCAACAACTCAAGCTGCTGTTCGGTATACGTGCGCCCTGCGGTATGTGCGCCACCGCCGTGCATGAATATCCGAACGCCGTTGCGTGCCAGGCATTTCGCCGCCAGCAAGTACCACGGTAGATGCCGTTTTTTCCCCGCGTAGGTGGGCCAATCAATGTCCACCGCGATCGCTGGGGCCTTCAGCCGTTCACGCACGGCTTCGGTGAAGCCGGCGAGTTCTTCTGCGCTTTCCTCTTTGTGGCGTAGCAGCATTAGAAAGGCGCCGAGTTGCGTGTCCTCGGCCTTGCCGTCCAGCAACATGCCCATCGCTTCGCGGGCCTCTTCACGAGTCAGGTCGCGGGCGCCGCGTTTGCCTTTGCCGAGAATACGGACGAAGACGGCGAACGGATGTTCAGCAGGGGTGATGACGCTCATATGCAGTTGCTCGGTTTCGGCAGGCCTGCCAACTTTGCTGCAAGCTTGGCGGGCGTGCCTTTGAATAAACGGTTGAGGTGCATGCTGTTGCCTTTGTCCGGGCCTAACTTGAGTGCGGTGTACTTGATCAGCGGACGCGTCGCGGGCGACAGCTGAAATTCCTGATAAAACTCCCGCAGTACTCTGATGATTTCCCAGTGCTCAGGCTGAAGCGCGATGTCTTCTGCATGGGCCAGCGCCACGGCCACTGGCTCGCTCCAGTCATTCAAATCGAGCAAAAAGCCATCCTGATCTATAGCAACCTCTGTGCCATTTACGTTCAGCGTTTTCATAGCCAGGAGTTGGTCCGCTCAAACCGGCAGCACAGCTCGACGAAATTCTCATAGTCGATCTGTTGCAGGCGTGTTGGAAGAGCACAAAGGCTGCGCGCGGAGATATCTTCCTCTAGTGCAAATAGCTCGATGCTATCTGGCATCAACTCCAGCGCCTGGCGCTGGGACGTGCCGTGTTGCAGGGCGTACACGGCATCGCCGCAGAGCAACAGCGCATCGTCAACCGAGAGCAGTCGCAGGCAGCTGGCCAGTCGGTCATCGGAAAAAGGCGAGTGTGAAAGCAGGTGCAAGGTTGCCATCAGAGCGTGATCACATGGTCGTAGCGGTTGATAAGAGCGCCGAGCCCAGCGTCGTCCAGTAACTCAACCGGAAGAGACAGCTGTGCATCATCCAAGCCGCGCTCCCTTAGGCTGCGTTTGGCTGCATAAAGCGACTCGATGCCGAACATCGGCAAGGCCTGCAGGTTGGCAGTCAGATCCTTCTGTTCAAGCCGAGCAGCTTTTTGTGCGGATATCAGCTGAAACACACCGTCATCCAGAAACAGCAGGCCGAGCGGCAGCTCAAACGCACCGCCGGCCAGGACGATATCCAGCGCCTCGCGTGCAGACGGACCAGACCACGGCGATTGGCGAGAGATGATGAGCATCGAGCGAGCCATCAGTGACCTCCGAAACACACGAGGCGGTCGGCCTGCTGGCTGGCTTCGTGTAGTTGACCTAGACCGGACAGCTCCCATCCCGCAGCCAGGTTCGCCGCCGGACGCCGATAACGGTTTGCTTCCTGTTGATCCAGTACGCCGCGGCGCAAGCCGGCGGCGATGCAGACCACACCATCCAGCCCGTGGAGAGAGATGAACTGGCCCCACTGTTCGCTCACGCTGAGCTCGTCCTGCGCAGCGACAATGTTGGCTGAAGCGCTGTGCACGCCGTCCTGATAAAGGAACAGCCGGACAATCTCGTGTCCACCCGCCAGCGCTGCTTCTGCAAAACGCAATGCACGCCGTGCGGCAGGAGAGTGCGGAGGTGAAAACAGAGCGATTGCGAATTTCATGGGCCACCAGTTTGAGTACTGGCGGACATGATACGCGAGCTTTGGAAACGAAAAAGCCCGCCGAAGCGGGCTCATTCTAGGCATAGCTATTAGTCGTCGCCGCCCATGATGCCCATCAGCTGCAGCAGGCTGATGAACAGGTTGTAAAGCGAAACGTACAGGCCGATGGTGGCCATGATGTAGTTACGCTCGCCGCCATGAATGATGGCGCTGGTCTGGTAGAGGATGCAGACCGAGGAGAACAGCACGAAGCCGGCGCTGATCGCCAGTTGCAGGCCGCTAATCTCGAAGAAGAAACCAGCAACCATTGCGCCCAGCAGGACAAAGAAACCAGCGGTGATAAAGCCGCTAAGGAAGCTCATGTCCTTACGTGTGATCAGCACGAACGCCGACAGGCCAAAGAACACCAGAGCGGTCATCGACAGCGCCGAGGCAATCAGCTCACCCCCGTTGGCGGTACCCAGGTACATGTTGAGGATCGGCCCCAGCGTGTAACCCATGAAACCGGTCAGGGCGAAGGTGGAGAGGAGGCCCCACGCGGAATTGCGAAGTTTGACCGTGAGGAAGAACAGACCGTAGAAACCGACCAGCACCACGAAGATGTTTGGGTAGGCTGCGTTGGCTTGCATCGCCATGTATGCGACGAAAGCACTGAAGCCCAGCGTGATGGCCAGAAGGCCGTAGGTGTTGCGCAGAACGCGGCTGACTTCCTTCTGTTCAACCTGCGTATGCGTAGGTGCGTACTGTTGCTTGAGCATGGCGACACTCCTGTAGATGTATTCAGCCTAAGGTGAATTGCCCCGGATCATAACAGAGCTTTTGTTTCCTCCTAACGACAGTGTTTGACAGACTGTTTCGTTCGGGTACTATTGCGCCCGCTCTCTGCGGAGGAGTGGCAGAGCGGTTGAATGCAACGGTCTTGAAAACCGTCGAAGGGGAAACTCTTCCGTGAGTTCGAATCTCACCTCCTCCGCCACATCAAGAAAAAGGCCCCGACTCTCGGGGCCTTTTTCGTTTCTGCTCACAACTGCTTGGGGGACCGAATGGGTTGCGTCGTTCCCCGCTGACGCTGAGAGGGGACCGCGCTGGTTCACCGAGCCGAGCCACAGCATTGATGATCCCTCCGGCCTCAACTGCTGTGGCTGAGACGGTGCGCCTAACTGCACCGCTAAACGAATGGCTGACTGTGCTTATTCTTGGCTAGGGCGGCTATCTAGAATGGCTGATCCCTACCACCCGCTCGGGCCTCTCCTCATGTCTTCGCGCCGCTTCCCGCTGCTGCTCGTGGGCGCCTTTATCGCCCTGTATCTGATCTGGGGTTCGACTTATTTCGTGATTCGTATTGGCGTCCAGTCGTGGCCGCCGATGCTGCTGGCCGGGTTGCGCTTTGTCATTGCTGGCAGCCTGCTGTTTGCCTGGCTGCGTTGGCGTGGTGTGCCGCTACCCACTGGGCGTGAATGGCGATCTTGCGCGGTTGTAGGGTTTCTTCTGCTCAGCTGCGGTAACGGTGGAGTCACCATTGCCGAACATCTCGGCGTGGCGTCTGCAGTTGCGGCACTGGCGATAGCTACGGTGCCGCTGTTCGCGTTGCTGTTCGGCTTGATCTGGGAGCAGCGGACCACCGGGTTGGAGTGGGGTGGCATTCTCCTGGGGCTGATCGGCATCGGTTTGCTCAACCTCGGGCACAACCTTCAGTCCAGTCCGCTAGGCGCGGTAATCGTGTTGCTCGCAGCGGCAAGCTGGGCGTTCGGTTCGATGTGGAGCAGGCATCTCAGTTTGCCGAACGGCGCGATGGCGAGCGCCGCGCAGATGCTGATCGGTGGCGCTGTGCTGTTGTTTGGTAGCGCGGTGAGTGGAGAACGCTTGCAGCAGATTCCGGATATGGCCGGTTGGCTTGCCCTGGTCTACCTCACGTTGCTCGGCTCGATTGTTGCGTTCAGCGCGTATCTCTATCTGCTCAAACATGTAAGGCCAGCGGCAGCAACCAGCTATGCCTACGTGAACCCAGTGGTGGCCGTACTGCTTGGCATCACGTTTGCCGGTGAGCGAGTTGGCCTTGAGGAATGGTTGGCGATGATAGTAATCGTCAGCGCGGTGGTGCTGATCGGATTGCTACAGTGGCGCCGACCCAAAGTTGCTGTTGCGGCAAGCAATACCTAGATCGCTCGAACCGACCGCCTGACAGAGGTTGTATGATGACTGTCTCTTGGGCAAGATCAAACTGCTCGCTTGGCGGTCTGAGCCCTTGGCAACCAGTACCCGGCATCTCCCGCTGACCTGCGCTTGGGGCTGCCCGGCTTTGCATAGCCATATCCCATTTCTTCATCCTCGACAGGCGATCCGATGCCCGCGGCGAAAAAACCGGCTTCCAACGACACTTTTTTCATCCTGTCGCTGGTGGTTTTCAACTTCATATCGTTCATCTCCATTGGTATTCCGCTGGCGTCGTTGCCGGGCTATATCCATGAAAACCTGGGATTCAGCACCGCCACTGCGGGCATCGTGATCGGTGCGCAGTACCTCACCACTTTATTGTGTCGCCCTTTGGCCGGGCGGCTCGCGGACGAGCGGGGCGCGAAGAAAACCGTTTTGATCGGCATGACGTCCGGGTTGCTCAGCGGCCTGTTGTTGCTCGCGTCAGCGCTGCTGGAGTCCTGGCCGATGGCGAGCATTGCGGTGATGATCGGGAGCCGTTTAATTCTGGGCTTTGCGCAAAGCCTGATCGGCATTTCCGCTATCAGCTGGGGTATCAGCCGGTTGGGAGCAGAAAGCACCGCGCGGATGATTTCCTGGAACGGTGTTGCGGCGTACGGCGGTGTAGGCATCGGCGCGCCGCTGGGCGTTTTTCTGTCGCAGTCATTGGGATTGTGGGCGCTGGGCGTGGTGACGATGCTCCTGGCCACGACCGGCTTGGCGCTGGCTTGGCGGCGCGGCGATGCACCGCTGAACCCCGGCAAGCGGCTGCCGTTCGGAAAAGTGCTGTGGAAGGTTGCACCGCCCGGACTCAGCCTGGCACTGGCGACCATCGGATACGGCACGCTGACCGCGTTCATCGCGTTGTATTACAACGCGCGCGGCTGGGATGGCGCGGCCTGGTGCCTCACCGCATTTGCGTTTGCCTTTATCGGGACGCGTTTGTTGTTACCCAACCTGATCAACCGAGTCGGCGGTTATTCGGTGGCGATGGTGTGCCTGGTCGTGGAAATCTTAGGGCTGTTGTTGCTCTGGCTGGCCGAGGCTCCGAGCTTTGCCTTGGCAGGCTCGGCACTGACCGGCTGCGGGTTGTCGCTGCTGTATCCAGCGCTGGGGGTTGGGGTGGTAACCCGTGTAGGGGTCGCTAACCGCAGTTCCGGTCTTAGCGTTTTCGCGATGTTCTTCGACCTGTCGCTGGGTTTGTCCGGCGCCATTATGGGCGCGCTAGCCGCTTATATCGGTATGCAAAGTATCTTCCTCGGAGCGGCCTTCATGGCCGTGGCAGGGCTGTCGATTGTCTGGCTGTTGTTGCGGCAGGAGCGTGGTACCGAAGGCTGATCCGGCCATGGCGGGTGGGCCCGCCTGACCGATACCCATGCTGGCTCATTGGCTTGGCGCGCACATGCCGAGATCCAGCGAAGCGCGCCTTGCCAGTGCCGCCGCGCTGGGGCGGTAGTCGCGCTTGCTACGGTGCAGCTGCTTCCAGAGCTCCAGCGGCTGTTTGGTGCTGAGGTCCGATTGCTTGACCAGGTTTTCCAGCGTTTTGCTGCTCATGTGGCCTCCAATGTCTCGGTCGAGTGGTTGGTGGTCCTGAATAAAGTCGCGTCCTTGTGCCAGCCGTCCCGGCTTTCCATGGCTCCGAGACTGCCCTGATTCGGTTACAGGTTGTTGACAACGCCGGTCTGTTTCACAGCACTGACGAGCGGCATTTTCTCCCTGCTAAGTTGTCCTCGTATATGTCAGGTGTGAGGCGTAACTTGCTATAACGCTAAAACTATCGCGAGAGAGGTATTCAGCGTTTCGTTGCTATCTAAATGCAACTAAATGCATTGAGGTGATGCGTTCGCAATGCCGAGTTGAAACGCTAAGCTGCTCATGGAAGCAAAGATGTCGCTGTAGAACTTCGGTCCTGGTCCTGCGTCCGAAATATTGAGGGGGTTGCAGAGCGGCCTGTCTTCAAGTATCACCATGTAACTGGAGTAATCTCATGTCGGACGATAAGAGCGGAAATTCGGGTAACTTTTCAAAGGATCGCGAGATGGCCGCAGAAGCCGGGCAGCGAGGTGGCCAGAGTGGCAGCTGAAACTTCGCCAACGACCGGGAAAAAGCCTCTGATGCTGGACAGAAGGTAGCCAGAAGAACAGCGGCGGAAACGATGCCAACGACCGTGATAAAGCGTCCGAGGCAGACCGGAACGTCGGTCAGAGCAGCCATGGCAGTGGCCATAATTCGTAATACGCTTAAGCTTCATTGCTAAGTTTCGAAAATATATAAGTCACTGGCTATGCAAGTTCCGTTTTTATGTTCTTGATTAATAGGCTTGGTGAACCAGGTATAAGCGCAAGATACTGAAGGTCGTACCGGCTCTGAAAAAATACTTTGCTGTGTCGTTGATCGCTGCTTCGTTGCCTACATAAAAATGCTGCAGACCATCAAGGCTATAGTTAGCGAAGCGGGTAAGGCCCCTGTGGGAGCTTGCCGCATCTTCAGAAAGCTGCGATCAGGAGGAGCACATGAGTGAGGCCAACGACCATGGTTGCCTTGAACAAGTGATCGACGGTGTCGTCGAGTTGAGTGATGACCAACCCAAGGTATCGGTTGGCGACATTCAGAAGAAAATTGGCCAGCGCAGCTTCGGGCCCTTCCTGTTCGTTCCCGCAATTATCGAGATCAGTCCGGTCGGAGGCATTCCCGGCGTGCCAAGCATGCTGGCGCTCATCGTTGCGCTGTTTGCCTTCCAGCTGCTATTCGGCCGACGTCATTTCTGGATGCCCGGGTTTCTCGCGCATCGCACCGTCAGCGGACACAAGCTTGAGAAGGGCCTGAATAGAATTCGTCCGGTGGTGCGCTGGCTGGACAAAGTGAGTAAAAAACGATTGGCCTGGGCTACGAGCAAAGGCTTTCTGCGATTTATTGCAGTGCTGTGCATCGTGCTGGCAACCTCGGTGCCACCGCTGGAATTGCTGCCCTTCGCCTCGACCGCTCCATTCGCGGCGATTGGTCTGTTCGGCCTTGGCATTACCACACAGGACGGCGCGGCCATCGTGCTGGGACTGATTCTTGCCGTTAGCGCGTTCGTGCTTGCAGGCATGGGACTGATTGGGTAACTGGCTCGTCCGTAAGGGTCCGCTCTTCTTGTCTCCGGCTCAATCCGACTCGTCGTGTAGACGAGCACTACCTGGCGGCGGCGCACCAGGATGGCCTGCGTATAAACGCGACAGCGGCGCTGCGGATACGCCATGAACCATGATCGAGGCGAAAATCAACGCGCTTGCCGCATGCCAATAGAGCGGGTCGTCAAGCTGGTTGTGAGCGAGGGCGGAATAGTAGATCGCTGCGATACCCAGCGGACCGAACCAGCCGAGGTAGAGCGAATCCCTTGAGTTGAGCGATTTGCGCCAGCTGGCCGAAAGCAGCATCACCGCCGGTGGTCGGCGCAACAGCAATATCAGCACCGCAAGTGCCACCAGCGGCCACCCCAGCGTGGCCCACTCGCGCAACGGCAGGGCGATACCGAAAATCACAAACATCGGCAGTGTGAAAAGCTTGGCCACCGCCTCCTGGATGTTCTCTTCGTCCTGCTCCTCGTGCCTCTCGCTGAAAAGGTTGAACGCCAGGCCTGCTGCGAATACCGCCAGCACGCCATCCGTCTGTAGCAGTTTGGCGAGCCCGAGGGTGAGTAGCGAGAACGCCACGGTGTAACCCAGCAGCGAGGAACTGGCGACCAGCTTCTTGCGCTCGGATAGAACCAGCAGTTTGGCTGCTGCGAACCCTACCACTGCTCCCAGGAGCGCGGCACCACCGATGCCGATCAGCACTGACTCGATAAGCCAGCGCGACCAGGCCTGATCTGGCGTATGGCTGAGCATCAGCATAGGCAGCATGACGAAGGCGTAGGCGAGGCCGTCGTTGGCACCGGATTCCGCCGAGAGGGTGTCGCGCAGGCGCAAGGGGAGATGTTTCTTGGCGAACTTGCCCGTCACGATCGAGCTTGCAACCACCGGGTCGGTGGGGGTGACTACCGCACCCAGCAGCAGGGCGGCCCATAGCGACAAGCCCAGCAGCCAGCCGGCGAGTAACGACGACACCAGCCACATGCCGAGCATGACAAAGGTCAGCAGGAGCATGATCGGCTTGAGCATAGCCTTCAGCGCCGCGGGCTGCAGGCGCAGTGCAACGCCCATCAGTCCAATCGCCAGCGTCAGCCGAGCCGCCTGCTCGAGAATGGTGAACGTATCACCCCAGCGTGCAAGGTCGAGCCAACTCAGGCCGTAGGGCCCAACGGCAACGCCGACCAGCACCGCCAGCGCCGGCTCGGATAAAGGGCTGCGCTTGATCAGCGCCGACAGCAAGGCAATACAGACGGCAACGCCGCCCATAAGGGCGAGTGCAATGTTCAGCTGGGTCATGAAGGCTCCGTATTCGCGGTACCTCTATTGCGAACGGTGCCGGTAACAAAATGTTCCCGCTAACTGCCGGCGCGTTTGATACAGGCCAGATGGCGGTCGTTGACCCGATTGGCAAACCAGGCCGTCGTCAGGTTGCGAGTGATTTTCGGGCTTTCCAGACGAATGCCGGGGAGCACGGCGCGGGGAAGGGGCTTTCCGGCGCGTTTTTCGGCCAGCGCGAACACCCGTTCATACAAGGTGGTTTTCTCGAATCCGTGCGTGTCGCCGCGTTCAAGAGCGTTGCGGATCGCCGTCTCGCTCATGTCGAGCTTGCCCGCCAGCGAGCGAACCGCACGTTCGGTCTGGCCGGCTTTGCTGCTGCCATGAATGATCAGGTCGCCATCGAGAGCCAGCTTGATGCCACTGGCGCGGCTGACCGCGGCCTGAAATGCGGCGTTGCGACTCGCATACCAGCCGGCGTTGAAGTCTGCGAAGCGGTACAGCGGCTGGGTGTAGCTGGCGGGGTAATCCAACAGATGTGCGATGCCGAAGTACATGCCACCGCGGCGCGTGAACACTTCATCTCGGATAGAGCCTTCCCGGCGGTAGGGATAGTCGCGTGCGCGGTCCTCGGCGAAGGCGATGCTGACTTGCATCGGGCCGCCGGTCTTGACCGGATTCAGTGTGCCGAACAATTGCTTGCCGAGCGGCATGATGCCGAGGAAATCGTCAAAGATCGCGCTTAGCTGCTCTTCAGTGCGCACCGCTGCAAGACGCTGGCTGTATGTCTTGCCGTTGGGTGATTGCACGTCCAGAGCCGCGTCGACAATGAAGCGAGGAACATGCAATCGGGACGCGCGGCGGTAAATCTCTTCACGGGCGATTTTGGCAAGGCCTGGGACCGGTGGCGTCGCCTGAAAAGTGGATTCCTGCACCGTGACGGCCAGAACAGCGCAGAGGTTCTCGTTGGTCGGCGGGATCGCCAACGCATCGAAGGCAGCGTAGATGTCGGTGGCCCAGCCCTGGCGATTCGGGATGTTGCTGGGGATCAGCCGAACGATCTTGGCGCGCACTTCGTCTGGACGAGGCGCTGGAACCTCAGGTTTTTGCGTGCCGCAGCCGGCCAGGCCAACCAGCAAGACGCTCGCCACAGTAAGGGCGAGCCGGCGTTTGGCCGAGGTGGAAAGGGTAGAGGTAGGCGCGTATGAGTCGGCGATCGTGGCCGGGCGCTTGGAGAGCAGAAAAGTCATGCGGTCCCATCTGAATACGTGGTGCAAGTTCGGACAGTAAAACAGACGCAGCCGTTCTGCCGCAGCTGATGCGATTGCTGGTGAACTTGAGTGGTGCGTGCTGTCCGAAACCAGACGAGCCCCGGCGTGCCGGTGGCGCCAACCTGAGACGAGCACCATACCTCATGAGCGAATCGCACTTCGATGTTCGGCGACTCGAACGCTACGACAGCACCACCCGTGAATACCTGCTGGCCATCATCACAGATGAGGACCACGCCTCCCAGGTTGAACTGGACTGTGGCCAGATCGGCTGGCAATCGACTCTGCGCCATGATCGGCTGCACCGTGACATCGACCCGCAGACGGGCAAGCCACACTACCGGTTCGAGGACATCCCAGAACACGAGGGTGGTGAGTTCCAACTGGTCAGTCTCATCGCCGAGGGCGGGCGCGGCGCCGAATTTTCCGAGCTGGCCATGTTCGGCAAGCGCTTGGTGACCTTCGATGACCGCACCGGATTGGTCTGTGAAATACGCGACCAGAATCAGCTGGTGCCTCGAAATATTCTCATGACCGGCAGCGGCGACGAGGCTTTCAAAGGCTTCAAGGCGGAATGGGCAACGCTCTACAACGATCAGTTGGTCGTCGGGAGCCACGGCAAGAACGCCGCCGAGGAGTGGATAAAGCTGCTTGACCGGCATTACGCCGTGCAGAGCGTGGACTGGTCGGGTCGCTATCAACGCATCCGCGATGCGCTCGGCGTCGGGCCAGACGGCTATGTGATTCACGAGGCGGCCGAATGGCATCCGTATCGCCGCGAATGGCTCTTCTTTCCGCGCAAAATCTCGACTGATCCCTTCGACGAGGCAGTAGATGGGCGGGAGCGCGGCGCCAATACCTTGATTATTTCCAATGAGGATTTCAGCCAGATCCGAACCCTGGAAGTTGGTCAGCGTATTCCTGAACGGGGCATCTCCTCTTTCAAGATCCTGCCGGGCCATCCCAACGAATGCATTGGCCTGAAAAGCGTTGAAATCGGTTATCGAACCGAGAGCTATCTGTTCTGCTTCAACCTCGACGGCGAGGTGCTTCTGGACGATATCTTCATCGGTGATTATAAGTGCGAGGGTCTGGAAGTCCTTTGATGGCCGCTCTTGTTACTTAGTAGGTCATTGCTCGCCATGCCGAAACACAGCGGGTTGCCCAACACAGGCGCGGTTTCGGCTACGCTGAGGCTCCCTGGCGTCGTTACATACTCGAACATGCATCAGCACATCCCCGCCCAATCTCGTTCAGCTTCCGGGTCCAGCTTCTGGCGCGACGCGGCGCTGCCGTTCATCGAGTCGCGCAGCGTGGAAGATGGTCGCCGCGTCTGTTATGCACGGCACAGTCACGACACCTTTTCCATCGGCTTGATCGACAGCGGCGTCAGTAGCTATATCAACGGCGATCAACAGTGCCGCATCGAGGCCGGCACGCTGGTGCTGATGAACCCCGGCGACGTACATGCCTGCAATCCGATCCAGAACCTGCCGTGGGCGTATCGCATGCTCTATGTCGAGACTCGATGGTTGAGCGAACTGCAGGACGCACTGGGTATGGATGGCGCGGGCTTTCGACGCTTCGCCCCGATAATGACGCGCGACCCGCTGCTGCAGGCTGGCTTTCGCCGCTTTCATGCGGAACTCATCGACGAGGACGCCGACTTGCTACAAAAGGAGACGGGCGCCGTAGCATTCTTCACCCAGCTGCACGAGCGATTGGGGCTCGACGTTGGTGTTCCAATGAACGATCTGAAACTGCAGCGCGCCGCTGAATACATTGCGGACAATTATCAGCGCTCCCTGAAGCTGGACGAGATCAGCCTCATTGCGGGTGTCTCACCGTCGAGTCTCATCCGTGCTTTCAAAAAGCATTTCGGGATGACCCCTCATGCGTATCTGACCAACCGGCGCGTGCAGTTCGCACGCGCCGAACTGCGGCGCGGCCGGCCTATCTCGGATGTAGCACTGGCTGCGGGATTTGCCGACCAGGCACACCTACAACGCGCCTTCAAGCAACTGCTGGCCGCCACGCCCGGACACTATCGAACAGGGGGCCGAAACGTGCGCCACAATACCCGTCAGGTCAGCAGCAAGTAAGCCGCGCAGGCGGTCAGCAGCGCTGCCATCAGTCGATTGAATAGCCGTACTCGTGCGGGCTCGTTAAGGTAGTGCCGCAGGAAGGTGCCGGCGTACGCCCAGCAGGCTACTGAGGCATAGCAAATCACGAAATAGACCGCGGCGAAGCGCCATACCGAAGGCGCGTCGCCGGCCGCCGCGAACAATCCCATACCCGCGACCGAAGCCAGCCAGGCCTTGGGATTGAGCCACTGCATCGCGGCGCCATACAGCATCGTCGGCGGCACCACAGGTTTGTCTGCATTCAGACGACCGTCGTCCGCCGCCAGCCGAAACGCCATGTACAGCAGAAAAGCCACGCCAGCCAGCCTGATCGATTCCGTCAGCCAGGGCCAATGATCGAGAAGTTGGTTCAGGCCCAGCCCGATAAGCACCAGCAAAAGGGTGAAGCCAAGTGCCGCGCCGGTGACGTGGCGCATGGCTGGGCGCATGCCGAACTGCGCGCCGGCGCTGAGCGCAACGATATTGACCGGGCCGGGCGATATCGAGGACGCCAGCGCGAAGGCGGCCATAGACAGCAAAAGACTCATCGAAAGCTCCTGAACGTTCGCTTGAACACAGCGCGACGATAGGAGCGGACACAGCCGTCGTATTGAAGAAAATGCGCGTTGTACGGTCTACCAACGCAACAGTCGTGGGCCGAGGAGGGCGCCGACGGCAGTGGGGATGAGCATGCCAAGCACATACCAGACGGCCCAGAACGCGACACTCATCTCCGGGCAATGCAGGCTGTAGGCAAGCGTTGCCATCGAACCGGCCAGCAACCCCCCAGATGCGCCGGCGAGACGCAGCCGGGTCGGCGCAAAACCACGGATTGCCCAGAACACGCAGGCGAACGTGGGAATCGACAGCAGGGCAATGTTCAGCGGGCAGACTCGCCAGGTTTCACCGAATATCAGTGCCCAACGGCTGTTAGCCGAGACGCTGAGCAACAGGCCCAGCGCTGCCAGCCAAACCGCTATCACCGGCAATGCGACTGTGGCCCAGCCGTTACCCACAGGCGCTCCTGGCCTGGCGAGTCGCGTGGTTACCAGCAAAGCGCCGAGGATCAGGCTTGCCGGCAACGCCAGCTTGGCCCAGAACAGCGGTGTCGTCGCGACTTGCCCAATGTCTGGACGCATGCCAAAGACCATGAGCAATAGCAGCAATGCCAGCCCCAGGCCGACTACCACGGCGGCGCCAAAGCGCCGCGCGACGATCTGCCGATCTACGGGCGGTGAGTGGTTGGCGAGCATGTTGATCAGCTCGTCGGTCTTCATCGGTGTCCTCCAATCAGGGCGGCCAGCGCTTTCAGGCCGCGGTGAACGCCCACCTTGACTGCTGATGCCGAAAGCCCGGTGCGTCGAGCGGTTTCTTCCACCGAAAGCCCCTGCAATTTGACGTGAAGAATGGGCAAGCGTTGCTTGTCCGGGAGTTGTTCGAGCAGCCGGGCCAGGTCCCGCTGCGCTTGCTGGGCCTGGTGATCTTCGTCGGCTAGCAGCTCCGCCTGGTCGCTCAATGAGTCGTTCAAGGCATCGTGCCTTGCATGGGCCCGAAAATGATCCATCAGTTTGTAACGCGCTATCGCCTGTACCCAGGCGGTCACCGGTTGCTCGCGGCGATAGGTATGCCGCGCGTTGTGCACCGCCAACAGGGCTTCCTGCAACAGGTCCTCGACCTCGGGCGACTGCAGTCGGCGCCTGAGGAAACTGCGCAAATGCGCGCCGAGCAGCGTCAAGAATTGTCGATAGGCCGCCTCGTCGCCGTCGAGCCCCAGCAGTAGCAGCTGTTGCAGGTGGGCTTCGCGTGCCTTGAGCGCCTCATGACTGGTAGTTCGTTGCATCGGTCGCTCTGGTTACACGGAAGGAAAAATCGATGCTGTGCATCCAACCAACGGCAGGGAGGTGGCGCGCCGCTACGGTAGGACGAGATGGCAGAAATCTCAAAAATATATTTCTTGCTCCCGCTGTAACCGAGCGACCGAACAGGGCGAATTACTGGTCGAGCTGCCAGTAAATCACTGTCAGCAACACTGCCTGGAGAAACATCAGATGAATAATCTCGCCCTTGCTGCAGCAGCCGTTGCCCTTGCATCCATCGCCGCCGGCGCCACGGCTGCTGAGAAAACCGAAGGCGCCATGGAGAAATGCTATGGCGTTGCGCTCGCCGGTCAGAACGACTGTAAAGCTGGTGCAGGCACCAGCTGCGCCGGCACCTCGAAAGTGGATTACCAGGGCAATGCCTGGAAGAAAGTACCGGCTGGTACTTGCACGGAAATCAAGACGCCCGAAGGCATGGGCTCGCTGACGCCGATCGAGTCCTGACAGGAGCTGCCGCATGAGCATGTCAGTTCTAGGAGCAGGTCTCGGCTTGAAGCCTGAGCATTATGAGCCGGCATATGACTGTGCCGCGCCGGGCCTCTGGTTCGAAGTGCACCCGGAAAACTACATGCTCCGCGGCGGCCCCCGTCTGGTCTGGCTGTACGCCATCGGCGAGCGTCATCCGCTTTCATTGCATGGCGTATCGCTGTCACTGGCTGCCGATTGCCCGCCGGATGAATCCCATTTGCAAGGCCTCAAATCATTGGTTGAACGGGTTCAACCGGCACTGGTGTCCGAACACCTGGCCTGGTCTGCCTGGCGAGGCCAGTACAACCCCGACCTGTTGCCTTTTCCACGAACCGAGGCGGCTCTGGCGCGTATCGTCGACAACGTCCAGCGCACCCAGGAAGTGCTGGGTCGGCAGATCGCAGTGGAAAACCCCAGCCACTACCTGCGCCTTGAGGGACATGAGTTCGATGAGATCGAGTTTCTGGCTGAGCTGGCGCGTCGCAGCGGCTGCGGCTTGTTGCTGGACGTCAATAATGTGCACGTCAGCGCTCACAATCTCGGCTTTGATGCGGCTGCTTATATCGATCGTTTTCCCGCTGAAGCCTTACTGGAGGTGCATCTGGCCGGGCATAGGCAGGATAGCTCCGCGGATTCACGGCTGTTGATCGATTCGCACGACGCGCCGATAGCGGCCGCCGTCTGGTCGCTCTACGAACGATTGATCGAGCGTACCGGCACACGACCCACATTGATCGAACGTGATGACCAGCTGCCAACCTTCGCCGAGCTGCTGATCGAGCGCGACCATGCGCAGCGGTTGCTTGAGAAAGGGGGGCGACATGACGCTCACGCTCGCTGAATTCCAAGATGGCTTGGCTGAAGCGCTATGGACCGACGAACCCATGGGCCCTGGTCCTTCTGCTGCCAATCCGCCCACTGACTGGTTGGCAAGGCTGGCGGCGCAACCAGGGTTCGCGGTCTACCGCAACACCGTGCTGAAAGGGTGCGTCGATGCGCTGCGGGCGAACTTCCCGACGGTCGAGCAACTGGTGGGTGCCGAGTGGATGAGTGGGGCAGCGCACGTGTTTGCACAGCAATGCCCTCCGACCCAACCGCAGTTGGTCCGCTATGGCGAGGGCTTTGCAGACTTTCTTGAGCGGTTCGAAGCTGCCCGCGATTTGCCATACCTCGCCGAGGTCGCGCGCCTCGATCAGTTGTGGCTTTTAGCGTTTGCCGCCCCGGAGCAACCCCGGCTTGAACTGCATACGCTGAGTTCGATGACGCCGGCGCAGCTTACCGAACTGCGTCTGCGACCCAGCGCAGCGGCGCACTGGCGCTGGTCCGTTGTGCCGGCCTTCACCCTGTGGCGTTGCAACCGTGAAGACGCCGTTTTGCCCGATCCGCTTCTTTGGCAGGGCGAGGGCACATTGCTCTGTAGGCGAGACAACCGGGTCGTCTGGCAGCCCCTTAGTTCTGGCGGTTGCGTCTTTCTCGACGCCTGCGCCGATGGCCATACCCTTGGCAGCGCCTCGGATCTCGCGCTCGAGGCCCAGCCAGCGCTGGATTTCAATGCGTTGCTGGCGGGTCTGTTTGCCGCCCAGGTTTTCGCCGCCGATTGATCACCCTCTGGAGTCACCGACATGCACACCTTGCACAGGAACCCAGCCAGCTCGAAATCGAGTCCGTTGCAGCACTGGAATCGACTCGCCTTATGGCTGCAACACCACGTCAGCGACTCGATGTTGAGCCTGGTGGCGCGCCTGGCCATCGCCGCGGTGTTCTTCTATTCGGGGCGAACCAAGGTCAGCGGATTTCTCACGATCAAACCCAGCACCTTCAACCTGTTTGAAACCGAGTACGCGCTTCCGCTGTTGTCGCCTCAGCTGGCAGCGCATCTGGCCACTTATGCCGAGCATCTGTTCCCGCTTCTGCTGGTAATCGGGCTCTTAACGCGGCTATCAGCCTTGGCCCTGCTGGGCATGACGCTGGTGATCCAGCTTTTCGTATACCCCGATGCCTGGCCCACGCACCTGACCTGGATCGGGCTGATGGTGCTTGTTATCGGACGCGGTGCGGGGCAGTGGTCAGCAGACCGGATGTTGGGCATTCGCTGAGGCGGCGTGGTTGAACGGTCGCTTTAGCGTTGCAGGCTAAACTCAACGCTGCCTGTGCAGTCCAAGCGGCTGTCTCCAAACCGGAGTCGCCGCGCCTTTCTGCGCATCAATCACGGAGATTCGATGGCCTCTATCGACTTGCTGATCAGCGACTGTGACGGCGTCATCGTCGACAGCGAAATCATCAGCCACCGCGTGCTCTTCGAAGCGCTGAGCCTGCATGTTCCGGCCGAGCAACTGCATGCCGCTTTGGAGGGCACTTTCGGTCTGACCGTCCCTAGCATCATCGATCTGATCGAAAAGCGCTTCGGCCTGGCCATGCCGGAAACCTTCGATGCCGATCTGCGTCGGCAGAGCGAGAAGGTCGTGGCGGAAGAAGTGCAGGCAATTCCCGGCGTGCGCGAGGCGCTGCTGGCGATCAAGCTGCCGTTGGCGGTGGCGTCGAACAGCCGTTTACATAATGTTGAATCATCCTTGCAGCGTGCGGGCCTGGTCGAGCGGGTGGCTGGCAACATCTTCTGTGCTGAAATGGTTCGCTCGCCCAAACCGGCGCCCGACGTCTATCTGCTGGCGGCCGAACGCATGGGCGTCGCGCCTGGCCATTGTCTTGTCGTCGAAGACAGCCCTACCGGCGTGCTGGCGGCACGAACAGCCGGGATGCAGGTAATCGGCTTCACCGGTGCCAGCCATATCCCCGCCGGGCATGACCAGGCGCTGCGGGAGTTGGGCGTGGCCGCCGTGATCAATGACATGCGTGACCTGCCAGCGGCAGTCGAGGCATTGGCCCGCTAACAACTGTTGAACGAGACTGCACGAAGAAACCGCGGATCCCACGCAACGGTCCTTCAGTACGCTTGTCTGTACTGAAACGAATGGAGTGTGAGTACCAAATGGTCGAGCGTTGGAAGTGGTTTGTAATCCGCATCAGTAAGCGACCCTGGTTCCGGGCCAGCCTGTATTCGGTGTTGGGAATAGCCACTGCACTGGTAGCACTGGTGGTGGCTCCCTACATCCCGGATGATCTATCAACGAAGATTGGTTCCGATGCCGTCGACAACATCCTGGGTGTACTGGCGTCCAGCATGCTGGCGGTCACCACCTTTTCCCTAAGCATCATGGTGGCGGCTTATGGCTCAGCGACGAACAATGTCACGCCACGTGCCATTTCTCTGCTGGTAGAGGACCCCACGACGCAGAACACGCTCTCCACTTTTATTGGTTCATTCATTTTCAGTCTGGTCGGCATCATCGCCTTGAGCACCGGCCTATACGGTGATAACGGCCGCGTGGTGCTGTTCGCCGCGACGATCGTCGTGGTCGCCCTGGTGCTTTACGCGCTGTTGCGTTGGATCGATCAGTTATCCGGGCTTGGCCGAGTCGCCGAAACGACGGCCCGAGTCGAGAAGGCCGCCACCCAGGCGCTGTGCCAGCGGATGGAACAGCCGTTTCTGGGCGGTCGCCCACTAGACGTCGATCCCAAAGCCCTGCCGGGCGCACGCCCGTTGTTCTCGAACAAGATCGGCTTCGTCCAGCATATCGACATGCCTGCGCTGGGCGAGCTGACCGAGACGGAGGGTTGTGCGGTCTACATCTGTGTACTTCCGGGCATCTTTGTGGAGCCCTCGCAGCCAATCGCCTGGTCGGTGGGGATCGATAAAGACTGCGACGATGCGCTGCGCGATGCGTTTGTGATCGGCGCGCAGCGGACCTTCGACCGAGACCCCCGCTACGGCGTCATAGTGATGGCCGAGGTCGCCTCGCGTGCACTGTCGCCTGGAATCAACGATCAAGGCACCGCCGTTGATGTGATTGGCCGAGGCGTTCGCGTACTGTCGCACCTGTCCAGGCCGACGCCGCCGGAAGACCCGAAGTTCGACCGGGTATTCGCGCCGGGGCTGACCGTAGCGGACATGCTCGACGATTTCTTTACGCCTATTGCGCGTGACGGTGCGGCGGTTGTCGAAGTCGGAATTCGCTTGCAGCAGGCATTTGCATCGCTTGCGCGACTTGGCGACGCGGCTATGACGCTTGCAGCGAACCATCATGCCCGGTTGTCGCTCAAACGCGCAGAGGCAGGGTTGTCGCTGCCTGATGACTATCAACGGGTTCGACAGGCAGCGCAGGAGATAGGGCTGCTAGACGTTTCGAGCTAGCGGGGTTACCGACTATCGGAGCGATCGCTCCAGTGAGTGCTGTGTGTAAAACCTTACTTTTCCTTTACGCCCGCTACACACCTAGCTGACTGTCTTACGCGTAAAGTCTGCTTCAGGCTGACGGAACAGCCAGCTCCCTTGGGTGGGTTTGCCGCAGCCCGGCTGTCAGCTTAGAGTCAGCCATTGTGCATGCGGCAACCCGCTGCTTTTTTTGACCAGGATCGGCTGTGGCGCGAGACCGGTCGTTTTTAACCCCATTTTTTCATCGTGGAGAGACCCGTCACTATGATTCTTCGTAGAAACTTCCTGGCTGCCGTGGCCGGCGTGGCGTTGTGTGGACAGACGCTCATTGCCCACGCTGACCTGCCGGACTTCACACCTCTGGTCGAGGATGCTTCGCCCGCAGTGGTGAACATCAGCACCAAGCAGAAGCAGCCGATGCGCGGCAACGCGCAGGCACAGATGCCTGATCTTGAGGGCATCCCGCCTATGTTCCGCGAGTTTTTCGAGCGTGGGATGCCTCAGCAACCCGAGCGTCGTCGTGAAGCTCAATCGCTGGGTTCGGGCTTCATCATTTCCGAAGACGGCTATGTTCTGACCAACAACCACGTTGTAGCCGACGCGGACGAGATCATGGTTCGCCTGCCGGATCGCAGCGAGATGCAAGCCAAGCTGGTGGGTGCTGACCCGCGCAGCGACGTGGCCTTGCTGAAAATCGAAGGTGACGGCCTGCCGACCGTCAAGATTGGAAGCTCCGAAGAGCTGAAAGCAGGGGAGTGGGTGGTCGCGATTGGCTCGCCCTTCGGGTTCGACCATACGGTGACTGCTGGCGTGGTCAGCGCCAAAGGTCGCAGCCTGCCGAACGAGAGCTACGTGCCTTTCATCCAGACCGACGTGGCAATCAACCCAGGTAACTCCGGCGGCCCGCTGTTCAACCTTGAAGGCGAAGTTGTAGGCATCAACTCGCAGATCTTCACCCGTTCCGGTGGGTTCATGGGGCTGTCGTTTGCGATCCCGATCGATGTTGCCATGGACGTGGCCAATCAGCTGCGCGATGACGGCAAGGTCAGTCGCGGTTGGCTTGGCGTAGTCATCCAGGAAGTGAACAAGGATCTGGCCGAGTCGTTCGGGCTTGATCGTCCCGCTGGTGCGCTCGTTGCGCAGGTGATGGATGGTGGACCTGCAGCGAAGGGCGGACTGAAAGTAGGCGACGTGATCCTGAGCGTCGACGGCAAGTCGATCGATATGTCCGGTGATCTGCCGCATCTGGTTGGCGCGATGAAACCCGGTAGCAAAGCCAAGCTGGAAGTGGTGCGTGATGGCCAGCGCAAGACGTTGAACATCAGCATCGGTGCGCTGCCGGAAGACGGTGACGTCGTGGCTTTGGCCGATGGCTCGGGTGCCAACACGCAGAGCGCCAATCGCCTCGGCGTTTCGGTCGCCGAACTGACCGATGCGCAGCGTCAGGCGCTGGAGATCTCTGGCGGCGTGGTGATTCGCGACATCAGCCAGGGCCCTGCAGCGATGATCGGCCTGCGCCCGGGTGACGTCATCACTCACCTGAACAACGAAGCGATCGATTCGGTCAAGCAGTTCACCCAGGTGGTCAAGGATCTGCCGAAGAACCGCTCTGTTTCGATGCGAGTACTGCGTGAAGGTCGCGCCAGCTTCATTACCTTCAAGCTGCCAAAGTAAGCGGTCATCAAGCAGGACCAGGAGGCCCGCCATGTGCGGGCCTTCTTGCACTTGGGAGGTGGATCGAGCGTGAGGCCAGTCTTCGCAGCGTTGGTCGCGAACTCCCCGGCCCAGTAGTGGCTCAATATGGTTTGAACCACGCTCTGGAGGCTTCCATGAATCCGTCCCTGACCTTGGGATTATTGCTAGTACCTGCGGTGGCCATGGCTGAGCCGCTGCATCTTGAACGTGAGCTGAATGACTTGCGGGTCGATGTCGAGGTCAGTGAGCTGGAGACCGACCCCGGCCCTGGTATCGAGTCCGGGCTGGTTCAGGTTCTGATCACCAATCACGAGCGCTTCAAAGTAGCGTGCCAGCTCCACCCCGGCGAAACCGAAGCCTCGCCTGGCCTGGATAGCACGCCGATCACCATCATTGCGCCTGAAGGGCGCCGTGCGCTTACGATGAGCGGCGAATACGGTGATTCAACACTGAATGCCTTGCTGACATGCATCCGAGACGAGTGACGTCGGGCAATGCGGTAATGCCAGAGGAAGGGCGTGACCGAGGACGCGCAACTCGCCCAAAACGTGCACTCGAAAAGCAGATCAGCACATGCTCCGACTGAGGGGGTAGATCGACGTTGCTACATTCACAGCCTGGGCAAAGTTCAAGCATGGGTCTGGTTCCTTCCCAATTCTGAATGTTGGGCGCTTCCGCTGGGGTACTGCATGACAGCGCACCCCCAGAGGGGAGATGGAACCTGTTTGGCACCCGGTTTTCCAATTCAGTGCGCGCCATCAACTGATCGCTTAAGCTACCGCGCTGCGTCCCATGCTGTACCCGTTTCGGCAGAAATATTTCGCGGCTGATCCGTCTGGGCGCCAAAGGACACGATATTTTGAATCAGTCAACGGGAGCCAAATTCGGACGGTCAGTACCGTTACGCAGCCGTCTATTGACCATCGCATTGGCGGGGATTCTGCCGCTGGCCCTGGTCGCGGGGCTGGGTATGCTCTTGATCGTCTCCGAACAGACAGAGCTGGCCAAGCAGCGCAGTCTTGAAGCGACACGCCTTGCCGCGACCGCCGTGGAGGTCGAATTGAGCCGGTCGCTCAATGTGCTCCAGACGTTGTCGCAGTCGCCACTTCTGGATGATGGCAATATCGATGGGTTTGTCGATGTGGTTCGCCGCGTGTTGCCGTCGGTGCCCAGCTGGTATGCCTTGCTGATCCTGAGTCCGGAAGGCGAGGTGCTAAGGCGAGTGTCGCTGCACAATCCTCCAGCTTCCAGAACCATCGCCGAGCCGCGCAGCTTCACCGAGCTGATTAGGACGGGCAAACCTCAGGTGGGTAGCATGAGCCAGGGGCCTGGCGGTGTCTGGGGTGTCCCGCTGCGTGTGCCGGTCCAGCAAGGCGACGTGGTTCAGTACGTATTGACCGCTGTCCTCAAGCCGCAAGCTGTGGCTGATGTGATTGCGAATCGGAGGCTGCCGACCGGTTGGGTCAACACCGTGCTGGACTCCAACGGAACGCGTATCGCGCGATCGCTGCACCACGAAGAGACGCTCGGGTTGCCGGCTTCACCCACACTGGCGGCCATTTTGCAGGAGAACGCAGGCGAAGAAGGGATTGGCCTCTCCAGAACCATGGAGGGCAATTCGGTCTACACCTCTTTTGTAAGATTGCAGCCGTCCGGGTGGATAGTGGCAACCGGCGTACCCACCGAGATTGTCGAAGCCGGCGCGGCGCGTGCCTATACAGTCTATGGCGGCGGGTTGCTGCTGTCACTGGTGTTCGCGGTGGCTGCGGCACTGTTCGCTACACGGCGAATCAACGTCCCGATGAGGCATTTGCGGCGAGCGGCCCAGGCTATCGGCCAGGGAGAGGCCTTTCAGGCGCCCGATAGCGAGATCGAAGAGATCCGTGAAGTCGGGCGTGCGCTGGAAAGCGCCGCGCAGGCACGGCTGTCGAGTGAGGCCGAGCGCGACAGCATGCTGTCGCGGCTGGAACTGGCGCAGCAGGATCTGACCCAGCAGGTCAGCGACCTGGAGTTGGTGCACGACCTAAGTAATCGCCTGCTGCAGATGCCTGCTCTGGATGACCAGTTGCAAGCGATCATCGACGTCTTGTGCAAGCTGCACGGCGCCGCGCATGGCCTGCTGGCGCTCAGCGACGGCGCGGCGCCCTTGCGCATTCATGCCTCGAGGGGGTTTTCGGTGGCTTCGTTGGCGCTCATGGATGATGTGCAGCCTGGCTTGGGTGCCTGTGGCACAGCGGTGCAACAAGGGACGCGGGTGGTGGTGTCCGATACCGAAGCCGACCCCCGCTTCAGCGAATTTGTCTCCGTTTCCCGCAGCGAAGGATTTCGCTCGGTTCACAGCACACCAATTCGGCACAGTGACAACAGCGTACTGGGCACGCTTACGGTGCAGCTCAAAGAGGCGCGATCGCCGACGGAACGGGAGATTCGACTGGCCGATGTGTTAGCGGGCATGGCCGCCGTGTTCATCGACCGGGCGCGGGCACAGACCAAGGCGGGGATGTTCGAGCAGCGCCTGCAGGTGGCGCTGGATTCGTCCACTGTGCCTTTTACAGTGCTGTCTCCCCATCGGAACGCAATGGGCGATGTGGATGACTTCTGCATCGATTTCATTAACCTCACCGGCGCGACCAGCCTGCGCGGGACAGTCACCGAACTGACTGGGCGGCGGTTAAGCGAGGTGCTTGGTGACGCGGCCAATCCGCAAGCGTTGGAAGTCTTGCTGGAGGTAGCGCGGTTTCAGCAACCGCGCGATTTGGAACTTCTCAGCACGGCGAACGATAGCGAACGTTGGGTGCGGGTGATCGCGACGCCATTCGATCAGCGCCTGGCCGTATGGTTCGCTGACGTATCCGAGGCCAAGCAGCATGAGCTGGAGATTCGTGAATCCGCGCGACGTAAGGATGAATTCCTTGCAACCCTCGCCCATGAGCTGCGTAACCCGCTGGCTCCGATTCGTCTGGCTGTCGGCATTTTCGGTTCTGCAGCGGCCAGCGATGTGCAAAAGCTGCGTAGCCAGCAAATCATCGAACGCCAGGTACGGCACATGGCGTTGCTGCTCGACGACCTGTTCGACATCTCCCGTATCACGCTTGGCAAGCTGACCTTACGAAAGGAGCAACTGGACCTGCGCAACGTTATCGAAGCGGCCGTGGATACTGCCCGGGAGAAGATCGAGGCGAAACATCACGAGTTGGTCGTGAAGCTGCCTGCCACGCCCATCCTGCTGGAAGCCGATCCGCTTCGCCTCGAGCAGATCCTGACCAATCTGCTCAACAACGCCGCGAAATTCACTCCCAATGGCGGTTGCATTCGCATCACTGCGGCTCGGGATGGCGAAAACGCCAGGGTCTCGGTCATTGACAACGGTGTGGGTATTGCGCATGAAAATCTCAAATTGATATTCGAAAGGTTCGCTCAGGTGCCGGTCGTCGGGTCGCACATCAACTCCGGCCTCGGCATCGGCCTGGCATTGGCCAAAGGACTGGCGAAGCTTCACGGAGCAGACCTACGGGTGCGCAGCGAAGGGCTCGGCCACGGCGCGGAGTTCAGCCTGTCCCTGCCGATTCTGTCTGCCAATACCGCCGGCGCAAGCCGTGATCTCAACGAAAGCGTCACGCTGAACAAGCGGCTCGTTCTGGTTGCCGACGATAACCAGGACATTGCCGAAACCATGGCCGAGATCTTGCGGCTAGAGGGGCACGAAGTGCACCTGGCGTTTGATGGCATCGAAGCCTTCGAGCGTTACCTTCAGCTCAAACCGGAGGTGGTTGTGCTGGACATAGGCATGCCAGGGCAACGGGGTGACGAGGTGGCGCGGACGATCCGTGCCCATCCCAGCGGTGCCAGTGTGCGATTGATCGCCATCACCGGGTGGGGCCAGCCGAGCGATCGCGAGCAGGCCTTGGAAGCAGGTTTCGACATACATATGACCAAACCCGTGGACCTGAGTCGGTTGATTGCCCTCGTGGGCGGTTGAGGTTCGGCCTGTTGAGGACTATCTTCTGTCTCGATTTCTGCGCTAGAAACGAGCATCGGCTTGCAACGCGCATCGCCTGTGAACTGTGGCGGTGCGGTATCAGTCGTCTTCAAGTGGCGGCGCCCAGCCACGGCGTGTCAGTGTTTATTGGCGCGCATTGTGCTTGTGATAAGACTGCCGTGAGCACATGTTCATGGCGATGAAGTGATATCGGGAGAGACTGCAGCGGCTTGGCCGTGTGCAGCGCCGAAGGAGCAACCGCCCCGGAAACTCTCAGGCAAAAGGACCGTTATCACGGGTGAACTCTGAAGAGCCGCCGGGCCATCGTCGCCCGTCGCACCGAAGGAGCAAGCGAGCGGCCATGCTCGTGAAACTCTCAGGTCCAGAACAGAGGGGGCGCCTGATCCGCATAGTGTGGACGGGCTCTGACCCCTTGACGTTCTGGAGCTATAAGCATGAAAACGATCGCTGTCATTGGTGGCGGTATCACCGGCATCACTACGGCCTACGCACTGGCCAAGCGCGGTTTCGCCGTCACGCTGTTGGAAAAACATCGCTACGCGGCGATGGAAACCTCGTTCGCCAACGGCGGCCAATTGTCCGCCTCCAACGCCGAGGTCTGGAATCACTGGTCAACCATCCTCAAGGGCATCAAGTGGATGCTCAAGAGCGACGCGCCGCTGCTGGTCAACCCCAAACCCAGTTGGCACAAGCTGTCCTGGTTCGCCGAGTTCATCGGCTCTATTCCGCAATACCGCCAGAACACCATCGAAACGGCTCGCATGGCTATCGCCGCCCGCGAGCACCTGTTCGCCTGGGCCGAGGAAGAGGGCATCGATTTCGACCTGAAAAAGGCCGGCATCCTGCACATCTACCGTGACAAGTCCGGTTTCGACCATGCCGGCCAGGTATCCAGCTTATTGGCACAAGGCGGGCTACCCCGGCGTAGCGTGACACCCGACGAGATGCGTGCGATTGAACCAACGCTGGCAGGGAAATACTACGGTGGCTACTACACCGAGTGTGATTCCACCGGCGACATCCACATGTTCACCAACGGCCTTGCGGCGGCGGCCATACGTTTGGGTGTTGAATGCCGTTACGGTCAGGAAGTGAAGGGCGTGTCGACTAACGGCCGCCAAGCAAAGGTGACGCTCGCTACGCCAGGTGGAGACGAATCCGAAACCTTCGATGGCGTGGTGATCTGTGCCGGTACTGCCAGCCGTGCGCTGGCGGCGCAACTGGGCGACCGGGTCAACATCTATCCGGTGAAGGGCTACTCGATCACAGTCAATCTCAATGACGATACCAGTCGCGCCTCGGCGCCTACCGTCAGCTTGCTGGATGACGAAACCAAGCTGGTCACCAGCCGCTTGGGTGACAGCCGTCTACGGGTAGCCGGTACTGCCGAGTTCAATGGCTATAACCGCGACATCCGCGCCGATCGTATTCGTCCGCTGGTGGACTGGGTGGCCGAGTGCTTCCCTGGGGTCAGCACCCAGAGCGTGGTCCCTTGGGCCGGCCTTCGACCGATGATGCCCAACATGATGCCCAAGGTCGGCCGCGGCAGTGCGCCCTGCGTGTTCTACAACACCGGCCATGGCCACCTTGGCTGGACGCTGTGCGCGATTACCGCCGACATGCTGGGTGACGTGGTGAGCGATTCGATCGGCCGCCCCTCATCGACCACCGCGGCTAGCGGACAGCCCGCCCACGCCTGAAGCCGATGACGACTGTTGCCCTGGCTACAGCCGTCATCGGTGGGAAGAGCGTCTGTTTGTGGAGCGGTTGTCGGAACAGGCCGCTCTCTATTCAACCCTTCAGCGGGCGGCTGTCGGGTTGGTATTTTCGGGCATTACCCATGGTGTTCAGTCGTCACGGGTCAGCACTTCCAACAGCTCTATCTCGAACAGCAGGTTCGAGTTCGGCGTGATGTGTTCACCTACCTGCCGTTCGCCATAGGCGAGGTGGGCGGGAACGAAAAGTCTGCGTTTGCCACCGACTTTCATGCCCATCAATCCCTGGTCCCAGCCCTTTATCACTCGGCCGGTGCCGATCAAGCATTGGAACGGCTTGCCGCGATCATAGGACGAATCGAACACGCGGCCGTCTTCGAGCTGGCCGCGGTATTGCGTGGTGATCAGGGCGCCTTTGACCACGGCCTTGCCGTCGCCAAGCTGGATGTCTTCGATCCGCAGTTCGTTGCTCATCGTGTCTCTCTTAGAGTTTTTTGTCTTCGTTGCTAGACCAGCACCTGGCGCGTGCTGGCAATCAGCTGATGCACCTGCTTTTCCACGTCGGGGGCCGTGGGATTTTCCGGGCCGCGGCCGCGCGGGCAGGGCAGGCTGGCGGTGGTGCCGAACAGTCGACAGATCAGCGGTCGCTGCTCATAGGCCTCGCAGCCGTTTGGCCCCAGGTGCACGCAATTCCAGTGGGCCAGGGCGGCGTCATGCTCGGCAACGCTCTTGTACGGCAAGCGGGCCATCTCTTCCGAGGACGCGGTGACCGGTCCGCAACAATCGTGGCAGCCGGATTCGCAGGCTAAACCCGGAATCTGGCGGCGAAGGTGATCGATCTTGCGATGGGTACAGGTCATGCGGAGCGCTTCGGTTCGGGGCCGGCATGGTACTCGCCTCAGCGATAAATGCCTGCCCCCTCGGCGTGCTTTTATCGCGCCTCGATAATGTCGTCCCAGTCGTGGTGCTTTTTCACGTACGCCGCGACAAACTCGCATACCGGCACGATGCGCTTGCCACTCTGGCGGGTGTCATCGAGCGATTCGCGAATCAACTTGCTGCCCATGCCCTGACCCTCCAGGCTTGGGTCGACCTCGGTATGACTGAATACCCGGCGATCACCGTCGTCTTCATAGCTGGCGACACCTAGCGCCTCGCCGCCAACGGCGAGGACATAGCAGTGCTGGGGCTCGTCGTGACGCACGACTGCGTTGTTGTCGTTCATTGAATTGAATCTCCGGTTGGTCTGGCCGCAGTTAGGCGGCAGGGCTGTTCAGGTGTTGAGTGCTAGAGCTCGTCGACCAGGCTCTGGCCCAGCTCGGTGCCGTGTGCCAAGGCTTCGTCATAGCTGCTGAAGTGTTGTGTCTGGTCGACGCTCACCGGGACGACGATTTCCAGATCTTTCACCACTTCAGCGCCTACGGCCCACAGCGTCTCGCCAAAGGTTTCGTACTCATACCCGGTGAGGTGCACGATTACGTCGTGATCGCGGTAGACCAGCCGATGGCTGTGGGGAATCTGATGGTTGCTGCCGCTGGGTATATGAGCCGGGGCTTCGAAGTAGGGTGCTTCGGCGTCCGGTTTGACTGCCTTGGTCATCGCTGGGCCTCCCTATGGGTTGTGTAGCTTGGGCCCGCAGTTGGCGTGCATCGTTCCGTCAAGGTGAGTGCGTGCGACAGGCGCGACATCGGCTGCTGTGGGTTGGGGTATGCGACTGAAGTAGCGCCGTATCAACCAGCAAGTCGCATGGCGGTGTGTCGAGTGGGGGATAGCATGGCCGTATAACAATACGACTGGAGCATCCATGACACGTCGCGCCAGCTTCTTTTCGCGCCTGTTGTTGCTGTTGAGCCTGCTGGCCTGCCCGACGCTGTTTGCGCAGGAGTTGGACGCGCAGATCCAGCAGCTGTTTCCCAAAGCGACGCGCATCGAGCCAAAGCAAGACGATCCGCCGGTGCACAGTGTCTACCAGTTGGACGAACTGCTCGGTTATGCCTTCGAGTCCACCGACTATTCGAATCTGCAGGGGTTTTCCGGCAAGCCGATCCGTCTGCTGATCGGCATGGACACTCAGGGCGTGCTGGCCGGGGTGAAGGTGCTTGAACATCACGAGCCGGTTTTCCTGCACGGGCTGGGCGAACAACCTCTGTTCGACTTCGTTGATCAGTACCAACAGAAATCGATCGGCATACCCATTGTGGTGGGCGGTTCACAGGGAGGGGCCAGCGCCAGTGAGTCGATTGTCCGAATCGACGGGGTGAGCAAGGCAACCGTGTCGGTGGTGATCCTCAACGAAACCGTGTTGCTCTCCGCCCTGAGCGTTGCTCGCAAGCTGCTCGAAGGGTTCGCCAGTGGTCCCTTGGCCACGGCCAAGCCTGACCTTTATGAACCGCTCGACTGGTCAGAGCTGCTGCAGCGTGGCTATCTTCAGCACTGGACGATCAGCCGCGATGAGGTCGAACGTGGCTTGGGCCATTCCATTGATGGTTACCAGGGTATCGAGCCGGAGAGCGATACCCAGGCCTTCACCGACCTCTACTTCGCGTACCTGAACGCGCCAAGCATCGGTCGCAACCTGTTGGGTGACGCAGGATTCGCCAGGCTCAACGAGGAGCTGAAAGCCGACGAGCAGGCTGTGCTGGTGCTCTCTTCGGGCATTTACCGCCATGTGCCAGACGACTTCGTGCCTGCCACATCGCCCAGCCGACTGGTATTGATGCAGAACGGTCACGCCATCGACCTCTACGACATGAACTTCAACAACGGCGCGGTGATGGAGCTGGTCGACGCACCGCTTGAAGAGGGCGAGGCGCAGATCTTCCGCATCAAGGCACATAGCGCGTTCAATCCAGCCGAGCCTGCCGGATTGCGCCTGAACGTGAACCTGCAGCGCAACCATCTGGTGCAAAGCAGCACGGACTTCACCCGTGACTTTCAGCTCAACCAGGCGCTGTTCAACATCGAAGAGGTGCAGGCTGCAGTCGAGCCGACGCCCATCTGGTTGCGCATGTGGCAGGAGCGCGTGTGGCAGATCGGCGTGCTTGGTGTGTCGCTGATCCTGCTGAGCGGGGTGTTTATCTGGCAGCACCGCATCAGCCAGCACAGCCGTGGCTTCCATCTGTTCCGCGCGGGATTTCTGTTGTTCACCCTGGTGTTTATCGGTCTCTATGCCCAGGGTCAGCTCTCGGTGGTGAACATCTTCACCCTGCTGTTGGCGCTGGGGGAGAACTTCGATATCCGAGTGTTCCTGATGGACCCGGTGATCTTCATCCTCTGGAGCTTTACCTTTGCCAGCCTGTTCATCTGGGGCCGTGGCGTATTCTGCGGATGGCTCTGTCCGTTTGGCGCGCTGCAGGAAATGCTCGGTTGGTTGGCCAAGCGCTTGCACATCCGCCAATGGAAAATCTCCGACCGCAGCCATCAGCGCTTGCAGTGGTTTAAGTACCTGATCCTCATCGGTCTGGTGCCAACCGCCTTCTATTCACTGACGCTGGCCGAGAGGCTTGCCGAAGTCGAGCCGTTCAAGACCAGCATCACACTGTTCTTCGTGCGCTCCTGGCCGTTTGTGCTTTATGCAGTGGTTCTGCTCGGGCTTGGTCTGTTCGTGCACAAGCTCTATTGCCGCTACGTCTGTCCGCTGGGCGCGGGGCTGGCGATGCTCGGCAAGTTCCACCTGTTTTCCTGGCTCAAACGCATCGACGCGTGCGGCCAGCCCTGTCAGCACTGCAAGCATCAGTGCGAGATCGGCGCCATCAAGCGAGATGGGCGTATCGACTATGACGAGTGCATCCAGTGTCTGGAGTGCATCGTCATCCTCAACAACGATGACCAATGTGTAGCAAGCATCAGCGCGCGCAAGCGAGCCGAGAAAGCGGCCCGACAGGCGCAGAGCGGGCTGATCGCCAGTGATGCCATGGTGCCGCGTGCCCCCGCCTGCTGATCGCCGCTTTTAGCTGACCGCTCGGTTCTGCAAATTCGCACAGCGCGTCTGCGTTGCTGAGTATTGTTCTCCTGGATCAGGCCGCTAGGATCGGGCGACTCGCCGTGTCGCGTCCCCCGGCATGCCCCGAACCTTGCAGCAGAGAGCAACCCATGGCTGAACGTGAAATCGTGATTGTCGGTGCAGTGCGCACGCCGATTGGCTCCTTTGGCGGTGCGCTAAAAGAAGTCGACCTGATCACCCTCGCGACCACCGCCTGTCGCGGTGCGCTTGAGCGTTCCGGCACGCCAGCGGACGCCGTTGGTCACGTGGTGATGGGCAATGTGATCCCCACTGAACCACGGGACGGCTACCTGGCGCGGGTCGCTGCGGTGGATGCCGGTATCCCGTTGGAAACCCCAGCGTTCAACGTTAACCGCCTGTGCGGCTCGGGCTTGCAAGCGGTTATTTCGGCGGCTCAGTCAATCCTGCTGGGTGACACCGATGTGGCCATTGGCGGCGGCGCGGAAAGCATGAGCCGCGGCCCGTTCATCCTGCCGAACCTGCGCTGGGGCGCGCGCCTTGGTGACAGTCAGGCAATCGACTACATGAACAACCTGTTGCACGATCCTTGGGGCAAGTTCCATATGGGCGTCACCGCCGAAAACGTGGCCGAGCGTTATGGCATCAACCGCGCACAGCAGGATGCGCTGGCCCTGGAAAGTCAGCAGCGCGCCGTGCGTGCAATCGAAAGTGGCCGCTTTCGCGAGCAGATCGTTCCGGTGGAAGTCACCACCCGAAAAGGCAGTGTGCTGTTCGATACCGACGAGCACCCGCGCGCGGACCTGACCGCCGAGCGCCTCGCGGCGTTGAAGCCGATCTTCAAGAAAGATAACGGCAGCGTGACGGCCGGTAACGCCTCCGGCCTCAATGATGGTGCTGCTGCGCTGGTGCTGGCTGAAGCCGGACG
The DNA here is from genome assembly GCF_038562055.1 of Stutzerimonas chloritidismutans. Taxonomy (GTDB): domain Bacteria; phylum Pseudomonadota; class Gammaproteobacteria; order Pseudomonadales; family Pseudomonadaceae; genus Stutzerimonas; species Stutzerimonas chloritidismutans_A. Next base: position 88,861 of record NZ_JBCFXD010000007.1, on the reverse strand, counting down.
GGCGCGAGCGCTGGGGCTCAAGCCCATGGCTAGGCTGGTTGGGTATGCCCATGCGGGCGTGGCCCCGGCGTACATGGGCATCGGCCCGGTGCCCGCCGTGCGCAAGGTGCTGGAGCGCACCGGAATCAGCCTCGATCAGATTGACGTGATCGAAGCCAACGAAGCCTTCGCTGCCCAGGCCTGCGCGGTCATGCAGGAGCTGGGCATGGACCCGGCGCGGGTCAATCCTAACGGTTCGGGTATTTCCCTCGGTCATCCGGTGGGCGCGACCGGCTCGATCATCACGGTCAAGGCGATCCATGAACTGCAGCGCGTTCAGGGCCGCTACGCGCTGGTGACCATGTGTATCGGTGGCGGGCAGGGTATCGCGGCGGTCTTCGAGCGCTGCTGAATCCGGCGGCGCGGCGGCAACTCGTCTGGCCCGCGCCGATTCCATTGAAGATTTGCGCGCAGCAGCCGACAAGGCTCTAGCGAGGTGACCACTCGGCACGAGACCGGCTTTCCACAGGACCATCCATGAACAACGCATCCGCTACCGACGCCTTATCGCTTCTGCTGTTCACGCTGCGCAGTGGCAAGCAGATGGCGATCAACCTGTTGAAGGTCAGCGAAATCATTCCGACGCCGTCGCTGACGCGGCTGCCCGAGTCGCATCCCCATGTCCGCGGCGTCGCTACGCTGCGCGGACAGCCGTTGTCGGTGATCGACCTCAGCCTGGCGATCGGCATGGCGCCGTTGCAGGACCCCAAAGGGGGCTGCCTGATCGTCACCGAGATCAGCCGTTCCAAACAGGGCTTGCATGTCCAGGCGGTGGTCAAGATCGTGCATATCCAGACGTCGAAAATCCTCCCACCGCCCTATGGCGCACGCGCCAGCTCGTTCATTACCGGAACGGCGGAAGTGGATGGTGAGCTGATCCAGATCCTCGACGTGGAAAAGGTCATTCACAACATCGCCCCTGTGCCCGGTGAGGCCGACATTTCTCATCTGGATGACCAGGATGCGCAACTGCTCACCGAAACCCGTGCCTTGATCGTTGATGACAGCCAAGTGGCCATCCACATGTCGGTGTCCGCGCTGACCAAGATGGGCATCACCTGCCATGCGGTGCGAAGTGCCCGTGAAGCGTTCGAAACACTCGATAGTCTCAAGGGCGGCTACGAGGCGATCAATTGCGTGGTGTCGGACATCGAGATGCCCGAAATGGATGGCTATTCCTTCACCCAGGCACTGCGCAAGCACCCGGACTACGCTTCGATCTATGTGCTGCTGCATACCTCGCTGGACAGCACCATCAGCACCGACAAAGCCAAGGCTGCTGGTGCCAACGACATCCTGACCAAGTTTTCACCACCCGAAATGACCAAGTGCATGCTGCGCGCGGCCCGGGTGATTCACCTCGGCGAGGATGCGTCGGTCGCTTGAGCGATTGGAGCGTTCGGGTCGCGCCAACCTGTTGGAGAGAGCTTGCTCGCGAATGCTGTGAGCCTGGGGTGGCAGTGCTTCACGAAAGAGCTCGCTGCGAAGGGAAGCTGGGCTTGGAGGAAAGGACCGGAGCCTGGTCAGCTGCCGTACTTGCCGAAGCTCGCATCACGCGTGTTGACATAGAGCGCATACAGCGAATGGCTGCCCGCCATGAACAGGCGGTTGCCTTTGGCGCCGCCGAAGCACAGATTGGCACAGCGTTCCGGCAACCGGATCTTGCCGATCGCCTTGCCCGCCGGGTTGAAAATCATCACGCCATCTAGGTCGGCGGTCACGGCTTCCGGCGCGCCTGAGCTGCCCCAGCCACACCACAGATTGCCGTCCTCGTCGCATTTGATGCCGTCCAGTGCGCCATAGGCCGAGGCTTCGATGTGCTTGCGGCGTTCGCCAAGAGTGTTGTCATCCTTGACCGGGTAGGCCCAGACCAGTCGGTTCGGTTTGGCGCGCCCTTCCACAACATAGAGCGTCTTCTGATCAGGAGAGAAGCACAGCCCATTAGGCCCGGATATTGAATCGATTACGCGGGTCACGGCGCCGGTTTCACCGTCGATACGGTAAACGGCATCCGACAGCTCAGTCTGAACCTTGTGGCCCTCGTAATAGTTGCCGGTCTGGAAAGGCGGGTCGGTAAACCAGATCGAGCCGTCGCCGCGAACTGCCAGGTCATTGGGCGAGTTGAAGCGCTTGCCGTCGAACTGGTCAGCCAGCACAGTGATGCTGCCGTCGGGTTCGGTGCGGGTCACACGACGGCCCAGATCATTGGTGGTCGAACCTTCGCACGTCAGCAACCGGCCCTGAAGGTCGCGCGCGAGGCCGTTGGAATGGTTGGATGGCTGGCGGAACACATCGAAGGAGCCGGTGATTTCATCCCAACGCATGATGCGGTTTTCCGGAATATCGCTGACCAGCAGATAGCGCCCGTCGCCGACCCAGACCGGGCCCTCTGCCCAGCGCATGCCTGTGGCGAGACGTTCGACGCTGGCGTTGAACAACCGGTACTTGGCAAAACTCTCGTCGAGGATTTCAACCAGCTCGTCCGGGTAACGCTGGGTCAGCGGTTCAGCCGCGGCAAGCCTGGGAAAGCCGAGGCTGCCCATCGACGCAACGCCGGCTGAGAACAGCAGCGAGCTTTTCAAAAAAGAGCGCCTGTCGTTTTCTGGCTTGTCGCTGGTCAGTGGCGTGTTGAAGTTGATCGTCATGAGGGTTTTATCCATTGTTATTGTTTATCTAGTTGTCGTACAACCGCGATGAGTATTGTCAGCGTTTTCGCCATTGTCAAAGCGAATTAGGGCTGGAATGGTGATCCTTCAACTTACTCAATCGTCATGTTGTCCGATAACTGTCATTGTCATCCAGCGACGCCACCGCGGCCTTAGCCACGTAGAATGACCGCCACAGCAATAAGTGGGGCGGCGAACGGTGGATCTGCAGCAAGGGTTTGTGCTCACTCGGCACTGGCGCGATACCGCGGCGGGTACCGAGGTCGAGTTCTGGTTGGCGACCGATGCCGGTCCACGTCGCTTGCGCGTGCCGTATCAACCCTCTGTCGCCTTCATTCCGGCAGCTCAGCAACGCAAGGTTGAAATGCTGCTCAAGGGTGAGCGTGACGTTGAGCTGCGGCCCTTGAATCTGATCGATTTCCGCCACCGTCCGGTCGTCGGGCTGTATTGCAAGCAGCACCGTCAGTTGATGCACCTGGACAAGCGGCTGCGGGACGCGGGACTGGATGTTTACGAAGGCGACATTCGCCCACCAGAGCGTTACCTGATGGAGCGCTTTATCACCGCCCCGGTCAGCTATACCGGACAGCCGAACGAAGAGGGCGTGTGGGTCGAAGCACAGATCAAGCCAGCGCCGAGCTATCGACCGCAACTCAGGCTGGTCTCGCTGGACATCGAAACCACCATGCGTGGCGAGCTGTTTTCCATAGGGCTGGAAGGCTGCGGAGAGCGCCAGGTCTATATGCTCGGGCCCGCTAACGGCAATGCCGATACCGTGGATTTTCAGCTGGAATACTGTGACAGCCGCCAACAGCTGATTGAACGACTGAACGACTGGATGGCGCTGCACGACCCGGACGCCATCATTGGCTGGAATCTGGTGCAGTTCGACCTGCGGGTGCTGCGTGATCAGGCCCAGCGCTATCAGGTGCCGCTGCGCTTGGGGCGCGGCGGGGAAGAGATGGTCTGGCGTGAGCACGGCAGCCGAGGCAACCATTTTTTTGCTGCAGCGGCGGGCCGGCTGATCATCGATGGCATCGAAGCCCTGCGCTCGGCCACCTGGAGTTTTCCTTCGTTCAGCCTGGAGAATGTCGCGCAAACGCTGCTCGGAGAAGGCAAAGCCATCGACACGCCCTATCAGCGGATGGATGAAATCAACCGCATGTTCGCCGAAGACAAGCCGGCGCTGGCGCGGTACAACCTCAAGGATTGCGAGCTGGTCACGCGGATCTTCCACAAGACCGAACTGCTGACCTTCCTGCTTGAGCGCGCCACTGTCACAGGGCTGCCAGCCGACCGCAGCGGAGGTTCAGTGGCAGCGTTCGAGCACCTTTACATCCCATTGATGCATCGACAGGGCTTCGTCGCGCCCAACCCCGGTGAGCGACCACCAGAGGCCAGCCCCGGCGGCTTCGTGATGAATTCGCAGCCGGGCCTGTACGAATCGGTGCTGGTGCTGGACTACAAAAGCCTCTACCCCTCGATCATCCGCACCTTTCTGATCGATCCGGTGGGACTGGTCGAAGGCATGCGCCAACCGGACGACAGCGACTCGGTGCCTGGCTTTCGTGGTGCCCGTTTCTCGCGTACGCGGCATTGCCTGCCGGCGATTGTCGAGCGTGTCTGGGAAGGGCGCGAGTCGGCCAAGCGCGAGGGCAACAAACCGCTGTCGCAGGCGCTGAAAATCATCATGAATGCTTTCTACGGCGTGCTCGGCTCAAGCGGCTGTCGGTTTTTCGATTCGCGGCTGGCCTCGTCGATAACCTTGCGCGGCCACGAGATCATGCGCCGCACCCGCGAGCTGATCGAGGCAGAGGGGTACAGTGTGATCTACGGTGATACCGACTCCACCTTCGTCTGGCTCAAGCGCGCCCATGATGACGATGACGCGGCGCGTATCGGCAAGCAACTGGTACAGCGCATCAATGATTGGTGGAGCCAGCATTTGCAGCAAACGTTCGGGTTGATCAGCGCGCTGGAACTGCAATACGAAACACACTTCAAGCGCTTCCTGATGCCGACCATCCGAGGCGCGGAGGAGGGCAGCAAAAAGCGCTATGCAGGGCTGGTGACGCGGCCTGATGGCAGTGACGGCCTGGTGTTCAAAGGGCTGGAAACGGTGCGGACCGACTGGTCGCCGCTGGCTCAGCAGTTTCAGCAGGAGTTGTATCGGCGCATCTTCAGTCGCGAGCCCTATCAGGAGTACGTGCGCAGCTACGTTCAGCGCACCCTGACGGGGAAGCTGGACGAGCTGCTGATCTTTCGCAAGCGCTTACGTCGGCGCCTGGATGACTACGAGCGCAACGTCCCGCCACACGTGCGGGCGGCGCGTATTGCCGACGACTACAACCTGCAAAACGGTCGCCAGCGGCAGTACCAGAACGGCGGCTGGATCAGCTACCTGATCACTGTGGCTGGGCCGGAGCCGCTCGAAGTGCGGCGTGCCCCCATCGACTATGACCATTACGTGAGTCGTCAACTGCAGCCTGTGGCCGATGCCATCCTGCCCTTCGTGAATGACAGCTTCAACGCACTGATCGACGAGCAGCTCGGCTTGTTCTGAAGCCGCTATCAGCCGAGCTGGCTTTTGGCGAGGACCATGGCGACGCCGGCGAAATACAGGCCGATCAGCGTGACGCTTTCGAAGCCGATCTTGCCCAGTCCGTGCTTCTCGCGGCGTAGCAGGCCCATGAGCAACACGCCGGTCATCAGTATCGACAGGGCCACCCATAGCAGCACGCTGTTGGAAATATGGTGGTAGATAGAGCCGTCTCGATAGGCGATATCCGAGGCCGCGACAAACAAGGTATCGAAGGCGTTGCCGCCGATGATGCCACCTACGGCCAGGGTCAATGCACCGCGCCTGACCGCCGCGACCGAGGTGACCAGCTCCGGCAGCGACGTCACGACAGCCGTCAGGAGAACGCCGACCACGGCCTCGCTGAGCCAGGTTCGCGTTGCGATCTCACTGGCCGCTGCCTCCAGTACCCAGCCGCTGATGCCCAGTATTGCAGCCATGATCACGAAGCGAACCCAGAGTGACGTCAGCGAGCGATCCGTCGATTCTTCATCCGGCGTGTCCTCGCGGGTCTCGCGGGTACGCGCTGGAAACCACATGGCTTCGTTCTGGCCTTTCGCAATCACGCGCAGGCCATACAAGTAGCCGAGCAGCAGCAGTGGGGTAACCGGGTGAATAGCCCAGACGGTGACATCAGGAGAAAAGCAGCCGACAAGGATCAGCGACAGCAGGCACAACACCAGCGTGCCTTGCATGAGATTGCCGATCGAAGCCGCTGCGTGCTCTAGGTTGACCCGCCGCAAGGCGAGGTCGGCGACCGTGAGGAACAGCGTCTGTACCGCGATGCCGCCCAGCGCGTTACTCATTGCCAGCTCGGGGCGGCCTTCCCAGGCGGCGGTGACCGACAGAACGATCCCTGACAACGAGGTCGCCATTCCCAGCAGGATGGCGCCGGCCATCGCTTCGCCCATGCCGGTGCGGTCAGCGAGCTCATCGACGACCCGTGTGAGGCGGGTGCCCACGATGCCAATCACCACCGCGCAGACCAATAAAAGGCCTACGCTCATCGACAATCCCATTGTCTGAAGTTCTGGCAAAACGGGCCCTCTGGCGTAATCGCATCGTTGCGGTAATGACTCAGTAGAGCTACCCACACGGCCAGGGTTCAGCTCGCAAGACCGTAAAGACACTCAGACTGGTACAGAGGGGCCGCGTTTGGACGCTGCCAAACCCTTACCTATCTGCTGGAAATGACCATCTTTGAGCCTGATCAAGTTCAGCCAACGACGGTCTGGTTAGCCTGAATGCTTCTTTCCGCGCAAACCTGGAAGTCTGTGGTGGCCAAGAAATTTCCGCTCAATCCGCCGCATCCCGAGCGCATCTGCTGGGGGTGTGATCGCTATTGCCCAGCCGACTCGCTGGCCTGCGGCAATGGTGCTGGCAGAACTCAGCATCCGGCTGAAATGATGGGGGACGACTGGTACGAATACGGTGACTGGGGAGACTTGATCGCGATCGACAAGGGTCAGAAAAGAAAGGGGTAGTGCAGCTGGGTTTTCGCTTGGTCAGTCAGCCGGCGAAGTTGCCGACCGATCGAGCATGTGGCGCACTTTGTCGAGCAGCTCGCCGATCTGGAATGGCTTGATCACCATATCCATGCCTGCGGCGAGAAAGCGATCGCGGCGAACGGCGTTTTCAGCGTAACCGGTCATGAACAGCACCGGTAACGCAGGGCGGTGGATTCGCGCTGCGTCAGCCAGATCCCGCCCTGACATTTGTGGAAGCCCAACGTCGGTCAAAAGCAGGTCGACGGTGGCATCATCCCGCAGGACTGACAACGCCGTGGCGACATCGCCGGCTTCACTGCAGCGGTAGCCGGCCTCGCACAGCATCTCGGTCACCAGCATGCGGACTGCCGGCATGTCCTCGACGATGAGCACGTGCTCCCCATTGCCTTGCGACAAGTCTTTGACCAACGCGGTTGTCGCTTGCGCAGCAATGGCAGCCGGCAACACCAGAGAAACTTGCGTACCCTCGCCAGCAACGCTGCTTAGTCTGGCTTCGCCCCCGGACTGCCGGGCAAAACCGTAAATCGAGGACAATCCCAAACCGGTGCCTTGGCCCAGCGGTTTCGTCGTGAAGAAGGGATCGAACACCTTGCCCAGCACATCGGGCGCAATGCCGATGCCATCATCCTCCACCGTGAGCACGACATAGCTTCCGTCAGCCAGGTCCGCATCGCCCTCACACTGCAGCGCTGCGGTGCGGATGGTGATGTTGCCGCCGCGGGGCAGGGCATCGCGCGCATTGATGACCAGATTGAGGATGGCGCTTTCGAGCTGGTTGGCATCGACCTGTGCCACCGCACCTTGCTCGGACAGCTCCAGATTCAGCGATATGTGCTCGCCAATGGTTCGCTGCAAAAGCTCCTCGAGCGAGCGGACCTGATCGTTGAGGTCGGCGGGGCGCGCATCAAGCGGTTGCTGGCGGGCGAAAGCCAACAGCCGGTTGGTCATCGAGGCGGCACTGCGAGCCGAATTTAGCGCTGTATCGGCAAAACGCAGGACGGCATCGGTGCGGCCTTCGTGCACGCGCTTCTTGAGCAGCTCAATGCCGGTAATGATGCCGGTCAGCAGGTTGTTAAAGTCGTGCGCAATGCCGCCGGTCAACTTGCCCAGCGCGTCCATTTTCTGCGCCTGCATCAGCTGCCCTTCAGTGCGCACACGCTCGGCGACCTCGCGGGCAAGCTCGTTGGTGGCGTTGTCGAGTTGCTGCCGTTGCGAGCGCTCGCGTTGACGCTGTTCGGTAATATCTTCGATAACGACCAGCCCCAGCTCGGAGGCCCGGTATGGCGAAACCTGCCACTTGGTTTCAAGCCGCTCCCCAGCAACCTGCATGAACAGCGTGTCGTGCCAGCGGGCACCACTGGCCAGGCTCGCCCGCAGTGTCAGCAGCTTAGCGTCCTGTCCCCCGGCAAGGCTTGCCGTAAGCGCCGATGGTTCCGGCTGGTCACCTAGCAGCAAGGACAGCGCTCGGTTGCTCTCGTGGATCTGCAGGTTCGGGTCGATCACCGCGATGGGGGCCGCCACCTGGGAAAAGATTTCACGAAAGCGAGCCTCGCTTTCGTGCAGCGCATGCTCGGTATCGCGCACCCGCAACAGCGTACGCAGTGTCGCCAGAAGCACGTCCGGATCGACAGGGTGGATGAGGTAGGCGTCGGCCCCTGCGTCCAGGCCGGTAATGATGTCGCCGGTCTGGATTGAGGCTGCGGAAACGTGAATGACCGGCAGCAGCTGCGTGCGGTCATCGGTTCGCAGCTGCCGCACGATGTCGAAGCCGCTCATGTCCGGTAGATTTACGTCGAGAATCAGTGCGTCGAGACCCCCTGCGGCGATCAGCCCCAGGCCTTCGGTGCCCGTTCCGGCCTCGAGCACGATGTAACCGTGCCGCTCCAGTACGCGACGTATGGCATAGCGCGTAGCGGCATTGTCATCGACGATCAGCAGCCGGCTATTATCCATCAGCGCGCTCCGTGGAAATCGCCACGGGGATGACTACATAGAAAGTTGATCCCACCCCCGGCTTACTGTCGACGCCCACGCGCCCTCCCAGCAGTTCGGCGAAACGTTTGCACAGCGACAGCCCGAGACCGGTGCCGCGCAGGCGCTTCTGCAGCGGCGTATCGATCTGCACAAAGTCTTCGAACAAGTTACCGTGCATGTCCTCCGGAATGCCGATGCCTGTGTCCGTCACGGCGAAGCGAACTTCGCTGTCACCTTCGGCGCAGGCGGAAATGCGCACCTCACCGTTTTGGGTGAACTTGAGGGCATTGGAAATGAAGTTGCGCATAATCTGCGCGAGCTTCTTATCGTCAGTGTAAAGCCGCGGCATGTCCTGCGGCTCTTCAAAAATCAGATCCACCGCGTTGGCATCGACGATCGGGCGAAACATTCCGCGCAAGGCGGCGAACAGGTCCAGCATGTCGAACCAGGCGGGCGATATGGTGATGCGGCCAGCTTCGATCTTTGCCAAGTCGAGCAAGTCATCGACCATGTCGCTGAGTTCGCCTGCAGCACCGCTGATGAACAAGACCTGCTTGTGCTGTTCGGGGCTTAGCGGACCGTCCAGCTCATCGCTGAGCAGGCGGGTAATGCTGCGAATAGAGCCCAGAGGCGTTCGGAATTCATGGCTCATGTACGAGAGAAAACGGCTTTTCAGATCCGATGCCTGTCGCAGCTGCTCGGCCTGGGTATCGAGCTCGGCATATAGCGCGAGGACGCCTTGGTTGGTTTCCTCGAGTTCGGCACGTAGCAGGTCGTTTTCGCTGCGCAGCTGTTCGATGAGGTCGTTCGTGTTCGAGTCAGTCAACGATTGCCTCCAGTGCAATCACCATAACGGTCACGTCATCGCGCCCACGACAGAAGTCGCGGTGCAACAGCGCTGCAATAATGGCCGGGTGTCTATGCGTGAGGCCGGGGTAGTCACGCAGATCCCAGCGCGACTGTAGTCCATCGCTGTACATGACCAGCAGGTGTCTGGACTCGACGGGGTAATCGAAGGCGACAACCTTGCGGAACTGGGAGCCTACGATGCCAGGATGAGATGCCATGCCGCGACTCTTTTCAGCAGTCAGCAGACACGCCCCGATGTTACCGATTCCGGCGAAACGCACCTTGCCAGCGTCATGCAAGGCGATCGCCGCTGCGCCACCTCGCGTCCCGTTCATCGCCTGGTGCATGTCGAGCATGCTGCTCGTCGGGTCGGCGAACGGGGCCTCGGCAAAGGCGGCAGCACCTGCCAGACCGGCCGCCTCAGCATCTTCGCCATGTCCGATACCGTCGATGACCAACGCGCTGAGGCGCGAGCCATCGACAGCCAGATGCCAAACGTCGCCGCAGGCCGCATCATTCTTCAGTGAATGCTGACTGACCCCGAACCGAAGGGGCAGAGCCGAGACGTGGCGAGGGTACAGCTGCGCCAGGACCACCGAACCTCTGCTGTCGGAATAAACATCGAACAGCTGCGCCTGACGCTTCAACGCACCGAGACCAGTCCCCTGCGTGCCGCCAGTGGAGAAACCATCGGTCAGGCATTCGGTGGGGTTGAATCCGGGGCCACGGTCGATGGCGATTAGTTCGAGGCCGTGTCCGCCTTGCGCCGGTATCGCACGCAAGTGCAGAGCACCATGGTGTGCATGTTTGAGCAGATTGGTTGCCAGCTCTGTCGCAACAAGCGCCACGCGTCCGGCATCGGTCTCATCGAAGTCACACTCGACGGCCAAAAATTGTGCAACGCGCCGCGCGTGGCCGACCTGACTTTCGTCTTCAATCGGCAGAACGGTGGTCATCGAGCCCTGAATGTTCATGACCATTTGGTAATGCTGATGCGTGTGCCGATGCCGGGTGTACTGTCGAGCTCGAAGTCGTCGACCAAACGCTTGGCGCCGGTCAGCCCCAGGCCTAGGCCGCCGCCAGAGGTCCATCCATCGGTCAAGGCCAATTTGATATCGGCAATCCCGGGACCCTGATCACGAAAGGTCAGCCGAATGCCGGTACGCGGGCCTTCGTCGAGGATCTCCCAGTCCATGTCGCCGCCGCCACCGTACACGACGGTGTTACGGGCCAACTCGCTGACGGCAGTAACCAGCTTGGTCTGGTCAATCAAGCGCATGCCGCAGTCCTGCGCCAGCTTACGGGCTGCCTGGCGGGCCATCACCACGTCCTGTTCGATCCGTACCGGTGTGCTGCCGCTGCCGCGCACGGTCATTTAGCGGCCATCCGTTTATGCAGCAGCTGCATGCCTTTCTCGACATTGAGTGCCGTGCTGACGCCTTGCAGCGTCAGGCCCAGCTCGACCAGCGTGATCGCCACCGCCGGTTGCATGCCGACCACCACGGTTTCGGCGTCCATGATGCTGGACAGACCCGAAATCGAGCTGATCATGCGGCCAATGAAAGAGTCGACCATGTCCAGCGCCGAGATGTCGATCAGCACCGCTTTGGCGGACGTCGCACTGATGCGCTCGGCCAGATCGTCCTGCAACGTCATTGCCAGTTGGTCATGCATATCGACCTGAATGGTCACGAGCAGGAACTCGCCCATCCGGAGTATTGGGATGCGCTCCATTACAGGACCTTAGTGACGGTCAGCCCGGAGCGACGCAGCGCTAGCGCCAGCGCATCGGCCAGGGTGGCTTTGGTGACGATACCCTGAAGGTCAAGCCCCAGGTGCACGATGGTCTGTGCAATCTGTGGGCGTACGCCGCTGATGATCGCATCGGCACCCATCAGGCGAATTGCCGTGACGGTTTTCAGCAGGTGCTGCGCGACCAGTGTGTCGACGGTTGGTACGCCGGTGATGTCGATGATGGCGATTTCCGAACCGGTATCGACGATGCGCTGCAGCAGCGACTCCATTACGACTTGCGTGCGTTGCGAGTCAAGGGTGCCGATCATCGGCAACGCGAGGACACCGTCCCACAGCTTGACCACAGGCGTGGAGAGCTCGAGCAGTTCTTCCTGCTGGCGCTTGATGACCGCCTCGCGGGACTTCTGGAAGGTGCGCACCGTGTGCAGGCCCAGCTCATCGATCAGCTCGGACAGCGCCCATAGCTGTTCGGCCAGCATTGCCGGCGAATCGGCATATTCGGCCTGCATCATTGGCATCAAAGGGCGTTTGAACGAGAAGATGAAACCGGCGGTTTGCTGTGAGTCGAATCCCAGCAATACGCGGCTGTGCGACAGCTGTTCGAGGAACTGGCGCATGTCTTCCCAGTTTGTCCTGCGCAGATCGGTGGCCTCGAGCTGGCCAGCGCCCTCGATCAGTAAACGGATGAACTCGGCCGTTTGTTGGCGAAGCTCTTCGATCTTGACGTTGCGGTACAGGCCACTGGCTTCCAGTTCGCGGGTCCAGCTATCAAGCAGCTCATGCTTTTTTGCGGCGATTACGTTGAAAGTGCGTTGTTGCAATGAGGCCATTGGGGCGGGTCCTTAGGGGAGGTGCAGCGATTGTCGGGTTTGATCCGAATCACTGACAGGCGTTCCGGTTGAGCAGCATCTCTTATGCCCGATACGCAGCCAGACAGCACGGATTTTTTAGCAAGCTGCTGTCGAGCGGAGCGGTTCGCGAAATGACCGACCACGCTCAACGAGGAAGTAGGGGGGCTGCATGCGCATTTCGGCACGCACGTCTTGACCTTCGCACATTGCAAAGTGCGCGTATTTGGCCTCAAGTCTTCTGTTTGATCAAGTTCGTGCTCGTCAACGTGACGGTCGGTCGAGGCGGCTGCTTAAGCTGCCGGGTTACCGATGCAGTTCATTGGCATGCTGGCGTTCCGTCTGCCGCTTCCTATGCCGATGACTTCGGTTCCGGTTTTAGCCGGCTCTATCTCAAGCGTTTCACGGCCAACAAGTTGAAAGTCAACTCTTCATTCGTCAAGAAGATGAGCGCTGGCAACGAAATTCGGGGATTATCGAGATTGTCTAAGCGCTGGGCTTGTAAGTGGTGGCGGAATACGTGGGAACGGCCGCGCGGCAGGTGTTTCTCACCAACCTTGATGGCGAAACGCTGCAGGGTTTTCCGCTGGGCCGACCGAGGGCGCCGGAGCAGCGGATGCGGCGTGCCGCTCAGGCGCGGCCTGGACCTTCATTTAGTTCGTCCGATCCGAACCGAGCTGAACACAGCTCGGTTCAGGTCTTCAGAACCAGCGGTCGTTGCGCTTGCGGCCACGGGTCATGGCTGGGAGGATCAGGCCGACCAGCAGCCCCGCACCGGCGATGCTGCCGCCATACACCATGTAGCGCATCAGCACCTGATTGTTTTCGTCGCCTAATCGCGCCTGGGCGTCACGCAATTCCGATTCGGTGGCTGTGAGGGCTTCGTCCAGGGCCAGGCGGCGTGCTTCCAGCTCATCTATTAGCGCTTTGCGCGAATCCAGAGTCTCCTGCATTCCCTTGACGCGGGTTTTCCACGAGTCGTCAATGGTTTTCAGCTCTTCGCTGAGTTCGGCGACTTGTTGCTCAAGCTGCGGCAAGCGCTCGGCCTGACCCGGAACCTCCTGCAGATCGCTACTGCGGATCCACACCCGGTCGCCATTTTCGCCGCGGACCTGGCTGTAGTCGCCGCTGGTTTCCAGCAGCTCGACTTTCTGGCCGGACGTGAGACTGCCGACAATACGGTAGCCGTCGGTTGGGCCGCTGCGCACGTAGGTGGTGAGCGTGTCGCTGACCCAGCGATCATTGGCCGCCTCCTGGGCTTGGGTTGGCGCGGTGACGGCTAGCAGCGTACCGAGCAGACCCGTGTTGAAAGCGCGGCGCTGAGCACCGGACCAGGACATTCGGGACAAGAGTGCAATGAGATGACGAGATAGGGACATGGGATAGTGTTCGCGCTGGCAAAAATGGAGGCCCCGGTGAACGGGCCGAAACATAAGCGGAATTCCGGGCTGACGAAGTACGCCAGTTGCGTGTTTCGATGAGTCGAACAGCAGGCGTTCCGGAAGTGCCGATCGTAAGTGGGAGGATGTTTTCTCCCAGAATGGAGCCATTGGCCCCTGTGGTTCTGCAGACAGGACTGACAGCGGGAAGCCCCTGGGGTTCATTAAATTTTCACGGATATGTGCAGGCGGCGTGTCCAGCATCGCTATATGGCAGGTCCTAGCCAGGGCGGATGACATCCCTTGCCGCTAGAGCACTTCGACTGTCTGAGCGCGGATCAACATATGTTCCTGGCGAATTTGCTGGCGCTGCTGAACTCCAACGGATAACCGCATCAGCTGCAGGTAATCCCAAAATGGAATCGCCCATCACATCGGTATCTCTCTTGCAGAAAGCGCAGGACATCACGTCGCGCTGGGCCGACGGCGAGCTGGGTGCTGAGGAGGCGCAGCATGCGCTCAAATTGGTCTTTGACCACTGGCAGCAGCGCGGCGAGAACTGTGAGGAGCTGGTAACGCAGCTGCGCTGGAATCTCGACCCTTCGAAAGACGGCATCACCGATCCAGCACTCAATGTCTATGCGCCGCAACGCCCGGATTGATGCCGCTGTTCAACGAGCCAGCAGCACGATCACGGCGATCATCAGCAGCAACGACATGCCTTTCCAGAACAGCACCGGGTTGCGCTCCAGAAGCGGCGCGCGCGCCTTGTTCAGAAAAGCCTGATTTGGCTGGCGCAGCTCGAAGACGAACTCGGACAGATCCTCGTAGCGCTTGTACGGGTCCGGATGCAACGCCTTGCGCAGCACGTCATCGATCCAAGCCGGTACGCCGCGGTCGTGCTCGCGGATCGGTTGATAGCTGAGTTTGTTCTGTGCGGCGCGGGTGCGGCAGCTGGCAACTTGGGTGCCGTAGGGTAGGGCGCCGGTCAGCATCTGGTAGGTGATCACCGCCAGTGAAAACAGGTCGGAGCGGGGGCTGCCGCTCTCGCCGAGGAAGTATTCCGGCGCGGTGTACTGGGCTGTACCCAGCAACTCGTTGCGCTCGATGGGCGTCGCCACTTCCATGATGCCGGCCACGCGTGTGGAACCGAAGTCGATGATTTTCACCGTGCCGGTGGCGTCGATCATGATGTTGGCCGGGCGCAGATCCTGATGCAGCATTTCCAGCCGGTGAAAGGCACGAACCCCCTTGGCAATCTGCTCGACGATGCCGCGCACCGTTTCCAGGTCGGGGCTCGGATTGTCGATCATCCATTGCGCCAGCGTCTGGCCTTCGATGTATTCACTCACGCTGTAGAGGTAGCTGCGCTTGCGCGTCTGCAGGCACGGCTTGGCTACGTGTGCACTATTAATGCGTCGTGCCACCCAGTCCTCCGTGAGAAAACGTTCCAGGTACTGCACGTCCCGCCGCAGGTCCATCGAGGGCGTCTTGATGATGACCGTTGCGTGGCTTTCATCATCGGTGGCGAGGTACACATGGCTGCGGCTGCTGGCGTGCACTTCTCTCACGATGGTGTAGCCGTCGAACGCGGCTCGCGCCTCGAGAATGGGCGGGAAGGGCAGCTCCGTCAGCTGTTGCAAGAGTTCGTCGGCAGCCTGCAACGGCAGCGTGTCAATACGCAGGATTTGCACCGTCAGGTTGTCGTCGCTGCCCTGTTCCAGCGCTTGGGCGACGATGGCCCGTGCGGCTGCGTCCAGATCATCCGCGTAGTGAGCGATGGCGCCGAGCATCGACGGCGCGCTGACGTACTCGTACACGCCATCGGTGGCGAGGATAAAGGTGTCGCCCACGTCGACCGGTTCGGCGCGGTAGTCCAGGTCCAGCTGCGGGTGAATGCCCAGCGCTCGGCTCAAGTAGCTCTTGTCTTCCGAGACCCACATGCGGTGGTCATTGGTCAGCTGCTCGAGCGTAGCGCCCTGTACGCGGTAGATGCGTGAATCGCCCGCATGAAAGAGATGCGCGGTGGTCGACTTGATGACCATGGCGCTGAAGGTACAGACGTAGCCACGATCCGGATCGAAGCGATAGGGGCTCTGTTGCCCCTGTGAGTGCAGCCAGGAATTGGTTGCCATCAGCACTCGTTGCGCCGAGGTTTTCACTGACCAGGCGTCGGACGTGCAGTAGTAGTCAGCGAAAAAGCCGCTGACCGCTGACTCGCTGGCAATGTGGCTGACGGCGCTGCTGCTGATGCCATCAGCCAGGGCGATGGCGATGCCCTTGCTGCTCAGTTGAGGTTCCTTGGGAATGTAGACGCCGTGGAAATCCTGATTGGTTTCCTTGATGCCCTTGTCGGTGTGTTGGCCCACCGAAACCTTGAGTTGACTGCTCATTAGATGCAGTGAACCCCGGCTGCCCGGGGTTCACAACCGATCAGCGAACCAGGGCGCGCTTCGGTGCAGTCCGCACGTGAGTGGTGTAGAGGGTCAGACCGGTGAAGGCCAGACCGCCGACCAGGTTGCCCAGAGCCGTCGGGATTTCGTTCCACACCATGTAATCCATGATCGAGAAGTTGCCGCCCATGATCATCGCCGAAGGGAACAGGAACATGTTCACTACCGAGTGCTCGAAGCCCATGAAGAAGAACAGCATGATCGGCATCCACATGGCAATGACCTTGCCGCTGACCGAGGTGGAAATCATTGCGCCGACCACGCCCATGGAGACCATCCAGTTGCACAGCATCCCGCGCAGGAAGATGGTGAACCAGCCAGCGGCACCGAACTCGGCGTAACCCAGCGTACGCGCCTCACCCACATGGGAGATCTTTTCGCCGACCGGGCCCGGGTCGGTGGAGAAACCCATGGTGAAGACAAAGGCCATCATGAAGGCCACCGTCAGCGCTCCGCCGAAGTTACCCAGAAACACCAGGCCCCAGTTGCGCAGCACGCCGTTGACGGTCACGCCCGGGCGCTTGTCCAGCAACGCGAGCGGGGCGAGGACGAAGACGCCGGTGAGCAGGTCGAAGCCCATCAGGTAAAGCATGACGAAACCGACCGGGAACAGCATGGCGCCCACCAGCGGCGAGCCGGTCTGCACGGTAATGGTCACGGCGAATACCGCAGCCAGCGCCAGGATGGCACCGGCCATGAAGGCACGGATCAGCGTGTCGCGGGTGGACATGAAGATCTTGGATTCACCGGCGTCAACCATCTTGGTGACGAATTCAGAAGGGACGATGTAGGACATTTTTAAGGTCTCTGGTTGTGTTGGCAAAGCAGGTCATCCTGCTGTTGGCGTATCGCTACTCGTTGTGCCGGGCCGCGGTCAGACCGCAGCTATCTCCACGGCATCGCCGTTGAGGCGCGCTGGCCACACCTGCAATTGCTGTTCCGGGTATTCCAGACAGCTCCCATCGGCCAGGCGGAAGTGCTGCTTGTACAGGGGCGAAGCAATCACCAGGTCACCTTTGAGTTGCCCCAGGATGCCGCGACCGATGACATTGGCGCCCGATTTCGGGTCCTTGTTCGAGATGGCGAAGATCTGTTCGCCAGCCTCGGTATCGGGGAGGTGGAACAGCGCCACCTGTTCACCCTCGAGCCAGGCGACCACCCCTGAATTGGCCACCAGATCGCGGCGGCTGCACAGGGCTCGCCAACTGGCGGATTGAGCGGAATCAATACGTACGGCGTTGGGCTGGCTCATCAGAGCACCTCCTCGGTGACGGGAATCAGGTGAAGTTCGTGTGCATGTACCGGCCGGCGCTGGCCGCGCTCCCTGACGAAGTGCACGTCCGGGTCGCCGCGCTGATCGTTGATAAAGGTGCGGAAGCGCTTGAGCTTTTCCGGGTCCTTGATGGCATTCGCCCACTCGCACTCGTAGCGGTCGACCACCTGCTGCATCTGCGCTTCCAGTTCGGCGGCGAGGTTCAGGCTGTCGTCAATGACCACTTCTTTGAGGTAGTCCAGGCCGCCTTCCAGCGACTCGCGCCACACCGAGGTGCGTTGCAGCTTGTCTGCGGTGCGGATGTAGAACATCAGGAAACGGTCGATGTAGCGCACCAGGGTTTCGTCATCGAGATCGGTGGCGAACAGTTCGGCGTGGCGCGGGCGCATGCCGCCGTTGCCTGCGACATACAGGTTCCAGCCGTTCTCGGTGGCAATGACGCCGATGTCCTTGCTCTGCGCCTCAGCGCATTCGCGGGTGCAACCGGAAACGCCAAACTTGATCTTGTGCGGCGAGCGCAGGCCCTTGTAGCGGTCCTCCAGACGCAGCGCCATGCCGACGCTGTCCTGCACGCCGTAGCGGCACCAGGTGCTGCCGACACAGGACTTCACTGTGCGTAGCGACTTGCCGTAGGCGTGTCCGGTTTCGAAGCCTGCTTCGATCAGCTCGCCCCAGATGTCCGGCAGTTCGTGCAGCTGCGCGCCGAACAGGTCGATGCGCTGGCCACCGGTAATCTTGGTGTAAAGGTCATATTTCTTGGCAACTGCCCCGAGGGCGATCAGCTTGTCCGGGGTTATTTCGCCACCGGCGATGCGCGGCACCACCGAGTAGGTGCCGTTCTTTTGCATGTTCGCCATGAAGGTGTCGTTGGTGTCCTGCAGCGGAATCAGCCCTGGGTCAGTGATCGGCTGGTTCCAGCAAGAGGCGAGAATCGAGCCAACGGCCGGCTTGCAGATGTCGCAACCGGTGTGGCCGCGGCCGTGTTTGGCGAGCAGCTCGTTGAAACTGATGATGCCTTCGACGCGCACGATCCCGTATAGCGCCTGGCGGGTGTGGGCGAAATGCTCGCACAGGCTCTTGTCGACTTCGACGCCGCGTGCGGTCAGCTCGTGCTCGAAGACTTGCTTGAGCAGCGCGCTGCAACCCCCGCAGCCGGTGCCGGCCTTGGTCGCGGCCTTCAGCTCGCCGAGGTCGGTAATGCCAGCGTCGACTTGGCAGCACACCGCGCCCTTGGTGACGTTGTGGCATGAGCAAAGAGTGGCCGTGTCGGGGAGCGCGTCCGCGCCCAGTGTGGGCGCCCCATCGGACAGCGGCAGTATCAGGCTGGACGGGTCTGCCGGCAGCTTGATGCCGTTCTGTGCGTATTGCAGCAGGGTGTCGTAGTAGCTGTTGTCGCCGATCAGTACGGCACCGATGACGCGCTTGCCGTCTTCGGACAGCACCAAACGCCGGTAGCTGGCATTGGCTTCATCGATGAAGCGGTAGCTCTTGGCGCCAGGCGAGGCGGCATGGGCATCGCCGATGGAGCCGACATCGACGCCGAGCAGCTTGAGCTTGGTCGACATGTCCGCGCCGCTGAACGGCTGGTGCGGTTCGCCGCAGAGCAGGGCGGCGAGGTTACGCGCCATGGTGTAGCCGGGCGCGACCAGGCCGAAGACCATGCCATTCCAGGACGCACACTCACCGATGGCGAAGATCGAGGGATCGCTGGTGCGGTAGTCGCTGTCGATCATCACGCCGCCGCGCGGCGCGATGTCCAATTCGGCGCTGCGGCCCAGCGCATCCTGCGGGCGGATGCCGGCAGAGAAAACGATCAGGTCGGTTTCCAGATACTCACGTCTACCATCAGCACCGTCCTGGAAGTTCATCCGGTAGGCGTATTCCTCGCCGACGATGATTTCCTGAGTGGCGCGGGACAGGTGCACGCCGACGCCCAGCGCCTCGATGCGGGCCTTGAGTGCCTTGCCACCTTCTTCATCGAGCTGCACCGGCATCAGGCGCGGGGCGAACTCGACCACATGGGCTTCGAGGCCGAGCGACTTGAGCGCGTTGGCCGCTTCCAGGCCGAGCAGCCCGCCACCAACCACGACGCCGCGCTTGGCATTGCTGGCCGCAGCACGGATTGCATCCAGATCATCAAGGGTGCGGTAAACCAGGCGCGAGTTGCCTTCGGCGCCCGGAATCGGCGGTACGAACGGGTAGGAGCCGGTCGCCAGGATCAGTTTGTCGTACGCCTGGCGGCCTTCGCTTGTGACCACTTCCTTGCGCTCGCGGTCGATCTCCAGCACCTGCAAGCCGAGGTGCATGTGCACGCCGTGAGTGGCGTAGTAGTCGGCTTCACACATGGCCAGGGAGTCGGCATCGCGCCCCCCGAAGTACTCGGAGAGATGAACACGGTCATAGGCGCGCTGGCGTTCTTCGCCATACACATGAATCTGGTACTGGCCCAGCGCGCCGCGCTCGACCAGTTGCTCGACGCAGTGGTGGCCCACCATCCCGTTGCCGATGACGACCAGCGTTTCACTTTTGAGCGGGGTGACGATTGCGTTCATGACCGGTTCCTCCGTCGACACCGCGTGCGTGTCGTCGTACAAAAACAAAAAAGGCGCCTGGAGCTGTCGAGCAGCTCCAGGCGCCTTTGCCTGGAAATTAAGTGTTGTGGAGGTGATATTCGAGCGACGTTGCCCGCTGCACCCGTCCCGTGCCGTTTACGGCTGAGGGTCTACGCTGACCTCGGGATGCGCTGCCGAATCAATCGGCAGGCGTTACATAGGCCATAGCAGGTTGCGTGCCATTCCTGCCTGATCACCGTTGGAAGGTCAGAACCCTTGAGCAGGCGGGCCGTTGAGACGTGTGGTTAACGTCGCTGTCACCGGGCAGCAGAGTTCTCATGGGGCGTCGGGATGAGCTGCAATGGTGCGGCAGTCTTTAGTGGTCCCCATTTGAGGGCACTATCAAGCCGTTGCGGTGACCTTCGGTCCAGGTTATGCGCCTGTAATTGCCTCGGTTCATCAGCGGTTCGGCTCCAGGCGCGAAATTAGATGATCTCGTTGCGCTGCGGGCCTGGCTCTGCTGATGCCTCGAGATTTCGCGCGGCTGTAAATGACACACCCGGGTCGCTGCCTAGTGCGCCGCGGCGATAGGACAGGCTGGGTTGATGTTGCGTGACTAACGGTCCGTGGTTTTTTCGGGTACTGCCAACCGTATGGCTATTTTTCAGCTATAGCCATATTCCTGACACAGTGACTTTCTAAGGTGGTTCTCCGGTGCCAGAGTGCCGAGCATGTCGCGCGGCGCCGGGCTCCGACCGGATGGAGACACTGCCCCATGCGAATCCCGAAGCCGCTGGTCGTGGCGCTTGTCGCTGCGATTTCCGCCCCCGCCATGGCCGCCAGCAATACCCTGGTGGGTTGGGCCATGATGCCTGCCGATACCTTCTCCGATGGCCCGACGTCGGGTCAGATGGCTAGCGCCAATCCCTACGGGACCTTCGCGCCGCCGTATGCAGACCGCCAGCCGGTCCAGGGTTTCTCCGCCGTGCTGCCAGGCGCCGATCAAAACAGCTTCATATTCATGACCGACAACGGCTTCGGCGGTCAGACGAACTCCGCAGACACCGTGTTGCGGCTCTATAGCGTGCGGCCTGATTTCCGCACGGCGAGCGGCGGCAGCGGCAAGGTCAGCGCCAGCGACTATCTCAGCGGTGCACCACTGGCTCGCTTCAACCATCCTTCGCGTCTGACGCTCAACGACATCAACCAGAAGCTCGCGCTGCCGATCCAGGCAGATTATCGTTTCTATTACAACGACGGCTCCAAACCACACGTGGACAGTGCCATCGAGTTCGGTCGCCTGCTGACAGGCGCCGACCTGGACGTCGAGTCGGTGCGTCGCGACAAGCATTGCGCCATGTGGTTTGGCGATGAGTTCGGACCTTATCTGGTCAAGACCGATGCGTCCGGCACCGTCATGCGCAGTGCAATTTCACTGCCCGGCGTTTACGCGCCGCAGCACAAGGACGTGGTGGCGGGGCACGCGACGGCGAACCTGGCGGGGTCGGGAGGCTTCGAAGGCATGGCGATCAACCCGCGTGGTGATCGGCTGTATGCGCTGTTGGAGAAGACCGTCACCGGCGACCCTGCCGGAACATTGCGTATCAACGAGTTCGACATCGATCGCGAGCGTTACACCGGAAACCTGTTCTTGTATCGACTGCAGGCGCCCGAGCACGCCATCGGCGACATGACAGCCATTGACGAGACCCGCTTTCTGGTCATCGAGCGCAACGGCGCCACGGCCACCAGCGGCACGCCGTTCAAGAAGATCTACATGATCGACATCCGCGGTGTCGCCAGTGGCGGCACCGTGCGCAAAACCGAGGTGGTCGACCTGATGCAGCTGGCCGACCCGGACGACCTCAACGGCGATGGCCAGCGTTCGTTCAGCTTTCCCTACGTGACCATCGAGAGTGTGCTGCCGCTGGATTCGCACACCTTGCTGGTGGCCAACGACAACAATTTCCCTTACGGCGGTGGGCGGGAGCTCAATGCGGATGTCACCGAATTCCTGAAAATTCGCGTGGCCACTCCCATCCCCGGCGTCCGTCCGCCGCATCTGCAGCAGGCCAGGGACGCGCGTCGCTGTGAAATCACGGCGGGGCTGCGCTGAAATTCCTGTTGTTGAGGCGTTGATGCCGGGAAGTGGTGCTGTGCTGATGATCGGAGCCGTGGCAAGCCCACAGGATCATCAGCACGCCACCGCTTCCAACGACGACCGGGTGGTGGTTCGCTCGCGCGATTGACTCGCGTTCCAGACATGGGGGGTGTGCATCGCCTGGATTGTCTGCTCGAACACTGCGCGTGTCCGGACAACAAAATGCACCAGCTTTGCGCAAACAGCGGATGCCAAGCGGGTGAAACATTGGCAATTGGGCGGACGGCGGGTGTTTCGCTATGCACCAAACTGGGCAAAATCCGCCCTCAATTGGATCAAATAATTCATTAAAAATAATATTTGAAATATTTAATTCGCTCACTTAGCCTGATTCCAGTCGCATCGATCCAGTGGGGCGACTTTCCTCTCATCGAACGAAAGAACGGACGGGCAGATATGAAAGCGAAGCTACTGGCGGGAATAGCTATGACCATGGCGGCCTCCACGCCATCCTGGGCGGCGGACTGGACCGTGGGTGCCAACGTCGGCAACGTTCCCTGGGAGTTCCAGGACGCCAAGGGCGAGATCGTTGGCTTCGAGGTGGACTTGGTGAATGAGATCGCCAAGCGCGCCGGCAAGAGCGTCGAATTCGTCAATGTGCCGTTCAACGGCTTGTTCAGCGCCGTGCAATCGGGGCGCGTGGATATCGCGATCTCCTCGATCACCATTACCCCTAAACGCCTGGAATCGGTTGGTTTCGCTCAGCCTTACTACGACAGCGATCAGTCCCTTACGGTGCTGGCTGCGTCGAAAATAGAAGGGCTCGATGGGATGTCGGACAAGGTGGTTGGCGTTGACACCGGTTCCACTGGCGATATGTGGGCAGAGAAGCATAGGGACGAGCACGGTTTTGCCAAGATTTCACGCTATGAGGGCCTTTCCCCGGCGATGCTGGATCTGGGCTCGGGCCGTATCGACGGCTACATCAGCGACATCCCGGCGGTGCTTTATTACATCAAAGACAAGCCGCAATTCAGCGTGGTCAGCCGCATCCCGACTGGCGAGCGGTATTCGATGATGCATGCCAAGGGGTGGGACAAGGCCGAGGAGGTCAACAGCATCATCTCGACGCTGAAGAAGGAAGGCGTGGTGGGTGAACTGCACAGCAAATGGTTTGGCGCTAATGCGGCTGAAGGCTCCTCGACATTGACCGTGGCTGACGTCCCGCACTAACGCTCACAACCCGCAACGGAACCGCAAATGGATCTGCTCGATACGTTTTTTAACTGGAACGTCCTGGTCGCCTCACTCCCCCTGATGTTGCGAGGGTTGGGCGTGACCATAATGCTTGGCTTGACCAGCATCCTGCTGGGGTTGGTCGGCGGCCTGGCGCTGGCTTTGGTGCGGCTCTACGGGGTCTCGCCTCTGCGCATCGCGGCAAAGATCTACATTGATACCCTGCGCTCGATTCCGCTGCTGGTGCTGTTGGTGCTCATCTATTACGCGCTGCCGTTCGTGGGCATTCGACTGTCCTCGTTCGCGGCAGCCACCGCCGCACTGTCGCTGGTATCAAGCGCCTATGCGGCGGAAATCTTCCGTTCCGGTATCGAGGCAATCCCTCGCGGCCAGTTCGAGGCGTCTTTGTCGCAGGGCATGAGCTTTGTCAACACCATGCGTGATGTGATCCTCCCGCAGGCGATCCGCATCGTGTTGCCGCCTATGACCAGCAACTGCATCAACGTGATGAAAGACACCGCTCTGGCCTCCGTTGTGGCAATGCCCGATCTGCTGAAGCAGGCGACCCAGGCTCAGGCACTTTCTGCCAACCCGACACCGTTGGTGGGGGCTGCGCTGATGTATCTGCTCCTGTTACTGCCATTGGTTCAGCTGGTGGGCTGGGTGGAACGGCGCAACATGGCCGCGAGGACAGGCGAATGAGTGCATTGATCGAAGTCGAACGGTTGGGCAAGTTCTACGGCAAGTTTCAGGCATTGGCAGATATTGATCTGACCATTGAGCAGGGCGAGGTGGTGGTGATTCTGGGACCCTCCGGCTCTGGCAAATCGACACTGATCCGCTGCATCAACCTGCTGGAGGTTTACCAGCATGGCCATATCCGCTTCGCCGGTGAGCGTGTCGAGCCCGGACCCAGGCTCGCGGCCGTGCGCAGTGAGGTGGGCATGGTGTTCCAGAACTTCAATCTCTACCCGCACCTCAGTGTGATCGATAACGTGGCGCTGGCGCCGGTGCGGGTACGCGGCCTTTCCCGCATTGATGCTCGTAAACGCGCAAACGTGCTCTTGGAGCGTGTCGGCATGGCCGGTCACGCCAACAAATATCCGACCCAGCTGTCCGGCGGGCAGCAACAGCGGGTAGCTATCGCCCGCACCATGGCGATGGAGCCGCGCGCGATCCTGTTCGACGAGCCGACCTCGGCGCTAGACCCTGAAATGGTCGGCGAGGTGCTGGATGTCATGCAGACGCTCGCACGCTCGGGCGTAACCATGGTTGTGGTCACTCACGAGATGGGCTTTGCCCGCCAGGTCGCCGATCGAGTGATCTTCATGGAGAGCGGTCGCATCGTCGAACAGAACGCTCCCGAGCCCTTTTTCAACGCGCCGCAAGAGCCTCGAACCCAGGCATTTCTGCGCGCGATCCTGCCCCATTGATCTGGAGAGTCGACTTGAATTCAGCCGCAGCGCTAGACATCGCGTACGTTCGCAGCCAATTTCCCGCCCTGGCCACCGATTTTGCCTACATGGACAATGCCGGCGGCTCGGCTGTGCTGCGGGGCGTCGCGGACCGTGTGCGTGATTACCTGCTCACCAGCAGCGTGCAACTGGGCGCGTCTTATCAAGGGTCCGCCGAAGCCGGCGCCAAAGTGATCCAGGCCCGCCACGCGGTCGCCGAGCTGATCAATGCTGCGCATCCCGATGAGGTGGTGATGGGCGGTTCGACGACGCATCTGCTGCAAACTCTGGCGCGCGCCCTGGCTCCTTCCATTTCGGCCGACGATGAGATCATCGTGACCAACTGTGACCACGAGGCCAATATCGGGCCCTGGGTCTGGCTTTGCGAAACGCGTGGCGCGACGCTGCGGGTTTGGGAAGTCAACCGCGAGAGCGGCGAGTTGGAACTGGACGATCTGCAGGGGCTGCTGAGTGATCGCACCCGGCTGCTGAGCATGACCCACGCGTCAAACATTCTCGGCACGGTGAACCCTATCGAGGATGTCGCCCGTCGCGTGCACGCTGTCGGCGGCGAACTGTGCGTGGATGCGGTCGCCTATGCGCCTCATCGGCTGGTGGATGTGCAGGCCAGTGGCGCCGACTATTACGTCTACAGCTTCTACAAGACATTCGGTCCGCATTTTGCCGTGCTTTGGGGGCGTCGCGAGGCGCTGCTGGCGTTGCCCAGCCTTAACCATTACTTCATTGGGAAAACGGTGCTGCCCTACAAGTTGCAGCCCGGCAACCTCAACTATGAGCTGGCTTACGGCTGCATCGGCATCAGCGAGTACCTCAAGGACATCGGCGCTCGCCTCGGTGTGCAGGGTTCGCCGCGTGAACAGATGCAAGCCGCGTTCGATGCATTCGAGCTTCAGGAAAATCGGGTCGCCGAACGCTTGTTGAGCTTCCTGCGCGCACGCTCGGACGTACGCATCATCGGCCGGCCAACAGTGCACGGGCGGGTGCCTACCATCAGCTTTGTCTTGGACGGCGTGCAATCGGAAGCCATCGTCAAGCAAGTCGATCACCATGGTATTGGCATTCGCTTCGGCGATTTTTATGCGAAGCGGCTGATCGAGCACCTTGGCCTGGACAAGATGGGCGGCGTGGTTAGGGTCTCACTCGCGCACTACAACACGCTGGAAGAGATCGATCGGCTTATCGACGCACTGACGCAGGCAATCGACGCCGCGCGCTGATAGCGTGTGCCCTTTTTTATCCTAGAGCCGCTTTGCATGAACCTTCCCACGACCCTTGCAGAACTTCGCGAAGCGATTGCCGCCCAGCAGGATCGCCTCACAGCGCGCCAGCGAGACGCCGCGCGCTATCTAGTGGAGAACCCGCACGACGCGGCGTTGAACACCATTGCCGAGCTTGCCCGGCGTTCCGAGATCGCCTCCTCGGCGTTCATCCGTTTGGCGCAAACGCTGGGCTTCGGCGGGTTCAAGGAACTGCAGCGTCTGTTCCGTGAACCGCTGCAGGGCGGCAATGCACGCAACAGCGAGCGTATCCGCCACCATGGTGGTGAGCAGCTGCTCGAAGACCCGACAGATGTTGGCGGCATCCTGCGTGAGTTCAGCCGGGCCAACATCGTCTCGTTGGAGCACTTGGCCGAAGGCGCAGGTCAGGCCAGCATCGAAGACGCTATCGCTCACCTTCAGCGGGCGCGCACTACCTTCGTTCTCGGCCTGCGTCGGGCCTTTCCGGTGGCGGCGTACCTCAGTTACGCACTCAGCCGGGTAGGCCGTCGCTCCGTACATATCAGCGGTGCCGGCGGCACGCTGGCAGAGCAGGTCGGGGCGGTTGCCGATGACGATCTGCTGGTTGCCATCAGCTTCCCGCCCTATGCCAAGGACACCGTGGAAGCCTGTCGCCAGGCCACGGCCCGTGGCGTGCCGCTGGTGGCGATTACCGATAGCGTGCTGAGCCCCATCGCCCAGAGCGCAGCAACGGTGATCGAAGTCAGCGACGCGGAGCTGCTCGGGTTCCGCTCGCTGACCGCGTCCTTCTGCATTGCCCAGACTCTGACCATGGGCCTGGCTTTCCGTGACTGGCAATCGAGCACGGGCGGCTTGAGCCACGATCGCCTGGAAGACATCGACTGCTAGCCGAACCGCTTGCTCACATTCAAACACCCCCTGGAGTTTTCATGACTGCACCGCGTCGCGACCTGGTTGGCTACGGCAGGCAACGGCCTCAAGGCACTTGGCCAAACGGGGCCCGGCTGGCCATTAGCCTGGTGATCAATTACGAAGAGGGCTCGGAGCGGTCGCTTGCTCTGGGCGATCCGGATCAGGAGACGATGACCGAATGGGGCAGCTACGCCATACCCGCCGGGACCCGTAATCTCGCCATGGAATCAATGTACGAATACGGCTCGCGGGTAGGCATCTGGAGGATTCTCGATCTGCTTGACGTGGCTTCTGTGCGCTCGACCTTTCATGCCTGTGCGCTGGCATTCGAGCAAAATCCGGAGGTCGCCCGCGCGGCCGTGGCTGGCGGTCACGAGATCTGCAGCCATGGCTACCGTTGGGAGGAAGTGTTTCGCCTCACCGAGGCCGAGGAGCGCGAGCACATGCGCATGGCCATCGAGTCGTTCGAGCGCACCTGCGGCAAGCGTCCGGTCGGTTGGTACTGCCGCTACGGGGCGAGTATCCACACCCGTCGCCTGGTGGTGGAAGAGGGCGGGTTCCTCTACGACTCCGATGCCTACAACGACGATGTGCCCTATTTCGTCGAGGTTGATAACACGCAGCATCTGGTCGTGCCTTATACGGCTGACGTGAATGATTTCCGCTATTGGAATTCGCCTGGCCTGGCCCAGGCTTCGGATTTTTTCGAGTACATGCGTGAGAGCTTCGACGTGCTTTACGAGGAGGCCGCCAGCGGTCCGCGAATGATGTCGGTTGGCTTGCATCCGCGAATGGTTGGACGCCCGGGGCGCGTGCGTGCGATCAAACGCTTCATCGAGTACGCCCAACAGCACGGTGATGTCTGGTTCGCAACCCGCGAGGACATCGCTCGGGCCTGGCTGTCACGCGGTTAACCCGCTGTCGTCTATTTGAATCTTGCAAGCGGCCGTGCCGCGGGAGTGCTCATGGGTCCATTTGACCTGATCGTTCGCAATGCGAAGGCTGTCACGGCGGCCGATGTTTTTACCTGTGACATCGGCATCCGCGACGGTCGCATCGTGGCCATGGCCGAAGGCCTTGAGGGCGCGGCCCGCGAGATCGACGCCGCGGGTCGACACGTTACGCCCGGCGGGATAGACAGCCACATCCATCTGGATCAGCCGACCGGCGACGGCTCGGTCATGGCCGACGACTTTCTTAGTGGCACGCGGTCTGCGGCGTGTGGCGGGACGACGACGGTGATCCCATTCGCTTGCCAACAAAAAGGCGGCACCCTGCGTGAGGCGGTGGATGACTATCACCGTCGCGCAGAAGGCAAACCGCTGATCGATTATGCCTTCCATCTGATCGTCACTGATCCCACACCTGAAGTGCTGACAACGGAGCTGCCGCAGCTGATTGCCGAGGGCTACACCTCGTTCAAGCTGTACATGACCTACGACGCGTTGAAGCTCGATGATCGGCAGATACTCGACACGCTTAGCCTGGCCCGGCGTGAGGGCGCCATGGTGATGCTGCATGCGGAGAACCGTGACTGCATTGCCTGGCTCACCGAAAAGCTGCTGGCGGCCGGGCACACCGCGCCGCGCTTTCATGCCAGTTCGCGCCCCATGCTCGTTGAGCGCGAGGCTACCCACCGGGCCATTGCATTGGCTGAGCTGATCGATGTACCGATTCTGATTGTGCACGTGTCGGGCCGTGAGGCGCTCGAGCAGATTCGCCGGGCGCAAGGGCTGGGCTTGAAGATCTACGCGGAGACCTGTCCGCAGTACCTGTTCCTGACTGCCGACTCGCTCGGCTGTGATGAGGGGTTCGAAGGGGCAAAATGCATCTGCAGCCCGCCACCGCGGGATGCCGCGAACCAGCAGGTCATCTGGGATGGCCTGGAGAATGGCAGTTTCGCGGTGCTCTCGTCCGACCATGCGCCATTTCGCTTCGACGGCCCCGACGGCAAGCGTGCGCATGGCGTAAACGCGTCTTTCGATCAGATTGCCAACGGTATTCCCGGCGTTGAGACACGGATGGCGCTGCTCTGGTCCGAAGGCGTGTGCACGGGCCGGATCACACCGCAGCGATTTGTCGACCTCACTTCGACCCAAGCCGCCCGGCTGTACGGCCTTTATCCACGCAAAGGGACCCTGGCGATAGGGAGCGATGCGGATCTGGTGATCTGGGACGAAAACCTGGAGCTGATCCTGGACAACGCCATGTTGCACCACAACGTGGATTACACCCCTTACGCCGGTCGCCGGCTCACGGCCTGGCCGGCGCTGACGCTTTCGCGCGGAGAAGTGGTGTGGGACGGCACGCCGCAAGGCACTCTCGGGCGCGGTCAGTTTCTTCCCTGCGACCGGCCGGCGCCGGCCATGGCGAGGCGGCGCCATAGCGAGCTGCCGCTGTGAGTCCCGACTCGTCAGTCGCCGGATTTGCCGAACGACTGCGCCATGCACGACTGACCGGAGAGTTGGTTTACGGCGATATTCGTTTGACCAGTACAGAGCAGGCATACGCCGTACAGGCCCTCGTGGCGCAACAGCTCGGTTGGTTCAAGGAGGGTCGGCCGCGCCACTGGAAGTTGGGTGGCAGTCCGTCCGCGGGGGCATGTGCTGCGGCGGTTGCCGACGACGATGTTCATCCATCCGGCTGGCAGACGCGGCCTACGGTGCTCGGATTCGAGGCTGAACTGGCAGTCCGGTTGGCGCGCGACCTGCCTGCAGGTTCGACCCTCGCACAGGCGAGGGCAGCGGTGGACGCCTGGCTGCCCTGCACCGAGGTATGTGCCAGCCGTTTTGCCCAGGCGACTGGTGATGCGCTGTTGCAACTGGCCGACCAACAACTGAACCAGTCTCTGGTGCTGGGCGAGCCGCTGACGCTAGCCGAGGGTGTCGACTGGACAAGGCTTGGCGTATCGCTCGAGGCTGATGGCCACGGGTTGCTGAAGCAGTCCGGTGGTCATCCATGGGGTGACCCGTTGGCTGCCTTGCCGTGGCTTGCCAACCATGCCGCGCACCACGCCGACGGTCTGCGCGCGGGCGACACGATCGCCACCGGTAGCTGGGTCGGACTGTTTCCGGTGCTGCCGGGGGCGACTGTGCGCATTGTGTACGAAGGGGTTGGCGAGGTTCAGGTGGGCTTCACCCATCGGTAAACCGCAGCGCGCGCTGAGTACCCTTACTGTTGGTGGATTTCATGCGAGCTTGGCACGAATCGTGCGGGCGCCTGGAGATCAGCACAACCAAGCCCCGTGCCATGAACGGCAGCGCGCTTGGTGTGTTTCAATCTTGAACGGCTATGCCTGGTGTGCCGGGATATACGTGGGTGTGCCAAGCACGGCGCGAAAAACGAAACCGATCACGCCTCTCCAACCTGCACCACCACCTTGCCGAAGTTCTTCCCTTCGAGCAGTCCAATGAATGCTTCCGGTGCGTTTTCCAACCCTTGAACGACGTGCTCGCGGTATTTGATCTTGCCCTCGGAGTACCAGGCGCTCATGTCGCGGGCAAACTCGTCATAGCGATGGCCGTAATCATTAAAGATGATGAAGCCCTGCATGCGCATGCGTTTCTTCAATAGGGTGTCGAGCAGCAGTGGCAAGCGATCCGGGCCATCCGGCAGATCGGTGCTGTTGTACTGAGCTACAACGCCGCAGATCGGCACCCGGGCGCAGGTGTTGAGCAGCGGCAGCACCGCATCGAACACCTTACCGCCGACGTTCTCGAAGTAGACGTCAATGCCGTCCTGGCAGTGTTGGGCCAGCTGTTGCGGAAAATCATTGGCTCGGTGATCGACACAGGCATCGAAGCCGAGTGTTTCGACAGCATGCCGGCATTTTTCAGCGCCGCCAGCGATACCCACGACGCGACAGCCTTTCAGCTTGCCGATCTGTCCGACGGTGGCGCCGACGGGGCCGGTGGCCGCTGCCACCACCAACGTCTCCCCGGCCTTCGGCTGGCCAATGTCGAGAAGCCCCATGTAAGCGGTGAAACCCGGCATGCCCAGTACACCAAGCGCGTGAGACGGATGCGCCATATCAGGGTCGAGCTTGATCAGCCCTTGTCCGGCAGACAGGGCATAGTCCTGCCAGCCATTGCCGCTTAGGACCCAGTCACCTGGCTGATAGTCAGGGTGACGTGACTCGACGACCCGGCAAACCGTGCCGCCAACCATCACATCGCCCACTTCCATGGGGGGCGCGTAGGAAGGCCCGGCACTCATGCGGCCGCGCATATAGGGATCAAGCGAGAGATAAACCGTACGCAGCAACAGCTCCCCGTTGTCGGGAGTAGGGACCGCACCGTTATCAAGGTGGAAATTATCCGGCGTGGGCGCACCGTGAGGACGCGAAGCGAGGCGGATGCTGCGATTGAGTTGCGACTGCTGTGGCATCGAGGTTCTCCCATGTTTGATCAGCGGATCAAATTGGGAGCTCGTCTCGCGCGGGACGTTCCATCGTATGGGCAGCGACCTGCTATCTCGCTGGCGGTGAAACCACGGTTTGATACAACCGCCCCCGTGAGGGAGCGGCTACACCGCAATGCACGCTCGAACCATGGCGTCAGAGGTCGAGCCAGCCTTCGTTTTCAGAATCTTCGCGGAACCGGTTGTACTCGTCTTCGTTCCAGTCGCCGCTCTTGTCGCGGTCGTAGGTGTTGTACACGCCCTGACCATACTCATCATTGGTAAGTACCCCGTCCCGGTCCGCGTCCCAGCGCGAAAACATGCCATCGTTATCGAAGCGAGTACCCCACTCGTTGTAGTCCACGGAGCCGGACCTGTCGGCGTCCCAGGCGTTGTAGTCCATATCCGCTGCGTAGGCCATGACCGAGCCGCCTGCAAGGGCCGCCGCTACAGCGAGACCGCCGACTGTTTTTTGCCATTTGATGTTCATGCTGCTTCTCCTCCGCAAATTTCCGGGTAGTCATCACCAGAGGATGGCGCTGACATTAATTTCGTAACCAGTGAGCAGACAGAGTTCTGGCAAAGCGCCGGTTACCGACCCACGGCTGTGCCGTGGCCAATTGAAGCATCCAGCGCGATTGCTGTACGCCACGCCAGAAAGTGAAGGGGAGGTACTGCCAGAACGCTCAGCGAAAAACCAGGCGAACGATCAGGGTCGGTGCTGCGCGGGCGCGCTTATCCGGTAAGGCCGAATGGTTGTATCACCCGGCCTATTGCCGCGGTCTTGGCGGGATCTGTAGGCGGCAGAGAACATAGTGTCCAGACCCTGGCTGCTATTCAATTTCTCCCGGTGTAGCGGAGTAGTGCGCCGGGTCCTTTGTCACCGTGTCCTGCTCAGTGCGATGCATGTTGCGGTTGGGCACGCTGTCGTTCTCAGGCAGGCCTTTAACGACACGGCCATCCTCCGTGACGATTTGCCCCTGATCGTTGTGGTGGGTTTCGAGCTTTTTCATCGGAGCGGGCGTACCCATTGGGCTTGGACGTGACCCGGTATCGTCTTGCGGCGTGCCAGCTGGCCACTGTGCCAGGGCCGGTTGGGCGGCGCTCGCCAGTAAAGTGGCCAACGTCAACGACATTAGAAGGGATCTGTTCATAACAGTCTCCTGATCTGCCTGTTCGGCAGATTGGTGGTTTGGGGCCGTCCAGGCAGACGGTCCATGGTCGTGCAGGCTCAATGCGACTAAGCGCCCTCGGGCTGACACACCAACAACGCAATGGGCCCTCCACTCGAATATTTGCCGGGTACCCTCGCCACGGCTTGTTCGTTTGGGCTTATCGACATCGCTGGCGTCGCCGTCATCACGGTTTCTTCCGGCAGCGCATGGAACTGGCACGACGCAACTTCCGGGCTGCGATTGGTTATCTTGATCGCTGGAACGCCGCGCAGATCAACGTCGTCCGAGGATGCCTCCGGCACTCCGAGTTCTTCAATCTCGAGGTTCATACCGTTCAAGCGGGTAACAACTAGCGGCTCCTGGGCGAACGCAGGCAGAGCAAACGCCAAACTGATCAATGCTGATAGAGGTCTATGCATTCTGCTTCTCCGTTTTGGTGACTTATTCATGTGAACAGGGCGGGCACGGCGAGTTCGGGCATTCAATCGAGCCTTCCAGCAGGTCGTTCGAATCAGCCCGTGAAGGGCCGCTTCGGATGGCCTGTCATTGATCCAGCTAAGGTAGTTCGCACCACGCCGGGCGTTAGGAATGGCGGTGCATAGGGACGTACTTCACTCAAGCCAGCCGGGGGCCTGCGGCGGGCCACATCTTGTTGCAATTCACTGAACCCCTTTCCTCTTCTTAGGTCAGAGCTGAGCGTCGCGGCTCAAGGCTGTTCCACAGCGCAGCGCACCCTGCCGCCAGGTCAGCAAGTCGTCTACCAGGTCGTAGTTTCCCCTTTATTAATGTTGCTGAGCGCGCCAATGGATAAGATCTACGCCGTCGTACTGTCTTATAAACGCAAGGATTTGCTTAAGCGCTGTCTGGATGGAATCGGTGCCCAGAGCCGCCCCTGCGACGCCGTTATCGTGGTCGACAACGCCAGCAACGATGGGACCGAGGAGATGTTGCTCGAGTCGAACATCGCCAATCTCAAGGTCTATGTACTGTCCCAAAACACCGGTGCATCAGGTGGTTTCAGTGCCGGGTTTCGCATCGCTTATCAGCAGGGAGCTGACTTCGTCTGGATGATGGACGATGACGTCATTCCCGAACCCGATGCGCTGGAACAATTGCTTGAGGCGGATCAGCGACTCGCTGAGCGCAAACAGCCCCGTGCTTTCCTGTTATCGATGGCCTTTACCGAGGCGGGGTTGCTGACCAACGTGCCGCGAATCGATGAGCGTACCAACGCCATCGATTACGAAAACTGGCCTACGTTGCTGGATATCGGGGTGGTGCCGGTGCGACCCGCTACCTACGTATCGATTCTGGTGCCGCGAAAATCGTTGGCTCAGCACGGTTTGCCCCTGGCCCCCATGTTCATGTGGGGGGACGACACCGAGTTTACCTTGCGTATCAGCCAGCACACGCCCGGTTACCTTGTCGCCGCGAGCAGGGTTCTGCACTTGCGACGCGCCAGCGGCACGATCGATATCCTGCGCGAGCCTGACCCCAGCCGGATTGCGCTGCACCGGCATCTGGTGCGAAACGAAATTTTTGTGGCACGCCGATACTTCCGCAAACGCCGCGTAGTGGGCCTATATACCTCGCGTCTGAACCTGGTTGCGGCAATGCTTCTGCGAGGACAGTTCGCCAAAGCACGCATCATTCTTTCCGGTCTGGTTGAAAGTCTCAGCTTCTCGCCGTCCGCTGAGTCGGCCGATGCGCCGGTTGAGGCGCTGGGGGTGACCGTGCGTGAGTTGCTCCCAAAGCGGTCAGACCTTGCAAGTGAAGCAACCTCGCCGCCGGACGCCGCCCATTCAGTGGATAGTTGCGCCGAAAAACCAGCTGAAGAGCGGCAATCCAACCTGCGGATTTTGGTTTGCGGCGCTGAAGGGCAGGTCGGCTACTGCCTGATCAATCAGGCCGCGAGCTTCGGCTTGGAAGCCATAGGCCTGTCTCGCCAGGCGTTGGACATCACCAATGCGGAGCAGGTGTGCGAGGCCATAGATCGTCACAAACCGGCGCTGATCATCAACGCTGCGGCCTACACCAATCTCGATCACGCCGAAGCCGAGGTGGCCCAGGCGCAAGCAGTGAATCGAGATGGTGTAGCCAACCTGGCTGCCGCCGCCCGGCAGTTCAATATTCCCTTGTTCCATCTGTCGAGCGAATACGTCTTCTCCGGTGATGCTGACAAACCTTACCGTGAGACGGATCAGCCGACGCCCAACAGCGTATACGGCTCCACCCGTCGCGCGGGCGAGGTGGCGATCAGCCAGACGTTGGATCGCTACCTCATTCTGCGTACCAGCTGGATTTATGGGGAGCGCGGAAACAATTTCGTAAAAACGATGCTCAACCTGAGCAACAAGACAGAGGAAGTTTCTGTTGTCAGTGATCAGATAGGGTGCCCGACCCGGGCCCGTAGCGTTGCACGCGTCCTGATTGAACTGGCCTTGCGCTATTGCCGTGACGGTGACCTGGAGTGGGGGCTGTATCACTACAGCGGCGCTTCACCTTGCAGCTGGGCCGAATTTGCCACCCAGATCTTCCAGGAAGCCGAGTCGGCCGGGTTGATCGATACCGCGCCTCGTGTACTTCCGGTACCTAGTTCGAGCCTGCCTCGGGCTGCGATGCGACCTGCTTGGTCGGTGCTCGATTGTTCGCTCATTGAGGAAACTTTCGGCATTCGACCCAAGCACTGGCGCGATGAGTTGCGTCATGTGATTCGTCGAATCAGCGATATGCCGGTGGTGCCGTTCGGGCCTTCGCCAAGCCGGGTCCCGTTCAGAGCTTATCCGTTCTGCATCAAGGAACGACCTGCACAGCTGTCCACCTCCAGACGCTCGGTCGCCGGCGACTAGACTCGCATCACAAAAGAAAACCTTTTCTAAATATTACGGTCCGACGGTCAGGACTTTTTCGAAGGGATGTCGCCATGACAGACGCAGCGATTAAAAGAGTTGGTGTTTCAGGTACAGGGATGATCTCGCACTGTTTCGTTCGTCTGATCATGCAGCACTACAGCGATCTGCGAATAAGCCGCGTGTTGACCCGCAGAAACGTCGGAACACTGAGTAGTTTCCCGCTGGCCGAGGTACTGACCAACTCCATTGACGATCTCATTGCGAACTCGGATGTGATCGTTGAATGCACGGGTGATGTGTTTTTTGGTACCGAAGTGATCGAGCGTGCCTTCGAGGCAGGGGTGCCAGTCGTTACCATCAATGCCGAGCTTCAGGTCACCACTGGGTCCTACCTATCGGGCAAGGGATTCTTGACCGAAGCCGAAGGGGATCAGCCAGGCTCGCTCGCCGCGCTGCGCGAAGAGGCCTTGCAGATGGGCTTTCAGCCACTCGTGTACGGCAACATGAAGGGGTACCTGAACCACAATCCCAGTCCTGAAGACATGGCTTACTGGTCCAAGCGCCAGGGCATCAGCATTGAGCAGACCACGTCTTTCACCGATGGCACCAAGGTGCAGATCGAGCAGGTCGTGGTCGGCAACGGGTTTGGCGCGACCATCACCCGGCGCGGCCTGGAGGGGTTGGCCTCAACCGATCTCAATGTCAGTGGCAACGCTCTTGGCCTGATTGCCGAGGACGCCGGCCAGCCGATCGTCGACTACGTTCTGCCCAACGGTTATTCGGCCGGCGGCGTATTTCTGGTGTGCAGGCACGATGAAATGCAGGCGCAGGCAATCGAATACTTCAAGCTGGGCCCGGGTCCCTATTACGTGCTAACCCGCCCGTTCCACCTGTGCTCGCTCGAAGTTGGCAAGACAGTACGCCGTGTATTAGCCGGTGGTGGCGTGCTGCTAAACAATTCTGTCTCGCCCACCCTGGGTGTCGCGGCAATAGCCAAACGCACTATGAAGCCGGGAGAAGTGATCGCCCGAGGCATAGGCGGATTCGACGTTCGCGGCGAAGCGGTGAAGCTTGCCGATGAGCTTGACCACGTACCTATTGGCCTGTTGCGCAACACGGTTCTCAAACGATCGGTGGAACCTGGGCAGCTGATCACCTTCGACGACATTGAGGTTCAGCCAAGTCGGGTGCTGGATATCATTTTCCAGCAACAGCAACAAGTGCTGCAGCAGGTTCAAACAAAAGTTCAGCCAGCGATGTTGTGTCAGGCCCTGCCGTGAGAGCCCGGGACGAGGCGGAGGTGTGGGCCGACGGATACGGTTTCGTGGAGTTTCAGCGGACCGGGACCGGCCTTGTCCCATATCACCACGAATCTCGCGCAACAATCTCGCCTTTGCCAAACGCAGCGTCCGCGCCGTTGGTCGACGATAAGTCGGCCGACGACGGGGATGGTTTTACCCTGCTGGCTTGATCGGCTGACTTACACGGCTGAGTCTGGGCGCGGGCTGACTTCGGCGGTCATATTGAGAGTGTTCCAAAGGTTGCACGCCAAGCGCACCACCGCACCCCCGAATCCGCTGGCCTCTGTTCGAGCATCCTGCTCGTTGTCGAAAACCGTCAGCACGCTGCCATAGGAGTAAACAACTCCCCAGTGATTCGTGCTTTCGTTATCTGCCTTGATGAAATCCATGAACGTCTCCTTATGTCACAGGGGTGTGACAAAAATACGTCGCATAGATAGCACGGCGTCATAGCACCGACAATTGCCATTCGGCGGAGGTGCAATTAACCGCCAGACGGCAAATTGGTACCGATTTTTAAAGTGTCACAAACTCAACGCAAACACGCGCTTTCGACCGACTGCAGCAGCGAAAGCTCAACCGCTGCACCGGGTGGGAGTTCGGTGGTCGCACTCTTTCAAGAGCTGCCACGGCGCTCGCCCGGATGCGTCTCGTGGCCCATCGGCGTGGTGTCCGGAAGGGTCACACCTGGCTCGGCGAAATCGGGGCTGTGCACTTCCGAGTCCAATGGCATGTGACTGTAGCGCTGCTTGTCAGGAGAGGCCTGAAGTGGCGGCTGCTCGGTTGCTGTGAGAATACGTTTTGCCTCGCAGCGGCCGCTGATACCTCGAGCCAGAGCCATGCCACCCATTGCGAGCTGCAGCAGACCGGTGACACCGCCGCGCCGCAAACCTCGGCCCAGCATCACCAGCCCGCCCGCCACCGAGGCGCCGCGCTCCCAGCCATGCACATTTTGTGGGGCGTTCTTGTCGAATAGTCGATTCATAGTCATTCCTTTAATAGCTATCAGCCATTGAACGTGATGCCCGGTGAGGGCGATAACGGAGCCAGGAGGCGCCGATGCGGCTCCGAGAGGCTGCGCTGCCTGGCTAGCCTGTGCTGTGGTGCTATGGCTCGTTTCGTTGGTCTTAGGTTCGGCAGCAATATAGGGGAAATCGTTCGAGACTGGAGATGAGCGGTCCGACACAAGGCTTGACAGTTGGGCAAGGGTCCCGCAGATTTCGCTAAACGTAATCGAATTACGCAAAAAAATAATAGAGCGCTGCGCAGAGGCGGCGCGCCTTGCACGCAGCCATGGCAACGAATATGGATTCTTCAGTTTTCTTCCGTTTCATCGAGCCCGCTCGTCACCATAGAACTCAGGCGTCTACCCGCTGGGTGAACCTGATCGCTTCGGTTGGCCGATTGGCGGCTGGGGATACACGTCGGCCAATCCAGCCAAAGCGCAGCGCGCGGGGTAGGGCTGATACACGAATGAGCCGTTGAAATGAAGATTTTGGGCTTTCGATTGACGCTGGGCGACCATCTGGGTCGCAGTGTCCGTGGGATTTCCTGTGCGCCACCGGGTTGACCTCCGCATAACGTCAACCTCCAAACGTACCGTTATTCCAAGGAGCCAATCATGGCCGACCTGTTTGAAAACCCAATGGGCCTCATGGGCTTCGAGTTCATCGAATTTGCCTCGCCCACCCCGAACGTTATCGAGCCCGTGCTGGAAAGCATGGGCTTTACCCATGTGGCCAACCATCGTTCGAAGGACGTGGCCCTGTACCGTCAGGGCGAAATCAACGCCATCGTCAATC
Source organism: Stutzerimonas chloritidismutans (assembly GCF_038562055.1). GTDB lineage: Bacteria > Pseudomonadota > Gammaproteobacteria > Pseudomonadales > Pseudomonadaceae > Stutzerimonas > Stutzerimonas chloritidismutans_A. Next base: position 50,497 of record NZ_JBCFXD010000007.1, on the reverse strand, counting down.
GCGAGGCAACGGGTCTTCCAGCCTATTTTGCGGCTGAGCACGGACCGTCCGTGTGCGGCATGGCATTCCGCGTAAAGGATGCACAGAAGGCCTACTCACGCGCCCTGGAATTGGGTGCGCAAGCCATCGAGCTGCCGACCGGCCCGATGGAACTGCGCCTGCCAGCGATCAAGGGCATTGGCGGCGCGCCGCTGTATCTGATCGACCGCTTTGGTGAGGGCAGCTCGATCTATGACATCGATTTCGTATTCCTCGAAGGCGTCGAGCGTCATCCAGTCGGAGCGGGCCTGAAGCTCATCGATCACCTGACCCACAACGTGTACCGCGGCCGTATGGCCTATTGGGCGGACTTCTACGAGAAGCTGTTCAACTTCCGTGAAATCCGCTACTTCGACATCAAGGGTGAGTACACCGGCCTGACGTCGAAGGCCATGACTGCCCCGGACGGCATGATCCGCATCCCGCTCAACGAAGAGTCGTCGAAGGGCGCGGGGCAGATCGAGGAATTCCTCATGCAGTTCAACGGCGAGGGCATTCAGCACGTCGCCTTCCTGACCGACAACCTGATTGAAACCTGGGACAAGCTGAAGGCTGGCGGCACAGTCTTCATGACCGCACCGCCGGAAACCTATTACCAGATGCTTGAAGAGCGGTTGCCCAACCACGGTGAACCTGTGGAAGAACTCAAGTCGCGGGGCATCCTGCTCGATGGCGCTGAGGAGGACGGCGAGCAGCGTCTGCTGCTGCAGATCTTCTCTGGCACGGTGTTGGGCCCGGTATTCTTCGAGTTCATCCAGCGCAAGGGTGACAGTGGGTTTGGCGAAGGCAACTTCAAGGCGCTGTTCGAATCCATCGAGCGTGATCAGATCCAACGCGGAGTGCTGAGCACCACCGAGTAACTGCCGAAACGGCAACCGGCTCCGGTTGCCGAATCTATCAATCGGTTTGCTTGATGGCCGTTCGAGAGCACCATAAGGGCACCAGCTGATGTTGGTGCCGCTTTGGTCGAGTTGCCTCCTCCCAGTATCGAAACGGCTCTGCGACGCGGACCTGTCATAGCGGCGAAGCCAGCTGAGACCCGGCGCGTGTCGCCCTCGATCATGCTCAGGCTTCGGGCACAGCTTGTTTGCTATCACCAGCGTGCGCCGCGACCGATTGTCTTATTGATCGCTTATGCGCTGCCGCTTAGGCTTAAGCCCATGACCGTTAACATGCGCTCCTTCCTTATCCTGCTGCTGGCACTTACGCTTCCGATCAATGGGATGGCGCAACTGCTCATGCCGGCGGGATCGTCAGTGCATCACGCGATGGCTGATATAGAGCACATGGATGGAATAGTCGGCATGGACGGTGCCGAGGATGATTGCCACACGGGGCGCGATCAAGGCAAAGCAACCCTGTGTAAGACCGGACAGGAATGCAAAACCGCCAGCCTCCTTCAGATTGTTGCTGTGAAGGCGAATGTGATCCCGGCAGCCAAGCCTGTGTCCGCACCCTATAACGACCTGATGCCTTCCCGTCTTCTGGATGCCGTCTGGCACCCACCCCGCGTCTGATTCCGATCAAATTCTAGAAATCCGTCCGAATGTGAGCATTCGGGCTGACTGCCGCGTGCCCTTTGGCCCGCATGGAAGATCAGGAATCCATTTCGATGAAACCCCTCATTTGCTGGGCGCCCCACCACGTGGCGGCCCTGATCATGGGCGCATTCTCGTTCCCCGGGTCTGTGCCAGCTCTGACGCTGGAAGAGGCCCTAAGTCTGGCCGAGCAACAGGCGCCTTCGTTGGTCGCGCAAGCCGCCAGCCTACAAGCTGCTCGCAGTGCCGCGATTCCGGCAGGCGAGCTTCCCGACCCAAAGCTCAAACTTGGGCTGCAAAACGTACCTATCGAAGGCGACACACGCTGGCGGCTGGGCGAAGAGGCCATGACCATGCAAATGGTTGGGGTCATGCAGGAGGTACCGAATCGAGCGAAGCGGCAGGCCCGTGTCGAGGCTGCGCAGGCCGGCGTTGCGCTCGCAGGCGTCCAGCAAACTATGGAGCGTCTCAGCGTTCGGCAAGCGACCGCCGAGGCATGGATCGCTCGCTTCGCAGTCGAGCAAAAACTGAGTCTGTTCAAGCAGCTCTACGGCGAGAATAAGCTTTTTTCCAAAGCCGTTCAGGCGCGCATAGCAGGCGGCCGCGGCCAAATCGCGGACGGTGTGCTACCCAAGCAGGAAGCCGCCTTGCTCGCAGAGCAGGAGGATGAACTGCTGCGCAACCAGGCCGTTGCCCGGGCCGATCTGCGCCGGTGGGTAGGCGCTTCGGCAGGCCAGCCGCTGACCGGTGACTGGCCGCGGTGGCATGCCGACGTCGAGCATTATCAGAACAACCTCAACAGCCACCCGACACTGCTCGCATTCGATCCGATGACGCGCGAGGCAGAGGCCAGGATCCGCCAGGCTGTTGCCGAGAAAACCCCGGACTGGAGCTGGGGCGTCGATTACCTGCGTCGTGGTCGGGAATACGGCGACATGGTCAATCTCAGCGTTAGCTTCGACCTGCCCGTGTTCGCCGGCTCGCGGCAGGACCCAAAAATCGCCGCCGAGCGGGCGCGGCTTGCGCAGGTCGAGGCTCAGCGGCAAGACACGCTGCGCATGCATGACCAGCAACTGACCACCGATCTGGCTGAATACCAGCGATTGACGCGGGTACTGGATCGCCTAGAGCAGACCCTGCAGCCGCTCGCTGAACAAAAGGTCGAGCTTGCCATGGCCGACTACCGCTCGGGGAAAGGCGAACTGACCGCCGTGATTGATGCGCGGCGCCAGCTTGTCGAGACCCGTCTGCGCCGCATCGACACGTCTCGAGACCTCGCGCTGAGCAACGCCCGCCTGCATTTCGCCTTTGGAGATACCCGACCATGAGCTTCCAGACAAAGCAGCTGGCCCTCGTCCTCAGCCTGGTGATCGGCGCGACCACTGCAATCACCTTGTCCGCCTTAGCCTCCGCGCAAGCCCCTGCTGACGAGGGCAAGGTGGTGCTCTACTGGTACGACCCGATGGTTCCCCAGCAGAAGTTCGATAAACCAGGCAAATCGCCTTTCATGGACATGGATTTGGTCCCGCGCTATGCCGATGAAGGCAGCAACGGGGCCTCGATAAATATCGACCCGAGCGTAACGCAGAATTTAGGCATCCGTCTGGCGACCGCCGTGCGTGAGCCGATCAGCCAATCGCTTGAAGCCACAGGCGCGTTGACCTTTGACGAGCGCCACGTGGCGGTGGTGCAGGCGCGCGCCGGGGGTTTCGTCGAGCGCGTCTACGACCGTGCGCCTGAGGATGTCATCGAGAAAGGGGCGCCGCTGGCCGATCTGCTTATCCCGGGGTGGGCAGCGGCCCAGGAAGAGTATCTGGCGCTCAAAGACCTCGGCGAACCCCAGCTGCTGGCGGCGGCTCAGCAGCGGTTACGCCTTGCCGGCATGCCGGTAGATGTCATTGCTCAGCTGCAACGGAGCGGTAAGTCTCGTCCGGTCTGGACCGTCACCAGCCCGCTCAGCGGCGTGTTAAGCAGCCTCGACATTCGCGAGGGCATGACCATACCTGCCGGCGCGCCCCTGGCGCGCGTGAATGGGCTGAGCAAGGTGTGGCTAGAGGTGGCAGTGCCCGAGGCGCAGGTCAGTCATCTAGCCCAGGGGCAGACGGTCACAGCGCGCCTGCCAGCCTTTGCCGGCGAAGATGTAAGCGGGCGGATCCAGGCCGTGTTGCCACAAGCCAACCTGGACAGCCGCACCGTGCGAGTTCGTGTCGAGCTGCCTAACCCACAACAGCGATTCCGTCCCGGCATGACCGCTCAGGTGACCTTGAACCGCGACGCCGAGCAGGTCCTGGTCATTCCTTCCGAGGCGGTTATCCGCACCGGTCGACGCGCATTGGTCATGTTGGCGGAGGGCGAAGGCCGTTACCGTCCCGTTGAAGTGCGTATCGGCCGGGAGTTTGATGACAGAACCGAGGTGCTTGAAGGGCTGGACGCCGGTCAGACGGTTGTCGCGTCCGGCCAATTCCTGCTCGACTCGGAAGCCAATCTACAGGGCGTGATAGCGCAGAGCCTGGAGCAATCTGACGCTGCTTCCGAACTGGTGTTGCACGAGTCCGAAGGCACCATTGTCGGTCTCAAGGACGGCATGGTTGGCTTGTCGCATGGGCCGTTCAAGACATTGAACATGCCGGGAATGACGATGGCTTTTCCGGTCGCCGATCCTTCGTTGCTGTCCGGCCTGCAGTCGGGCAACCGTGTCCGTGTCGGCGTGCGTGAAAGTGATGAAGGCCTGGTAATCGAGCGCATCGTGAAGCTCGGGGGCCAGCCATGATCGCAGCCATAATCCGCTGGTCAGTCGCCAACCGATTTCTGATTCTCTTGGCCACATTGTTTGCGGTGGCCTGGGGCGTGTGGTCGGTCAAGAACACCGCTGTTGATGCTTTGCCTGACCTTTCTGACGTTCAGGTCATCATCCGCACCCCCTATCCGGGGCAAGCCCCTCAGATCGTCGAAAACCAGGTCACCTACCCACTGACGACGACGATGCTGTCGGTGCCGGGTGCGAAGACGGTCCGTGGTTACTCGTTCTTCGGGGACAGCTACGTGTACGTCCTGTTCGAAGACGGTACGGACCTCTATTGGGCCCGCTCGCGGGTGTTGGAATACCTGAGCCAGGTGCAAAGCCGATTGCCTGCCGCCGCCAAGCCCGCCCTGGGCCCCGACGCCACGGGCGTTGGCTGGATCTACCAGTATGTGCTGGTGGATCGTACGGGCACGCATGATCTCTCGCAGCTGCGGTCACTGCAGGACTGGTTCCTGCGCTATGAGCTCAAGACACTGCCCAACGTGGCGGAAGTCGCCCCCATTGGCGGGATGGTCAAGCAGTACCAGGTAGTACTCGACCCGGTACGCATGGCCAGTCGAGGTGTGACACAGCAGCAGATCGCTCGGGCCATCGATGAGGCGAACCGTGAAACCGGCGGCAGTGTTCTGGAACTGGCGGAAACCGAATTCATGGTCCGTGCCACCGGCTATCTGCAGACGCTGGGGGATTTTCGGGCCATTCCTCTGCGTCTCGATGGCAGCGTGCCCGTGACCCTCGGCGAGGTTGCGCACGTCCAGCTCGGCCCCGAGATGCGCCGCGGCATTGCCGAACTCGACGGTGAGGGTGAGGTCGTGGGCGGGGTCATCATTCTTCGCAGCGGCAAAAACGCGCGGGAAACCATCATTGCAGTCCAGACCAAGCTCGACGAGCTAAAGGCCAGCTTGCCGAAGGGTGTTGAAATCGTCACGACCTACGACCGCAGCAAACTGATCGACAGTGCCGTTGAAAACCTCACTCACAAGCTCATCGAGGAATTCATCGTCGTTGCACTGGTTTGCGCTGTTTTCCTTTGGCATTTGCGCTCGTCGCTGGTGGCAATCGTTTCCTTGCCGGTCGGCATCCTGATCGCCTTCGTGATCATGCAGCGGCAAGGCATCAACGCCAACATCATGTCCCTGGGGGGCATCGCCATTGCTATCGGGGCGATGGTCGATGCGGCAATCGTGATGATCGAAAATGCGCACAAGCACATCGAGGTCTGGCACAAGCGGAACCCCTCGTCAGATCTGAAAGGTCAGGAGCACTGGAAGGTCATCACCGAGGCGGCCGTTGAGGTTGGGCCGGCCTTGTTCTTCAGTCTGCTGATCATCACGCTGTCATTCATTCCAGTGTTCACGCTGGAGGCGCAGGAAGGGCGACTATTCGGTCCGCTTGCATTCACCAAAACCTATGCAATGGCGGCGGCTGCTGGCCTATCTGTCACGCTGGTCCCGGTACTGATGGGGTACTGGATACGGGGCAGAATCCCTGATGAACACCGTAACCCGCTTAACCGCGGGCTGATCTGGGCCTATAAGCCGGCCTTGAATGCGGTGCTGCGTTGGCCCAAAACGACATTGCTGATCGCTGTCCTGATCTTTCTGACCGGCCTGTGGCCGGCCACACAACTGGGCGGTGAATTCCTGCCGCCGTTGGACGAAGGTGACCTGCTCTATATGCCCACTGCGCTTCCGGGGCTCTCTGCGCAGAAGGCTTCCCAACTGTTGCAGCAGACGGACCGGCTCATCAAAACGGTTCCCGAGGTCGCTCGTGTATTCGGCAAGGCTGGGCGAGCCGACACGGCTACCGATCCCGCGCCGCTGGAAATGTTCGAGACGACCATCCAGTTCAAGCCGAAGGATCAGTGGCGCGCAGGAATGACGCCGGAAAAACTGGTGGAGGAGCTGGACCGCACGGTGCGGGTGCCTGGATTGGCCAACCTGTGGATCCCGCCGATCCGTAACCGCATCGACATGCTGGCGACAGGTATCAAGAGCCCTATCGGCGTGAAGGTGTACGGCACTGAACTGGCGCAGATCGACAAGGCTACCCTGGCCATCGAGCAAATCGCCAAGACAGTGCCCGGAGTCAGCTCGGCGCTGGCCGAGCGACTGACCGGAGGGCGCTATATCGATGTGGATATCGACCGCATCGCGGCGGCGCGCTACGGCTTGAATATCGCGGACGTGCAGTCGATCGTGGCCGGTGCCATCGGAGGCCAGACCATCGGTGAGACTGTCGAAGGGCTTGCGCGGTATCCGATCAACCTTCGCTACGGTCGAGAGTGGCGCGACTCGCTGACGGATCTGCGCGACCTGCCTATCTACACGCCGCAGGGTAGTCAGATCACCTTGGGAACGGTGGCCAAGGTCCAGGTGGCCGACGGCCCACCGATGCTCAAAAGCGAAAACGCCAGGCTGTCGGGCTGGGTTTATGTCGACGTACGCGGCCGCGACATGGCTGCTGTCGTGCGCGATCTGAAGCAAAAGGTCAGCGAGGGTGTTCAGCTCGAGTCAGGCATGAGCATCAGCTATTCGGGTCAGTTCGAGTTCATGGAACGAGCCAACGCCAAGCTGAAACTGGTAGTGCCGGCCACCTTGCTGATCATCTTCGTTCTGCTCTACCTGACGTTTTCCCGCTTTAGCGAGGCGATGTTGATCATGGCCACTTTGCCGTTCGCCCTGACCGGTGGAGTCTGGTTCTTGTATCTGCTGGGCTACAACCTTTCCGTCGCCACCGGGATCGGCTTCATTGCGCTTGCCGGGGTTTCCGCGGAGTTCGGCGTCATCATGCTGCTGTATTTGACGAATGCCTGGCGCGACCGCCTGAACACCGGCGCGCGAGGTGAGGGTGTCCTGCTCGAGGCGATTCGCGAAGGTGCTGTGCAGCGCGTGCGCCCGAAGGCCATGACCGTCGCCGTCATCATTGCCGGTCTGTTGCCCATCCTGTTGGGTAGCGGAACCGGTAGCGAAATCATGAGCCGCATCGCCGCGCCCATGGTTGGCGGAATGATTACCGCACCTTTGCTTTCCCTGTTCGTCCTGCCCGCAGCCTACTTGCTGATGCGCCGCCGCCAGTCTCATGCCACCCCGCACCCATCATCTAACGTCGCTGGAGAACAGCCATGAACATCAAGCTCATTACCTTTGCGGCACTGCTGCTGATGCCAACGGCCTATGCCGCCGACCAGCAATCCACGAACGGACTGCCGATGAATAACAAGTATATGGATGCGCCAGCCAGCCAGGAAACGGGCAGAAATACCGTGACGGCTAGCGGTACGGTCAAAAAGGTGATTCCGGAAAAGGGGCTGGTCACCATTGCTCATGGCCCGGTCGAAGCGCTCGGCTGGCCTTCTATGACGATGAGCTTCAGAGCAAACCCTGATCAGCTCCAGACGCTGGAAAAAGGCGATCAAGTGGCGTTCGACTTTTTCTCCGAAGGGATGGACTCCGTCATCACGCGGATGGAAAAACAGTAGGGTGGGTGGCAATCGCCGGCATCGTGGTTGCGATTCGCTAACGGTTTGCTGAGAACCGGCTTGCGGCTGAGCGGCAGCACCTCGGTGCCGACGGAACGGTGTGCCACTGCCACGCCGCATCATCATGATGCCTCAGATGGCCAGGCGCGACGCCAGTTCATGAACGGCGTGTCTGGGGCGTCCCGTTGCGTAGCAACGGTCATGTCGGGTCGGCAGATGGCGTGGTGCCGTGGTCGCCAGCGCTAGCGTCACGATCCCTTTCGTAGCGTTGGGTGTGCTGAAACAGCGGCAACCAGTCCTCGCGACGAACCGTCCAGCACTCGTAGGTGGGCGCCAGTTGGTTGGGAGTATCAAGAGAGCCCAGATGCACTTCGATTTCGTCCGCAGTGCGCGCGAAAACGGACGAGCCGCAGCGGGGGCAGAAGAATCGACCGGCATAGCTTTGCGCTTCACCACTGATCCTCACCGCATCCTGGGGAAACACCGCGGCGGCATAGAAGAGAGCGCCGTGATGCTTGCGACAGTCGAGACAATGACACAGGCCAACCCGGCTCGGGAGACCCGTCGCCACGAGGCGCAGGTTGCCGCAAAGGCAACCACCAGTGAATCGCTCCATGCTGTGCTACCTCTGGCAGGCGGGCAATTGGGACTGTATGAACAGTCATAGCCGAAATGTCGAGAAGCGCCCGAGCGGCCGATCAATTGTCGACCGCGACTGCGCATCAGTTCCTCTGCGACGCCCGCAGGCGACCGAACACTGAAAGTCGCACTAGATCGTTCACGACAAACGTCAGCCGCTTGTTAACGCTTCACGACCGAGTGCTCGCTGTAACGGTCATCCGACCGAGGTGCGGAGAAACTGGGCGATTGCCTCGATCACCGTTTCAGGTTGCTCACGATGGGGAACGTGCTGACACCCGTCGAGCGGTAGCTTCTGAACGCTGCCGCTTCCCAGCGCGGCGACACGATGAAGATGGTCCAGCGAACCGTATTCGTCTTCCCGGCCATGAATCGCCAGCAGTGGGCAGGCGAAGCTGGGAGCGCTTTCTTCTATCGTCCAGGTGGCGTAGCTGTTTGACAGCCAGGTGTTGATCCAGGCCCACAGAATCCATTCAGCCTTATCCCCGTGGTATTTGCGTAGCCGTTCCAGCTGGCCGGGTTCGGCGAATGCTGCCTGGGTGTCACGAATGCCCTGCAGGGTTCGGTCTTCGACGAACGCGAGGGCGGCGATGGTGATCAGCGCGCGACAGTGGTTCGGATGATGAGCGGCGAGGCTGGCGGCCATGATGCCGCCAACGCTGTGGCCGAGTGCGATGAAGTGCTCGATGTCCAGCGCGTGCCGCACCGGCGGGAAGAAATGCTTGGCTTCGTCGCGAATGAAGCGGTTCGACCAGTCACCCGGATGCCGTGCGGAGCGACCGTAGCCAAGCCGGTCATAGGCAACGACGTCGTGCCCGGTGGCCGCCGCTAAGCGCTCGGGAAAGTCGCGCCACAGGTCGACGCAACCAAGGGAATCGTGCATCAGGACGATGGGCGATTTGCGTGAATCACGGACGCGCCAGCGACGGGTGAACACGTCGCCGCGTGCCGTGGATAGGACGCGGTCTTCCGTCGAAACGATCATGAGAATCCTTGTGACGCCGGTTCTGGTTGGCATCGATCTGCGCGCCGGGCGTCAGCGTCATGCATGGCGGCCTCAGGCAGGCCGCCTCGTCGCTGAGTAAACCGCGGGCCGTTGCGAGCTTTAAGGCCCAGGCGGCGCCGGAAGTACTGATCAGCGGCCGCCTGTCGCGGCCATGCCATGACGTGTGCGTCGGCGCTGGTTTCAGCTCGCCGCGGCCGCTGCCGCTGGCTGCTGTGCCGCCACTTCTCGGTCGCGCAGCAGGAACCGCTGGATTTTCCCGCTCGGGGTTTTCGGCAGTTCGCTGACGAATTCGATTTCGCGCGGGTAGGCATGGGCGGACAGACGCTGACGCACGTGCTGCTGTAACTCATCGGCCAGCGCCTGGCCGGCCTGATGGCTGGCATGCAGCACGACGAAGGCTTTCACCACTTCGGTTCGCTCCGGATCCGGCTTGCCGACTACCGCCGCTTCGATAACTGCGGGGTGTTCAACCAAGGCGCTCTCCACGTCAAAGGGACCGACTCGGTAGCCCGACGTGGTGATGACGTCATCGGCGCGGCCGACGAAACTGATGCTGCCGTCGGCGTTGAGTTCGACGGTGTCGCCGCTCAGGTAGTAGTGCCCAACGAAGGCCTTGGTGCGGCCGCCCGCATAACCATTGAACCAGAGCAACGGTGACTGATTGCGGTCCAGTGCCAGCATGCCAGGTTTGCCTGGCTCCAGTTCGCGTTGTTGATCGTCGATGACCACGACGCGGTGCCCGGGCATCGCATAGCCTGCCGTGCCGATGCGCACGGTATGGCTCAGTGCATGGTGGTTGCACAGGACCATACCCAGTTCGGTCTGCCCGTAATGATCGTGGATAGTGCAGCCAAGGCCGCTGCTGAACCAGCGGATCACCTCAGGGGTTAGCGGTTCGCCCGCGCTGCTCACGGCGCGCAGCTGCCCCTTTATCTTGCCTTCGACCTCATGCCGCGCTGCCAGAAGTAGGCGGAACGCGGTAGGAGAGCCGGCCATGTTGGTGATCTTGTATTCATTGACGATGCGACAGGTGCTGTCGACGGTGAATCCGCCTTCATAAAACAGAGTCGAATGGCCCATCGCGAGCGGTCCGGTAACGGCGTAGTACAGACCGTACGCCCAGCCTGGATCGGCAATGTTCCAGAAATTGTCCTCGGGCCTTAGATCGACCGCATCACGCATATAGGTGACGAACGCCACGATGGCCTTGAGCGGTACGTGCAGCTGTTTTGCTGGGCCTGTGGTGCCAGAGGTGAACATGGCGAGAAAGGGGGCCTCACCGTCCAGCAGCACCGGCTCGAATTCGCTCGGTTGTTGGTTGACCTGTGACCAGAAATCGCCAGCTCCGTCGCCGACTACCAGGCGACGCGGCGCGGCTTCAATGGCATCCAGCTTTTCGCTGTTGGCAGCATCGGTGACAACGATCATCGCGCCAGATTCCTTGACCCGGTGCTCAACCGCTTTGGGGCCGAAGGCGGTGAATAGTGGCTGATAGATCGCACCCGCGCGCCAGGTGCCGAGGATCGTGATCAATAACTCGGGCGTACGCGGCAGCAGACCGGCAACGGTATCGCCCGGCTTGATGCCATAACTGGCCAGCAGGTTGGCGAAGCGCGCCGAGGCCTCCTTGAGCTGGGTGAAGGTCCATGTGGCGCGTTGGCCCTCGCGACCTTCCCAGATGAGGGCGACCTTGTCTGAGTCGGCGTGGCGGTCACAGCACTCGACACAGGCGTTCATGGCGGTCAGATCGCCGCTAAGAATGGCCGAGACCGTTTGCTCGTAGCTGAATTCACTGGCCGCAGTGGCATGGTCGCGCATGGCGGGCTCCTGAATATTGTTGTTATTGGGTTGCGCGGATATTGGCGCTGCGAGCGGCCCGCAACAATGGCAAAAGCCATCAAGGTGGGTGAGCGGTTTGGACAAATGCAAAAGCACAGTCCGCTCCTAGAGAGGCGCCACCGCCCGCCGATAGCGCTGCTCGCTTAATCAGCCACAACACGTCATGCCGCGGCCATCGAGCTACCGATTTGATGCCCAAGCGCAAAGAAATCACGGGAATATTCGGACGGATTATTGTGGAGTTGCTGTTAGCTGCCTGGTCCGTTTGGCGTGCCAGTGACACAGCCGGTATATCGATGACTGGGGTAGAAACCCGATCGCCACCCTGAGCCATGGAGCACCCGGGTTGGCGTTTCACCGTGTCAGCTTGCGGTTTGGCCCATGCCGCTCATGGCTTTCTCTGGGAGCGATGTGCAGACCTTCAGGCGGCTAGTGCTCTGTTTACAGGATGAGTGTTGATGCGAATGACTTGATACAAATGAGTGGTGCGGAAGTGCTCGTCGTAGCGATCGATATGGATATGATCTGCCGCCCCGTCTCGTGCTTCACGGGGCCTGACTGCCAACAACTTGAGATACCCGATGGAATCCCTCATCCAGCTGTTTTCCGAACCCACCACATGGGTGGCTGTGGCCACGCTGATCACCATGGAAGTGGTACTCGGAATCGATAACCTGATCTTTATATCGATCCTGACGAACAAGCTTCCAGAGCATCAGCGCGAACGAGCGAGGCGGATCGGTATTGGTCTTGCGCTGATCATGCGCTTGGGGCTGCTGGGCACCGTGGCCTGGATTGTTCAACTCACCGAGCCCGTGTTCGAGTTGTTTGGCAATGCGTTCTCCTGGAAGGACATGATCCTGATTGCCGGTGGTCTGTTTCTACTGTGGAAGGCAACAAAAGAAATCCATCACAGCATGGATCCCACGCCCGGCGGGGACATGTTCGAGGGCAAGCCGCTCGGAAACGCGGTGGCGATGGGCTTCGGTACAGCAATTGCCCAGATCCTGCTGCTGGATCTGGTGTTCTCGATCGACAGCATCATCACCGCCGTGGGAATGACGGAGCATGTCGCGATAATGGTGATTGCCGTGGTCGTCGCCGTGACGGTGATGCTCGTGGCGGCCAACCCGCTCGCCAAGTTCATCAACGATAACCCGACGGTGGTCATGCTCGCCCTGGGCTTTCTGTTGATGATCGGTATGACACTGATCGCGGAAGGTTTTGGCGCTCATGTGCCCAAGGGCTACGTCTATGCCGCCATGGCCTTCTCGGCGGGTATCGAGGTGCTGAACATGCTTTCCCGACGTGCTAAGCAAAAGAAGCTCGCCTCGACACAGACCCGTTAAGGCGAACGACAGCGGCCGTCCTCAAGTATGGATGGCCGCTTCGCCAACGATAAGAACCTAGATGTGAGGCACGGGCACTTATCAGACCTGCCGCTCGGCGTGCATGATCGTAATGGCTCACTCTGGAGTTTTGTCGTGTTGTTATTGCGGGTAGCAACGCTGACAGCCCGCGACAATGAACATGCCAGTCAGGAGGCAACGCATTACTTGGCGACATGCGGCCCGCACCAATCTGCGTAGCCTGCATCGAACGTTGGAACCATCGGCGTTCAATGCGAGGTGCTCCATGAGTATCGATCCGCTCGACAGACCCCACGACCAGCAACCGGTGCCGGGGCAGGACCAGAATCCCAGCCATTCACCTGAGCCTGATTTCATTACCGACAATCCTGATGTGCAGCCTGGCTCTGAGCATGGCAACGGCAGCCAACCCTCAGGCCCGGCGAAGCGCCCGCCAGCTACAGACCCGAACGAGCCAGGGCTGGGCAATCCGCTGCCTTGAGTTCGTTAAAGCTTTATCGCGCCTGACGGACGGAGCAGCCCCGCTCCAATGAACGAAGGTTGCGAAGCCTAGGGGACGGCTGCCCATGGGTTTCCGTTGTCTAGGCCAGCCCTGGCACTGCGCCAAACGCGGCAGGTTAGGGCTCCGAGGCGTTTTGGGACGTTTGCAGCCAGCGTGTTGCGCTCGCCTTCAAAATGTCCATCTTGCGCTCTTCGCCAAGGTTGACTCATCAGATGCGGCGCTGAAAAGCCGGCGATGTCAGTCCGTGTTGTCCGCCGTCAAATACTTTGTAATTCATAGCTTTATGATGGCCTCGTACGTGGCGCCGCAGGCACCGCCGAGCGCATGTCTCAGCAGTATTAGAAAGCCGCGACCGCCACTGACCGGTCGGCTAGCGCTCATGCCTGGCGACTGGTCATTGTCAACGAAGCGATAGTTTGAGCGTCCGAGTGAGTATCTCCTACGTATTGATTGCCTATAACGAGCCCTGGCGTGCTGACGAGCTTGCCCGCCTGGTCGTAGCACTGCGTCCAGGAATCCGTACTGTTCAGGTCAATGATGGTCAGGCGGCACTCAGGGTCTGCCGAAAGCAACCGCCGAGCTTTCTGATCGCTGACGGTGAGCTTGCGCAATTGGATGCTCGAAATCTGTTGCACGAGCTGCGTAATCAGCAAGCGACGCGGCTGTTGCCCGCCATAGTCATCAGCGATCGGGTGGACGGTGCAAGTGTGCGTGCCGTGCGTCCGTTGGCGCCGAAGGCCTATTTAAAGAAGCCTTACAGCGTGGGCGACTTGCGGGTTCGCCTAAACTCACTCTTGCCCGGTCCCCGTACAGTTAGTGCACCAGCCACTAGCACAACCGGGACACTCAGCGACTTTCTAGACCGAATGCGCTCGAACAACGCGGGGGCGCCAGTTATGGAATCGCTGCAGGTGCAGTCGAGGCCTGCATGCAGACGGAAGACTGGGACCTTGCGGTGCTGGAATCGAAGCTATCGTCAGATCCCCAAATTACGGCTCGCCTGATATCGATTGCCAACAGTGCCGGGCAGCACAGCGGCGCCGTGTGCAAGACACTTGGCCAGGCTTTGCTGCGCCTAGGTGTGAAGCGAGCGCTGAATCTAACGTTGCAGCTCACGCTTCAGAATAATGCCACCTTGTCGGATCCTCGCTTGAAGCATCAGGCGGCTTCCAGCACCGATTATGCCCAGCGCGCCGCAGAGCTGGCTTACTGGCTTGCAGGCGAACTCAAGCTCGACACGGAGATCTCCTACACCGCTGGACTGCTGCATAACATCGGCGAGCTTGCTCTACTCAGAAGTCAGCAGGAGTGGTTGGATAGCGGTGGTGAACTGACGGAGGACGAAATCCTCTGTGCCTTGCGCGAACGCTCCGCCAGCTTTGGATCAGCCCTGCGGGCGCAGTGGCGAATACCGTTGCGGTTACGCCAGCTAATCGCCGCGTTCTATTCCCTGGGCGCGGAGGTCTTCACTCGGGAAGCGCTGGTTCTCAATGTGACCGGCTCATTGCTGCGCTTACCACCGTCCAGTGCCATTGTTGATCTGCTGCAAGACCGCGCAGTCCGATTGCTTCGACTTGATGAAGCAATCCTTGAGCGAGCGCCTACGGGCATCCGGTTGGCGACGTCGTCCTGCGAGAAATGACGACCCGGTGTAGCGCTGTTTTGCCTGCACATGATCGGCGGCGAGGCGTTCGGTTTGATTCTTCCCCAGACAGAAGAGCTGGGCGCGATGCTCGTCGCAGCGAAACAGCGCATAGCTGTCGAGAATGCTGTCATCTCAACAGAACGAGACCCGGTGCAGGTCACGATCAGCGCAAGGTTTGCAGGCGGCGGGGCGGCGGGAGAGGGCTGAAGTCGTCTCGTTATCCGCGCAGAGGATGCGCTCTATACTGCCAAGCAGACCGGCCGGAAGAGTCTGTTTTGCGCCTGCTGCTGAAGGGTCTCCAGCACAACCTGAGACGGCAGGGCGAGCAACGGTCTAGAGCCGCTCGGCACGCGCTTCGCTGGGCCGTTATGGTTGTACCGGTAAACGTGCCCTGACGGCGTGGTCCACCTTAGTCGTCAACGCTTGGTGCACCCATCCGCGCGCTGATCTTGCGCGCGACTTCCAGCAATCGCTTCGCCGCGTCGCCATCCGCTTCGGCCATGAAACCCGGCTCGCCACCGACGATGGTGATGACACCGGCCAACCGCTGGTTGCCACTGAACAGCGGCGCGGAGAGGGCGTTGACGCCAGCCATCAACAGACCGTGCACAGGCTGGATGTGGGTGCGTCGCAGTTCGCTCATAGCGGCTAGCAGCGCGTCTGCCCTGGGGGCCGAGGGAAGCCGTAGTTCCGCTTCGCGCAGTTGTGCGGTTTCGGCATTGGGCATGAACGCGTTGAACACGAGCCCGGTGGAGGAGCCAAGCAGGGGTAGCACCGAGCCCACCTGCGTCACCAGCGTCACGGCGCGCACCGCTTGCTCGACATGTACGACGGCCGGGCCACGATTGCCCCATACCGCCAGAAAGCAGGTTTCGTTGAGTTCGTCGCGCAGCTGTGCCAGATGCGGCGTTGCCAGTTTGACCACGTCCAGTCGGCCCAAAGCGGCCAGTCCCACGAACAGCGCGGCGCGGCCCAGCGCGTAATGGTTGGTCAGAGGGTCCTGCTCAGCGAAGCCGCTGGCCATCAGGGCCTGCAAATAGCGATGGACCTTGCTGGCAGGCATCCCGACATGTTCGGCCAGGCGCGATAGTGAGGTCGCCGGGGCCAATTCGGCCAGAGCCGTGAGGATGTCCGTGCCTACCTCTGCGGCCTGCACTTTCTGTCGACGAGGCGTCGTGTCCGTGTTGCTGTCTGCCATGGTTTCCAATGCCCGTTGTGCCGGCCTGCTTGAATAAGGCGCTGTTTATAGCTTGACGCCCCAGTGAGTTCAAATTACTTTTTGCGTAACCGTATTACGCAAAATGAGAGACGGCTATGCAACCACAACAACAAAGGGGCGAAACCTCTCGATACCTGTCCGGCTTCGGCAACGAATTCAGCAGCGAGGCCCTGTCAGGTGCGTTGCCTGTCGGGCAGAACTCGCCGCAAAGGGTCCCTTATGGCCTTTACACCGAATTGCTCTCTGGCACCGCTTTTACCGTGGCTCGCAGCGAAGCAAGGCGGACCTGGCTGTACCGCATTCGGCCCTCGGCCAACCATGGCCAATACCTGCGCCTGGAGCGGCAGCTGAACAGCGAGTTGGGGCCGATCACGCCCAATCGACTGCGCTGGAATCCAGAACCCATTCCGGAGAGCGCGACTGACTTTCTCGATGGGCTGACGTGCGTAGTGGCCAACGCCGAGCCCAGTCAGCCTGCCGGGGCGAGCATCTACCGCTACGCGGCCAATCAGTCGATGGAGAGGGTGTTCTTCAACGCCGACGGCGAGCTTCTGCTGGTGCCGCAGCTGGGCGCGCTGAGACTGGTTACCGAATTGGGTGTGCTGGAGGTTACACCGCTTGAGATCGCGGTTATCCCGCGCGGCATGCGCTTTCGGGTCGAGCTGCTGGATTCGACGGCGCGTGGCTACGTCTGCGAGAACCACGGGTGTGCGCTTCGCCTGCCGGACCTTGGGCCGATTGGTAGCAATGGTCTGGCTAACCCGCGCGACTTCCTCACGCCGGTGGCGCACTTTGAAGAGCGCGACGAGCCAGTGCAGCTGGTACAGAAGTTCCTCGGCGAGCTCTGGTCGACCGAACTGGATCACTCACCGCTGGATGTGGTCGCCTGGCATGGTAACAACGTGCCGTATAAGTACGACCTGCGTCGCTTTAACACCATCGGCACGGTCAGCTTCGATCATCCCGACCCGTCGATCTTCACCGTTCTGACCTCACCCAGCGCGGTTCACGGCATGGCCAATATCGACTTCGTAATCTTTCCGCCGCGCTGGATGGTGGCGGAAAACACCTTCCGCCCGCCGTGGTTCCACCGCAACCTGATGAACGAGTTCATGGGCCTGATCGATGGCGCCTACGATGCCAAGGCTGACGGCTTCCTGCCGGGTGGCGCCTCGTTGCACAACTGCATGAGCGCGCATGGCCCGGACCAGCTATCGACCGAACAGGCGATCAAGACCGAACTCAAACCGCACAAGATCGAAAACACCATGGCCTTCATGTTCGAGACCGGCCAGGTGCTTCGCCCCACACGCCAGGCGCTGGAAAGCTCTCTGCTGCAGACTGAGTACGACAGCTGCTGGACCGGCCTGGCCAAAACTTTCGACAAGAATCAGAAATGACAGGACGGCACAGACCATGACCGTACAAAACGATCAACGCAGCTGGGTCGAGTCGGCCAATGGCCATTCGGACTTCTCCCTCGCCAACCTGCCGCTGGGCGTGTTCAGCTGTAGTGGCGACCAGCCACGCGGCGGCGTCGCCGTTGGTGACTTCATCTTTGATCTGAGGGCAGCCTGCGAAGCCGGGCTGTTCGATGGTCCGGCGCTGGAAGCGGCCAAGGCGGCCCGCGGCGGCAGCCTCAATAGCTTCTTTGCACTTGGCGCTTCAGCGCGCAAAGCGCTGCGCGACGCGCTGCAGGATCTGCTCGACGAGGGCAGCGCTCAGCGTGAGCGGCTGCAGGGCATGGGCGAATCATTGCTGCAACCCATGGAGCGCTGCCAGATGCATCTGCCGGCCAAAGTGGGCGACTACACCGACTTCTATGTCGGCATCCACCACGCCAATAACGTCGGCAAGCTGTTCCGGCCGGACAACCCCTTGCTGCCAAACTACAAGTACGTGCCCATCGGCTATCACGGCCGCGCTTCGACCATTGACGTGTCCGGCGCGACCGTCAAGCGCCCCAATGGCCAGACCCTGCCACCGGGTGCCAGCGAGCCCAGTTTCGGGCCTAGCAAGCGGCTCGACCATGAACTCGAACTGGGCATCTGGATCGGGCCAGGCAACGCGCGTGGCGAGTCGATCCCGATCAGTGAAGCAAGCAACCATGTCGCCGGTTTCTGCCTGCTCAACGACTGGTCTGCTCGTGATCTGCAAGCCTGGGAGTACCAGCCGCTGGGCCCGTTCCTCTCGAAGAGCTTCGCCACCAGCGTTTCGCCATGGGTGGTGACGCCTGAAGCACTGGAGCCATTCCGTTGCCCACAACCCGCGCGAGCCGAAGGCGATCCACAGCCATTGCCGTATCTATTTGATGAGCAGGATCAGCAGCAGGGGGCGCTTGATATCGAACTTGAAGTGCTGCTGCTGACTGCGGCCATGCGTGACAAACGTCAGCCTGCGCAGCGCATCGCCCTGAGCAGCACGAAGAACATGTACTGGACGGTGGCGCAGATGGTCGCGCACCACAGCGTCAACGGCTGCAGCCTGCAACCCGGCGATCTGTTCGGATCCGGCACATTGTCTGGTAGCAGCGCTGAAAGCCTCGGTAGCCTGCTGGAAATTACCCAGGGCGGGAAACAACCTTTGGAACTGCCTGGCGGCGAGACCCGTACCTTTCTGGAAGACGGTGACGAAATCATCCTCAAGGCGCGTTGCCGTCGGGATGGCCAGTCGTCTATCGGTTTTGGCGAGTGTCGCGGTCGGGTGACGCCGGCTTAGCACGGAGCGTGATGAGCAAAAAGCCCGGGCATGTTCAGGCAGCCCGGGCTTTTGTATTTCTACAACCAATCAGGGCACCTTGGCGGTTTCCAGGGACGGTGACGGCATAGGCGCGATTGCTGTGTCTCGTATTTGTTCGGCCAAGGCTGCTGTGAAGTCATGTACAACGGACCAGCGCATGTGAACTGCGTCGACAAAGGAGGTGACCGGCGTGCTCCAGTCCTTGTCGGCGTTCCAGTAGGTGCCACCGGTGGCGCTGAGGGTATCCATGATTCGCTTGTCGAAGTCGGCCATGAAGGTGCCGTCCGGATCGTATTTTTCCTTCCACATCGGATGCAGCGGGGTGGAGACAACCATCAGCTCACGGTCTTCTTCGGCCAGGCGCGCGCTCATCCCGCGCAGTGCGTCGAAGCAGCTGGCGTCCAGCGGGTCCGGGCGACCATAGAGCAGCTCCCGGGTATTGCCGGTGTCCAGCGGGCCGTCGCCGAAGCGGTTGAACACCAGCGGGTCCCATTCAATCTCGCCGGCGCGCTGCGCTTTTACGGTCAGCGCGTTGCGCGCCAACGACTTCGGCGAGAAATAACGCATGTAGTGGCCCCAGGGCGAGGCGTTTTCGTAGACATAGGGGTCGACGTGCTCACGGTTGAACACCGCTGCGGGTACGCGCCAGCAACCGGCGAAATCCTGTGGATCGGCAATCATTACCACGCTCTGGATGCTCGGCTGGCGGTCGAGCAGCCAGTGCCCCACGTAGGTCGACTGGTTGGCGAAAAGCCCACAGAATGCGCCGTTCATCGGTCTCACTTCGGGCAATGCCTCGGTCAGCACGTTGCCGTCCACGTGGCGCCAGGCCACGGAGGACCCGATGATCAGCAAATTCGGCGACTGGATCGGGTTGTCGCGCATGAAGTTGAGCTTTTCGTCGGCGCAGGAAATATTGGAGAACGCGGGAGGCGGCAGGTTGCCGGTCCGGTCCAGCGCGAACAACGTCAGGCAGAACATCGCCAGCGCACCGAAAAGCCCGCCAAAAAGCGACAGCAGATACCGCGAACGCACCCGACCTGGTGCGCGGGCCGCGCTGCCTGCATTCGGCTCGGCATGGCTCCCGTCCTTGGGGACATCTGCTGTCTGGATCATGATTTATTTGCCCTCCAGCTTGGCGCTGATTACCTGTGCGAAATGACCGACGTTGCGCAGCGATTCCAGCTCTGCAGTCCGAAACTTGATGCCGAAGCGCTGTTCGGCCGCGACCGTGAGCATGACGTGGGTCTGACTGTCCCACCCCTCGATATCGTTGGCGGTCATTTCCGGCGAAAGCACAATGCTGTCGTCGTCGAACACATCGTGGAAAACCGGGGTGAGCTGCTTGAGTACTTCTGCTTCGGTCATGCCAATACCTCGATGAAATGGCGGGGTGTGCGGGGGGAGTTGAGTTCGTAACGCCAGAAGGTCGCATTTGACTCACTGTCAGAAAGCGCCGGATGCTGAACGAAGCCCAGCCGGGGGAAGTGCTCCGCAACCATGCTGTTACGTTCGGTTGGTCGGTACTCACCGATCAGTGCGCTATAGCCTGCAGCTGTTGCGGCGTTGGTCAGTACCTCAAGTACGGCGTCTTCGACCTGACGACCTAACACCCGGCAGCTCATAAGCCAGCTGTCGATCAGCAGTTCGTCGCTGGCGATGGACGCATCCGGGCGCGCCAGGACCACGCTGATCAGACCGTTGTCGCCGAATTTGTCTGCCAGGCGAATGGCCAGGGCGACGGCCGTCGGATTGCTGGCGATGCGCTCGACCTCCGCCTCGCTGTAACGGCGAGTGGTTAGGTTGAACTGGTTGGTCTTGTTGATCAGCTGCGTGCTGCGGGCCAGTTCGGCGGGGCCGATCGGGGTGGCGGTGAGCACCATCTCCAGACCGCGCAAATAGCCTTCCATGTCCGTCGCCTGGCTCATCGCCACCTTGCGCTCGGCATTCAAGGCGTAGTTGCGCCCACGGGTGGCATCATCGGAGGTGAAGGAGACGGCTTCGAAATAGCCGGCGGCGGCAACGCGAGCGGGATAGTCGGCTACATCATCCGGCAATTCCGGCACGGCGACTTCCGGCAGCTCGCGCCGCACGATGTCTCGCTCGGCCGGGTTGTCGTCGACGAACACCAGGCTGTCGAGGCCAATGTCCAGCATCGAGGCGATGCGCCGCAGGTTGCCGGCCTTGTCTTCCCAGTTGGCGACAAAGGCGGCGATGTCACTGCGCTTGAGCGCCATTTCGGGGTGATTGAAGGCTGCCTCGGCCACACTCAAATCATTCTTGCTGCACACCGCGAGGATGATGCCGCGGCGCGCCAGTTGTGCTGCATAGCGTTGGAACGCGAGGAAGGCTTCGCCACTGGGCGAGCCCTGGCCGAGGTGGATGCCGTCGACGCCATCGTCGCCGACCACGCCGCCCCATAGCGTGTTGTCCAGATCCAGCACCAGACACTTGCGCGACAGGCCGGCGCTGGCTGCGGCGATGCGTGCCAGTTGGTCGCCATACAGCGGCGCCAGGTTCGGGCTGACCAGTTGCTTGGCCTGGTGCCAACGCACCGGTTCGGCCAGGCCGTCGCCATAGCTGCCGCGGGCCGCTTCCCAGGCCAGATCCATCAGCAGCACGCCGTCTTCACGAGCCGCGGCACGAATGGCGGCGTTGAGGCGCTCGATCAACGCGTAGGGCGCGGCTGGGACCAGCGCTTCGAACGAGCCGAAAATCGGCGGGTCGGCGGGTACGATGGTCTGTTGAACGACCTGCACGGCATAGCGTTCACGTGCCCGGCGCCAGAGCAGGCGCAACTCGTCGACACGCTTGGCGACTGCTGCATCAACGTCTTGCTGCGAGGCTTCGAGTGGCAACTGCAAGGGGGCATCTCTGGCATCCAGCGCCAGGACGATCAGCTGCGGAGCAAAGCTGGCGAGCTCCGCATCGTCCATCAACAAGGCCTGACGGTACATCCCATACGGCGCGACATGCACCGAGAGCGCCAGCCGGCGTTGCAGGCCCGCGACGCGAATGGCCGGCACCAGATGATCCACGGTATGCGACGACAGCAGGGCGATGCGCAGCGGCTGCAGTCCGATGGCTGAGGTTTCGGCGTTTGCCAGTGCTCGCAGACCTTCGCCTGCCAGCCGGTCCAAACGGGTGGTGAGGGTGAAGTCGCGGCGGTACCCGGCGAGCTGCGTGGCCAGACCCAGGCGAATTAACGGGTCGGCTTCCCGCTTGGCCTCGCCGATGGCGCCGCCAAGATCCGGGTGCTGCGCTAACCAGAGAAGCTGATCCATTTAGCGTGTCACTCCTTTGTTATTGGGCGGTTAGAACTGGAAGTAAAGAAACTCGGTAGGCGCCACAGAAAAGGCAACAGCCAGTGCAAAGAAGCTCAGCACGCCGATGGCGATGCCGATGACCGGCGTTGGGCTCCACATGGCAATCGGGAACCAGCGCAGCAGCCAGTTTTCGCGCGGCTGGGCGTCCAGCGCCGTACGAAAGCCTGCCATCCACTGCTGCACGTTGGGCATGATCCAGACGAAGGCGAGCAGTATGGCGACGGTGAGGTAGTCGGACTTGTCGAAGTCGGTGCGCAACTCGCTCAAGCCAACCATGCCCGACAGCATGGCCATCGCCGCCGTCAGGCTGTTGGCACGGAAGAACACCATCGCCACGACTACACAGAGGAAGGTCAGCAGCACGGCGCCGACATGGTGCCAGAGCTTGTCACTGTCCAACGGCAGACCATGGCGCGCCTTGTAAGCACGGAAGCCGTGAGCGACGACCAGGTAGAAGCCGTGCAACAGTCCAAATGCCACGAACTGCCAGCCGGCGCCGTGCCACACACCAGAAATAAACATGGTCAGCACGGTGGGGTAAGCGATCAGCACGACAAAGGTCCCGACACTCATCTTCCCTCGCCGGGGCAGCGGCTTGCCGGTGGCCATCCGCTTGCGGGTGATCCGCATCACGATAGGGTTGTAGATGTAGGCGGTGAGAAAGCGCGTAAGCGTCATGTGCCAGCGCGACCAGTAATCGATCACGTTGTGAGCCTTGAACGGGCTGTTGAAGTTCACTGGCAAGCGCAGGCCGAACAGCAATCCCAGGCCGATCGCCATGTCGCTGTAGCCGGAAAAATCGAAGTAGATCTGCAGCGTATAGCTGA
The DNA here is from genome assembly GCF_038562055.1 of Stutzerimonas chloritidismutans. GTDB lineage: Bacteria > Pseudomonadota > Gammaproteobacteria > Pseudomonadales > Pseudomonadaceae > Stutzerimonas > Stutzerimonas chloritidismutans_A. The sequence continues at coordinate 27,524 of NZ_JBCFXD010000007.1, read as the reverse complement.
GTGCGCCATACCAGGCGTCATACAGCGACGGGACGGTGCCGCTCGCGGCAACCGCAAAGACCGGCGAGGCATTCTCCCCCAGCGGGTCGGCGAGGATCACTTTCTTGAACAGGCCGAGCACGAAGACCGTCAGTCCCAGCGAGATATTGTCGATCCGAGGGCGAAAGGTGCTGCTGTCATTGAACTGCTTGAGCATCTCGCCATGGTGGGTAATGGGACCGGCGATCAACTGTGGGAAGAAACTGATGAACAGGCAGTAATTGACGAAATCATGCTCGGCGACTTCGCCGTCGTGCGCGTCCACCAGATAGGCGATCTGCTGGAAGGTAAAGAACGAAATCGCCAGCGGCAGGATGATGTCGCCCACGGACCAACCGAGGTTGAAGACACTGTCGAGTGTGCCGAAGAGAAAGCCCGTGTATTTGTAGTAACCCAGCAGGGCGACGTTGGCGGCAACGCCGAGTATCAGCACGGCCTTCGATGGCCGTCGCAGCAGGTGGCCACCGATCAGGTAGTTGACCACCATGCTACCCACCAGCAGCGGAACATAGGCTGGGTTCCACCAGCCATAGAACACCAGCGACGCCAGTGTCAGCCAGATGGCGGCAAAGCGTTGTCTGCCGGAGCCCGCGAGAAGAATGAAGCCCAGTAAAACCACCGGAAGAAACCCGGCGATAAATACCATCGAATTGAAGAGCATTGTTCTTATTCCCTATCCCTGAACAAATAACAGCCGTTCTTCGGAACGGTGAATGTAGTGATGACCCATCACATACCGAACTACGCTCGCTGGTGCGTTTCCGAAGTCACGCAAGCCCGAACTTAGCTCTTGTTGCGAACAGTTGTCAGCTGCACATAACCAATGCCTGGTCTGTTAACTGCGACACAGAGTTGTAAGCGAAAGTTGCTCCGCTCATCCATTTGTCTTAGCAGTCCAGACAGGCGGCAAGCCAGCAAAATCAAGCGAAACGGCCCTTTTAGAGCCGTTTGTGAGAGACCGGGGAATACGCGAATAGAAGAGGCGGCGTGTTGCCGCATGCGTCAGGGCCACACGCGGGTGCTGTGCGCTTGGATTCGCCTTGCCTCGAGTGGCGCTGGATCTAGGTGATCTGAAATTTCAACCACGCGACCAGCGTCGGGAATCCCCTAAGGATTCGCTTTGAACAAGTCGATATGCAGATGTACCGAGCGCAATACTGTATTCAGACAGGTATTTAAAGCGGAGCGTAAGAACGCCGACCTGCGGTTCTTTAGCGGCAAGTGTGCTGTTCGTCGCAGAACCTCTATCTGAGGTTGGACCGGCGTAAAGATCCGGCTGAGTCAGTCGATGACTGATAAGTACTCACATACTCGGATGCCATCCATGCGACTCACGCTAAAAACTAAAGTCCTTCTTCTTGCGCTGGTGCCCGTCACCCTTTTTGCTTTGGTCCTAAGCGGCGCCGCGGCAAAAATCCTTCACGGTCTCGCCGACGAAGAGTTGGAAACTACCCGCGAGCGTATGATCGACGATGCTCGGACTCGGCTCGAGGATTACATGCGAATTGGTGTGAGCAGTGTGGCTCACCTCTACGAGCCGGCCGCGCAAGGGGATTTGGCCAGCCGTGACGAGGCCATCGCCATCCTCAAGAAGATCAAGTTCGGCAAAGATGGTTACTTTTTCGGCCATGACTCCAATGTTGTTCGGCTGTTCCGTGGGGAAAGTCCGGTGGATGTTGGCTCCAACCTGAGCGACCGCCGTGACTCCAATGGCGTCTACATCAATCGTGAATTGGTGGCCGTCGCGAAAAACAACACCTATTACGTCAACTACTCATCGCCTTTGCCCGGTAATGACAAGGTATCGGTACCGAAACTTGCCTACAGCTATTACCTGCCGAAGTGGGACTTGGCGCTGGGTACGGCGGTCAATCTCGACAATATCGAATTGGCCCTGGACCGGGTGAGGACGGACATCGAAGGCCGGGTCAATTCGATCCTAACCAGCATTCTGGTTATCGCTGGCGTGATGCTGGCGGCGCTGTGTATCGCTGGCGTGCTGATCAGCAACTCCATCGTCAAGCCGATCCAGGTGATTCGCGCTCAGCTCGATGATATCGCCGCAGGCGACGGTGACCTGACTCACCGCCTGCCGGAAGATCGCAGCGACGAACTGGGCCAGCTGGCCGGCTCGTTCAACCGTTTCGTTGGCAAGATCCACACCATGGTCAGCCAGGTTGCGGAGATGACCGGGCAACTGACCGGCATGGTCGCCGAGGTCGCATCCCAGGCACAGCGTTCCGAAAAAGCCATGGAGACCCAGCGCCAGGAAACCGATCAGGTCGCCACGGCAATCAATGAGATGTCCGCTGCTGCGCAGGAAGTTGCACACAGCGCGCAAGGCGCCGCTGAAGCCGCGCAACAGACCGATCAGGAAGGGCAGCAGGCAAAAGCCGTGGTCGATTCCAGCATTCGCCAGATCCATTCGCTGGTTGAGGAGATCCGCAGCAGCGGCACCTCGCTGGATGCTTTGCAGCAGGATGTGCATGCGATCGTGGGGGTGCTCGACGTGATCCGTTCGATTGCCGAGCAGACCAACCTGCTGGCGTTGAACGCCGCCATCGAGGCCGCTCGCGCCGGTGAGGCCGGACGTGGCTTCGCGGTCGTCGCCGATGAGGTTCGTGCACTGGCCAGTCGCACCCAGCAGAGTACCCAGGAAATCCAGGGGATGATTGACCGCCTGCAGAGCGGCGCCAAGCAGGCCGTAGCCGCCATGAGCCGTTCCAGCGAAGCGGGTGATGCCAGCAGTGCTCAGGCCAATCAGGCAGGCGCTTCGCTGGACGCCATCGCCCAGCTGATCGCCACTATCAACGGTATGAACGCACAGATCGCCAGCGCCGCTGAAGAGCAGACGGCGGTGGCAGAAGAGATCAACCGTAGCGTTCACCAGATCGCCACAGCAGTGGAAAACGTCGCCGAGGAAACCCAGCAGGGTGCCCAGACCGCGCGCAACCTGGCCAATGTGGGTGAGCGTCTGGGTGGGTTGGTGCGCCAGTTCCGCATCTGACGCGGCCCAATCTGGTCAGATCGGCTCAATATCAGTTTTATAAAGAAAACCCCGCACGCGCGGGGTTTTTCGTTTAGCGCAGGCCAGCTCTCAAAGAGCCGATCTTGGTCTATCAGCCGAAGACATAGCGGCGGCACCCTGGCGCACCGATCTTCATGCACACCTAGGGTGGATCACGCTTCATCGATCCACCGGGTGGCGATCCACCGGGTGGCTGCCCACCGAGCGATGTCACGGTGGATGTAAAAAGCGACATCCACCCCGCCGGACTTCGCATCAGCCGAAGAAATACAAACAGCCTGAAATGACGATGCCCGAATACACCAGCATCAGCAGGCAATAGCCCATGATGTCGCGCGCACCGAGCCCAACGATGCCGAGGATCGGCAGTGCCCAGAACGGCTGGATCATGTTGGTCCAGGCATCACCCCAGGCAATCGCCATGGCTGTGACGGCTGGCGTCACGCCGAGCGCCTGGCCAGCCGGCAGCATGATCGGTCCTTGCACAGCCCATTGGCCGCCACCGGATGGTACGAAGACGTTGACCAGCCCAGCGCTTAGAAAAGCCAGCACCGGGAAGGTGTCTGCCGAAGACCAGGCGATGAAGGTGTCGGTGATCTGCCGGCCCAGTGACAACCCCTCAGCGTTGGCGCCGACCATCATCCCCATGATTCCGGCGTAGAAGGGGAATTGGATGACGATGCCACTGATGCCGCCGATTCCGTCCTGTACCGCACGCATGTAGCGTTCGGGCGAGCCGTGCAGCGCCAGGCCGATAAACAGGAATAAGCCGATGACGATGTTCAGTGTTAGAGCGAAGCCGTTCGCAGCGAAGTAGAAACCGAAATACACCACAGCCAGCGCAACGATGATCAGGTTGAGGATGCGGCTGTCGTCCATGCGCTGCGCCAGGGTGTTACGCGGCAGGGCCTCATGAGCGGGGTCTAGCAGTTTTGCAGGGTCCGCAACTTTTGGGTCTTTCGGATGCATGGCCCAGTTGAGGATCGGCAGACCGATCACCAGCAGTGCAATGATGGTCAGGTTCATGGTTGTGAACAGGGTGTCGCCGACGCCGATGGCGGCAGTCACCACGCCGCCGGTCATGCGCTCCAGATCTGCCCCTCCAGTGGCCAGCGAAAGGGGGATGGAACCGGACAGTCCGCCGTGCCAGATCAGAAAGCCCGAGTAGGCCGCAGCGACCAGCAATGGATAATCGACGCCTTTTACTTCACGGGCCAGTGCGCGGGCGAACACCGCACCGATCACAAGGCCGAAGCCCCAGTTGATCCACGAGCCGGCCAGCGCCACCAGCGTAACCAGTACTACCGCACGGCCTGGTGTGCGGGCGGTTCGCGCCAGGCCCGCCAGCAAGCGATGGATCAAGGGGGCGCTGGCCAGGGCATGGCCAGTGACCAGGATCAGCGCCATCTGCATGGCGAAGGTGAGCAAATTCCAAAAACCCGTACCCCAGTGCTGGGCCATGGCGGGCAAACCCTGGCCGGTGACCAGCATGCTGGCAGCAAGGACGATGAGGCTGAGGAGAATGGCAAACACGAAAGGCGAGGGGAGGTATCGCTGAATGAGCTTGACGCTCAAAGCGGTAACGGAGCTGAGCATGGCTATTGATCCTTGGTTATTCTTCTTTTTAAGGCGGTGCACGTGCGTGGCGTGCGCCTCAGTCATTTCAATACGTCGAGCGGTCGATCCTGGTCGCAGCGTTAATTCTCCGTTATGAGCCGATGTAGTTGGTTTAGCCGCGCTCGATGGCCAGTGCAACGCCCTGGCCGCCGCCGATGCACAGCGTGGCAAGGCCTTTTTTCGCGTCGCGGCGGATCATCTCGTGTAGCAGCGTGACCAGCACCCGGCAGCCCGAAGCACCAATCGGGTGGCCCAGGGCGATGGCGCCGCCGTTGACGTTGACCTTGCTCGCATCCCAGCCGAGCTCTTGCTCCACCGACAGTGCCTGAGCGGCGAAGGCCTCGTTGGCTTCGATCAGGTCCAGCTCGTCGAGCGACCAGCCGGCTTTGTCCAGGCAGCGACGGGTGGCCGACACCGGCGCAATCCCCATGATTGCGGGGTCAACGCCTGCGTTGGCGTAGGCCTTGATCGTCGCCAGCACCGGCAGGCCGAGCGCCTTGGCTTTGTCGGCGCTCATCAGCAACACCGCCGCGGCGCCGTCGTTGAGACTGGAGGCGTTGCCCGCGGTGACTGAACCGTCCTTCTTGAAGGCTGGCCTGAGCTTGGCCAGTGACTCGGCGGTGGTCCCGGCACGTGGTTGCTCGTCGGTGTCGAAACGCAGCGGATCACCTTTGCGCTGAGGAATTTCGATGGGCGTGATCTCGTCGTTGAAACGCCCGGCCTCGATGGCGGCGACGGCCTTCTGCTGTGATGACGCAGCGAAGGCGTCCTGCGCTTCACGGCTGATCTGGTACTTGTCGACGAGGTTCTCCGCCGTGATACCCATGTGGAAATCGTTGAAGGCATCCCAGAGGCCATCGCTGATCATGCTGTCGACCAGCTCGGCATGGCCCATGCGCAGGCCTGTGCGGGCCTTGGGCAGCACATAGGGCGCGAGGCTCATGTTTTCCTGGCCCCCGGCAATAACCACCTCGGCATCGCCGCAGCGAATGGCCTGGGTCGCCAGATGCAGCGCCTTGAGGCCCGAACCGCACACCTTGTTCAGTGTGAATGACGGTACGGCATGGGGCAGGCCGGCCTTGATAGACGCCTGACGCGCAGGGTTCTGGCCGGAACCGGCGGTCAGCACCTGGCCGAGAATGACTTCGTCGACTTCGGCAGGGTTGAGCCCCGTCTGCTCGAGCAGGCGCTTGATCACGGCTGCACCCAGATCAGGCGCGGCGATGTTCGCCAGGCTGCCTTGGAAGGCGCCAATGGCAGTGCGAGTGGCGGCGACGATAACGACGTCTTGCATGAAAAATTCTCCAATCCGAAGCGGGAAAAGCCCCGCATGCGCTGCGCGCACCACGAGGCCTTGGAAATACGCCGATCAGGCGAACTGCATTTCCGGAACGTGATCCGGGACCACCAGCTCACCGGCAGTCTTGGCGACAATCTCCTCGACGCTCACGCCCGGCGCGCGTTCCTTGAGGACAAAGGCGCCTTTCTCGATTTCCAGATAGGCCAGGTCGGTCAGTACCCGCTTGATGCAGCCGGCACCGGTCAGCGGCAGGGTGCACTTGGGCAGCAGCTTGGACTCGCCATCCTTGGAGGCGTGCGTCATCAGCACGATGATGTTTTCGGCACCAGCAACCAGGTCCATGGCGCCGCCCATGCCTTTGATCAGCTTGCCGGGGATCATCCAGGAGGCGATGTTGCCCTGAACGTCGACCTCGAAAGCGCCGAGTACGGTGAGGTCGATATGCCCACCACGGATCATCGCGAAGGATTCGGCGGAGTTGAAAATGGACGCCCCGACCCGTGCGGTGACAGTCTGTTTGCCGGCGTTGATCATGTCGGCGTCGAGCTCTTGCTCGGTGGGGAAGGCGCCCATGCCGAGCAGGCCGTTCTCCGACTGCAGCATGACTTCCATGCCTTCCGGCACGTAGTTGGCAACCAGAGTCGGGATGCCGATGCCGAGGTTCACGTAAAAGCCGTCCTGCAGTTCGCGGGCGACGCGCTGGGCCATTTGTTCACGAGACAGTGCCATGGTCTGTTCCTCTTATTCTTTTGATTAGCTGCGGACGGTGCGCTTTTCGATGCGCTTCTCGAAGGTGCCGCAGATGAGGCGGTCGACGTAGATGCCAGGCGTGTGGATCTGGGTGGGGTCGATCTCGCCGGGTTCGACGATTTCCTCGACCTCCACCACGGTGACCTTGCCGGCGGCGGCGGCCAGCGGATTGAAGTTCTGCGCGGTGTGGCGGTAGATGACGTTGCCGTAGCGGTCCGCCTTCCAGCCCTTGACGATGGCGAAGTCGCCGGTGATGGCGTGCTCGAGGATGTGTGGACGGCCATTGAAATCACGCACGTCCTTGCCTTCGGCGATGGGGGTGCCGTAGCCGGTCGCGGTGTAGAAGGCCGGAATGCCGGCTCCGCCTGCGCGCATCTTTTCCGCCAGCGTGCCTTGGGGCGTCAGCTCGACCTCCAGCTCGCCGTTGAGCAGCTGCTTTTCGAACAGCGCGTTTTCACCGACGTAGGAAGCGATCATCTTGCGGATCTGCCGATCCTCCAGCAGTACCCCGAGGCCGAAGCCGTCGACGCCGCAGTTGTTGGAAACGACTGTCAGATCGCGGGTGCCCTTGCGCTTGATTTCGGCGATCAGGTTTTCAGGGATGCCGCAGAGGCCGAAGCCACCGGCCAGAACAGTCATGCCGTCTTCGAGGCCTTCAAGTGCCTCGGCATAGGAATTCACGCGCTTGTCGAAACCAGCCATAAACGATTCCTTTTTGTTGTTGGGTTGTTCGTGGTGAGCTGCAAACGAGTGTTCCCATCTGTGATGGATTTGTTAAGTTGATTTTTAAGCGCGATTGATTGATAAAACGAAACAAAGCGTCGTTACGCGCTCTCCCGGATCCGATTTGATGACCGTCAAACAACTTCGCGCTTTCCTGGCTGTGGCGCACACCTTGAGCTTTGCCCAGGCCTGCGAACGTCTGCATCTGTCGCAGTCGGCGCTGAGCCTGACCATCAAGGCGCTTGAGGACAGCCTGGGAGGGCGTCTGTTCAGCCGCACCACGCGTGCCGTCGGCCTTACCCCTGAAGGCGAAGCGCTGCTGCCGCTGGCGCGTCGCCTGCTGGCCGATTGGGATAATGCCGAGGATGAGCTGCGTCAGCGGTTTACGCTGCGACAGGGGCGGGTGGTTCTGGCCTCGATGCCGTCCTTTGCCGGCAACTTGCTGCCGGCGGTCCTGCGAACCTTTCGCGACCGTTACCCCTCGATCAGCGTCACGGTGCACGACGTGATCAACGAGCAGGTCATGGAAATGGTCCGCGATCGCCAGGTGGAGATCGGCATCGCCTTCGAACCCGAGCCGAGCACGCCGCTGACCTTCACCCCCCTGTACACCGACCGTTTCGTGGCGGTGGTGCCAGCTGACTCGATGTTGGCGAGCCAGAAGGAAGTGAGTTGGGAGGCCTTGCTGGAATATCCCTTCATTACGCTTCAGCGCCCCTCGACGGTGCGCGTCATGCTTGAAGACCACCTGCGCCCGAGGGGCCGTCAGTTGCCGGTGCAGTTCGAAAGTCACCAGCTGGCAACGGTGGGGCGCATGGTTGGCAGCGGTCTGGGTGTCAGTGCCGTACCGGCGCTGTGTCGTCAGCAGATGCTGGAGCTCGGTGCGTGCTGTGTTGCGCTGACCGATCCGGTGATCGAGAAACCTGTGGGCATCCTGACCAAGCCCGGCCATGAACTCTCGGTGGCGGCACAGGCCATCGCAGACACGCTGCGCGCAGAAACGAGCTATCCATGTGGTCCTGCCTGAGCGCTTGAGGTCACGGCAACAGTGGCTTTGGACCTGGCGAAGCTCTTCGAAAGCGTGCGGTAACCGGCCGCCTGGGATGTCGAAGTCCGGGCCGATCTTCTATGCTCTTGGCAGTTGTATGCTTCGCAGCCCGACCGGCCGGCCAATGCCCGGAATCAGGAACGGGCAGGCCTGGCGCCGCTGTGTTGGCGCGGCCTCACCATAATAAAGACAAGAGTGCCTCGCGATGGACAATCTGCTGAATAGCAAAAGCCGGATCTTTGACCGGGTCGACCCTCACCTGGTCTCGGAGTACGTCAATCAGCACGTCGGCACGCACTGCATTCAGCTACCGCGTACGGGCCACCCGCAAGCCAGCCTCAGCCATTGCACTTTCGGCAAGCTTGATCTTTGCAAGCTAAGTTATGGCGGTAGCGTCCATGTCACCTCGCCAGCCTTGGAAACCATCTATCACCTGCAGCTGCTGCAACGCGGGCATTGCCTCTGGCGTGGTCGTGGACAGGAGCACTATTTCACCCCAGGCGAGCTGCTGCTGATCAACCCGGACGATCCGGTAGACCTGACATACTCCGACGATTGCGAGAAGCTGATCGTCAAGTTACCCGCTTCGTTTCTTGAAAAGGCCTGCGCCGATAATCAGTGGCGAGCACCCGGTGAGGGCATCCGATTTACCGCCAGCCGGTACGAGCTCAAGCAGCTCGAAGGCATCGAAAGTCTGCTGGGCCTGATTTGCCAGGAAGCCGAAGCCGACCACTGCGTGCCTCAACTGCAGGAGCAATACAGCCGCATCATCGCCTCCAAGCTGCTCTGCACCCTGGCCAATAACATCTACCGTGAGCCGCTGAGCGAGAGCTGCCCGTCGTTCGGGCGCATCACCGATTACATTGATGAACACCTCAAGCACGACATCTCCATCGAGCAGCTTGCGCAGCTGGCCAACATGAGCGCGCGTTCGCTGTACACGCTGTTCGAGCGCAAGGTCGGCACGACGCCGAAGTCCTACATCCGCCAACGCAAGCTGGAGCACATCCACGGCCGCCTGAGCGACCCCTCGGCCAAGGTCCGCAACATCACCGAAATTGCCATGGACTACGGCTTTCTCCATCTCGGGCGATTCTCCGAAAGCTACAAGAGCACCTTCGGCGAGCTGCCGTCAGACACACTGCGCAAACATCACTAGTCTCCCGCTTGCCGGTAGTGCAACCGAGGTTGCGCTGTGCGCCGTTGCACAGCGCTTGGCGAGCGCTTCTATTCCCCCGCCGCGCGGGCGAACTCTCGCGTTGCCGGGGTGCCTATCCTGATGGGACGTTGGCCAGCTGCGCATATCTTCTGCGTTCAGCGCTCGTCACTATCCTGACTAAATCACTCGGCAAGGGATATTGGCATGCTAGGGGCCGCGTCGAACACGCTGATGGGACTCGATGATCGATATCGGCTGCTGATCGAAGCGGTGACCGATTATGCGATCTACATGCTGGATGTCGACGGCCGGGTCGTCAGTTGGAACGCCGGCGCGAGGCGCTTCAAGGGTTACGAAGAGGCCGAGATCATCGGCGAGCACTTCTCTCGCTTTTATACGGCGGAAGACCGCGCGGCCGGCATGCCGCAGCGGACGCTGGATCAAGCGGCGAGTGGGCGTTTCGAAGGTGAGGGCTGGCGGGTGCGCAAAGATGGCTCGCGCTTCTGGTGCCATGTGGTGGTCGACCCGATCCGCTCGCCGGACGGCGGCCTGATCGGTTTTGCCAAGATCACCCGCGACCTCACCGAGCGCAAGCTGGCCGAGGAGTCGCTCAAACATAGCGAACAACAGTTTCGGCTGCTGGTGCAGAGCGTCACCGATTACGCCATCTATATGCTGGACCCGACCGGGCTCGTCACCAACTGGAATGCGGGCGCGCAACGGATCAAGGGATATCAGCCCGATGAAGTGATTGGTCAGCACTACTCGCTGTTCTTTACCGAGGAAGATCGACAGAACGGCACGCCACAACGAGGCCTCGCTACTGCGTTGCGCCAGGGTCGGTTCGAGAGTCAGGGTTGGCGGGTGCGCAAGGATGGTTCGCGGTTCTGGGCGAGCGTGGTGGTCGACCCGATCCGCAGCGAGACCGGCGTTCTGATCGGCTTTGCCAAGGTGACCCGCGATATCACCGAAACTGTGGAGGCGCAGCGCGCACTGGAGAAGACGCGCGAGGCGCTGTTCCAGGCGCAAAAGATGGAATCTCTCGGCAGGCTGACCGGTGGCATCGCCCATGACTTCAACAACCTGCTGATGGCCGTGCGCGGCGGCCTCGAAATCGTCCGTCGGCGCGTGGACGGCGACCCGAGGGTCGTTCCCTTGCTGGACAACGCCATCCAGGGTGCGCAGCGGGGCATATCGCTGTCCCAGCGCATGTTGGCCTATGCACGACGCCAGGAATTGCACCTGGAGCTGGTCGATCTGTCTGCTCTGGTCCGCGGCATGGCGGATCTGCTCAGACAATCGCTCGGACCCTGTATCAACATCGACACGCGCTTTCCGCTTTTGCTCCAGCCCGTCCTGGCGGATGCCAATCAGGTCGAACTGGCGCTGCTGAATCTGGCCGTGAACGCGCGGGACGCCATGCCCAATGGCGGCACTGTCACCATTTCCGCGTGCGAACACCGCTTCGATACCAAAGAGGGTCCTTTGCAACCGGGCAACTACGTGTGCCTGGCGCTGACCGATGATGGCTCGGGGATGGACGAGGCGACGCTCGCACAAGCGATGGAACCGTTCTTCACCACCAAGGGTGTTGGCAAGGGCACGGGCCTGGGACTCTCGATGGTTCACGGTTTGGCCGCTCAGTCGGGAGGGCGCCTGTTGCTCAAAAGCGAGAAGAGCCGTGGCACCACCGCCGAGCTGTGGTTGCCCCTGGCGGTCAGTGCGGTTGCACCGGCTAAAACCGACAGCGTCCAGCAGCCGGAGCCACAGAGCGTGATGGCGCTGCAAGTGCTGGCGGTCGATGATGATCCGCTGGTGCTGATGACGACCGCTGCAATGCTCGAAGAGCTTGGTTGCGAGGTGATCGAGGCAAGTTCTGCCGAGCAGGCGCTGGAGATACTCACGCGACACCAGATCGATCTGGTGCTGACCGATCAGGCCATGCCGCACATGACAGGCACACAGCTGGCCGACTTGATCCGGCACCGGTATCCGCAACTGCCGGTCATTCTCGCCACCGGATACGCCGACAAACTCGGCGGGCGCGCCGGCAACCTGCCTAGGCTGGGCAAGCCTTTTGATATGGACGCCCTGGCCGAGAAGATTACAGCGGTCATGGGCCAGCCCTGACGGTTGGCGCGTCTGATCAATTCCTGTCGTAATCCGCACTGACGCGATCACCCGGCGCCGCTTATGGCGTCACGGCTTGTTGCGCAAGGTCGTCCGGCTTCATCGGGCCACGCGCTCCATTGTTTTGCAGAAAACGGATAAAGGTGCTGCAGGAATCGGATATTGATGCCGTCTCCCGCGCCGTAGCCTTCATCACGTAGACACAATAACAATGGAGGCCCCGGCCATGTCCCTGGGATTCGACTACCTTGATTCGCTGCTCGAAGAAGATAAAGAGAAGGGCGTCTTTCGCTGCAAGCGCGAGATGTTCACCGACGCTCGGTTGTTCGATCTGGAGATGAAACACATCTTCGAGGGCAACTGGCTGTACCTCGCTCACGAGAGCCAGATTCCCGAGAAGAACGACTACTACACCACCCAGATGGGTCGTCAGCCGATCTTCATCGCCCGCAACAAGGACGGCGAACTCAACGCCTTCATCAACGCCTGTAGCCATCGCGGCGCGATGCTGTGCCGCTTCAAAAGTGGCAACAAGGCGACCTACACCTGCCCGTTCCACGGCTGGACGTTCAATAACTCCGGCAAGCTGCTGAAGGTCAAGGACCCGAAGGAGGCCGGCTACCCGGATAGCTTCAACTGCGACGGCTCCCACGACCTGAAGAAGGTTGCGCGCTTCGAGTCCTATCGCGGCTTCCTGTTCGGCAGCCTGCGTGAGGACGTGGCACCGCTGGAAGACTTCCTCGGCGAATCGAAAAAGATCATCGACATGGTGGTCGACCAGTCGCCGGACGGCATCGAAGTGCTACGCGGCTCGTCCACCTATGTCTATGAAGGCAACTGGAAGCTGCAGGCCGAGAACGGTGCCGATGGCTACCACGTCACCGCCGTGCACTGGAACTACGCCGCCACCCAACAGCAGCGCAAGCTCAAGGAAGCAGGTGATGATATCCGCGCCATGAGCGCCGGCGGCTGGGGCAAGAAGGGCGGCGGTTTCTACTCCTTCGAGAACGGCCACCTGCTGCTCTGGACACGCTGGGACAACCCGGAAGACCGCCCGCTTTATGCGCGCCGTGACGAGATGATCGCCGAGTTCGGCCAGGCGCGGACCGACTGGATGATCGAAAACTCGCGCAACCTCTGCCTCTACCCGAACCTGTATCTGATGGACCAGTTCGGCTCGCAGCTGCGCATCGCCAAGCCGATCTCCGTCGACAAGACCGAGGTCACCATCTACTGCATCGCCCCCAAGGGCGAAAGCGCCGAAGCCCGCGCCCGCCGCATCCGCCAGTACGAAGACTTCTTCAACGTCAGCGGCATGGCCACCCCCGACGACCTGGAAGAGTTTCGCGCCTGCCAGCATGGCTTCGCCGGAAGGGCGATGGAATGGAACGACATGTCCCGCGGTGCAAAGCACTGGATCGACGGCGCTGATGAGGGCGCGCAGGAGATCGACCTGCATCCGCTGATGAGCGGCGTGCGCACCGAGGATGAAGGCCTGTTCGTGCTGCAGCATCACTACTGGCAGCAGCAGATGATCAAGGCGGTGCAGCAAGAGCAGGACCAACTGATCCACGTGGAGGGCGCGTAATGACGCTTTCCTACGAAACCGCGCGCGACTTCCTCTACCGCGAAGCGCGCTACCTGGACGACAAGGACTGGGACGCCTGGCTCGAACTCTATGCGCCGGACGCCACCTTCTGGATGCCGGCCTGGGATGACCGCGACCAGCTGACCCAGGACCCGATGAGCGAAATTTCGCTGATCTGGTACGGCAACCGCAGCGGCCTCGAAGACCGGGTGTTTCGCATCCGCACCGAGCGGTCCAGCGCGACCATTCCGGATACGCGCACGAGCCACAACATCAGCAATCTAGAGCTGCTCGGACAGGCCGATGGCGTCTGCAAGCTGCGCTTCAACTGGCACACGATGAGCTTTCGCTACAAGACAGTCGACCACTTCTACGGCACCAGCTTCTACACCCTGGATACGCGCGGCGAGAACCCGCTGATCAAGGCCAAGAAGGTCGTGCTGAAGAACGACTACATCCGCCAGATGATCGACGTGTACCACCTCTGAGGGCGCCGCCATGACTCACAAGATCGCATTGAACTTCGAAGACGGCGTCACCCGTTTCATCGACGCCAACTTAGGCGAAACCGTCGCCGATGCCGCGTACCGCCAAGGCATCAACGTCCCGCTGGATTGCCGGGACGGTGCCTGCGGAGCCTGCAAGTGCTTCGCCGAAAGCGGTCGCTACGACCTCGGCGAGGAATACATCGAGGACGCGCTGAGCGACGCCGAAGCCGAGCAGGGTTACGTATTGACCTGCCAGATGCTCGCCGAAAGCGACTGCGTGATTCGCGTGCCGGCCGCTTCTGACATCTGCAAGACCCAGCAGGCCAACTACCAGGCTGCGATCAGCAATGTGCGCCAGCTCTCCGAGAGCACCATTGCGCTGTCGATCAAGGGCGAATCGCTGAACCAGCTGGCGTTCCTGCCCGGGCAGTACGTGAACCTGCAGGTGCCCGGCAGCGACCAGACCCGCGCCTATTCCTTCAGCTCGCTGCAGAAGGACGGCGAGGTCAGCTTCCTGATCCGCAACGTGCCGGGCGGCCTGATGAGCAGCTTTCTGACCAACCTTGCCAAGGCTGGCGACAGCGTCAACCTGGCCGGCCCGCTTGGCGCCTTCTATCTGCGCGAAATCAAGCGGCCGCTGCTGTTGCTGGCGGGCGGCACCGGCCTCGCGCCGTTCACCGCAATGCTGGAGAAGATCGCCGAGCAGGGTAGCGAGCATCCGCTGCACCTGATCTACGGCGTCACCCACGACCACGACCTGGTGGAGATGGAGAAGCTCGAGGCCTTCGCTGCGCGTATCCCTAACTTCACTTACAGCGCCTGCGTCGCCAGCCCGGACAGCGCCTATCCACAGACGGGTTACGTGACCCAGCACATCGAGCCCAAGCACCTGAATGACGGTGAGGTGGACATCTACCTCTGCGGCCCGCCTCCGATGGTCGAGGCGGTCAGCGGGTTCATTCGCGAGCAGGGGCTGGAACCGGCGAACTTCTACTACGAGAAGTTTGCCGCCAGCGCCTGATTCGCCAGCCGTAGGGTGGGCAACTGCGCCGCATTGCCCACCGAATCCCTCGCCATTCCAGAGGTTGGGTAGATGAACACACGTTTTCAGAACAAGGTCGCCGTGATCACCGGCGCGGCCCAGGGTATCGGTCGGCGTGTTGCCGAGCGCATGGGCGAAGAGGGTGCCAGGCTGTTGCTGGTCGACCGCTCTGAGTTGGTCCATGAACTGGCCGATGAGCTAGGGGCGAAGGGTGTCGAGGTGCTGACCTTGACCGCCGACCTCGAACAGTTCGCGGACTGCCATCGGGTGATGGATGCTGCCCAAGAACGCTTCGGCCGTCTCGACATCCTTATCAATAATGTCGGCGGCACCATCTGGGCCAAGCCCTTCGAGCATTACCAGGAACACGAGATCGAGGCCGAAGTGCGCCGCTCGCTGTTCCCCACGCTGTGGTGTTGTCACGCCGCGCTGCCGCACATGCTGGAGCAGGGCGCGGGCGCCATCGTCAACGTCTCTTCGATCGCCACCCGCAGCCTCAACCGCGTGCCCTACGGCGCGGCCAAGGGCGGCGTCAATGCGCTGACCGCGTGCCTGGCCTTCGAAAATGCCGAGCGCGGGATTCGCGTCAACGCCACCGCGCCGGGCGGGACCGAGGCGCCGCCGCGCCGTATTCCGCGCAACGCCGCCGAGCAGAGCGAGCAGGAAAAGATCTGGTACCAGCAGATCGTCGATCAAACCGTCGACTCATCGCTGATGAAACGCTACGGGACAGTCGACGAGCAGGCCGGCGCCATCCTGTTTCTCGCTTCGGACGACGCTTCCTACATCACCGGCGTGACGCTGCCGGTGGGTGGTGGCGACCTCGGCTGAATCACAGAGACCGGCCTGATCGGCCAGCGTCAGGGCACCTCGGGCTTGCAGCGCTACCGCTGCGGCCGAACCGCGACTAACAAAAACAATAGAGAGTCTTGCCATGCGAAAAGTAGATGTTCACGAAATCATCGATAACGCGCGCTTCAGCCGCTTCCACTGGCTGGTCGTGTGCCTCTGCGCACTGCTGCTGATCTTCGACGGCTACGACCTGTTCATCTACGGCGTGGTGCTGCCGGTGATCATGAAAGAGTGGGGGCTGAGCCCACTGGAAGCCGGCGCCCTCGGCAGTTATGCGCTATTCGGCATGATGTTCGGCGCGCTGGTGTTCGGCACCCTGGCCGACCGCATCGGCCGCAAGAAAGGCATCGCTATCTGCTTCGTGTTGTTCAGCGGCGCCACGGTGCTCAACGGTTTTGCCAGCACGCCCACCGAGTTCGGCATCTTCCGCTTTCTCGCCGGTCTCGGCTGCGGCGGGCTGATGCCCAACGTGGTGGCGCTGATGAATGAATACGCGCCGAAGAAACTGCGCAGCACGCTGGTAGCCGTCATGTTCAGCGGCTACTCGTTGGGCGGCATGCTGTCGGCCGGCCTCGGAATCTACATGCTGCCGCGCTTCGGCTGGGAAGCGATGTTCTTCGCTGCTGCCGTGCCGCTGCTGCTGTTGCCATTGATTCTCTGGTATCTGCCGGAATCGGTGGGTTTCCTGGTTCGTCAGGGCCGCGTTGAACAGGCCCGAGCGCTGCTGAACAAGGTCGACCCCAGCAGCCAGCTGTCCGCAGACGATGAACTGGTAATGACCGACGTGAAGGGCAAGAGCGCCTCGGTGCTGGAGCTGTTTCGTGATGGTCGTGGTGTGCGCACGGTGTCGCTGTGGCTGGCGTTCTTCTGCTGCCTGTTGATGGTCTACGCGCTGGGCTCCTGGCTGCCGAAACTGATGGCCAACGCGGGTTACAGCCTGGGTTCCAGCCTGTCGTTCCTGCTGGCGCTGAACTTCGGCGGGATGGCTGGTGCCATTCTCGGCGGCTGGCTGGGCGACCGTTTCAACCTGTCGAAAGTGGTGGTGGTGTTCTTCGCCGTGTCGGTGGCCTCCATCAGCCTGCTGGGTTTCAAGACGCCGATGCCGGTCCTCTACACACTGATCTTCATCGCCGGTGCCACCGTGATCGGCACGCAGATCCTGCTGTACGCAACCGCCGCCCAGTTCTACGGCCTGTCCATCCGCTCCACCGGTCTCGGCTGGGCCTCGGGTATCGGCCGCAACGGCGCCATCGTCGGCCCATTGCTGGGTGGGGCACTGCTGGGCATCAACCTGCCGCTGCAACTCAACTTCATGGCCTTCGCCGTGCCGGGCGTCGTCGCCGCACTGGCCATGGCCGTCTTCGCCATCTCCAGCAAGCGCAGCCCGGACGCCCCACCAATCGTGCTGTCGGCGGCCAAGGCGTGAATTCTGACACTGGTAAATCGGAAATCGATATGAGCCCCATCCTGATCGAAAGCATCCAGGCAATCGTCGTCGACCTGCCAACCATCCGCCCGCACAAGCTGGCCATGCACACCATGCAGAGGCAGACGCTGGTGGTCATCCGCGCAAAGTGCAGTGACGGTCTCGAAGGCATCGGTGAGTCCACCACCATTGGTGGCCTGGCCTACGGCAACGAGAGCCCGGATAGCATCAAGCAGAACATCGACAGCCACCTCGGCCGGCTGCTGGTGGGGCAGGATGCGGCGAACATCAACGCTGCCATGCTGCGCCTGGACAAGGCGGCCAAGGGCAATACCTTCGCCAAGTCCGGCCTCGAAAGCGCACTGCTGGACGCTCAGGGCAAGCGCCTCGGGCTGCCGGTCAGCGAGCTGCTCGGCGGCCGCGTACGTGACCGCCTGGAAGTCGCCTGGACCCTGGCCAGCGGCAACACGGCCGAGGACATCGAAGAGGCCGAGCGCATGCTCGATATCCGCCGCCATCGCATCTTCAAGCTGAAGATCGGCGCTGGCGAAGTGAATGCCGACCTCAAGCACGTCATCGCCATCAAGCAGGCCCTCGGCGAGCGCGCCAGTGTGCGTGTCGACGTCAACCAGGCGTGGGACGAGTCGGTGGCGCTGCGGGCCTGCCGCATCCTCGGCGACAACGGTATTGATCTGATCGAGCAGCCCATCTCGCGGATCAACCGCGGCGGGCAGATCAGGCTGAACCAGCGCAGCCCCGCGCCGATCATGGCCGACGAATCCATCGATAGCGTCGAGGACGCCTTCAGCCTGGCGGCCGACGGCGCCGCCAGTATTTTCGCCCTGAAGATCGCCAAGAACGGCGGCCCACGTGCCGTGCTGCGCACCGCGCAGATCGCCGAAGCCGCAGGCGTGGCGCTGTATGGCGGCACCATGCTCGAAGGCGCCATCGGCACCCTGGCTTCGGCGCATGCCTTCCTCACGCTGAACAAACTGCAGTGGGGCACCGAGCTGTTCGGGCCGCTGCTGCTCACCGAAGAAATCGTCACCGACGCACCGGTCTATCGCGACTTCCAGCTGGAAGTGCCGCGCACGCCGGGTCTCGGTCTGACCCTGGATGAAGAGCGCCTGGCGTTCTTCAGTCGCAAATAACCGGAGGCTGAACCGATGCTGTTCCACGTAAAGATGACCGTAAAACTGCCCGTCGACATGGACCCGGGCAAGGCCTTCAAGCTCAAGGCCGACGAGAAGGAACTGGCCCAACGCCTTATGCGCGAGGGCAAGTGGCGCCACCTGTGGCGCATCGCCGGTCAGTACGCCAACTACAGCGTGTTCGATGTGGCCAGCGTGCAGGAGCTGCACGACACCCTGATGCAGCTGCCGCTGTTCCCCTACATGGAAATCGAGGTCGACCCGCTGTGCCGGCACCCATCCTCGATTCGTGAAAACGACAGCTGATCGAATTTGAAAGAGGCCGGTGTCCGCCGGCCAGCGACCCAGCGTTACCACAACTACAAGATGAGGCCTGAGCCATGATTGTGAAAATCTCCCACTCCCCGGAAATCCAGCAATTCTTCAAGGAAGCCAGCGGCTTCAACAATGACGACGGCAGCAGCCGGATGAAGACCGTGACCAACCGCATCCTGGTCGACGCGGCGAAGATCATCGAAGACCTGGAAATCAGCCAGGACGAATTCTGGAAGGCAGTTGACTACCTCAATCGCCTCGGCGGGCGCAATGAAGCCGGCTTGCTGGTCGCCGGGCTCGGCCTCGAACACTTTCTCGACTTGCTGGAAGATGCCAAGGACGCTCAGATCGGCCTGACTGGCGGTACGCCGCGCACCATCGAAGGGCCGCTTTACGTCTCCGGCGCGCCGATTGCTGAAGGCGAAGTCCGCATGGACGATGGCAGCGAGGAGGGTGTCGCCACGACGATGTTCCTGCAGGGGCGTGTTACCGGGCCGGACGGAAAGCCTCTCGCTGGCGCCACTGTGGACCTGTGGCACGCCAACACCCAGGGCAACTATTCCTACTTCGACAAGAGCCAGTCCGACTACAACCTGCGTCGCCGCATCGTCACCGACGAGAGCGGCTGTTACCGCGCGCGCAGCATCGTGCCGTCCGGCTATGGCTGCTCGCCCGACGGTCCGACCCAGGAGGTGCTCGACACTCTCGGTCGCCACGGTCAGCGCCCGGCGCATATCCACTTCTTTATCTCCGCACCGGGTCATCGTCATCTGACCACCCAGATCAACCTGGCCGGCGACAAGTACCTGTGGGACGACTTCGCCTACGCCACCCGTGACGGCCTGGTCGGTGACATTCATTTCAACGACGAACCAGAGGCGGCGCAGGCTCGTGGGGTGCAGGGGCGGTTTGCGGAAGTCGAATTCGACTTCCAGCTGCAGAAAGCCCCGGCGCTTGAAGCCGAGCAACGCAGCAACCGCCCGCGGGCTTTGCAAGAGGCGTGAGGCGTGGCTGCGGCGGCAAGCACGGATGTCGCGGCTGACGTAGGGTGGATGACGCTCTTTTCATCCACCGGCTCCATGCATTGCCGGCGGTGGATGGGTGAAGCGTCATCCACCCCACGCTCAACGGGCCAGACTGCATGACCACAACAACACGAGCGCGCCGGACGCTGTCACGGGGCGCCATGCCTGACGTGCGAGGCGATATGAAAGCGCTGTACCAAGATTTTTCCCTGTCGGCGGTTGTCGCCGGCTTTATCGCGACGGTGATTTCCTACGCCGGGCCGCTGGTGATCATCTTCCAGGCGGCGGAGGCGGGTGGCTTGCCGCGCGACATGCTGTCCTCCTGGGTGTGGACGGTGTCCATCGGGAGCGGTGTGCTGGGCATCGTTCTCAGCCTGCTCTACCGTGTGCCGATCATCATTGCCTGGTCCGCACCGGGTTCGGCGTTGCTGGTGACCATGCTGCCGGACATCAGTCTGAACGAGGCGGTCGGTGCCTACCTGGTCTCCAGTCTGATCGTGCTGCTGGTCGGGCTGTCGGGCGCGTTCGACCGAATCATTCGCAAGCTGCCCGCGGCGATCTCCGCGGCCATGCTGGCGGGCATCCTGTTTCGCTTTGGCACCGGGTTGTTCGTGGCAGTCAAGGAACAGCCCGGCCTGGTACTGGCAATGTTCGCAACCTATCTGCTGTTCAAGCGGGCAATGCCGCGCTATGCGGTGATGGCTGTGCTGGCGGTAGGGGTGGCCATGGCCGTTGCCAGCGGCGAGCTGCACAGCGAGGCGTTGGTGATCGGGCTGGCGACACCGATCTGGATCACCCCTGAGTTCAGCTGGCAGGTGGTCGTGGGCGTGGCCTTGCCGCTGGTGATGGTCGCGCTGACCGGGCAGTTCGTACCGGGCATGGCGGTGCTGCGCAACGAAGGTTACCAGACGCCGGCGAGCCCTTTGATCAGCAGCAGTGCGTTGGGCTCGCTGATCCTGGCGCCGTTCGGTTGCCACGGCCTGAACCTGGCTGCAATCACCGCCGCGATCTGCACCGGCAAGGAAGCCCACGAGGATCCGGCTAAACGCTATGTCGCCGGCGTCTCCGGCGGGGTGTTCTACCTGTTGCTGGGTATTTTTGGTGCGACTCTGGTATCGGTGTTCACGGCGTTTCCCGCGGCACTGATCGCTGCCTTGGCCGGGCTGGCGCTACTGGCCGCCATCGGCGGCGCACTGAGCGCTGCGATGTCAGTGCCAGCGGATCGCGAAGCCGCACTGATCACCTTTCTGGTGACCGCCTCCGGCATGTCGTTGCTCGGTTTGTCCGCGGCATTCTGGGGGCTGATCTTCGGCTTGGCCGCCCATCTACTGCTGGCGGCGCGACGGCCTCGGTCGACAGCATCGGTTGGCACTCCGGTGCTTGAAGAGAAACAGCCAACGCGCTGAGCCACACCGCTTCCAACTGAACCTCGTCTGTCTGCCAGCTCATGCTGGCGGTACGGCGGGTGTGTACCTGAAAAACAATAACGACGAGTCCATAAGAATGAAAAACAAGCTGAAACTGTCCCGCATCGCCCTGGCCGTCGGCACCAGCCTCAGCCTCTTCACAGCGCATGCTGCCGAGGTGGGCTTCATCGACGGCACCACGGCAACGCTGCTGGCGCGGAACTATTACTTCAGTCGCGACTTCTCCGACATTGTCGGGCCTAACCAGCAATCCAAAGCGCAGGAGTGGGCGCAAGGTTTCATTCTCAACGTCAGGTCGGGCTACACCGAAGGCGCCGTCGGTTTCGGCGTCGATGTGCTTGGCCAGCTAGGCTTCAAGCTCGACAGCAGCGGTAGTCGGGTCAACACCGGCTTGCTTCCGACCGGCAGTGATGGCAACGCGGCAGATGACTTCGGACGCATTGGCGCGGCGCTCAAGGCCCGGCTGTCGAAGACCGAACTCAAGCTCGGCGAGCTGACCCCGAACCTGCCAGTTCTGACCTTCAGTGACATCCGCCTGCTGCCACCGACCTATCAAGGCGCCAGTCTCGTAGCCCAGGAAATCGACGGGCTGACTGTGCAGGCCGGTCAGTTCCGCTCGGCCAGCGTGCTCAACGAAGCGGGTGACGGCAAGATGCGCGCGAAGCTCGGCCATATCCCGCAGTTGGGTGGCTATGCCGAGACTGACCGCTTCAACTATGCCGGCGCGGACTATGCCTTCAACGACAAGCGCACCAGCGCCGGCATCTGGTACGCGCAGCTCAAGGACATCTACAATCAGCGTTTGTATAACCTCAAGCACAGTGAGCCGGTGGCAGATTGGGTGTTCGGCGCCAATCTCGGCTTCTATGATTCTGAAGAGGACGGCGAGCGCATGCTGGGTGACATCGATAACCAGGCGCTGTTTTCGCTGCTGTCGGCCAAGCGTGGAGGCCACACCTTTTCGGTCGGCTACCAGGCGATGTTCGGCGACGATGCCTTTCCCCGGGTTTTCAACAACGTCAGCCCGCTGGGCAATGAAGTGCCCACTTACGAATTCGCCGGTGCCGATGAGCGCTCCTGGCAGTTGCGGCATGACTTCGACTTTTCTGCTGTCGGTATCCCTGGACTGGTGTCCACGCTGCGCTACCTGCGCGGTCACAACGTAGACACCGGTCGGGGCTTCGAGGGGCAGGCGTGGGAGCGCGATCTGGACCTTGGCTACACCTTTCAGAGCGGTGTGCTGAAGAATCTGGCGGTACGGGTGCGCAACGTCACCGCGCGCTCCAACTATCGCAGCGATATCGACGAAAATCGGCTGATCTTCAACTACACCTGGCAACTTTTGTAACAGCTACAGCCCTTGGCTTTAAGTGATCAACTCTGCGATTATCGAACGACAGTACGATAATCGCCCATCGCTTTCGCCGAGGACGCCTGCCATGAATGACGAATCCCGCCCCAGTCTTGCTCCGATGGCGCCGGCCATCATCGCGTCGCCGGCCAAACGCATCGAAGCGCTGACCGGCGATCCCAATTTCATGACCTCGCTGGCGCGGGGGCTGGCGGTGATACATGCGTTTCAGGAGCGCAAGCGCCATCTGACCATTGCCCAGATCAGCCACCGCACGGAAATCCCCCGGGCCGCGGTGCGGCGTTGCCTGCACACGCTGATCAAGCTGGGCTACGCCACCACCGACGGGCGCACCTATTCGCTGCTGCCCAAGGTACTGACCCTCGGCCATGCCTATCTGTCCTCAACGCCGCTGGCGGTCACCGCGCAGCCGATCCTTGACCGTCTCAGCGATCAGCTCCACGAAGCCTGCTCGATGGCGACGCTGGAAGGCGATGAAGTGCTCTATTTGGCTCGTTCTGCCACGCCGCAGCGACTGATTTCGGTCGACCTCAGCGTAGGCAGCCGGCTGCCGGCGTACTGCACCTCCATGGGCCGAATTCTGCTGGCGGCGCTGGACGATGCCGCGCTGGACGATTATCTGGAACACGCGAACCTGCAGATCAAAACCAGCCGCACGTTGCACACGCCTGAGGCCATCCGTGCCTCGATCGCCGAGATCAGGCAGCAGGGTTGGGTCATCATCGACCAGGAGTTGGAAGTCGGCCTGCGCTCGCTGGCCGTACCGCTGAAGGATTCCGCAGGCCAGGTGCTGGCTGCGCTGAACGTCGGCACCCACGCCAGTCGAATGACCAAGCAGGAGCTTGAGACACGCTTCCTGCCAGTGCTGCTGGAGGCGAGCCAGGAGCTGAGTACCCGTCTGTTCCACTGATGCAGCGGACGGTATCCGCGTACGGGAGATGGCGAGGAAGGTCGTCTCGGTCGATCGGGGTGATTGTGGTTAGTGTTCGTTAATCGCACAGCTAATCGATTATCGGATTGTCCCGAGTGGGCTCGATGGGTAGTGTGAATCGCAAGCGCATCACGCGCATTTCGCTAGCCACACGAGACAGACCCATGGCCGATCTTCTTTCCCTTCGCGAAGCAGTGGATCGCTTCGTCAGCAACGGTGACACCGTTGCGCTTGAAGGCTTCACGCATCTGATCCCCACCGCCGCCGCCCATGAACTCATCCGTCAGGACAAGAAGGACCTGACCCTGGTACGGATGACCCCCGACCTGGTTTATGACCTGCTGATCGGCGCCGGTTGCGCGAAGAAACTGGTGTTCTCCTGGGGCGGCAATCCGGGTGTGGGTTCCTTGCACCGCCTGCGAGACGCCGTGGAAAAGCAGTGGCCACAGCCGCTGGAAATCGAAGAGCACAGCCACGCCGATTTGGCCAACGCCTACGTTGCCGGTGCGTCCGGACTGCCGTTCGCGGTGCTGCGCGCCTACCTGGGTTCCGATTTGCCGAAGGTCAATCCGATGATCAAGTTCATCGATTGCCCCTTTACTGGCGAAACGCTGGCTGCAGTTCCCAGCGTGCGCCCGGACGTCACCGTGATCCACGCGCAGAAGGCCGATCGCAACGGCAACGTGCTGATCGCCGGTATTCTGGGTGTGCAGAAGGAAGCGGCGCTGGCGGCCAAGCGCTGCATCGTCACCGTCGAGGAAATCGTCGATGACCTGCAGGCACCGATGAATGCCTGCGTATTGCCGACCTGGGCGCTGAGTGCCGTGTGCCTGGTACCGGGAGGCGCGCATCCGTCCTATGCGCATGGCTACTACGAGCGTGACAACCGCTTCTACCAGCAGTGGGACCCGATTGCCCGTGACCGCGATACCTTCACCGCCTGGATCAA
The DNA here is from genome assembly GCF_038562055.1 of Stutzerimonas chloritidismutans. Lineage (GTDB taxonomy): Bacteria > Pseudomonadota > Gammaproteobacteria > Pseudomonadales > Pseudomonadaceae > Stutzerimonas > Stutzerimonas chloritidismutans_A. Next base: position 3,164 of record NZ_JBCFXD010000007.1, on the reverse strand, counting down.
TGAGTTCATTCGCGGTACCGAAGATTTTTCAGCCTTTCAAGAAAAGATAGGGGCCAGGCTGGCCGCGCAGCAGGAGGCCCAGTGATGAGCGCTCACGCCAATGATTACAGCACCAATGAAATGATGACCGTTGCCGCCTCCCGTCGGCTCGGCGACGGCAGTGTCTGCTTTGTCGGCATCGGCCTGCCATCCAAAGCCGCGAACCTGGCGCGCCTGACTCACGCACCGGAGGTGGTGCTGATCTACGAATCTGGCCCCATTGGCGCCAAGCCGTCCGTGCTGCCGCTGTCCATCGGCGATGGCGAGCTGGCAGAGACCGCTGACACTGTGGTGCCCACCGCCGAGATCTTTCGCTACTGGCTGCAAGGTGGCCGCATCGACGTCGGCTTTCTCGGCGCGGCGCAGGTGGACAAGTACGGCAACATCAACACCACGGTGATCGGTAACTATCACCAACCGAAAGTTCGCTTGCCAGGGGCTGGCGGGGCGCCGGAAATTGCAGGGTCGGCTAAAAAGGTGCTGATCATTCTCAAACAGTCGCACCGCACCTTTGTCGACAAGCTGGCGTTCATTACTTCGGTCGGGTTTGGCGAGGGTGGTGACCACCGCAAGCGGCTCGGGCTGCCGGGCAGCGGGCCGGTTGGGATCATCACCGACCTGTGCATCATGGAGCCCGAAGCGGGGTCCAACGAATTCGTGGTGACTTCGCTGCACCCGGGCGTGACCCGAGAACAGGTAATCGAGAACACCGGTTGGGCCATCCGTTTCGCCGATCAACTGGGCGAAACCGCGGCGCCGACCAATACTGAACTGGAGGCCCTGCGTGCCCTTGAGGCCCGCACCGCCGCCGCCCACGGACAAGCTGGAGGTGACGAGTGACACGCGAAGTCTATATCTGCGATGCGGTACGCACGCCCATTGGTCGCTTCGGCGGTGCGCTGGCTGCCGTGCGAACCGACGATCTGGCAGCCACGCCGATCAAGGCACTGCTCGAGCGCAACCCCGGACTCGACCCGGCAGCGGTTGAGGAAGTCTTCATGGGCAGCGCCAACCAGGCCGGTGAGGACAACCGCAACGTCGCGCGCATGGCCGCGCTGCTGGCCGGCCTGCCGGAAACCGTACCGGGCGTGACACTCAATCGCCTCTGTGCGTCGGGCATGGATGCCGTGGGTAGCGCTTTTCGCGCCATCGCCTGCGGTGAAATGGAGCTGGCCATCGCCGGCGGCGTCGAGTCCATGACCCGCGCGCCTTACGTGATGGGCAAGGCCGATACCGCGTTCGGCCGCACGCAGAAGATCGAAGACACCACCATTGGCTGGCGCTTCATCAACCCGAAGATGAAGGAGATGTACGGCGTCGATGCCATGCCCCAGACCGCCGACAACGTAGCCGAAGAGCACCAGGTCAGCCGTGAGGACCAAGACGCCTTCGCACTGCGCAGCCAGCAACGCACCGGCAAGGCGCAGGCGGCCGGTTTCTTCGCCGAGGAAATAGTTCCGGTGGTGATCAAAGGCCGCAAGGGCGATACCGTCGTGGATACCGACGAGCATCCGCGCCCAGACACCAGCGTCGAGGCGCTGGCCAAGCTCAAGCCGGTTAACGGACCGGACAAGACGGTCACCGCCGGCAATGCTTCGGGCGTCAACGACGGAGCAGCAGCGATGATTCTCGCCAGCGCTGAAGCGGTCAAGAAATACGGCCTCAAGCCTCGCGCCAAAGTGCTCGGCATGGCCAGCGCTGGCGTGGCGCCGCGGGTCATGGGCTATGGTCCGGTCCCTGCAGTGCGCAAGCTGTGCGAGCGGCTGAATCTGGCCGTGAGCGACTTCGATGTGATCGAACTCAACGAAGCCTTCGCCGCTCAGGCGCTGGCGGTGACGCGCGACCTGGGACTGGACGATGACAGCCTGAAGGTCAACCCGCAGGGCGGGGCCATCGCCCTCGGCCACCCGCTGGGCATGAGCGGTGCGCGTCTGGTGCTGACCACCGTCCACGCGCTGGAAAAGAACGGCGGCAAGCTGGGGCTGGCGACCATGTGCGTCGGCGTGGGGCAGGGTTTGGCGCTGGCGCTGGAAAAGGTCTGACCTTTTGCCAGGGTGGGTTGCAGCGGAACGCCGCGCGGCCCAACGACGGCCATTGATGTCGCGCCCTCGTCGGGTAGTCTTCAGTCCGCCAGTCAGTCCACCCGCATCTGCTGTTAATTTGTTACCCAGGAGAGCTCCCATGCCCAGCATCAAACTCGCCGATGGCGAACTGAATTACCGCTTCGATGGCCCGGTGGATGCGCCTGTACTGGTGCTGTCCAACTCGCTGGGCACGACATTCGAGATGTGGGATGCACAGGTCCCCGCGTTCAGCGAACACTTCCGAGTGCTGCGTTATGACACCCGCGGCCACGGCGGATCTTCCGTCACCCCTGGCCCGTACAGCATCGAGCAGCTCGGCCGGGACGTGCTGGATCTGGTCGATTCCCTGGCAATCGACCGTTTCGCCTTCTGCGGTTTGTCCATGGGTGGCCTGATCGGCCAATGGCTGGGCATCCACGCAGGCGAGCGCTTGACCCGTCTGGTGCTGTGCAACACCGGCGCGAAAATCGGCACCGACGCGGTGTGGAACGAGCGGATCGACGGCGTGCTGCGCGGCGGCGAGCAGGCCATGCGCGACATGCGAGATGCCGCCGTTTCACGTTGGTTCACACCGACCTTTGCCGGACGCTCGCCGGAACAGACCAGCCGTATCACCCAGATGATCGCAGGCACTTCACCAACCGGATACGCCGCCAACTGCGCTGCGGTGCGCGATGCCGATTATCGGGAGCAGCTGGGCGCGATCAAGGTACCGACGCTGGTGGTCTGTGGCCGCCACGATCCGGTCACGACAATTGAACACGGGCGCTTCATCCAGGCTCATGTGGACGGTGCACAGTTGATCGATCTGGAGGCGGCGCACCTGTCGAACGTCGAAACCGGCGATGATTTCACCCGTCCGGTGCTTGCGTTTCTGCGCGGCTGAGGGGCTCTCGATTCGATAAAAACCCGGGCCGCCAGGGCCCGGTAAAAGATCAACGAGGAGTCAATGCAGTGATGCTTGCTGGTCTTACCAGAGCGCCAGGGTGTAGCTGAGGATCAGGCGGGTTTCGTTGATGTCGCTGCCGAAGTTGCTGCGCA
>NZ_JBCFXD010000006.1:0-289870 GCF_038562055.1 Stutzerimonas chloritidismutans | reverse complement strand
TTTTCGCTAACTTCTTGATTTACAAGAGGTTTCGCCAAAGGCCTGCGCCGGAGAAGGTGCGCATTATAGGCACTCAGAAAACCACGTCAACGATTGTTTTAGCTTTGATTGGATTAAGGAGCCGAGGCTGTCTACGCTGCTTATATATATGTATCAACGCTGGATCTATCTTGGATTCTTCAAACTGAGTTCGCCAGGCCTTACACTCATTTGCTTATCTCTATCATCTGAAGATCGATATGCCGCGCATCCCTGCAGAGCCGCTCGACCTGCTGTTACTTCCGACGTGGCTAGTCCCAGTCGAACCAGCTGGTGTTGTGCTGAAGAACCATGCGCTGGGAATCCGTGACGGGCGCATTGTGCTGATAGCTCCCCGTGAAGAGGCCGATCAGTACCTCGCTAATGAAACGCGTGACCTTTCCGGAATGCTTCTTGCGCCAGGGCTTGTAAATGCTCATGGCCACGCAGCGATGACCCTTTTCCGAGGACTGGCCGATGACCTGCCGCTGATGACGTGGCTACGCGAGCATGTTTGGCCAGCAGAAAGTCGGTGGGTCGATGAGGCATTCATCAAAGCAGGCACCGAGCTGGCTATCGCGGAACAGCTGCAAAGTGGCATTACCTGCTTCTCTGATATGTACTTCTTTCCTGAGGTTGTCAGCCAGCTTGCTCACAAGCACGGGATTCGCGCGCAAATAACGATTCCGGTGCTGAACTTCTCCATACCGGGTGCACGCGACGCCGACGAAGCGCTCCGTAAAGGCGTCGCGCTGTTCGACGACCTCAAACACCACCCGCGCTTGAGTATTGCCTTTGGCCCCCATGCGCCCTATTCGGTTGGCGACGATAAGCTGGAAAGCATCCGCACGCTGGTCGCGGAAATGGACATCGGCATTCATATGCACGTCCACGAAACTGCAAATGAAGTAGAAGAAGCGATGCGCGAGTATGGCGAGCGCCCACTGGCTCGCTTGGCGCGCCTGCAGCTTCTAGGGCCGCGCTTCCAAGCGGTGCACATGACCCAGGTAAACGATGACGACATCGCTCTGCTGGTGGAGCACAACTGCAGCGTGATCCATTGCCCCGAGTCCAACCTCAAGTTGGCCAGCGGCTTTTGTCCTGTGGAGCGTTTATGGGAAGCAGGCGTCAACGTAGCAATCGGTACCGATGGGGCGGCCAGCAACAACGACCTTGACCTACTGGGAGAAACCCGCACCGCTGCACTGGTTGCAAAAGCCGTGTCGGGCTCAGCGACCGCGCTCAATGCCCATCGCGCACTGCGTATGGCGACGCTCAACGGTGCGCGGGCGCTCGGGCTGGATGACCATACCGGATCCATCGAAGTCGGCAAATTTGCAGACCTTGTAGCGTTCGATCTATCGCGCCTACCGCAGCAGCCTGTCTATGATCCCGTGTCTCAACTGATCTATTCCTGCAGCCGGGATTGCGTGCGACATGTGTGGGTCGCTGGCAAGCACCTGCTCGACGACCGTCAATTGACCCGCATGGACGAGGAACAGCTCATCGCCACCGCCCAAGAGTGGGGAAACAAGATCGGCTCTAAACACTGAGGCGAGACTGCCCTCAACCGAAACTCCGCGACAAACTGACTTACACGAAGCCTTCTATTAGCTGTCCCGCATCCGACCAAAGCTGGCAACATGGGCAATTGCAGCTCAAGCTCCCCCTTCAAGCTTCTAAATGGAACAGACCATGAGCAACGTCGACCACGCCGAAATCGCCAAATTCGAAGCCCTCGCCCATCGGTGGTGGGATCGCGAAAGCGAGTTCAAACCGCTCCACGAAATCAATCCGCTCAGGGTCAACTGGATTGATGAGCACGTTTCGCTGGCCGGCAAAAAGGTCCTGGACGTCGGCTGCGGTGGCGGAATTCTCAGCGAAGCCATGGCTCAGCGTGGCGCTACCGTGACAGGAATCGACATGGGCGAGGCGCCTCTGTCCGTTGCACGCTTGCACTTGCTTGAGTCAGAACTGCATATCGATTACCGGCAAATCACTGCCGAGGCACTGGCCGAGGAAATGCCTGCACAATTCGATGTAGTGACCTGCCTCGAGATGCTCGAACATGTGCCGGATCCCGCTTCGGTCATTCGAGCTTGCTACAAGATGGTGAAGCCTGGCGGACAGGTCTTCTTTTCGACGATCAACCGTAACCCTAAGGCCTACGCGTTCGCCATTATTGGCGCTGAGTACGTGCTGCAGCTGTTGCCGCGCGGTACGCATGATTATCGGAAGTTCATTCGCCCATCGGAGCTTGGGGCATGGAGCCGCGAAGTCGGGCTACTGGTGAAGGACATCATCGGCCTGACCTACAACCCCCTGACGAAACACTACAAGCTTTCATCTGACGTGGACGTGAACTACATGATCCAGACACTGCGGGAGGCATGATGCGTCTGCGAGCGGTTTTATTCGATATGGACGGTACGCTGCTCGACACCGCGCCGGACTTTATCGCCGTGGCGCAGGCCATGCGTCTGACGCGCGGCCTCGAGCGCGTACCTGACCAGCAGGTGCGTGACGTCGTTTCCGGTGGTGCCCGGGCAATGGTACTCAGCGCTTTTGATGTCGACCCGCTTTCCAATGAGTTCGAGTTACTCCGACTGGAGTTTCTGGAGCGCTATCAACAGCATTGTGCAGTCGAGAGCCAGCTGTACGAAGGGATGGCAGAGCTGCTGACCGAGATCGAACAAGCCGACCTGATCTGGGGCGTGGTTACCAACAAACCGGTACGTTTCGCCGAGCCGATCATGCAGCAATTGGGACTTGCAGCTCGCTCCGCCGTTCTGGTCTGTCCTGATCACGTCAGCAAAAGCAAACCCGATCCTGAGCCGATGTTGTTGGCCTGTAGCCAGTTGGACCTCGATCCTGCAACCGTCTTGTTCGTTGGAGACGATCTTCGGGATATCGAGTCCGGGCGAGCTGCAGGAAGCCGCACGGCGGCCGTACGTTACGGCTATATCCATCCTGATGACAACCCGGATACCTGGGGCGCGGATGTGGTGGTCAACCACCCGCTTGAACTGCGCAGGTTTCTCGAGTCGCGATGGCTCGACTGATCGCCAACAGTCATCAGCATACTTTTTACGATAATCGTCAGTGGGCGATCGCCCCTATCTGCTTACGAGGCTTCAGATGTTCCAGTACTCAGCCCGCCCCGACCTGCTCAAGGATCGGATCATCATGGTCACCGGCGCAGGCCGCGGAATTGGCGAAGCCGCCGCAAAAGCCTACGCAGCACATGGGGCGACCGTACTCCTGCTGGGCAAAAACGAGGACAACCTCAACCGAGTCTACGATGAGATTGAAGCAGCCGGCTGGCCGCAACCAGTGGTAATACCGCTCAACCTCGAAACCGCACTGCCGCATCAATACGATGAACTGGCCGCGACCGTCGAGCGCGAGTTCGGGCGGCTGGACGGGCTTCTGCTCAACGCCGGTATCGTGGGCCCCCGCTCTCCGATCGAACAGTTGTCAGGCGATAACTTCATGCGCGTAATGCAGGTGAACGTGAACGCTACCTTCATGCTCGCCAGCACCCTACTGCCACTGCTGAAACTGGCGGATGACGCCTCGGTGATTTTCACCTCGAGCAGCGTCGGCCGGAAAGGTCGAGCCTATTGGGGTGGATATGCCGTCTCCAAGTTCGCCACCGAAGGCTTGATGCAGGTGCTGGCTGATGAGCTGGACGGCACCAGCTCCGTGCGCAGTAACAGCATCAACCCTGGCGCGACGCGTACAGACATGCGCGCCAAGGCTTACCCCGGCGAGAATCCCGAAGTAAATCCTCTGCCTGCTGAAATCATGCCTGCTTACTTGTATCTAATGGGCCCGGACAGTCGAGACGTCAACGGACAGTCATTCTACGCTCAGTAAGCACTCAGCAGGAGCGCCTGTTTTCCGGCGCAACGGCAGCGGCATACATGTCAAATTGGCATCAAGCTGCCGTTTCGCTGGCAACCTGTTGCCTCCAGCCCTGAAAGCCAGAACTAACTGCTTGTTTTTAAATGACTTATTAAGTTGGCATCATATTCGCTATAGAGCCTCTATCAACGCAAGCAGCGTTCTGAGGTTCACTCCCATGCTGGCAGACAAGCAGACCCCTTCTACAGTCGACATCGGCAGCGCTCGAATTCGACGTTTGGACATCAGTTGCAGCAAGACGCTGTCGACAGGTCAATATGGCCTTTCCGAACGACTGAGACATCTGACGTTGCGTTTGCAAACCAGCCTGGAGCTGGACCGGCTACTGGAGTTCTTCTTCGAGGAGGTCCGCCATCTGGTTCCACTGCGCGCCCTTTCGTACCGCCACTTGGGCACTGACTTCCAGCTTCAAATTGGCGAGGCCAATGGCTTCGATGTCAGTTATTCGCTCTCCCATAGCGGGAATTGCCTTGGCGAGCTGCGCCTGTTCAGCTCAAGGTATGTAGCCGATCCGCTTCTGGATCAGCTCGAAAATGCTCTTGACTGCCTACTGTTCCCGTTGCGCAATGCGTTGCTTTACCGGCAAGCCGTTCAAGCCTCGCTCAAGGATCCGCTGACAGGGGCTGGCAATCGCGCAGCCATGGTCCAGGCGTTGACGCGAGAGACCGAACTGTCGCGCCGCCATTGCCAAGCTGTGTCAATCATCATGCTGGACATGGACCACTTCAAACACCTCAACGATACCTATGGTCACCAGGCGGGAGACGCCGCCCTGAAAGCCACCGCGCTGCTGCTCAAAGAGCAGCTACGCAATGTCGACATGGTGTTTCGCTTTGGCGGCGAGGAGTTCGTTCTAGTGTTGTCCAACACGGGGTCGGAGGCTGCGGCTGTTGTGGCTGAACGGATCAGAGCCGCCATTCAGAACCTCTTCTTACTGGTCGGGGATAAGCAGCTCCAGCTATCAGCCAGCCTCGGCTGCGCTACCTACCAGCCCAGCGAGTCTCAGGACGATTTGCTGCGTCGCGCTGACCAAGCCCTGTACCAAGCCAAAAGAGATGGACGCAATTTGATCCGCGTTGCGTCGGCTTAGCAACAAGTCTTTGTAAGCCAGCCAAACAAAAAGGGCGAGCCCCTAATGGCCTCGCCCTTTCTTTATCCCTTCTCGCTACACCGTCAAGGCCGCTTGGAGCGATCACCACGCCCGAAACCCGGACGTTGCCCTTCGGTCGCTGCCGGGCCATTACGCTTGGCAGGCGCCGGCTTGCCGCGGTCGCGACCAACAGCGCTTGGCCGCTCCGCCACGGGTGTGCCGCGGCTGGGTTTGCTGCGCTCATCAGTATCGCGCGGCTTGCGTGCTGGTTTATCACCGCGTGCGCCTCGGCCGCGCCCCGCATCCCCAGGCACATCGGCTTCATGTGAAGACCGCAGCACACGGGGGCGACGGTCGCCGCGACCGATAGGCTTGGCCACTTTACGCTGCATGCGATCAAGCTTGTCCTTGGTCTTGGCTTTCATGCCTGGCAACGCCACCGACTTGAGGCCAACCTCTTCACTGAGGATATCAACTTCGCTCTGGGACATTTCACGCCAGCGACCCATTGGAAGGTCTGAGGTCATGAACACAGGACCAAAACGCACACGCTTCAAACGGCTGACCACCAAACCCTGCGACTCCCAGAGGCGCCGGACTTCACGGTTACGGCCTTCCATTACCACGCAGTGATACCAATGGTTGAAGCCCTCACCACCAGGCGCTTCCTGAATGTCAGTGAAACGGGCCGGGCCGTCTTCAAGCATGACGCCCGTCTTCAGGCGCTCGATCATTTCCTCGTCGACTTCGCCGCGCACCCGCACTGCGTACTCACGGTCCATTTCGTACGAGGGATGCATCAGACGGTTCGCCAGCTCGCCATCGGTGGTGAACAGCAGCAAGCCTGTCGTGTTGATGTCGAGGCGACCAATGTTGATCCAGCGTCCCTCTTTCGGTCGTGGCAGCCGGTCGAATACCGTCGGACGACCTTCTGGATCGTCACGGGTGCAGATCTCGCCATCGGGCTTGTTGTAGATGAGCACGCGACGGACCGTTTCGGCCGCCTCTTCACGCTTGAGCAAGCGGCCATCGACGGCAATCGCATCGTGCAGATCGACACGCTGGCCGAGCGTCGCTACGGACCCGTTGACCTTGACTCGGCCAGCCGCGATCCAATTTTCCACGTCGCGCCGCGAGGCAAGGCCAAGACGGGCCAGTACTTTCTGCAGTTTTTCGCCGTGGGCAATATGAGGGGTTGTTTCTTCGTGCTCGGTCATCTGGGCACCTCCCGGTGTGGCAATTCCGATTGAAAGGCCGCGCACTATACGCGCAACGGTTTACCGAAGCACGAGAAGGTTAGCAGCCAGAAAGGAGGCGCGCCCAGCGCGCCTCGGTCTGCAGTCAGCCTTTCGCCAAGGAGGCCAGAGCCTCAGCCGTGGCCTGCTGTATCGCAGCCCAATCCCCGCTCTTCAACGCGGCGCCATCAATCATCCAGGTTCCGCCGACGCACATGACATTAGGAAGCGACAGGTACTGAGCGGCATTGCTTGCGTTGACGCCACCTGTGGGACAGAAACGAACGTCAGCGAACGGGCCGCCAAGCGCCTTGATCGCGGCAACGCCACCACACACCTCGGCAGGGAAGAGCTTGAAGCGCCGATATCCGAGCGCGTAGCCACGCATGATATCGGATGCATTGCTGATGCCGGCCAGCAGAGGCACGGAGCAATTGACGCCGGCTTGCAACAGTTCATCGGTGCACCCCGGTGAGACGATGAACTGAGCACCAGCAGCCTCGACCTCGTCCATCATGCGCTTGTCCAGCACCGTACCGGCACCGACGCAAAGGTTGGGCCGTTCCTGGCGCAGGCGGCGAATGGCCGTCAGCCCATGTGCCGAACGCAGGGTGATCTCAAGTGCCGTCAACCCGCCAGCAGCGAGGGCATCAGCCAGCGGCAGGATTTGCTCCTCGCGGCCAATGGTAATCACCGGCAGGATGCGAGCTTCGGTACAGATCTTCTCGATCAGCACGTTTTTCTGGTCCATGGTCATGGAAAAGTCCTCGGGCCTCACGGGCACCAGTAAATCTCTAGAGGTGAATGCAGAAATGCGCGAATCGGCATCTGCAAAGGTTCGAGCCGCATGGCTTGACGTAGTGTTTCCAGCTTGGCGGAGCCCTGAATCGCCAGGCACTGAACACGTGCCGATGCCAGCAGCGGGTAGGTCATGCTGATGCGCTGCTCGGGACTGACAGGCGCCAGCATTGGCAGGCAAAGGTCAGTACCGCTTTCAGTTAAGCCTTTTGCCAACAGCGGGCTGTTCGGGAACAGCGACGCCGTATGCCCATCGTTGCCCATCCCTAGCACCAGCACATCGATCGGCTGAGCGAAGCCCAACAGCTTCTCGCTGGCGAGCGCTGCCGCTTGCTCCAGGCTCTCAGCGGCTTGATATAGACCAACAAGCTGGGCCTCGGCCGCTGCGTTTTGTAGAAGATGTCGACGGAGCAAACCTTCATTACTGTCCGGGTCTTCAGGTTCGACCCAGCGCTCGTCAGCCAAGCTGACCTGCACCCTGGCCCACGGCAACTCGCGCACGGAGAGCGCTTCGAGAAATGCGATCGGGCTCCGCCCGCCCGACACCACCAGGCTTGCTCGGCCATGATTGTTGACGGCGTACTGCAACGCCCCCGCAACCCGATCGGCCAACGCCTGCGCCAACTGTTCCGGCCCCGGGAGACTGTGCGCCACTACGTCGGAGGGCAGATCGAGTTCAGAGATCGCCATACCAGGACCTCCCGTCACGAGTAATCAATGCAATAGAAGCTACAGGCCCCCATGAACCCGCAGGATAGGGCTTGGGAGCATCCCCGATGCGCGACCAACCGTCGATCAGCTGATCGCACCATTTCCAGGCATATTCAATTTCATCCTTGCGGACGAACAGGTTCTGGTTGCCCTGCATTACCTCCAGCAGCAAGCGCTCATAAGCATCCGGAATGCGCGAGCTCTTGTAGGTTTCGGAGAAGTTCAGCTGGAGCGGGCCGCTACGCAGATGCATGCCTTTGTCCAGGCCCTGCTCTTTGGTCATCACCTGCAAGGAAATGCCTTCGTCCGGCTGCAGGCGGATAATCAGGCGATTGCTGATCAGCGACCGTTGCTCGGGCGCGAAGATATAGAAAGGCGGCTCTTTGAAATGGATGACGATCTGCGAGACCTTTTCGCCCATGCGTTTGCCTGTGCGCAGGTAGAACGGCACTCCTGACCAGCGCCAGTTGCAGATATCGGCCCGCAGCGCAACGAAGGTTTCGGTGCTGCTTTCGGCGTTCGAGTTCTCTTCTTCGAGATAACCCGGCACCTGCTTGCCGCCGACCGAACCCCCAACGTACTGACCCCTAACGACGTGCCGGGACAGACGCTCGGATGTGATCGGCGCCAGCGCCTTGAGCACCTTTACCTTTTCGTCACGGATGCTGTCGGCGGTCAGGTCACTCGGCGGGTCCATGGCGATCAGACACAGCAACTGCAACAGGTGATTCTGAATCATGTCGCGCAGCTGGCCAGCCTGATCGAAATAGCCCCAGCGCCCTTCAATGCCAACCGTTTCGGCGACCGTGATCTCGACATGGGAAATGTGGTGCTGATTCCACTGGGTCTCGAACAGGCTGTTGGCAAAGCGCAGCGCGATCAGGTTCTGGACCGTTTCCTTGCCAAGGTAGTGGTCGATCCGATAAATGCGGGTCTCGGGGAAGTATTGCGCAACGGCATCGTTGACCAGCCGCGAGGAGTCGAGATCGTGCCCGATTGGCTTCTCCAGAACAACTCGCGTCTGCTCGGCCAATCCGGCCGCTGCGAGGTTTTCGCAAATCGAGCCATACACAGCTGCAGGTGTGGCGAAGTAAGCAATCAGCGGCATTTCCGGCGCGACCATTCCGGCCAGGGCCGCGTAGTCTTTCGCATTGCGAAAGTCCATGGTCAGATAGCCCAACCGGCCTTGGAATCGGCTGAGAACGCTTTCGTCCAGCTGAGCAGCCGGCACATAGCGACGAAGCGCCTGGTCGATACGCTCGAGATGAGCCGCCGGCTCGCCCGGATCGCGCGACAGGGCAAGGATGCGCGTGTCGTTGTTCAGCAGCCCCGCTCTATCGAGCTGATAAAGTGCCGGGAACAGCTTACGCAGCGCCAAATCCCCGAGGGCGCCAAACAAGGCGAAGGTAGTTGCGTCAACAGTTATAGCAGGCATGATTTTTATATTAACCAAATTAGTCTGCGCGAGAGGTTCAGATGCGCAGTTTAAGCACAATATGTTGTTATTAAAACAACATACACCGATTTTTTCGAACGCCGATTTCGCTACTATCCGTAGCCTTGGGCATGAGTCCCTGAAGGAAGAGACATGGATCGCATGAAAAATCTCTTGGAACAGATAAAGAATCGGCTCGACGAGCTGAACAAGGCAGAACGCAAGGTGGCCGAGGTAATTCTTCGCGACCCGCAAGAAGCAACGCGCTATAGCATCGCCGCGCTGGCGCAAGCGGCGAAGGTCAGCGAGCCAACGGTGAATCGCTTCTGTCGCTCATTTGGTGCGGCCGGCTATCCAGCCTTGAAAATCCAGCTGGCACAGAGCTTGGCCAGCGGCGCGGCCTATGTCAGCCGGGCCGTGGAAGCGAACGATGGACCGGAGGCGTACACGAGGAAGATATTTGGAAGCGCTATTGCATCCTTGGACAGCGCCTGCCAGGCAATAGACCCTCAGGCAATCAGCCAAGCTGTCGATCTGATGATTCAGGCGCGGCAGATCCACTTCTTCGGGCTTGGTGCTTCGGCATCAGTGGCGCTGGACGCTCAGCATAAATTCTTCCGCTTCAACCTGCCGGTAACCGCACACAGTGATGTGCTGATGCAACGGATGCTGGCTTCGGTCGCGCATACCGGCGATCTATTCGTGATCATCTCCTACACCGGACGCACCCGTGAACTGGTGGAAGCCGCGACCATCGCACGGGATAACGGCGCCTCTGTTCTAGGGTTAACGGCAGCAGACTCACCATTGGCAAAGGTCTCTACATTGAGCCTGGATATTCCGCTGCCCGAAGACACTGACATCTACATGCCGATGACGTCTCGAATCATCCAATTGACGGTACTCGACGCACTGGCCGCGGGCGTGACATTGAAGCGAGGGGTGGATTTCCAGCCTCATCTGCGCAAGATCAAAGAAAGCCTGATGGCCACCCGCTATCCAAGCGAAGAGCACTGATCATTTCTTTTTCTTCTTCACCTTGCCCAGCTTTTTAAGCCGCTCGGCGGCCACCTCGTTGACCGCCTTGCGCTCTTTATTCTTCATGCCCTTCCAGGCCTTCATCTCGTCCCGACTGCGACCGCAACCGATGCAGATGTCGTCCTTGAGCTTGCAGATACTGATGCAAGGATTCTTCGCCTTGTCGCCCAAAACCACCTCCTGATCAGCCATTGCATTCACGACTAGTAGAGGCCATGGCGATCAGGAGGTTCTAAGCGAATACGGCTATGGCGTCGATCAATCCCACCAGTATTCAACCTGCACGCCAAAGTTGGAGCCGTGCTGCGCGTTGCCAAAGGCACCGGTTTCCGACAAGGCGCTGCCAGCGGCCATTAGATTGGCGGCCTCCTGCGCAGCGTCGTTCCACTGGGCGTAGGTGTAATACAAGCGAAACTCGGGACGCGCCCAGAACCCTGGCCCTGCGGGTGACCAGGTCGGGGCGATGGTGAACTTGGTCAGCTTGCGGGTCCCGGCCTCAGCATCGATCTGATCGTGCCCCACCTCGGCCACCAGCTTGAACTGCTCGGTCAAGGCATAAACCGGGCGCACACCCACCGATATCCAGTCCTGATCGCCGCCATCCTGACGCTTGTCCTTCTGATACACGACCTGGAACTGCCCACCGAAGCGCGGGGTTACCTGCCAGTCGAAGAACTCTACGACCCGCCAGCTCTTGGCGCTGTCATCCAGCGTCACGTCGCCGGTGTAACCCAGCCCGGTACCCGGGCCTTCACCATATTGAACAGCGAAGGTATTGCTGCCCCCCAGGAACCCGATCTGCTCATGCTGAGCCGTCACCGACCAGCCACTGTTTGAGTCGCCACGGTCCGGGTCATCGATGTAGCTGACGCCGAACTGAAACTCCCCACCGGGGTTGGTATCAAAACCGCCAACGTTGAAATCGTGACGATTGGTGTAATTTTCCTGGAAAACGCTGTCCTTGCGCGAAAAGGCATAGCTGTATTCCAACCCGCCAATTTCGACGTTTTCTATACCGGCGCCCGTAGCACTCTGATTCCAGTAATAGAAGTCGGATATGTGGATGTCGTTTCGCTTGTAGAAGCGTCGACCGGCCCATAACGACCCATTGTTAAGCGCCGCGATGTTGCTCCATTCGGCGTAGGCCTGCACCAAGCGCGCAAAGCCATGGTCGCCGGTGAACTTGGGGGTGTGGTCGTATTCGTTGTAGAGCGCAGCCATGCCCTCAACGCTCAGGACCGACCCGTCGTCCATGGTGAACAGATTCTGACGCAATCCCAGCTCGGCGTACTGCTCGCACTCGTTCCCCAGTCGGAACTTGGACGCTGCGCCCGGCAGCTGGAAGCAGGCCTGCGATTCGCTTGCCGTCGATTCGCCAATGCCGCTGCGCACATACCCGTTGAAGTCCAAGGCCTGCGCAGTGAACGGTATAGCGAGACTGGCCAGCGAGACGGCGAGGCCTATGCGTGTCGTTTTCTTCATATCCGCTCCAATTAGCTCTTATTGTTGTTACTGCTTTTGGATTGAGCCGGTATGGCTCTCCTATCGATCCGCATCAGCGGCGCTGCCTGTTGCGGCTCGAGTTTTCGCCAGCAGCGACCATCGCCACTACCTGCTAAAAACAATCGAAATATCAATAACATCCCAAAGCGACGGGTGCCGGTACGCTGTTACACGGCGACCCGGCCTTTTCCGCACTTTGCTTGGGATTACTGCTTCAACGCGCGACCAGCCGGGTGATGGTGCCGTTGCGACCGGAAGCTCCGTTGCCAGGCGTAACGCCCAGCCGCTCCCCCGTCTGCGAATCGAACAGCAGCACCTTGTCAGGCTCGAACTGCAACGTCAGGCTCTCGCCCGGATTCGGTGCGGCGTCCGGGCTCAGCCGACAGCAAACCTTCGTCTGGTTGAGGCTGACGAAGATCATGGTGTCCGGACCTGTCGGCTCGATGACTTGCACTTCGGCGCGCAGCGAGGGCAGATCCCCATCAACGCCTACGCTGATCTGCTCAGGACGTATGCCGAGGATCACCTCTCGGCCTTCCAGCGATTGCCCATCCGCCAGGTTCAACGGCAACTCACAACGGTCCTGGCCGCTTTCCAGCAGCGCGCGCCACCCGCCCTGACGGCTCAGACGCAGCGGGATGAAGTTCATCGGCGGTGATCCGATAAAGCTGGCGACGAAGAGATTGGCGGGGTTGTTGTAGATCTCCTTGGGTGTCCCGAACTGCTGGACGATGCCATCCTTCATCACGGCGACCTTGTCGCCTAAGGTCATTGCTTCGATCTGGTCATGGGTGACGTAGACCGTCGTGGTCTTGAGCCGCTGATGCATCAGCTTGATTTCCGTGCGCATCTCCACCCGCAACTTGGCATCGAGGTTGGAAAGCGGCTCATCGAACAGATAGATTTTCGGCCGGCGCGCCAATGCCCTCCCCATGGCGACGCGTTGTTGCTGACCACCCGAAAGTTGAGCCGGCTTGCGACCGAGCAGGTGCTCGATTTGCAACAATTTGGCGACACGTGAAACTTCCTCTTCGATCTTCGATGCCGGCACCTTGCGCATCTTCAAACCGAAGGCAATGTTCTCCTGCACGGTCATGGTCGGGTACAAGGCGTAGGACTGAAACACCATCGCGATGTCGCGATCTTTCGGGCTGGCCCCACTGATGTCTGCGCCATCGAGGCGGATCTCTCCACCCGTGATTTCTTCCAGCCCAGCGATGCAATTCATCAAGGTCGACTTGCCGCAACCGGAAGGCCCGACAAGGATCAGGAATTCGCCATCGTCGATTTTCAGGTCGATGTCTTTCAGCGTGTCGTGATTGCTTCCGGGATAGCTCTTGCGGACGTTACAAAGTTCGAGTGCGGCCATGATTATTCTCCTACCCCTTGACTGCGCCGGCGGTGAGCCCGCGCAGGAAATACTTGCCGGCGAGGATGTACACCAGCAGTGTTGGCAGCCCGGCGATCATCGCCGCGGCCATGTCGACGTTGTATTCCTTGACGCCCGTGCTGGTGTTCACCAGGTTGTTCAGCGCCACGGTGATCGGCTGCGTGTCGCCACTGGCAAACACCACACCGAAGAGGAAGTCGTTCCAGATCTGGGTGAACTGCCAGATCAGGCAGACCATGATCGTGGGGATCGACATCGGCAGCAGGATCCGCGCAAAGATGGTGAAGAATCCCGCACCGTCCAAACGTGCTGCGCGAATCAACGCGTCCGGCACGCTCACATAGAAGTTGCGGAAGAACAGCGTGGTGAAGGCCAGGCCATAGACCAGATGCACCAGCACCAGCCCCGGCGTGGTATTGGCCAGCCCGAGTTGCCCGAGGGTGAAGGACGCTGGTAGCAGGATCACCTGAAACGGCAGAAAGCAGCCGAACAGCAACAGCCCGAAGAACAGCTGTGAGCCGCGAAAACGCCACATGGCCAGCACGTAGCCATTCAGTGCGCCGAGCAGTGTCGAGATGATGACGGCCGGAACGGTGATCTTGACCGAGTTCCAGAAGTAACCGCCGACGGCATCCCACGCCGTGACCCAACCGATCACAGTCGTGACTTCCGGCCACGACAGCAGATTGCCGGTGCGGATGTCTGCGGGCGTCTTCAGGCTGGTCAGCAGCATGACCACCAGCGGTATGAGATATACCGCAACGGCGACCAGCAGCGTTGTGTAGATTGCCACTCGGCTGATCGTCAGGCGCTTTTGCCTTACATGGCTAGTCATGGCGCTTGTTCCTCAATTCCGAATACAGATAGGGCACGACGATCGCCATCACCGCGCCCAGCATGAGGATCGCGCTCGCGGCGCCAAGCCCCATCTGCCCGCGGGTGAAAGTGTGCGTGTACATGAACATGGCCGGCAGGTCGGAGGCGTAGCCCGGCCCCCCTGCGGTCATGGCCGCCACCAGGTCGAAAGCCTTGATGGCGATGTGCGCAAGGATCATCAGTGCGCTGAAAAACACCGGGCGCAGGCTGGGCAGGATGATGCGCAGGTAGATGCTCGGCAGGCTGGCGCCATCGATCTGTGCGGCGCGCACGATGGACTGGTCGACGCCGCGCAAGCCGGCGAGGAACAGGGCCATGACAAAACCCGAGGCCTGCCATACGGCTGCAATCACCAGGCAATAGACCACGCGATCCGGGTCCACCAGCCAGTCGAAACGAAAGCCTTCCCAGCCCCAGTCACGCAGCATCTTGTCGATCCCCAGGCCGGGGTTCAGCAGCCACTTCCAGGCCGTGCCGGTGACAATCATCGACAGCGCCATCGGGTAGAGGTAGACGGTACGAATGAAGCCTTCGCGGCGGATGCGCTGGTCCAGCAGCACCGCCAGCAACACGCCAATCGCGAGACTGATCGTGATGAACAGCCCGCCGAATACCAGCAGGTTCTTGCTGGCCACCCACCAGCGATCGTTGTTCCAGAGCCGCTCGTACTGCAGCAGCCCAACCCACTTGTAGCTCGGCATGAAGCTTGAATTGGTGAACGAGAGCAGGAAGGTCCACAGGATGTAGCCGTAGAAGCCGACCAGAACGATCAGCATGCTTGGCGCCAGCACCAGCTTGGGCAGCCAGTTCTGCAGCGCATCCAACGGCGAAGCCTTGGTGAAAACGGCTGTTGAGCTCATGGTTGGCTCCGATTGTTTACAGGTTCCGTTACAGTCGTGATCAGAGCGCGCTGATTTCGAGGCCCGTTACGAATTTCGAACAAGCCGTTCCCGTCGCGGCCGACTGACAGCTCGGCCGCGGGGGAGTCAATGCTTGATCGGTGTTGAAACGGGGCGCGAGGGTCCGCGCCCCGTGGCGCTACTGGACCGCCTGAATCGCAGCTGCCAATTGCTGGGCAGCCTTTTTCGGGTCGGCGGACGAGTCGTTGAAGAAGTTCGTCACGACATCGAACACAGCGCCCTGAACGTAGCTCGACGCCGCCATGCCATGCGCCAGGCTGGGCACCAGCCCCGGGCCCTGAGCCGCTTGCTTGAAGTCCGTCATCGATTGCTGGGCGCAGGCATCGAACTCGCTCATGTCCTGATCCAGGCGGACCGGGATGGAGCCTTTGTTCTGGTTGAAGAACTGCTGGAACTCAGGCTCCAGAACAATCCGGGCCAGATCCTGCTGGGCCTTGCGATTGTCATCGTTGTTCAGCTTGAACATCGCCAGTGAGTCGATGTTGTAGGCGAAGCTGCCCTGAGTGCCCGGGAACGGCACGCACTTGTAGTGGTCGCCAGCGATTTTCTTGGCTGCGCTCCACTCGCTCTTGGCCCAATCGCCCATGATCTGCATGCCGGCCTTGCCGTTCATGACCATGGCCGTCGCGCTATTCCAGTCACGGCCCGCCGCGTTGTTGTCGACGTAGCTGCGCAGCTTTTTCAGCGCCTCGAAAGTCTTGACCATCTTGTCGCCCGTCAGCACGTCACGATCAAGCTCGACGAATGCCTTGCGGAAATCCTCAGGACCAAGGATGGCCAGCGCCAGATCTTCGAAGACGGTGCCGTCCTGCCAGGGCTGGCCACCATGAGCGAGTGGCATGAAGCCCGCTTCTTTCAGCTTGTCGGCCACTGCGAAAAATTCGTCGAGGTTTTTCGGCGGTTCAACGCCGGCTTTCTCAAACACGTCCGGGTTGATCCACAGCCAGTTCACACGGTGCACGTTGACCGGCACGGCGACGTAGTCACCGTCGTACTTCATCGCAGCCGATACTTGTTTGGGCAGCAGTTCGTCCCAATTGGCTTTTTCCGCCACCTCGTTGAGGTCGGTCAGCAGGCCCAACTCACCCCACTCCTGAATGTCAGGGCCTTTGATCTGAGCAGCTGCAGGTGCGTTGCCAGAAACGGCGCGGGTCTTGAGAACGGTCATGGCCGCTTCGCCGCCACCACCGGCAACGGCGAAATCTTTCCAGGTGTGACCCTCTTCCTCGACCAGGCGCTGCAGCGTGTCAGCCGCGCGCTTTTCGCCGCCAGAGGTCCACCAGTGCAGCACTTCGACTTCGCCGGCGTGGGCAAAAGGAACGAGAGAAGCAAGGGAAACAGCAGTAACCAGACGATGAATCGCGTTCATTGGGGTTCCTTTTCTTGTTGTTATCGATGCAAGTCTTTGCTTGCGCTGCACCGATTCTAGGCGCGCGGCACATCGCGCCGGGTAACGAAGGGATAGTGATTGGTCACCGTTTCGTTACAAAGCTCGGGACTTTGTAACGCGTTGAGGTGCCGCGCCTACGAGACGGGTTCAATCGGTCGTCCGCGGAAGGCTCAGGGTCACCCGTAACCCGCCGGCAGGCAGATTGCGCAGGCTGACCTCACCGCCATGAGCATGGGCGATATTGCGTGCGATACCGAGACCAAGTCCGTAACCGGGCTGCTTGGCAGCGAGGCGGAAGTTCGGTTCGAATACCTGCTTCAACCAGGCTTCAGGCACCCCAGGCCCTTGATCATCAACATGCAAGACGAAGGTTCCGTTACCGTCTTCGATAAGCAGATTGGCACGCTCGCCATACTTCAACGCATTGTCCAGCAGGTTGCCGATGCAGCGCTTGAGCGCCAGCGGCTTGCCGGCATAGGGTGCGCAGGCCCGGCCCTGAACCGTGACGCGACCATTGCCTCCAGGCGCCAGATATGGCTCGGTGACGCAATCGAGCAGCAGATTGAGATCCAGCGGTTCGATGTTTTCGTGGATATCAGTGTCCTTGACACACTGCAGCGCGCCTTTGACCAATAACTCAAGCTCGTCCAGGTCACGGCTGAACTTACGCTGCAAGGCTTCGTCCTCCAGCAACTCCACACGCAACCGCAGCCGGGTGATCGGTGTGCGCAGATCATGCGAGATCGCACTGAACAACTGGCTACGTTCGGTGAGGTAACGCCCGATACGCTCACGCATGCTGTTGAAGGCGCGACTGACCTCTACCACCTCGCTCCCTCCAGCCTCGGGCAACAATTCAACTTCGCTACCCAGCGACATCTCGCGTGCGGCCTGGGCCAGTTGCTTGAGCGGTCGACTCTGCCAGTGCACCAGAATACCGATGAACAGCAGTAGAAAACTGCTGGTCAGAAAAATGAACCAGATCTGTTGGGTGGGGACTCCCTCGTTCTCGAGGCTGACATACGGAGCCGGCATCAGCGAGGCGAGATACAGCCACTCGTCCGGCGCAATCTGAATCTGGGTGACCAGCACCGGCGGGTTCAGTGGCTCCAGACTCAGTGCGTAATGCGCCCAAGACCGGGGCAACTCGTCCAGTTTCAGACCGCCATTGAAAATCCGCAGGTCATCGGGACTGACGAAGCTGACCGACATGTCGACATGTTTGCCGAGTCGCTCACGCAGCACCTCATCCACCTGCGCCAACACCGCCTGTTTGCGCTCGGTTGGCGGCAGGATTCGCATCTCAAGCGGCTTGTCATTCAGCGAAACGAAAAAGCGCGTGCCGCCCATGCTGCGCAGCTGGTCGAGCACCAGGGGCCGATAGCCCAGTGGCAGCGAACGAAAATAGCTGACGCTGGCCGCCATCGAATGCGCCAGGCTGCGGGCACTGGTCAGCAGCCCCTCCATCTGGCTTGCGCGAAGCTGCGATACCCAGATGAAACTGGACAGCGCCTGCGCCATCAGCACCACCAGCAGCGTCAGGAACAGCATGCGGCCGAGCAGTGAGCGTGGAACAGGCGACCAGCGGCGCTTAACGGAGCGCGTCATGATGCGGTGCCACCTGCGCGGCGAGCAGGTAACCACTGCCCCGTACGGTTCGGATCAATCGTGGACACTTTCCGGTGTCACGCAGCCGCTGGCGCAGGCGGCTGACCGCCATGTCGACGATTCGCTCGAGCGGCATGACCTCACGACCCCGGGTGGCGTTGGCGATGGTATCGCGGTCCAGTATCTGTTGCGGGTGATCCAGAAACAGCTTGAGCAGGGCAAAATCGGCGCCGGACAGCAGCACTTCTTCACCGTCTTGATGAAACAACCGGTGACTGACCATATCCAGTCGCCACTCATCGAAGGCCCGCACGTCACTGCCGCGTTCCTGGCCAAAGTTGGCCCGACGCAACAGCGCCTTGATCCGCGCCAGCAGCTCCCGCGGACTGAAAGGTTTGCCGAGGTAATCGTCGGCACCCAGCTCCAGACCGATCACTCGGTCAGCCTCATCTGAACTGGCGGTCAGCATGATGATAGGCATCTGTGCCAACCGCTGATGCCCTCTCACCCAACGGCAAAGACTAAAGCCGTCCTCGTCAGGCAGCATCACATCGAGAATGACGAGATCGGGGCAATCGTTGCTCATGGCTTCGCGAAACTGCGCACCGTCGGCAACGGTGCGCACCTGAAAGCCTGATCGGCTGAGGTAGGTGTCTAGCAGCTCGCGGATTTCCTGGTCATCGTCGACCAGCAGAATCGATCTTCCAACCTGGCTCACTGGCGTCCTTTCTCTTCTTATAGGATGTTTCGAAACGGGTTAGTCCCCGCTGTGCCGGCCCTCCAGCAATTGCTGCAAAGCCACGCCGGCGCCTTCCAGGCCAGGATACTTGGCAGTCACTACCCAGACCGGGATATTGTCAAAATACCGACTCATATTGCCCTTGTCGCGAAAACTCTGGCTGAATCCGCTGCGCCTGAAGAACTCGACGAAGCGCGGAATGATACCGCCCGCGATATAGACGCCGCCTCGCGCACCCGTAGTCAACACATTATCGCCGGCGATCCGACCCAGCCAGACGCAGAATTGTTCCAGCACTGCTGCCGCGTAAGCATCACCGTTCAGAGCCGCCGCAGTCACCTCAGCTGGGCTGGTCAGTTTTACCGCCTCGTTATCCAGTGCGCAGCTGGTCCGATAGAGCTCCAGCAAACCGCCGCCACTCAGAATCGCTTCAGCATTTACGTGCCCTAACTTATCGTGCAGCCGCGTCCACAGCGCAGCCTCGCGTGCGCTGCCGATTGGCAGGCAGACATGGCCACCCTCCCCCGGCAGCGCCCGCCAACCGCCGTCCTTGAGCGGCAGCAGTGTAGCGACGCCGAGGCCGGTCCCGGGGCCGATCACCAAGCGTGCTGCGCCGGTTTCAGACTGACCCGGACAGACTTCGATCAGCTCACCTTCGCGCAGCCGGGTCATACCTAGCGCCATGGCGGTGAAGTCATTGATCAGCAACAGGTTGCTCAATCCCAAGCCCTGGCAGAACGCCTTGCGGCTAAGGCGCCAATGATTGTTGGTGAAAGCGAACTCATCACCTGAGACAGGCCCGGCACAGGCCAGACACACGGCCTGCAGCGCGTCGACAGCGAGTCCGACGCCTTGCAGGTAGGCACGAATGGCATCTTCCGGACGCGGATAATCAACGGTCGGCAATACCCGCACAGACTCGATCTGCTGACCTCGCCACAGGGCAAAGCGCGCGTTGGTGCCGCCGATATCCCCTACGAGCGCCGTCACTTGAGCGTCTCCAACTCCTCGGTGAATACGCTTGCGCCCTTTTCCGCCGGGCTGAACGAAGCGCGCAGAAAACCGAACAGTTCGCGTCCGCAGCCAATTCCCAAATCGCTAGGGGCCGAGACGGCATCGCGGCTATCGAACTCGGCTTGATCAACCAGCGCGAGAAGCTCACCCGTTTCGCCATCGACACGAATGACATCGCCGTCGCGCACACGGCACAGCGGACCGCCGTCGAGCGCTTCAGGACAGACGTGGATAGCCGCCGGTACCTTTCCGGAAGCGCCCGACATGCGGCCGTCAGTGACCAGCGCCACCTTGTAGCCGCGATCCTGTAGCACGCCGAGGAACGGGGTCAGCTTGTGCAGTTCAGGCATACCATTGGCTTTCGGCCCCTGGAAACGCACCACGGCGACGAAATCCTTCTCCAATTCACCATTCTTAAAAGCCAGTGCGAGCTCGCTCTGGTCACTGAAGACGCGTGCCGGCGCCTCCACCACACGGTGCTCCGGCGCAACGGCGGAGATCTTTGTCACGCCGCGGCCAAGATTGCCTTCGAGAACACGCAGCCCGCCTTCTGGCGAAAATGCGCGCTCGACCGGGCGCAGTATCGCCTCGTCCAAACTGTTATCCGGCCCTTCGCGCCAGACGAGCTTGCCGTCTTCGAGGAAGGGTTCCTTGGTGTATTGGCTGAGGCCCTTGCCCAGGACCGTATGTACGTCCTCGTGTAGCAAGCCCGCCGCAAGCAGCGTACGCACCATGAACGGAACGCCCCCACAGGCATGGAAATGGTTAACGTCCGCCTGGCCGTTCGGGTAGACCTTGGCCAGCGTCGGTGTAACGGCCGAAATATCGGCCATGTCTTGCCAGGTCAACTGGATGCCTGCCGCCTGAGCGAACGCCGGAATGTGCAAGGTGTGGTTGGTGGAGCCACCCGTGGCATTAAGCGCCACCACCGAATTGATGATCGACTTTTCATCGACGATCTTGCACAGCGGCACATAGTTACCCGACTGCGGGGTAAGACGAGTTATCTGCCGCGCCGCCTCACGTGTGAGCTCGTCGCGCAGTGGCGTATAGGGATTGACGAAGGATGAACCCGGCAGATGCAAGCCCATGATTTCCATCACCACCTGGTTGGTATTGGCGGTGCCATAGAACGTGCAAGTACCGGGGCTGTGATAAGACGCCATCTCCGATTCCAGCAGCTCCTCGCGGCTGGCCTTGCCTTCTGCGTAGCGTTGGCGCACTTCCGCTTTCTGTTTGTTGGGAATGCCGGAGGTCATCGGGCCACCGGGCACAAACACTGACGGTAGATGACCGAAGCGCAGCGCGCCGATCATCAGGCCTGGAATGATCTTGTCGCAGATCCCAAGGTACAGGGCCCCGTCGAACATGTTGTGGGACAGTGCGACAGCCGTAGCCATGGCAATCACTTCGCGGCTGGCCAGGCTCAGCTCCATACCCGCCTCGCCTTGGGTCACGCCGTCACACATCGCCGGTACGCCACCGGCGAACTGCCCTACCGAGCCCACTTCACGAAGCGCTTCTTTTATCAGGTCGGGAAAGTACTGATACGGCTGATGCGCCGAGAGCATGTCGTTGTAGGCCGAAACGATGGCTACATTCGCCTCGTTCATCAGTCGCAAACGCTGCTTGTCATCGGCCGACCCACAACCGGCAACTCCGTGAGCGAAGTTGGCGCATTGCAGCTTGCCGCGCTGAGGCCCGTCACTCGCCGCGCCGGCCATCTGCGCCAGGTAGCGCTGTCGGGTCGGCCGGCTGCGTTCGATCAATCGCTCAGTCACTTCTTGAATCCGCGGGTGCATGCCATCACTCCTGCTCATGAATCTTTAGTTTTACCAACAAAACAACATGGATTTGGGCTTGATTTCTATTTTGACAGGAATAATCTTGTAATTCCTACAACAAAATCCGCCCAGGACCTCTTATGACTATTCGAATCGCCATCAACGGCTTCGGCCGTATCGGACGCAACGTCCTTCGCGCCCTGTACAGCCAGAGCTATCGCGAGCATTTGCAGGTCGTGGCGATTAACGACCTTGGCAGCCCGGCGATGAACGCTCACCTGTTGCAGTTCGACAGCGTGCACGGCCAATTCGACGCAAAGGTCGAAGTGACAGACGACCAGCTGCGGGTCAACGGTGACTCGATTGCTGTAACCGCTATCCGCAATCCTGCGGAGCTGCCGTGGCGCCAGTACAACGTCGATGTGGTCTTCGAGTGTACCGGGCTGTTCACCTCCCGTGAAAAAGCCAGCGCGCACCTGCAAGCCGGCGCCGGCAAAGTGATCATTTCTGCCCCGGCCTCCGGCGTTGACGCCACCATCGTCTACGGCGTCAATCACGACACGTTGCGCCAGTCGCACCAGATCATTTCCAACGCCTCCTGTACCACCAACTGCCTGGCACCCGTTGCCCAGGTGCTGTCACGCGAATACGGCATCGAACACGGCCTGATGACTACCATCCACGCCTACACCAATGACCAGAATCTGTCGGACGTCTATCACAGCGACCCGTTCCGCGCGCGCTCGGCCACCCAGTCGATGATCCCGACCAAGACCGGTGCCGCCGAAGCGGTGGGCCTGGTCCTGCCAGAGCTGGCCGGCAAGCTGACAGGCATGGCCGTGCGCGTTCCTGTCATCAACGTCTCGCTGGTCGACCTGACCTTTGAGTTGAGCCGCGAGACCACCGCCGAGGAGGTCAACGCACTGATGCTTAGCGCCAGTGAGCGCTCGCCGATCCTGGCGTGCAACTCGCTACCTCTGGTTTCCTGCGACTTCAACCACAACCCGATGTCCTCTATTTTCGACACCAACCACACCAAGGTTAGCGGACGCTTGCTGAAAGTGATGGCTTGGTATGACAACGAGTGGGGGTTTTCCAACCGAATGCTCGACACTTGCCGCGCTCTTCACGAAGCGTCATAAGGGCAGCAGCCCATTACTGTCATGTAGGACGAACATGAACCGCATCGATTTTGTGAGCGCAACACTCCCAGCCCGCAAACGCATCGCACTGGTCGCACACGATCACTGCAAGGAGCGTCTGCTGGACTGGGCTGAGCGTCAGAAATCAAAGCTGGAAGCACATGAGTTGCTGGCCACCGGGACCACCGGACTGCTCCTCGAGCGACGCCTGCAGCTGCCGGTCGAGTGCATGATCAGCGGCCCACTCGGAGGAGACCAGCAGATCGGCGCCCGCATTGCCGAGCGCCGGATCGACATGCTGGTGTTCTTCTGGGACCCGTTCGAACCACAACCGCATGATCCTGACGTGAAGGCGCTGCTCAGGGTCGCAGCGGTGTGGAACATCCCGCTGGCGGCCAATGAAAGCAGTGCCGACTACCTGCTTTCCAGTCCGTTGCTGGACCAGGAACACTCACTGAGTATCCCTGACTATGCAAGCTACCTGACGGGGCGCCAGGTAACCGATCAATAGTCGCGACGATCCTCTTCGGGGGCGGACTGACCTTCATCAGGCTCAGCCTCTGCGCGCAAGTCGTCAAAATCGGTCTTCAATCCGGTTTCCATGCTGTCCAGCTCGGCCAGAAGACTGCGGAAACTGGTCTGTTCACGCGGCGCCTCCGGCGCCGCTTCGAGATCGGCGCGCGCCTGCAACGCCGCCGGCACCGGAGCCTCTTCGACATCTAATGGTTGGGGTTCAGGCTCCATCTCACGCAAGACTGCCAGCGGGGGCAGCTCGTCGAGGTTCTTCAGATTGAAATGATCGAGGAACTGTTTGGTAGTGGCGAACATTGCCGGTCGCCCTGGCACGTCGCGATGACCGACCACCCGCACCCACTCGCGCTCCAATAGCGTCTTCACAATTTGACTGTTGACCGCCACTCCGCGGATATCCTCGATCTCGCCACGGGTGATTGGCTGGCGATACGCGATCAGTACCAGCGTCTCCAACAAGGCGCGCGAATATCGCTGCGGCCGCTCCTCCCATAGACGTCCTACCCAGGGCGAAAACCGCTCGCGCACCTGCAGGCGGTAACCACTGGCCACTTCTTTCAGCTCGAACGCTCGACCCTTGCAGGACTTATCCAGCACCTCGAGTGCCTTGCGCAGCAAGCTGGGGGTTGGCCGCTCAATTTCGTCGAACAGCTCGGCCATCCGCTCTATCGACATCGGTTTGCCTGAGGCCAGTAAGAAAGCTTCAAGCAGCGAGGCAAGATCTTTGGGATCGGACAGATTCACAGGCTCGGCTCCATTGACGCTTCCAGTGGCAATGAGGCCTCATCGCTGCGGGCCCTGACATGAATCGGTGCGAAGGGCTCGTTCTGCACCAGCTCGACCAGCGACTCCTTGATCAACTCAAGCACCGCCATGAAGGTCACCACCACACCAAGCCGCCCTTCCTCGGCGGTAAACAACGCCACGAAAGGCACAAAGCCGCCGCCCTTGAGCCGCTCGAGCACATCGCTCATGCGCTCGCGGGTCGACAGCGTCTCACGCGTGACCTGGTGGCTTTCGAACATGTCAGCACGACGCAAGACCTCCGCCATGGAGATCAACAGCTCCTCCAGGCTGACCTGAGGCAGCAGCTTGCGCACGCGCGCGTCAGGTGCGTCGAGTTTCGGCACGTGCAGGTCACGCCCGACCCGTGGCAGCTGGTCGATCTCTTCCGACGCCGCCTTGAACCGCTCGTACTCCTGAAGCCTGCGGATCAACTCGGCACGCGGGTCGAGTTCGTCCTCCTCCACCTCGGCCGAGCGAGGCAGCAGCATGCGCGACTTGATCTCCGCCAACATGGCCGCCATTACCAGGTACTCGGCCGCAAGCTCCAGGCGCACGGCCTTCATCAACTCGACATAGCCCATGTACTGACGCGTGATTTCCGCGACAGGGATATCGAGAATATCGATGTTCTGCTTGCGGATAAGATACAGCAGCAAATCCAGCGGTCCCTCGAATGCCTCAAGGAAGACCTCGAGCGCATCTGGAGGGATATAGAGATCCTGCGGCAGGTTATTGAAAGCCTCGCCGTAGACAAGCGCCAGCCGCAGCTGCTCGCCGGGCGCCTTGAGGGTCGCCTCGGCCTGGGTGTCCTGCATTATCTCTCCGGAACGAACGAGTACTGGAAGCGGCGACAGCTTATGCCGGCGCCCGAATAGGCTCTAGCGATAATTCAGACCCATGGCCTGACGCACAACCACCAGGGTCTCGCGTGCTTCGTCGCGGGCCTGCTCAGCGCCTTCGGCGAGAATGCTGCGCACCAGATCCGCATTCGCCTCGTAGTCCTGAGCCCGTTCCTGCAGCGGTACTAGCTCGAGCTTGATGGCATCGATGAGTGGCGCCTTGCATTCCAGGCAGCCGATGCCCGCAGTGCGACAGCCCTGCTCCGCCCACTGGCAAACCTCTTCTACCGAATGGGCCTGGTGCATTTGCCACACCGGACAACGCGTCGGCTCCCCCGGATCATGGCGATGAACGCGTGCCGGATCGGTTGGCATGCGCTTGATCTTTTCCTCAATATCAGCCGGCGTGTCGCGCAAAAAGACGGAATTGCTGGCCGACTTGGCCATCTTTCCACCGTCCAGCCCAGTCACCTTGGGGGCATCGCTGAGCAGCGCCTGCGGTTCGGGTAACAACAACCTGCCGCTCCCTTCCAGATAGCCAAACAGGCGTTCCTGGTCGCCAATGGTGATGGTCTGCTGATCCTTGAGCAGCGCTCGGGCGGTATTCAGCGCCTCGAGATCACCCTGTTCCTGGTAGCTCTTGCGCAGACTGGCGTAGAGCTTGGAGCTTTTCTTGCCGAGCTTGCGCACCGCCGCTTCAGCCTTGACCTCGAAATCCTCTTCGCTGCCGTACAGATGGTTGAAGCGTCTGGCGACATCGCGCGCAAACTCGATATGCGGCAACTGATCGGCGCCAACAGGCACGACGCCAGCGCGATAAGCGAGGATATCCGCGGCCTGCAGCAACGGGTACCCGAGGAAGCCGTAGGTGCCGAGGTCTTTGTGCTGCGCATCGAGCTGCAGCTCCTTGTAGGACGGCACGCGCTCCAGCCACGCCAGCGGGCAGATCATCGAAAGTAGCAGGTGCAGTTCGGCATGCTCGGGCACCTGCGACTGAACGAACAACGTGGCAGAACTCGGGCTGACCCCGGCTGCCAGCCAATCGATTGCCATCTCATGAACGTTGCGTGCGATGTCCGTGCCTGCAGCGTAATCGGTGGTCAGTGCATGCCAGTCGACGATGCAGAAAAAACATTGGTACTCATGCTGCATTCTGACCCAGCTCTTCAGCACGCCGTGATAGTGGCCGAGGTGGAGACGGCCATTAGGCCGCATTCCGGAGACTACACGTCGCTGCGAATCCATGGCGCTCAAAAGGGTTTCCTTCGTAGATTTGAAAAAGGCGAACGGTTCAGCCGGCGAACGGCGCGGGGTCGCCGCACCCGACCCGTATCACTTCAGGATCGCCATCCACCAAGCTGATGACGGTTGACGCTTCGACGCCACCGTAACCGCCGTCGATGATCAGGTCTACCTGATGCTCCAGTGCATCGCGCATTTCGTAAGGGTCGCTCATCGGTTCGGTTTGACCAGGGAGGATCAGGCTGACGCTCATCAATGGCTCACCCAGCTCGGCTAGCAGCGCCTGCGCAATCGGCTGAGCAGGCACGCGCAGGCCAATGGTACGGCGCTTCGGATGCAACAGCATGCGCGGCACCTCCCGCGTGGCGCTGAGAATGATGGTGTAAGGCCCTGGCAGATGTGTCTTGAGCAGGCGGAAAGCGGCAGTATCCACCTTCGCGAACAATCCGAGCTGGGACAAGTCGCGACAGACCAGCGTGAAATTATGTTTATCGTCCAACTGACGCAGGCGGCGAATGCGCTCGATGCCGGTTTTGTTTCCCATCGAGCAACCCACAGCGTAGGAAGAGTCGGTGGGGTAAACCACCACGCCGCCGCTGCGAATGATTTCTACGGCTTGCTTGATCAGCCTGGCCTGCGGATTGTCTGGGTGTATCTGAAAGAACTGGCTCATGGGAACTCCCTGTTCAGCGGCCAACAGACGCGCCGGGTTCGTGATCAAAAGAAGTCCAAAGCGGTCGCAAGTCGTCAGGCAGGGCTCTGTACATACCCAGCTCCGACCAGTCGCCTGGCGCATGGAAATCACTGCCGATGCTTGCCATCAGCCCGAACTCCCGCGCCAGGATCGACAAGCCACCCACCTGCTCCAACGGTTGCATACCGTTGACCACTTCCAGCGCATGACCGCCCGCCTGGGCGAATTCGCTTATCAGTCGACGTCGTTTGCTGCGGGTGAAATCGTACTGCCAAGGATGCGCCAAACTGATCCATGCGCCGGCGTCGCGCAAGGTGCATACGGTTCGCTCAAGCGTTGGCCAATGCTGTTTGACGTCTCCCAGCTTGCCGGAGCCGAGCCACTTGCGGAATGCCTCGGCGCGGTCGCGCACATGCCCGGCACGCACGAGATAATCCGCAAAATGAGGGCGTGCCGGCGCGTTGCCGCTATCCCCCAGCTCCTGCTGAATGGCCCGGGCACCGTCCAGCGCACCGGGCATCCCCTTGGCCTCGAGGCGCTGAGCAATCGTCTCGGCGCGCTGCCAGCGGCCCGCGTGCAACTCGCCGATAGCCTGTTGCAGCGCAACAGCATCACGGCGAAACGCATAACCCAGCACATGGATGGTGGCGCCATTCCAGACACAGGACAGCTCGATGCCATTGACCAACCGGACACCCAGCGCATCAGCAGCGGCGCGGGCATCATCGAGCCCTTCGAGGGTATCGTGATCGGTCAGCGCAAGCAGTTCGATGCCACGCGCATGGGCTCGCTGCACCAGCACGTCGGGCGCAAGCACGCCGTCGGAGGCGGTGCTATGGCAATGCAGATCAACAATCATTCGAAACAGATTCTCCAGGGGGCTTGGCCACTCACAGCGTGTGACCGCCAGCGCCAGCACTCGTGCCGTCGTCCAGTTTGCCAAAGCTTGCGCAATGTCTTGGAAACGGCAAGCAGACAGCGTTCCGCTAAAAGCGCGGTTTGTTATTATGCCGGGCACATCTGCCCTCTGGCTTGCCTCGTGAAACAAATCATCGACTTCGTTCCGCTGCTGCTGTTCTTCATCGCCTACAAAATCGCGCCTACAACGATCGACATCGCGGGTTTCAGCCTAGACGTCGGCGGCATATTCAGCGCAACAGCAGTGCTGGTCGTCAGCTCAGTCATCCTCTACGGCGTTTTATTCATCCATCAGCGGCGACTTGAAAAAAGCCAGTGGCTGACCTTGGCGGCTTGCTTGTTGTTCGGCGGGCTGACCTTGGCGCTGCACAGCGAAGCGATTCTCAAATGGAAAGCGCCGGTACTGAACTGGCTGTTCGCGCTGGCCTTCACTGGTAGCCACTTCATCGGCGACAAGCCACTGATCCAACGGATGATGGGGCATGCCGTCCGCTTGCCGGCAGCACAATGGACCCAGCTCAATGTCGCCTGGATTCTGTTCTTCCTCGTTTGCGGCTTCGCCAATCTCTTCGTTGCCTTCATCTATCCCGCAATCTGGGTAGACTTCAAAGTCTTTGGCAGCCTCGGCCTGACGCTGCTGTTCATGGCTGGCCAGGCCCTATATCTGGTGCGACACATGCAACCCGAACCTGAAGAATCATAGGAATCCATTATGCTCTACGCCATCATCGCCAGCGATGTACCCAACTCACTGCAGGACCGTCTCGCCTCGCGCCCCGCTCATCTGGCACGTCTCGACCAGCTTAAAAGCGAGGGCCGACTCGTATTGGCTGGCCCGCATCCGGCAGTGGATAGCAATGACCCAGGCGCAGCCGGCTTTACCGGCAGCTTGGTTGTCGCCGAGTTCGATTCTCTCCAGGCCGCTGAACAGTGGGCGGCGGCCGACCCCTACAAAGCCGCAGGCGTATATGGCGATGTCATCGTCAAGCCTTTCAAGCAGGTTTACCCCTAAGTCGATCGGCTGACGCCGCCCCCTGCAGTAGCGCTGTCTTCGCCACGGCCCTACAGAGAATCAACCGTTGAGGAAAAAGGAGTTCCGATGCGCCAAGGTCCGCTGTTTTTGCTGATTGCTCTAGGTTTCGCCACACCCTTGCTGCAGGCCGAAGAAGCCCCCATCGAGCCCCCCGCCGAACGGCAGGTCGAGCTGGAGCATCGCCTGAGCGACAATCAGCAGCAACGGGAGGCGATCAAGCAAAACCTCGACGCCGCCAGTGTGGCGGGCAAGGCTCAGCTGTTAAGACTGCGCCAGGAAAACCAGCGACTGCGCCTGCAGCTTGAACAAGAACAAGCGCAGACACCGGTGCAACCGCCACTGCTAAACGACCAGCAACAGTGGTTCGCGGTTGGGGGCGGCGTGGGCGTGCTGGGCTTTCTGCTTGGCGTCCTGACAACCCGCGGCCGCCGCCGCCGTCAATGGCTCAACTGAATCGACACGAGCGAACCATGAGCGAATTGCTGCTGATAGACGATGACCAGGAGCTCTGCGAGTTGTTGGTCAGCTGGCTGGCCCAGGAAGGCTTTGTCGCCCGCGCCTGCCATGACGGCCAGAGCGCCCGTGCTGCGCTGGCCGAACACCAACCCGCCGCAGTCGTGCTCGATGTGATGCTGCCTGACGGCAGTGGTTTGGAATTGCTTAAGCAGCTGCGTAGCGAACATCCCGACCTGCCAGTCCTGATGCTTTCTGGGCGAGGCGAACCACTTGACCGCATCCTGGGCCTGGAGCTGGGCGCCGACGACTACCTTGCCAAGCCCTGCGATCCACGCGAGCTGACCGCTCGCCTGAAAGCCGTTCTACGCCGTAGCCAGCCGGCCAGCACGCCGACTCAACTCGAGTTGGGTGATCTCTGGTACAGCCCCGCACGCGGCGTGGCCAGCGTCGGCGACCATGAAGTCACACTCACCCTCTCCGAAGGCCGCATTCTCGAAGCACTTCTTGGTCAGCCCGGCGAACCTATTGAAAAGCAGGCATTGGCGCAGCTGGCCCTGGGCCGCAAGCTCACTCTTTACGACCGCAGCCTGGACATGCACGTCAGCAATCTGCGCCGCAAACTCGGCCCCCATCCAGACGGCCGCCAGCGGATAGTTGCCTTGCGCAGCCGTGGCTACCTCTACGCATCCTGAGCGGCCTTTACCCAGCCTTTACCCAGCACTGACTGCCGTTGACCTTGCGCGCCCTAGACTGAGCTCATCCGGTCGATGCCAGCTGAGGCGCCCTCGATGGGCGCCCAACCGGTGACCGGTTCCCATATCAAGGAGAAACTCATGATGCGCAAGACCCTGATCGCCGTACTCTTCGCCTCCACCCTGCCCACCATTGCCATGGCCATGCCGGAGAACGGTCAGCGCCATCATGGTGGCAACCACTCGCCTTTCGAGCAGCTCGACCTGACCAAGGAGCAACGCAACGAGATGCGCCAACTGATGGGTCAGCAGATGAAAAGTCATCGCGAGATCACTCATCGGTACCTGAACAAGCTGCCCGAAGCCGATCGCAAAGCCATGCAGGACGAACTGAGCGCCAACCAGGAAAAAACCCAAAAACAGGTGCGTGATCTACTCAAGCCTGAACAGCAGAAGAAGTTCGACGAGCTGCACGAAAAGATGGCAGCCAAGCGCGCCGACCGCGCTGAATTCGAACAGTGGAAAGCCGAACGCGATCAACAGAACTGACCCACAAACACGCAAAACCGCCCGGCGCGCCATGAGCCACGCGCACCGGGCTTTTCTTTGGAGTACATGACCGGTGCGATCACTGTTCTGGCGCATCCTTGCGACGTTCTGGCTAGCCATTGCGCTTGTAGCAGGCTTGGCCATGCTCCTCGGTCATGCGCTGAACCAAGACACTTGGATTCTCAACCGTCACCCCGGCGTGAACGGCCTGGCCGAAGTGTGGACCAAGGTCTATGAGCGCCAGGGGCCGATCACTGCACAGTTTCTTCTCGAGCGACATCGAAACCGCTTCGGTGTCGACGTGCAGGTTCTGGCCGAGAACGGCCAGCCCATCATCCGCGGCACCTTCCCTGCTCGCGCCGCCGCCTTCGAAGCGCGACAGGAACACCGCGACGGCCGCCTCCCCTGGCGGCGGCTGACGACCGATTACACCAGCCCAGAGACCGGCAATACCTATCTGTTCATCTACCGCATCCCTAATCAGGAGCTGCAGGCCTGGCACCGGGGGAGTCTCTTCTGGCCCCTGAGCGCACTCGCCATCGCCTTGGTCGTTCTGACGGGGTTCAGCTTGCTGCTGACCCTTTCGATTACCCGCCCGCTTGATAGGCTTCGCGGCGCCGTACACGACCTGGGGCAGACCACCTATCAGCAGAACTCGCTGGCGCGCTTGGCCAACCGACGGGACGAGTTGGGTGTGCTTGCCAAAGACTTCAACCGCATGGGCGCCCGATTGCAGAGCCTGATCGGTAGCCAGCGGCAGCTACTGCGTGACGTGTCCCATGAGCTGCGTTCACCGCTGGCACGCTTGCGGATAGCGCTGGCACTGGCAGAACGCGCCACGCCGGCCGAACGCGAGGCGATCTGGCCGCGGCTGGCCAAAGAATGTGATCGGCTGGAGGCCCTGATCAGCGAGATTCTGGAGTTAGCCAGACTCGACGCCGACCCCGGCCTACCGAACCCCATCAACCTGCAATCCATGTTTGAGCAGCTTGAGGAAAACGCACGTATCGTCTCGCCGAATCAACGTATTGACTGTCACGTTGAAACCGAAACCCAGTTGCTAGGCTGGCCGGACATGCTCGAGCGCGCCCTCGACAACTTGTTGCGCAATGCCCTGCGCTTCAATCCGGAAGGAGAGCCAATCGAACTGCGAGCGAGCAGCGACGGTCTGAACCTGCTATTGAGCGTCCGCGACCACGGCCCTGGCGTAGACGGAGCCCACCTCGCTCAGCTGAGCGAACCCTTCTTTCGCGCACCGGGACAGACCACGGCGGGACACGGATTGGGCCTGGCTATCGCTCGCCGGGCCGCTGAACGGCATAACGGCGAGCTGCTGCTGGGCAATCACCCGGACGGTGGTTTCATCGCTACGCTGAAGCTGCCGCTGAACCCGGCTGACGACACTCGTCAGAACGCGAAGTGAGCTAGCGTGCGCCAGACCACTCAGTGACGAACTGCTGCGGCTCCATCACCGGAGGGGTCCGCAGCGTACCCTCGGGGGTGCCGACGTAAATGAACCCCAGAATCTGCTCGTCACCGGTCAGCCCCAGCGCCTTCGTCAGATACGAATCGTAAGCGAAATCACCGGTACGCCACACGGCCCCGAGGCCCTGAGCGTGCGCAGCCAGCAACAAACCATGCGCAGCGCAGGAAACTGCAAGCACTTGCTCGGAACCAGGCACCTTCGGGTGCGGCTGTACTCGGGCGATGACCACCACCAGCAGCGGTGCACGCAACGGCATTTTGCGGGCTTTGAGCAACGCATCCTCGCTCGCCTCAGGCGAGCGCACACGCAGCGACTCAGCCATCAACTGTCCCAACCGGTCGCGGGCTTCGCCTTGCACCGTCAAGAAGCGCCACGGACGCAGCTGACCATGATCAGGCGCACGCAGGGCCGCACGAAACATCACGTCCAGCTGAGCCGGTGTTGGCGCAGGATCGGTAAGCCGCGTGACAGACACGCGGGTGAGCAACAGGTCGAGAGCTTCCATCCGACTACCTCCGAAAATCAATCGGACATTCTAGAGCCCAGAGCCGTTCGTTTGGCAGCACAGTTGAAGCAAGCGTCGTATTGGCTGACCGCTCTGACGATCAGCGCTCCGACTACCGACGCCCTCAGGCTACCCGATCAGGCGCAAGCTGCGGTTCCAGCGGGGGCATCAGCGGCGGAAGACCGTGGGCGGCGCGAGCCGTGTCGCAATGGGCGTTATGTTGACCGTCGACCCAGGATGCTTCGAATTCGCGACAGGTGCTCGAGCGCTGCTCATACAGGGTGCAACGCACGCCGCAGCCCACATCGCCCATCAGCCCGACGCAACGCGCGGGACTGGATTGCGTCCCAAGCATGGCAACGTGAAACGGGCTGACCTGCACGGTTGCGCTGTCAGGAACGACACCGCCGGACGAGGCACACTCGCCCCAAAAGAACGACACACGAAAATACGCGCAGCAGGCGCCGCACGTCAGGCAGGGATTGTCGATGGACATGGAAGGAGAACACTCAGAAACCGGCAAAGGGCCGGCACCGGGCGGCTATTCTATTCATCGCAACGAACTTGGGAAGAGGCCGGCCAGGGGCGTTACAAAAGATTTTTCCACACGCCGATAGCCGGTTTACTGCCGCAGCGACAGGCGTAGAATGGCGGCCTCATTTTTCGAGCCGAGCAGCAATCACACATGGCCTTGCCGACCCTGCGCATCATCGGTTTCATTCTCGGCATTTTCCTGATCACACTCGCAGTCAGCATGGTCATTCCGATGGTCACGCTGTTTGCGTTTGACCGAACAGACGATCTTCAAGCGTTTCTGTGGTCCAGTCTGATCACTTTTGGCTGCGGTTTTGCGCTGGTTGCACCAGGTCGACCGGCCAATACCAACCTGCGCCCGCGCGACATGTATTTTCTGACCACGGTTAGCTGGGTAATTGTGTGCTGCTTCGCCGCCCTGCCGCTCATGCTCATCCAACACATCAGCTATACCGATGCGTTCTTTGAAACCATGTCCGGCATCACCACCACCGGTGCGACCGTACTCTCCGGTCTCGATAGCGCCTCACCGGGTCTGCTTATTTGGCGATCATTGCTGCACTGGCTTGGCGGTATCGGCTTCATCGGCATGGCAGTCGCCATTCTGCCGCTGTTACGCGTTGGCGGTATGCGACTGTTCCAGACCGAATCATCTGACTGGTCAGAAAAAGTCATGCCGCGTTCACACATGGCCGGCAAGTACCTGATCGTTATCTACCTGGTCTTTACGCTGGCCGCCTTCATCGCATTCTGGCTAGCAGGAATGAGCGGATTCGATGCGATCAACCATGCAATGTCCACCGTGGCGACTGGCGGCTATTCGACCTCTGACGCATCGCTCGGCAAGTTCGGTCCAGCCACGCATTGGGTTGCGATCTTCTTCATGATTTTAGGCAGCTTGCCGTTCACCCTGTACGTAGCCACCGCCCGCGGCGACCGCCGGGCACTGTTTGGGGATCAGCAGGTTCGTGGGTTTCTGGTGATGCTCACGGCAACGAGCCTGTTATTCAGCCTGTGGTATTGGTTCAACCATGAAGACAGTCTTCTCGACTCGCTGCGGATAGTGACATTCAGCGTCGTATCGGTCATCACGACCACCGGCTATGCCGTCAGCGATTACACCCAATGGGGTGGTTTTGCGGTCATGGTGTTCTTCTATCTCACTTTCCTCGGTGGTTGTTCCGGGTCTACGTCCGGCGGCTTGAAGATGTTTCGTTTTCAGGTCGCCTACACCCTGCTGCGC
Organism: Stutzerimonas chloritidismutans; assembly: GCF_038562055.1. GTDB lineage: Bacteria > Pseudomonadota > Gammaproteobacteria > Pseudomonadales > Pseudomonadaceae > Stutzerimonas > Stutzerimonas chloritidismutans_A. The sequence continues at coordinate 255,744 of NZ_JBCFXD010000006.1, read as the reverse complement.
TCGAACCTCAAGCAACTGGTTCACCCACGGGCGGTCATCCGCCAACAGTACAACGGGCATAATCTGGACGAGGAAATTGTCCGTTCGATCCTGACATTTTCATTCTTCTTTACCATGACCATTGGTGTGCTGGCCCTGTGTCTGGCATTGCTTGGGCTGGACCCGATTACCGCGCTCACGGGCGCCGCGTCAGCGGTGTGCAACGTAGGTCCGGGGCTTGGACCGATCATAGGCCCGGCGGGCAATTTCTCAACGCTACCCGATGCCGCCAAGTGGTTATTATCCGTCGGCATGCTGCTCGGCCGACTGGAAATCATCACCATGCTGGTGATGCTGACCCCTTCGTTCTGGCGCCACTGACGGGCTCATGTCTCGCCGATATCCTCGTTCCACAGTTCGGGGCTGTCGGCGATAAAACGGCGCATCATCTCGACACAACTCGCCTCCTGCAGCACCTCAACCTCAACGCCTCTGCCGCGCAGCAACAGCTCCTCGCCCATGAAGGTCTGGTTCTCGCCGATCACCACCTTCGGTATGCCATACAGCAGAATCGCCCCGCTGCACATGGAACAGGGCGACAGCGTCGTATAGAGGGTGGATTCGGCGTAGACGCTGGCCGGTTGCCGGCCGGCGTTTTCGAATGCGTCCATTTCCCCGTGCAGCACCGCGCTGCCTTGCTGAACCCGCCGGTTATGCCCTCGGCCAATGATTCTGCCCCGGTGGACGATCACCGAGCCAATCGGAATACCGCCGTCGGACAGCCCCTTCTGCGCTTCGTCGATTGCGGCCTGCATGAACTCATCCATTCACGGTGCTCCTTCGGTCTTGCTGGATAGTAGGAATCGCCATTAGGCGGTTTCGGATCGACGCTTGAACAGCCGCTTACCCAGCTCGACAACTGCAAATACCAGGCCGCCGGCGAGTATCCCGAAGGCGGCGTCCAGCAGCGTCGGCAACAGCCCGGCCAGAACCGTTCCGATGTAGGGCAGCGCCACGGTGTGTTCCGCGCTGTTCTCGATGAGGTGGTGAATAACCTTAAAGCCGTGAGTCAGAATGCCGCCGCCGACCATAAACATGGCGGCCGTACCGATCACTGACAGGGACTTCATCAGCCAGGGCGCGACCGAGAGGATGGCACGGCCGAGCGACTGCGCGAAGGAACTGCTGGTTTTGGTCAGCGCCAGGCCCGCGTCATCGAGCTTGACGATGCCGGCGACCAAGCCGTAGACGCCGATGGTCATGATGATCGCTATGCCCGCCAGCACGACGATCTGTTCGATAAAGGTAGCGGCAGCAACCGTACCCAGTGTGATGGCGATGATCTCGGCAGACAAAATGAAATCGGTGCGCACCGCCCCGCTGATCTTGTCGCGCTCGAACGCCACCATGTCGACGTTCTCATCGGCCAGCGCCTTGATCTGCTCTGCATGGTGATCCTGATCGCGGTGCAGGAACCGGTGTGCCAGCTTTTCGAATCCTTCGAAGCAGAGAAACGCACCGCCCAGCATAAGCAGCGGCGTAATGGCCCATGGGATGAATGCGCTGATCAGCAGCGCAGCCGGCACCAGAATCAGCTTGTTGCGCATGGAGCCCTTGGCCACGGCCCAGACCACCGGCAGCTCGCGGTCCGCATTGACGCCGGTTACCTGCTGAGCATTGAGCGCCAGATCGTCTCCGAGCACGCCGGCAGTTTTCTTTGCCGCGACCTTGGTCATCAGGGATACGTCGTCCAGGACCGAAGCGATATCGTCGATCAAGGCAAGAAGGCTACTGGCCAATGCGGGTCATCCTTAAGGTATCGGCAAAAAGCGGCACAGATGCGCCGCGGTCATATGTACGCAAGCTAAGGCTATGGCAGCAAAGCACAAGTTCCAGCATGGGCGCTTCAATGCTGTGCGCGGTATTCGCCAGGTGTCATCGCGAACCAGCGCTTGAAGGCGCGGAAGAAATTGCTTGGATCGGCAAAGCCCAGTAGATAAGCCACTTCCAGCAACGCGAAATCTGCACGCGCCAGGTATTGCTGGGCAAGCGCGCGCCGGGTGTCGTCGAGCAACTGCTGGAAGCTCGTGCCCTCCTCGTCCAGCCTCCGCTGCAATGTACGCTCGGACAGTTGCAGCGTCTGCGCTACCGTTTCGCGCCGCGGTTCACCCTGCGGCAACAGGCGGCAGATTACCTGCCGTGCCCGATGCGTCACCCGATTGTCCGAGAAGCGCGCCAGGTAGTCGCCGGCAAACCGGTCGTGCAGCAGAGCCAGTTCGGCATTCGCAGTAGGTAGTGGAATATCCATATCAATGTGGCGCATCAGCAAGCCGTGGCTGTCGGCATTGAAGCGTAGCGGCGCTTGAAACATGGCCTGGTACGGTTCGACATCCGCAGGTCGCGGGCCCTGGAGATAGACTTCGAGCGGGACCAGTGGCTTGCCGGTCAGCCAGCGACAGAACGCAAGCGTACTGGCCAGGGAACCGTCTGCGCTCTGGCGGGCGGGTGGCAGCTGATCACCATGGATCGCCAAGGTCAACAAGGCGCCGCGATCAGTTGGTCCGAACTGCAGGTCCGCACCTTCGGCAATGATGCGCTGATACCGCACCAGACGCTGGAAGCTGTCCCTGAGCGTGCTACTGGACATCAGTGCATAGCCGACCACATGCATCGCACCAGGGCGCATCACTTTAGCCAGATTCAAGCCGATTGCAGCGTTCCCGGTAATCTCCACTGCGCGCTGCCAGAGCCGCGTCATGCCGTCCTGGGCAAACCGGGCATCGGGATCGTTCAGTGCGCAATAGTCGAGCCCAAGCTCGCTGAACAGCGCCTTGCAGTCGAGACCCTCGAGCTCAAGCGCCTGGACAATGCTCAAGGCCCAGCTCGAGGACGTGGTGCGTTCTGTCATTAATCAATTCGCTCAGAATCAGGCTTTATTACATGGCGCGCCGTCATAACGACGACCCGCGCAGTTTCAACCGCCGGGGAATGGCACACAAGGCTACTAAACTGGCATCTGGAGTCAGTGGCCTATGTTGCCGAAGGTTCTAGACTCCAACGACCACAATGACAGGAGGTGCGGCATGAGCACGCGAACCGCCGAACGCTTCACTCGCTTTGCAGATTTTTATCCGTTCTACCTGGCCGAGCACAGCAACCCCACCTGCAGACGGCTGCACTACATTGGCAGCTTGCTGGTACTGGCAATCCTCGCCTACGCAGTAATCACCGAGCAGTGGTTATGGCTGCTGGCGATGCCATTGGCCGGCTATGGGTTTGCTTGGGTCGGTCATTTCATTTTCGAGAAGAACCGTCCGGCGACATTTCAGTACCCGCTGTACAGCTTTCTCGGCGACTGGGTAATGCTCAAGGACATGCTTACCGGAAAGATTCGATTCTGATTGATAGGTCATGTGCCGTTGCTGCGGCAGCGGCTCTCGGTCACGGAATGGACCGGCGGTTTGGCGCAGTGCTGGCGACTTGGTTATGATCACCGAGCCAGCGCCGGTCGATGCGCTGCAGCCTCTCACGGCGCGTTCTAGAGCGTCGGCATCTTTCAGGGATAGCAACCATCATGTCAACCGTGACCGGTGAACGACGTAACGGCCTCGCGACTCGTCCATTGCGCGAGTACTACGCCCGAGTCTTCGCCTATCTGATCTGTTCCGCCACGCTCGCTGCTGGTGCCTATACCCAGCAGTTTGGGCTCGACCTCTTGTGGATGGTGCCTTACACGCTGCTGTATCCGCACTTCGCCTATCACCTCAGCTATCGATTTAAACGCGACCACCCAGAGGCAACTTCCCAAACCCTTCTATGCCTCGATGCCCTGAACGCGGGCGCCGGAATCGTTCTTCTCGGAGGCAGCCTCGTACCGAGCCTGATGTTTATGCTGACGCTGAGTTTCAGCGCACTGGTGGTCGGCAGCCTGCGCCATCTGTTAATGACGCTGTTAATGGTCTGCATCGGCGCCGGACTGACCAGCCTATTGGTACCTTTGCGTTTCGAAGGTGTCAGCTCGGTTCTGGTATCCACAGTCAGCATCCTGCTCACCACGCTCTACGTGTGCGTAACGGCTTACTACGTCCACCAGCAGGGCATCCGTCTGGCGCAGGCACGCAGCGAAGTGGAGGCCCAACAGGCTAAAGCGGCGCGACTGGCCCGAAGCCTGGCCAAATACCTGTCACCGCAGGTATGGGAATCGATCTTCTCCGGCAAGCGCACCGTGCGTCTTGAAACTCAACGCAAGAAGCTCACCGTGTTCTTCTCTGACATCAAAGGCTTCACTGAGCTCTCGGAAGAACTGGAAGCCGAAGCCCTCACCGACCTGCTCAACACCTACCTCAACGAGATGTCGAAAATCACGCTCAAGTACGGCGGCACCATCGACAAGTTCGTTGGCGACTGCGTGATGGTGTTTTTTGGCGACCCCACCAGCCAGGGCGCGAAAAAGGACGCCGTGGCAGCGGTTTCGATGGCTATTGCCATGCGCAAGCACATGAAGGTCCTTCGTCAGCAGTGGCGCAGCCAAGGCATTACAAAGCCGATGGAAATTCGCATGGGCATCAACACCGGCTACTGCACAGTCGGCAACTTCGGCGCCGACACCCGAATGGACTACACCATCATCGGTCGCGAAGTGAATCTGGCGAGCCGCCTGGAAAGCTCCGCCGAGGCCGGTGAGATCCTCATTTCCCACGAAACCTATTCGCTGGTCAAAGACGTCATCATGTGCCGCGACAAAGGCCAGATCACGGTTAAGGGCTTTACCCGCCCGGTACAGATCTACCAAGTGGTGGACTTCCGTCGCGACCTCGGCGCCACCAACAGCTTCGTCGAGCACGAGTTGCCCGGCTTCTCGATGTACCTGGACACCAATGGCGTGCAGAATTTCGACAAGGAGCGTGTCATCCAGGCGCTCAACCAGGCCGCTGAAAAGTTGCGCGATAAGGTCATCATGTAGCGACCGCCAGGTCCGGCACGGGCCCGATCGCCATCACTCACCAATACCGGCCGGCGCTCCGCATGCAGTCGAGGTCTACCATGCCGCCCATCCTTTCCTTACGTCATTACAACCGTGACCAGATCACCCATAGCCATGAGCACACGCAGCTGGTCTTCGGCCTGCGAGGACGGTTGGATTTCGAGGTTGATGGCAATGGCAGCCGCATCCAACAACAGCTTCTGGCCGTCGTGCCCCGTGACACACGGCATGCCTGCGACAGCGCCGAGGGCAGTCTGTGTCTGGTCCTCGACATCCCGGATGGTGACTGGCTACGGCGACAACTCGGCCACCACGCCGATTCGGCGCAGCGGCTGCTCGAACGACCTGCTGCCCTGCACCTGAGCCAGACGCAAAGCCAACTGGTGGGCTGGCTCGCTGCCAGCCCCATCAACGACCCGATCATCAGCGAGCAAGGCGCTGCCCTCTTGCTGGCGAGCCTCGCCGTCGGCTGCGAACCCATTGCTCGGCAACACCCGCTGCCGATCGCGGCGTTGCAGGACTTCGTCGATCGGCATCTGTCACATCCACTCGAGGTAAAGGATCTTGCACGGTCGGTGGGCCTTTCGGTGCAGCGATTCCACGCACGCTTTGTCAGCGAAACGGGGCTCACGCCGCAGGCATTCATTCGACGTCGACGCCTGCATCAGGGCCGTGAGTTGCTGCTCAGCACTCCGCTCGCAGTAGGCGAGATTGCAGCGCGGGTAGGTTATGCCTCGCAAAGCGCCTTTACCGCAGCGCTTAGCCGCCAGTTCGGCATCACCCCACGTGAGGTCCGACGCGAGTCGCTCGACAAACCGCAAGCGTGACGCGACAGACCATTCGCCTCGCACGGCCTACCATGAATCTTCACTGATGCAGATGCGTAAACGCATGCTATCGCGAGGCTTCATGAATCATTTCAGCTCATCCGCCCCCCATCTTCGGTCTGCTCCGCTGGACCTCAGACCATGACCCATCGCAACGCCCTGTTGGCGATTCACCTCGGCGCACTGATGTTCGGGTTGTCCGGTGTGTTCGGCAAGCTGGCGGCGAGCACGCCTTTGATCATCACCCTCGGCCGAGCCGGCTTCGCCGTCGTGGCGTTGCTGCTGGCCGCACAAATGCTTCCTAATAAAGGCACGCAGCCAACCGCACGCCAGCGGTTCGGACTGCTGCTCGGCGGGCTGCTGCTCGGCGGACACTGGCTGACCTTTTTTCTGGCCGTAAAGGTCGCTGGAGTTGGCATCGCTACGCTGGGCTTCGCCAGTTTTCCCGCGTTTGCCATCCTGCTCGAGGGCGTGCTGTTTCGTGAGCGTACACGCCCTGTCGAGTTCGGCTTGGTCGCGCTGGTCTGCGTCGGTCTGCTGCTGGTGACCCCGCAGTTCGATCTCGGTAGCCAGAGCACGCTGGGTCTGCTCTATGGGATCGTTTCCGGGTTGATGTTCGCCTTGCTTTCCCTGCTCAACCGGGCAGTCACCCGCGACGTAGACCCGGTCCAGGCCGCGCTCTGGCAGAACGGCACCATCCTCCTGTGCCTTCTGCCGTTCACCTGGACGTCCCTGCCGGCCGTCCCAGCCATGGACTGGCTGTGGCTGAGCTTACTCGGCGTGTTTTGTACGGGCCTTGCACACAGCCTGTTCGTGGCGAGCCTGAAGGTATTGAAGGCCCGGACCACTGCGGTGATCTTCGCGCTGGAACCGGTCTATGGCATCACCATCGCCTGGTGGTTGTTCAATGAACAACCCACGGCAAGGATGCTCGTCGGCGGCGCCTTGATCATCCTCGCCTCGGTCATTACCAGTCGGCTGAAAACACCGGCAGTTACCAACGCCGCCACGCCCTTGGCAAAAGCTGCACAAGTACGAGAGCTGCGCTAGAAGAATGGAGATGTCGCTGAAATTACGGAAGGCTCAGGGCCGGTAGTTATGCCCCAGATTCCGATCTGGATCGATTTGGTCCCTCACCCGTTGTTTCAAGCTCTTGGCTTCGGGAAAGCCGCCGTCCAGTTTGCGCTCCCAGATCTGCACTCCGTCGCAGGTGATGTGAAAGGTTCCTCCCGTTGCAGGCACCAGCGACACCTTGCCGAGGTCATCCGAGAAGGTCGATAGCAGTTCCTGGGCCAACCAGGTTGCGCGCAACATCCACTGGCACTGAGTGCAATAGGTGATGACAATTTCAGGCTTGGTATCGGCCATGTCGAGGCGCTCGGGTAGCTGAGGGGACGCCTATAATAGCCGCCATTTCACGTCAGCTTGTCCGGTGTGCCTTCATGTCTCGTCTCCTCTTTCTGCTGATGCTGCTCGCCCCCCTCGCAGGCTTTGCCGACACTCAGCCGCGTACGGGTCTGGTGTTGTCAGGCGGAGCCGCGAGGGGCCTGGCGCACATCGGTGTGCTCAAAGCGCTGGAAGAGCAAGGCGTGCAGGTCGATGCGATTGCGGGGACCAGCATGGGGGCCGTGATCGGCGGTCTGTATGCCGCCGGCTACAGTGTCGATGAACTGGAAAAGCTAGCGCTCGAATTGGACTGGCAGCAGGTGCTCTCCGACGATCCTCCGCGCGAGGACATCCCCTTCCGACGCAAGCAGGACGACCGAGACTTCCTGGTCAAACGCAAGCTGAGCTTTCGCGACGATGGCAGCCTCGGCCTGCCTCTCGGCGTTATCCAAGGGCAGAACCTGTCGCTGCTGCTCGAGCGACTGTTGGTTCACGCCAGTGACACCCGTGACTTCGACCGGCTACCCATCCCGTTTCGCGCTGTTGCAACGGATATCGCCAATGACGAGAAGGTGATCTTTCGCAGCGGCCACTTGCCTCAGGCCATTCGCGCCAGCATGTCGATCCCGGCAGTTTTCGCCCCGGTCGAAATCGACGGCCGGCTGCTGGTCGACGGAGGCATGGTCGACAACATCCCCATGGATGTTGCGCGGGACATGGGCGTGGACCGGCTGATCGTGGTGGACATCGGCACCCCGCTTCTGCCCCGCGAGCAGCTGCTCACTGTCGTCGACGTGCTCAACCAATCGACCACCATGATGACCCGACGCAACTCAGAAGCGCAGCTGGCCACCCTGCGTCCGGAGGACCTGCTGGTGCAACCGATGCTGGCAGGGTTCGGCTCGACTGATTTCGCAAGAGCCGAGCAGCTAATCGATGCCGGTTATCGTGCCGCCGATGCCTTGGGTGCGCGGCTGGCTACCATGCGCAGCGAAAGCGGCGGCAACCTTTCGCTGAGCCTCGCCCGTTCGGCCGAGCCGCGAAACCCGCTGATCAGCGCCGTGCGCATCGAGAACGATTCCAAGGTCAGCGATGCGGTGGTACGCCGACATATCCGTCAGCAGGCCGGCGAGCGACTGGATTTGCAGGGCCTGCAGAAGGACATGGGCACGCTGTACGGACTCGATTACTTCGAACAGGTCGAGTACCGAGTGGTCCACGACAAGCTTGGCAATACGTTGGTCATCACGACCCGCGAGAAGCGCTCCGGCACCGATTACCTGCGCCTTGGGATCAATCTCTCGGATGATTTTCGTGGCGATAGTGCCTTCAACATTGGCGCGAGTTTCCGCAAGAACGGCATCAATCAACTCGGTGCCGAGTGGCTGACGCGCCTGCAGTTGGGCGATCACCAAGAGTTCTTCAGTGAGTTCTACCAGCAGCTGGACGCTGGCTCGCGATGGTTCGTTGCGCCCAACCTGTTTGCCGAAGCGCAGAACGTCGAAGCAATTCTGGATAACGATCCGATCGCCGAGTACCGCCTGCAACGTTATGGCTATGGGCTGAACCTAGGCCGGCAGATCGCCAATAACGGTGAAATCCGCTTCGGTGTAGGCCAGGCCTGGGGGGAAGCCGATGTCCGGGTCGGCGACCAGCAGCTCCCGGACTTCTCGTTCGAGGAAGGTTACTACCAACTGAAATATTCGTTCGACACGGTGGACGACGTCGACTTCCCTCGCGAGGGCGAGGACATTGGGCTCACCTTTCGCCAGTACGATCCTAGCCTGGGGGCCGATGGCCGCTATCGTCAGTGGGAATTCCGCCTGGACAAGGCCATCAGCTTTGGCCTGGACACCTTGGTATTTGGCGGACGCTACGGGCGCACACTGGATGATGCCGAGATCGTCACCTCCAGCTTTCTACTCGGCGGGGCGCGGCAGTTGTCTGGCTTCCGGCAAGATGCGCTGTCCGGGCAGAACATCAGCCTGGCGCGGATGATCTACTTCCGCCGAATGACGCCGCGCTCGTTCCTGCCGCTGGATTTTCCGTTGTACCTGGGCGCATCGCTCGAGCGAGGCCGCGCCTGGAACAACGACAACGCTTTCGACAGTGGCTATATCAACGCCGGCAGCGTGTTCGTCGGCTACGAAACACCTTTGGGCCCGCTGAACTTCAGCTACGGCCTGAATGACGAAGCCGAGCGCGCGCTGTATCTGAATCTAGGACGCAGCTTCTGATTGCTGCGCCCTTGCAATACTTCAACGCTATCAGCCGATCATTGCCAGCAACTCGTTGACCTGCCGCCGCTGCGCTTCATCGCCCTCCGTCGCGAGGGTTTCGAGAATGCTGCACGCACTCTCCATGTCACCCTGTTTAATATACGCAACGGCCTGGTTAAGACGAATCAGATGTTCAGGGTTCGGCTCTAGCTGGCGCAACTCCTCGGCCGTGGGCTTCGACTCGACCGGCTCGGCATTGCCGAGCAACGATGTCAGCTCGCCAAGCGTCAGCGCTTCATCGAAGCCATCGATCAATGGTTGCGCGGGGTAAGACTGCCTGGCCTCCGCCGCTGAACTTTGCAGGGCGGGAGCGGATGCAGCATCCAAAAAGTCCGCGGCCGACGATTCGTCCAGAACAAACGTGATATCCGGATCCAGCAAAGCCTCAGTGTCCGTTTTGGCTGCAGCAACTGCCGAAGCCAGCGCGGGATGCAACGCGAGCAGCTGATCGAGCTGTGCATGCGAACCGCCGGCCTGCAAATAAGCTTCAGCTGCGGCACTATAGCCCTCGGCGTCACCTGCCTCAGCAAGAAGCCCGAGATGACGAAGTCGAATATCGAGTTGTGCCGGCGCTCGCTCGATGCCGCGCGACAGCACGTCGATTGCTTCATCACGGCGGCCATAGGTGATGTATATATCTGCCGCTTCGAGCGCGTCGGTCTCGCTGACCGAGGCATGCGCCGGCTGACGAGGCATTTCTGGCGTCGCCGCCACAGCGACCGACGGTACGCGCGCCGGCTGTGCTGCAACCAGGGGCGCCGCATCCGGGTATTTGGGTTCAGGTTTTTTACGGCGACTGAACCACAAGCCGCCCATCAGCATGGAAATCAGAACGCCCCCGCCCGGCAACGTCCAGTCCTGCCAGCGGAATGACGGAACAGGTTCGGTTGGGGTCGACTCAGCCGCTGGCTGCTCGATCGGCTGGCTCTGCGGCGTTACCGCTGGCGCCGACTGTTGGCCAGCTAGCGAAGCGTCCGTCTGCGGAGTTCTTTGCTCGGCCAGTTGAGCAGTAACGGCTTCGAGCTGCAGCCGCATGTCGATGAGCATTTGCTTGAGCTGCTGATTCTCTTCACGGCTGGCAGCCAGTTCTTCGAACAACTGCCGGCGCAGCATCGCTACCTGATCATCAACAAGTGCCCGATCAGCAGGCACGGGCGCAGTTGGCTCGGCATAAGCTGCCAGCGGGCTCTGCACGATGGTCTCCGCTATTGGCGCTGGCGAAGCGGACTCTACGAGCTCTGCAGTGGCTTGTACGGCTACATCGGGCAGCAGCAGATCAGCGCCGGCCTTGAGACGCGCCGCATCACCACCGGCGAACGCATCGGGGTTCAGCGCGAGAATGTCGCGCATCAACTGGGCCTGTGCTGTCTGTGAGCCATCTGTGTAAGCGCCGGCGATGGTCCACAGGCTCTCGCCGCTCGCCACTCTGTGGCGCTGGCCCTGAGACGCCTGTGGCAACTCTGCAGACGGCACGAAACGCGTTGGCTCGACGGGCGCCGGCGTAGCCACGGCTTGCGGATTATTTACGAAGAAGCTGGTCGAGTTCTCGGGCGAACTCGGCATCGGGTCGAGCAGAACCGTGTACTCACGGAGCATCCGGCTTTTTGCTCGAGTGATCTCTACCAGAAAATTCAGATAAGGCTCGCGGACGGGCTTGTTGGACGCAACGCGGATGCGACTGCGATTACCGTCGATCACCGGTGTGAAGCGCAGATCCTGCAGAAACGCCGAACGCTCAACGCCGACCCGCGCAAAGTCAGCGCTGGAAGCCAACACGACACGAATGTCATCAGCGCTCAGATCGCCTACGTCCAGCAGATCAATCTCGGCACTCAGCGGCTGATTCAGTGCCGAATTGAGCGTGATGTCGCCCATACCCAGGGCAGAAACCATCCCCGAATAAATCAGTGAGCCAGAGGCCACTGTGAATAAGACTCGACGACCGAGTGCCATGACACCTCCGCTGGTGGCGCTCGGCGTGCTTGCTCGCCGGTCCACGGTTCGATTACTGAACTGTGACGCGGTTATCGACTGATGCAGCAGAAAGTAGAGGCAGTTCGTCGGCTTGCGCGTGAAAGCATTGTGCCATCATTCGCAAAACATAGCCTAACGTCAGAAGACAAACGGCAGTGAGGGGCAGTGTCTGGAATTGGTCGCGCAGATACTCGCTTTAAACCGTCGCGTTTTGCTTGCAAGCCTTCACGCACGAGGCAGTCGGGCCAGCACCACTATTAGCGTTTGGCTTTTATCAGGTTAGCCAGGATGCGTTCATGCACTTGCTGGCATTTGCGCAGATCCTCTTCGTCAATGCCATCGAAGAGCTCCTGACGAACCTGCGTGGAAATTGCCTCGATTCTCTGAATAAGAGGACGCGCCGGAGCACCGAGCGTGATCAGTTTGGCGCGACGATCACCGGGCGCCGGCTGGCGGTGGACCAGCCCTTGAGCTTCGAGACTGTCCAGCAACCGCGCCAGTGTCGGCCCTTCAACCGCAACGCTTTGAGCAAGCTCACGCTGTGTCGGGTCGTGATCGAACCGGGCCAGATGCAACAGCACCAACCATCGAGCCTGAGAAAGATCAAGATCTGCCAGACGTCGGTCCAGCTCGGCGCGCCAGCCACGCGAAAGTTGAGCCAACTGCATGGCGAAGCGGTGTTGGTCGGGATACATGGAGCGGTCTTTCCGGAAAAACTAATTATTAGTGAGCTAACCACAGCACCGAAAGACTGGCAAGGCTACCATTGGCTCGCGTACGTAACCCTGTGTTGCGGCGCCCCGCGCTAGCCGCTACGCCAAACAAGCGCAGCGGCAATACGCCGCACTGCACCGGTAGAACGCTAGAGCTCGAACTCCGCTTGCAGCGAGGCACGTACGCAGAACAGCACCGCTTCCGGGACGCGACCAGCGAACTGCTCGGCGACCGCAGCAACCGGAGGCAACTCCCCTTCACCGTCCAGGAATGCCTCCTGAATCTCACCGAGCAGCTCTTCTGGAAGGTCCAGCGCCTGCTCAAGGCTCAACTGCTGTTGGCCAATGGCTTCTGCAAGCATGGCGTAGACGTTTTTTTCGCTGCAATCGAGTTGCCGTGCGATCTGAGCAGGGGTCATTCCGGCACGTGCCAGCGTGATCAGCTCATGACGAACATCTGCAGGCGACTTGGCCACCGGCGCCGTACCCTGCAGGACTTCGAGAAAGGCTTCGCCATAACGCTCCAGCTTGCGTGCGCCCACGCCGCTGATGCGCGCCATATCGCTGAGCGTGCCGGGCTGGCTGCGAAGCATCTCAAGCAGCGTCGCGTCCGGGAAGATGACATAAGGTGGCACACCGTGCTCCTCGGCCAATTTGCGCCGCAGTGCCCGCAGCGCTTCCCAGGTCTCGCGCTCCTCGCTGCGCACCAACTGACTTGCCGCGCTGGCAGCCGACTTTGGCGCCTTGGTCGTCAGCTCTCGACGCAACTCAAGGGTAACCTCACCTCTGAGCAAGCTGCGGCAATTGTCGCTGAGTCGAAGGCCACCGAAACCTTCAAGATCGACGTCAGCCAGCCCACGGGCGACCAGCTGGCGAAACAGCGAACGCCACTCCCCTTCGGCCAGCGCCTTGCCTACGCCGAAAACGGACAGGTGTTGATGACCGAGACTGCGGATCTTGTCGTTGTCCCGACCTAGTAGGACGTCGACCAGATGGCCCACACCGTAGCGCTGGCCGCTGCGGTAGATCGCCGACAGGGCTTGCCGTGCCGGCTCGGTGGCATCCCAGGTCTGCACGCCGTCGACACAATTGTCGCAATGGCCGCAAGGCTCCGGCATCTGCTCATCGAAATAGGCCAGTAACACCTGGCGACGACAGCGAGTTTCTTCACATAGCGAAAGCATCGCGTCGAGCTTGTGTTGCTCGATACGCTTATGTCGCTCGTCACCGTCGGAGTTGTTGAGCATCTGCTTGAGGAAAATCACATCTTGCAGCCCGTACGCCATCCAGGCATCGGCAGGCAAACCATCTCGACCTGCGCGGCCGGTTTCCTGATAGTAGGCTTCTAGCGACTTCGGCAGGTCCAGGTGCGCGACGAAGCGCACATTGGGCTTATCGATGCCCATGCCGAACGCAATGGTTGCCACCATGATCAGGCCTTCCTCATTGAGAAAGCGCTTCTGGTGAAAGGCCCGTAGATCATTCGGCAAGCCGGCGTGGTACGGCAATGCCGGAAAACCCTGCTCGGTTAGGAAGGCGGCAATGTCATCGACCTTCTTGCGCGACATGCAATAAATGATGCCGGCGTCGCCGCGCCGCTCAGCCAGGAATGCCATCAGCTGCTTGCGCGGCTGCTCCTTAGGCACGATGCGATAGAAAATGTTTGGCCGATCAAAACTCGACAGGAATCGCTCGGCGTTCCCCAGATGCAAGCGCTGGACGATTTCCTCCCGCGTGCGCTTGTCAGCCGTGGCAGTCAGCGCGAGGCGTGGGACATTGGGGAAAAACTCAGCCAGCTGACCGAGTTGCAGATACTCGGGACGAAAATCGTGTCCCCACTGCGACACGCAGTGCGCCTCGTCGATGGCGAACAGACCGATCTGTAAGCGCTGCAGGAACGCCAGCATGCGAGGCTGAACCAGACGCTCCGGCGCCAGATAGAGCATTTTGATTTCGCTTCGACGTAACCGGTCGGCGATATCGCGCTGCTGTTCGGCCGTCAGGGTCGAGTTGAGCGCAGCCGCCGCAACACCCAGCTCTTCAAGCGTGGCCACCTGATCATCCATCAACGCAATCAGCGGCGACACCACCACAGCCAGGCCGTCGCGAAGCAATGCCGGCACCTGATAACAAAGCGACTTGCCGCCGCCTGTTGGCATCAGCACCAGCGCATCGCCGCCGTCGGCCACACGCTGGATGATCGCACCCTGGTTGCCACGAAATGCGTCGTAGCCGAATACATCTTTGAGAATGCGCTGTGCCTGATCGAGCATGCCGGTCTCCGAAACAAGACGCGCGAGTATACGCGACACGGCCGCCCGGGTCAGGCCGAACACTTCCCCAGCGCGATAGTCGGAAGTGTCATGCATTGCCCAGCGGAACTCCGCGCGTTTTTTTCTATCAGTCGAAGCAACAGAGGCTGGAAACGACCTCAGCCACCGCGACGCCAAAGCGTGCGGTAGCCGGAGGCCTGCAGCTCGTCTAGAATCATCGCTGTTTTCTCTCCAAGGTAGCCATCGATGTCCTTCGCCGAGCAACTCGCCCGCCTGCAAGTGTTTCTGGATGCAGATGATCTGCATGAAGAAGCGCTCGATTACATCGCCGCCCATGGCTATCTGACTGCCCTGTGCATCTGTTCGGAGCAAGTGTCCGAGCGCGAGTGGATCGATGCGCTGTTTGCCGAGCCACCAAAATACGCGGACGACACCGAACGCGAAGCCATAGAGGCGACGCTGATCCAGCTCAAGGCACACATCGCTCGGCAGCTGGCCAGTGATGAAGACATGGAACTTCCCTGCGAACTCGACATGGGCGACGAGCCTGATGAATCCGATCTGCGCGGCTGGTGCATCGGCTTCATGGAAGGCGTGTTCATGCGCGAGTCGGTGTGGTTCGAAGATTCCGAGGAAGAGGTCAGTGAGCTGCTTCTGCCAATCATGGTGGGTTCAGGCCTGTTTGACGAGCAACCCGAATTCAGTGATATCGCCACGGACCACGACCTGGTAGCAGAGATGGTCGCGCAGATACCAGAAATCCTCACGGCGCTGTATCTGATCTGCCACGCACCCGAAGAGAAGCCCGCGCTTCTCAAGCCGCGCAAGCACTGACCTCGGACAGCTCCCTTGGCTCACCGCGATATCCCGACGTATCGCAACCCAGTAGCGCGCTATGTGCTACTGGTGATCGGTTGGCTAAGCGTCATCCTCGGCATCATCGGCATCTTTTTGCCAGTCCTGCCAACCACGCCCTTTCTGCTTCTCGCTGCCGCTTGCTTCGTCCGTAGTTCTCGCCGCTTCTATGACTGGCTGGTGACACACCCGCGGCTCGGCCCCTGGTTTCGCGATTACCTGGAAGGCAACGGCATCCCGCTGAAAGGCAAGGTCTACGCCATCGCGACCATGTGGCTAAGCATTGGTATTTCCTGCTGGCTGGTCCCGATGTTCTGGGCGCGTATCGGCATGCTGACCAGCGCGACACTGGTCAGTATCTATATCCTTCGCATGAAAACCCTGGCCGCCCGCTAAGTCGCTTTTAGCCGTCATCGCCATGGTTGCGCTGGTAGGTTTCAACTCCCATTGCAGCTATCTGAGCGTCGATCAAGGCTTCAAAGGGCCGAAGCAACTGATCGAACCGTCCCTCGCCCTCCAGCATGTTCAGCGCTGTGACGATCGCCTCGATCGTTGAAAGCGCACCTGGCGCTGGTGCCTTTCGTAACCGATAGCGTGAACCGAGCCCCGCTGGCAGCGAGACGCGAGGCAAGGCCGCCAGCTCTGGATTAAGATGCAACAGCCTGCGCGCCTTCCGCCAGGTGCCGTCCGGAACGATCAATCGCAACGGGCGCTCACTGCCTGCCAGGCGTTCCAGCGGAATGGCATCGCCCCCAGGGAACAAGAGATAGTTGTTGCGCTCATCCGCCGGAAGCTTCACAGCTTCTCCCACCCGCAACTGCGCATTGACCAACCCCAAGGCCGCCAATCGGGCGGTGTTGAGCGCATGCGCGGTTTCACTAGGGTGCTGCAGGATCAACACAAGCGTGGAACTATCGAGTGAAGGAATCAGCGAGCACAGGCAGTGGCTGGACGGACGCTGACAACGGGGACATTGCGGACGGGGCATGACTTCTCCTGCGATTGGCCAAGTCTGCCATATCGCGCGCAACGGCAGGCTATGCTGGTCTCACCGACCGAGACCAAGAAGGCAATCACCAATGATCACGCTCCACCATTTGGAACACTCCCGCTCGCAACGTGTGCTGTGGCTACTGGAGGAGTTGCAGCTGCCCTACGAAATCAAGCGTTACACTCGGGACCCACAGACTATGCTGGCACCGCCCGAACTGAAACAAGTACACCCGCTGGGCAAATCCCCTGTTATTACCGACGGCGACCTGACGCTAGCGGAGTCCGCAGCCATTCTTGAATATTTGGTGGACCGCTACGGCGAAGGTCGGCTAGCGCCGGCGGCCGGAACGCCGGAATACCCTCGTTATCGCTATTGGATGCATTACGCGGAAGGCTCAGCGATGCCGCCATTGCTGCTGCGGCTGGTGTTTGATCGTGTCGCCAACGGGCCGATGCCATTCTTCATCCGGCCCGTAGCGCGGGCGATTGCCAAAGGCGCTAACCAGGCGTTCATCGGCCCGCAGCTAAAACTGCATCTGGACTATATGGAAAACGAGCTCTCCAGAACCGAGTGGTTCGCAGGAGAGACTTTCAGTCTGGCGGATATTCAGATGAGCTTTCCCTTGGAGGCCGCCCAATCTCGGGCTGGCCTGGACGCCAGTCGCCCGAACTTGACTGCATTCCTGCAGCGGATACGAGAGCGGCCCGCCTATAAGCGCGCGGTCGAGAAAGGGGGGCCTGCAATGCCTGGGCGCTAGCATCGCGCCCGGCTCCCCGGAGCTAGCGACGTCTAGCTGCTACCCCGTCTCGCTGCGCACGCACAGGGATAGGCTGCAGACGAGGCGGTTCGATTAACCCAAGCGCCACTGCCAACTTCCAGCACACATTATTGAGCCATGCTTTCATGGTCTAACCCCTCCTGCTTGATACGGGTCTTGGTGGAGCCGTGGGACTTTCAGATCAGCATAACCTAACAATCGCAACATCGCCCGCGGGCAGGTGTTGCAGAGTGTGCAGTAGCCGTGCCGTTCGTCCGGTCTTATAGATAGCGACCCACACCAGCTAGAAGTGTTCGCTTTGCGCGACTAGCGGGCAGTCTGCTCCTTGCGACGATAGGGAAAGACGTCGATCACCTTTCCGGCGCTGATCGCCTGCTGCAAGCCCTTCCAATAGTTGGCGTCGTAGAGTTCTCCGTGCAGTTTTGCAAACAGCCGGCGCTGCTGGATATCTGCAAACAGAAAACGAGGAAACTCCTCGGGGAATACATCGTTGGGCCCAACGGAATACCACGGCTCGGAGGCCATTTCGTCTTCAGGGTATCGGGGCTCCGGTATGTAGCGGAAATTAACCTCGGTGAGAAAGCAGATCTCATCGTAATCGTAGAACACAACGCGGCCATGGCGGGTCACTCCGAAGTTTTTCAACAACATGTCCCCAGGGAAGATGTTGGCGGCAGCAAGTTGCTTGATGGCCATCCCGTAATCTTCCAGCGCTTCATGAACCTGCTGCTCGCTTGCATGCTCCACGTACAGATTCAATGGAGTCATCCTCCGCTCGGTCCAGCAGTGTCGCACCAGAACCGTATCGCC
The DNA here is from genome assembly GCF_038562055.1 of Stutzerimonas chloritidismutans. GTDB lineage: Bacteria > Pseudomonadota > Gammaproteobacteria > Pseudomonadales > Pseudomonadaceae > Stutzerimonas > Stutzerimonas chloritidismutans_A. The sequence continues at coordinate 237,892 of NZ_JBCFXD010000006.1, read as the reverse complement.
CTGAACCTCTACCGTAGAGGGCGCAACTTCCAGTAATTCAGACAGGCACTCCGGCTCGAATTTGTCCTTGGGAAAGCGAAAATCAGCGAACTCCTGTGTATCGGCCATGCGCCCTACCCGGTCGACGCTTTTGACCAATCGGTACTTCTCTACGACGGTCGCGCGGTTGACGTTCTTGGTATGGGAAAAACGATCCTTGATGATCTTGAACACGGTGTTGAAGCCTGGCAGCGTGAATACGCTCATGACCATCCCGCGCACGCCCGGCGCCATGATGAAGCGGTCGTCAGTGGTTGCCAGGTGGTTGATCAGCGCGCGATAGAATTCCGACTTGCCGTGCTTGTAGAAGCCTATCGAGGTATAGAGTTCGGCGATGTGCTTGCCAGGCATGATCCGCTTGAGAAATCCGATGAACTCCGCCGGGATCGGGACCTCCACCATGAAGTACGAACGGGTGAACGAGAAAATGATCGACACTTCCGCTTCATCCGCAATCAGGGTATCGGCAACCAATCCGTCGCCTTCCCGGTGCAACAGCGGGATAACCAGCGGCCATTGCTCATCACAGGTAAATATGCGCCCGACCAGATAGGCGCCCTTGTTGCGATACAGCACGGAGGTGAACAGCTCGACGACGAGCTCGGGATCCTTGCACACCCAGTCTGGCAAGGACACCTGCAGCTGCGCCTCGAGTCGCTGCAAATCTCCCACCCGATCGCCGTACGGCACGTCGAACGCAAAATCGCTGAGGATCTGCTCAAGCACGCCATGCAGATCACCGCTGGGTTGATAGCGCCGCGTCTGAGCCATCCGCTGGGCACGGTTAGCTGGCCGCGTTGTGTGGATGAACATGGTGCTGTCATTGATGCAGTCATGACTGAACAAGGTACAGAAGATCGAGTTGTACCAAGTCTCCGAAAGCTCATCATCAAAGCGCGGATTGATCAGGCCAATGTACTCGCCCTTGATCTGCGGCCAACGATTTACGTCGAGTAGGACCTGCGGCTCAATAGCCGAGCGCAAAGCCGCCGCGGTTTCGCTGACCTTTTCTTCGTACAGGTTGATACGCGCTGCCGATGCACGCTGCGCATCCTGCCACTGGGCTTGCTCGAAGCGCGCCCTGGCGCCCTCGGTGATCAGCCTGAAATGTTCGCGGTAATCATCGAACCCCAGAAGGATCTGCTGGGCGATCTTGAGGTCCGGCGAATGCTGCGCCATATCATTTTCCCGCTGTATGAAAACGTCGAGCTTATCCACGGACCCCGTTCAATGAAAGCCAGTCAGCTCAACGGGTGTTTGAAGGCGCGAGCCGAGTGCCAGGCACGCCTCACCAACACTGACGACTGCCCGCCGGAGCACTACTAAGACTTTTCGACAGGCAGCGCCTCCTCAGCCTTGGACTGTCTAGAGCGCCAACTTTCTTTTCCTGGGCATCATCGCGCCGGCGCTTGGCACCGGCGCTGTACGCCGAGGTGGCGCGAAGGACCCACCGCGGCGAGGCGAAATCGGCACTCGTTATCGTTGATCACATCAACTGCGGCGGGACTGTAGATATAGCCCGCGTAGCGTCGATTATTGCTGCAGCTCCTGCTCGCCGAACATGTCGGAAAACAACATGGACGAGAGGTAACGCTCACCCGAGTCAGGCAGGATCACCACGATGTTCTTGCCTTGCATCTCCGGCTTCTCGGCCAGGCGTACCGCCGCAGCCATCGCCGCACCGCAGGAGATACCGCACAGGATGCCTTCCTCACGCATCAGGCGCAGCGCCATCGCTTTCGCCTCATCATCATCGACACGCTCGACCTGATCGACGATCGACAAGTCCAGATTCTTCGGCACGAAGCCGGCGCCGATGCCCTGAATCTTGTGAGGGCTAGGCTTTACCTCTTCACCCGCCAGTGTCTGACTGATCACAGGCGAGCTGACCGGTTCCACCGCGACGCTCAGAATCTGCTTGCCCTTCGTGTTTTTGATATAGCGCGATACACCCGTGATGGTCCCGCCCGTTCCCACACCCGCCACCAGCACATCAATGGTGCCTTCGGTGTCGTTCCAGATTTCCGGCCCGGTGGTTTTTTCGTGAATGGCGGGGTTCGACGGGTTCTCGAACTGTTGCGGCATGAAATAGGTATCTGGCGCTGAAGCAGCAATCTCAGCGGCCTTCTCGATGGCCCCCTTCATACCTTTTGCGGGTTCGGTGAGAACCAGTTCAGCACCGAGCGCTTTCAGTACCTTGCGCCGCTCCAGGCTCATCGACGCAGGCATGGTCAACATCAGCTTGTAGCCCCGCGCCGCTGCGACGAAAGCCAGGCCAATGCCCGTATTGCCCGAGGTCGGCTCGACCAGCGTCATGCCCGGCTTCAATTGCCCGCTTTCCTCCGCGTCCCAGATCATTGCGGCGCCGATCCGGCACTTGACTGAATAGGCGGGATTACGACCTTCGATCTTGGCCATGATGCTGACGCCTTTGGGCCCCAGCCGATTGATCATAACCAGTGGCGTGTTGCCGATGGTTTGCGCGTTGTCAGCGAAGATGCGGCTCATGACGGTGTCCCTGCGATGAAAAAACCAGACTGATGAGCCTAAGCGCAGTCAACGGAGTCGTCCAGCCGAACTCAGGGTCTTTGGGCACGGTCAATTCAGAAGCAGAGCCGCCCACCCGACCAGGCCTCCGATGAAGATACGTTACCGCCCCCTGCTGTGGACATTGCTGTCGCTTGCACTTCTGTTGCTGGCTGTCCATTTGGCGCTGCCCTACGTCGTCCTCAACTACCTGAACGGCAAGCTCGCCGACATGGGTGACTATCGCGGCCACATCGAAGACGTCGACCTTGCCTGGTGGCGTGGCGCTTATCGACTGAACGATCTGGTAATAGAGAAAAAGAACGAACAGGTCCAGGCGCCGCTGCTCACCACCGCCGCTGTCGATATCGGCGTTAGCTGGAAAGCGCTTTGGAGGGATCAAGCGCTGGTCGGGGAAATCATTCTGGAACAGCCGCACCTGAACTTCGTCGACGGTGAGCAAAAGGAAAGCTCGCAAACGGGGGATGGGGTGGATTGGCGTGATCGCCTCGATGAGCTGATGCCCTTTACGCTCAATGAACTGAAGGTTGTGAACGGGCAGATATCGTTTCGCAACTTTCAGGCCGACCCACCCGTCCACGTCTATGCCAGCGCCATCAATGCTAGCCTCTTCAATCTGACCAATACGGCCAACCAGGAGCAGGGTCGCGTCGCACGCTTCGAAGGCACTGCTCAATTCTTCAACCAGGCCCCGATGGAAGCCAGCGCACAGTTCGATCCCTATACGGACTGGGCAGACTTCCAGTTCAGTTTGCGTGTGACAGGGGTCGAGCTGACCAACCTTAATGATTTCAGCAACGCCTATGGAAGCTTTGACTTCGCGAGCGGTACCGGCGATCTGGTAATAGAAGTCGAGGCCAAGGACGCGCAGCTGGACGGCTATATCAAGCCACTGCTGCGTAATGTCGAGGTGTTCAATTTCAAGCAGGACGTTGAAAACGAAGACAAGGGATTTTTCCGTGGCATCTGGGAAGCGGTTGTTGGAGCCGGTGAGGAAGTGCTGCAAAACCAACGCAAGGAGCAATTCGCTACGCGCGTTGAGCTGAACGGAAGCACTAAAAATGCCGATATCAGCCCGCTCCAGGCCTTCGTTGCGATTCTCCGCAACGCCTTTGTCGAGGCATTTTCAGCTCGTTTCGAGCGCTCGCTTGGCGACGATGAGGGATAAGCGCGAACACCTACGGAACGGCTGCCCATTCAGTGACTGAATGATCCGCTCACGTTCACACTCGCGCGTCCATCACTTATAGTCGGGCGTCTAACTAAACAGTAAGCGCCTGCGTGCCAGGCCCGATGCAAGGAAACTCCGATGAAGTTCGAAGGCACCCAGTCCTACGTCGCCACCGACGACCTAAAGCTTGCGGTGAACGCCGCCATCACACTGGAGCGCCCGCTTCTGGTGAAGGGCGAGCCGGGCACCGGAAAAACCATGCTGGCCGAGCAACTGGCGGAGTCATTTGGCGCGCAGTTGATCACCTGGCACATCAAATCCACCACCAAGGCGCATCAGGGCTTGTACGAATACGACGCAGTGAGCCGCCTGCGTGACTCGCAGCTGGACTCCGACCGCGTTCACGATGTACGCAACTACATCAAAAAGGGCAAGTTGTGGGAGGCATTCGAGTCCGAGCAGCGCGTTATCCTGTTGATCGACGAGATCGACAAAGCCGACATCGAGTTCCCCAACGACCTGCTGCAAGAACTCGACAAGATGGAGTTCTACGTTTACGAGACCAACGAGACGATCAAAGCCAAGCAGCGCCCAATCATCATCATTACCTCGAACAACGAGAAGGAATTGCCCGACGCCTTCCTGCGCCGCTGCTTCTTCCACTACATCGCGTTCCCAGATCGTGACACGCTGCAGCGGATCGTCGACGTGCACTACCCGAACATCAAGAAGGACCTGGTGGCCGAAGCGCTGGATGTGTTCTTTGATGTACGTAAGGTGCCAGGCTTGAAGAAGAAGCCGTCCACCAGCGAACTGGTCGACTGGCTGAAGTTGCTGATGGCCGACAACATTGGCGAGGCCGTTCTGCGCGAGCGCGACCCGACCAAGGCCATCCCGCCGCTGGCTGGCGCCCTGGTGAAAAACGAGCAGGACGTGCAGTTACTTGAACGCCTGGCATTCATGAGTCGCCGCGCCAGCCGTTGACTGACGGCGTTCACACGAGCCGGACGCCTCACTTACTGGAGGAAGATCCATGCAAACGCATACCGGTAGTTGCCTCTGTGGCGTCGTTCGTTATCGCATCGATGCCGCGATCAACGAGCTGACCCATTGTCACTGCAAGATGTGTCGCAAAGCCCACGGTGCGGCTTTCGCCACTTATGCGAGCGTGCCGCTGGATGCGTTTCACTTTCTCTCCGGCAAGGATCAGTTGGGTGTCTATCACTCGTCCGACCATGTGACGCGGACGTTCTGCATTCGCTGCGGCTCCAACCTGCAATTCGTCGACAACCGCGAGCATGAGCTCGGCATTGCTGCCGGGACACTTGACTCGCCGTTGCCCGCCCCGCCCCAGGAACACATTTTTGCGAGCTCGAAGGCGGACTGGTACGAGATCCGCGACGGACTCCCGACGCACGACGAAGACCGCTGACCATTCACACAAGGTGCCGCGATGACGGCACGCCTGAGGTTCTGCCATGTTGCTTGGCCTGTTCAATGAGATGCGCGCCGCCAAGGTTCCGGTGTCGGTGCGCGAACTGCTCGATCTGATCAATGCGCTGAAACACAACGTCGTGTTCGCTGACATGGACGAGTTCTACTATCTGTCGCGTGCCATTCTGGTGAAGGACGAGCGACACTTCGACAAGTTCGATCGTGCCTTCGGCGCCTACTTCAAAGGCCTGGAAAATCTCGATCAACACATCGAAGCGTTGATTCCGGAAGAGTGGCTGCGCAAGGAGTTCGAGCGCTCGCTGAGCGAGGAAGAGCGGGCCAAGATCGAGTCGCTAGGCGGTCTGGACAAGCTGATCGAGGAGTTCAAGAAGCGTCTCGAGGAGCAGAAAGGCAAACATGCCGGAGGCAACAAGTGGATCGGCACCGGCGGCACCAGCCCATTCGGCTCCGGCGGTTACAACCCAGAGGGTATCCGCATCGGAGATGCGGGAAAGCGTCAGGGCAAGGCGGTTAAGGTCTGGGATCAGCGCGAATACAAAAATCTCGACGATCAGGTCGAGCTGGGCACGCGCAACATTAAGGTGGCTTTGCGCCGTTTGCGCAAATTCGCCCGCCAGGGTGCTCAGGACGAACTGGACCTGGACGGCACCATCGACCACACCGCGAAGGACGGCGGCCTGCTGAATATCCAGATGCGCCCCGAGCGTCGCAATGCGGTGAAGCTGCTGATTCTGTTCGACATCGGCGGATCGATGGATGCGCATGTAAAGGTCTGCGAAGAATTGTTCTCTGCCTGCAAGACGGAGTTCAAACACCTCGAGTACTTCTACTTCCACAACTTTATTTATGAATCGGTCTGGAAAAACAATTTCCGCCGCACCTCAGAACGCACCTCGACCCTCGATCTGCTGCACAAGTACGGCGCTGATTATAAGGTGGTGTTCGTCGGCGACGCGGCCATGGCGCCTTACGAGATCACTCAGGCCGGGGGCAGTGTCGAACACTGGAACGAGGAAGCGGGCTACGTCTGGATGCAGCGCTTCATGGAGAAATACAAGAAGCTCATCTGGATCAATCCTTACCCGAAAGACACCTGGGGCTACACCTCATCGACCGGAATCGTCCGCGACTTAGTTGAAGACCGCATGTATCCGTTAACCTTGAGCGGGCTGGAAGAAGGGATGAAGTTCCTGTCGAAATAGGCCGTTTCCGGTTAACCATTGCAAGGATGCAAGTAAATGAAACAGCGTTGGGCGATTGCCGCAGTAACCGGGTTTACAGCGCTCACCGCAGTTAGCGATTTCCGTTTGGTTATAGCGGCACTGCAATCTGGCCCCAATAGCTGGGCAACAGCCCCATCGCATGCATTCTTGTTAGGCAACGGAGGGATTCTTCCTGCCCTGTGCAAAATGTCGTTATCGATGACCTTGCTAGGGTGGTGGTTACGCGCCCTGCTGGTGCCAGCGCACCGGCCGTGGCTGCGAATTGCCAATGGGATTTTCGGCGGCTGGCAGCTCGCTCAGGTTACGCTGATATGGCTCGGCGTTATCGGAGTCCTGCTGCAGGTTGCCGAAATGCCCACGACCCTTCGAAACGTGAGGCTGATTGTGAGGGATACCGACCTGCTGTGGATCATACCTTTGACGCTGTGCCTGCCTGCCGCTCAGCTCGGCCTAGGGGAGTGGGCGTACCGTGTAAGTACGCGTGTTGGGCGAACTCAGGCAACCAATACTATCGCTTCGATGGAAGCGGGTTAGCCGTACGGCGTCGGCGTCGATAGCGCTGTGGAAACAGCGCCTGGCGCAGTAATACATAGAGGCTTACAATGAGCCATGCGAGCAATAGCGCACAGCTCAGACCCCACGCGATAGCCTCAGGCGCCAGTAACACCTGGAACCGATAGCCACTCCAGACTTGCCGCCTGATCGCCTGGTCCGCGCCTACCAGGACATGCCAGGCCTGCGCATACCAAGGCCCCTCCATGATCCGCCATTCGCGGTCGAGCAAACGCGCACGCTCGACCAACGCCGAAACACTGCGTGCATCGCTCTGGATCACAGGATCCTCGCTGGCGCGGTAATGCTCGACCAGTGCGTTGAGGTCACCTTCGAAAAATTTCCCGGCGGTTTCCTGAAACCCTGCCAGGCCTTGCTGGGCCTCAAGGCGACGCGCCTCTACCTGATTAGCGTAGGCTTCAATGAAGCCTGGTACCTGAACGCCGACGAGCAACCCGAGCGCGAACAAAGTAAGCCGCAGATAGCTTCGCAGCATCATTGCACCTGCCCGCGCGCGACGCACTCGCCCAACCGCCACAACGTCCATTCGCCTGATTGATGGACGTCCCACTGTTCGTTGTCGGTTAACGGCTCGGTCGCCAGCACTGTCACGACGTCGTTGGGTGTCGTCTCGGCATTGAAATCCACCGTCAATTCGGCATCTTTCAACTGAGCCGGGCCAAATGGCGCGCGACGGGTGATCTGCGCCAGCTTGGTCGAGCAGAAGCTGAACAGCCATTCGCCGTTACTGAGCAGGCAGTTGAACACACCCTTGGCACGGTAACCGGCGCAGGCATCGAGCAAATGTGGGATCAGATCCTCAGCCGCGACTCGCTCGGGGAAGTCGCCGCGTATCTGATTGAGCAGGTCGCAAAATGCCGCTTCGCTGTCGGTATCCCCTACCGGCTGATAGAAGCCACGCGCTGGGCTGAAATCTGCTAGCTGCCCGTTATGGGCGAAACACCAGTGCTGGCCCCATAGCTCACGCACGAAGGGATGCGTATTGACCAGCGCGATCTTACCCACATTGGCGTGACGGATATGGCCGATCACCACATGACTTTTGATCAGATAGTGCTGGACCATCTTCGCCACTTCCGACTCGCAGCTCGCCACCGGATCCTGAAACAGCCGCAAACCGCGACCTTCATAAAACGCGATACCCCAGCCGTCCTTGTGCGGCCCAGTACGGCCGCCGCGCTGCATCAGCCCGGTAAAACTGAAGTGGATGTCGGTCGGTACATTGGCGCTCATGCCGAGCAGTTCACACATGCGCTATCTCCCGAAAGTTCCTGCTGCGCCTTACGGCGAAGAATGCTGAGTCAGAGTCTGGGTTCGGTCCGTGCCTGGTAGCGGCTCGTTGGGCGGAGGTCCTCGTCATCGTCTTCCAGTCGCTCGCGCAGGGTACGAGGGTCCTCATGGCGCGATTGGCTCCCCTGCTGTTTTACCCGGCGTTCGAACAGCCAGCGTATGACCGCAAATACTGCGTAGATCGCGAATACGACCAATCCGTAGAGCGCGAGGTCAGCCACGGCACGCCAGGCATTGCTGCCAACTTTGAAAAGCAGATCCAGCATGGTGATCGCGACGGCCGGGGCGAACAGCTCCTTGGCGGGGTCGACGATGGTCGGCGTCAACAGCAGCACGGCAACGATCAGCCGCAACGGTTCGCGCAACCAGCGCCACAGGGGACGCGTGATGCGCAACCAGACCAGCAGGCAGCCCAGCGCGGCGATTCCGTAGGCGGACCAGGCGAGCAAATATTCATTGGCAAGTAGGAACATGGCGATCTCTGTACAGGCCGGAGGAAGCACCGGCATTGACGGCGGACATGATAACAGTCGCGAACGGCGGCGCGGCTAGCCACCTGATGCGCTGCACGCTGGCCATTAAGCATCCAACGCCGTATAAACCCTGAAAAAAACGCCTCGCAGCCCACATCGCGTGCTTAGAAGCCATACTTGTAGCAACTGACACTTCAGGAGATTCACCATGATCTACCAGCATATCCTGGTCGCCACCGACCTGAACGACGACTGTCACCCGGTGGTAGCGCGCGCCCAGGCGCTGGCGACAGCCAGCGGCGCGAAACTAGCATTGGTCCATGTCATCGAGCCCATGGCCATGGCTTTCGGCGGGGATGTGCCGATGGATCTTTCAATGCTGCAACAGCAGCAGTTCGATCAGGCCCGCGAGCGTTTGGCCGCGTTTGCCGATCGTTATCCTGGGCTAACCGCCGAACAACGCCACCTGGCCTATGGGCAGCCTCGTCAGGAGGTGCACCGGCTGGCCAAGGAGCAGGGCTGTGATTTGGTGGTGGTGGGCAGCCATGGGCGCCATGGCCTCGCTTTGCTGCTCGGCTCCACGTCCAACGACATCCTGCATGGAGCGCCCTGCGATGTGCTCGCCGTGCGCCTGAAAAAACCCGAGTGATCCATCGCCCGGCCTGAGCCAGCTGGCTCAGGCCGTTTCGACACCCTCCCCCGCGCTCATCACCAGCGGCCGGATTTTTTGCAACTGGGTCTCCAGTGAGTAGGTCAGACTCGATGCCATGGAGAAGAAGGTCAGGAAGGCCTTGAGGTTCGAGTCCCCGTGACAGGTGTCGTGGATGCGCTGCCAAAAAGCCTGATTGACCAGCTGCAACTGTTGGAATGACCTCACCAATCCCCGCAACTCCCAATCGGCATGCCGCCCTTCGCGCAGGTTGAAGTACTGTCTCGCCAGATATAGCGATACAGCCCGAAGTACAAACTCCTGATTGCTCGCGAACGGCAGATGCTGATGGGCCATCGGCTTGAGCCGGCCGAGTATCGGACATGCACTGGTGGCCATGATCACACCCAGTAGTGCACGCAACCCTTCTTCCAGCCCGACGAGCTTGTTGTACTCGCGCTCTGGCGTGCGGACATGCACCTGCGCTTTACGAATGGCTGGCAGACCTTGGAAATCCTCGATGACTCGATGCAGGTCGACCGCCGCCGGGCAATGGCTGAACTCATTACGACTCAACGGACAGTTGTTGCACTGCTGATGATCCAGGCGCGTCCATTTCGGCGCCTGCTTTGCAGCCTCGTGATCAAACACACGGTCCGGCTCGATCCGGTAGCTGAACTCATGCTCGTCATCGAGGATGATGCGGTATTCGATTGCCATCTACGCTCCGTCTGCGGGCAGATATCGTTATCTTCACGAAGTCCCGCTCAATGCAGACTTCTAAGCCGCACGCTCTAATCGGTGAACGTGCGGGTCTTGCATGCCGAGGTCACGTCGTTGCGGACGGCTCAGTCTTCCAGCTCGGCCCAGCGCTCAAGCAGCGCATCGAGCTCCAGCTGCATCACTTCGAGCTTGGCAATGGTTTCGCCGGTCCGCTCAGCGCTTTGCTGATAGAACGCCGGCTGCGCCATCTCCTCCTGTAGCGCCGCGATGCCTTTTTCGACTGCGTCGATCTTGCCAGGCAGCGCTTCCAGCTCGCGTTGAATCTTGTAACTCAGCTTCTTCTTTGCAGGGGCGGGCTCAGCCGACGCGTGCCGTGCTGCTGGTTGGGCCTGCGCCGCCTCGGCTTTGGCCTCCTTGCTTTCCTTACCTTCACCAACGCCAAGCAACTTTACCGAGCCGCCCTGGCGCAGCCAGTCCTGATAGCCACCGACATATTCACGAACCACGCCATTGCCTTCGAACACCAGGGTGCTGGTCACCACATTATCGAGAAATGCCCGGTCGTGACTGACCATCAGTACCGTGCCTTGGAATCCCAGCAAGACTTCCTCAAGAAGCTCGAGCGTTTCCACATCGAGATCGTTAGTGGGTTCGTCCAGGACCAGCAGGTTGGCGGGCTTGCTGAACAATTTAGCCAGCAAGAGCCGTGCCCGCTCGCCGCCTGAGAGCGCCTTGACTGGCGTGCGAGCGCTCTGAGGGCTGAATAGGAAATCACCGAGGTAGCTCAGCACATGCCGGTTCTGGCCGTCGATGGTGATGAAATCGCGCCCCTCGGCCACGTTGTCGACCACGGTCTTTTCCAGCTCCAGCTGGTGACGCAGTTGGTCGAAATATGCCACTTCCAGCTTGGTCCCGGCTTCTACCGTGCCGCTGGTGGGTTGCAAATCGCCAAGCAGCAGCTTGAGCAACGTGGTCTTTCCCGTGCCATTGGCGCCAAGCAAACCGATACGGTCACCGCGCTGCAGCACCATGGAGAAATCACGAATCAGCGGCTCACCGCCAGGATGGGCAAAGCTCGCATGCTCCACGACGATGACCTGCTTGCCGGACTTTTCAGCCGCATCAATCTGGAGATTGGCTTTGCCCTGGTGTTCGCGACGTTCGCTACGTTCAGCACGCAGCGCTTTAAGCGCGCGCACGCGGCCCTCGTTGCGGGTACGACGCGCCTTAATACCCTGGCGAATCCACACTTCTTCCTGGGCCAGTTTCTTGTCGAACAGCGCATTGGCGGTTTCTTCAGCTGCCAGTTGCTGCTCCTTGTGTACCAAAAAGCTGGCGTAGTCGCCGTTCCAGTCGATCATGTGGCCACGATCAAGCTCCAGGATTCGGGTTGCCAGGTTCTGCAGGAATGCCCGGTCGTGGGTGATGAACAGTACTGCACCATTGAAGCCGGTGAGCGCCTCTTCCAACCAGGCGATGGCGCCGATATCCAAGTGGTTGGTGGGTTCGTCGAGCAGCAGCAGATCCGGCTCAGACACCAGCGCCTGTGCCAGTAGCACGCGCCGACGCCACCCACCGGACAATTCGGCGAGGGTCTTGTCGGCTGGCAGTTGCAAGCGGCTCAGGGTGCTGTCGACCAGCTGCTGCAAGCGCCAACCATCTTTGGCTTCGAGCTCCTGCTGGACGTGCATGAGCTTATCGAGGTCAGCCTCGTTATGAATGTTCTGGCTCAGGTGATGATAATCAGCTAGCAGCTGCCCCACGCCCGCGAGCCCCTCGGCCACGACATCGAATACGGTGCGCTCATCTGCGACCGGCAATTCCTGGGGCAGCTCGCCGATTTTCAGTCCTGGCGCACGCCAAATCTCGCCATCGTCCGGCAGTTGACTACCCTTGACCAGGCTGAGCATGCTGGATTTCCCGGTACCGTTGCGGCCGATAATGCACACCCGCTCACCCCGCGCAATCTGCCAGGACACTCCATCGAGCAATGGATTGTTGCCATAGGCGAGGGACACATCGGTCAACTTGAGCAGGGTCATGACTATCTCCGGAAAACAGGGCGCGCATTCTAGCAGAAGGCATCGGTCCGTCGGGCTGTGACGAATGCCGATCAACCTGCTTGAGAACAGGTGATCGCCGACCTTCTCAACCTCTATCCGAGCGGGCCGGGGCAGCCTGGAACGGGCAATGACATGACGCTCGTCGGAAGTTTCGCTTTAAGCGTTTCAAGCGCTTAATCCTCGTTTAACTGCCCGACCGGCCAAGCTAAGCTAGCCGCAGAATTTCTTCGTACCCCCGTTTTCGGAAGTCTCATGCGCGGTCGACTCTCCAGTATCTGTTTGTGCCTTTTCTTCACCGTTGTCACCCTCGAAACCACTCAAGCCGCGAGCCTGCAGCAGCAGCGTCAGCTCTACGACGAAGCCAAGCGGGCATTGGCGAAGGGCGATAGCGGGCCGTACCGGCGTTATGCCAACGCGCTGCGCGACTATCCGCTCGAGCCCTATCTGGCATATGACGAACTGACCTCACGGTTGAAAACCGCCAGCAATGACGAGGTGGAAAAATTTCTCGCCGAGCACGGGGATCTGCCACAGGCGAGCTGGATGAAACTTCGCTGGCTGCGACTGCTGGCGGCACGCGGCGACTGGCATCCCTTCGTCGCTCACTACGACCCGAAGATGAACTTCACCGAGCTTGACTGCCTGTTTGGTCAGTATCAGCTTATCAGCGGGCAGAAAGCACAGGGCTATGCCACCGCCGAAAAGCTTTGGCTGGTGGGCAAGTCTCAGCACAACGCTTGCGATGCCTTGTTCGAGCGCTGGGAAGACGAGGGGCAGCTTACCGAGGCCCTGCGCTGGAAGCGGGTCAAGTTGGCGGTCGAAAGCAGAAACTATGGCCTGGCCAAGTTTTTGATCAAAAGCCTACCGACGCTGAAAGCACAGGGAGAACTGTTGATCGATGTCGCACAGAAGCCACAGCTGCTCAGTCAGCCCGAGCGCTTCTCGCCAGCCACCGAAACCATGGGTGATATTGTCTCGATAGGTTTGCGCCGGCTGGCCCGCGCAAACCCTGAACAAGCACTTGGACTGCTCGACAGTTACGCCAGGCGAATGTCGTTCTCGCCGGAAGAGAAGGTCTCCATTGCACGCCAGATTGGTCTTACGCTGGCCAAGCGCTTCGATCCCCGCGCGCTGAAAATCATGGCCGAGTACGACCCAGAACTGCGTGATGACACGGTCAGCGAATGGCGGGCTCGCCTGTTGCTGCGCTTGGGCCGCTGGGACGATGTCTATGCGCTGACCCAACGGTTCCCCGACGAACTCGCCAACAGCAATCGCTGGCGTTATTGGAAAGCGCGCAGCCTCGAACTGGCCAAGCCTAACGATAAGCAGGCCATCGAGCTTTACCAGCCGGTCGCCGGAGAGCGCGACTTTTACGGCTTCCTTTCGGCAGACCGCATCCAGGCGCCCTACAAGCTCAACCATCAGCCCCTGGCGCTCGACCCGAAACTGGTACAGAAGGTTCGCAATACCGCTGGTATTCGCCGCGCCATGGAATTCCATGCGCGAGGGCAGATCGTCGACGGACGCCGCGAGTGGTATCACGTCAGCCTACTGTTCAGCCGCGACGAACTGGTCGCCCAGGCGCGACTGGCCTATGAATTGGAATGGTACTTCCCGGCCATCCGCACCATCAGCCAGGCGAAGTATTGGGACGACCTGGACATCCGTTTCCCCATGGCACATCGCAGCAGCCTGGTGAACGCCGCGAAGGCGCGTGAGATTCACCCGAGTTGGGTATTTGCGATCACTCGCCAGGAAAGCGCATTCATGGCCGATGCCCGCTCTCACGTAGGTGCCTCGGGCCTGATGCAGCTGATGCCGGCTACCGCGAAAGAAACCGCCAGGCGCTTTGGCATTCCGTTGGCGTCGCCCCAGCAAGTGCTCAACCCCAACGTCAATATCCAGCTAGGTGCTGCCTATCTCAGCCAGATCTATGGTCAGTTCAACGGGAATCGGGTGCTAGCCTCGGCTGCCTACAACGCCGGTCCTGGGCGGGTTCGACAGTGGCTGAAGAATGCTCAACATCTGCCGTTTGACGTCTGGGTCGAAAATATTCCGTTCGATGAAACCCGCCAGTACGTGCAAAACGTCCTGACCTATTCGGTCATCTACGGGCAGAAACTCAATTCGCCGCAACCGCTGGTTGAATGGCACGAGCGCTACTTCGACAGTCAGCGATAGGCTGCGGATCCGACTTGATGAGCTGCGGCATGCGCCGCAGCCTTCAAATCGCCCGACTTAGCCGTAGCGCCATTTTTGAGAGATTAGCGTTGTTCTGGGTACGCCTGTTCGAGCACTTCAACGGGCATACCAACCTGCAACAAGCCAGTGCCTTCGGCGATCAAGTTCTGACCGAAGAACACGCCACCCTCCCCCTTGCGGTAGCTCATCAGCGTAGCCAGCGGCTCGCGATCAGGGTTGCGCTCCCCGCTAAGGGGGTCGATGGTCGGGATGATGCAGCGCGAACAGGGCTTAACCACGCGGAATGTCAGATCACCGATGCGGATGCGCCGCCAGCCATCTTCTGCGTAAGGCGCCGCCCCGGCAATCACCAGATTCGGCCGAAATCGGCGCGCGTCAAGCAACTGTCCGACCCGCGCCGAAAGATCGTCGAGTGATCGCTGGCCAATCAGAAGGAAGGGAAAGCCATCGCTGAACGCCGTTCGCTCACCTGGCCGTGCGTAGTCCTGATCGACCTGGATGCCACGCGAAGTCGGCAAATGCACCAGACGACAGGGACGACCAAGCATCCGCGTCAGCCATCCAGCCGCAGCGTCACCCGCATCGGGTACCCGTACGCTTTCGCGCCAGATCAGCACGCCACGCTCAACTGCACCTTGCTCCGGAACCGCCACACGCAACGCATCCATCCCTGGCCCCGTCAACAGCAGCGCCGCATCGCCCTGCCAGCGGGCATCCAATAGGGCCATGCGTGGCAGCATTCGCTGGGTAAGGAATTTCCCGCTTGCAGCGTCCACTACCATCCAGCGCCGGTCACCGCACAAGCCAAGCTCGTCGCATCGTGCATGCTCCAGCAGCTCCGCCGAACCGGACTTGAGCGGAAAACGATACAGCGAGGCAAGGTGCATGCTGGGCCCTCTATCGGACGATCAGGTCAGTGTTTTTCGTCCAGCAACAAACGCTCACGGACGACGTCGACCAGTTTCTCTGGCTGAAACTTGGAAAGGAAGTTGTCGCAGCCGACTTTTTGCACCATTGCCAGATTGAAGCTGCCGGAAAGCGACGTATGCAACACCACGTAGAGATCGCGCAGGCGAGGATCGTTGCGTATCTCAGTGGTGAGACGGTAGCCGTCCATCTCCGGCATCTCCGCGTCGGTAAACACCATGAGCAGTCGATCAGTGATTACCTCATCACTATCCGCCCAGGCCTTCAGCTTGTTCAAGCCCTTCACACCGTCGCTGGCAGAGTGGACGGTAATACCCAGCTGGCTCAAGGTCTCGCGCAGTTGCGCCAAGGCCACAGTCGAGTCGTCGACGCAGAGTACCTCACGCCCCCTGGCACGCTCGAGCACCGGATCGGTCAAACGCTCCGGTGCGATACTGGTGTTGTACGGAACGATCTCTGCCAGGACCTTTTCCACGTCGATCACTTCGACCAGCTTATCCTCGACTTTGGTAATTGCAGTGAGATAGTGCTGCCGTCCCGCAGTGGTCGGCGGCGGTAACACCTCCTCCCAGTTGAGGTTGAGGATGCGATCCACACCGCCGACCAGAAAGGCCTGAATCGAGCGGTTGTATTCGGTCACGATGATGGTACTGCTTTCATCCGGTACCAACGGCCGCAAGCCTATGGCTCGCGACAGGTCGATGACCGGCAAGGTCTGCCCGCGAAGGTTCACAACGCCGCACACCGAGCCGTGGCGGTGCGGCATCAGTGTCATCTTCGGCAGCTGCACAACCTCTTGCACCTTGAACACGTTGATCGCGAACTGTTGCCGTCCGGAAAGACGGAACATGAGAATTTCCAGACGGTTCTGCCCCACCAATCGGGTGCGTTGATCGACTGACTCCAGAATGCCGGCCATTGCGGGCTCCTTTGGCGAATAGGGACTAAGGAGCTATCGGCCGCAAACGTCCGGGCTTTATCCACCGGCAATAGAATTTATCTCTCGCCCGCATGCCCTGCTCGCATACGGAACCGCAAACGGTCAGGCGGATGGATGTTCGTTCTCTATCAGCGGCTCGTCCCGCAGCAATGGGCTGTCCACAGGAAGGTGCAAACGCAGTGCTCGCCGTTTCACGGAAAAATGCATCCGCTTTGCCGCGATCGGCTCGCCATCAAGATTAATACTGATTTCTTCTGGCGCTTCTACCTCGAACCAAGGTGCACGAGCTTTGACCGAGACGGTGTCTATGCCCAGCAGCCCACCACTCAGCAAGGTGCCGAGGGTCCCGACCGTATCGGCTGGGGCCGGAACGATGCAGATGTCGAGCAACCCGTCATCGATCGAGGCCTGAGGACAAAGCTGCTGTCCACCACCGGACTGTCGACCATTGCCGATACCCAGTGCTAGAAACTCGCCCTCCCAGGTAAAATCCGGCGCCACGAAGCGGCCCCAGGTGGCGCGTAACTCACTGAAGCGGGACAAGCCGGTCAGCAGGTACGCGCTGCCGCCAAGAACTCGCTTCAGTTCCGACGAGGTGGTGGCGGTGACCTTCGAGCCAAAGCCACCCGTCGCCATATTCATGAACAGCTCGCCGTTCATTTCGCCGACATCTACCCAAACAGGCTCTCGATTCAACAAAGTGAGTGCATCGAACGGTGCAAGTGGTATTTCCGCCGCATGTGCAAAATCATTAGCGGTGCCGAGCGGTAACACCGCCAAACTTGCGTCAGAGCCACTGTCGAGCAACGCCTGCACCATCTCGCGCAATGTTCCGTCACCGCCTCCAGAGACCAGCGTCCGATATCCTGTTGCCAGCGCTTCACGTACCAGCCGCGCGGTATCGCCTGGTTCCCATGTCACCCGCACCGCAAGCTCGTTGCCCAGCTTGCGCCATTCGGTAACGGCTTCTCTTACTTCTTCGTTGAGCCCTTGCTTCCCGTGGAGGACGAGCAATGCTTTGGGTTCATTCATGCCAATCGTTCCAGTCATCCGTATCGGTATGCGCAGATAGACCTGTTTCAACTGCATAAAGTTGTGAAAGGGCAACCGCATAGGGACTTAAGCCGAGCAACCAAATCGTTGACCACCGGTCAGCGCAGGACGCTGAAAAGCCGCTTAGATAACACTCCGTCATCACCTTATCCCTTTTATATCAAGCATTTGCGACATGCATTTAATTCTTTCGCAGCAATAGGCTCTTTGCATGAATTCGGTGAACTCATTTCCTGCAGGGCGGTCCGAGCTGTTGTCCAGGTGAAGGTTGCGATAGCGGCCTGCCATCAGAACCGCGGATCGCGGCGATCAAAACGAGTATTGAGCTAGCAATAGCCATAGGAAGGAGCCTTGTATGCGCTTACAGTCCGTTGGAACCCTTGAGTACGCCCACCCCAGCTTCGTAGATTACTTTCTTGCCAGTATTCGTCTGATTCACGGGCTGACCTCTGTGCTGCCGGGCGTTCTGTTGTTGCTGTTTCTGCCCCTCGACCTGCCCGCAGGCGGAGGCACATTCAGCACCTTCCTGATGTTTTTTGGCGTGATCAGCGTTGTCATCTTCCAATCGGTAGGCATCTACAGTGAGGAAGTTTTCAGCACGCTGCTACGCTTCCGCACCATGCTTGTCGCGTGGGCTGCGGCTTTCAGTCTGATGATCTTCATGCACCAGGGGCTGGGCATGTTCGGCTACCTTGAAGCCAAACATCTGACCTTCTGGTTCGTCACCAGTGGCATCCTGTTCGGTGCCGAGCGACTGATGATGCTCGCCCTTTTTCGCCGGCTGATGGCAAAAGGCGTGTATCTGCAGAATGCTGTAATTCTGGGCGGCACAGACAATGGTGTGCGTGTTGCCGAGTACCTGGCTCACCACCGCGATATACGCACTGGCGTGCTCGGTTTCATCGACGACCGCCTCGAGCGTCTTCCGGATACGCTGGCTGACCTGCCACTGCTGGGCAATACCCGTGACCTGGAGCAGATGATTCGCGAAGAAAAGGTGACTCAAGTACTGGTCGCCCTACCCTGGTTTGCCGACAGCCGCATCGGCCAGCTGATCAATGAGTTGCGCAGACTTCCGGTCAACGTTTTGCTGGTGCCGGATATGGTTGCCTTCCGCCATGCCAACAAGCGCATCACCGAAGTCGGTGGATTACCGACGCTGATTGCCTCCGACCTGCCGCTGCGTGGCTGGTCGCCAATGTTCAAGCGCATCGAAGACATCATGCTGTCCAGCTTGGCTTTGCTGGCGGCCGCCCCGGTCATGCTACTGCTCGCCCTGGCAATCAAGCTCGACTCGCCCGGCCCGGTGTTGTTCAAGCAGAAGCGCTACGGATACAACAACCGACTGATCGAAGTCTTCAAATTCCGGTCGATGTACCACGCCAAGTCGGACGCCAATGCCGAACGGCAAACGACGCGCAATGATGACCGTATCACCCGAGTAGGTCGCTTTATTCGCAAAACCAGCCTCGACGAGCTGCCACAGCTGCTCAACGTGTTCCTGGGCAGTATGTCCATGGTCGGACCGCGCCCTCATGCGACAGCGACCAAGGCCGCAGGCGTGCTGTTTGAAGACGCCGTATCGGAATACTCCGCGCGCCACCGCGTCAAACCCGGCATCACTGGCTGGGCGCAGATCAACGGCTACCGTGGCGAGACCGACACCGTCGAGAAAATCGAGAAGCGCGTGGAGTACGACCTCGATTACATAGAGCGCTGGTCCGTCTGGTTCGACATCTACATCCTTGCCCGGACCGTCCCCGCCCTGCTGCTCAACAAGGACGTCTACTGACTGCCCCCCGCATTGACCAGGTCCAAACTGGCAACACGCCACATTACATGCGCGAGCGCAGCAGGAAGATTGAACTAATGAAGCGAGCCAACATCAGATTTGCGTTCTGCAACAGGCAGACCTGTTCGCCCACGAAATCCGGGCTACGAGGCTGAGTAAATGTTCCAGAACATATTGATCGTCTGTGTGGGCAACATCTGCAGAAGCCCCGCAGCCGAAGCATTGCTGGCCCACAAACTCAAGGGCAAAGGCCTGACGATCAGCTCGGCAGGCATAGGTGCCTTAGTAGGCAACCCGATGGACAAGACTGCACATGAGGTGCTTAACGATCACGGAGTGGAACACACGGCTCACCGTGCGCGCCAGGTTGATAGCGAAATGCTGCACCGCGCAGACCTGATCCTTGTGATGGAGCAGAGCCACATCCAACACATTCGTCAGATCGCACCCGAAGTACACGGCAAAACTTTTCTGCTGGGTAAATGGCTTGACGATACGGAAATCCCCGATCCCTACCGCCAGTCAAAGCCCGCATTCGAACATGTTCACAGCCTTCTGACCCAGTCCGTCGAAAGCTGGCTTCCTTACCTGAAATAGAAGAAGGAACTTCAATGACCACCATGCCACGACCCATTTACGAAACAAAAGAGGAAAAGGACATTGACCTGGCCCACCTCTTTGACACGTTTCTGAACAACCGAGCGCTGATACTCACCATAACGGGGTTTTTCGCCGCACTGGGGGTTGCCTATGCGCTGCTCGCGACGCCGGTATATCTGGCCAGCGCAATGATCCAGATCCAGGCTAAGGGTGGCCTGCCAAGTCTCACAGACGTGGTCGGCACCGCCCCGGCCGTTTCGCCGGCGCAAACAGAGATTGCCCTGCTCAAATCGCGTTCGGTTGTTGGTAGTGCAGTCGAAGATCTGAACCTCGACATCATCATCGAGCCGCACCACTTCCCGGTGTTCGGCGGTTATATCTTCCGTCGATTCGAGCCTACCGAGGAAGGTGAGTTGGGCTGGTATCCGGAAGGCTTCGAGTCTTATGCCTGGGGTGGCGAATCGCTGCGCGTCACACAGTTGATCGTTCCAGACAAGATGCACGGCGAAGAACTGACGCTGGAAGCGGCCGAAAACAACGGCTTCATCCTGCGCGATACCGACGGCGAAGTGGTCGTTCAAGGCGTCGTTGGCGAGCCCATCGAAACCCCGGATTACGGCATCACCGTGGCGGAACTTAATGCACGTCCAGGCACTACATTTACTGTGGTCAAGAACCGCACCTATGCCACTACCGAGGACTATCAGAATCGCTTGAACGCCGGCGAGCGCGGTAAGCAGTCGGGCATCCTGAACGTGACGCTGGAAGGCACCGATCCGGAAAAAGCGGTCAAGGTGCTTGAGGCGGTAGCCCAGCGTTACGTCGATCAGAATATTGCGCGCAATGCGGCCGAAGCGACCCAGAGCCTTGAATTCCTGAGCGAGCAGGTGCCTGAGGTCCGCAAGAAACTCGACGCCGCGCAAACAGCGCTGAACGAGTTCCAAACCGGCAATCGTTCGGTGGATATCTCGGCGGAAACCCAGTCGGTGCTTGATCGCATCGTTGATCTTGAGAGCCAGATCTCCGAGCAGAACCTCAAGCGCACCGAGATGGAAAGCCGCTTCACCCGTCAGCACCCTAATTTCCAGGCGCTGATGAACCAGATCAATCAGTTGCAAGCGCAAAAGACTGAACTGGAAAAGCAAATTGGCACCCTGCCGTCTACTCAGCAGGAGCTGCTGCGCCTCAACCGCGATGTAGAGGTGTCATCCGAAACCTACTCGATGCTGCTGAACAAGACGCAGGAGCTGGATATCATCCGCGCCGGAACAGTGGGCAACGTTCGTATCGTTGACCACGCTGCGGCAGATATCGACGAGCCGATCAAACCCAACAAGCCATTGATCGTCATCGTCGCCACGCTGCTTGGCGGCATTCTTGCCGTCGCCTTTGTATATGTTCGTGAAGCGCTGAAGCGTGGCGTCGAAAACCCTGAAGAGATCGAGCGTGTAGGTATCCCTGTGTATGCAGCGATCCCGTTCAGCGAGAAACAAGGACTGCTGGAAAAACGCCTGGTTAACTTCAAGCGGGACAAGAGCAGCGCTTCGTATCTGCTTTCGATCAATGATCCAGCTGACCTGGCAACCGAAGCGATGCGCAGCCTGCGTACCAGCTTGCACTTCGCGATGATCGAAGCAAAAAACAACATTCTCATGATCACTGGCCCTAGCCCAGCAGTGGGCAAGTCATTCGTGACCAGCAACCTTGCCGCCGTCATCGCGCAGTCTGGCAAAAAGGTGCTACTGATCGACGCCGACATGCGCAAGGGTTATCTGCATAAAGTCATGCGTTGCCAGGGTGAGAAAGGCCTCTCCGACATCCTGTCCGGCCGAATCACACTGTTCGATGCCATTCAGAAAACCCAGTTGAACAATCTGCATGTGATTACTCACGGCCAGCTGCCTCCTAACCCATCGGAACTGCTGATGCACGAGAACTTCTCGCGCTTCGTCAAAGAGATCAGCAGCATGTACGACCTGGTCATTTTCGATACGCCTCCGATCCTGGCCGTAACCGACGCTGCACTGGTCGGCAGCCAGGCCGGCACTACCCTAATGGTCACGCGTTACGGGCTGAACGGCGTGAAAGAAATCGAGTTCGCCAAGCGCCGTCTTGAGCAGAACGGGCTCTTGGTCAAAGGCGTAATCTTCAACGCCGTGGTGCGAAAGGCATCGACTTATAGCGAGTACGGTTACTACCAGTACGACTACCAGAGTAAGTAAGCCTTCTGGCTTTTAGAGTTCTGTAAGTCATCAGGCTCTGCCGCCACTGCTCCCATTGCTGCTAATCGAACCGTTCGCCTTCCACAAGGAGAACGGTTCGCATTATGCAATCGACTGAGCACAACCGAGCCGTCGAGCTGGCAACGGCCCTTTGGAGATCAAGGTCATTATGGAACGTCGTTCCCTTTCTCTTCTGTTCCGCGCTGCAAGGTTAATAGCCGGCTTGTCCATCGCCGGGTGCCTATCGGTCGCACAAGCACAGCCCAACGAACACACAGGCATCGACCTGATCGGCATCAACATGTCGGGCGCGAACTTCGCTCCGCATATCACACCCGGAAAAGTCGGCACCAATTACTTTTATCCGGAAGAGAAGTATTTCAAATACTACGCAAGCAAAAACATTCGCTTGATTCGGTTTCCGTTCATATGGGAACGCCTGCAACATGACCTTTACAAAGGCGTCAACTTTGATCAGATGCGGTTGCTCAAACGGACGCTGGACTTCGCCGCCAACCATAACCAGAAAGTCATTCTGGATATGCACAACTATGGCCGGTACAAAGGCAAGCTGATCGGTTCGCCACAGGTGCCCTACGAGGCCTACGCAACTGTCTGGCGCAAGCTTGCGAAAGCGTTCAAAAACCACCCCGCGTTGCTGGGTTACGACATTATGAACGAGCCCCATTCCACAGATGGCCTTTGGCCTGGGGCCGCCCAGGCAGCAGTCGATGCCATCCGTGAGGTAGACATGGACAGCTTGATATTCGTTGAAGGCGACCGTTGGGCCAGCACCTTTCACTGGCGCTACGTCAACGAGGACTTTCTGATCAACGATCCGGCAGACAAGATCATTTACGAGGGACACCTGTACCTCGACAAGGATTTTTCCGGGCGTTATGCCAAGGACGAAGTGGTCGACCCAATGCTGGGGGTTGAACGCGTTCGGCCGTTCGTCGAGTGGCTGAAGGAAAACAACCTCAAGGGTTTCCTCGGCGAGTACGGTGTACCTGGCCATTCCGAATCGATGCTGCTCGCCATGGACAACCTGCTTGGCTACCTCAACGAAAACTGCATGCCTAGCGCCTATTGGGCAGGCGGCCCAGGCTGGGGTAAATACGTATTGGCTGTCGAGCCCGTAGATGGCAAAGACAGACCTCAAATGGAAATCTTGCAAAAGCATATTTCCAATAGCTGCACGGAATACGGCCCTGAGCAGTAGCCTTGACAGATGCATTGCTGCCCTGCCTGTGGATAGTGGCAGGGGCCGCATCGGACAGTGTGAAGCCGTTCAGAACTATTTCGCTGAAATCTTAAAAATCGACGCAACCCTGCCGGCAACCGCTTGTCCAAATTCGACCTTACATCGAGCGGCTTAATGCGAGGGGAACTCAAACACTCCTGCCGCTATCGAATCGAGTTGTTACTGGCTGACTGCCGGCGTGAATTAACCGAGGCGCTGAAGCGATCAGCGAGACGCAGAGTGACGCGCACCGAAGGTATCGATGTGGCAATGCTAAAGCTTGAGTTTGTTGCGACGTAGTAGATCTGGAATGGAAATGCACCTAAGGACCCAGGTGATGACAAACATCAGCTCAAAATTTTTCTTTTTGCCGTTGACCGTACTAGCGATTGTCCTGCACTTCTCGGTGTTTGGTGACAGTACGCACAACCCGATCGGCTTCAAGTTTCTGAACGAAGCCTATTTGGCTGTCTGCCTGGGATTGTCGCTTCTGTTGATTCTTGCCAGTACCGAAGAGTCATCCAGAGAGTTTCGCATCCTGATGTATTACGCTTTTTACAGCGTTTTCGTATTCACGGTGCTACCTGCAATCTTTTCGTTTTACACCTTTGGTCAACCCATCACTTTCGGCCTGATCGAAGAACGCCGGATTCTCTTTACATTCGGCTTCGTCCCGCTGCTACTGCTTGCCAAGCACATCAGTACCCGCCAGTTCGAGCATGCATTCATCTACGCTGCACTAATTGCAGTGATCCTGTCCTGGTGTTTCAAGTTCGGGTTGGTTCCGGATCTGCGCGAGGAACAAACGTCCTGGGATCGACCGGACCGTTCGTCCATCGGGCCCTTTTTGATCTGTTTCGCCTATTTCTATTGCATTCAGGTGTGGGCAAAAGGCAAATCGCCTATTAATGGTGAACAGCGACAGCGAAAGCTGTATCTCATCCTTGCAGCCGTTCTGTTGCTGACATTGGTTTTCGCCACGCAAACCCGTCAGCTGATTGTGCTGTGCCTGGCATTTACGCTCTTCTCGTTGCGGGCCAAAGCAATCATTTGGGCTGCCTCGCTTTGCGTTCTGTTGTCCCCGCTGTTCTTTTATCCAGAGTTACTTGAAATCCTCGGACTGAACGTCGAGTTCTACGAGAGCAGTCTGGACGGCGACGTGGAGGATGGCGTGAGGCCCCATACCATCGCATCCGTGTTCAGTCACTTGAATCTAGTTAATTGGTTGCCCAGCGGGTCCTTGTCGCTGATGTGGCAGGACGGTTTCATCCCCTACTTCGGCGAACACTTCTTCCTCTCAGACATTGGCATCATTGGCACACTGTTTCGCTTCGGTTTTCTCACTTTTCTGCTGGTTCCTCTGACCCTGTTCGTCTACCACCGTATCGCGCGTAGTATCAATTCCGAAATGGAGTTCACCTATGCGGTGATCCTGGCCTTCTTCGTGATATGGCCACTCAACGGTCTGTTCGAATATACCCAACCAGTTATTTGCATGCTTTTCGTATTACATGCTCTACGGGCACGCCATCTTCGCAGCAAGGAACGAGTACATGAACGTCGCACTTATTCTCAACTACAAAGCTGCTACTGAAACAATCAGCTGCGCTGAAAGCCTGCTCGAACATTGCCCGACGATTGGCCATATCGTCATCATCGACAATGATTCGCAGGACGGTTCCGCCATCGCCCTTCAGAACTGGCTCGATGAAAAAGCTCATACAAACGTGACCGTGCTTTGTAACCCAGATAACAGCGGTTACGCGGGCGGCAACAATTACGGCTTGCGCTGGGCAATGGAGCATCTGCAGCCCGAGTATTTCTGGGTTATCAATAACGACACCTATGTAGACAGCGATGCCTTCTCACCGCTACTGGAAGCATTGCAGCGTAACGGCCGTCAGTTTGTCGGCTCGCTCGTATTGAGCGCCGACACAGGTCGGCTGGAGTGCTACGGCGGCGGAAAGCTCTATCCGATCCTAGGCAAAGCCAGATTGCTCGGAAAAGACCAGAGCATCGAAGCGTCTCAACAGCAACACCCTCAGCACGCTCCAGACTACATCATGGGCTGCAGCCTGGCCTTTTCGGCCGCATTGACCGAAGAAATCGGTTTGATGGACGAAGATTACTTCATGTATTTCGAAGAGGTTGATTGGCAGTACCGTGCCAGAAATTTTGGTGTTTCGACGAGAGTGATCCCCGAAAGCCGCCTGTATCACTACGGTTCACTTAGCCTGGGTAGTCGATCAGCGTTCTATCACTACTATCGCAACCGTGCAGCCACACGTTTCAATAAGCGTTTCTACGGTCCGGCATTTGCGATTGTTTCCGCGTTTCTGCTTTCGGCCGTTACAACTGTCAAGGAATACAAAAGTCCCACCCTCGCCTGGTCAGGTATCAAGGGCGCCTTTAAGGGAGTAGCAATGAGTGTCAAGTGATACTAATGCGTTCGGAATAGACTTCTATTCCGGCAATAAGAAGACTTTATTGACCTGCATACGCGAGGGCGTCAAGCAACCCTATTCGTTTGTGGTGACGCCGAACGTTGACCATCTTGTTCAACTCGAACATGACGAACAGCTGCGTGACGCTTATTTCAAAGCGCGCTGGAGGGTATGTGACAGCCGCATCCTGCTCTCGCTGTTGAACCGTCTTGGCATACATCTGGATGAAGCTATTCCCGGCAGCGATTTGACACTCGACCTGCTCAAGTGGGCGGACCGGGATCGGCTGCGCATTGTCCTGATTGGCTCAGCGACAACCGAAGCCGACAAACTCAGAGCACTCTATCCAGGCATTTCTCTTTATCACTACAACCCACCGATGGGCTTCATAAAAAAACCGGAAGAAGTGCAGCGTTGCTTGCAGTTTGTTCGTGAAAATCCATCGGAGTTGGTTCTTTACGCCGTGGGCACCCCACGCGGTGAAGTGCTGGCTGCGGCCACTCAGCCTTACGAGCGCACAGGGATGGGCTTCAGCATCGGCGCCTCCATTTCGTTTGCAACGGGAACCATCAAGCGCGCGCCGAAGTGGATGCGCGAATTCAAACTTGAATGGCTTCATCGCATGTGCATGGAACCCCGCAGGCTGGCCAAACGCTACTGGGCGGACGCGGTGTATATCGTGCCGGCCTTCCTGAGGGAAAAACACTCGAGGCAGAAAGCCAGCCCAGCAAAACAGGAGTCTTGATCAACCATTGAGGCCACCCTTCGGACATACGGAGCACCGGTATGCGGTGATCGGCTGTCATTGAAGCTTACCGATTAACTTCGCTGCCTTTCAGAGCCTTGTGCTAGGCAAGAGCGAAGCAAGTACACATCAGAAAACCTATCCTCGAACAGGGAAGACAATGAAAGCGATTATCACGGGTATCACAGGGCAAGACGGCGCCTACCTTGCAGAACTCCTGCTAGAAAAAGGCTATACCGTCTACGGCACGTTCCGTCGCACCAGTTCGGTCAATTTCTGGCGAATCGAAGAGCTGGGCATCGACAAGCACCCCAATCTGAATCTTGTCGAGTACGACCTGACGGACCTGTCCTCCAGCATTCGACTGCTGGAAAGCACTGGCGCGACTGAGGTGTACAACCTCGCCGCACAGAGCTTTGTGGGTGTTTCCTTCGAGCAGCCGCTGACTACCCTTGACATCACCGGTGCAGGCGCCGTGAACCTGCTGGAAGCCATTCGTATCGTCAACCCGAAGATCCGCTTCTACCAAGCCTCGACTTCAGAAATGTTCGGTCAGGTACAGGCGATTCCTCAGTCCGAAACCACGCCCTTCTACCCACGCAGCCCCTATGGCGTAGCCAAGCTGTATGCGCACTGGATGACGATCAATTACCGCGAGTCATACGGCATATTCGGCTGCAGCGGCATTCTGTTCAACCACGAGTCGCCGCTGCGCGGGCGTGAGTTTGTGACGCGAAAAATCACTGATTCTGTGGCTAAGATAAAATTGGGCAAGCTCGATGTGCTGGAGCTGGGCAACATCGACGCCAAACGTGATTGGGGCTTCGCCAAGGAATATGTCGAAGGGATGTGGCGCATGCTGCAGGCGGACGAGCCTGGCGTTTTTGTGCTGGCGACCAACCGAACCGAAACCGTGCGCGACTTCGTGACTTTGGCGTTCAAGGCGGCTGATGTCGAGCTCCAATGGGAAGGCTCCGGCGAACAGGAACAAGCCACCGACACAGCAACGGGCAAGGTCGTTGTGCGGGTAAATCCTAAGTTCTACCGCCCAGCGGAAGTCGATCTGCTGATCGGCGACCCACAAAAAGCCAAGGACGTGTTGGGCTGGGAACCTAAAACTACACTGGAGCAACTGTGCCGCATGATGGTGGACGCCGACATGCGTCGTAATCAGCAGGGCTTTTCGTTCTAGGGGCAATCGACTGGCAACGGTCGTTCTGGTTCAGGCGCCTGCTGATATCCGAGTGCCCTCTTGAGGGTCGCCACGTCGAAAGTCAGTTGGCGCTTTGATTCGGGACGGTCTGTTGGTCGTCTCAGCTGTCGAGACAGACCCAACTGGCACACTGAGAAAGCGCTGGCGTTGCGGCACAGATCGCCCAACTGCCGTCGACAGTAAGCGCAACGCCATGCCAATCGACTATACCTTGGACCTGCATCGGCTTTGAAACTGGAATTTCATCCTATCGGGAAGATCATGCGTAAAGTGCTGATAACCGGCGCAACCGGTTTTACCGGGCGCTACATGGCAGAGGAACTCGCAGCGTGCGGCTACGAGGTTCATGGCCTCAGCTATCGCCAACCCGTCGGGGAGCTGCCCGCGGCAATCTCAGCCGTTCATTGCTGCTCGTTGAACAATGCTGAGCTGCTACGCGCCCTTTTGATCGAAATCCGCCCAACCTACGTCGTGCACTTAGCAGCGGTCTCTTTCGTCGCACACAGCGATGCCGATGCAATTTACACAGCCAACCTGCTCGGCACTCGCCACCTGTTGGAAGCGCTACGTACCGCAGCAACCGAGCTTGAAGGCGTGCTGCTAGCCAGCAGTGCAAACGTGTACGGAAACGCCACCGAAGGTGTGCTGGATGAATCCGCGCCCTTTGCTCCGGCCAATGATTATGCTGTTAGCAAAGCGGCCATGGAGTTTCTTGCCCGGCTGTACCAGGATCGTTTGCCGCTGATAGTCAGCCGTCCGTTCAACTACACGGGTGTTGGTCAAGCGGAGCAATTTCTTATCCCGAAGATCGTGTCGCATACGCGCCGTAGGGCCGCGGTAATCGAGCTAGGTAATCTGGATATTGCCCGTGATTTCTGCGATGTCCGTCAGGTGGTTCATGCTTATCGGCGCTTGCTTGAAACACCCGCCGCGGTTGGCCAGACAGTCAATATCTGCTCCGGATTGGCCTATACGCTCGAGTACGTTCTCGAGCAGGCAGCTGCCATTTCCGGCCATCGCATGGAGGTCAGGGTCAATCCAGCCTTCGTGCGCAGCGCGGACGTAAAGAACCTGTTCGGTAGCAGAGCCAAACTGGATTCGCTTATTGGCGACATGTCCCAGATCGAATTGAAGGACACGCTGCGCTGGATGATCGAGCATCCCTAAGCTGCCAAAAAGTGACCCAATCAGCTTTGCCATCGGAAATGTGGCAGCCGATCTCAAGTTATGGCGACCCCCGCTTTCGCCGGCTCACGTCCGCTGTGTGCAGTGAGCCCGATAGTTAGTTGATAGCCGCATAAAAGCGGTCACGACTGATGGCTAGCCACCGTCCGCTTATTATCGATCACGCTCTTCGCCATGTGCCGACAAGCTTTGCATTACCAATTCATTTATGCACATGGTCGTGAACCGCAGAGAAACGAAGCGGTCTATGGCTACTGTGAGCCATGCAGCGTCGTTTTCTATTGAGGAAGGACGCCAAACAACGATTGAGCGGAACCTGCTCGGTGGCTCAATCGGACCTGGCCTCATACGTATCTGTAGGTATATCCCTCAGAGCTTGCAGTAGCGACACCCGGAACAGCAGAGATTGGATGCGTCTGTAGCACCGCCGAAACAACTTCGGCGATTGTCGATAGACAAGTCAGTGTTCGCTCGCTCCTTTAGCTAAAGGTGAATTGCGCTGTTTCACTTCGTAAAAACAACTATTCCGTCAAGGATGAAGAAACCATGAAACCATTATTTGCTCTCGCTTTCTCTTCCGTGCTGGTGCTGCAGGGATGCGTCTTCTCGCCCGGTCAGCATCTGAACCCCGATCAGTTCAAGGACGGCGCAGAAACGGAAGACGGCACTGTCCAGCTGATGCGCATCACCCCTGAAATGCTCAAGGGCGAGCTCTCGTCTGACCAAGGCACCTCCAGCAAGCAAGAGCTGCTTAGTTTCAAGCCTGAGGCCTATCGTATTGGCGCCAACGACGTTCTGTTCATCACCGTTTGGGACCATCCTGAACTGACCGCTCCATCGGGCCCACAACAACAGCTGGACGCCAATGGTCGCCTGGTTCGCCCCGACGGCACGCTGTTCTATCCCTACATCGGCAACATAGAAGCAGCCGGCAAAACGATCGAGCAGCTTCGCTCCGATATTTCCAAGAGGCTGGCCAATTACATCGACAGTCCTCAGGTAGACGTCAGCCTGCTGCGTTTCGGTAGCCAGCGCATCGTGCTTTCCGGCGCATTCAACACAGCTGGCGAGCTCGAGGTAACTACTGCTCCGATGACCATCGTGCAGGCTATTGGCCAAGCCGGTGTCGATACCGATACAGCGGATCTGTCCAGCCTGATGCTCAAGCGTGACGGCCGCGAGTACATGCTTGATCTCGACGACCTGAACCGTCCGGACTCCTGGTTGCATCAGGTGTATCTGAAAGACGGCGACCAGCTACATCTGCCGTATAACGACCAGAAGAAGATCTATGTTCTGGGCGAAGTAGTGAACCCGCAAGCCATGACCTTCAAGGCCACCAGCCTCAACTTGATGGATGCTATCGGCACCGCAGGCGGTATTCGCCAGGAAACTGCCGATGGCGAAGCGGTCTACGTTATTCGTGGCGCTGAAAACATAGCCACTGAAAAAGCCACCGTGTTCCAGCTGAATGCCGAATCTCCTGCGGCATTTGCTCTGGCTCAGCACTTCCCTCTGCAACCGCAGGATGTGGTGTTCGTCGGACCGGCAGGTATCACTCGCTGGAACCGCTTCATCAGCCAGCTGCTGCCTTCGGCTAGCGTCATTGGCACCGGCGCTGCGTTCAACCGGTAACAACAGGAGTCCTCAGGTCGAGATCGGCCTGATCAAAACCGCAGTCAGCTCTTGAGCGACTGCGGTTTTTTATTGTGTTTCCGAGCTCATCGGGGCGCCTATGCACGCTTAATCACACCACCATTCAACCGACTGTAGAGCTCTTCCCAATCAGCGAGTGGAGCTTTGCAGGTATTGCCGCCCCTTTCACGCCATCGTGCGGCGTCGCACGGCAGTCTCACGCACCGAGACTTCGCTCTCCTGATAAACTTGGCATCCATTTTTCGAGGCGTTTGGTTAAGCAACCGCTCCAGTCGCCTTTAACGCGCTCAGACACTCGATATACCGGCACAGCCAACCAGCATAATGGTGTCTAAGCATTAGCAGCGCGTTCTAAACGCTCCGTCGGAAAGCCGCATGAACACCAACTACAAACCTGCCACTACGTCTCTGCAACTGTCGCGCAGGTTCTCCGTCGCGCCGATGATGGACTGGACTGACCGGCACTGTCGGTATTTTCTGCGTCTGCTTTCACGGCATGCCCTGCTCTACAGCGAGATGGTCACTACAGGCGCATTGATCAACGGCGATGCCAGTCGTTTCCTGCGTCATGATGAGGCCGAGCACCCCTTGGCTTTGCAACTTGGCGGCAGTGTGCCAAGTGATCTCGCCGTCTGCGCAAAAATGGCCGAAGCGGCTGGTTACGATGAGGTAAATCTCAATGTGGGATGCCCTAGTGACCGCGTGCAGAACAACCTGATCGGCGCATGCCTGATGGGCCATCCAGCACTGGTAGCCGATTGCGTGAAAGCGATGCGTGATGCTGTGGGGATCGAAGTAACCGTCAAGCACCGCATCGGCATCAATGGGCGCGACAGCTATGCCGAACTTTGTGATTTCGTTGGGCAGGTTCAAGCGGCAGGCTGCCGCAGCTTCACCGTCCATGCACGCATCGCAATTCTGGAGGGGCTTTCACCGAAGGAGAACCGAGACGTTCCACCCCTTCGCTACGATGTTGCGCAACAATTGAAGCGCGACTTTCCAGGCTTGGAAATTATCCTCAACGGCGGCATCAAAACGTTGGAGCAATGCGAAGCCCACCTGGAGCAGTTCGATGGTGTGATGCTCGGGCGCGAGGCCTACCACAACCCCTACTTGCTCGCGCAAGTTGATAGCAGACTGTTTGGCAGCGAAGAACCCGTCATTACCCGAGCCGAAGCATTGAGGCGCATGCGCCCCTATATTCAGAATCATCTTGATAGCGGTGGCTCGATGCATCACGTTACCCGTCACGTACTGGGGCTGGGCCAGGGTTTTCCAGGCGCTAGGCGGTTTCGCCAGCTGCTGTCGGTCGACATCCATAAAACCAAAGAACCACTAACGCTGCTTGACCAAGCGACCGGATTGCTTGAGGGGCACTGATACCCGTGCAGGGAACACGCAGCCGCATTTTCGATCCAACAGCTGCCACACATGACCATCCGAATACAGATGGCGCGATGGCCACGGAAATCAAGTCATGACAACCAAAGGATAGAGCGCCCTTATGACGTCAAAGTTGGAGCAACTCAAACAATTCACCACCGTGGTTGCCGACACCGGCGATCTCGACGCCATCGCCCGCCTTCAACCGGTTGATGCCACCACCAACCCCTCGCTTCTGCTCAAAGCTGCTGCACTGCCGCGCTATGCAGAACACCTCAAGGACGCTATGTCGCGCTGCGGCGGCGATATCGGCCTCGGCTGCGACCTGTTCGCGGTCGCGGTTGGTCAGGAGGTGCTCAAGTTGATCCCGGGGAGGATTTCTACGGAGGTCGATGCTCGGCTTTCATTCGATACACAAGCCATGATCCAGCGGGGCGAGCGCCTGATCGGCCTATACGAGCAGGCCGGGGTATCCCGTGACCGTGTATTGATCAAGCTGGCCTCTACCTGGGAGGGCATCCGTGCGGCTGAGCAGCTGGAAAAATCCGGCATCCAGACCAACTTGACACTGTTGTTCTCTTTCACCCAAGCAGTGGCATGTGCCGAGGCCGGTGTATTTTTGATCTCGCCTTTCGTCGGCCGTATCTACGATTGGTATAAAAAGTCCGAAGGCCGTGACTATGTCGGTGACGAAGATCCAGGCGTACAGTCGGTCAGCCGGATTTACGACTACTACAAGACGCACGGTTACAAGACCGTAGTAATGGGTGCGAGCTTCCGTAACGCGGGTCAGATCGAAGCGCTGGCAGGCTGCGATCGCTTGACGATCAGCCCTGAGTTGCTCAGCCAGCTGGCACAGGAACAAGGCACACTGGAGCGTAAATTGTCCCCCGGACGCGCTTCGGAGTCGCGCATCAGCATGGATGAAGGTAGCTTCCGCTGGGGATTGAACGAAGATCCGATGGCAACTGAGAAACTGGCTGAGGGAATCCGCCAGTTCGCGCGGGATCAGGAAAAGCTTGAAGCCCTCCTGCCAACCAAGCTGTAGCTCAGGACCGCTCCAACGCTGTCACGAGGTCGCGGAACGCCTCGCGGTTCGATTCGTTGAGGCTCATCAGAATACGGTGAGCCTCTAGAACCTTGCCCTTCACAATCTCCTCGGATTGATCCTGGGTCGGCAGATCGGCCAGTTGCTCAGGCGACGGCAATGGCTGATCAACGATATTGAACACCTGATCGAAACCCATCGATTGCAAAAGGCGCGTGATGTCCTCATGAGTGGTGACCAATGTCGGCAGCATGCCGACCTTCTGCCGCGAAAGAATCGAAAGTTTGGCGAGCAGACCGAGCGTGGTGCTGTCGATGCTACGGCTTTCAGTGAGGTCGATTACGATCGATGAGAAATTGCGCGAAGAGAATATCTTCTCGATCGTTGCATCCAGCGCCGAGCAAAGCGTCAGTCGGATCTCGCCGACGAACTTGAGCACAAACGTACCGTTCTGCTCAGCAAACTGGATCTTACCCGTGCTCATGCAAGGTTCCTGCTCAATACCAACAACGCGATGTCATCGGGCATATCCTCCAGATCGGCTAGGCCCAACACCCGCTGTAACCCCACCAGCGTACCGCCTGCTTCGCGAATCAACCCAGGTAGCCCGGCCTCTTTATCTTTGAGGGTCTCGCCGGGCAAAAGGTCCAAAATGCCATCGGAAAGTAGCGTCAGACTGAAAGACTCTGGCAATTCGATCTCGTAATTCTCGTAGGTTGCTTCGACGAACAAACCGACCGGCAAACCCTTCCCTTCGAGATACTTAGCAGCGCCGTCGGCGTATAGCACCGGCATTGGAAGGTGACCGCCTATACTGTAATGCAGCACATTACGCTCCTGATCAATCACGCCGCCCAACATTGTGACGTGCTTACCGAGCTTACAGTTGATCAAGCCGCGATTGATGTGATCGAGCACCTCGGACGGCTTGAAGGCGCGTAATGCCCTTCCCCGGCGAGACTCATAGAGCAACCGCGTGGTCATGAATTTAAGCAGGACGGTGACAAACGCTGAAGAGGCCCCATGGCCGGACACATCCGCCAGGTAGAAGCCGATGCGGTGCTCGTCCACGCGAAAGTAATCGACGAAATCACCCGAGAGGTACAGAGAAGGGATTATCTGATGGGCGAACTGGAACTTGTCGAGGCTGCAGGGCGTGACCGGCAGCATATTCATTTGCACTTGCCGACCAGCATCCTGATCTTCCTGCAGAAGATGCAAGCTCGCCTGCAGGTCGCGGTTGGCGGTCTCCAGCTGCTCACGGTAGCGCCGGTTTTCTAGCCGCAAGCGTGAACGATCAAGGGCACGACGCACCGAGTGCTCAAGCATCGCAAGGTCTTCAAGAGGCTTGATCAAGTAGTCAGCAGCGCCCAACCGTAGGGCTTCGACTGCATCACTCATCACACCGGCCCCCGAGACTACGATTACCGGTAGGTCAGCCTGACGCTCACTGATCAGGCGGATAAGCTCCAGGCCATCCATTTGCGGCATACGCAGGTCGCAAATCACGAGATCAGGGTGTTCCGCGTCGAACAGCTCCACACCGCGCGGTCCGTTAGGCGCCTGCAACACCTTGAAACCACTGTCATCCAGATAGGCTGCCAGGCTGGCTCGCACCACATCGTCGTCATCTATGATCAGCAGCGTCGCGCTTGGGTTATGCATGTTCCTACCAGGCGGTATCGCCAGGATGATTGGCGAAAGCATCGGCCCTGCGCGAGCGCCGGGCATGGGATCGTTTCAAGGCGCAGACGGTACTCCCATACGATCGGCGTTTCAAGCCAGGCGCGGTCGCTCCGCCTGTCCTTTACAGGCCGATTTGACGGGCGTTATAAGAACTGGCGAAACAAGAACTCAGAGGACGAAGCAATGACCCAGCGAGATCGGGACTACAGTGAAAAACGCGACTTCATTCGCATGAATATCGAGACAGCTATAACCCTGACGCAGGGTGACCATTGCTACGAGGCAACCTGCCTGGACCTTTCCAGCACAGGGATGCAGGTGGTCGCAGCGACGGATTTGCAGATGGGTGACAAGGTCCAGGTACACATTCCTTCGGAGCACAGCGAACTGAAGGGATTGGATGCCGAAACGGAAGTGGTTCGAGTCGGTCAGCACGAAGACGGACGACAGAGCCTTGGTCTGGCAATCCTTTCAATGAAATGACTTTTGCTTAGGTGAAACCATTTCGGAACAACAAAGCGTGAACAAACCAGCGGACCGCATCGGCATTGGCCAATGCGGTCCGCTGTCCTATCAGAAATCGTCTTCGACCTGACCATCCTGCGTGCGGAATTCACGATTCTGCAGGTAGGCGTTGCGCACGAAGATATACCTGTCGCCAGTGATCATTTTTTCCGCTGAGAGCAGACTGGCACGCATGTCCACAACATTGACGGCGCGGGTCACGTTGCGTGTCGGCACATGATCGATATGCGGATACGGCTGCAGGAAAGAGTCCGGCACGCGTCCAGCCGCATCGCGCACGGTACTCGGCCCCAGCAGCGGCAACACGACGTAAGGTCCACTGCCCAGTCCCCACGCGCCAAGCGTCTGCCCAAAATCTTCATCGTTTTTCTGCAAGCCCATACGGGTTGCGACATCGAAGAAACCCAGCACGCCGAAAGTGCTGTTGAACAAAATACGGCTGGTGTCGATGCCCGCGTCCCGAACCTTGCCCTGCAACAGGTCATTGGTCAGTACCACGACATCGCCAAGATTGCTGAATACATTGCCGATGCCGTCTTCGACAAAGTTTGGTGTGATCTTCTGGTAACCCTGCGCAAGCGGCTTGAGCGTATAGGTATCGACTTTGTCGTTGAAGGTGAAGATCGCGCGATTCACGCTTTCCCAGGGGTCTTGCTCGGCGGCCTGGAGCGATGATGCGCCAAACACGGCCAGCGCCGTCACCAGCGTTCTCCTGAAGTAAACAACCCAATCCTTGCCGATGACTTGCATCGCGGCCCTCTCCTGTTTCGAATGGGGGCAATTGCCCAACAAAGCGCCGCAGTATAAAGCGATAACGGCCAGTTTCGGCAGCGGGCAGACACG
This sequence comes from Stutzerimonas chloritidismutans, assembly GCF_038562055.1. Taxonomy (GTDB): domain Bacteria; phylum Pseudomonadota; class Gammaproteobacteria; order Pseudomonadales; family Pseudomonadaceae; genus Stutzerimonas; species Stutzerimonas chloritidismutans_A. Next base: position 201,976 of record NZ_JBCFXD010000006.1, on the reverse strand, counting down.
CGGAATCTCAACGGATCTTTGCAGACTCTTTGAGACTCAAAAGCAAGGACAAGCCCAGCACGCTGGTTTACCCTGCTCACATCAAGCGCTGGCGACTTTGCCGTACGACAAACCAAGAGGGTAGCAACATGCCGGAACATGATCTGCAGTCGCAGCTAGCAGAGCTGCGTAGTCAACTGGCCCAGGACACACCGCTAACTGAAGAAGAGCGCGCGTCGCTGCAGGTGATTGCCCATGACATCGAGCTGCGGCTTGCCAACCAGGGGGTAGTCGATCATCAGAACGATTCACTGGTCGATGGCGTCAATTTAGCCGTCGAGCGTTTCGAGGTCAGCCATCCGAACACAGCGATGACGCTTCGCAACATCATGCAGACCCTGGCGAACATGGGCATCTGAGCGAAACCGGTTCGGGCCATCAGAGCGTGAACGCGCGTTCACGCCCTCCTACCGCAGCGGTTATTGCCGAACCAACCGTCGGTTGTCTGGCGAAACGGACTGAGTGGTACGGTAGGGGTTGATATCCAGCCCGCCGCGGCGCACATAGCGCGCATGCACACTGAGTCGCTCTGGCATCAACACGCGCTGCAAGTCGAGAAAGATCCGCTCGACGCACTGTTCATGAAAGTCAGCGTGCTGGCGAAAACTCACCAGATAGGCAAGCAGGCTAGCGTGATCAAGCGCAGGGCCCCGGTACTCGATTACCACTGTGCCCCAGTCCGGCTGCCCGGTAACCGGGCAATTGGATTTGAGCAGATGGCTGTAGATGCGCTCATCCACCTGACGCTCAGGGTCGCTGCTGAGTAGTTCAGCCCGCGGCGAATCGTAGTGCCGGATCTCGATATCCAGATCATCGATACAGTACCCGTCTAGCGGCGCGATCCCCTCCTCGCCAACTTCATCCAACGTGCGCAAGCGAACGCTGACGGGCTTACCCGCTGCGGCTGATAAGTCTCGCGTTATAACCTCCACAAGCGCTGCCCGACTCTCGAAGACCGATTGGTTCAGCGAGTTGAGATAAAGCTTGAATGACTTGGATTCGATGATATTTGGCGAGTCGGCGGGAATACCGAACTCACCAATGGCCACCACCGGCTTGCCGGATGGCAACAGCCAGGACAGCTCATAGCAGTTCCAAATGTCGACGCCACCATAGGGTAAGGACTCGGCCGTCAGCCCAAGCTCGGCCCATTTGGGCGCACGCGGGATGGGAAAGAGCTGCTCGGGGCTGTAGGTCGCAACATAGGCGCTGGACTTGCCCAGCGGCGACAGTTCGGCGGGGTGCTGCATAGCGGGAACCTGTACGAAAAATGACCGCAAGTGTAGCGGTTCCCGTTTGGTTTATCACCGCGCCTGGTCATCGGGCCATTGACTGGTCGTCAGATCAAGCGCACCAACATTGCCAATGGGCGTGCCCGGCGCGATGACTACTGGCGCATGCCTCGACCACTCTTGAGCAGATGAATGCACAACAGGTACATGAGTACTGCCGCTACGGCCATGAAACTGATCGCAATGCCGATACGGATGTCTGAAACCCCCAGGATGCCGTAACGGAACGCATTGACCATGTGCAGGATGGGGTTGGCCAGCGACAGCGTCTGCCAGAACGGTGACAACAGGTTGATCGAATAGAACACGCCGCCCAGGTAGGTTAGCGGAGTCAGCACGAAGGTTGGAATGATAGAAATATCATCGAAGTTGCGGGCGTACACCGCGTTGATGAAGCCGCCGAAGGCAAAGATCGTCGACGTCAGCGTAATCACCAGAAGCGTCACCCCCAGATGATGTACCTGCAGATCGGTGAAGAACATCGACAGCAACGTTACGATCAACGCAACCGCCAGCCCGCGGGTAATGCCGCCTAAGGCAAAGCCAATCAGGATGACATGAGGCGATACGGGCGAGACTAGCAGCTCTTCGATGGATCGCTGGAACTTGCTGCTGAAGAAGCTGGAAACCACGTTGCTGTAGGAGTTGGTGATCACGGACATCATGATCAGCCCCGGCACGATGTACTGCATGTAAGTAAAGCCATCCATCTCGCCGATCCGCGAACCGATCAGATTTCCGAAGATGACAAAGTACAGCACCATTGTGATCGCTGGAGGCAGCAGTGTCTGCGGCCAGATGCGTGTGTAGCGGCGGATTTCGCGGTGGACGATGGTCTGCAACGCGACCAGATTGGGCCGGAATTCTGCGTTCATTTGGCCACCTTCGGCAGGTTGTTTTCCACCATCGAAACGAACAGCTCCTCCAGCCGATTGGTCTTGTTGCGCAGGCTCAGAACCTCAATGCCCTGTGCCGACAGCATACGAAACAGGTCGGTCACGCCCTGGCTCTTGTCTACCTGCACCTCGAGGGTGTGATGGTCAACCAAACGTGCCGGATAACTGCCAAGCTCTGGCGGCACCAGCTGCGACTCCTTCAGATCAAGCAGGAAAGTCTCGACATGCAGTTGCTTGAGCAATTCGCGCATGCTGGTGTTCTTGACGATCTGGCCGTGGTCGATGATGCCGATGTTGCGGCACAGCTGCTCGGCCTCTTCCAGATAGTGTGTCGTGAGAATGATGGTAATGCCTTCACGGTTGAGCTCGGTCAGGAACGACCACATCGAACGGCGTAGCTCGATGTCAACCCCCGCGGTGGGCTCGTCGAGGATCAGCAGCCGCGGCCGGTGGATCAGCGCTCGAGCGATCATCAGGCGCCGCTTCATGCCGCCTGACAGCATCCGCGAGGACACGTCACGCTTGTCCCACAGCCCCAACTGGTTGAGATACTGCTCGGCGCGTTCCTTGGCGACTTTTGCCGGAATGCCGTAGTAGCCGGCCTGTGTGACAAGGATGTCGAAGGCCTTCTCGAACTGGTTGAAGTTGAACTCTTGTGGCACAACACCCAGGCAGCGCTTGAGGCCTGAAGGATCGCGATCAAGGTCGTGACCGAACACGTTGACCGTGCCGCCACTCTTGTTCACTAGCGTGGAAAGGATACCGATGGTGGTGGATTTGCCGGCACCGTTGGGCCCCAGCAACGCAAAGAAATCGCCTTCAGCAACGTCCAGGTCAATGCCCTTGAGGGCCTCGAAGCCGTTTCCGTAAACCTTGGTCAACTGCCGAATGGATAGAGCAGTAGTCATATTAAGAACGCACACAGCACAGAGAGATTAAAAGTAGATAAGGGCGCGGTGCGTCAATTGCAACGCCGAATTCAAACCGCAGAGGACCGCCAAGCTACACCGAGCAAAACAAACCTAGTAACCAGAACCAGTCACTTCGAACTCGCCTGTCAAGGATCGGTCATTATCTGATACCAAACGCGTCGTCCTGTCCCTTCACCCCACTTGCCACAAACGCCTATGCTCAGTTTGGATGCCATTCGCTCAACAAGGAAAACCATATGACCCTGCTCTGGCTGCTCGTATTACTCATCGGCATTGCCGTGATTGCCCATTTACGGGTTTCCCCCGTTCCGGCGTTGGCCATTGTTGCGGCGTATCTGGTCTTGATGGGCGCGGCCGACGAGACGCCTACCTGGTTGATGATCATCCTCTGGCTCATGCTGATTGCGGTCGCGGTGCCTTTGCTGGTGACCGACCTGCGCATCAGGTACTTCAGCGGCCCGATGTTCGACTGGTTCAAAAAAGTCCTGCCCCCTATCTCCGACACCGAACGCGATGCCATCGACGCCGGGACGGTCTGGTGGGATGGACAGTTGTTCAGCGGCAAACCTGACTGGGACGTCCTGCTCGGCTACCCAAAGGCCGTCCTGACAGAGGAGGAACAAGCTTTCGTCGATGGCCCAACAGAAACCTTATGCTCTATGGTCAACGACTGGGAAGTTGGCCAGCGCATGGACCTTCCCCAAGAAGCGTGGGATTACATCAAGGCCGAAGGATTCTTCGCCTTGATCATCCCCAAGGAATACGGTGGCAAGGGCTTCTCGGCCTACGCCCACTCGCAGATCGTGATGAAACTGGCCACCCGCAGTGGCGACCTTGCGACGACCGTCATGGTGCCCAATTCCCTCGGCCCGGCCGAGCTGCTGATGCATTACGGCACCGATGAACAGCGCAACCACTACCTGCCGCGTCTGGCCAATGGCACGGACATCCCCTGCTTTGCCCTGACCGGTCCCTATGCCGGCTCCGACGCTGGCGCGATGAATGACAGCGGAGTCATCTGCCGCGGCGAATGGGAAGGCGGAGAAGTACTTGGCCTGCGCCTGAACTGGGAGAAGCGCTACATCACGCTCGGCCCAGTCGCCACGCTGCTCGGTGTCGCCTTCAAGACGTACGACCCTGAGCATCTATTGGGCGATGAGGAAGAGCTGGGCATTAGCCTCGCGCTTATTCCAACCGATACTGCTGGTGTCGAGATCGGTCGCCGCCACCTGCCCCTTGGCGCTGCTTTCATGAATGGTCCGAACTGGGGCAAGGATGTGTTCGTGCCGCTCGAAGCTATCATCGGCGGACGAGACATGATCGGCAAAGGCTGGATGATGCTGATGAACTGCCTGTCAGTCGGGCGTTCGATTTCATTGCCAGCGACAGGCGCCAGCGCGGCCAAGACCTGCAGCTATGTCAGCGGCCGCTATGCGCAAATACGCGAGCAGTTCAACGTGCCGCTGGCAGCGTTTGAAGGTATTCAGGAACCGCTTGCTCGAATCGGCGGCAATGCCTGGTTGATGGACAGTGCACGAATCCTGACAGCCAACGCAGTCGACCTGGGAGAAAAACCTTCGGTGCTGTCGGCGATTCTCAAATATCACCTGACCGAGCGTGGCCGCGAGTGCATCACCGACGCCATGGATATCCATGGCGGCAAAGGCATCATCATGGGCCCCAGTAACTACCTCGGCCGCATGTGGTTGTCTGCACCCATTTCGATTACGGTCGAAGGGGCGAACATCCTCTCGCGTAACCTGATGATCTTTGGCCAAGGCGCGATCCGCTGCCATCCGTTCGTACTTCGCGAAATGGAGCTGGTTCATGAGCCTGACCGCGATGCCGCAATCAAGAAGTTCGACGGGTTGCTGATGAAGCACATTGGTTTCGCCGTCAGCAACACAGCAAGCACCCTGGTGCTCGGGCTGACGTTCGGCCTGTTCGGCAAGGCGCCAGGCAACGACCTGGCCCGCCCCTACTTCCGCGCGTTGGATCGGATCGCCGCCGCGTTCGCCATGCTCGCCGACTTGTCCATGATGTTGCTCGGCGGCGAGCTCAAGCGTCGTGAACGCCTCTCCGCGCGGCTGGGCGATGTCCTCAGCCACCTGTATCTGGCATCCGCTGCGCTCAAGCGCTATCACGACCTGGGCCACCCAATCGAGCAGGCACCGCTGTTGCGCTGGGCGATGGAAGACTGCCTCTGCAAGGCTGAGCAAGCCTTGGCCAACACGCTAGAAAATTTCCCCAACCGCTTGCTTGGCGGAGTGCTGAAGGTCCTGGTATTTCCGTTCGGCGCCCGCCATAAGGGGCCGTCCGATGCGCTTGATGCTGAAGTGGCCGCTATCCTCGGTCGCCCGGAAGGCGACCCGGCCTTGGAGCAGATTCTCGAGGGCGTCTACCGGCCACAAGGGCGCGACGAAGCCTTGGGAGCACTGCGAGACGCGTTCGACACCCTCGCAGTATCGCAACCGTTGCAAAAGAAGCTGCACAAAGCGCTCAAGGCCGGTGATTTCCAACCTGCCGCCGGAGAGGACCCGATCAGCGCCGCACTCGCAGCAGGCGTACTGGATGCCGCCGAGGCGGAGCAGCTGACCGCTGCGGAAGCGGCGCGCCGAAAAGTCATCAGCGTCGATGATTTCGCCAAGGAGCCACTTGAACTACCCGAGGGCAAGACTCGCTAGCCATGCCGGCTACCTAATCCACTTTAGGCTCTGCCAAGCGCCGCGCTCACGCGCGATGCTTGGCGGCGCGCTCCTCTGAGCGTCGCCTGCCAACATCGGTCAGCACCGAGTCAGGCAACGTTGGCGTACACGAGCAAGCCAACGCCCATCTTGGCGCCTGAGCCTTTGCGCGGCTATCCGACGTCCGTACCGAACCCAGCACTACGACCCGAGTCAACTAGACACGCCCCAATTAATCCGTGCGCATTTATAATCGCGCGCCCAATCGATTCAGGTGAACCATGGCCAACCCTTATCACGATCACAACCTGGCACTACTGGCCCATCTGCGCGGCATCCTGCTTGCCATGGGTGAAACCGAACAGGTGTCGGAGGAAAGCCATGCGCTGTTTCTCGAGCGGTTCGACGAATTGATCATGAACCTTCAGAACGTGCCGGAAGAGCGCCATATGGGTCAGGACATGATCTGCCAGGTCTTTCACCGCTACCCGCAGATAGCACATCTGGTTCCGCGCGACCTGCTCTGGTACTTCGGCGGTGATTGCCTGCACTTCATGCCGGACGAAGAGATCGAAATTTTTCAGCAGCTGGAAGAACGTCGCTACCAAGCCGAAGAAAATGACGAGCCGTTCGACTGGAACATGGAACGGCAATTGATAACGATGCCGGAAGAAGGGCCTCGCCACTGACAGGTAGGATGACCGTTCCGTGTGGCTCGATATAGCAACCCTGCTCCTCGGTAACGCAAGTTAGCAGTCAGCTACTGCCTGGACGGGTCAGGTCAGGTCAGGTCAGGTCAGGTCAGGTCAGTAGCTGAAACAAGCCGCCATGTAGAGACAAGCGGCTTGTTTTTGCTCAAGGCTGGTTGGCCGCCTCGGCTGCCTTGATCAGTTCCACCCCGATTTCATCCTCGAACTTCTTCCACACCGGCCTCATCGCCTCGCGCCACTCGCGGCGCTGCTCAGGTGTCAGCCGGATAATTTCAGTTTTTCCCGACGCGGCAATGGCGCGTTTGGCCTTTTGATTCAGCTCGTCGGCCTGGCGGTTCACCTCGACCGTCACCTCTTCCACTATGCTCTCCAGCTCAATACGCACATCTTCCGGCAGACTCCTCCAGAACTGCGTGTTTGTGATCACCATATAATCGATCAGGCCGTGGTCGGACTCGGTGATGAATGGCTGCACCTCGTGTACCTTCTGGCTCTCGTAGTTCGACCATGTGTTTTCAGTGCCGTTGACGACGCCAGTCTGCAAGCCTTGGTAGACCTCTGCAAAGCTCATCTTGCGCGGATTGGCACGGACGGCCTTGAACTGTTCTTCGAGCACTTGAGAGGCCTGCACCCGGAACTTGAGGCCTCGCGCATCCTTGGGCTCACGCAGCGGTTTGGTGGCGGACATCTGCTTGGTACCGTTGTGCCAATAGGCCAACCCGGTAATGTTCTTGTCCTCCATGGACGTAAGCAGCGCCTTGCCCTGCGGGCTGCTCTGAAAGCGGTCAGCCGCAGCCAGATCATCGAACAGGAAAGGCAGGTCGAAAATCTGGATGGGTTTGGCGTAGTGCTCGAATTTCGCCAGTGATGGCGCCAGCATGTGCACATCGCCGATCAGCAGTGCCTCCATTTCCTTGCCGTCACCGAACAGCGAAGAGTTCGGATAGACCTCGACGACGACTTTGCCGGGGAGGCGCTCTTCAGCAAGTTGTTTGAACATTAGAGCGCCCTGCCCCTTGGGCGTGTTGTCCGCTACCACATGCGAAAACTTGATGGTGATCGGCTCTGCCTGGACTACAGCTGCGATAGAGAAAGACAGCGCGCAGGCGAGTGCCTTGAGCTTGTTACTCAGCATGGAAGTACCCTCTTGTTTTTGTCGGTTGGTACGTTTCGCGGGCAAGCGTTGCGGTCAGGGCACCGCTTGCCCGGCACGTTGCAGCAGGCGACGGGCACGGCCGATGACGGGGGCGTCGACCATCTGTCCGTCCACCACGAAAACCCCATCGCCGGAAGCTCCGGCGGCGAGGATGCGTTGCGCCCAGTCCAGTTCCACGGCACTGGGCATCAGGGTTTCGTGCACCACGGCCACCTGGCTCGGGTGGATGCACAGCAGGCCGCCAAAGCCCATGTCGCGGGCGTCGGCAGCGGCACGGGTGAGGCCATCGAGGTTCTTGATGTCGGGAAAGACGCTGTCCAGCGGTGCTGCCAGCCCGGCCAATCGCGACTGCAGCAGCAGCGCATAGCGTGCCTGGTCAAGCATGCGCTCGGCGCCAGCGGTGCCGTTGGCCAGGCCGAGATCGAGGCCCAGGTCCAGCGCGCCGAAGGACAGCCGCTTGACACCCTGGGCGTGGGCAATTTCCGCCAGATTGGCCAGCCCGGGGGCACTTTCCACGATTGGCCAGACCGGCTTGCCGCAGCTGGCCGCCAGCGCAACCTGCACCGCGCTTTCGACCTTCGGCAGCAGCACGCCGGCGATGCCGGCATGACGGGCACAAAGCGCCAGGTCCGCGGCCTGCTCGGCGTGGGTTGGCGCGTTGATGCGCACCAGCAGGCGCGCCTCCGGATTGGCAGCGAGGAAGGCATCGAGGTTGCCCCGCGCCTCGGCCTTCAGGTTCTCCGCGACTGCATCCTCGAGGTCGACGATGACCGCGTCTGCGCCCGTCGCCAGTGCCTTGGGGATGCGCTCCGGGCGGGTCGCCGGGACGAACAGCGCGCTACGGATTATCGATGAGTTCATGGGCTGGCTCCTGGGCACGCTCATACCGCGCCCTGCTCGTGCAAGCGCTGAATGTCGCCGGGTGCGTAACCCAGCTCGGTCAGCAGGCTATCGGTGTGCTGGCCCAGCGCGGGGATGGGGTCCATGCGCGGGGCGAAGGCACTGTTTCGTCCCGGCGGCAGCAGCGCAGGCAGGCGGCCGGCCGGGCTGTCCACCTCGCTCCAGCGTTGGCGGGCCTCCAGCTGCGGATGCGCCCAGACACCAGCCATGTCGTTGACGTGGGCATTGGCGATGGGCGCGGCATCCAGGCGCGCAATCACTTCGTCGGCACTCAGCTTGCCGAACGCGTCGACGATGATCGCGCGCAGCGCCTCGCGGTTGTCCGAGCGCTGCGAGTTGCTGGAGAAGCGCACGTCGCTGGCAAGCGCGGGTTGCAGCAAGACCTTTTCGCAGAACAACAGCCACTCGCGCTCGTTCTGCAGGCCGAGCATCACCGTGCCGCCGTCACCGGTGGGGAACGGGCCGTAGGGGTAGATGGTGGCGTGGGCGGCGCCGGCACGCGGCGGCGGCTTTGCGCCCTTGTAGGCGTAGTACAACGGGTAGCCCATCCACTCCACCAGGCTTTCGAGCATGGAAACGTCGACGCGGCTGCCCTCGCCCGTCTTGTCGCGGAGCATCAGCGCTGAAAGCACGCCGGTGTAGGCATACATGCCCGCGGCGATATCGGCGATGGAGCAGCCGGCCTTGGCCATCTCGGTCTCACCCGGCCCGCCGGTGACGGAGAGAAAGCCGCCCTCGCTCTGGATCAGCAGGTCATAGGCCTTCTTCTGCTCGTAAGGGCCGCCCTCGCCGTATCCCGAGATGTCGCAGACGATCAGCCGCGGAAAGCGCTCATGCAGCGCCTCGAAGGAGAGCCCCATGCGCGCCGCGGCACCGGGCGCGAGGTTCTGCACCAGCACGTCGGCCTTGGCCAGCAGCTGGTCGAGTACCTGGGCGGCGGCGTCCTGCTTCACGTCCAGGCTCAGGCTTTCCTTCGAGCGGTTGGTCCAGACGAAATGCGAGGCCAGGCCGTCGACCCGCTCGTCGTAGCCGCGGGCGAAGTCGCCGGCAACGGGCCGTTCGATCTTGATCACCCGCGCGCCGAGATCGGCCAGCTGGCGCGTGCAGAACGGTGCGGCGATGGCGTGCTCGAGGCTGACCACGGTGATGCCATCGAGTGGGCGGGGTTTGACTTGGGTGTCGTTCATGTTCGGTTCCTGCAAATTCGGCGTAGGGTGGAAATCGGCGAAGCCATTTCCACGCGTTTGTTCAAGCCCCTCGGGACTTTGGCGCCACTTTGGTGGATGAGTCTTCGCCGTCATCCGCCCTACGTTCAGGCCAGTGCGTCCAGCAGCTCCAGCTCGCGCAGGCGCCAGACCGTGTCGATCAGCACGCCAGCCTCGTCATCACTACGCGCAGCGGAGAATTGCACCAGGCGGCGGAATTTGTCTTCCAGCTCGGCGCGGCTCAGGGTGTTGCCCGGGTCGCCCTTGGGTTCGTCGATGGCGCCGTGCAACGTGCGGCCATCGACGGTGGTCACTTCGATGCGGCCGAGCCAGCGCGCCGGGTAGGCGCCGTCCACCTCGGGATCGAGCGTCATAGAGACCTTCTCGCGGATCGCGCCGACGCGCAGGTCGCTGAGCGCATGGCTGTGGAATTCGGTCAGGCCGGCCTTGCCGTACAGGGCGATCAGCCCGAGCACGGTGCCCATGGAAAACTTGGCCTGATGCACCGTCTGCGGCACCGTCACGCGGCCGAGCACGTCGATCGCGCCCTGATGCACGCGGGTGGTGACCGAGGCGATGTCATCGGCCCCGAGCCCTTCGCGCTGCATCAGCGCCAGCAGCGCATCGGCCGCCGGGTGGGTATGCCGGCAGGACGCGTGGAACTTGAACGAGGTTTCCGCCAGCGCCCAGCGCGTGCCGAGCCGGTCGGACAGCTTGCTCGGCTCGGCATCGCGGGACATGCCCGCCGCCATGCCCTGCTCGCCTTCGAGAATATTCTGCGCGCCCGTCAGGCCATCGGCGGTCAGGTAGGCGGCGAGCAGGCCATCGGCAGCCGCCTTGGCGGTGTGCAGCTGCTTGGAGTCCGCCGCGTCACGGAGAAACTCCCACAGCCCCGCCGCTTGCGTACCGGCGCTGCCGAGCAGATGGGTGAACTGCTGCTGGTCGAACTCCATCAGCTTGCCAACGGCCACCGCCGCGGCCAGGGTGCCGACCGTCGCGGTGGTGTGGAAGATGCGGTAATGCGAGCGGCCGAGGAACTCACCGATGCGGATGCCCGCCTCGTAGCCGGCCACCGAGGCCACCAGCAGCTCGCGGCCGGACTTGCCGAGATCCTGCGCCGCCGCCAGCGCAGCGGGAAACACCACGGTGGCCGGGTGCAGCACGGAGCTGTTGTGCAGGTCGTCCTGCTCCACCAGATGCGAGCTGGCGGCATTCACCAGCGCGGCGAAATAGGCCGAGCTGCTCTGGCCGTTGACCAGAATGCGCGCCGGCCCGTCGGCCGGGCCCATGCTCTGCGCATAACGCTCGAACAGCGGAATCGGATGCGAGCCGGCGCTGGCCAGGGCTGAGCCGAGCCAGTCGAGAAAGAGGTCTTCGGTGCGGGCGAGCACCGGTTCGGGGATCTGCTCGTAGGCGAGCCCGGCGAGGAATTCGGTCAGGGCACGGGTGTGCTGGCTCATGCGTTGGGCTCCAGCGGATTCTCTAACAGATTGGACAGTTCGATGAGGTTCTGGTCGGGGTCGCGCAGGTACACCGAGCAGATCGGTCCGGTCGCGCCGGTGCGTTGCACCGGACCTTCGGCGATGGCGACCTGCTGCGCCTGGAGGTGTGCGATCACCTCGGCCAGCGGTGTGGCAACGATGAAGCAGAGGTCCGCCGAACCCGGGGTCGGCCGCTCGGCCTTGGGCTCGAATTCGCGCCCGGCCTGGTGCAGGTTGATCTTCTGGTTGCCGAAGGCCAGCGCCTTGCGCCCTTCCCCGAAGGTCACCGCCTGCATGCCGAGCACGCGGGTGTAGAAGTTGATCGTTGCCTCGAGGTCAGCGACGGTCAGCACCAGGTGGTCGAGATGGCTGATATTCATGACGCACTTCCCTTTTTCGTAGGGTGGAAATCGCGAAGCATTTCCACCACCCGTGTCGCCTGTTCGATATGCGTGGAAAAGGCTTCGCCGTTTTCCACCCTACGTCTGGCTCCGTTAGAACGAACGCGGCAGCTCGAGCAAGTGCTCGGCCACGTACGACAGGATCAGGTTGGTGGAGATCGGCGCCACCTGGTACAGCCGCGTCTCGCGGAACTTGCGCTCGACGTCGTATTCGTTGGCAAAGCCAAAGCCGCCGTGGGTCTGCATGCAGGCGTTGGCGGCCTCCCAGCTGGCCTTCGCTGCCAGGTACTTGGCCATGTTGGCCGCCGCCCCGGCATTCCGACCGGCGTCGTATTCATCGCAGGCGCGCCAGCGCATCAGGTCCGCCGCCTCGATTTCGATGTGCGCTTCGGCGATGGGGAACTGCACCCCCTGGTTCTGCCCGATAGGCCGGCCGAACACCACGCGGTCGCGGGCATAGGCGGCGGACTTCTCGACAAACCAGCGGCCGTCCCCGATGCACTCGGCGGCGATCAGCGTGCGCTCGGCATTCAGCCCATCGAGGATGTAGCGAAAGCCCTTGCCGTCTTCGCCGATCAGGCTGCTGGCGGGGATTTCCAGGTTGTCGAAGAACAGCTCGTTGGTCTCGTGGTTGACCATGTTGGCGATCGGCTGCACGGTCAGGCCGTTGCCGATGGCCTCGCGCAGGTCGACAAGGAAGATCGACATGCCCTCGGACTTGCGCTGCACCTCGGCCAGCGGCGTGGTGCGTGCCAGCAGGATCATCAGATCGGAATGCTGGATGCGTGAGATCCACACCTTCTGCCCGTTGATCACGTACTTGTCGCCCTGGCGCACGGCGGTGGTCTTGATCTTGGTGGTGTCGGTGCCGGTGGTCGGCTCGGTGACGCCCATGGACTGCAGGCGCAGCTCGCCGCTCGCCAGCTTCGGCAGGTAATGGCGCTTCTGCTCCTCGCTGCCGTTTCTGAGTAGGGTGAACATGTTGTACATCTGCCCGTGGATGGTCCCGGAGTTGCCGCCGCAACGGTTGACCTCCTCGAGGATCACCGAGGCCTCGGCCAGGCCTAGGCCGGAGCCGCCGTACTCTTCCGGGATCATCGCCGAGAGCCAGCCGGCTTCGGTCATGGCCGTGACGAAGGCTTCCGGGAAGCCCTTTTCCTCATCGATCTTGCGCCAGTATTCGGCGGGAAATTCGGCACAGAGGGCGCGCACGCCTTCGCGGATGAAGCTCAGTTCTTCGGTCTTGTTCGGGGTCATCTCGGTTTCTCGCTTGTGCGGCACGCGGCCTCAACGGTGGATAAGGCTGCGCCGTTATCCACCCTACGATTCAGTCGAATTCCACTTCGGCTTTCTGCGCCAGGCCGTTGTGGTCGCCGGCCCAGAGTTCGGCCTTGCCCGGCGCGACGATGCGACCGCCGACCTCGAACGGCTGCGGCGCGATCAGCGGGCGCAGGCCGCGGTAGGCGAAGCGGCGCAGGCGGGCGTCGGGATTGGCGCGGCAGAAGGCGCGCAGGTTCAAGGTTGCGATCAGCGGGCCGTGAACGACCAGACCGGCATAGCCCTCGGCCTCGGTGACGTAGGGCCAGTCGTAATGGATGCGATGGCCGTTGAAGGTGACCGCCGAATAGCGGAACAGCAGCGTCGGCGTCGGCGTTACCGCCTCGCGCCAGCCACCGGCGACCATGGGTTCGCCGCTGCTGGTCTTTGGCGGGCTCGGCTCACGGTAGACGATGTCCTGCTCTTCGCGGATGGCCAGACGGCCGTCCTGCAGGTAGTCGTGCTGCACGGTGACGAACAGCAGCGCGCCGGTGCGACCGTGTTTTTCCTCGATGTGCTTGATGGTCGATACCCGCCGCGCCTCGCCACCGGCTTCCAGCGGACGGAGAAACTCGACGCGACCGCCGGCCCACATGCGGTTGCGGTTATCGGCCGGGGGCAGGAAGCCGCCGCGCGCCGGGTGACCGTCCTCGCCCAGGCCGCTCTCGGCGATGGGCTCCTGAAAGAAGCACCATTGCCACAACGGCGGCAAGGCCTCGCCATGGGCAGGGGTGGTTTCGCCAAATGTGGCGGCGATGCGCATCAGCAGGTTGCGGCTGAGCTGGTCATGCACTTCTTCGCGGCGGCCAATCCAGGCAGAGATATCGGTCATTGCGGCTTCCGGTCTTTGTCTTTGTTTCGCTGGAGAATGCTACGAAGGCGGCGTTCCGTGAATTTGTATTTACCGACACCAGCGTTCGGCTAAGCTGAACGCCGTTCCAAGCACCGGTATCAAGCATGCATTTCGATCTGGCCGACCTACGCCTGTTCATCCATATCGCCGAATCCCCGAGCCTGACCCAGGGCGCGCGTCGTGCCCATCTTTCACCGGCAGCCGCCAGCGCTCGCATCAAGGCGCTGGAAAGTCAGCTCGACAGCCGGTTGCTCTACCGCGACAGCCGCGGTGTCGAGCTGACGCCCGCCGGCCACAAGCTGCTGCAGCACGCCCGGCTGATCATGCGTCAGGTGGATTACCTGAAGAGCGAGTTCACCGAATACGGTACCGATTCGGCCGGACATATCCGTATTTTCGCCAACACCACAGCGGTAACAGAGTTCCTGCCGGAAGTGCTGGCCGGCTTTCTCGCCGAGCGCCCCGGCGTAAGCGTTGACCTGCAGGAAAGGCTGAGCCGCGACATCGTCCGCGGTGTGCTCGACGGCAGCACCGACATGGGAATCATCGCCGGTCCGGTGAGTGCCGAGGGACTACAGGTGCTGCACTTCAGTACTGACCGGCTGTTGCTTGCCGTGCCGATCGGTCATCCACTGGACGGTGAGCCACAAGTGACTCTCCGCCAGACGTTGAGCTTCCAGCACATCGGCTTGCACGAGGGGAGTACTTTATTGTCATTCTTGCGTGATCAGGTAGAGACGGCCGGCGGTCAGCTTTCACTGCGCATTCAGCTATCGAGTTTCGAAGCGGTGTGCCGGATGATCGAGGCAGGGGTCGGCATTGGCATCATTCCCGAATCCGCGGCACGTCGTCACAGCCGCACCATGAACCTGGCCTTGGTCGACCTCGACGAGCCTTGGGCCGTCCGGGAGCGCAGCATTCTAGTTCGCGAGCTCGACGCCCTGCCTGGTGGTGTCCGAGCATTGATCGCGACGCTCGCATCAAGACAAAGGTGAAAAGTTGAGCCAAGCTTGTACTCTGGAGCCTTGTAAAGCTGCGCTCGGGTCTGGATCGGCTGTCGGAGCTGATCGGTTCAGGCTAGCTGAGCCAGCTCAGAAGAGGCGCTCTGCTGGAAATTCCGCTTCGTTTTGAATCCTCGGGCAAAGATGCTGCCCAACCTGCGTAGTCCAACGCATCGATGATCGGATGTTGAAGTGGCTTTTGTCACTTATATGGAAAACGGCACGCCGCGTAACATGGCGGCCTGCCTTCACGGATTATTTGCTCAAGGTTGTTTTGCTATGACGTCGTTATTAGCCCCCATCAGCTCGCTGCTGGGTGGAGTTGCATTTCTCCTGCTCGGCCACGGATTGCTGAACACGCTGCTGACGCTGCGCGGCATTGAAGAAGGCTATTCCACCGGGCTGATCGGCCTGCTGATGTCCGGCTATTTCGCCGGCTTTCTCGTCGGCACCTGGCTGGCGCCTTCGCTGATCCGGCGCATCGGCCACATCCGCACCTTCGCTTTCTACGCCGCGCTCGCCTCGGTCGCCGTGCTGCTGCACGTGCTGATCGTCAACCCATGGGTGTGGTTGGTGCTGCGGGTGATGTACGGCGTCGCCCTGGTCACGCTCTATATGGTGATCGAAAGCTGGCTCAATGCGCAGGTCAGCGGCGAAAAGCGCGGCCAGGTGTTCGCCCTGTACATGGCCGTCAACCTCGGCTCGCTGGCTGCGGCTCAGCAATTGCTGAGTCTCGACAGCCCGATGAATTTCACGTTGTTTGCGCTGGCCGCGATCCTGATCTGCGCAGCCCTGATGCCGATTACCCTGACACGTCAGGCGCAGCCCGCGCAGCCCGACATGCCGGCTACAGACCTCTTGCAGCTGGCGCGAATCGCGCCATTGCCCTTGATGGCTGCGGGAATTTCCGGCCTGACCCTCGGGGGGTTCTGGGGCCTCGCGCCGGTCTATGCCTCGCAGACAGGTTTCGATGCCGCAGGTGTAGGCCTGCTGATGAGTATCACCATTCTTGGCGGCGCCGTTCTGCAGTGGCCCATCGGCTTATTCTCCGACAAGCATGACCGCCGCCTGGTGTTGCTCTGGGTCGTGGCAATTGCCGCGGTGATCGGCGGCTTGATCACGCCCTTGACCTCCGGTCCGCTGCTACTGGGAATGATGTTTCTCTGGGGTGGTTTGGCCTTCTCCATTTACTCGATTGCCGTCGCGCAGATGGTCGACCAGTTGCACCCAGACGAGATTCTGTCCGGTTCGAGCGGACTGTTGCTGGCAAACGGTTTTGGTGCGGCCTTTGGCCCTGTGATCGCAGGCGGTCTGATGAGCTTTTTCGGGCCCAAGGCACTGCCTGTGTTCTTCGCGGTCACCCTGGCGTTTTTGGCGCTGTATTCCTACTTCCGTGCGCGCCGCGTGTTCGATCTGGTGACCGAGCCGCACGGCCACTTCACGCCGATGCTACGCACCAGCCATACCGTGCTCGAGCTTATGCCGGATACGCCGGAGGGCGAGGTCGCTGAGGCGGACATTCTCGACCAAGGCCAGCAGCCACTCGACGAAGAAGAGGTCGCCGAACCACGCACCGGCACGCACTCTTAAGCAACTGAAGCCGGCCCGCTTGCGACAAGTCTGTGGCCGTTCTGCTCTAGGGCCTGACACAGGTGCAGTCAAACCGGCCCCGCCGCATCTTGTCTGCTGGCGGGGCCGTGCCACTGACAATCTTCAGAAATCTACTTTGCCCCTTCCGGCCTTGATCGCACCGCGTTTGGTCTTGCCTTCCAGACGCCGCTTCTTGGAGCCCAGCGTCGGGCGTGTCGGGCGGCGCGCTTTTTCCACTTTTGTCACGCTACGGATGATTTCGGCCAGACGCTCCAGAGCGTCTGCGCGGTTCTGCTCCTGAGTGCGGTACTGCTGCGCCTTGATCACGATCACGCCGTCGCTGGTGATGCGACTGTCGCGCAGCGTCAGCAAGCGCTCCTTATAGAACGCGGGCAATGAAGACGCATTGATGTCGAAGCGCAAGTGCAGCGCACTGGATACCTTGTTGACGTTCTGCCCGCCGGCACCCTGGGCGCGGATGGCAGTCAGTTCGATCTCGCTGTCGGCTAGTTGTACGTTGCTGGATATGTCGATCATCGGTCCTACATCGGTCGGGATCAGAGGTCATTGTCCACAACAGGAGCCTTGCGGACATGTTTTTATATGATTTGGAGCCGCTACGGCGCAGCCGGTTCGGCTACCGTAGCGCACTCGGAAAAGACGGAATCGCGCATGGACTCGATAACACAAGCCCTTCTCGGCGCCACAGTTCAGGCATCGCTGCTTGGCCGCTGGCAAGGTCGCAAGGCCCTGCTCTATGGGGCCGTGCTCGGCACCCTGCCCGACCTGGATGTAGTCATCGATTATGGTGATGCCATCGCCGATATGACCTATCACCGAGGCTTCAGCCATTCATTGTTCGTTCTCAGTACACTGGCCGTCATGTTGGCCTGGCTGGCGCGACGAATACGACCTGATCCAGCTTACAGCGGCATGCGCCTGTTTCTCACGATCTGGCTGGTGCTGGTGACCCATGTGCTGCTGGACGCCTTCACCAGTTACGGCACCCAGCTGTTCTGGCCGCTGACCACGCCGCCGGTGGCTTGGTCCAGCGTGTTCATTATCGATCCGCTGTACAGCCTCCCGCTGCTGCTAGCCGTGCTGGTCGGTGCGTTCGTCGGCGTGAAGGGCCGCATGCCCCGCTGGGCTGCGAGCGCACTGCTGCTGTCGTCGCTCTACTTGGGCTTTACCCTTGCTGGCAAGCAGATGGCCGAGCAGCGCGTGGAAGCGGCAATGGACGCACGGGGTATACAGGCCAGCCAGCTGTTCAGTACACCGACGCCGTTCAACAGCCTGTTGTGGCGAGTCATTATTATTGAAGGTGATCAATACTACGAAGCGCTGGTGAGCTGGTTCGATGACCAACCACCTGAACTGGTGAGTATTCCTCGCAGCGAGCGGCTCGCCACGGCTCTTCGCGAATCGCCGCAGCATGCTCGCTTGCAATGGTTTACCGGCAACGTGCTCCGTTACGATGAGGTGGGAGGCCAGCTGCTGGTGACCGATCTGCGTCTCGGCATGACTGGTTTTCATCCCTTCCGCTTTGCTCTCGCCGAGCGCAACGGAACGGGCTGGGGGCTGATTCCCTACGTCGAGCGACTGCCCGCCGAACGCGGCGATCTGGACCGGCTCAAACAGCTCTGGCAGCGCATCTGGCAACAACAGCCGGGCCTGCCGCTGGCCGAGTGGGCAGCAGACCTTAACCGGCCCGGCTGAGCGCGATGTCCGTCTGCTGGCCAGCTCGTCTGAAATAGTTTTGGGCGGAGTTCGGTAGTTTCAGACCCCAATAAAAAGCCCCGGCATACCGGGGCTTTTTTATTTCACGGGTGCGAGCCTCAGGTACGAAAACGCGCCACCAGCCCCTGCAGTTCGACGCCCAAGCGCGCCAGCTCGGCACTCGCTGCGGCGGTCTGCTCGCTGCCGCTGGCGCTTTGCTCGCCAATGTCGCGCACACGGGTGACGCTCTCGGATATGTTTTCCGCCACGGCGCTCTGCTGCTCAGCTGCAGCGGCGATCTGCTGGTTCATCTGCTCGATGGTTGAAACCGATTCGGTAATGCGACCGAGCGCACTGCCCGCTTCGTTCGCCAGGCCGACGGTGCGCTGGGTCAGATTTCGGCTGGTCTCCATTTGCTCGACAGCCTTATGCGCCACCCGCTGCAGATTAGCGATCAGGCCTTCGATTTCCTCGGTGGAGTCGTGCGTGCGACGAGCCAAGGCACGAACCTCGTCAGCCACCACGGCAAAACCGCGGCCCTGCTCACCGGCACGGGCAGCTTCGATCGCTGCGTTGAGTGCGAGCAGGTTGGTCTGTTCAGCCACCGCGCGAATCACCTCCAGTACGGTGCCGATGCGGCCGCTTTCGGTATTCAGTTCTTCGATGGCGTGAGCGGAGTGCTCGACTTCGCCGGACAGGCTGCCAATCTGGCCGATGGCCTCTTGCACGACCCGATCGCCCTGGCGCGCCTGCTGGTCAGCCTGCCGGGCGGCATGCGAGGCCTGCTCGGCGTTCTGTGCAACTTCCTGAACGGTAGCGGCCATTTCATGCATGGCCGTAGCCACCTGTTCGGTTTCAACCCGCTGCTTCTGCACGCCAGCGCTGGTTTGCGCGGTCACCGCCGAAAGCTGTTCCGCTGCGGTAGCAATCTGACCGACACCCCCACCGATGCGGCCGATCAGGGTGCGCAGACTGTCGGTCATGCCGTACATGGCCTGCTGCAGCTGACCAAGCTCGTCGCGGCGGCTGACTTTCTGCGACTGGGTCAGATCGCCTTCGGCTACCCGCTGAGCCAGCTGTACCGTATAGCGCAGCGGAACGACGATCATCCGAGAAATTGCCGTGGCCGCCATCAAGCCGATCACCACAGCCAGAACGCTGATGACTCCGAGCAGCATATAGGCACTGCGGCGCTGGTCCTGCATCGCTTCGGTGGCACCAGCCAACGCCTTGTCGGCCGTGTCCAGGATGCGCTGAGCCTGGGCTACCATCGCCTGCTCCAGCGCGACACGCTCGGCCCGGTTGCTGCGGAACTCACCGAATGCCTGCTGGTAGGTTGCCAGTGCGGCCAGCGCTCCGTCCATGGTGGCTTTCTGTTCGTCATTCAGCCAGGTTTTGAGACTGCTGCCGATGGTCGTCACGTCCTGATAGGACTCGTTCCAGCTGTCCACCGCGGCTTGAGCGCTGTTGCCAATGAACATGCTTTCGAATGTACGCAGATCGAGGATACGTTTGGTCAGGCCGGAAGCCGCTTCAGCGATGGTCAGCGGGTCACTGCCTTTCAAACGGTCTCCTTCAAGGCGCAAGACACGCACCGCGTCGTACATATCCAGCTCGATGTACTCGAATTCCTCACGGCTCTTCTGCGCCGCATCGGCCATGCGCTCCCGAAGCGCAATGCCGCGGTCGATCAGCTGACCGTATTGAGTGAACTTGCCTGCATACTCCTCAGCGTTACTGCGAATCTGCTGCAGCGTCTGCTGGTCTTCTTCGGGCGCGCTTTCAGCAAGCACGTCCAGTTCCTGATTGAGTTTGGCCAAGGTGCTGCGCAAGGCGGCCGCGGATTCGTCACTCCGAGTCAGCGCAAAATCACGCTCCAGGCCGCGGGCCTCGAGGATGGCGGCGTTGATCCGTAAAAGCTGATTCATCTGATACGAACGGGTCAGAATCGAGTCCACAGCATAGAAGCCGGTTCCGGCGACACCCAGCGTCAGCAACAGGACCATGGCAAAGCCAAACAGCAGCTTCTTGCCTACGGAAAGGTTGGCGAATAAATCGACGGACTGCATCTTAACTTCCTAGATAGATGAGATAGGCACAGCCATGAAGTCGGCAGGCTGCGACTAAAGTTGAACGCAAATTTTGATCATTTTAATCGGGCATTAATGGCACATAGCCGGCCCGAGAGAGCAGCAGTGGACAGAAGTCCCCGACCCGCTAGGCAAGCACAGTTTCAATGCTGCTGGAGATGCCCGTAAAGCTTGGCGTAGAGGCCTCCGTCTGCGATCAACTGCTGGTGATCGCCCTGCTCCGCGATGCGGCCGCCATCGAAAACCAGCACCCGATCGGCCTGCTTCACTGCTGATAACCGATGAGCAATGATCAGCGTCGTTCGCCCTTGCAGAAAGCGATTGAGCCCCTGATGCAGTGCATATTCGGTTGCCGCATCCAGCGCCGAGGTAGCCTCGTCGAGAATGACCACCTTGGGCTCGGCGAGCACCATGCGTGCCACCGCCAGTCGCTGACGCTGACCGCCGGAAAGACGCACACCGGAACGACCGACAATGCTGTCCAGCCCGGCTGGCAATTGGCGAATTGTGTCGGCCAGCTGAGCGATTTCCAGCGCCCGCCAGCACGCCTGGTCATCCCGTTCACGGCCCATCAGCAGGTTGGCGCGCACCGTGTCGTTGAACAGGGCCGGATGCTGCAGCACCACCGCGACGTTGTCGCGAACCGTGGCCAGGCCTATGTCCTGCACCTCGACCCCAGCGAACCGGATATGCCCGGCCTGCGGCTGATAGAGACCCAGCAGCAACTGCACCAGCGTGCTCTTGCCGCCGCCGCTGGCGCCGACGATGGCGACTTTCTCGCCCGCCGAGATAGTCAGATCAAGCCCTTCCAGCACAGGCTCATCCTGGTAGGAGAAACGCAGCCCCTGCACCTCGATGTCGACCGTTTCGCGGCCAACGAACGGATCCTGACCGCCGGCATACTGCGGTTCATCGGCACGCGCCAGCAGCTGATTGATACGGCTCAGCGCACCGCCTGCCGCATAGAAGGCGTATTGCAGATTGAGCAGCTGTTCAACCGGACCAATCATGAACCACAGGTAGCTGAACACCGCGAGCATCTGCCCGATGGAAAGGTCGGAGAACAGTACCGTGAGCATGGCCGCGGCGCGGAAGATATCGATACCAAACTGAAACAGCAGACCGCTGGCGCGGTTGGAGGCGTCCGTCTTCCACTGCGAAGCGACTGCATAGTCCCTGACTTCGCGAGCCCGCAGACCGAGGCGCCCGAGGAAGAAACCCTGCCGGTTGCCGGCGCGGACTTCCTGGATCGCATCCAGGGTTTCAGTGAGCGCCTGGGTAAACAACGAGGTGCTGTCGTTCTCCAACTTTTTCAGGTGCCTGACACGCTTGCCCAACTGCACCGTGGCGTAGATCACTAGCGGATTGAACAAGAGGATCAACAGCGCCAGCTGCCAATGCATCCAGAGCAGGATCGCCGCCGTACCGGCAATGGAAAGCACGGCAACCAGCAAGCGGCTGAGCGTCTCGCCAATGAATTTATCGATTGTCTCGAGATCGGTAACCAGGTGGGCGGCGACTGTCCCGCCACCCAGGCTTTCGTACTCGCTCAGCGCGATACGCTTGAGCCGTTCGATCAAGCGCACTCGGATGCGATAGACCAGATCCTTCGACAGCCGAGCGAATAGCCGGGCCTGCAACACGTTGAAGACCAACGCCGAAGCACGCAGCAGCAGCGTTACGCAGAGCATCAGGCCGATATAGCCGACCGCCGTCTGCCATCCTGGCGGAAGAAAGTTGTTCATGATTTGAAGTGCGGCGTCGCCCTGCTTCAGCAGCACCTCGTCAACCAACAACGGCAGCAGCAAGGGGATCGGCACGCTGCACAGCGTCGCCAGTACCGCGACAAGGTTGGCCAACACCAAAGCTTTACGATGGTGCAGCGCGAGGCGGCGGATTTCGGCCCAGCTGAGCTGATCAGGCATTGATGTTGTGGTCCAGCCAGCGCGTCAACAACGGAGTTAACGTCTCGAGCGGTTGAAATCCGCTGGTCACCAACGCCAGCTGACCATCGTGTTCAGCGAGCAAGGTGGGGAACCCGGCAATGCCAAGATTGCGCGACCACTCGAAATCCGCAACGGTAGCATCGCGGGCGGTCTGGGAGTCGAAACGATCGGCGAACTCGATGCGCGGAATCCCAGCAGTTTCGGCCAGTTCAACCAGCTCCTGAGGCAGCGTCACATTGCGCCCTTCGACATAGAAAGCGCGTTGAATCAACTCGGCGAGTCGCCAGGCGACCTGAGGATCAAGACTGCGCGCAGCAACCAGTGCCCGGCAAGCGGGCTCGGTGTCATAGACCAGCCCGTCAGGGAGACCCGCCTCGAAGTTGAAGGGTTGACCGCTCGCCTCATGTACCGCATGCCAGTAGGACGCCGTTCGGTCACGGGCCGCCTGGTCCATTGCGGTACGCTCTTGGCGCAATCCCCCGACGACCAGATCAGCACCTACCCCACGAGCCTGCGCCTGCTCGATCAGCGCCTGCACAACCGGTGCGAAGCCCCAACACCACGAGCACATCGGGTCCATCACGTAGATCAGTCGGCTGCTCATCGGCGCTCCGGTTCTATCAGGGTAAAGCGCGTCTAGTGCGCCTGATGACTGTACGGTTAAACACCCGCCTTGCGATAGTTGTAGCCGATGGGGTGTGGCTGGTTGCGCTTGAGGGCCAGTTCGATCTGCTTCTGCCGCTCACGCGCACTGTGGCGCGTCTTTTCGCTGAGGTTATCCCAGCAGTGCGGGCAGCTGATGCCAGAAGCGTAGTGCTCGGATTGGCGGTCCTCCAGCGAAATCGGTGCGCGGCAGGCGTGGCACTGGTCGAAGTCGCCCTCGGTGAGGTCATGGCGGACGGTAACGCGGTTGTCGAACACGAAGCAGTCGCCGCGCCAACGGGTTTCTTCCTGCGGTACTTCTTCGAGGTATTTGAGAATGCCGCCCTTGAGGTGATAGACCTCTTCGAAACCCTCACCGAGCATGTAGCTGGACGCCTTCTCGCAGCGGATACCGCCGGTGCAGAACATCGCGACCTTCTTGTGCTTGGCCGGATCGTAGTGGGCCTTGATGTACTCCGGAAACTCGCGGAACGACTTGGTTTTCGGGTCGATTGCGCCTTCGAACGTCCCGATGGCCACTTCGTAGTCGTTGCGGGTGTCGATCAGCAGCACTTCCGGATCTTCGATAAGCGCGTTCCAGTCCTTCGGTTCGACATAGGTGCCGACGCGCTGATTGGGATCCACGCCCTCCACACCGAGGGTGACGATTTCCTTCTTCAGCTTGACCTTGGTGCGGTAGAACGGCTGATCGTCACAGTAGGATTCCTTGTGATCGATGTCCGCCAGGCGGGCATCGCTGCCAAACCAGGCGAGCAAGGCATCGATCCCTTCGCGGGTGCCGGACACGGTGCCGTTGATACCTTCTTCAGCCAGCAACAGCGTGCCTTTGATGCCATTGGTCTCAAGGGTTTTGAGCAGGGGTTCACGCAACGCGACGTAGTCCGGCAGGGAGACGAACTTGTACAGCGCCGCAACGACGATCTTCTGGGTCATGCGGGTTACTTCCTCCAGTGGTCACCCACGCAAAGGGCGGACCGGGAATGCGAAAACGACAACGCCGGCGTTAGCCGGCGCGGCGCGCATTCTAGCAATAATTGCAGGACAGGCTTCAAGCCGCCCGGCAGCTGACTACTTATGTCCCCCGGCACAGACCGGGGACGCAGGTGCGACGCCCTGCTCGGCCCACTCTTGCGGGGTATAGGTGTGCAGTGCGAGGGCGTGAATCTGCGGCATCAGGTCGCCCATGGCAGCGTAGGCGCGCTGGTGGCGCTTGACCGCATTCAGACCGGCAAACGCCTCACTGACGATCACCGCCTTGTAATGGGTTTCCTGACCACGGCTGTGCATGTGGCTTTCATCCAGCACCTGCAGATGCTGAGGTTGCAGTGTGCTTTGCAGCGCGTCTTGGATAAGGTCGATCTTGGGCATGCCGGGCGTGCTCCGTCAGGGCTTTTTCTGGGTATCGAGTTCGACCGTCATTTCTGCCAGCAGTTTGTTTACCTGGGGCACAGCGCTTTCCAGCTTGGCCTGGGTAATCTGCGCCGAGCGGGCATTCAGCTCCGGCAGTTTGGTCAGCATCTTCTTGCCCAGCGCCGACTCGTAGAAGTCGTTCAACTGGGTCAGTTCCTGCTCGGTGAAGGTTTCGGTGTAGAGCTTGATCAGATCGGGTTTGACCTTATCCCAACCGATGGCCTTGTCCAGCGCGGCATCAGCCTTGGACTGATATTGCTCGAGAAGCGCGCGCTTGCTTTCCGGTGCCCGAGTCTGTTCGAAGCGCTGGGCGAACATCTGCTGCACCTGGCCGTAGACTGGCACCGACAGCCGATCGGCGTTGACCAATTCCAGGAAACGTTCGGCCTGGGTTGCGTGGCTGGCGCTGTCCGCGCCGGCGTGACCACTGAGCAGCGCGATCGACAGAGCGCTACAAAGGCCGAATGTACGAAGCATGTGCATGAGATGATCCTTGGCGATCGTTAGGTGAGCCTCAATGGACACATTCTGCGCGCTGAGTTCCCGTCGCTCAAGGCACGCTGCAGGCCAGATTGAACCTGTGCCCGCTGCCAGCGACCTAACAGGGATACCTCATTGATGGAGCACGGCATGACACGCACCGAAACAGACAGTCTAGGACCTGTAGAAGTACCTGAGCATGCCTACTGGGGCGCTCAGACACAGCGCTCCCTGATCAATTTCGCTATTGGTGAGCAGCGCATGCCGCTCGCCGTCTGCCATGCACTGGCGCTGATCAAGAAGGCTGCGGCGCGAGTAAACGACCGCATAGGCGACTTACCGCCGGACATCGCCCGTCTGATCGAACAGGCTGCGGACGAGATCCTTCATGGTCAACACGACGATCAGTTTCCGCTGGTGGTCTGGCAAACCGGCAGCGGCACCCAGAGCAACATGAACGTCAACGAGGTCATTGCCGGACGCGCCAACGAACTGGCCGGTGGTGCACGCGGCGGCAAGAGCCCCGTCCACCCCAACGACCACGTCAACCGTGCACAGAGTTCCAACGACTGCTTCCCTACCGCCATGCACATCGCCATTGCGCGGGCGATCCACGACGACCTCTTGCCCGCCATCGCCGAACTCTCGGGTGGCATCGCCGAACAGGCGGCACGTCACGGTCAGCTGGTGAAGACCGGGCGCACCCACATGATGGATGCCACTCCGGTGACCTTCGGCCAGGAACTGTCGGCATTCGTCGCCCAGCTCGATATCGCTGAACACGCGATTCGACACGCCCAGCCCGCGGTCTACGAGCTGGCCCAGGGCGGCACCGCGGTAGGCACAGGCCTCAACGCCCCGCACGGTTTTGCCGAGGCGATTGCGGCTGAACTGGCCGCGCTATCGGGCCTTCCGTTTGTCTCCGCACCCAATAAATTTGCCGCTCTCTCCGGCCATGAGCCGCTGGTAGCGCTCTCGGGCGCTCTGAAAACGCTGGCCACTGCTCTGATGAAGATCGCCAATGACCTGCGCCTGCTTGGTTCGGGCCCGCGAGGTGGTTTCGCCGAAGTGCGTTTGCCAGCCAACGAGCCGGGCAGCTCGATCATGCCAGGCAAGGTCAATCCGACTCAGTGCGAGGCACTGTCCATGCTTGCCTGCCAGGTCATGGGCAACGACGTTACCGTTGGTTTCGCCGCGAGCCAGGGTCATCTTCAGCTCAATGTGTTCAAGCCGGTGATCGTGCACAACATGCTCGAGTCGATCCGGCTGTTGGCTGACGGTTGCCGTAACTTCAACACCCACTGCATCGTCGGACTGGAGCCGGACGCCGGGCGTATGGCCGAGCATCTGGAGCGAGGGCTGATGCTGGTGACCGCACTGAACCCGCACATCGGTTACGACAAGGCGGCCGAAATCGCCAAGAAGGCCTACGCCGAAGGCACCACCTTGCGCGAAGCGGCGCTTGCACTTGGCTATCTCACTGATGAAGAGTTCGATCAGTGGGTACGGCCGGAAACCATGCTCGAATCCAGTCGCAGCTGAGCTAAGGCAGCGGCCTAGCCGAGGGGTGGTGGGCTGAAACTCACCCTACGGGCCTCAGGTGCCAGACTTTGGCAATAAAAACCCGCGCCAGACGCGGGTTTTTATTTATCTGACTGCCTCAGCGCACGGCTTCAAACAGCCCCGATGCGCCCATGCCGCCACCCACACACATGGTCACCACGCCGTAACGCTGATTGCGGCGCTGCAGCTCACGAATGAGATGGCCCGCAGTACGTGAGCCGGTCATGCCAAAGGGGTGACCGATGGAGATCGAGCCGCCGTTGACGTTGAATTTCTCGTTGTCGATGCCGAGCGTGTCGCGGCAATAGAGGCACTGAGAAGCGAAGGCTTCGTTAAGCTCCCAGAGATCAATATCGCTGACCTGCAGGCCGCGCGCCTGAAGCAGACGCGGAACTGAGAACACCGGACCGATGCCCATTTCGTCCGGCTCGCAACCGGCGACGGTAAACCCACGGAAATAGGCACGCGGCTTCAGCCCCAGCTCCAACGCCTTGTCCAGGCTCATCACCAGCGTCATCGAGGCACCGTCGGACAACTGCGACGCGTTGCCAGCGGTGACGGAGCCGTCATCCGCGAACACGGGCTTGAGCGACGAGAGGTTCTCCAGCGTCGTATCGGGACGGTTGCAGTCGTCACGATCAACCACGCCTTCGTGTTCGGTGCGCTCGCCGGTAGCCTTGTCTTCGGTGAAGTAGCGGACGTTCATCGGGACGATTTCGTCCTGGAACAAACCTTCGGCCTGGGCCCGTGCCGTGCGCTGCTGGCTCTGTAGCGAATACTGATCCTGCTGCTCGCGGGTCACGTTGTAGCGACGCGCTACCATTTCAGCGGTCTGGCCCATGCTGTGATACAGCCCAGGGACGCGCTCCTGCAGAATCGGATTGAAGAGGTTGTCACTGTTGCGGCTCTTGGCCGTCATGGTGATCGACTCTACGCCGCCAGCGACGATGATGTCGCTGCAGCCCGAGGCGATCTGGTTGGCCGCGATGGCGATCGATTGCAGACCGGACGAACAGAAGCGGTTGAGCGTCATGCCCGCGCATTGAATGCCCAGGTTCGAGAGGACCGCCACGTTACGGCCGATGTTGTAACCCTGTGCGCCTTCGTTGGAACCGGCACCGACGATGCAATCCTCAACCAGCTTGGGATCCAGGTCGTTGCGCGACAGCAGCGCATTGACGCAATGGGCGGCCATGTCATCAGGACGGGTCATGTTGAACTTGCCGCGGAAGGACTTGGCCAGGCCGGTCCGGACGCTGTCGACGATCACTACTTCACGCATGGCATACCTCGAATGGTTGGGCGGCCGCGACGGGGGCGGCCAGCCTGTTGACGATGGGTCGAGCATAGTTCCGGCCCATTGCCAAAGGCGACGACCATTCAGCAGGGATATGGCCGGCCATTGCCTGCCCTCCCCTTGCAAACTCAGCTGATCGCGGCGTTCAGCGCATAGTTGAGCGTGCGCAACACCTTGACTCGAGCGAAGCGCTTGTCATTGGCCTCCACCAGCGTCCAGGGCGCGATTTCGGTGCTGGTGCGGTCGACCATGTCCGCTACCGCATTACTGTAGTCGTCCCATTTTTCACGATTTCGCCAGTCTTCCTCGGTGATCTTGAAGCGCTTGTGCGGCGTGTCTTCACGTTCCTTGAATCGCTCCAGTTGCGTCTGTTTGTCGATTGACAGCCAGAACTTGACCACCACCACGCCGGCATCGACCAGCTGCTCCTCGAACTCGTTGATTTCGGTATAGGCCCGCAGCCATTCGTCCGGCGAGCAGAAGCCCTCGACCCGCTCGACCAGCACCCGGCCATACCAGGACCGATCAAAGATGGTGAACTGCCCGCGAGCCGGGACGTTGCGCCAGAAACGCCACAGCCAAGGTTGCGCAAGTTCGTCCTCGCTGGGCGCGGCGATCTGTATGGTGCGATACAGCCGGGGATCCAGCGCACCGGTTACCCGGCGAATGGCGCTGCCCTTGCCTGCCGCATCGTGGCCCTCGAACAGCGCCAGCACCCCTCGCTTGCGCAGTCGCGGGTCGCGCAGCAGCTGACTCAGCCTTGCCTGCTCTTGCCCCAACTGCTCTTTGTAGTGGTCCTTGCTAAGCGATTGCCGCATGTCGAGACTTTCGAGCAAGCTCGCCTGATCCAGGTGCAGCTCAACGGTTGCCGTGTGGGGCTGAGTGAGGGGTTGGTCGGCGGCGTCCAGCGCGGCATTCAGGCCTTCGAGCAATAGCCGCCCGGCGGTGAGGCTGCGGTAACGTTCGTCGCTTCCTTCAATCACGTACCAGGGCGCAAAGTCCCGGCTGCTGCGACGCAGGATCAGTTCACCGTGCTTGACGAACCGGTCGTAGGTTTTCGACTGCTGCCAATCCAGCGGGCTGATGCGCCAGCTGTGCAACGGGTCATCCTTGAGCGATTCGAGCCGCTGCAGCATGCGATCCTTGGACAGGTGAAACCAGAACTTGAAGATCAGCATGCCCTCGGCACAGAGCATCCGCTCGAAACGTTGGGCGCGGTCGATGGCAAGCTGAAGATCGGTCTTCTTGATTCGACGATGAACGCGATCCTCAAGCATCTTGCTGTACCAGTTACCGAAGAAAATCCCGGTCTGGCCCTTGGGCGGCAGCTTTCTCCAGTAGCGCCACGCAGGCGGATGCGAGAGCTCTTCGTCAGTCGGCACGTCGAAGCTATCGACACGGATCAACCGCGGGTCCATCCATTCGTTGAGCAGCTTGATCGTCTCGCCTTTGCCAGCGCCCTCAATGCCATTGATCAGGATCAGAACGGGAAACCGTGCCTGTTCCCTGAGACGGTACTGCGCCTGCAGCAGCGCTTCGCGCAAAACAGGCACTTCTTTGTTGTAAGTGTCCTTGTCGATGGTATGGCCGATTTCCGCAGACTCGAACATCGTGTACTCCAAGAAGGGATGCTGTGATGAACCCTAGCAGGCCGAGACAACTGTAGTACTGATGTAGCACCGCCTGTTTGCGCTGGCGCGCAAGGTTGCACGCCTATCGATGCGACAAAGCGCGCCCGCAGGAGGTTTCGCGCGGCTGCTAGAATCGCGGTCTTTCATCGCAGGAAACGTCGATGCCCGCCCCGCGCCACACCGGTTTTCAGCATGCCGAACTCGACTGGGACGAGAACGGCCAACCGCAATCCCGGCAGTATGGGGACGTGTATTTTTCCCGCGGCTCGGGGATTGCCGAAACCACCCACGTTTTTTTGCAACCCAATCGGTTGGCTGAACGATTCGCTGCGCTGCGAGCCGGGGAGCACCTGGTGATCGGCGAGACGGGCTTTGGTACGGGTCTCAGCTTCCTGTGCGCCTGGGCGCTGTTCGAGCGTACTGCGCCTGCCAATAGCGCCTTGCATTTTGTCAGCGTTGAAAAGCATCCCCTCACGCGCGATGACCTGCGTCGCGCCCAGGCGCTGTGGCCGGAGCTGCATGTCCAGGCTCAGCAATTGTGGGACCAGTATGTGGCGATCAACCCGGGGTTCGAGCAGTTTCGCTTCGGCCGGGTGACGCTGTCGCTACTGGTAGGCGATGCGCTCGAGAGGCTCAAAGAGCTGGATGCGCGAATAGATGCCTGGTTTCTCGATGGCTTCGCACCGCAAAAGAATCCAGACATGTGGCAGCCCGAGCTATTTGAGCAGGTGGCGCGGCTGTCCGCTCCGGGTGCCACGCTGGCGACTTTCAGCAGTGCCGGCAGTGTGCGACGAGCCCTCAAGGAGGCGGGCTTTGAGATCAAGCGGATACCGGGCTTCGGCCAGAAGTGGGAAAACCTCCAGGGCCAACTTGCCGCATCGCCAGAAACCTTAGAGAGCCCGTGGTTCGCGCGCCCGCCGCATCAACCAACGCAGCGCAAGGCATTGGTCATCGGCGCAGGCCTGGCAGGTTGCGCCAGTGCCGCCAGCCTGGCGGCGCGCGGCTGGCAGGTGACATTGTTGGAGCGGCATGAGGATGTCGCCCAAGAGGGTTCTGGCAATCCTCAAGGAGTGCTCTATCTGAAGCTGTCAGCGCATGGCACCGCGCTCTCGCAGCTTGTCGCCAGCGGCTTTGGCTACACCCGTCGGTTGTTGCAGAACTTGCAGCAGGGCCAGGACTGGGATGCCTGTGGCGTGCTGCAGCTTGCTTTCGACAACAAGGAAAGCGTACGCCAGGCGGCATTATCCGACGCCTTTCCGCCCAGTCTGCTGCGCGCGGTGCAGCGCGAGGAAGCTGAGCAGCTGGCGGGCGTGGCGCTGGACCATGGGGGGCTGTTCTATCCGGACGCGGGTTGGGCGCACCCACCAGCGCTGTGTCGCTGGCTGATCGCGCACCCGGCCATCGAGCTGCTTCGCCACCGGCATCCGGTTGAGCTGCGTCGCGCTGGCGAGCAGTGGCAGGCGCTGATCGGCGATGAGCTGCTGGCCGAGGCGCCGGTAGTGATTCTGGCCGGCGCCGCTGACGCTGCGCGCTTCAGCCAAAGTGCGTGGCTGCCGCTCAAGCGAATCCGCGGACAGATCACCGCCCTGCCAGCTACCGAACAAGGCTGTGCGTTGCGCACCGTGCTCTGTGCCAAGGGCTACGTCGCCCCGTCCCGTGAGGGTCAGCACACATTGGGGGCGAGCTTCAATTTCGCCGAAACCGACCCGGCTCCGAGCGCAGCGGAGCACCATTCCAACCTGGAGATGCTCGCGGAGATTTCTGCTGATCTGCATCAGCGCCTCGAGGCCGACACCGTCGCTATCGACCAGTTGCATGGACGCGTCGCGTTCCGCTGCACCAGTCCCGACTATCTACCCATCATCGGCGCGCTGGCCGATCCAACAGGCTTCGCCCAAGCCTATGCCGTGCTGGCGAAGGATGCTCGACAAGTGCCTGATACCCCGTGTCCCTGGCTTGATGGGCTGTACGTGAACACCGCCCACGGCTCGCGCGGCCTGATTACCGCGCCCCTGTCGGGCGAGCTACTCGCCGCGTGGCTGAATGACGAACCGCTGCCCGTGCCGCGCGCCATCGCCGAAGCCTGCCATCCCAATCGATTTCTGCTACGCAAACTCATCCGCCGGACCGACTGACTGACCGCAATCGGCTAGCGCTCGCACGCCAGGCAGGCAGGCGGCCTCGAACAGGCCGTAGCACTAGCTTCGACGAAACGGCTCGTCCCAAAACGGACGGGTGATTTCGGTTTCGATATCGGCCCGGCTCAAGCCGATGTCCTTGAGCATCTCGTCACTCAACGCCGCGAGCTGCTGACGCTGACGATACAACGCATGCCAGCGTCTTAATTGCTGCCACGCCGCACGCAGTGACTGGCTGAACGAGTAGTGGGCCGTTGTGCTCCTGACGCACGGTTGAACGAACTCAGCATGGCTTTTCATCTGGGATACCTCCGAGTGGATGGCGCCAGTGTCCTGCCGAGCTTATGATCAATCCAACGAATGTTTCTGATGGCGCACATCTCGGAGATTGATGAATGGCCAACTACCCCAGCATCGATGCCGAGCTGCTGCGCAGCTTTGTGGCGATTGCCGATCACGGCGGCTTTACCCGTGCCGCAGAAGCCGTCAATCGCACGCAGTCGGCGATCAGCATGCAGATGAAGCGTCTGGAAGAGGACGTGCTGCAACGTTCGGTATTCGAGCGCGACGGCCGCCAGGTCAAGCTCACCGCGGAAGGCCAGATCCTGCTCGGTTACGCACGGAGGATTCTCAAGCTGCACGGCGAGGTGCTGACGACCCTGCGCGAACCACACATGGTGGGCTCGGTGCGCATCGGCACTCCAGATGATTATGTGATGCGCTTCCTACCGGGCATCCTGTCGCGCTTCGCTCAGGCCTATCCGCTGGTACAGGTGGAGGTTCATTGCGAACCGTCTTACCAGCTGCTGCAGCGGCGCGACCTGGACCTGTCCATCGTCACCCGCGAACCGGGCACCGAGATCGGCCAGCTGCTGCGCCGGGAGCGTTTCGTCTGGGCCGAAGCGCCGGGCTTCAACACCCATGAACAACGGCCCATGCCACTGGCCATGTTCAATACCGACTGCTTCTGCCGCGCCTGGGCCTGCAACGCGCTGGACAGCCTGGAAGTACCCTACCGGGTCGCCTACACCAGCCCCAGTCTCTCGGCGCTGATGGCTGTAACCAACGCAGGACTCGCAGTGACCGCGCAGCTGCAGAGCCTAGTGACAGCGGATATGCGCTTGCTGGGGGAAGCCGAGGGCATGCCGGAGCTGCCTTCGTGCAGCATTGTCCTGCTGCGCAATGATCGCAACCAGTCTCAGGTCAGCGAAACCCTGGCCGAGCATATCGTCGAAGGCTTTCGCCTGTAGCGGGTCGTTCGATCAGCGCGGCGTCGACTAGTCCTCCGAACCGCATATCGACGCGGCGCGCAGTAGTGCCGCAGTAATCCCGTGCTGCTCCCACTCCGGCAACGCCGAAAATCGCGCAACGAACTCCGGCGGTAACAGCGAAGGTGCCTGCTGCTGGAGTGCCCGCCCCTCGTCGGTCAATAGCAGCCACTGACGACGGCGATCTTGATCATCCCGTTGGCGCAGTAGCAGTCCGCGTTCAGCGAGGCGGTCAAGCTGTCCGGACAGCGTCGCCGGGGTCAGGCTGACGCGCTTGCTCAACGCGCTGGCGGTCAGCTGCCGTTCGCTGGCCAGCACCTGCAGAATCATCAGCTGTACCGGGCTCAGCCCACCGAAACGCGCCAGTCGCTTGGCATGCATCTCGGCGTCTTGCTGCAACCGGCGCAAGGCTTGGAACAGGGACAACTCGAGGTTACCCTCCGCCGCTTCAATAGTTTCAGATCGAATGTTTTTTCCACTCATAAACAGTTAAATCTTGCTGATTACGGTTTGACATGAAAGCACTATCTTTGTTTCCCTGTAAAACCTGACTGACGCAAGCAGAGCGCGATTCAGGCCAGCCGAGGCGCACCTGAACAAGCCCCTCAGCCACCGAGCCAGAGCGGTATACGCCCGTCTGAAATCCTGAACTTCGCGGCCCGAGAGTCAGTCACACTCCCCAACGGCAATACCGGTAAGGATCCTATGTGTGGCATAGCTGGCGAACTTCGCTTCGATAATCAACCGGCCGATCTGGCCGCGGTTGAACGCATCACCCAATCCCTGACGTCCCGTGGCCCTGACGCCTGCGGCTTCAACAGTCAGGGCCCGCTCGCGCTGGGTCACCGACGCTTGAAAATCATGGATCTTTGCGAGGCCTCAGGCCAGCCGATGATCGACTCAGCGCTCGGCCTGTCCATGGTGTTC
The DNA here is from genome assembly GCF_038562055.1 of Stutzerimonas chloritidismutans. Taxonomy (GTDB): domain Bacteria; phylum Pseudomonadota; class Gammaproteobacteria; order Pseudomonadales; family Pseudomonadaceae; genus Stutzerimonas; species Stutzerimonas chloritidismutans_A. Next base: position 168,390 of record NZ_JBCFXD010000006.1, on the reverse strand, counting down.
AACGGCGCCATCTACAACTACCCCGAATTGCGCGCCGAGCTCGAAGCACTGGGCTACAGCTTCTTCTCCGGCGGCGACACGGAGGTCTTGCTCAAAGGCTTTCATGCCTGGGGAGAAGCCCTGTTGCCCCGGCTGAACGGCATGTTCGCCTTCGCCATTTGGCAGCGAGACGTGCAAGAACTGTTCATCGCGCGAGATCGTCTCGGTATCAAGCCGCTCTATCTGTCACGCACGGGTGAGCGTCTGCGCTTTGCCTCGACGCTTCCGGCGTTACTCAAGGGCGGTGACATTGCTGGCGTTCTAAACCCGGTGGCACTGAATCACTACATGAGCTTCCATGCTGTGGTGCCGGCGCCGGATACCTTGATCGCCGGAATTGAAAAACTGCCACCCGGCACCTTCATGCGGATTGATGCCAGCGGCAAGAGCAGTCAACACCGCTGGTGGACGCTGGAGTTCGGCGCCTCGGAAGAAGAACAAGACTACAGTTTTGAAGACTGGCAAGAACGCACCCTGACAACCTTGCGTGAGTCTGTCGCTCTGCGCCACCGCGCCGCGGTCGACGTAGGTGTTCTGCTGTCGGGCGGTGTCGACTCCAGTTTGCTGGTTGGCCTGCTTCGCGAAGCAGGCACTGGCGACAACCTGCAGACCTTTTCCATCGGCTTCCAGGATGCCGGCGGCGAACGTGGCGACGAGTTCAAGTACTCGGATCTGATCGCTCAGCATTACGGAACGCGTCATCACCAGCTGCGCATTCAGGAAAAGGAAATTCTCGAACAGCTACCAGCCGCGTTCCGCGCCATGAGCGAACCGATGGTCAGCCATGACTGCATTGCGTTCTATCTGCTCTCGCGTGAAGTCTCCAAGCACTGCAAGGTGGTGCAGAGCGGCCAAGGCGCGGACGAGCTGTTTGCCGGTTACCACTGGTATCCACAGGTAGACGGTGCCGAGGACCCGGTCGAGGCTTATCTCAAAGCCTTCCGTGACCGCAGCTTCGAGGAGTACGCCGATACCGTGCAGCAGCAGTGGGTCAAGGGCGATTTCTCCGGCGACTTCGTACGTCAGCATTTCGCCCAGCCCGGCGCCGATGCGGCTGTCGACAAAGCCCTGCGCATCGACAGCACGGTGATGCTGGTCGACGACCCGGTCAAACGCGTCGACAACATGACCATGGCCTGGGGCCTCGAGGCACGGGTGCCGTTTCTCGACCACAACGTGGCCGAGCTGTCGGCAAGAATCCCAGCCAAGTACAAGCTGCCTGACGGCGGCAAATACGTGCTCAAGGAAGCGGCGCGCAAAGTCATTCCAGCTGCAGTCATCGACCGTCCCAAGGGTTACTTCCCGGTGCCGGGCCTCAAGCATCTGCAGGGCGACACGCTGAACTGGGTGCGGGAACTGCTGACTGATCCTAGCCAGGACCGGGGGCTGTATAACCCGGCCATGCTAGACAAGCTGTTCAATGACCCTGAAGGTCAACTGACGCCCCTGCGTGGCTCGAAATTGTGGCAGTTGGCAGCGGTCAATCTATGGTTGAGCGAACAAGGCCTCTAACAACCCGTTCATGACGACGCGATGAGCGAGCGCCGAAGCGTTGCCGTGGTGAAGTCATACAAGCTCCAAGGAATGCACCATGCAGAAGTCTCAAGCCTACGGACAGCGACTGTTGCGCGGTCAGACACCGACCTACGAGCGCTTGCAACAACGGCTTGCCGAGGACGGCCAGGCGGAACATCAGGCGCCAGTCACGCTGCACTGTGGCTGGGGCCGGATCTTGATCGGCCACACCTACTCGGACCCGGAAAAGCTCGCGGCCGACCTGCTCCATGAACAGGCCGGCGAGCGGGATATCGCTCTGTATGTCGCCGCGCCGCATCAGGTGCTCGCCTATGCGCCGCAGCAGCTGTTCCTTGATCCATCGGACACATCGCGCATCTGGTTCACCGATTACCGCCCGGCTCGCCGGAGCTTTCGCGGCTTCGGGATCCGCCGCGCTCAGAGCGAGGAAGACTGGAAGGCGATCAACAGCCTGTATCAGTCCCGCCACATGCTGCCGGTCAACCCTGAGTTGTGCACACCGCGAGAGCAAGGCGGCCCGGTCTATTGGCTAGCCGAGGATGACGACTCCGGCGAGATCATCGGCAGTGTCATGGGCATCAACCACCACAAGGCCTTCAATGATCCGGAGAACGGCTCCAGCCTCTGGTGCCTGGCGGTCGCGCCGAACTGCACGCGGCCCGGTGTAGGCGAAGCGCTGGTTCGTCACCTCATCGAACACTACATGGGCCGTGGGCTGGCCTATCTTGATCTGTCGGTGCTGCATGACAACAAGCAGGCCAAGGCGCTCTACGCCAAGCTCGGCTTCCGCGACCTGCAGACCTTCACAGTTAAGCGCAAGAACACCTTCAACCAGCCGCTGTTTCTTGGCCCAGGCCCGGAAGCGGAACTCAATCCCTACGCGAAGATTATCGTCGACGAGGCACGCCGCCGCGGCATCGAGATCACCATCGACGATGCCGAAGCCGGCCTGTTCACACTGACCCAGGGTGGCCGCAAGGTGCGCTGCCGCGAGTCACTGTCGGACCTTACGTCTGCGGTGAGCATGACGTTGTGCCAGGACAAGAGCTTGACTCACCGGACCCTTGCTCGCGCGGGGCTTAAACTACCTGCCCAGCAACTCGCGGGCTCGGCCGAGGAGAATGCAGCGTTTCTCGAGCAGCACGGCGGCGTGGTCGTAAAGCCGCTCGATGGTGAACAGGGCCAAGGCGTCTCGGTCGACCTGCGCAGCAGCCAGGATGTCGAAGAAGCCATCGCTCGCGCACGTCAATTCGATCAGCGCGTGTTGCTGGAAAGCTTTCATCCCGGACTTGACCTGCGCATCGTTGTGATCGGGTACGAAGTTGTAGCCGCGGCGATCCGCCGTCCCGCTGAAGTGGTGGGCGACGGCAGCCACAGCATTCGCCAGTTGATCGAGACCCAGAGCCGGCGCCGCCAGGCCGCGACCGCCGGCGAGAGTCGAATCCCTATGGACGAAGAGACACAGCGCTGCCTGAGCGACGCCGGCTTCGACTACGACAGCGTCTTGCCACGCGGAGAGCGCCTGGCGGTCCGCCGCACTGCCAACCTGCACACCGGAGGCACGCTCGATGATGTAACCGGCCAGTTGCATCCCGAGTTGATCGACGCCGCCGTTCGAGCCGCTCGAGCACTGGATATTCCGGTAGTCGGCCTGGACCTGCTGGTGCCGGCAGCAGACCAACCCGAGTACGTGTTCATCGAAGCGAACGAACGGGTCGGCCTGGCCAATCACCATCCTCAGCCCACCGCCGAACGCTTCGTCGACCTGCTCTTTCCACTCAGCTACGGCACCCACTAGCGGGGCACTCAGGCAGTAGATGGCCTGGTACCGGCACCCGCAGGTGCCGGTACGGCCCGCCGCCTCGCTTGCGGCACCACCGCAGCTCAACTTCACTCACCTACATAGTGGCAGCCAGTTTTCTGCCACTAAGGAATGATCATGACTGCCAAGCTTCCCGAACCGGATCTCAACTACTTGCAACGTGTACTGCTGGAGATGCTCGCCATTCCCAGCCCCACCGGCTTCACCGACACCATTGTTCGTTATGTGGCAGAGCGCCTGAAGGAGCTCGGCATTCCCTTCGAACTGACCCGCCGCGGAACCATCCGCGCCACGCTCAAAGGTCGCCGGTACAGCCCGGACCGTGCCATCGCCGCGCACCTGGACACCATCGGCGCCAGCGTCCGGGAAATTCAGGACAATGGCCGACTCGGCCTTTCCCCGGTGGGTTGCTGGTCAAGCCGCTTCGCCGAAGGCAGCCGCGTCAGCGTCTTTACTGACACCGGCGTGGTACGCGGCAGCGTGCTGCCCCTGCTGGCCTCGGGGCATGCATTCAACACCGCCGTCGACGAGATGCCGATCAGCTGGAACCACGTCGAGCTGCGCCTTGACGGCTATACCGCGAGCCGCGCAGACACCCTCGCATTGGGCATCAATGTAGGCGATTTTGTCGCATTCGACCCAATGCCCGAGTTCACCGACAGCGGTTACATCAGCTCGCGCCACCTGGATGACAAGGCTGGAGTGGCAGCCTTGCTGGCGTCACTGAAAGCGGTGATCGAAAGCGGTCGTGAGCCGCCCATCGACTGCCACCCGCTGTTCACCATCACCGAGGAAACCGGGTCTGGCGCAGCCGGCGCCCTGCCCTGGGATGTCAGCGAGTTCGTCGGCATCGACATCGCGCCGACGGCCAAGGGCCAGGAATCCAGCGAACACGCAGTCACCGTCGCCATGCAGGATTCGGGTGGGCCTTACGACTTCCACCTGTCCCGACACCTCCTCAAACTGGCAGAAGCCAATGAGGTACCGGTGCGGCGCGACCTGTTCCGCTACTACCACAGCGATGCGCAGTCGGCGATCGCGGCTGGGCACGATATCCGCACCGCGCTGCTGGCGTTTGGCTGCGATGCAACACACGGTTATGAGCGCACTCATATCGACAGCCTGGCCGCCATGAGCCGCTTGATTTCAGCCTACTTGCTGAGCCCACCGGTGTTCACCAGTGATGCCCATGCAGGCAAAGATTCCCTGGAGAATTTCAGCCACCAACTCGAACACGTGACGCAGATGGAAAACGACACTCGCGTGCCGGCAGTCGATTCAATCTTCGACAAGCCCACCGATGATTCTTCAGGTTGATTATGGTGTTTCATGATGCGCCGCCAACTTGAGGCATTTGCCGATTGCGAGGCGGCGCTGATCCGGGCAAAGTCGCAAGCCTCTGAAACATATGAATGCTTGGCCAGTCAGGCATGAAGCGAACAGGGTTTGCCATTCGCGCGACTGGAAACTGCGTTTTGCGAGTGTGTACTCCTTGGATCAATAACATGCTGCCGCGTCTTTTTCTGGCCGTTCTTCTGTTCTGTCTGACCGCTCAGGCATCGGCGTTCGAGCCCGTGCCGGTGGACTCCCAGCATTTCCGCCAGGCACTGGGTAGCTGGAGCTACTTTTTGCGAGACCCGGCTGCTGAGCTCGGCGTGGATGAAGTCTTCGCACTGCCGGAAAAAACCTTCGTACCGGTGTCCGGGGTACATCCCAACAAGGGCAAGAACGATTCGGTCTGGTGGTTCCGTGTCGACCTGGAAAACCAACTGCACGACCCCATCGGCGGCTTCGTCGAGATCAACTACCCCCTGCTCGACGACATTCAGCTCTATCTCCGTCACCCGGACGGCCGCATCAGCCAGCAGCGCTCCGGCGACAACCATCCGTTCATTGAACGAGCGGTCAGGGTCAGCAACTTCTGGTTTCCTCTGGAACTGGAACCCGGTACCTCGACCTTGCTGCTGCGTGTGGAAAGCACCAGCACTCTCTACGTGCCGCTGTACTTCAGCAGCTATGCAGCAAATGCCGAATCATTCGAGGATTCGTCAGGATTGGCCGGAGCCTTCTATGGCGTGCTGTTTGCGATGTTCTGCTACAACTTCTTTCTGTTCCTCTCCCTGCGCGAGCCTGCGTATTTTTGGTATCTGATCTACAACCTCAACGTTGGCCTGTTTGCGCTCAGCTTCGATGGCATGCTGGTCAAGTGGCTGAACGATGCAGGCGGCTTGATCGCGCTGGGCATTTACGCGCTGATGCTCAGTCATTGCCTGGTGTCGATCCAGTTCAGCCGCCATTTCCTGCATACCCGAGAGTACTTTCCGCGACTGGACTTCGCATTGCGGGTGGCACTGATCTTGTCGGTGGGCGCGCTGCTGTCCGGTTTCGTTCTGGAAACGCAGGTCTGGAGCGTACTGGCCAGTGTAATGGTCATCAGCTCGTCGATCGGGCTGCTGCTGACCGGTGCTTTCGTCTGGAGCCGCGGCGTGCGCTATGGCCTGTATTACACGCTGGCCTGGGGCGTGCTGCTGGCGACTTTCGTCATCGTCACGGCCGGTTCTCTGGGCTTCAACCTCCTAGGCCTGTATGGTTCCTCGACCGTCAAAGCTGGCATTGCCTTCGAGCTGATCACCCTGTCGATCGGGCTCGCGGACCGCATCAACCTGCTTAAGGAAGAAGGCTTCCGTTCACGCCAGGCAGCCGAGCGGGCGGAGAGCGAGAACCAGGCTAAGAGCCGCTTCCTGGCGAAAATGAGCCATGAAATCCGCACGCCATTGAACGGTGTACTGGGCATGCTGCAATTGCTGCGTGAAACCCCGCTTGACCGTAACCAGCGGTTCTACCTGGACACTGTTTCCAGCTCCAGCCACTCGCTGATGACGGTCATCAACGACATCCTTGACTATGCGCGGATCGGTGCCGGCAAGTTGGTACTGGAGGACATCGAGTTCGATCTGGAAGAGCTGGTCTCCGAAACCATCAGCCTGTTCACGGCCCAAGCGCTGCAAAAGCAGTTGAACCTGCATCTTAGCCTCGCGCCGGGCGTGCCGGGCCGCCTACGCGGCGATCCGACCCGCCTGAAACAGGTTCTGATGAACCTGCTCAGCAATTCATTGAAATTCACCGAACAGGGCTGTGTGGTTCTGAAGGTCGCCTGCCAGGGCCCGGAAAGCAGTCGAAGCCTGGTCTTTTCGATCACCGACAGCGGCATCGGCATGCGCGCTGAGGTCCTTGCCCAGCTGTTCGAATCCTTCGCTCAAGGCGACTCCAGCACTACCCGGCGCTATGGTGGCAGCGGTCTGGGGCTAGTTATCAGTAAGGAGCTGGTAGAAATGATGGGCGGCCAGATCGATGTGCAGAGCACGCCCGGCCAAGGCAGCCAGTTCAGCTTCGACATCCCGCTGCGCGAGGCGAGCGGCAAGCTCGACCCACTGACGGCACTGCTCGAGGGACGAACCGCCGTGATCGCGTCCAAGGACATCTGCGCCCTGGATGCAATGGGCAACTTGCTGCAGCGCTGGGGCATGCGAACCGTCCGCTGCGAGGAGCCCCAGCATCTGCGCCGCTACCTCGACGATCAAGCCTCAGCCCCACTGCTGGTAATCATGGCGCCGTGGCCAGGTAAACCTCAGGCTTGGCTCAACGCCGTAGCCGACCAGCTCAAACCGAATCAACGGGTAATGCTGCTCTACCCGCCGCAAAGCGAACCCTCGCCGGCATCGTCATCGTTGCGCCTGGCCCACTTGCCGTTGCCACTGCTGCTCGTCCCATTACGCGAAGCACTGCATCGCCTCCATCAGGCAAACCCCGCCTCCGATGGCGGTGCGGCGCACATTGAACACCCAGGACGCTCCAAGCCGCTCATCCTCGCCGTAGAGGACAATCCCGTCAGCCAGATGGTGGTGTCCAGTCTGCTGCGCAAACGCGGCTATGAGGTCATGATGGCCGAAAACGGGCGCAAAGCGGTCAGTGCCTACAGCGAAAATCCGGCTGCGGTGCAGCTGATCCTGATGGATTGTGAAATGCCGGAGATGGATGGTTTCGAGGCCAGTAGACAGATCCGCCAACTCGAGAGGCAGTTGCGGCTGAGGTCGGTGCCGATCATTGCGCTGACCGCTCACATGCTCGATGAACATCGCCGTGCTGGTTGCGAGGCCGGCATGGATGAATTCATTGGCAAGCCACTGGACAGCAAGCAGCTGTATGCTTACCTGGACCGGTTCCTCAACGCGCCGATCAACGAACCCGACCTGCACCATCCCACCTGATCCGGCACCAATGCTCATTCCTTACGACCAGCTAGAACCTGACACTCTGACCCGCGTCATCGAAGATTTCGTGACCCGCGAGGGCACCGACAATGGCGACGAGACGCCGCTGGAAATCCGTGTCGAGCGGGTACGCCACGCATTGCACAAAGGCACCGCGGTGATCGTCTTCGACGTAGGCCATCAGCAATGCCAGCTGGCGCTCCGGCGCGACGTACCGAAGGAGTGGCTGGAGGACTAGACCTCAGCTGAGCACCCCACCGTCACGTTCCCAGGCGCAGCGCAGGCGCAGATCACGCTGATGAGGGCTGTGCGAGCCGCTTTCGGTTTCCCAGCGGAAGGTATGAATGCCATTGAGTTCGGTCTCCAGATGAACCACGGCGCTGGTCCAGTAGAGTTCGTTCAGCAGTTCTTCGAAATGACGCACCCAGAGCGTCCACTCATATTCGACCGCGCGGTAGCTGGCACCGAAGTGAATGACCTGCGTCTGGTACACCCCTTCATCCATACAGCAAGAGAACATTTCTCTTCCGAGAAAAGGCCAACCCTCGCCTTGCGGCAGGCTGTACAGCGCACGCCGATTGACCGCGCGACGCAACCGGCACTGCTCGACATCGGTCGAAGGCCAGTCACGGATGCTGCCGTAGACGATGGATTCCGGCTCCACAGAAACACTCCAGGCGAAAGCCCGTCATGTTCGACCAAATCCGCTCAGCCTTCCAGCGCCCGTTGCAGACAAGGTCAAGGCACAAGCTGCAGAGGTGACGCAGACCACAACCTCGGGGTGGTCGGGTCTCCTTCAGCGCGTGCTCGCTGCAGCCAGATCGCGCCGAGGCGCCAGCCGCAGGGCCAGCAGCGACATCGCCGCCGACATGGTCGCGAGTACTAAGAAGGGTTCACGATAGTCACCGGCGATATCTCGGCCCAATCCGGTCAGCACAGGGGTGAAACAGGCCAGGCAATACCCGGTGCAAAGCATCATCGCCGTCAGGCGACTGACCGCAAGCGGCGTGCTGGCTTCGTACATTGGCAACACCAGCGACATGGAAAAGGTTCCGTTCAGCGCTATGCCCAGCAACATGCACACCAGCAGCGGATTGACCTGCGGAAGCCAGGCAATAACCAGCAGACAGACCGTTGCCAGCACGCCGCAGCTGGCCATCAGCAAGTGCCGCCGTCCGAAGCGCTGCGCCAGCCAAGGCATGATGAACGCACTGGGTAAACCGATCAGCATGAAGCCACTGAAAAAGGCATTGCTCTGCAGCAGGCTGAAGCCAACCTCGTGGTAACGCGCCACTAACCAGGTAGCCAGCGCGTAGAAGAGACCGGCCTGCAAGGCGAAATAGATGCTTACCAACCAAGCGCGCGGTTCGCGCCACGGCAGACCGGCACGGCTCTCCACGGCCGGCTCCGGCTGGTTTGGTAGACGCCACCAGATCAGCAACGCCAGCACCGCAGGGAGCGCCCACAGCGCCAGGCCCCAGGTCCAGCGCTGGCCCAGCCATTCGGCCGCTGGCGCAGTAAGCACCACGCCGATGGTGCCGCCAACGGCCATGCTCAACGAATAGTAGGCAGCAGTCTTGCCCATCTGCTTGAGAAAATAACGCTTGATGAAGCCCGACAACAGCGGCCCGGCAACCGCGATTCCGGCACCAACCATAGCCGCCGTGCCGATCAACACCGGCGCACTCTTGCCGAACAGACGCAGTAACAGCGCTAGGCCGATCAAGCCAAGGCACAGGCTGATGGTGCGCTCAAGGCCGAAACGTACGGCCAGACGAGGTGCCAACGGCGCCAGCAGCCCCATCAGCAGTACCGGCAATGCGGTGGTGAGGCTGATCACGCTGCGGCTGAGGCTGAGCTCCTCGGCGATGCGTTCGATCAATGGTGCAAAAGAAGTGATACCGGGCCGAAGGTTGATGGCGGCCAACACAAGAGCCAGCATGAGCAGCCAGCGAGACGGGTTTTTCACAATGAATCCAGAGGCAGACTGGGAAGGATTGGCAACCCTACTCCCGCCCCTGGACCAGGGCAAGCAAAACGGACCAGCCGGTCAGGTTTTGCTCTTGCTACGCTTCTTTTCTGCCAACAGCGCCATCTCGTCGTAGATCGCCTGTGGATTCTGTTGCTTGACCTTCCAGGCTATGCGCCCTTCATCGTGCGGCAGGATCATGAACACGCCCTCAGCCACTTGACGGTAGATGTAGTCGGCAATGTCGGCAGCAGAGATAGGCGACGCTTCGAGCAACTTGCTGATCTGCGCTTTCATGTTAGGGGTCGGACCGCGGTAGGAGTCCATCAGGTTGGTCTGGAAGAACGACGGGCAGACTACATGAACCCCAACTTCCTGCTGCTTCAGCTCCACCAGCAGGCTCTCGGACAACGCCACTACCCCGGCCTTGGCCACGTTGTAATTGCTCATGCCCGGCGCCTGCATCAGCGCCGCCATCGACGCGATGTTGATGATCTTGCCCTGGCTCTTCTGCACCAATGGCAGGAAGGCTTTGCAGCCCTTGACCACACCCATGAGGTTGATCGCGATCTGCCAGTCCCAGTCCTCCAGTGACAGCTCGTCGAAGAAGCCACCCGAGGCAACACCGGCGTTGTTGACCACCACATCGATACCGCCAAGCTTGCTCTCGCAAGCCTGTGCCAGCGCCGTCAGCTGGCTGTAGTCGCGCACGTCACAGCGTTGAGTGAAACCGTCGCCGCCTGCATCACGGACCATTTTCAGGGTTTCGGCCAGGCCGGTCTCGTTGACGTCCGACAAGGCCAGCTGCCAACCCTCGCGTGCCCAGCGCAACGCTATTTCGCGACCCAGGCCGGAACCGGCCCCCGTGACCATCATGCGATTTTGCATCGTTTGTAACCTTTTGTTCGTTGGGTTGCCACGAGTCTAGCGAAAGCTGCAGCAGGCTCCGGCCTCTATCGAAATGCTGAATGACAGGCATGCTCCGCTCCCGATTGGCCGCGTTGAGACGGCTGGTCCCATAGCAAAAAAAAGGCAGCCCGAAGGCTGCCTTTCGATCACAAAACCCTAGATCAGTGTGCGACCGCACCAGTCGAACCCAGACCGGTCTGCGAGCGGATGAACTGGGGGAAGAAGCGCGCTCGCTCTTCGGCAGCCGTCTTGGACTTGTCGGTGACCGAGAAGAACCACAGGCCGGCGAAGGAGGCGATCATGGCGAACAGGGCCGGATACTTGTACGGGAAGATGGCCTTTTCGAAGTGCAACACGTCGACCCAGACCGTCGGGCTCAGGATGGTCAGCAGCAACGCCGTACCCAGGCCCATCGCACCACCGATCAATGCACCGCGAGTGGTCAGATTCTTCCAGTACATCGAAAGGAACAGGATCGGGAAGTTGCAGCTGGCGGCAACCGAGAACGCCAGTCCCACCATGAAGGCGATGTTCTGATTCTCGAAAGCGACGCCGAGTAGGATGGCCAGTACGCCCAATGCCAGCGTGGTGCGCTTGGTCACTTTCATCTCGTCCTCTTCCTTGGCCTTGCCCTTCATGATTACGCAGGCATAGAGGTCATGAGCGACCGCTGAAGCACCGGCCAGTGCCAGGCCCGAGACCACAGCAAGGATGGTGGCGAAGGCCACCGCTGAGATGAAGCCCAGGAACAGATTGCCGCCGACCGCCGATGCCAGGTGAATGGCCACCATATTGGTACCGCCAACGATGGCGCCCGTGGCATCTTTGAAGCTCGGGTTGGTGCTGACCAGCAGAATCGCGCCGAAACCGATGATGAAGGTCAGGATATAGAAGTAGCCAATGAAGCCAGTCGCGTAGAACACGCTCTTACGCGCTTCCTTGGCATCGGCAACGGTGAAGAAGCGCATCAGGATGTGCGGCAGGCCGGCAGTACCAAACATCAATGCGAGGCCCAGCGAGATAGCCGAGATCGGATCGGAAACCAGGCCGCCCGGGCTCATGATCGCCTGATGGCTCGGGTGCAGTGCTACAGCCTCGGAGAACAGACGGCTGAAATCGAAGCCGACGTTATACATGACCATGACAGCCATAAAGGTTGCGCCGGACAGCAGGAGCACAGCCTTGATGATCTGCACCCAGGTGGTTGCCAGCATGCCGCCAAACATCACGTACATGACCATCAGCACACCGACCATGACCACTGCAACCAGATAGTCGAGGCCGAACAGCAGTTGAATCAGCTTGCCCGCACCGACCATTTGCGCGATCAGATAGAAGGCCACCACGATCAGCGAACCGCAGGCAGATAGGATACGGATCTGCGTCTGTCCAAGGCGGTAGGAGGCTACGTCGGAGAAGGTGAATTTGCCCAGGTTGCGCAGGCGCTCTGCCATCAGGAAGAGGATGATCGGCCAGCCCACCAAAAAGCCGATCGAATAGATCAGGCCGTCGTAGCCGCTGGTGAAAACCAGCGCGGAAATGCCGAGAAATGACGCTGCTGACATGAAGTCGCCAGCAATTGCCAATCCGTTCTGGAACCCAGTGATACTGCCACCGGCCGTGTAGTAATCAGAGGTGGAGGTATTGCGTTTGGCCGCCCATTTGGTGATACCCATCGTGAACACGATGAACACGATGAACATGGAAATGGCGGTCCAGTTGGTGGCCTGTTTCTGCACATCGCCGGTCAGGGCGTCAGCAAACAGCGCCGGAGCAACTGCCATCAGAGCAGCTGCGGTCAGCAGACGAGCAAGCATTATTTCTGAGCCTCGTTGAGAATGTCCTGGGTGATGCGATCGAACTCCCCGTTAGCGCGTTGCACGTAGACTCCGGTCAGCACGAACGACAGGAAGATCAGGCCCAGACCCGCCGGGATGCCCCAAGTGGTGACAGAGCCTGCACTTAAAGGGGTTCCCAACACCGCAGGGTCAAAGGCGATAACCAGAATGAAAGCGAAGTAAGCGGTGAGCATGATGGTCGCCAGCATCCAGGCGAAACGACCACGCTTGGCAACCAGGTCCTGGAATCGTGGGTCAGCATTAATTTGCTGAATTACGGTCTCGTTGTTCATTGGGGTCTCCACACGGTCTCTGCCCACACATGAAGGCAGGGCGGCTACTTTAGGGCCGGCCCGTGTTAACGCCACTCGACCATGGTCTTGTTTTTATTTCATGAAAGGCCCGTGCCAGACGCTTTGGCGCCGGTGAGGACTACGCAAACGTAAGCTTATAGGACTGGCCTATGTAAGCCATCGAACACAGCGATTTCCTACGCTTCGCGGGCACGAGCACACTTCGCAACAAGAGAGAATAATTCTCGATAGCCGCGGGGAATCGACCATGACCAAGACAGTTACCTTCACCCTGATGCACTTCTGCATCGCGTTCTCGGTCACCTACGCCTGACCGGCAGCGCAGCAGCCGGTGGCCTGGTTGCCGCTATCGAACCGCTGTGCAACTCGGTAGGATTCTACTTTCATGAGAAGGTCTGGCAGCGTCTGGAAAAGCGTCAGGCTTCTGAGAAGCACATTCCAGCTCACGCCTGGCTGCATCACCAGGCTTAAGCAACTGAATCGTATTCGCTTGAACCCAGCTGCGCCGTTACGACATGTAGTGGCCGCCCCTGCGAAGACTCTCCACTAGCCGTTGCGCCTATCGCACCGTGACCAAATGGTCACGTTCGTGTTCACGACTTCATGACCGGCTTTTTGCTATCAATGGGCGAAAGCCACGCAACCTGCCGGCTTAATTGTGGTCAATGCTCAGCGAAACGACATAGCGCAGGCGATTCCAGGCATCATCTGAGCACGAAAATACACGGGCGCTGCGACCGGACCAACCCGCTGTTGAGACGCCACCGATGTCCGAATCGTCGAGATCACGCCTGACAGATACCGGCCCTGCTGCCGATACCCGCAAATTGAATATCCAATAGCCAAACCCCACCGTAGTCACCGGAGATCACCTCATATGCGATTGCTGCTGTGCCTGAGCGCACTGCTTGCACTGGTCGTTACGCCTGCCCACGCGGCAGACATCAGCATCGAGCAGTATGGCTATCCTCTGAGCAACCCGTTCGAGGCGACGATAGCTACGACACCGGCGCCCTTTCGTGCCGACCTGCCTGAGGACGACGACATCGATCAGGCCGACTACAGCCTGAGGTTGCGCCCCGAACGGGAATTCACTCTGCCCGATAATTTCTGGGCGGTGAAACGGCTGACCTACCGGCTGGCAAAACAACCCGGTCCAGCGCCGCTGATGTTCATCATCTCAGGCACAGGTGCCAGCTACTCTGCCGGCAAGACCGAGTCGCTCAAGCGGCTGTTCTACGGAGCTGGCTATCATGTGGTGCAACTGTCCTCCCCCACCAGTTTCGACTTCATCGCCGCTGCCTCGCGCTACGCCACACCAGGCTACAGTCCAGGCGATGCCAAGGACCTCTACCGCGTGATGCAGGCCGTTCGCGCACAGCAACATGAACTGCCCGTCACTGAGTTCAACCTGGTCGGCTATAGCCTCGGGGCGCTTAATGCTGCATTCGTCAGCAAACTAGATGAGACGCGACAGAGTTTTAACTTCAAGCGCGTGCTGATGATCAATCCGCCGGTGAACCTCTACACCTCAATCAGCAACCTCGACAAGCTGGTACAGACGCAGGTCGATGCCATCGACAGCACCACCACCTTCTACGAAGTCATCTTGGAAAAGCTCACGCGCTACTACCGGCAGCAAGGCACGATCAACCTGGATGAGGCGATGCTGTTCGATTTCCAGCAGTCCGCGCTGCGGCTGACGGATGAACAGATGGCCATGTTGATCGGCTCGGTATTCCGCTTCTCGGCGGCCGATATCGCGTTCACCTCTGATCTGATCAACCGCCGCGGTCTGATCGTGCCACCAAAATACCCAATCGATGAAGGCACCAGCCTCGAGCCGTTCTTTCGCCGAGCGCTGCTCTGTGACTTCGATTGCTATATCACCGAGCAGCTGATCCCCATGTGGCGGGCTCAGCAGGACGGCGGCAGCATGGCGCAGCTTGTACAACAGGTCAGCCTGTACGCGCTTGAGGATTACATGCGCAACAGCCCGAAGATCGGTGTGATGCATAACGCTGACGACATCATTCTCGGTGCTGGGGATCTGGGGTTTCTTCGCCGCACCTTCGGCGAGCGCATGACGCTTTACCCTCGCGGTGGCCACTGCGGCAATCTCACTTACCGGGTCAATGCTCACGATATGTTGGAGTTTTTCCGTGGCTAAACGCTCTCTGCTTGCCGTCATGTTGCTGATCAGTAGCGTTGCCCATGCCCAGACGGGAACTGTCGATGAGGATGGATTCACCCATCCGTTGCGTGACCTGGAGTTCAACCCCGGCCTCGACCAGCGCGAATTCGAGCGCGCCACCTTCGACGCGCTGAACATCTATGACCCCTGGGAATCGCTGAACCGGCGCATGTATTACTTCAACTACCGCCTGGATCAGTTCGTGATGCTGCCTGCCGTTCGCGGCTACCGTTACGTCACGCCCAAGATCGTGCGGACCGGCGTCAGCAACTTCTTCGATAACCTCGGGGAAATCCCGACGCTCTTTAACAGCATCGCCCAGCTCAAGGGCGAACGCGCCATGACCACGACGGCGCGCCTGCTGTTCAACACGATCCTTGGCGTGGGAGGCATCTGGGACCCCGCGACACGCATGGGCCTGCCACGCTACAACGAGGATTTTGGCCAGACCCTGGGCTTCTATGGCGTACCCCACGGCCCGTACCTGATCCTCCCCGCACTCGGCCCGTCCAACCTGCGGGATACCGCTGGCCAGGCAGTGGATTTTGGTGTCGAACGGCAGGTTGACTACTTCAGCTATGCCGAAGCCAGCGGCGGTGAATTCGGCTTAACGGCGCTTCGCTTGATCGACATCCGCTACACGACTCCCCTGCGTTACGGACAGCTCAACTCGCCGTTCGAATACGAGAAGGTCCGCTACGTCTATACGCGCGCGCGGAAGCTGCAGATAGAAGAATGATCGATCTGACCGATAGGAAGGGTTCAAATTTCGCATGAACGGATCGAGTGCCTGACCGTAGTCTTAGCCCATCTGTTCTTGGAGCGAAGCTATGACCACGCGCGAAATCCTTTCCATCAGCACCGGCCGTGCCACCTCCGATGGTGCAGGCGTCAGCCTGACACGGTTGTTTGGCGGCGTCGCGCCGGAGCGATTCGATCCCTTTCTGATGCTTGACGAGTTCGGCTCGGATAACCCGGACGAATACATCGCCGGTTTTCCGGCGCACCCCCACCGCGGCTTCGAGACCATCACTTATATGCTCGAAGGCCGCATGCGTCACGAAGACCACCTCGGCAATGTCGGTCTGTTGGAGAGTGGAGGCGTGCAATGGATGACCGCCGCTCGCGGCGTCATCCATAGCGAGATGCCTCAGCAGGAACACGGGCTGATGCGCGGGTTCCAGCTATGGCTCAACCTGCCGGCGAAGAACAAGCTGGACGATCCGAGCTACCGTGATTTCTCCCCTGCCGAAATCCCTCGGATAACGCTGCCTAATGGTATCGAAGCGGTCGTGGTCGCCGGCCAGCTCTGCGCCGAAGGCATCACCCAAGCTGGTGCCGTGCGGCGTCCTAATACAGAACCACAGTTCTTCGATCTTCGCCTTCCCGCCGGCACAGGGTTAAGCCCACAGCTGTCCGACGGGCTGCGAGTGATCCTGTATGTGTTCGAGGGCGAATTGCTGGTAGGCGGGCAACGCCTCGGAAAAAACCAGCTCGCCCGACTTTCCGATCAGGGCGAGCTGGCACTTTCAACCAGCAGCGGCGCCTGCGTTCTGCTCCTTGCAGGCCGCCCGATCGGCGAGCCGATTGTGCAGTACGGCCCGTTTGTAATGAACAGCCGCGAAGAGATCGAGCAGGCGCTGCGGGACTTCCGCGACGGCGTCTTTACAGACTGACGGGTTTCTTCGGGCGCTTGCGGTAAAGACTGGGATCCCCACCCGGTCGGGTCTTGAAACGCCGGTGTGCCCACAGATACTGTTCAGGATGCTGCCTGACCGAGTCTTCAATCCACTCGTTGATGCGGCGACAGTCAGCCTCCTCGCTTTCACCGGGAAAATTTTCCAACGGCGGATGCACCACCAGGCTGTAGCCCTTTCCGCGAGGCAGGCGCTCCAGCGTGTAAGGGATCACCTTCGCCCTTCCCAGGCGGGCAAACTTGGTCGTAGCGGTTACGGTTGCGGCCTGGATACCGAACCAGGGTACGAAGATGCTCTGCTTACGGCCGTAATCCTGGTCGGGGGCATACCAGATCGCACGGCCCGCACGCAGGACCTTGAGCATGGCACGCACATCTTCGCGTTCGATCGCTGTCGCGTCCTGATTGTGCCGCTCGCGGCCACGCCGCTGCACATAATCGAACACCGGATTCTTGTGCTCGCGGTACATGCCATCAATGGTGTGCCACTGGCCGAGGAGCGCCCCACCGATTTCCAGCGTGGTGAAATGCAGGGTCATCAGGATCACGCCCTGCCCTTGCGCCTGTGCTTGCTGCAAATGTTCGAGCCCCTGGATCTGCGCGAGCTGCTGCAAACGCGACTTGGGCCACCACCAGCTCATGGCCATTTCGAAGAAGGCAATGCCAGTCGAGGCAAAATTCTCGCGCAGCAACCGCTCACGCTCCTTTTCGCCCAGTTCGGGAAAGCACAGCTGCAAGTTGCGCCGTGCGATCTGCCGTCTAGAGCGCGCAACTCGGTACATTAACGCGCCAAGGCCGCACCCCAGCAGCAGCAATACCCGATAGGGTAGCTGCACCACCAGCCACAGCAGACCGAAGCCAAGCCACAGCAACCAGAAACGGGGGTGGAGAAAAGATGAACGGAAACGAGGACGATCCATTGGCAAGCCCGAACCAATAAAAGCGCGCATTCTAGCGATAAATCGCCCATCAATGCGGTGGTGTCGCGATACACGGCATCCGTCCGACAAGGCTAGCGAGACTTGCAGGCGACAGTTTGCCCCGCTATAAGTCCTCGCCATTTACCGCAGCAGGCAGACCATGAGCCAAGCCGACCTCACCGACCAAGCCCCCGTGTTCCAGCTCAAGGGCAGCATGCTCGCCATCACTGTGCTGGAGCTGGCGCAGAACGACCTGCAGCGCCTGGATCAGCAACTCGCCATCAAGGTCGAACAGGCCCCGGATTTTTTCAACAATACGCCGCTGGTGTTGGCGCTGGACAAACTCCCGGCCGATTGCAATCTCGACCTGCCCGCCCTCATCGCGCTCTGCCGCAAGCACGGCCTGCGCACCCTTGCGTTGCGTGCAGGCGACCCGCAGATTGTCGAAGCCGCCTGCCGCTTGGATCTGCCCGTGCTGCCGCCGTCAAACGCTCGTGAACGCAAGCTCGACATCGCCAGCAAAACCCCGGCCGAGCCCGTCAAACCGGCAGAACCCCTCTACCGACCGACACGGGTAATCACTGCCCCCATCCGCGGCGGCCAACAGGTCTACGCCCAGGGCGGCGATCTGATCGTACTTGCCGCAGTGAGTCCTGGCGCGGAACTTCTCGCCGACGGGAACATCCATGTGTACGGCCCGTTGCGCGGCCGTGCGCTGGCAGGCATCAAGGGCGACGCCAACGCACGTATTTTCTGCCAGCAACTGGCCGCTGAAATGGTCTCGATTGCCGGACATTACAAGGTCGCTGAAGACCTTAGACGCGACCCGCTTTGGGCCGAAGCCGTGCAGATGAAGCTATCCGGTGACGTGTTGAACATCACCCGCCTTTAACGGATACTGCCGCGAATTTTCAAGCACCAAAACGGGCCTACTGTAAGCCGAGTCGGCTACGGTTCCGTACTTCATATTTAGGGTGAATCACCTTGGCCAAGATCCTCGTAGTCACTTCCGGCAAAGGTGGCGTCGGTAAAACCACTTCCAGCGCCGCCATCGGTACCGGCCTCGCCTTGCGCGGCCACAAGACCGTCATCGTCGACTTCGACGTCGGTCTGCGTAACCTGGACCTGATCATGGGCTGCGAGCGTCGCGTGGTGTATGACTTCGTCAATGTCATTCAGGGCGATGCCACCTTGACTCAGGCTCTGATCAAGGACAAGCGACTCGAAAACCTTTACGTCCTGGCCGCCAGCCAGACCCGCGACAAGGATGCCCTGACGCTCGAAGGCGTCGGCAAGGTCATCGACGAGCTGGCCAAAACGTTTGAATACGTCATCTGCGACTCCCCGGCTGGTATCGAGAAAGGCGCCCACCTGGCGATGTACTTCGCCGACGAAGCCATCGTCGTCACCAACCCGGAAGTCTCTTCGGTTCGCGACTCGGATCGCATGCTGGGCCTACTGGCCAGCAAGTCCCGCCGTGCTGAAAACGGCGAAGAACCGATCAAGGAACACCTGTTGTTGACCCGCTACAACCCCGAGCGTGTAGTCAAAGGTGAAATGCTTGGTGTCGAGGACGTCGAGGAAATCCTTTCGATCCGTCTGCTCGGCGTCATTCCCGAATCACAGGCCGTGTTGAAGGCTTCCAACCAGGGTGTGCCGGTGATTCTCGATGACCAAAGCGATGCCGGCCAGGCGTATAGCGACGCCGTGGATCGCCTGCTGGGCAAGGAAGTGAACCATCGTTTCCTCGACGTTAAAAAGCAGGGCTTCCTGCAACGCTTGTTTGGAGGCCGCGAATGAACCTTCTCGACTTCTTTCGTGAACGCAAGAAGAAGGAAACACCCGCCAACATCGCCAAGGAACGCCTGCAGATCATCGTCGCCCACGAGCGTGGCCAACGGACGCAACCGGACTACCTGCCGGCTTTGCAGAAGGAACTGGTCGAGGTGATCCGCAAGTACGTCAACATCGACAGCGATCAGGTTCAGGTCGCCCTGGAGGATCAGGGCAGCTGTTCGATCCTTGAGCTGAACATCACCCTGCCGGATCGTTGATCGACTGGGTAGTCGCAAACACCTTTGTGTAGCGACAGATTCATCGGCGACTTCGGTCGCCGATGTCGTTTGCGGAATTCGAAAATGCCACTGAGCAACATCCAGATCGTTCACCAAGACGCCGCGTTACTGGTCATCAACAAGCCTACTCTGCTGCTGTCGGTGCCCGGCCGCGCCGAAGACAACAAGGATTGTCTCGTTACCCGCCTGCAGGAAAATGGTTATCCAGAGGCGCGGATCGTCCACCGCCTGGACTGGGAAACCTCAGGCCTGATCGTGCTTGCCCGCGACGCGGACGGCCATCGCGAACTGTCGCGACAGTTCCACGACCGCGAGACAGAAAAAGCGTACACCGCCTTATGCTGGGGCGAGCCCGAACAAGACAGTGGAAGCATCGAACTGCCGCTGCGCTACGACCCGCCGACCAAACCGCGACATGTGGTCGACCATGAGCTGGGCAAGCATGCGCTAACGTATTGGCGAGTCCTGGAGCGCTGCGGTGATTACAGCCGGGTCGAGCTCACCCCGATTACCGGCCGCTCCCATCAGTTGCGTGTACACATGCTCTCGATTGGCCATCCTCTATTAGGCGACCGCCTGTATGCGCATGAGCAAGCCCTTGACGCACATGACCGGCTCTGCCTGCATGCCAGCATGCTTGCCCTGACCCATCCTCAAAGTGGCGAGCGTATGCGCTTCGACTGCCCGGCGCCTTTCTAGAATGAAGCGGCTGAAGGCTTCAAGCAAAACACAAGGTGCGGTTTCGGCTGCTTGCAGCATGCAGCCTGTAGCTAGCACCTTGTTCCGCGATAAACTCCGAGCCATTGCCGTCCGGAGCCAACCATGCGCGAAGAACTCAACCAGGGTCTGATTGATTACCTCAAAGCCTCCCCTACCCCATTCCACGCCACTGCCAGCCTTGCCCAGGCCCTGCAGGCCGCCGGCTACAAGGCGCTGGAAGAACGCGAAACCTGGGACACCGAACCCGGCGGCCGTTACTACGTCACCCGTAACGACTCCGCGATTATTGCGTTCCAGCTAGGTAACCAATCGGTCATCGAACAGGGTATCCGCCTGGTCGGGGCCCACACCGACAGCCCCTGCCTTCGAGTAAAGCCACAACCTGAATTGCAGCGGCAGGGCTTCTGGCAACTCGGCGTGGAAGTCTATGGCGGTGCGTTGCTGGCGCCATGGTTCGACCGTGACTTGTCCCTGGCTGGACGCGTGACTTATAGCCGCGACGGCCGGATCGAGAGCCAGCTGATCGATTTCAAGCTGCCTATTGCGGTGATTCCCAGCCTTGCCATACACCTCAATCGAGATGCCAACCAGGGCTGGGCGATCAATCCGCAGAACGAGCTGCCGCCGATACTGGCGCAAGTCGCCAGCGAAGACAGCCCGGATTTCAGGGCGCTGCTGGCGGACCAACTGAGCCGCGAGCATGGTCTGGTGGCTGACGTCGTACTGGATTTCGAGCTGAGCTTCTACGATACCCAGAGCGCTGCCGTGATAGGCCTTAACGGCGACTTTATCGCAGGTGCTCGCCTGGATAATCTGCTGTCGTGTTTTGCCGGCCTCCAGGCACTGCTGCGCGCTGGCCCCGAGGAAACCTGTGTGCTGGTCTGCACTGATCATGAAGAGGTTGGCTCCACCTCGATGTGCGGTGCCGACGGGCCGTTTCTCGAACAAGTCCTGCGCCGCGTATTGCCTGAAGGCGAGTCCTTCCAGCGCAGCATCAACCGTTCACTGATGATCTCGGCCGATAACGCGCATGCCGTGCATCCCAACTACAGCGACAAGCATGACGGCAACCACGGTCCGAAACTCAATGCCGGGCCGGTGATCAAGGTCAACAGCAACCAGCGATACGCCACAAGCAGCGAAACTGCCGGCTTCTTCCGCCACTTGTGTCTGGAAAATGAAGTCTCAGTGCAGAGTTTCGTAACCCGCAGCGACATGGGCTGCGGCTCGACCATCGGCCCTATCACCGCCAGCCAGCTGGGTGTACGCACCGTGGATATCGGCTTGCCGACCTTCGGCATGCACTCGATCCGCGAGCTGGCCGGCAGCCAGGATCTGGCACATCTGGTGAAGGTACTTAGCGCGTTCTATTCGAGCGCCGAGCTGCCTTGACCCGTGAAATCCAGGCGCACGCGCCTGGCTTGGATTGTTCAGACCAGACTGGCATCGATAACCAACTCAACCTTCCCCGATATATGAATGCTCGCCAGGGCAGCAAACGCGCCTCCACGTCGCCGGGAAACTGCATCCCAGGCGTGGAGAAAGCGTCTGGTTGGCCAAGAGCGGCCCGAATCCGCCTGCAATGTCAGCCAGAAACTTAGCCTGGTCATCCGAAGATATCGCTCACGCCGAGCTGCGGCGGATAGTGCCCGCGCGCTGCAGCAAATCGGCACGGTTCAGGCCTGCAGCCGCTACTTGAATCCTGACCTCTTTCTTGCCGCACTTCGCAACGGTGCGCTCCACTCACTCCAGCTGTCCTTCGATGCCTTGCAATGCCTTCATGCTGCCTCCATAGTGGTTCATACCTGCGCCCGCTAAACCGTGACTCCGGCAGTGCAGGCCGCTGATCAAGTTCTACCTAGGCCTCACAGCGATACGCCCATTCAAAACCATGGATTGCCTGATCGGCATCCTCGGTGCGGAGAATCGCCCTACCGCCTCGGTGCGAACTGAATCGCGGCGTGCCAGCCGCCAGATACCATCGGGCTGTGTTTTTCCCGCCGAGCGGATTCCGTCTCGGCGCCTGATTTGATGGCCTAATATGCGTTATTACTCAGCCTCGCGTCGCTCTCTCCATATGAAACGATCATTAACCGCAGGCCTGCTAGCCTTGCTGGTAGGTCTTCAGGCAAGTACCACTCTGGCCAAGCCTGCCGACCCGCACACCTGGGATTATCTGCAGCCTGACCGTGACCAGGTGATTGCCAGCCTGAACGTGGTCGAGCTGCTCAAGCGCCATCATTACAACAAACCACCGCTCAACGACGCCCGCGCGGCGAAGATCTTCGATAGCTACATCGAGATGCTTGACCCTTCGCGCAGCTATTTCACTGCAGGGGACGTTGCCGAATTCGAAGCCTGGCGCAACCAGTTCGACGACTTCCTCAAGAATGGCAACCTCGAGCCTGGGTTCATCATTTACAAGGTGCATCTGGAGCGTCTGCAGAGCAGGCTGCAGTACGCTCTGAGCCTGCTGGAGCAAGGCGTCGACAGCTTTGACTTCACGCTGGACGAGGAGCTGCTGGTTGATCGCGAGAATGCAGCGCGACCGGAGAACGAACGGGAACTGGATGACCTCTGGCGCAAACGCGTGAAGGACGAGGTGCTGCGACTGAAGATCGCCGGCAAGGAGCCCAAGGCCATCGAGGAATTGCTCACCAAGCGCTACAAGAACCAGTTGGCGCGCCTTGAGCAAACCCGTGGCGAAGACGTGTTTCAGACCTACATAAATGCCTTTGCGCAATCGTACGATCCTCACACGCAATACCTCTCTCCCGACAATGCGGAGAATTTCGATATCAACATGAGCCTCTCCCTGGAAGGGATTGGCGCCGTGCTGCAGAGCGACAACGAACACGTCAAGGTGGTGCGTCTGGTCCCTGCTGGGCCTGCCGAGAAGAGCAAGCAGATCGCGCCAGCCGACAAGATTGTCGGGGTCGGTCAAAGTGACGAGGAAATCGTCGATGTGATCGGCTGGCGGCTAGACGAAGTCGTCAAATTGATCCGCGGCCCGAAAGGATCGGTCGTCCGGCTTGAGGTGATCCCGGCAAGCAATGCGCCAAACGACCAGAGCAGCAAGGTCGTTGCCATCACCCGTGAAGCGGTGAAGCTTGAAGAGCAGGCGGCGAAGAAATCCGTGCTCAAGCTCAATCAGGACGGCCGCGATTACAAGCTCGGGGTCATCGAAATCCCTGCGTTCTACCTTGATTTCAAAGCCCTGCGTGCTGGCGACAAGGAATACAAGAGCACGACCCGCGACGTGAAAAAGCTGCTGACGGAGCTGGAAGAGGAAAACGTCGATGGCGTGGTCATCGATTTGCGTAACAACGGCGGTGGCTCTCTGCAGGAAGCCACCGAACTGACCGGCCTGTTCATCGATCAAGGCCCTACGGTCCTGGTCCGCAACAGCGATGGCCGTGTCGACGTCCTCGCCGACGAGCAGCAAGGTGTGTTTTATAAGGGCCCGCTGGCTGTGCTGGTCAATCGACTGTCCGCATCGGCCTCGGAGATCTTCGCCGGCGCCATGCAGGACTATCACCGGGCGCTTATCGTCGGCGGTCAGACCTTCGGCAAAGGCACCGTACAAACGGTCCAGCCACTCAATCATGGCGAACTCAAGCTGACACTGGCCAAGTTCTATCGGGTCTCGGGACAAAGCACGCAGCATCAGGGCGTAATTCCGGACATTTCCTACCCAGCCGAAGTCGATACCAAGGAAATTGGCGAAAGCGCATTGCCGGAAGCGATGCCCTGGGAC
Source organism: Stutzerimonas chloritidismutans (assembly GCF_038562055.1). Classification (GTDB taxonomy): domain Bacteria; phylum Pseudomonadota; class Gammaproteobacteria; order Pseudomonadales; family Pseudomonadaceae; genus Stutzerimonas; species Stutzerimonas chloritidismutans_A. Next base: position 144,330 of record NZ_JBCFXD010000006.1, on the reverse strand, counting down.
AGCATCCGCGCAGCAGTCAACCCCGATATGAATCCCTTCAAGCCGTTCCTTGCTGAACTCAAGTCTCGTCACGAAGGACGGACCCATGAGGATCCCGACTTTGTGTTCACGCGTGACCGTCTCGCACTGACTCAGGAGCTGACTCACGAGACGACCATTAGCCTCAACGAGGAAAAGCGCCGGGCGCAGCAGGAGCGCATCGAGAAGCGCCAGCTGGCCTTGGAGAACACCTTACGCGAGGCCAAAGGCGAGGAGCCACTGGCCAAGCTCGAAAAAGAAGATGAGACGACACCACACGTCGAGGATAAAAAAATCAACCCCGAGGCCGATGCCTATCTCTCGGAAAGCGGCAGAATTCTGCTGGATTACTTGGGACTGAATAAAGCGATGGCCAAAAACCAGTCTGTCGAGCGCTGACATCGAGCGTCATCAAAGTGACATCAAAGTGTCGTGAAATACGAAGGGCCGCCATTGTGCGGCCCTTCGCATTTTAAGGCCGCCACGAGACCCTCATGACCGTCACCGAGCAGTTGAGCACGCTGGATTCCATCCTTGCTCACAGCAGCATTACCAGCCTGTTCCAGCCGATCGTATCGCTTGCCGAACGCGTCATACTCGGCTACGAAGCCCTTACCCGCGGCCCTTCAAACACCTCGCTCCACTCCCCTATCAATCTGCTCGCCGCCGCTCGACATGCCGGACGGCTCAATGAGCTGGAGATGACTTGTCGCGAGAGCGCCTGTAGCCGCTACAGCCAGCAGCAGCTACAGGGCAAACTGTTCCTCAACGTGTCGCCGGAAACATTATTGGATGCCACACACAAGCCGGGCCGCACCCTGGAGCTGCTGCACAAGTACGGCATCTCGGCCGACAGTGTGGTAATCGAACTAACGGAGCAAACGCCCACCGACGATTTCGAACTGCTTCGTGCCGCCTTGCATCACTATCGTGACATGGGCTTTTCAATTGCGTTGGACGACCTCGGTGCGGGCTACTCCAGCCTGCGCATGTGGTCTGAGCTGCGCCCCGATTACGTCAAGATCGACCGCTACTTCATAGACGGTATTCACGGGGACGTTGTTAAGCGCGAATTCGTCGGGTCGATCATGAAGATCGCCAGAGCATCACGTGCTCAGGTCATTGCTGAGGGCATCGAGCTGGGCGAAGAGCTGCACGTCCTGTCAGACATGGGCGTCGATCTGGTTCAAGGCTATCTGCTGGGCCGTCCGGAAGCGGAGCCAAAAGCCAGCGCTAGCCTGTGCCTGCCAGATATAGGTACCCGTGACGCGCCATTAAACAACCACGACCCTGACTGGCCGCCCGGAGGCTCAAGCAGACCGCATTCTTCAGCTTGTTGGGCTTGCTCCGCCTGCAAACAAGCTTGACGCTGCAATTAAGAAACTAGCGCAACAGGCAAGCCGATCATTCTTGTCGATGGCGGCTCATCGGCCGGCGCTGGTTAACCTCGTGCGCCTAACGAGCGAGAACGCACGCGTTCCACAAGCGGCTGATGCAAGCAATCATCGGCTCACAAACATAACCGTGAACAATTGCCCTAATCGTCCAAACAATGGATCTGATCAATCCTGATCTCAGTCCCCCAACGTCCGGCGCGGGCGATGCTCCATATCCGGATCAGTGTCGCCATGATTGGATTGCTCGTAAACCTGCTCCATCCGCTGATCGCGGACCTCACGATCGTCGCGCTTTTCCCCAGACTGTTCGGGTAGTCGTTCAATGCCCGCACCAGTGCCCATGGAGCCATTGCCGAGGGTACGGTCGACCGAGCCGGTATTCTGGGCCAGCAACGTATAACCAGGCATCGAATCTCCCGCTGACGCCTGGGCCGTAACCACTGCCGCAAACGCGGCCCCAAGCACAATAAGCAAATCGCTCCGCATACGTTTCTCCTTTTGTCTTGAGCTGATACTCGACATTAGGCAACGGGCTGCGGCCATTGATCCGGGCTAACGACAGAAGGCAAGCGGAACCGTTGTTTCCTTTCGACGGTCCCATATCCAGAGAGCACTTGATGTCTGGTTAGAAAGGAATCCAACGATGATCACAGCGCCACTGGTAATTCTTCTGATAGTAATTGGCTGGAGTGCAGCCGCCCTGGCGATGCTTTGGGGCATGCTGCGAGTTGCTCGTCATCATCACAAGCCATCCGCGGATAGCCGACTGGATCGGAACCAGCCTCGGGCAAGCGAGTCGCACAGCGCTCATGTTTCGCTTAGCACGTGACGAAATATCGGTCGGTTTGGAATAAAACCGTGACAGATTAGCCGAAAGATGTAGAATGCCGCCCACAGACGCGGGATGGAGCAGTCTGGTAGCTCGTCGGGCTCATAACCCGAAGGTCGTCGGTTCAAATCCGGCTCCCGCAACCAAATACGAAAAAGGCCACTCAACTGAGTGGCCTTTTTCGTTTGGATTCGCGCAAAGACCTGAACTTACGCGCTGCGCTCGCTGGGCAAAACCTGACGACCAGCCTAAACGCCTGAAAATAAAACGCTTTATCGACGTGCAAGGTTGACATGGGATCTTTAGCCTGTAGAATGCCGCCCACAGACGCGGGATGGAGCAGTCTGGTAGCTCGTCGGGCTCATAACCCGAAGGTCGTCGGTTCAAATCCGGCTCCCGCAACCAAATAGAAAGGCCACTCGATTGAGTGGCCTTTTTTTGGTCTCTGCTTTGCATCCGCAAGAACTTCAAACGAATATGTAACGCCACCAGCCTTTTGATTTCGTAATAAGGTTAACAACTTCCGACTTCTCTCTGCTCATCGATAAAATAGTCGTAGATCAAACGACTTAGTTCAGAAGATGGAGCGCGCTTAAACCCGCCCAAAGCGCAACGCTATCAACTTTTAAAAAGTTCCTTTGCAATCAAAGTATTGAGCTAACGGGCCGCATTGCTGGCGATTTTTTTTGTTTCGGTTCTTGACTGCCGTCAGGTTCTGAATGTTAACTACATCACACAGCTAAGAGACGGCTCTTCTCGAGCGGCGAACTAACTAGTCAGCCGGGCTGTACTGATGCGCATGGATGGCATCTCCAGTTGCAGCAATGTTGCCGCCTGCGCCAAAAATCTAATTGTTTGCTTATCTCGAATTCTAGCCGAGTGCGGTAGCTTTGCCTGAAGCGAGCGAAGCTTGCAATCTACAACCAATGCCTTAGAACGCAAAGGCAGCTGCCTCGGCTGGTGCGGTAGCTTTGCCTGATCGAAACTCGTGAACGAAAAGCCAAAAAAGCGGTTCTGACTCAAAGCCTTTAATGCCAAAAATGAGCCGCAAATAGACCGCCCTGTCCGCGAGAAATTATCAATCGCTTTAAACGCTCTAAAGCCTCTATTCGATTGTATTATCCAATTGGAGTGCATCGTGAATACATATTTCCGCAGTATGGAAGCGCCCGCTCTTCAGTTAATTACTTATGAGATATCCAATAAGGGAAGCGCCTGCATTGCCAACTTTCTAACAAGTGACCAACTGAAATCTCTTAAAGAAAGCGTCCGAGCAGAAGCCGAAAAACATAAAGGAAGTTATTTCGCGCATCATGGTGGCAGCGAAATAGAAAGTTCCCTGCTCGGCGCGCTAGGCGCTTCGCCAGAATTTCGAAACATGCTGGAAAGTGTCTATCAGGCGGGCGCGGGGCAAGCGGCTTATAGCAACGAGATACTTAAAGTTCTGCGCTGTGTACAAGGGACTTCAGGTCGTCGTGAGTCCAATTGCTTTCACTACGACGCTAGCCTGGTCACAGCGCTGCTACCGATAGAAATTCCTCAGGATGGCGTTGACCGGGGTGATTTGCTGTTGTTCCCCAATGGTCGCCGCATACGCTCTAACGTGTTGATCAATGTCCTTGAAAAAGCGTTGCTGCAGAACGCGTTGAGTCGGAAATTGATTAGCGCAGCCATACGGCACAATTTTCTGCACCCGCAAAAGCTTCAACTCGTTCCCGGCAACCTCTATCTGTTCTGGGGCTACCGCACGCTTCATGCAAACGAGCCCTGTGATCCTGATCATCGCCGCGCAACGGCCATCTTTCACTTTGGCGATCCGCATGCAGGCAGCCTCGCGACCCGCTTGATTCTCAAGCTGAATCAGCGACGAGCACGACGCGCAACAGCCTTGGGTACGCAACCTGCGGCGTGACCTCACAGGCGCAACATTCATTGCGCCTGGTTCAGACGTGACGACAGATAGGGATATCGAGATGATCAATGTCACCCGATCATATCTTGGCAACAAAGCCAAATTTCTGGGCTACGTCGACAGCATCTACGCCACCGGCTGGCTGACCAATCATGGTCCTCTGGTCACTGAGCTGGAGGAGCGGCTGCGTGATTACCTGGGTGTCCGAAACATCATTCTGACCAACAACGGCACCTTGGCGCTGCAGATTGCCTATCGGGCTCTTAACCTCACCGGCAGCGCAATCACCACCCCGTTCAGTTTCGTCGCGACCACCAGTTCACTGCAGTGGGAGGGCATTCGACCGATCTTCGCGGATATCGACAAAGCCACCTGGAATCTTGATCCCAAGGCGATCGAAGCGAGGATAGAGGCCGACACTCAAGCGATTGTCGCCACCCACGTTTTCGGCAATGCGTGCGACGTCGAGACAATCGCGCAGGTCGCGCAGCAGCATCGCCTGAAAGTGATCTACGACGGCGCCCATGCATTCAGCGTCCGTTACAAGAACCACTCGGTGTTCAACTGGGGCGATATCAGCACGCTCAGTTTTCACGCGACCAAGCTCTTCCACACGATCGAAGGCGGTGCCATCGTCACCGACGATGATGCGCTGGCCGCCAGGATTCGTTTGCTCTGCAACTTCGGCATCGTCGACACCGACATCATCGACGGCATCGGCATCAACGCCAAACTCAATGAGTTTGCCGCCGCGATGGGGCTGTGCATTCTCGACGATATGGCATTGATTCTGGAGCAGCGCGAAGAAATCGCCAGCCGCTACGAACACCAGCTCGGTGACCACTTCGACTTGCAACTTCAGCAAGCGGACTCGCAACGCAACCACAGCTATTTCCCCATTGCCCTGACTGATGAAACCCAGCTTCTGCGGTGTCGAGCGGCACTTATGGATAAGGGCATCAACCCCAGGCGCTACTTCTACCCCTCTTTAGACACCCTCAGCTACGTGCAGCCGCAAATCCCTCAACCCGAGTCCCGCGCTCTGAGTCGTCGGGTGCTGTGCCTGCCGATCTATCCGGGTCTGCCACGGCATGTCCAGAACACGGTCATCGAGACGCTGTTGAAAGACTCATCACATCGCAGCCAACCGCAGGCCGAACGTATCTGGCCTCAGGTCACTGCCGGTTGGCTGGTGGAAGACCGGGCAAACCTGTCGGCCCCTATGTGCAAGCGCATTTACTGATTCATTCGCAACGGCTGACGTCATGTCTGATCGAAATCTATCGATGCTTCGCAACACCGGTCTGAGCTATGCGGGGCAAGCGTATGCCCTGCTCATCGGCATTCTCATCCTGCCCTTCTACCTTGGACATCTGGGCGCGGAAGCTTACGGTCTGATCGGATTCTTCGCGGTACTACAAGCCTGGCTGCAGCTGCTGGACGCCGGTCTGTCCCCGTCACTGGTTCGTCAGATCGCCCATTTCCGCGGCCGCATGGACACTGCGACACAGCGCTACGAACCGGGACAATTGCTGCGTTCGTTCGAGATCATATTTCTGCCGCTGGCATTACTCACCGCTCTCAGCATTCATCTGTCCAGCGGATGGATTGCACACCAATGGCTGCAGGCAGCGGAATTGAGCAACGCCACCATCGTCCACTGCATCAGCCTGATGGGCTTGATGATCGGGCTCAAGCTCTACGCCACCCTGTATAAAAGCGGCCTGCAAGGGCTCGAGCTACATGCGTGGCTGAACAGCGCTAATGTCATCGTCGCCACGCTGCGTTATTTCGGCGGATTGTTTCTGGTGGCCAATATCAGCCAAAACCCGGAAGACTTCTTTCTCTTCCAGACGGCTGTCGGGCTGCTCGAAACCCTCATTTTCGCTGTCAAGGCGTACAGCTTGATGCCCAATCCAAAGCTGCTGACCGGTTTCAACTCGGCAGTCGTCAAGCCGGTTCTGCCATTTGCCGCTGGCATTTCGCTCAGCTCGGTGCTGTGGATCGTCCTCACGCAGCTGGACAAGGTGTTGCTCTCCAACGTGCTGCCGCTAAACGAATACGGCTATTTCTCGTTGGTTGCGCTGATGTCGACCGGCATCATGACGCTGACCAATCCGCTGGTGCAGACGCTGCTACCGCGCATGACGATGCTTGTCGCCGAGGACCGGACCGCCGACATGCAGGCGCTCTACCTGAACGCAACCCGGTTTGTCTGCAGTTTGTTGTTTCCCTTGGCCGGGGTGATCGCGTTTCACTCTGCCGAGCTGGTTTTTGCCTGGACCGGCGATGCAGAAGCCGCGCAATGGAGCCGACTGGTACTGCCGTGGTACGTGATCGGCAGCGCGATCATGGCCGTCACTGCCTTCCAGTTCTATCTGCAATACGCCTATGGGCAGCTGCGTCTTCATGTGTGGTTCAGCCTGATCAGCGCCGTATTGAGCATCCCTGTGGTTGTCTACGCAACCCTCGAACATGGCGTCTACGGCGCAGCGTTGGCCTGGTTCGGGTTGCGCATGCTGACCTTTCTGATCTGGCCGTCGATGGTGCACAAGCGCTTCGGTGCCCGCCTGCATCGCCCATGGCTACAGGACCTGTTGCGTATCACGGCCATGACCGGCCTGGGGCTCCTGATCGGCGAACCGGTGTTCGCTGCCATCGCCAGTGACAACCGCTTCGACATTCTTCTGGGGCTGGCCGTCAGCGGGTTGATCTGCCTGGCGCTAGTGATCTTCACCTCCAAGCCGGTAGTAATGCGGCTCTACGTACTGATGACCAAGTCGAGCGTTTGAATGGATATCCAAACCAACGAAGAACACGAGCTGATGGCGAACTGGGGCAACAGACGCGACCCTCTCTTGAGCATTGTCTGCCTGACCTACAACCACGCCGATTTCATTAGGGAAACGTTGGAAGGCTTTCTGCGGCAGAAAACAGATTTCCCATTCGAAGTGATCGTGCATGACGACGCGTCGACCGACAACACCGCTGCGATCATCCGCGAATATGCCGCGCGTTACCCAAGCGTCATCAAGCCGATCTACCAGCGGGAGAACCAATACCGGCTGGGGGTACCGTTCAGCACTCGCCTATTTGCTCAGGCCAGTGGCCGATACATCGCCTATTGCGAGGGGGATGACTACTGGACGGACCCGCGCAAGCTCCAGCTACAGGTGGACTTTCTCGAAAAACATCGTGACTACGTGATGACTTACCACGATGCATTCATGTTCAACAGCCTGGGCGTCGTCCGTACCCCTCACCTGACCGGCAAGTATCGAAAGGACGCAACCGCTCTCCAGCTGCAAAAGGCGCGTCCGGTTTCCACGCTAACCGTCTGTTTTCGCAACCTTTTAAAGGAGTTGCCAGCGGAGTTGCACGGCGTCGAAGTGCTGGACATCTGCTGGTGGTCACTGCTTGGCGCGCACGGCAAGGGCAAGTTCATCGAGGAGATAAAGCCCGCGGCCTATCGTGTGCACGAAGGCGGGATCTTCTCCATGCGCAGCAGCAAACAGCGCATCCAGATGACCACACACGCCTATTACAACCTCGCCCGTTACTACCAGCGCATCGGCAACCAGTCGCTGTACGAATACTTCATGGTCCAGGTGTTCGCTCATGTGCTCGCGTCGATCTCTCCCGTCAGCAAGATCCAGGCACTTGGTCAGGTTTTTCAGAACATCAGCATCAATCTTTTACGCAGGCTGACTCCAGGTGTTTGAACAACCCCTGGCTATCACCTCTGCTGCCGCACCGATGGCGCAACACTCAAAGAAGGAACCCGCAATGACCGCCATGGCCCGCTCTTCGCTGGACTACGATGGAGACAACCGGATCGATCTGGCGCGCATTCTGCGCGTGGCGTTCGATCACAAGCGGCTGATTTTCACCATCACTGCCCTCTTCGCTCTGCTCGGCGTCGCCTACGCCATCGTCGCCACGCCGATCTACGAAGCCACCGCGATGATCCAGATCGAGCCTAAAAAGTCAGGGATTACCGGTATTCCCGAATCCGTGCCCAGGCCGAACTCGGTATCTCAAGCAATCACCGAAATAGAGCTGATCAAATCCCGTGCGGTACTGGGCGATACCGTCAATGACCTGAGGCTTTACATCAATGCCCGGCCCAAGTACGTCCCGCTGCTCGGCAGCTACCTGGCCCGCCAGCACGACCCCGTAGAAGACGGAGAGCTCGCTGCACCGCTATTGGGCCTGGACAGCTACGCCTGGGGTGGAGAAAAACTCGACATCTTCCAGCTGGACGTGCCGGACGCCTACCTGGGCGAGAAACTGCTGCTGCGTGCCGGCACTGCGGGCTCATACCGCCTGTATGACGCTGAAGAGAAATTGTTGCTGACCGGCAAAGTCAACGAAGCCGTTCAACTCGACGGATTTCGTCTGCAAGTCGCCGAACTCAAGGCTCGCCCCGGCACCGAGTTCGTCGTTGTGCGCAGCCGTCCGCAGACCACAGCCTTGGACTACCAGAAGCGCCTCAAGGTGGGTGAAGCCGGAAAGGACTCCGGGATCATCTATCTCACGATGGAGGACCCGGATTCGGACAAAGCAAATCGGGTGCTCGACAAAATCAGTCGCCTGTATGTTCGACAGAACATCGAACGCAGCTCCGCCGAAGCGGCTCAGCGCCTGGAGTTCCTGAGGTCGCAGGTACCCATGGTGCGCAAGGAGCTGGAAAAGGCCGAAGCCGCCCTCAACGACTACCAGACCAGCGCCCAGTCGGTGGACATCAGCATCGAGACCAAGGGCGTGCTCGATCAGATCGTCGCGCTGGAATCACAGATCTCCGAACACAACCTCAAGCGCACCGAATACAACCAGCTCTATACCCCGGAACACCCGACCTACCAGACGCTGATGAAGAAGATCGGCCAGTTGGAGGCCCAGAAAGCCGCGCTGATGGGCAAGATCGACACCCTGCCAATGACGCAGCAGGAACTCTTGCGTTTGAATCGCGACATGCAGGTCACCACGCGCACCTACACGCTGCTGCTGGACAAGGCCCAGGAGCAGGACATCCTTCGCGCAGGCACCATCGGTAACGTCCGCATCATCGACAGCGCCTACGCGGTGGTGGAGAAACCGGCAAAACCAATCAAGCCACTGGTGGTGCTGGTCGCGATCTTCATCGGGCTACTGGTGTCGGCAATGGTGATCCTGCTGCGGCAGGTGTTCTACCGCGGCATCGAAAGCCCCGAGACCATTGAGAATCTAGGGACGCCGGTGTATGCCGCGCTGCCTTTTTCGCCGAAGCAGGAGCACCTGTACCGGTTGAGGAAGATTCACGACGGCAGAAGCAAGCTGCTGGGTCGCGCCGATCCCGCCGACCTGGCTATCGAATCGCTCCGCAGCCTGCGCACCAGCCTCAAGTTCGCCATGCTCGAGGCACGCAATCAGGTGCTGGTGATTACCAGCCCGACGCCCGCGGTGGGCAAATCGTTCGTCGCCAGTAACCTCGCTTCTGTCATAGCTCAGGCTGGCCAGCGCGTGCTGCTGATCGATGCCGACATGCGGCGCGGCTATCTGGCCGGCATGTTCGGCATGGCGCCGCGCAACGGTTTGTCGGACGCCCTGGCCAGCGGCTTGCAGCTCGCCGCCGTGGTTTGCAAGACCGATCAAGCCAACCTGCATTTCATTGCCAGCGGACATAGTGCGCCCAACCCCTCGGAACTGTTGATGCACGAGAATTTCGCTCGTCTGCTCAAGGACGCCGAGCGTGAGTACGATTTCGTGATCGTCGATACACCACCGGTATTGGCGGTAACCGATGCCGTTCTGGTTGCGCAACAGGCCGGCACCTGCCTGTTGGTGGCCCGTTATGGGTTGAGCACTGCCGGCCAGATCGAAGCCTCCAAACGGCGCCTGGCGCAGAACGGCGTACTGCTCAAGGGCGCCATTCTCAACGGCGTCAAACGCAGGGCTTCGAGCTCCGCCTACGAGACCGGCGCCTACGGTTACTACAGCTATTCTCAAAAAGCCTGACACACGCGAGGGATATGCCCGTGCTCAGAACCGTCTCGATGATGCAGCCCTACCTGTTCCCGTATCTCGGCTATTTCCAGCTGATCGCGCGCAGTGATGTCTTTGTGCTGGGCGACGACCTTCAGTACGTCAAGGGCTCATGGATCAACCGCAACAGGATACTGGCGGCCGGGCAACCGAAACTCATCACCTTTCCACTGCGAAAAGCCAACCAGTTCTTCCCGATCAACCAACGCTGGCTCTGCGACGAGTTCGAGCAAGAAGCGCAAAAGATGCTGAAAACCTTGGAGCTGGTGTACTCCCGTGCGCCACACAAAACCGAGGTGATGACCCTGGTGCGTCAGATCTTGGCGCACCCCGAGCGCAACCTGGCGCGCTTCATCGAGAATTCCATCCGCCGGATCTGCGCCTACCTGCAGATCGCGACGCCGATCCGCATCGGCTCTGAACTGGGCTTGCCGGCACGCATGGACAAGCAGGAACGCGTGGTCACCATCGCCCACAAGATGAACGCGGAGCTGTACATCAACCCAATCGGCGGCACGGAGCTCTACAGCCACGCCTTTTTCAGAGCGCACGGGCTGACGCTGAGATTCCTGAAGATGGATGACTTGAGCTATCCCCAATTCAACCACCCCTTCGTACCTTCGCTGTCGATCATCGACGTGTTGATGTTCAACAGCCGAAGCGAAGCGCAGGCGCTGCTCAAACGTTTTTCTCTAGTCAAGGGCTTAGAGCAGACAGCCACATTGCAAGGCGCATGACCTCGACAGAACGGACATCGACAAATCTCACTATGGAAGGCGGTTCAAATGACCTCGCTCAGCAGCAACTCCCACTGGTACCTGATCCAGACCAAACCACGGCAGGAAAGCCGCGCCGAAGACAATCTTCGACGGCAGCACTTCGAGTGCTACCAGCCCATAAAGCCTTGCACAGGGAACGGAAAAACGGACGAAGCGCTCTTTCCGGGCTACCTGTTCATCCGCCTCGATCGTCAGCTGGATAACTGGTACCCGATTCGCTCCACGCGCGGCGTCGCCCGCGTCGTGTCATTCGGCAGCGAGCCGACACCCGTCAGAGACGAACTCATCGAGCAGTTGCGTCAACGTCTGGCAAGCGCGCCTCAGGCGCCTCAGTTCGCGCCCGGCGAAAAGGTTCAGGTGCATGGCGGCAGCTTCATGGATCTCGAGGCTATTTTCGTCAGTGCGGACGGTGAAAAGCGTTCGGTGATCCTGCTGAACCTGCTTCAGCGTGAACAAAAGGTTCGTGTGCCCACCCGCTACCTCTGCAGCATCCCTGCACAGTCAGCCTTGTCGCTGGCCTGTCGAGCGGATTGACTGATCAGCAGGGGCGCACCATGAAGGTTCTTTTTCTACACAGTTTGTATGCGCCACACATTGGCGGCGGCGCGGAAATAGTTGTCCGACAGTTAGCCGAAGGACTCCAGCGCCGTGGCTGCGACATCGTTGTCCTGGCAACTGGACCAGAGCCGGGGCTTTACGATGAGGCGCTCGACGGCGTGCGGATCTACCGCGCCGGGCTGGATAACTTCTACTGGCATTTCACTCAGTCCCGCCCCAGTCGACTGTTGCGGCTGGGTTGGCATTATCGAGACCGCTACAACCGCCCCATGCGACGGCATGTGCGTCAGGTCATCGAGCGGGAGCGACCCGACGTGGTGGTCTGCAACAACCTCACAGGCTGGTCGATATCCGCATGGGACGAAATCAGCGCGGCCGGGCTGCCCATCGTTCAGGTGCTACACGATCTCTATTTGCTCTGCCCCAAAGACACCATGTTCAGCAAGGGCCGTAGCTGCGAGCGCCAGTGCGGCATGTGTTCAGCCTTTCGCCATTCGCATGCGACGGCCTCGGCTCAGGTCGCGGCAGTCATCGGCGTCAGTCGGTTCGTCCTCGAGCGTCTGACCGCCCAGGGCTATTTCGGCCGAGCCAGCCAGCATGTCGTGCACAACAGCATCGACGCCGACGGCGGCCTGCCCGCCAGACCACGGCCACGCCATAGTGGGCTGCTGCGCTTCGGCTATATCGGCACGCTTTCTGAAAACAAGGGTGTCGGCTGGTTGATCGAGCAATTTCAGGCGCTCTCGATCAATGCCACGCTGGAAATCGCCGGTCGCGGCAAGTTGGATTACGAGGCCAAGCTCAAGGAGCAGGCCGACCCTGCCAAGGTGAGGTTTGTTGGCTACCAACCCTCGGAGCGCTTCATGCAGGCAATCGACGTACTGGTCATCCCGTCGATCTGGGCCGAGCCCTTCGGGCTGGTGGCGGTTGAAGCCTGCGCTCAGCATCTGCCGATCATCGCCACGAACATGGGCGGCCTGCCGGAAATCATTCAGGACAACCTGAATGGCTTGCTCTGCACCCCGAGCGACCCCGACTCCCTCGGCAGGGCCATGCTCAAGCTCTATCTGGACAGCGGCCTGCGTCATCGTTTGTCCAGCCAGGCGCGAGAAAGCGTCGCCCCCTTTTTGGATACGGAACGAATGCTCGATCAGTACCAGTCGATCCTGTATTCCACGCTGCACGGCCGGAGCGCCTACGATGAACCCGAGTTCGCTGACCATTTCGCATCGCAGGTCGAGACCGCTGGCGATTGATAAACCCACGGTGCTGACGCTGATCGCGGCCTCGCTGCTGATCAGCGAAACCTTCGCCGGCGCACTTCGTTATTACCTCGATATTGCCGGCGTTTCGGCCCTGCTCTACCTGCCAAAGCTGGCCTGCATCGCAGCCGTTGCACTGGAAGTACCCAGGGCACGAAGCCAACCCGGCGTTTGGCTGGTGCTGTTTGCAGTACTGGTCTCAAGCCTGTTTGCGCTGCTGCACGGTGCCACGCTGGGCAATGTTGGCTTCAGCCTGTTCATCTACATCCCGCTGTTGTTCGGGTTGTTCTGCGGCGGCTATCTGGAGCAAAGAACCGGCCTGCTCAGCTGGGTCATCGGTTTTTGTTTGGTTGCGTCATTGCTCGGAATTGCGCTGGACATGTTCACCAGCGTGCCCTGGAAGGGCTATAGCTACATGATGGGCGACGTCGAGCTCACCGCGAACAAATCCTGGGCCTTCGGCAGTACCGACCGACTTGCCGGATTCGCCCGAATGTCGACCAACCTGGCCGTGATGATCGCCCTGTACAGCCTGTTCCTGGCGGCCTTCCTGCGGTCGCGGTTACTACGGATGCTGCTGTACCCGCTGGCCTTTGGCGCGATATTCCTCACGACCAACAAGTCCACCGCCGCTGCATACCTGCTGACCCTGGCCATGTTGTTTCTGGCCGGTTACCGCCTGCCCAGCGCCGCGGCATTTTTCATTGCAGTGCTGGTGGGCATGGGATTACCAATCGCCAGCCTGCTGTTGAACATCCCACAGAGCGAGGCCTATAGCGCCAGCCTGCTAGCGTCGTTCAATGACCGGCTGATTCACAGCTGGCCAAATTTCATCGATGTCGTCGTCAACGAGGGCTGGGGTTGGTGGGGCGCTGGTTTCGGTGCGGTGGGCAGCAGCGCGGCAGCCTTCCCGTTGGCCTGGCTGGAGCTGTTGAGCATCGCCGACAACACAGCACTGTATCTCTGGGGAATGCTCGGTGTATTTGGAGTGTTGCTGTACCTGTTGCTGTTTCCATTGCTGCTGCGCCTGCATGACCGAGGCCCGCGCATTCGCGACGCGCTGCTGGGCATCGTGTTCTGCACATGCCTGATCGGTTGGGCAACCGACGTACTGGAAGTCACCACGGCTACCCTTTTTCTCGGCATGGCCATTGCCCATGTTCTGAGCCCGCGCGAGCGTCAGTGCACTGTTGCCACAGCAGCGGAGCATTACGGACTAGCGCTTGATAAGCGAAAACCCAGGGACGGCCGGCCATGAAACACCGACATCCAATACGCTGCCTGGCGCTTGCCGCTGCGGTGACGGCTCTTGCTGCGCCAGCATCGGCACAACCGGCAGAGGACCCATTCATCGTGGGGGTCTGTTCGCATGACCTGCATCTACGCGACAGCACCAGCAAGGGCGTGCAGTTGTTACGACAAGCTGGCATCGAGTCGGTACGCACCGATGCGCACTGGGCCTTCCTCGAGCGCAAGCGCGATCAGCTCAAGGTGGAACGGCATTGGCCAGCCTACCTTGCTGGCAACGAAGCGCTGGGAATCGACAGCCTGTTCATTCTGGGCTACGGCAACCGCTTTCACGGCGCAGGAGAAAAGCCACGCAGCGAGCCGGTGCGCGCAGCGTTCAATCGCTACGTGGCCTTTACGGCTCAACAATTTCGCGGTCGCATCAAGCACTACGAGGTCTGGAACGAATGGGACGTAGAGGATCCGATCGATCCGCAGTTCTCGCAGGACTACGCCCGGTTGATCACCGATGCGGCGGGCATCATCCGTCAGCATGACCCAGACGCCAAGGTACTGGCCGGTGCAGTGACCACCAAGGGCATCGAGTCTGGATTCGCCTTGCGCCTGGTCGAGGCTGGAATCATGCAATCGGTCGATGGCCTCTCGTTGCACCCGTACGTCCACTGCCGTAGCCGTGGGAAGAACACGCCCGAAGCCTGGATCGAATGGCTAGCCGAGGTCGACCTCGAACTGTCGAGCGCCGCCAACAAACCGGTGCCGCTTTACCTGACCGAAATGGCCTGGCCTGCGCACCAAGGTGCCTGCGGAATCGATGAAACCCTCCAGGCGGCCTATCTGGCACGAAGCTTTTTCCTTGCCAGAACGTTACCCAACGTGCGCGGCTACTGGTGGTATGACTTCCGCAACGATGGGACCGATAAGCAAGAGCGAGAGCACAACTTCGGTCTGGTCCGGCAGGACTATTCGCTTAAACCGGCGTATCGCGTACTCGCAACAATCAGCCCGATCATCGATAACTTTCAGTTCGTAGCGCGGGTCGGCAACTCACCGGACAGCATCCAGCTGCAGTTCTCCAATGGCCAGGAGCAACTGCTGGTCGCGTGGGCGCCCGACCGGCCACGCCCGGCCACCATTACCGCTACTGGAAAGACGGCGGGTGACTTGAAGCTGCTTGATACCGCACAGCCCGATAAGGGATGGACATCCTTTAAAGCCTGGCAGTGCACGAGCGCCACAGGTACCTGCACTGCGCAGATTGAACTCGACCGGTTCCCCAAAATTGTCAGCCTCGGCGAAGCGGCTTCGCCTGATACGGGGCAGGCTCTGACCATCTCGACTCGTTGAACAGAAGGAACTCAAGATGATCGTGATCAATGCTCGCTTCCTGACCCAGGACATGCGAGGCGTACAGCGGTTCGCGGAGCAGATCTGTTTGCAGCTCAAAGACTTGCGCGACGACCTGGTCTTCGTCGCGCCTGATGACATACGGCTGCACGACAGCGCCGAACAACTGCAGGTCCAGCGTATAGGCCGACACCGGGGGCACTTGTGGGAGCAACTGGATCTCCCCATGTGGCTGGCACGCAATGGCTCTCCCCCTCTGGTCTCCCTGTGCAACACCGCCCCGCTGTTCTACGGCAACCAGATTGCGACACACCACGACATCACCTACATCAGGCACCCGGAAAGCTATTCCAGGACGTTCAGAGCCATGTACCGAAACCTGACCCCGGTTCTGCTTAGCCGAACCAAGGCGTTGATCACCGTCAGCGAATTTTCCAGAGGGGAAATAGCCGGCCATTACGGTTATCCGGCAAGCAGTATTTGCGTCGTGCCGAACGCCGTGGACGCACGCTTTCAACCCTTTTGCGCACAACAATGTCCACGCGAGGCAGCGCCTTACCTCCTGGCCGTGTCATCGCCCAGCGCGCACAAGAATTTCGCCCGAATGGTCGCGGCCTTCCTGAGCATGGAGGGCCTCGATGAGGTTGAGCTGCGCATCATCGGAGACTCCAACCGGGTTTTCTCGGGGAGCCTCCACGACGTGGCCGGTAGTCGACGCATTCGCATGCTGGGCAGGCTGACGGACGAGGAGCTGGTAGAGGCCTACCAAGGTGCGGCTGCCTTTGTGTTTCCTTCACTATATGAAGGGTTCGGCATCCCTCCGCTCGAAGCGCAGGCCTGTGGTTGCCCGGTTATCGCCGCGCGTGCCGCATCCATTCCCGAGGTTCTCGGCGACAGCGCGCTGTACTTCGACCCCCTGAAGGTAAAGGACATCTCCCAGAGCATGCAGCGGATCCTGCGGGACGAAACCTTGCGTCAGGACCTGCGCCGTCGAGGCAGGGCAAACGTCGCGCGATATTGCTGGAACACCTCGGCTCGTCAGGTCTCCAGACTTATAGACCTGGCGTTCACTGGCGTGCGCGATGCCGCCGTCAAAGGCATCAATCCGCTGCCGATCAGCCAGCCCAAGCACTAGCCGGGATGCGGGTCCGCAACCAGCGGTCCCGACATCCCCGCCTTGCTGGCGAATGAAGCATCACGTCAGCGTCTGCGACTGCGCTTCCCGTCACTGCAACAGGAGTGACGGCTGCCACTCCCCTACCTAGAAAAGGCCATCGCAATGAAAATCGCCATAATTCATGACTGGCTAGTGACCTATGCCGGTGCCGAGCGGGTGCTTGCCGGACTGCTGGACGTCTGGCCGGAAGCCGACCTGTATTCCGTGATCGATTTCCTCTCCGATGAGGACCGCGCCAACCTCGGCGGCAAGCGCGCCACCACCACTTTCATCCAGCAATTGCCGAAGGCGAAGACGCACTATCAGAAGTATCTGCCGTTGATGCCGCTGGCCATCGAGCAGCTGGACATGTCGGGTTACGACCTGGTGATCTCCAGCAGCCATGCCGTCGCCAAGGGCGTATTGACCGGGCCCAACCAACTGCATATCAGCTACGTGCACTCGCCCATCCGCTATGCCTGGGATTTGCAGCATCAATACTTGCATGAAGCGAGTCTGGATCATGGATTCAAGGCCAAACTGGCGCGCATGCTGCTTCACTACATGCGCATGTGGGATCAGCGAACCGCCAGTGGTGTTGACGATTTCGTCGCCAACTCACACTTCATCGGTCGGCGCATCAACAAGAGCTACCGTCGCGAATCCACGGTGATCTACCCACCGGTCGACACACGTCAGTTCACGCTCCACGAGGCGAAAGAGGATTACTACCTGACGGCCTCGCGAATGGTGCCTTACAAGCGCATCCCGATGATCGTCGAGGCGTTCTCCCGAATGCCGGACAGGAAGCTCATCGTGATCGGCAGTGGGCCGGAAATGGAAAAGGCCAAGGAGCTCGCCACGCCGAACGTGACGCTCATGGGTTATCAAAGCTTCGCCGTGCTGCTGCACCATATGCAGCGCGCCCGTGCCTTCGTATTTGCCGCAGAAGAGGACTTTGGCATCGCACCCATCGAAGCCCAGGCCTGCGGCACGCCGGTCATTGCCTACGGCAAAGGAGGTGTGCTGGAAACCGTACGGGGGATCGACCATCCTGAGCCAACGGGCGTGTTCTATAACGAGCAGACACCTGAATCGTTAATGGCCGCCGTAGAGCGATTCGAGGTGTACGCGCATCAGATCCAGCCTGAGACATGCCGCACAAGCGCGGAGCGATTTTCAACCGAACGATTCAGGCAGGAGATCAAAGCATTCGTCGATACTAGGGTTCGAGAGGTTTCGTTGATCCAAGGGCAGGATGCGCTACTGGATCTACCAACGATCACCTCTCTGAATGTGGCTCAGGTTTACCCGACGGCAATTCCTATGAAGCATGCCTAACCGAGTCCTCACTCCCCATTGCGAGGCTTCAAGGATGAACACAACTACCGCAGCACAATACTTTCAAACCATTTCGGCATTAAGCCTCGCGCTGTTGATCGGCGGTACGGCAAGCGCCAATCACCGATCGGACTTGCCAAGCAAAGACGGGCATTTGCATGACTCTGGCCATTCCATGCAGAGCAAAACAGGCTGTGCGAAGCCTCGCGGAGCAACTCTGTTCAACCTCGGAATGCGTCCGAACGCCCCGCAGTGTGCGGGCAGTTCCAATTCAGACCTAGTGATACCCGCGCCGATCCGCCTGGCAAAGCCGCTTGCAGGCAACCCATACCGTTCAAACGAAACCATCCGCTACTCGTTTTAACCCACGTGATATTGGAGTCGCTATGGACAGTGCAGACCAAACCCAGCGAACCCTGGTGTATGCCGACGGATATTCCTATACGGAATTTTTCCAAGCGCCGCCCGACCCGGGCGACGCGTCCGGGCCCAGCAGATTGATCAGTGTTTTCCATGCATTGTTCACCCCGGACCGCGATGTCTTATTCACCGCAGTCGAGCCGGCCTCTGAAGCGCAGCCATACGCCGCCACTTCATCCAACCAAATCGCCTGATTAGAAGAACTAGCTAGCGCTCCCGCTACCCGCTACCGCAGCGCCGCAAGGGCCTTGCCGGGAGCGTCACGCCCCAGGGTAGCGGGCCGCTCACGTTTCTACGCCGAGACAACCATGACTTCGAAAACCACAGTGGTCACCGTGACCTACGGAGACCGGCTGCCGTTTGTGCAGCAATCGATTGAGCGCGCCCTGAGTTTTCCCGCAGTCAGCAACGTGGTGGTGGTAAGCAACGCATCGCTGGCGTCTCTGGATCAGTTGGTACAGCGCTGGCCAGATCAGGTCCGTGTGATTGAACTGGCCGAAAACACAGGGTCCGCCAATGGCTACGCCGTGGGGCTTGAGGCCGCCCTGGCGTCCGATGCTGATTTCATCTGGATGATGGACGACGACAACCTGCCCACCGCCGCCGCAGTATCGATCTTGCACCGTGAGCTCACGCGTCTGACTGGCCTGCTCGGCTCGGATCGAGTCGCAGTCCTGGGCTACCGTGAGACCCAACAGGCCGACATTGCGCAGGGCATACCTGCCCGATACATCCGGCAACCGCGCTCCAGCTATTTCGGGTTTCACATCGCCCAATTGCCTTACAAAATCTGGAGGCGACTGCCTTGGGGCAAGCGAGCCGGCCCGCTACCGACAAGCATCAGCCTGCCCTTCGCGCCCTACGGCGGCATGCTCGCGCACCGCAGCCTGTATGAGCGGATAGGTCTGCCGCTCAGGGAGCTCGTCCTTTACGTTGACGACACCGAATACACCCGGCGCATCACGGCCAGCGGTGGGCGGCTGTTTCTCTTTACCGAAGCCGTGATCGAGGAGCTGGAGCAGTCCTGGAACACAAAACAGCGCACTCGAAACATCTATGAAACCTTCCTGCTCGGCGACTCTGACTTCCGCGCCTATTACACCGCACGCAATCAGGCCTGGTTCGACAAGAACGTCTGGGCTGCTTCCCCCCGTCTCCATCGCATCAACCGAGCGATGTTTCTCACCCTGTTGCGCCTCGTCGCTCGGCTGCGCAACAGCCGCAAGCGTCTGGCGCTCATTGAGCAAGCCATTCACGACGGCGAATCCGGTGCCTTAGGAATGAGCAAGACATTCCCCTTGCGTTGACCTGGCCACCTCGGGCGTTTCAGAAACATCAGGAGCCGTGCATGGACATCGCCTCAATGCAACGCGACGAAAACAACTTCGACTTTCTACGCTTTTTCGCTGCATCCGCAGTGGTGCTGGGTCATTGCTATTGGCTCTCTGGACTGGGCGCTGTCGAACCGGTGCGGCTGTTTACCGGCTCCATGGACACCGCCGACATTGCGGTGAACCTGTTCTTCGTCATGAGCGGTTTTCTGATCGCCGCCTCCTGGATTCACAGCCGAAGCGGTCTGGACTTCGCCGGCAAACGAGCACTGCGGATATTTCCCGCGCTGGCGGTATCGACGCTGTTCACGGCCTTCGTCGTCGGCCCACTGGCCACCGAGCTTTCGCTCGGGGAGTATCTGCTCAACACCCAGACCGTCCGCTATCTATCCAATGCGGCGCTGTTCACGCAGTTCCACCTGCCCGGCGTCTTTACTGAAAATCCATTCCCGGAGACCGTCAACGGATCGGTATGGACGCTGCCTTACGAAGTACTGATGTACACGGTGCTGTTGATGCTAGGGCTGCTCAGGCTGTTTGGACGCGTGGCGGTTGTCGCAGTGCCGATCGTGCTTATGTTTGTCCACTTTTTCCTGGTACCGAAGCTGGGGCTGGAGAGCGATATCCTGCGCAAGGTAACCCGCCTGGGAATGTTTTTCTTTCTTGGCGCAGCGCTATACCTCTATCGCAATCTGCTGCGGTGGAACTGGAAAGTCGCGCTTGTGCTGCTTTCGCTGTCGCTGCTCAGTGCCAGGACCGAATCGTGGTTCTTCGTTCATGTCCTGACATTGCCCTACCTGACCATCTATCTGGCGCATCTGAAAATTCCGCGGCTCTCACGCTTCGGCCGATACGGTGACTTCTCGTACGGCATCTATATTTTCAGTTTTCCAGTACAGCAGCTGCTCATGCATTGGTTGGGTCCGCACCTGTCGTTGCCTGCATTCATGGTGATCAGTCTGGTAGCGAGCATCGCCATCGCTGCAGTGTCCTGGTATCTGATTGAGTCGCCAGCGTTGCGCCTCAAGCGCTTCCTGCCGGGCAGTCGGCAAGGTATCAGCGGTACGGGCCTGAGCCCGGCACCCTGAGTGCGACACTCTTATCGGCCTAGCGAGTCGCCTTCGAGGATGAGCCGTCGTCCTCGAGGAGACGGCGAATGGTGGCCACCAGTGCCTCCAAGCCGGTGCCCTTCGGCAGAAAATGATCGACCAGACCGTCGATTGGAAGCTGCTGGGGCAACGCAGCACTCATCAGCAGAATGGGCACGTCGTCGTACGCCGGGTTCTTGCGTATCGCGCGCACCATCTCGAAGCCATTGAGCTCTGGCATCATGTAGTCGGTGATGATCAGCGCGGGCTTTTCCTGCTCGAGCTTGACCAAGCCCTGCGCACCGTTTGCCGCTTCGACGACTCGGTAACCCTCGTCCTCTAAGATCATCACCATCAGCTTGCTGAGGCCGAGCTCATCCTCGACCAGCAACACGAGCGGTTGGAGACCTTGGGGCTGCTCGTCACACATCCCGCCCTCCCGTCAAGGTTTGACGGTGGGGCTGCCCCGTCACGACCCCCTCAGTACGCTCCATCCTCCCTCCGAGCTTGAATCCGCCCTCGCCCAGATAGAACGCGTACACATAGGGGTCGAAGCCGCTTTCGCGCATCTTCAGGATCGCCAGCGTTCGATAGAGCCGCGACTCGAGTTCCGCATACCTCAGCAGAATGATGTTCTCGGCGATCGCGGAGACTGCAGCGAACTGCAGTCCATTCTCCCCCCCGACGATCTCTGCCAACTCCGCGGTAAATACAGTCGTAACACCCTCGCAACGGAGAATGGCCGTCAGGGTGCTGACAAAACGCCCCAGCCGCTGCTCGTTGACCGCCGCCTGTTTGAACGCGTCGATGCCGTCGATGAACAGCCGTTTCACGCCTCGCCGGCGAACTTCCTCGATAATTTCCTCGGCGAGCTGATCCTGCAGCAGCTCGGTTGGCGTGTGATGAACCACCTCCACAACGCCGCTGTCGATCATGGCTTCCAACTCGAGTCCGAGTGCTTTCGCTCGACGTCGCAGCCTGTGTGAATCTTCGTAAAAGCCAAAAATCAGACCGGGCTCGGCTTCACTGCTGTCGCAGATAAAGCTAAGTCCCAAGGTGGTCTTGCCCACCCCTGTTGGGCCTACCAGCAAGGTCGTCGAGGAAAAAGGAATACCGCCCTGAATGATGTCGTCGAGCCCAACAACACCGGTGCTCAGACGCTCATCGCGCATGGGTGCCGATTCCAATTCGCCGGTAACTGCCTCGAGCCGTGGGAACACACGGAAACCGTCGCTGGTGATCGAACTCATGTGTCGACCGGAAATAAAGTCGCTGCCGCGGAACTTGCGTACCTGCAAATACCGGTAGGTCCGGAACTGATCCTCGTCACTGCCCAGGTGCAACCAACCATCAACCATCGTGAACTCAGGGCTGCCAGAGTCGCGTTTGCTGTTGGTCAGCAACAGGATGGTGCAGCCAACTACGTCAGCGTAAATCGACAGGTCATTGATGAACTCGCGGAAGGCACGCTCCGAGGCGGCGTTTTCTTCCAGCGCGAACAGCCCGTCGATCACGATCAACGAGGCCTGTTGACGCTTTCCATTGCGCGTGAGGTAACGCAGGATGCCGTCCAGCCCGTCGGTACGGAGAATGTCGAACGCACTTTCATAGACCACCGAAGTGCCGGCGTATTGGTTGTCCATGAACGCCATGTTCTGCAGATGGCGAAGCAGACGGTGATGGGTTTCGGCTAGCAAGGTCACATACAGGGAACGCTCGCCACGGGCTGCCCAGCTGTAACAGATCTGGTTGGCCAGAATGGTTTTCCCCTCACCCGGCCCACCCTGGACGATGTATACCGCTCGGGGCAGCAGACCGCCCTTGAGGACCGCGTCCAACCCTGGCACGCCAGTCGGAACATGAGCTGGCGCGGTTGGCGAGTAGGTAGAGTTGTCGATCACAGCAGCTTTCCGTTTCGATCAGTGCGCGCATGGTAGCAAAGGCACCCCGGACCAGATCACTCGCCAGTGCACATTGGTCACCTTCCGGGCCCGGTTGTTCATGTTTCATACAAGGTATGACAGGGGAAGCGATCAATAATCTTGCTTGCCTGCCTGATGACCGTGTTAGGGTCTCGCGAGCTGCACGCCCAGCGCCAGAACCTGCCAGACCTGTTGTCGATTGTTTGCCGTCATTGCTGGAGGCAAGGCAACAAACGCCCTAACATCCCGCCGAGATTGACTACAGCTGGAACTATGCAAACCGCTCGCCTACCTCGCTTGGACTTGCGCCGACTGATCATCCTGTTGGCAATGCTAAGTGGCTTGATCACGCTTGGCATTGGCTTCTACGCCAGCTACAAGGTCCAGCGCGACTCGCTGATCGGCAGCACACTCGCCGCCAACCAAGCGTATGCAGCGAAGTTGGCAGACGGAGCCGAAGAGTTCTTTCGTAGCGCCCAACAACAACTGGCTGTGAGCGCCGAGCTCATAGCCGCGCGGTTCCCGGACGTTAACCAATGGGACGCTGAAGCCAGGCGGCTTCGGGAACAGACCGACAGTTTCAATGCGGTGGTCATCACCAGCGCCGAAGGTAAGGTTCTCGCAACCGCCCCGAATACCGGACTACTGGTTGGCCAGAAGCTGAGCTCGCCGGGCGCAAGCCAAGCGCTCGCTGAACGCAAGCCCCTGATCAGCAGCCCCTATATATCGGCTCTGGGTACCTTGGTCGTCCTGATTTCCCATCCCATCGTGGCCGATGATGGGACCTACCTCGGCTATATCGGTGGGGTGATCTATCTGCGCGAGCGCAACATCCTGCATAGCATGTTGGGTCAACACTTCTATCAGGACGGCTCCTACCTCTATGCCGTCGACCAGACGCGAAGGTTGCTCTATCACCCTGAGCCGAAACGGCTGGGTACGGTAGTGAGCGAGAACGCAGTGATCGACAGGGCGCTGCAAGGGGAGTCGGGAAGCCTTCGGGTAGTAAACAGCCAAGGCGTAGACATGCTGGCAGGCTATGCGGCCTCACCGGCCGCCGGCTGGGGCATCGTGGCTCAGCGGCCAACAGCTATTACCTTGCAACCGCTCGATGACCTGATGTTCAAGGTTGCCCGCCAGACCGCGCCGCTGGCCCTGCTGACGTTACTGTGCATCTGGGGCCTGGCGACGCTGATTACTCGACCGCTGTCGCAACTGGCCCAGCGCGCCAGCCAAATGGACGCCCCCAACACCGCTGAGCGCATCCAGCGTATCCGCTCGTGGTATTTCGAAGCGGCCCAGCTCAAGCGCGCCATGCAATTGGGTATCAGCCTGCTGCATCAGCGCATCGGCAAGCTCAATCTGGATGCTCAGACCGATCCGCTGACTGGGCTGCACAATCGTCGGGGCCTTACCTTCGCGCTAGAGTTGCTCCGCAGCGAAGGTCAGTCCTTTGCAGTCATTGCACTAGACATCGACCATTTCAAACGCATCAACGACACCCATGGTCATGATGTAGGCGATACCGTCATCCAACAGATGGCTGGACTGATGAAGACCTGCTCGCGGGACGCCGACATTCTCTGTCGCAGCGGCGGCGAGGAGTTCTTGATGCTATTGCCTAATACCACGCTCGATTCGGCGTTGCTGGTAGCCGAACGCCTGCGTATGTGCGTCGAGCTGGAGCAGATCCCGGTGGTTGGTCACATCACCGTTTCGCTGGGAATTGCAGTCTGGCCCATGCACGCCAGCGACATCGAGCGCGTCTTGAAACTCGCAGATGCCGCGCTCTACCGGGCCAAGCAACACGGGCGCAATCGCTCGGAAATCGCTGAACCCGATCAGTACTTGCAGGACAATTCCAAGACGGACGCTTGAGCGCTGTAAACCCCGCGGCGTGGGTGCTGACATGATTCTGCCTTGACCGGGGCGACGGCAGACATGGCTAAAAAATACCCAGTTCTGTATACTCGCGCGCCTTTTTCTTGCGCGGTTTTCGAGGTTCAAAGTCGATGAGCAAAACGCCAACAGTCGGGTTCGTCAGCCTGGGTTGCCCCAAGGCCACGGTCGACTCTGAACGCATCCTGACCCAGCTGCGCATGGAGGGCTACCAGATCGTACCGTCCTACGAGGATGCCGATGTGGTGGTGGTCAACACCTGCGGCTTCATCGACAGCGCCAAGGCCGAATCGCTGGACGCCATCGGTGAAGCCATCGCCGAGAACGGCAAAGTGATTGTCACCGGCTGCATGGGCGTCGCCGAAGACAATATCCGCAGCGTGCACCCCAGCGTCCTGGCCGTGACCGGCCCGCAGCAGTACGAGCAGGTGGTCAACGCCGTACACCAGGTGGTGCCACCGAACATCGATCACGACCCCTTCGTCGATCTGGTCCCGCCGCAGGGCATCAAGCTGACCCCGCGTCATTACGCCTATCTGAAGATTTCCGAAGGCTGCAACCATACCTGCAGTTTCTGCATCATTCCGTCCATGCGCGGCAAGCTGGTCAGCCGTCCGGTAGGCGATGTGCTCAGTGAAGCCGAGCGTCTGGTCAAGGCCGGTGTAAAGGAGATCCTGGTGATTTCTCAGGACACCAGCGCCTACGGCGTCGACGTCAAGTACAAGACCGATTTCTGGAACGGCCAGCCGGTCAAGACCCGGATGCTGGAGCTGTGCCAGGCATTGTCGAGCATGGGCGTGTGGGTGCGACTGCACTACGTGTATCCCTACCCGAACGTCGATGACGTGATCCCGCTGATGGCTGCCGGCAAGCTCTTGCCGTACCTGGACATCCCCTTCCAGCACGCCAGCCCGAAAGTGCTCAAGGCCATGAAGCGTCCAGCCTTCGAAGACAAGACCCTGGCGCGCATCAAGAAGTGGCGCGAGATCTGCCCGGAGCTGACCATCCGCTCCACCTTCATCGTGGGCTTTCCCGGCGAGACCGAGGAAGACTTTCAGTACCTGCTCAACTGGCTGACCGAAGCCCAGCTCGACCGCGTGGGCTGCTTCCAGTATTCGCCCGTCGAGGGCGCGCCCGCCGAAGCCATGGCCCTCGAGCCTGTACCGGACGACGTAAAACAAGACCGCTGGGACCGTTTCATGGCCCATCAGCAAGCCATCAGTGCGGCGCGCCTGGAACGCAAGATTGGCCAGGAACTTGACGTGCTCATTGACGAAGTCGACGAAGACGGCGCCATCGGTCGCTCATGGGCTGATGCCCCTGAAATCGACGGCATGGTCTATGTCGACAGCGAGCGCCCACTGCAGGCTGGTGAAAGGGTCCGTGTTCGGGTCACCAGTGCCGATGAATACGACCTCTGGGGCGAAGTGATCTGATAAAACCCAACTGAACGCGCTAAGCCCCGTACCCACGGGGCTTTTTTCTGTCCAGCAAGGCAACGCGCCCATGCGTCATCCATGAATCGGCGACCTGCATCAACACTGCGGCCGCTTAATGAATGAGTGCGGCTTCTGGGCGAGAGCAAATGGCTCATTGCTGCATCGAGATGAAGCATTGTCCGCTTGGTCAGGTTCTTTCTGGGGCAAGAACCTGCGCTGGCGCCGAACAAGCCCGGTGCCATAGCCGGCCGGACGCCTTATCTGACTGATAAATAAAGAATAATTCGAACATAAGGCAGCTCGAGAGCACTTGGCTCAAGACTTGCTTCGTCAGATTCATCTGACCGTTCGGCCAAGAAAAAAGCACACATAACGCAACAGGAGCGCTACATGAAATCCATACTGACCACTGCCGCACTCGCCAGCAGCATGATGCTCGCTGGCCAGGCAATCGCCGCACCGATGCTCTGGCAGAACAACAGCCTGACGTATCTGTATGGGAACGACTTCAAGGTCGACCCGGATACCCAGCACACCCTGACCTTCGAACATGCCAGCGGCTGGACCTACGGCGACGTGTTCATGTTCGTCGACTACAAGTGGAATGAAAGTACGGACGACAGCGACGCCGCACGGACCTACTACGGCGAGTTCAGCCCGCGCCTTTCGCTCGGCAAGACCACCGGAATGGATTTCTCCTACGGCCCGATCAAGGATGTACTGATCGCTTTCACCTACGAGCGCGGCGAGGACGAAGTGCAGAACTACCTGCTCGGGCCGGCCGTCGACCTGGCGGTCCCAGGCTTCGACCGCCTGGCCATAAACACCTACTACCGCAAGCCCGATGGCATCCGTAACAAAGCATCAGGCCAGTGGCAGATCACCCCGACTTGGGCCATCACCATTCCTGTCGGCAGCTCGGACATTCTGTTCGACGGCTTTATCGACTGGGTCGTGAATGATGCCGGGAATGAAGGCTCGGACGACTTCCAATCGAAGAACCTGCACATCAACCCTCAGGTTAAATACGACCTCGGCAAGGCCGTGTATCAAAAAGCCGGTCAGCTCTATGTCGGTATCGAATATGACTACTGGTCGAACAAGTACGGCATCAAAGACGGCGGCTTCGTTAGCGAAAACTTTGTTGGCCCGACCGACCAGAGCGCCTGGAATGCCATCGTGAAGGTGCATTTCTAATATGCACAGCCGCTCGTTCTACGGGCGGTATGCCGCCTTGAACGGTCTTGTTCACGAGCGGCGGCGCCCAAACGGTGCCGCCGTTGTGCTGTCTCGACCCCGCGTCAGTTCGGCGTAGGTGCACGACCCGTCCGAAGGTCTGTAGCCACCGTCTCCGTAGCCCGAGTAGGCTAGCATTCGATAGCGCATCGGGCCTGATGCCGCCCATACAGGGAAAGGACCTTATGACTACTTTCGACGCCTTGCTCCCCCCGACGCCAACCGACGGCAAACGCACCGGGCGGATTCGCCAGAAGAACGAAGAGCTGATCCTGTCAGCCGCGGCGGAAGAGTTCGCCCACCACGGCTACAAGGGCACCAGCATGAACGCGATAGCCCTTCGAGCAGGCCTGCCGAAGGCCAACCTGCACTACTACTTCACCAACAAGCTCGGCCTTTACGTCGAAGTGATGCGGCATATCCTCGAACTCTGGGACAGCGCTTTCGATCACCTCACCGTCGAGGATGATCCGGCCGTTGCGCTGGCTGATTACATCCGCACCAAGATGGCGTTTTCCCGCAAACAGCCACAGGCCTCGAAGATCTTCGCAATGGAGGTCATCAGCGGTTGCGAATGCCTTTCCGCGCATTTCGACGAAGACTATCGCGAGTGGTTTCGCGGTCGCGCAGCGGTGCTGCAAGCCTGGAGCGATGCCGGCAAGATGGACCCGATCGACCCTATGCACCTGATCTTTCTGATCTGGAGCAGCACCCAGCATTACGCGGACTTCTCCGATCAGATCCGACGCATCACCGGTCAACGCCGCGTCACCAAGGATGATTTCGAGCGCGGCACCGAGACGCTCATCCAGGTGATTCTCAAAGGGTGTGGCCTGACTCCGCCACGCTGATCGCCGCACCACTCACCGTTTGTTCCCGAGCCGTCATCCTGCATGTCCCGACGCCTGCGCATTCATTCTCCCGCCATCCATTACTTCGACATGGTGCGGCGTTGCCAGTCGATCCGCGAAGCGGCGCGGCGGCTCAACGTAGCCTCCTCCGCCGTGAACCGGCAGATCCTCAAGCTGGAAGGTGAAATCGGCTCGCCGCTGTTCGAGCGCCTTCCAGCGGGCCTGCGCCTGACCGCGGCCGGCGAAGTCTTCGCGCGTCACGTCCTCGTGGTATTACAAGACGCGGCGCGCGCGAGCTCGGAACTCGACGCGCTGCAAGGCCTGCGCACCGGCCATGTGGAGATCGCCACTGTCTCAGGAGTCACCGTCGACTTGTTGCCCTCGGTGCTGGAAAGCATGACAGCACGCTATCCGCACATCACCGTCGGAGTGACCAGCCTGGGATCGCAAGCCATTCCCGACGCAGTCGTCAGTGGCCAGGCCGACATCGGCATAGCCTTCGCGCTGCGGCGGACTGCCGATCTGCAACAGCTGGGCGTCGGTCATTTTCGCCTTGGCGCCATCGTTCCTGCGGGCCATCCGCTGGCCGACCGGCGCGAGGTGAGCTTCTCGACCTGTGCTGAGCATCGCCTGATTCTGGCCAAAAGCGACCTCTCGATTCACCACCTGCTCGCCCCGGTATTGGCACGCACCCGTTCGCCGCAGAAAGCGGCACTGGAAACCAGCTCGGTGGAACTTGCCGCGCAGATGGCCAAACGTGGCGCCGGCATCGCCTTCCAGACACGCATCGGCATCGAGGCGGAGCTGTCTGCAGGAAGCCTGGTGCACCTGCCCCTGAACGACAATGGCCAGGTGCTCAGCGATCTCGGCGTGTACGTGCGCAGCTCGCGCTACCTGCCCGTGGCGGTGGATGCATTCGTTCGCGCGCTCTGCGAGGAAATCACTCTTCGCGAACAACGCGAGCGCACCGATGCCGGACTGAACTGACGCCCCCCAACCCTCCGGCGCGCCCCTGCCCTGCCACTCCCAACAGCTCAGAACAAACCCTTCAGAACTGCACGCTAAGTGCTCCAGCCATCCGATGAGAGCGAAGTTTTTTCGCCTCACTCAAAACCCGCCTGAGTGCGCCCTTTCGGAGCACACGGCTTCGGCTAAAAGCTGCCCTCAGACCTGCAGATCACGCACGGCATGGATAACCACAAGCCCCGTTTTAGAGCGCCCCAAGCCCTATAAAGAGGCAGCGAGCGCTGATGCCGAAACGGCATCGGCATGCGCGATATTCTCTTCTTTTGAGTACAACCGACGCGGCGGATACTGCAACGCAAAGGGTCCCAGCCCTTACGTACGCAGGAGCTTTTCATGGCTTATTCTCTCGTCCCAGGCCCCACACCCGCATGCCAGCTGCC
Source organism: Stutzerimonas chloritidismutans (assembly GCF_038562055.1). GTDB lineage: Bacteria > Pseudomonadota > Gammaproteobacteria > Pseudomonadales > Pseudomonadaceae > Stutzerimonas > Stutzerimonas chloritidismutans_A. The sequence continues at coordinate 114,870 of NZ_JBCFXD010000006.1, read as the reverse complement.
CCTGATTGATCTGACCGGCCTGCTCGGTGATGACCCACAGGCACGCATCGTTGTTGCCGAGGAGATGGGACTTGCCTGCCGTGACTGGGGATTTTTCTACATCCACCACCATGGCATCGACACTGCGCTGCAAGCGGCTGTATTCGAACAGGCGCGGCAGCTATTCGACCTGCCTGACGACGCCAAACGGGCGTTGGACAAAGCCGCCTCGTCCGCCAACCGCGGCTATGAAGCGCTGCGTGGACAGCGCCTGGAACCAGGCGCGCCGGCCGACTTGAAGGAAGGCTTTTACCTGGGCCGTGAGCTTTCTGCCGAGGACCCGCGTGTACAGGCGGGACGCTTCAACCACGGGCCGAACCAGTGGCCGGCGACCCTGCCCGATTTCCGCCCTGCCATGGAGCGTTATCACGCCGCCATGACCGATCTCGCCGAGCAGCTGATGGCAGGGCTGGCGCTATCGCTTGGGCTGCCGGAGGCGTACTTCGCCGGCTTCTGTGAAAACGCCATGGCCACCCTGCGGCTGCTGCACTATCCACCGCAACCCGCACAGGCAGCGCCCGGCCAAAAGGGGTGCGGCGCGCACACCGACTTCGGCGGCCTGACACTGTTGCTGCAGGACGACAAACCCGGCCTGCAAGTCTGGAATCACCGCACTCAGGACTGGATGGACGCTCCGCCACTAGAGGGCAGCTATGTAGTCAACCTCGGCGACATGATCGCCCGCTGGACCAACGACCGTTACCGCTCGACCCTGCACCGCGTGGTCAATCTGTCCGGTCGCGAGCGTTACAGCGTGCCGTTCTTCTACGGCGGCAACCCCGATCATCTCGTCAGCTGCATACCGACCTGTCTCGCGCCCGCAGAGGCGCCGCGCTACCCAAGCGTCACGGTCGAAGAACACTACCGCGAGATGTATCGGAGGACGTATGCCTGAACGCCATGTCGTACTGATTCACGGCGCCTGGGCCGGCAGCTGGGTCTGGGACGGATTGCTCGACGGGCTGCGGTCTGCCGGCTTCACGCCCCATGCCGTGGACCTGCCCGGTAACGGCAGCGATGACACACCAGCTGCGGCGGTGAGCCTGGACCTATACGCGTCGCATGTGTGTGCACTGATAGACCAACTGGAGGGCCCCGTACAGGTGGTGGCACATTCCGGTGGCGGAATGACCGCGACGGCCGTGGCCGAACGGCGGGCCGAGCGCCTGGCGGGCCTGTCCTATGTTGCCGGCATGATGTTGCCCAGCGGCCTGTCATTTGCGGAAGCCTGCGGAGAGCTGGTCAGCACGGCGCCGGAAGTATCCGGCGTAGGCCCTTTTCTAGAGCGCAGCGCCGACGGCCTCGGCACCCGAGTCCCCGCCGAAATCGCCTGTGCACTGTTTTTCCATGATGTGCAGCTGCCGCAAGCGCTGGCCGCCGCGCAGCGATTGGGAATACAGCCCGACGGCGGGCGTGCCGTTGTCGCGCGCTGGACTGCCGAACGCTTTGGCCGGGTGCCACGCCTGTACATCGAATGCAGCACGGACCGCTCCGTGGTGCCTGCCGTTCAACGCTGGATGCAGGAGCTTGTACCGGGCGCCGAGCGGGTCACGCTTGACTGCGGGCACGCGCCACAACTGGCTGCCCCGGACCGGTTGCTCAACAGCCTGCTGCCGTTTTTCTCACGCCATCCCGACCCCGTTTTCTGATCGACACCCTCTCGTGACGCCTATCAAGGAGCGACGCCCCATGTTCAAGAAAACCCTGATCGCCAGTTCGTTGCTGGTCCTGTTCTCGCAAGCCGCGCTGGCAGCCGATACCGTGCGCTGGCTGAACGACTGGCTGCCCGCCGGCGACAAAGCCGTAATCTATCTGGGCGTCGACAAGGGGCTGTTTGCCGAACAAGGCATCGATGTCGAAATCGCCAGCGCTCGTGGCGGTAGCGACGTGGTCACCAAACTGGCGACTGCCAGCGCTGACTTCGGCAGTGCCGGCCTGGCCTCGGTCCTGCAGGCCAGGGCACAGGGACCTGTGCCGGTGGTCGCCGTGGCACCGATCTACAACAAACAGCCAGACGCCTTCTTCACCGCAGAAGGCTCAGGCATCGAAGTGTTCAAGGACATCGCCGGCAAAACCGTCGCGACCCCGACCTTCTCCGCCTCCAATGTGGTGTTTCCGCTTGTGCTCGAAGCCAACGGCATCGAGCGCGACGGCGTAGAGCTGCTCAAGCTCGACCCGGGCGCGCTGGCGCCGATGCTGGCCACCGGCAAGGTCGATGCGACCATTAACTGGGTGACTGTAGCGCCCGGTTTCGCCCGCTCGATGCAGGAAGCTGGCAAGCAACTCAAGGTTATTCCGTGGTCGGAGTACGGCTTCGAGGGTTATGGCCTGTCGCTGATCGCGTCCGAACGCTTTTTGAACGACCACCCCGAGGTCGCGAAGAAATTCATCAAGGCCTACCGCCAGGCCCAGGACATGGCCATTGCCGACCCCGCTGCGGCGGCGGCAGCGCTGAAGAAAATCGTTCCTGAAGTCGATGAGCAGCAGGCCGTCGAGCAATTCACCGCGTCAGTCCCCCTGATGCAAAACGAGATCAGCGAAGCCGAAGGCACCGCTCAATTCCACGCCGAGCGCCTGGAAACCACCTGGCAATGGGTCGCCCGCGCACAGAACCTGTCAAGCGACAGCCTCGACCCGATACAGGTCATTGCCAACGGCTTCGTCGAGTAACTCCATGAACCAGACCGAAACCCGCTCGGCTGCCCGGCCGAGCATCACCTTCGAGCAGGTCCGGCAGGTATTCACGTCGTCGGACGGCAGCGAAGTGGTGGCCCTCGACGACACCAGTTTCTCCATCGAACGCCATGAGTTCATCGCTGTGATCGGCCCGTCAGGCTGCGGCAAGTCCACGCTGCTGCGCATTCTTGCTGGTCTGATTCGGCCCACCAGCGGTCAGGTCAGCATTTACGGCAAGACCCTGGACGGACCGCGCGACGAGGTCGGCATCGTGTTTCAGAAGCCGACCCTGCTGCCGTGGTTGACGATCCGCGACAACCTGACCTTTCCGATGAAGCACAAATACGGCCGAGTCACCCAGCAGGAGCGCGAGCGTGGTGAAGAGCTGCTCCAGCTGGTGGGGCTTCAGGAATTCGGCGGCAAGCGACCGGATGAGCTGTCCGGCGGCATGCAACAGCGCGCAGGCATCGCCCGCGCGCTGTTGCACGATCCGGAGATCCTGCTGATGGACGAGCCCTTCTCGGCGCTCGACGCCCTGACCCGCGACGAACTCAGCCTGGAGCTGCTGAACATCTGGACCCAGCGCCCGAAGACGGTGCTCTTCATCACCCACTCAATCCCTGAAGCACTGCTGCTGGCCGACCGCATTCTGGTGATGTCGGCGTGCCCAGGCCGGGTGACCGAGATCATCGATGTCGATATACCCCGACCACGGTCGCTGGACACGCTCACGGAGCCCCGTTTCAACGAGCTCGCCAACCATATCCGTCGTAAGGTCTTCAGCCGTCATGGTCTCTAAACGTGTATTGGGCGAGCGTTTCGCCCCTGGACTGGCCCTGCTCGGCCTGTTGTTGCTCTGGGAGGCAGCCTGCCGCCTGTTGAGCCTGCCGGCATTCGTCCTGCCCTCCCCGAGCGCCATTCTTGCCGCCACCTGGAAACTCGACCCTACGATCTGGGCCGAGCATATCTTCGCGACGCTGCGGGTCACCCTGCTCGGCTACGGGCTGTCGATTCTGATCGGGATTCCGCTGGCTATCGCGCTGGCATCGTCCAGGCTGCTGTCGCGCACGCTCTATCCACTGCTGGTCATCGTGCAGTCGACGCCCATCGTCGCCGTGGCGCCGATCATCGTTGTGGTTATGGGCGCCGGCGATTTGCCGCGCGTGTTCATCACGTTTCTGATCGCCTTTTTCCCCATCGTGGTGTCGACGGTGACCGGCCTGCTGGCGACCCCGCCTGAACTGATCGAACTGTCGCGCTCGCTGGGCGCCTCGCGGACACGGGAGTTTCGCAACATCCGCCTGCCCTACGCGATTCCTCACCTGTTCTCGGCACTGCGCATCTCCATCACCCTGGCGGTGATCGGCGCGGTGGTGGCCGAGTTCGTCGCGGCGGACAAGGGCCTGGGCTACTTCATCAATTTCTCGACCTCGATGTTCCAGGTCCCCCAGGCCTTCGCGGCCTTGATGATGCTGGTCATCATCAGCCTGGTGCTGTTTCAGCTCGTCGGCCTCGCACAACGCCTGCTCTTCACCTGGAGCCTGCCAAAAGGCGAAAGCTGACCCTTGCCTGCCATCAGATCTAACCTCTCAATGGACATCTCGCCATGCCCTTAGACGACACTGCCTTGCTGCGTAAAAGCTTCGACGTGGCGCGCCGCGCGCTGGCCGAGGGTACGCACCCCTTCGGCGCCATTCTGGTCGGCCCGGATGGCGAGACCCTGCTCGAACAGGGCAACGCCTACATGCCGGACCATGACATGACCGGCCACGCCGAGCGTGTACTGATGACCCGCGCTTCGACCCGCTATACGCCGGAATTCCTCTCGCGCTGCACCATGTACACCTCTGCCGAACCCTGCGCGATGTGCGCCGGTGCCGCGTACTGGGTGGGCTTGGGGCGCGTGGTGTACGGCCTGTCCGAGCGCCGCCTGAAGACCATCACCGGCAACCATCCGGAAAATCCCACGCTGGATCTGCCCTGTCGCGTGGTCTTCGAAGCCGGCCAGCGCAAGGTCGAAGTGATTGGCCCATTGCTCGAAGACGAAGCGGCAGCCTTGCACGACGGTATCTGGTGAGCTGCGCAGCGCCAGGATCAGGCAAGCCCTCGGCAGGATCGACATAACGCCAGGTGCGGCCCTCTGCCTAGCATTCAATCACGGCGCATAGGCGTGGATTCGAATGACCGAGCGGAGGTGCTGCACATGTCGAACAACAACGGAAAAATCGTACTCATCACTGGCGCCAGCAGTGGCATCGGCGAAGCCACGGCGCGTCTACTGGCCGCCAAAGGCGCCACGGTCGTACTGGGCGCACGCCGCCTGGAGCGGCTCGAACAGCTTGCCGCCACCATCACCGAAGCAGGTGGCAGCGCAGCCTTTCGTGCGCTGGATGTCACCAGCCGCGAGGACACCCAGGCCTTCGTCGATTTCGCCGAACAGCGCTTTGGCCGTGTCGACGTGATCATCAACAATGCCGGGGTGATGCCGCTATCACGCCTTGATGCCCTGAAAGTCGATGAGTGGGACCGAATGATCGACGTGAATATCCGCGGCGTGCTGCATGGCATTGCCGCCGCGCTACCGCTGATGCAGCGTCAGCGCTCAGGCCAGTTCATCAACATCGCATCCATCGGCGCGTACGCAGTCAGCCCCACTGCAGCGGTCTACTGCGCGACCAAGTACGCGGTTCGTGCCATTTCCGAAGGGTTGCGTCAGGAGGTCCGCGGGGACATTCGCGTCACTTTGGTTTCACCCGGTGTCACCGAATCGGAACTGGCCCAGAGCATTTCCGATGAGGGTGCACGGGCGGCCATGAACGATTTCCGTCGCATTGCCATTCCAGCCGAAGCCATCGCACGCGCCATAGCCTATGCCGTCGAGCAACCAGCCGATGTGGATGTAAGCGAACTGGTGGTCCGCCCAACTGCTAGCCCCTACTAGCGACACCATCATGGTTCTACTTACCGGCAGCCCGCATCGGGCTGCTCGGCTCGCGGACCTCGACGTTTCCCAATGCAAGCCGGTCTAAGCCTGGATTTTAATAAGCGCCTTCATCGCCCGCCCCACCCCGGTGCACCCAGAGGCTGCAATACCCTTCTTGGCACCAATTCGAAGCACGGATAAGGCCCGCTATTGTCGTGTGCCGACAGTCAGCCGCCCTGTTGTTCGCTTCGCTGCGGAATCCTGACTGCCTGGCCAGCTTTTTGCTATTCACTCGGTCATGACTTCCAGTGGATGTTCCCATGCCCGATACCTCCCAACCGCGCCTGCAGCTGAACGGCATCACCAAGCAATATCCAGGCTGCCTGGCCAATGACCGCATCGATCTCACCATCAATGCCGGTGAAATACACGCGCTGCTCGGCGAGAACGGGGCCGGCAAAAGCACACTGATGAAGATCATCTACGGCGTCACGCAACCCGATGCCGGGGAGATCCGCTGGGAAGGCCAGCCGGTCGTCATGCGCGACCCGGCGCAGGCCCGCGAGCGGGGCATCGGCATGGTCTTTCAGCACTTCTCGCTGTTCGAAACCCTGAGCGTCGCCGAGAACGTGGCGCTGGCACTCGGTGCCGCCGCCGGCACGCCCAAACAGCTGGAATCGAAGATCCGTGATGTATCCCAGCGTTATGGCATGCCGCTGGAACCTCATCGCCTGGTTCATAGCCTCTCCATCGGCGAGCGACAGCGGGTGGAGATCGTTCGCTGCCTGATGCAGGACATCAAACTGCTGATTCTCGACGAACCGACCTCCGTACTCACGCCACAGGAAGCCGACGACCTGTTTGCCGTGTTGCGCCGGCTGGCGGCGGAAGGCTGCAGCGTTCTGTTCATCAGCCACAAACTGAACGAAGTGCGAGCGCTATGCGAGGCCGCGACAGTGCTGCGCGGCGGGCGTGTGTCCGGTGACTGCATACCCGCCGAATGCAGCGATCTGGACCTCGCACGGCTGATGGTCGGCGACGCCGAGGGGCTTGAAGCGGAGTATCCGAAAGCCACGGGCGGTGCGCCTTTTTTACAGGTCGCGTCGCTGTCCTGGCACAACGCCGATCCGTTCGGCGTGTCACTTGAACAGATCATGCTTGAGGTCCGTGCAGGAGAAATCGTCGGTATCGCCGGTGTCGCCGGCAACGGCCAGGACGAGTTGCTCGCACTGCTCAGCGGGGAACAGCGTCTGGCGCGAAACCAAGGCGCGCACATCCGCTTTCTCGATTCCCCTGTAGCGCACCTGGCGCCGGACGCCCGTCGTCGCCAGGGGATGACCTTTGTCCCAGCCGAGCGCCTCGGCCATGGGGCGGTGCCGGAGATGAGCCTGGCTGACAACGGGTTGCTGACCGCTTTTCAACAGGACGGAATGGTGCAGAGCGGATTGATTCGGCACAGCCGAGTCGAGGCGTTCGCCCGGCGCATCATCGAGACGTTTGCGGTGAAGACACCGGGCACCCACACCCCAGCGCGCAGCCTCTCGGGCGGCAATCTGCAGAAATTCATCCTCGGTCGCGAAATCCTCCAGCAACCAAAACTGCTGATCGCTGCGCATCCGACCTGGGGCGTGGATGTCGGCGCCGCCGCAGCGATTCACCGTGCGTTGATTGAGCTGCGCGATGCGGGCGCCGCCATTCTGGTGATCTCGGAAGACCTCGAAGAGCTGTTCCAGATCAGCGACCGCATCGGCGCGCTGAGCCACGGCCGCTTGTCACCGCTGCAGCCTACCGCTGCCACCAGCGCCACGGACGTCGGTCGCTGGATGGCGGGACAGTTCGACCACCCCACGACCACAGCCGCCTGAGAATTCCATCATGTTGTTATCCCTCGAACCCCGCGGGTACGAATCGCGCCCGATGCTCTGGCTTTCGCCCTTGCTGGCTGCGCTGCTGACTTTGATCAGCGGCGCTCTGTTGTTTGCGTCACTCGGTCATCCGCCGCTGGAAACCTTGCGTGTGCTGCTGATCGACCCGGCCAGCGACCTGTACGGCGTTTCCGAACTGTTGGTCAAGGCGCTGCCGATCCTGCTCTGTGCCCTGGGCCTGGCCGTGGTTTACAACGCGCGGATCTGGAACATCGGCGCGGAAGGCCAGCTGCTGATTGGTGCGTTGGCAGGCAGCGCGGTGGCCGTGCATGTCATCGAATGGGATTCGCGCTGGGCGCTGGTGCTCAGCCTGCTCGTAGGGACCCTCGGCGGTGCCGCTTGGGCGGGACTCTGTGCCTGGCTGCGCACGCAATTCAACGCCAACGAGATCCTCACCAGCATCATGCTCAACTACATCGCGCTGAATTTGCTGCTATTCGCCGTGCACGGCCCGCTCAAAGATCCGGAGGGTTTCAACTTTCCCGAGTCGGCCATGTTCGGCGACGCCACGCGGCTGCCGCAGCTGTTCGAGGACCTGCGCGTGCACGGCGGCTTCTACTTCGCATTGCTGGCACTGGTGGTGGTGTGGGTGCTGTTGCAGAAGAGCTTTCTGGGTTTTCAGATCAAGGTGCTGGGACTCGACAAGCGCGCTGCCGGCTTCGTCGGCTTCCGCGAGAAGCGGCTGATCTGGATCGCGCTACTGATCAGTGGCGGCCTGGCCGGTCTGGCCGGTGTATCGGAAGTCGTCGGCCCAATTGGCCAACTGGTGCCACAGGTATCACCAGGCTACGGCTACGCGGCGATCACCGTGGCCTTTCTCGGTCGACTCAATCCCATCGGGATCGTCTTTGCCAGCCTGTTGATGGCGCTGCTTTATCTCGGCGGAGAGAACGCCCAGATGGCCGCCAACCTGCCCCAATCGATCACTCAGCTGTTTCAGGGCATGGTGCTGTTTTTTCTGCTGGCGTGCGATGTGCTGATTCTCTATCGCCCGCGGCTCAAGGGCTGGAGCCGCAAGGCGCAACCCACATTACTCAAGGCGGAGCCTACCGCATGATCCTCCCGCCCCCCTCTTCCGATGATTTGCCGCTTGCAGCCCGAGGCTTGATTTGATGGATATCGATCTACTCACCAATATCTTCTACGCCATGATCCGGACCGGCACGCCGCTGCTGCTGGTGGCGCTCGGCGAACTGGTCTGTGAAAAGTCCGGCGTCCTCAATCTCGGTCAGGAAGGCATGATGCTGTTCGGCGCAGTGGCAGGGTTCATCACCGCTTTCGCCACCGGCAATCTCTGGCTCGGCGTGGTGTTTGCTTGCCTGGGCGGCATGCTGCTCTCGCAGCTGTTCGCACTGGTGGCGCTGGGCTTCAATGCCAATCAGGTGGCCACCGGACTGGCGCTGACTATCTTCGGCGTCGGCTTGTCATCATTCATTGGTGCCGGTTGGGTCGGTAAACCACTGGCCGGTTTCGAGCCGATCGCCATTCCACTGCTCAGCGACATCCCGTTGATCGGGCGCATGCTGTTTGCCCAGGACTTGCTGGTCTATCTGTCATTTGCGCTGTTCGCGCTGGTCGCCTGGGTGCTGTTGAAAAGCCGCATCGGGCTGATCATCCAGGCGGTTGGCGAGAACCCCGATGCCGCCAGCGCCATGGGCCTGCCGGTGCTGCGGGTACGTGCGCTGGCCGTGCTATTCGGCGGTGCCATGGCTGGGCTGGCGGGCGGCTATCTGTCGCTCGCCTACACACCGATGTGGGCGGAAAACATGACCGCAGGCCGTGGCTGGATCGCCCTGGCGCTGGTGGTCTTTGCCAGCTGGCGGGTGGGTCGCGTGCTGCTCGGCGCTTATCTGTTCGGCCTTGCCAGCATCCTGCATCTGGTCGCGCAGGGGATCGGTTTGTCGATACCTGGCAACCTGTTGGCGATGCTGCCTTATGTGGCGACCATCATCGTGCTGGTGCTGCTGTCGCGTGACGCCATCCGCACCCGTCTGTACGCGCCGGTATCGCTGGGACAACCCTGGAAAGCGGGTCATTGACCGCCCTTGAAAGCGGGGCCTACAGGCCCTGCTTCCATCCGCACGCCCTTGCCATCTCACTCGATCGACCCGCAGCTCTTACAGACCGAGGCCCAGGCGCCGCAGTAAAGCCTTTTCAATCTCCAGGATGACCAGAACCGCGAGCCCGGCCAGCACCACCACCAGCCCCGTGAACAGCGATAACGCCTCGGACTCGAACAGCGACTGCATGAAGGGCGCGTAAGTGAACAGCAGTTGCAGGGCGAACACGCCAAATACCGCAACCAGCACCCGCGGCGTACCTTTCACGCCTTCCCGAGTGAACGAAGGCGCCTTCAGGTAACGCACGCTGAACAGATAGAAGACTTCCATGCAGACCAGGGTATTGACCGCCACGGTACGCGCCGCCTCGACCGTTGCGCCCTGGGAAAGCATCCATTGGTACATGCCGAAGATACCCGCCAGGAATAGTGCGGACACGAAGAAGATTCGCCAGATGACGAACCGCGACAGCATCGGTTCGTCCGGACGTCGCGGCGGACGCTGCATCACGTCCGCCTCGGTCGGCTCGAACGCCAGCACCATCGCCAGTGCCACCGAGCTGACCATGTTGACCCACAGGACCTGTACCGGCGTAATCGGAAGCGCGATACCGAGCAGCACCGCCAGCAGCAGCGACAGCGACTCGCCGCCGTTGATCGGCAGCAGGAACGTTACGGTCTTACGCAGGTTGTCGTAAACCGTTCGGCCTTCCTCCACGGCATGCGCAATCGAAGCGAAGTTGTCGTCCGCCAGCACGATCGCACCGGCTTGCTTGGCCGCCTCGGTGCCCTTCATGCCCATGGCCACACCGACATCCGCCTGCTTCAGCGCTGGCGCATCGTTGACGCCATCGCCGGTCATCGCGACCACGTCGCCGTTGGCCTGTAGTGCACGCACAAGTCTCAGCTTGTGTTCCGGGCTGGCGCGCGCGAACACGCGGGCCTCGGCCACCGCGCGGCGCATAGTGGCTTCATCCATGTGCTCCAGCTGCGGCCCGGTGATCGCCTGGATCCGGTCACCCATACCGAGCTGCCTTGCGATGGCGCTGGCCGTCACGCCGTGGTCACCGGTAATCATCACCACCCGGATGCCGGCAGCGCGGCACTGCGCGACGGCGCGTATCGCCTCCTCGCGGGGCGGGTCGATAATGGCAACCAGCCCCAGCAGGGTGAGCGCGCTGGCGACATCGGCATGTTCGAGCATGTCCTTGTTGCCGGGCAGTCGGCGCCGAGCGAGCGCCAGAACGCGGCGACCGGCTTGCGCCTGCGCCTCGACTTTCTCGTGCCACAGCTCCAGTTCCAGGGGCCGCTCCTCGCCATCGACCATCATCTGGTTGGCACACATGGCCAGAATGCGTTCAGGAGCCCCCTTGACCAGCACCTCGCTCCCATCGTCCGTCGCGTGCAGCGTCGCCATGAAGCGATGCTCGGACTCGAAGGGGATCACATCCAGCCTTGGCCGATCGACGTGCAGATTGGTCGGCGACAGTCCTGCCTTCATCGCCAGCGTGAGCAAAGCACCCTCGGTGGGGTCACCGGCCAGGGTCCACTGCTGCTCGTTCTCGTGCAGACTGGCGTCGTTGCACAAGGCAGCCGCGTGCATCAGCGCACTGAGCGCCGGAGAACGCGCCAGCAATGCGGCGGGTTCGATTGCCGCGCCGTCAACCGAAAGCGCACCTTGAGGCGCATAACCGGCACCTTCGACTTCCAGCGACTGGCCGGCGCAGATCACCTCCTGCACCGTCATCTCGTTACGCGTGAGCGTGCCGGTCTTGTCGGAGCAGATCACCGTCACCGAACCCAGGGTTTCCACGGCGGGTAGTCTGCGGATTACCGCACTGCGTGTCGCCATCCGTTGTACGCCGATGGCGAGGGTGATGGTCATGATTGCCGGCAGCCCTTCCGGTATGGCTGCCACTGCGAGCCCCACCGCCGCAATGAACATTTCACCGGTGCCCATGCCACGTACCAGCGTCCCGAACAGGAACAGCAGCGCGCTGGTGGCGAGAATCACCAGTGTTTGGATGCGGCCGAATTCCTCCATCTTGCGCAGCAGCGGCGTAGTGCCCTGCTCGACGGACTCCAGCATGCGACCGATGCGACCGATCTCTGTCGCCGCGCCGGTGGCGACAACCACCGCGCGGGCCTGCCCTTGGGTCACCAGCGTGCCGGCGTACCCCATGCAGAGACGATCACCAATGGAGGCGTCATCAGCCACCGCCTCGACCTGTTTGTCCACCGGAACGGACTCGCCGGTGAGCGCCGCTTCGTCGATGCGCAGGTTACGGGCCTGCAGCAACCGCACGTCTGCCGGCAGGCTGTCGCCCGAGGCCAGCAGTACTACATCGCCGGGGACCAGCTCGGCGGCATCGACGTCCTGTTGACGCCCCTCGCGCAGCACCACCGCATGTGGTGCCAGCAGGTGACGGATCGCCTGAAGCGCCTTTTCCGCCTTGCCTTCCTGCACGAAACCGATGGCGACGTTGAGCACGACTACAACCAGGATCACGAAGGTATCGACCCAGTGCCCCATCAAACCGGTCACCACTGCGGCCGCAATCAATACATAGAGCAGCACGTTGTTCAGATGGCGCAGCAGCCGTTGCAGCACACTTGCAGGTTTGGCTTCTTCGAGACGGTTCGCTCCGTGTCGAGCGAGCCGTTCCTCTACGCTTTGGCGGCTGAGCCCGGCAGCCGAAGACTCAAGCTCACGCAACGTCTCGTCAGCCTCGCAGGCATGCCAGCGGCGCGATTGGATTTGCTGTTCGGGCATTGGATCCCCCTTGGGGTTGATTCGCGGTGCCGAATGCGGCAATGCAGTGGTCTCATGAGAGCCGAATAAAGATCAACATAGCTATCGCGGGGACACGCGTTGCAACACAGAGGCCGCGGTCGAGTGTCGCAACCGTCCCGCACGCGCCGATGTCGTTGCGCCGCGCTATGCTTGCCTCCCTTCCACCTCAAGGATCTCTCATGCAAAAAACTGTACTCGTGATTGGCGCCTCCCGGGGTCTGGGCCTTGGACTGGCCAAGCAATTTTCCAACGAGGGCTGGCAGGTGATTGCCACGGTTCGCAACTCGCAACAGGCCGACGCGCTCAGCCAGATTCCTCGGGTGCGTGTGGAAACGCTGGACATGACCGATGCCGCAAGCGTCGAGGCATTAGCCAGGCGGCTGGCGGGCACACAGCTGGACGCTCTGTTCGTCAACGCCGGCGTCGCCGGTCCGCAAAACAAGCCGGCCACCCAAGCGAGCGAAGCGGAAGTCGGTCAGCTGTTCTTCACCAATGCCGTCGCCCCGCTGCGCCTGGCCGAACATCTGCTGTCACTGGTGGATGACAAACAAGGCGTCGTGGTGTTCATGAGCTCGATCCTGGGCAGCGTCGAAACCGGCCCAGGCATGGGTATGTCGCTCTACGGTGCGAGCAAGGCCGCGCTCAATCACATGACCCGCACTTTCGTGGCGGAGTTGGGCGAGACCGGGCTGACTGTGCTCTCGATGCACCCCGGTTGGGTAAAGACCGACATGGGCGGCGAGCAGGCGCCACTGGACGTAGAGACCAGTGCACGCGGCATGGTCGAGCAGGTCACCAAGGCGCTGGGCAGTGGCGGCCATCGGTATCTGGACTATCAGGGAGATCCGCTGCCCTGGTGAGGCGGGCAGACACGACGCTGCCCCCTGCACCGGCACGCCTGGCCGCGGGCTCGGCGTCGCTTGAGCCCTGCCCCAGCGCACTGACCTGGGGCACCGCACTCCACCGACGCACCACTTGCGCTCCTGCCTGACCCGCCGCCTGCTGCGCACTCTCCTCTAGCGCCCGCCGTTTCGCCGATCTGTCCATCTGGTCAGCTTTTTGCAATTGGAGTGGCAGCCGCTACGGCTCTCGTCAGCACACACAGGAGCGTCATCTCTATGCATAAGAAATCACGGAACACCTTGCTGCGCGGCCTCGCCGCCGCCATCGGCTTTACCACCGCATTGGCCGCCGGGGCAGCGATCGCGGCCGATCCGCTGAAGGTCGGTTTCGTGTACGTCGGCCCGATCGGCGACCATGGCTGGACCTACCAGCACGAGATGGGCCGCCAGCATCTGGAAAAGGAGCTTGGCGAGCAGGTCGAGACCACCTTCGTGGAAAACGTGGCCGAGGGAGCCGACGCCGAGCGGGTGATCCGCAACATGGCCAAGGGTGGCTATGACCTGATCTTCACCACCTCCTTCGGCTACATGAACCCGACACTCAAGGTCGCCAAACAATTCCCGAAAGTGACCTTCGAGCACGCCACTGGTTACAAACAGGCCAAGAACCTCGGCACTTACCTGTCACGCTCTTATGAAGGCCGTTACGTTGGCGGCTTCCTCGCGGCAAAGATGACCAAGAGCAAGAAGGTCGGCTATATCGCCTCCTTCCCGATTCCTGAAGTGATCCGCGACATCAACGCTATCCAGCTGGCGCTGGACAAGTACAACCCCGGCACCGAAATCAAGGTGGTGTGGGTGAACTCCTGGTTCGATCCGGGCAAGGAAGCCGACGCCGCCAACGCGCTGATCGACCAGGGTGTGGATGTGGTCTTCCAGCATACTGACAGCCCGGCCCCAATCCAGGCCGCCGAGCGCCGAGGTGTCTATTCGGTCGGTTACGCCTCGGACATGGCCCACTTCGGCCCGAAGGCAGTGCTGACGTCTATCGTCAACGATTGGGGTCCGCATTACAGTAAATCGGCGAAAGCGGTCATCGACGGTAGCTGGAAGCCACAGGACTTCTGGGGCGGGCTGGCAGAAGAAACCATCAGCCTGCCGATCAGCGACCTGGTGCCAGCTGAGGTAAAAACCGAAGCAGAACAGATCATCGCCAGCATCCGCAGCGGGGCGTTCCATCCCTTCACCGGCCCGATCAAGGATCAGTCCGGCACTGTGCGCATCGCTGAAGGCGCCACCGCCACTAACGGTGACCTGGCATCGATGGATTATTACGTAAACGGTATCAGCGCTGAGCTGCCGAAGTAACATCATCGGCCACCGCGCCAGCCGCGCCATTCCAGGCGCGGCACCTGGAATTTGCCATGCCGTCCCTCCTCCTGGAGAACCGCTGGCATAGGGCTGAGCCCTACACGGCTGCAGGTACGAGAAGACCGCAGCGATCATTCCTGGAGTCACCCATGCACACACCACTCCCCATTATCGACATTGCGCCGCTCTATGCCGCGGACGAAGACGGCTGGCACGAGGTCGCCCGACAGATCGACACGGCCTGCCGTGACTGGGGCTTTTTCTATATCCGCAATCACCCGATCAGCGCCGAGCGGATCGGCCAGTTGAAAGATGCAGCCGAACAGTTCTTCGGTTTGCCGGTCGAGCAGAAGCTGCAGATCGACATCACCAAAAGCGGACACCACCGCGGCTACGGAGCGATTGCGACCGAGCAACTCGATCCCGGCAAGCCCAGCGATCTTAAAGAGACCTTCGACATGGGTTTCCACATGCCGGGCGATCATCCGGAGGCCCTGGCAGGCAAGCCGCTACGCGGCCCGAATCGCCATCCCGACCTGGAAGGCTGGGAAGCGCTGTTCGAGCAGCACTATCGAGACATGCATGCGCTGGCTTGCACCCTCCTGCGGGCCGTGGCTAATGCGCTTGGCGTCGAGTCGGGCTTTTTCGATGAGCGCTTTGTCGAGCCGATCAGCGTGTTCCGCATGATTCACTATCCCCCACGCCAGACCGCAACGGCACCGGAGCAACAAGGGGCCGGTGCCCATACCGACTACGGCTGTATCACCCTGCTCTACCAGGATCAGGCTGGCGGCCTGCAGGTGCAGAACGTACGCGGAGAATGGATCGATGCGCCGCCAATCGAAGGCACCTTCGTGGTCAACATCGGCGACATGATGGCGCGCTGGAGCAACGACCGGTACAAGTCCACTCCGCATCGGGTGATCAGCCCACTGGGCGTTGATCGCTACTCCATGCCGTTCTTCGCCGAGCCGAACCCTGACACTATTATCAGTTGCTTGCCCGGTTGCCAGAGTCAGGACAATCCGCCGAAGTATCCGAACACGACCTGCAGCGATTACATGCTTTCACGTTTTGCCGAGACCTATGCCTATCGGCGTGAAAGCTCAGCCGCAGCGGGCTAAACACCTCGGCGCCGATGGACATAGAGACGCGAGCATCCCGTTCAGCATCGCCGCTTGATAGCTTAGAAACGAAACTGGCGGGCACACCACGGGCCCGCCAGCCCGTATCGACACCGACGATGCTCAGCCCCGCAAAGGCGCTTTGCGAACCGGCGCCCCATTGGCCACGTAATAGGCGGCCGTGCTGCGCGGCAACGGGTCACGTCCACGAATCCGGTCGGCGATCTTCTCGGCGATCATGATGGTGGTGGCGTTGAGGTTGCCGGTGATGATCTGCGGCATGATTGACGCATCCACCACGCGCAGGCCTTCCACGCCGTGGACACGACCCTGACCGTCGACCACCGCCATCTCGTCCGTGCCCATCTTGCAGGAACAGGACGGGTGATAGGCGGTCTCGGCATGCTCGCGGACGAAAGCGTCCAGATCCGCATCACTCTGGGCCTCCGCACCCGGGCTGAGTTCCTTGCCACGGAAGGGGTCGAGCGCCGGCTGGTTGATGATCTCGCGCGTCAGCCGGATGCCGTCGCGAAACTCCTGCCAGTCCTGATCATGAGCCATGTAGTTGAAGAGGATGCTTGGATCGACATGGGGATCGGTCGAACGAATCTGGATCCGTCCGCGACTCGGTGAGCGCATCGAACCCACATGGGCCTGAAAGCTATGGCCGTCGTGGGCATTACTGCCGTTGTAGCTGACCGCCACCGGCAAGAAGTGGAACTGGATGTTCGGCCACTCGAACGCCTCGCGACTGCGAATGAAGCCTCCGGCTTCGAACTGGTTGCTGGCACCGATGCCAGAGCCGAGAAAAAGCCACTCGGCGCCAATGGCCGGCTGGTTCCACCATTTGAGGGCGGGATACAGCGAAACCGGCTGCTTGCACTCGTACTGCAGGTACATTTCCAGGTGATCCTGCAGATTCTGGCCGACGCCAGGCAAGTCGTGAACCACCTCGATACCGAGCCCCTTGAGCAACGACGCCGGACCAACGCCGGATCGCTGCAGCACTTGAGGTGAAGCAATGGCCCCGCCGCACAGCAACACTTCACGACGAGCCTGAGCGACGGTGGCTTGTTCGCGGCCAGGCAGGTACTTCACACCTACAGCGCGCTTGTTCTCGAAGAGCACACGGTCGGTGACGGCATGGGTGACGATGGTCAGGTTCGGGCGGTCCTTGGCTTGGTCAAGGTAACCACGCGCCGTGCTGGCGCGACGGCCATTGGGCGTGACAGTGCGATCCATGGGACCGAAGCCTTCCTGCTGGTAACCGTTGAGGTCCTCGGTCTTCGGATAGCCAGCCTGCACGCCCGCCTCGACCATCGCCTGGAACAGGACGTTGTTGCCGGGCTTGGGCGTTGTGACGCTGACCGGGCCGTCGCCGCCGTGATAATCGTTGGCGCCGATGTCGCGGGTTTCAGCCTTGCGGAAGTACGGCAGGCAGTTCAGATAGGACCAGTCTTCCAGACCCGGCATGGTCGCCCAGTTGTCGTAATCCAGGGCATTGCCACGGATGTAGCACATGCCGTTGATCAGCGATGACCCGCCCAATCCCTTGCCGCGCCCACAGTCCATGCGGCGATTGTTCATGTGGGGCTCAGGATCGGTCTTGTAGGCCCAGTTGTAGCGCGTGCCTTGCAGCGGATAAGCGAGTGCAGCCGGCATCTGAGTGCGGAAGTCGAGGCGGTAGTCGGGCCCGCCCGCCTCCAGCAGCAGGACGCTGATACCCTCGTCCTCGGTCAGCCGTGCAGCCAGGGTATTCCCGGCAGAGCCGGCACCAATGATGATGTAGTCGTATTCCATGAGTCCTCCTGTCGCGTTGGCGAGCGCTGTCCTGCGCTCGCCTCGGCCTGCTCGCTTAGAAAACCGACGCGAAGTCGCCCAGTTCAACCTGTACCGACTTCAACCGCGTGTAATGCGCCAGAGAGGAGATACCGTTTTCGCGGCCGATCCCGGACTGCTTGTAACCGCCGACGGGCATCTGCGCGGCTGACTCGCCCCAGGTGTTGATCCAGCAGATCCCGGCTTCCATCTGATGGATGATGCGGTGGGCGCGTGCCAGATCGCGCGTGACCACACCCGCAGCCAGACCGTAGTCGCTGTCGTTGGCGCGCCGCACGGCCTCGTCTTCATCGTCGTAGGCCAGCAGGCTCAGCACCGGACCGAAAATCTCTTCGCGCGCGATGATCATGTCGTCGGTGCAGTCACTGAAGATGGTCGGCTCGATGTAGGCGCCACGGCCGAAATCGCCGTTGGTGGCGCGTTCACCACCACAGAGCAGGCGCGCACCTTGCGATTTGCCCTTGGCTATATAGCCGAGCACGTTTTGCATGTGGGCAAAGCTGACCATGGGGCCGAACGTGGTTTGCTCGTCCTGCGGGTCGCCCATGCGGATGCGCTTGACCCGCTCGAGCAGCTTCGCTTCGAACTCGCTCAACAGCGCGCGCGGCACGAAAACGCGGGTGCCGTTGGTGCAGACCTGACCGGAGCTGAAGAAATTGGCCATGACGGCAATATCGGCGGCGCGATCCAGATCGGCATCGTCACAGACGATCAACGGCGACTTGCCGCCCAGTTCCATGGTGACATCCTTGAGCGATGAGCTGGCCGCACTGGCCATGACTTTCTTGCCCGTTGCAACGCCGCCGGTAAAGGACACCTTGGCGATACGCGGATGCTCAGTGATCAACGCACCGATCTCCGCACCCGTGCCGGTCAGTACATTGAACACACCCGCTGGCAAGCCAGCTTCGGTGAAGATTTCGGCGAGCTTCAACGCGCTCAGCGAGGTGACTTCGCTCGGTTTGAAGATCATCGCGTTGCCCGCGGCCAGTGCCGGAGCGGCCTTCCACAGGGCGATCTGGATCGGGTAGTTCCAGGCGCCGATGCCTGCTACCACACCCAGCGGCTCACGGCGGGTATAGACGAAGCTGGTGTCGCGCAGCGGGATCTGTTCGCCCTCGATGGCCGGCGCCAGGCCTGCGTAGTACTCGAGCACATCGGCGCCTGTGACGATATCGACGCTGCGGGTCTCCATCAGTGGCTTGCCGGTGTCGAGGGTTTCCAGCAACGCCAGCTCATCGTTGCGCTCACGCAGAAGGTCGACCGCCTTGCGCAGCACCCGAGAGCGCTCCATGCCGGTCAGTGCGGCCCAGATCTTCTGGCCTTTCTCTGCGCTGACAACCGCTCGTTCCAGGTCAGCACTCGATGCCTGTGCCACTTCGGCGAGAACCTCGCCGTTGGCCGGGTTGACGCTCTCGAAGACGTCTCCACCGCTGGCCTCGACGTAAGCGCCATCGATATAGAGTTGTTGCCGTGGATAACGGGCCATGATTTACCTCTTCGAATGTCCAGGTGGCAATGACCGGATAGGCCATTGCCACGTTTCAGGTACCACGACGAACCTGTAGGTCCGTCGTGGTCGCAGTCACGTGGCGCTTGCGGTACCGGGCTCGGACGAGCCGTCCGCCAGGCTGCCCTTCTCGCGCTGCAGATGCAGGAACTGCATATGGTGTTCATAGTGATCAAGGATGTCTTCGATCAGCTGACGCTTCGAATAGCCCATCAGGTCATAACCCAGGCTGCCCTGCCGCAGGTGCACTTCAAGCCGGTAATAGTGCGCACTGCTGCTGGAGGTGCGCACCGCAAAAGAGGGCATGGAGCTGCGAACGGGCCAGATCTGATAGGTGAAGTCCATTTCGCTGCCCAGATTCACGTTGAGGATCAGGTGCTCGTTGCCGGTCTCGCCTTCGATGATCTCCACCGGCACGCCCTTTTCGCCCAGCGCCTTCTGGATTTCTTCCATGGCCGGACGACATGTCTCCTTGAGGTAGCGGCGAATTTGCGACTGGCTCGGGAAACTCATCGCCCGCGAGAGCCGCTGACTCCAGTTCATGTGGGCATGCTCAAGCGTCGCGCGGCCGGACAGCTGGCCGGAGAGGCTCTTCTGATAACTGTCCGCCATCACGCCTTCAACGTGCAGCGCTTTGAACAGGCCGACCATCATGAACAGAAGCACAATGGAGAACGGTAGCCCCATGATCACCACGGTCCCTTGCAGTGCGCTCAGCCCGCCGGCAATCAGCAGCGCCAGAGTCAGCACGCCGATAATCGCGGCCCAGAGTATGCGCATCCAGACCGGCGCATCGCTGTTTGCGTCCCTGAGAATCGAGGTGAAGTTGGATAGCACCAACGAGCCCGAGTCGCCTGAGGTCACAAAGAACACAATCGCGAGAACGGTGGCGACCGAGGTCGTCAGGCCAGCCGAGGGCAAGCTCTGCAGAAACAGGTAGATCGAGGAGCCAGGATTGCTGACAGCCTGCGCGCCGAACTCGACGGCTCCGTTCATGACCAGGTCGATGGCGCTGTTACCCATGATCGACATCCACGCCATCATGAAGGCCAGCGGCAGCAGCAACGTACCAATCACGAATTCACGGATGGTGCGGCCTCGCGAGATGCGCGCCAGGAACAGCCCTACGAACGGCCCCCACGCGATCCACCAGGCCCAGAAGAATACCGTCCAGGCGTTCAGCCAGTCGGTCGGCTGGTCGTAGGCGTAGGTGTCGAACGACAGGCTGATGAAATTGGAAAAGTAGTCGCCAATGTTCATCACCAGCGCGTTCAGCAGGAAGGTAGTCTTGCCTGCGAACAACACGAACAGCAGCAGCAGCACTGCGAGGAGCATGTTGAATTCGGAGAGCCGACGGATGCCTCGCTCCACCCCGGTCGCTGCCGATATCGCGGAGAACACCACGATCAACACGACCAGCACCGATTGGGTCAGTGTGCTTTCAGGCACACCGAAAATGTAGTTGAGGCCGAAATTGAGCTGAATGATGCCAATGCCCAGACTTGTGGCGATACCGAACACGGTGCCAAGCACCGCGGCTGTGTCGACGGTGTGCCCGATGGCCCCGTAAATGCCTTTGCCAAAGATGGGGTACAGCGACGAGCGGATCGAAAGCGGAAGCCCTTGGCGAAAGCTGAAATAGGCCAGCGACATGCCCACCAGGGTGTAGACGCCCCAGCCAGACAGCCCCCAGTGCAGGAAGGTCAGCTCCATGGCGTGCCGGGCCGCCTGCGCGGTGCCGCCTACGCCTACCGGCGGCTCCAGATATTGGGTGATGGGCTCAGCGATACAGAAGAACAGCAAGTCGATGCCGATACCGGCGGAGAACAACATCGCCGCCCAGGTCACGACATTGAATTCCGGTTTCGAATGGTCAGGCCCGAGCCTGATCTTGCCGTAACGCGAGGTCGCAATGACGATTACGAACAGCAAGTACACCAGCACGGCCAGGAAGTAGAACCAGCCAAAGGTGTTCGAGATCCATCCCAGGACGGTATTGATGACCGCCAGGGAAGGCTCCGTGAAGAACATCGTCCAGATCGCAAACAGTACGATGGCAACCGCCGAACTGTAGAAGACGACCGGGTTGATGCGATCCCGTGTCGAGTCGGTGTGATTGGGTGAGAGCTCAGCCTCGTTCATCAGTTCTATCTCCGGAACTTGTTCTGGCTTTTAGGACATCGCGAAGCGACGAATGCGGCTGCCACGTTTCGCGACTGCCAAAGCGGCTGCACTGCTGCTGCCTTATGCGGGCGACGTCAGGGGCGACGTGCCAAAAACCGCCGTACAGCTCTGGCGAGCACGGCGCTTGAAGGGGTAAAGCGTAGAGCCGTAAAACAAACCTAGCCTATGTTCGAAAAAGGGCGCGCATCCTACACGAATTTTCCGAACGCTGCATGTGTCGGCCGCCTCCGCGCGAGGGAAGTTCGACTCCTAAACAACGCATCTGCGGGGGCTAGCGCGGATTAGATCGATGTTGAAGTCCGGGTGCATGGCGCGAGCCGTTACCGCAACGAGTAAGATGGCAGGCTCCGCGCCTGGATGGTCAGCATGTCCTACTCCGTTTCCCCAATCGGCTTCGTGCACTCCTGTTTCAAAGAGAAATTCACGATTCCGCGCCAGCCGCAGCTGGCACCGGCCGCTCGCGGCGTGCTAGAGCTGGTCGCACCCTTCGACCAGCCCCACGCGCTGGGGGGGCTGGAACAGGTGAGCCATGTCTGGCTACTGTTTCTTTTTCATCAGGCGTTGGAGGCCGAGCCCCGGCTACGGGTGCGCCCGCCACGCCTGGGCGGCAATCGGATGGTTGGCGTTTTCGCAACACGTGCGACACACCGGCCCAACGGCATCGGGCAGTCGGTGGTAAAGCTCGACCGAATCGAGCCAGGACGCCTTCATCTATCCGGGATCGATCTGCTCGATGGAACGCCCGTACTGGACATAAAACCTTATGTCCCCTACGCAGACGTGGTCAGCGATGCCCGTAACGGCCTGGCCGAGGACGCGCCCCACCTTATCGCCGTGCACTGGACCGAATCCAGCCTGCAGCAAGCGCAGGGCGAAGCGGCAAGGCTGGGCGAACCTCTGCAAGCCCTGATCGAGCAATGCCTGGCGCAAGACCCGAGGCCGGCCTACCAGACCCCGGCTCCGGAACGCCGTTACGGTACCCGCCTCTGGGACGTTGAAGTTCGCTGGCATTACCCCGATCAGTCGAGCATAACTGTATTGGAAGTGACACGAGCAGCCAGCTAGGCTGAGCTGAACGCGCAAAACCGCTCAGAAACGCCCTGCGTAGCGGCTCCAGCAGTTGCCTCTCCAGCCCGGCGCACACGACAGGTGACCGTCATGCCCACATTCGTCGGTATCTACATTTATCCCGACGTCGAGGTGCTCGACTTTACCGGGCCCTACGAGGTGTTCAGCACCGCGACGCGATTGGCGTTGCGCGACGGTCAGCCACCGCCTTTCTCGACCTCGACCATCGCTGCACGCAAGGGCCTGGTTCGCGCCAGGGCTGGGCTGGTGGTGCAACCCAACTACAACTTTGCCAACCATCCGCCCATCGATCTGCTGATCATTCCGGGCGGCGTGGTTACGAGCGAGCTGGAGAACCCCGAGGTGGTGCGGTGGATCGAGAAAGCCGCCGCGCAGGCCGGACTCACCGCGTCGGTGTGCTCCGGCGCCTTCCTGCTGGCGAAAGCCAACGTGCTGTACGCGCACAAGGTGACCACGCACTGGGAAGACATCGGTGAGCTGAAAACGATGTTCCCGCTGCTCAAAGTGGTCGAAGGCTGCCGCTGGGTTGATACCGGCCGCTACGTGACCTCGGCCGGCATCTCTGCCGGCATCGACATGAGCCTGCATCTGGTCGAGCGAATCGCTGGCCGAGAGCTGGCCGAAGCCACCGCCCGGCAGATGGATTTCGATTGGCGTAGAAACAGCTGACCCGCAGCGACGCCACATCGTCCACGGGCCTTTACATTACTTAGGCGACGGCGTGAGCAGCAGCCGCTGGGTGCCGTAGACCTTCTCCAGATTCTCGGATTTGAACGGGAAGCTCATATAGCCGCCCTTCAACCAGGCCTCGATGCCGTCTGCGTAGTGGGGGCTGGCCGGGTTACCGGATTGACCCGTACTGTTGAGGCCGATCATGGGCTCGTCACGACCGAAGTCGACAATGATCCGCATTGCCGGAATCAGCCAGGTATCAAAATTATCGCCCCAGCGGTAGGCCGACACGTTCAACGTGCTGTGATCACCACCAGCCGCCACCGGGCCCCGATCCAGATAAGAGCTGATGGCGTTGATGCCGGCGCGCTGGCTGGTCGACATGTAGGGCGCCAGTTGCGTAGTGCCGGTCTCCCAGGTGTAGGTATGCAGCCGCCCCCATTGCCAGGCATTTCGGTCAGTACCTAGGGCAGCTTCCATGCGAACGACCGAAGCGGCAAGCGAGCGCGCCAGAATTGCAGGCTTGTCTTCCTTACCCGGGGTGCCGATGTTGTCCCAGAAAGGACTGTCATCGCGGGCTAGCAGATGATCCGCCTGCGCCGAATAGGAGGCATTGGCAGCCTCGACCAGTGCCTTCCATGCGGCACTGCTCTCTGGCCCGAGCTCGTCGAGAAAGATTTGACGCGCCGCCTCCATCAGAAACGCTTCATACAACGCCGCGTCCGCAGAGCCAGCGGCGAGTTTGCCATCGAAGCGCAGAATGGTCGAAAGCGCCTCACGCGCCCTGCGCCTATCAGGCTCGGCAAGCGCGTCAATGGCGGCCTTCAGCGGCTCTGACATTCCAGGCGCCTGCAACATCGTCTGCAGCTTGGCAGCAAAAGTCGTGCTCTGGTCGTATTGCATCGCGATCACGCTGCGAGTGTCCTGCTTGCCTTGAGCAAGCAGCTCGGCCATACGCTCAGCGCGCTCCGGGTAGTACCAGGAATTGGAAAGCTGCATGCCGTAACCCTTGGGCACGGTGCGGTGGTTGGCGGTCCCCAGCCAGCCTTGTACCGGATCCTGATCATAGGGGTGAAGCATGGGATCGGCGTAACCATCCCAGTCATATCGCCCTTCCCAACCGGGCGACGGAACCAGGCCGAGCCCCTCTCGACGGTTGGGGTAGCGCCCGGTGACCTGCCAGCCGGTACTTTGCTGGTCGGCAAACACGATGTTCAGCGCCACAGCACGGATGTCACGAGTGGCCTCGAACGCCTGATCAACCGATTGGGCACGGGTCAGGTCGAAGAATGCGTCCAGCGTTTTATCCGCTTCGAACTGGTTGGTCTTCAGTGCGAGCCCGTAGCCGCTGCTCAACTGCAGTGGTTGCAAGGGATGCTTGCGCTCGCCCAGAGCACTGTTGAGCAGCGGCCCATTGCGTGTTTCGTAAATTGTTTCGCGGACTGGGCGTGCGCCCTTGATAAAAAAGGTTTCATTGCGCTCGCGAGCCGGCACCCACTTGCCATCGGCCAGATAGAGCAAGCGGCCGCCTTCGCGACGCACCTGCTCGAGAAACAGATCCTGGGTATCGCCCATGACCATGGTCATGCCCCAACCCAGCTTCCCGTTGAAGCCAGCGACCACCGCCGGCACGCCGGCAATCGTCACACCCGCAGCCTGAAATTTCGGCGAGCGAATCTGTACGAAGTTCCAGTACGACGGCATTGACAGTGGCAGGTGCGTGTCGTTGGCCAGGATCGGTTTGCCGCTGCGCGTGTTGCTGCCGGAAACCGCCCAGTTATTCGAAGCGGCAACGCCCAGCATGTTGAGCGAGGCCACCTGGGCAGCAGCGCTATCAAGTGCTGCAAGCCCAGCAATATCGCCGCTCAACTTCAACCCTTTGAGCTTCTCGGCCTCCTCAAAAGGCAAAGGCTCACCCGGATAGGTGGGCAGCAGCCAGGCGACCTTATCGGCACCTACTTTCTGCGCCATGACCAGCGATGCGATTTCTTCCTGAAGATTGACCGCCAGCCCGAAGTTCAACAGGCAGAACACCAGCGCCGAATCTTCAGCCTTCCAGTATTCGGGCGTATAGCCTGTAGCGGCCAGATCCATCGGCAACTTGTCGCGATGGCGGAACAGGTAGGCGTTAACGCCCCTGGCGTACACCTCGAAGAAGCGCTTCATCCGAGGCGAGCTATCCCGAAACAGCGCCGCAGCGCTCTGCCGAAGATTCACGGCACGCATGAAACGGTCCACTTCAAGCACGCCGGGGCCGGCCATTTCAGCCAAGCGCCCTTCGGCCATAAGCCGCATGCTGACCATCTGACTCAGGCGGTCGGTGGCATGTACATAACCCAACCCGAACAGCGCGTCGTGAAAGTTCGCCGTTTCGATCAACGGCATTCCCAGCGTATTGCGACGGATGCTCACACTCTTGTCCAAACCGGTAATCGCCTGGACGCCGCTGGCAGGCGGCAAGCTGTCGCTATAGCGACTGTCCAGATAGGCCTGGCAGCCGCTGAGGGCCACACCTACAAGTGCGGCGCCCAAGGACAGGCGAACCAGAGAAAACGGCAGACGCAGTGGCATCAACAGCTCCTTGCAGGCAGGGCAGTACAAAATATGAAAAGGATGTGATCAGCCGTCGCGCTCAGGCGGCTTGGTGATTCTTCGGCAGTGCTTCGTCTAGCAACCAGCGGGCGGAGCGGCGCGCCTCGGCCTTGTGCTGCAATTCGAGCGCGCTGAACCGGGCTTCATGATGGCGACGCTCGGAGCGATCCAGCGCTCTCCAGGCGTCATGCGTCGGCACCTGCGAGGTCTCCGCGAAGAGCACCTGGAATACTTGGCAGCGAGGATCCTGGCCTAATGTGGAGTCGTAATTGTCCAGCAGTACCTTGATCCGGATCGCGCCCTCAATCAACGGGACCTGCTCGTCGAGCAAGCTGCCGGCAAGTACACGCAGATCCGCCGCCAGCGCTGCATGCTGCTGCGCCTGCATGTCCGCCAGTTGCTGCTCCCTACGCCACACCTTGCGCCATAGATGCAGAGCGTATCCCGCCAGGGCCGCGATCAGCAGCAGGCCAGCTATGAGCAACAGTGTGGTGATGGGTGTCATGCGCGGATCAGGCTCCGTGGCACTTCTTGAACTTCTTTTCGCTACCACATGGGCAAGGATCGTTCCGACCAACATCCTTCAGCGGATTGCGCACCGGATCGTGGCTGTGGTTGCAATGCGGGCCGTGGACATGACCATGATCGTGGTGTGCGTGGTCGTGATCGTGGTTGCAATCGGGACCGTGCACATGGGTTTCGTGGTTCATCGGTACTGCTACTCCGGGATAAAGTTGCCAGGGATTATCTCGCCATTGGTGGAGATGTGCACGCGCCGCCCGAGCATCAGGCCCGTTTTCAACTCACCATCCAGACGATAGGCAATGGGACGGTCCGGCTTTTCCAGCAAACGAACAATGTATTTCATGTGCCGCCAGAGATTGGTATGGATCGGGACCTCGTAATACTCGAAGCCGTTTCCAGGCACGGTTGTCCAGCCACTGGACTCACCGCTCGCCAGCTCGATGTCGTTGAGGTGCACTGTATAGACCAGGCCGCGAACGGGAAGGCTTTGCTCGTTGGGATTGTCGATGCGAAAGCGCAGCATGAACTCCTGCTCGAGCAGCCTGGCCTTGATGATTTCAACATTTTTGAGTTGAACACGAGGATCCCGGAAATCACTGCTGAACCAGGTCGAACAGCCTGCAAGGCCGGCCAGCAGACTCAACAACATCACCGTTCTGGATATTCTTCTTATGGGTGCGTGGCAAAGCATTCCGGTACTCCAAAGGACGGCCAAGTGTAGCAAGCAGCGGATCGCCCGCAATGGGTGTTTGACGAAATTAGCAGCGATACGCTACGTCTTTACTACCGTTCTTTCGGGGGGCCGCCAGCACCTCGCTCCATTTCAGCCAACGCGCCACTCGCTCGCCAAGGCAGCACGCCATCCCTGTACTCAACCCACCAGCGCGCGAGCCAGTACCGTACGCACCTTGACGATCCCTTCAGCCAGGGCGGCCTCGATATCGGCCATGGTGATTATCCCGCTGGCCTTTCCAGCAGCAGGATTAACCACCAGAGCCAGACAGGCATATGGGAGCTCCAGCTCACGCGCCAATACTGCTTCCGGCATACCGGTCATCCCGACGATATCGCAACCATCGCGCTCCATCCTGGAGATTTCGGCGACCGTTTCCAGCCGCGGCCCTTGAGTGCAGCCATACACGCCATGGCTGCTGAATATATAACTCTCAGCTGCCAGACCGCCTATCAGGCGCTGACGCAAGCGTTCGTCATAGGGATAACTGAAATCGACATGGGTGACATGCTCGATGTCGCCCTCGAAGAATGTGTGCTCACGGCCATAGGTGTAATCGATGAGCTGGTGAGGCACACAGAGATGGCCGGCACCCATGGCTGGATGAATGCCACCAACAGCGTTCACTGCGATGATGGACTCTGCGCCCGCGCGTTTCAGAGCCCACAGATTGGCGCGGTAGTTCACCTGATGTGGTGGAACCCGATGAGGGTGCCCGTGCCGGGCGAGAAACAGCACGTCTTGACCGGCATAGTCGCCACGCAGAATATCGGCTGACGGCGGACCGTACGGCGTCTCTGCGGGTACCGCTTCACGCAGGGTCAGCCCCGGCAGCTCTGTAAGCCCGGTGCCGCCAATAATGGCATGGACAGTCATCTATGTTCCTTGGTCAAGCAATCAGCTCAGCGGCTCTGAGCGCAGCAATGGCGGCCTGCCAGCGTGGGTCCTGTTTATACTCCGACGAGTCGGCCGCACGGCTGCGCATCTTGCCTAAGGCCGCGGATGGCCGCACTCCAAGCCGCTGCAGCGCCGACAGCGCCAACTCCGCGGCGCCTCGATCGTTGCATACCAGTCCCATGTCGCAACCCGCTGACAGCGCTGCTTCGATCCGGCTCGCGGGATCACCGGCCACATGCGCCCCGGCCATCGACAGGTCATCACTGAAGATCACCCCGCGATAACCCAACTCACCGCGCAGGACATCCTGTAACCAGCGCCGAGAAAACCCAGCGGGTCTGTCGTCGACCTGCGGATAGATCACATGGGCTGGCATCACGGCATCGAGCTTGTCCGCCAACCTGTAGAACGGAACAAGATCCTGACCGCGAAGCTCGGCCAGTCCACGCTCGTCGACCGGTATGGCCACATGAGAATCTGCTTCGGCCCAGCCATGACCGGGAAAGTGCTTACCAGTGGCGGCCATTCCGGCACTGTGCATGCCGTTAATGAAAGCCTCTGCAAGCTCACTGGCGCGTAGCGGATCTCCCTCGAAAGCACGCGAGCCCACCACCGCGCTGCGCTGATAATCAAGGTCCAGCACAGGCGCGAAACTGAAATCGAGTCCAACGGCGAGCACCTCGGTCGCCATGATCCAGCCGCAGGCTTCTGCCAATTCAACGGCATTGGCATGTGAGGCAAACTCTCGCATCGCCGGCAGCCGGACGAAATCACGCCGCAGCCGCTGGACACGCCCGCCCTCCTGATCGACTGCGAGCAAGAGGTCAGGCCGCACCGCTCGAATGGCGCGGCAAAGGGCCTCGACCTGACGCGGACTTTCGATGTTGCGGGCAAATAGAATCAGCCCACCGACTTCCGGCTGGCGTAACAACTGGCGATCCTCGGCAGTTAGCCAGGTGCCAGCGACATCCAGCATCAAAGAGCCTTGCATGTTAGTCATGCGATTCCTTAATTGATCGTTGCGCTCGACCATTCCGGACATGCCGCTTCGCCGATTTGTACGGCACAGCCAGCGGGCACACGGGGAAACAGATCGAGCAGGTCGGCATTGCGCATTCTGATACAGCCATGCGAGCGCGGTATGCCCATAGGCTCAGAGTCAGGCGTGCCATGCATATATATATAGCGACGGAAGGTATCCACCGAGCCCATCCGGTTGTAGCCAGGCTCGCAGCCGCTAAGCCAGAGAATTCGAGTCAGAATCCAGTCACGACCAGGAAACTGGTCATGTATGTCGGCATTCCATATCTCACCGGTCCAGCGTCGTCCACGCAACACGGCCCCCAAAGGCAGACCCTCCCCAATACGCGCGCGCACCCGGTGACGGCCTCGCGGCGTACAACCAGAGCCATTACGCTCGCCTACGCCATTAAGTGCAGTCGACACTGGCAACCGGAGCCGCAGGCGGGAGCCGGTAAAACCGTAAAGCATTTGGTCAGCGATCGAGACGTGAAGAAAATCGAGGTCAGTCATGGGCGGTAGCTTAGCTGATCGCCCTGGGAGGATGCACCTTAGCCCTTGGCGGGCATCGCCAGCGCGTTACGCCGGGCAATAGGATGTGCCTGAGCCAGTCCGGCATCAGCCACGCCGGAATCGGCCCGCATGCCGGCCGCGAGGAATGGCACCATCATGCGCATGACCTGCTCGATTGACGTCCTGGCGCCAAAGTCGTTCTCGGCAATGGCCCGTAGAGCCTTGATGCCGGACATGCTGAATGCCGCAGCACCAAGCATGAAGTGCACACGCCAGAACAATTCAATGGGTGGGATCGACGGAGCGGCTTCGTGTACTCGATGCATATAACGGCGGAACACTTTGCCGTACATGTCCTCCAGGTAACGACGAAGATGGCCCTGGCTTTGACTGAA
This sequence comes from Stutzerimonas chloritidismutans, assembly GCF_038562055.1. Lineage (GTDB taxonomy): Bacteria > Pseudomonadota > Gammaproteobacteria > Pseudomonadales > Pseudomonadaceae > Stutzerimonas > Stutzerimonas chloritidismutans_A. The sequence continues at coordinate 85,148 of NZ_JBCFXD010000006.1, read as the reverse complement.
CGAGAGCCCCAGCAGGCGCATGAATATGGACAGGTCGTCGCCACTGCGTGGCGTAACTGCCAGTGCCTGTTCAACTAGGATCTCAAGCAGCTCCTCGAGACTTTCTTTTCTGTCGGACTGCGCCTCACGCCTGTCGAGCTCACGCTCGAGGCTCAAGCAGAACGGACCCAGAAAACGCGAGAAAACCGCCTGAATAAGGGCTTTTTTAGAGCCAAAGTGATAATTCACAGCGGCCAGATTGACGCCGGCTTTGCTGGTGATCAGACGCAGCGAGGTCTCGGCGAACCCCTTCTCAGCGAATAGCTGCTCCGCCGCATCCAGAATACGCTCGACTGTTTCGGACTGCGCCATGCCTCTCCCCTGACAAACATCTGTTTGAAACTTACGTTTCAACCTACCCCAAGTCAACCGACATAGCGCCAAATAACTCCGGCGGCCGGTTCAAAGCACGTGCTGAGATAGCCTGCGGCTACTTCAAACAACGATTGCCAAGCATCCAACACTGTATATAATCCCAGTCACTGTATAAAAGAACAGAGACCTTTGATGATCAAGTTGACCCCACGCCAGTCGGAAATTCTCGCTTTCATCAAGCGCTGCCTTGAGGACAACGGCTATCCGCCGACGCGTGCCGAGATCGCTCAAGAGCTGGGTTTCAAGTCACCCAATGCCGCAGAGGAGCACCTCAAGGCCCTGGCTCGCAAAGGAGCCATTGAGATGACGCCCGGCGCCTCCCGCGGGATACGTATTCCAGGGTTCGAACCGGCTACCGAAGAAAACGGACTGCCCGTAATCGGCCGGGTGGCCGCCGGGGCGCCAATTCTCGCACAGCAGCATGTCGAAGAATCTTGCCAGATCAATCCTTCGTTTTTCCAGCCGAAGGCTGATTACCTGCTGCGTGTACACGGTATGAGCATGAAGGATGTCGGCATCTTCGATGGTGATCTGCTGGCGGTCCATACCACGCGTGAAGCGCGTAACGGACAGATTGTCGTGGCCAGAATCGAGGACGAAGTAACCGTTAAGCGTTTTAAGCGCGAAGGCAGCAAGGTCTGGCTGCTCGCTGAAAACCCCGAGTTTGCGCCTATTGAAGTTGATCTCGAGCAGCAAGAGCTTGTTATCGAAGGTTTGAGCGTCGGCGTAATACGCCGCTAAGGAGAGGTTCATGCAGTACCATCCCCAACCCACCGCAGCCAAACCACCGCAGCTTTCCTTGTTCGAAGGGCTGATCGCGCATCGCCTGACACCGTTCGGCGAGGTAGCGCGCGCCCCGCAGCCCGCGGATGACTGCCTTAGCGAAATGACCCTTACCGGTAGCGGGGATCACTGCCGCCAGTTGCTGGCTCCAATGCTGCGCGAGCTCAGTGAGGCGGCTGATACGCGCTGGCTCACACTGATTGCTCCACCGGTATCGCTTTCACAGAATTGGCTGCGAGAAACCGGCCTGAATCGTGACCGTATCCTGTTGCTGCAAGCCCGTGAAAGTCAGACTGCGCTTGAGCTGGCGTGTAAGGCATTGGTGTCAGGCTGCAGCCACACGGTGATTACCTGGTTCCCACGCCTCGACAAGGCGTCCCGACTGAAACTTCGGGTGGCGGCCGCTCAGGGTAATGCGCAAAGTTTGAACATTCGTCTGGGCAGCTGATACGTCCCAGCCATTCGGCATAAGGATGTGCCGAAGCCCGCCCGCAGCCATAAAGCTGTCCAGGCATTCCACCTCTCAATGCAATACCCGCGAGCCCTCTTCCTCCCGCTCGAAATCACCTTCTGACACCCGCCCCGCCATTTGCACGCCAATGTTGAACATTGCCTTGGCGATTTCGACGTGCTGACCCTGCAGGAACGCCTTGGCATCGTCAGAAAAATCCAGCGTGACCAGTACGCCTTCGTCCTCGGCGCGACGCAGCACAATGCTGCCGTCGGGTAGCTCGACGATTTCCAGAAAAGACGTTGGCATGATCATGCTCCCGTTCAAACGGCGCATTGTAACAGCCGACCGTCCGGCCGGCAGCCTTTGGCTTTCGCTGCCGAGACACAATGCTGAATCTTCAGGCTCTCTCGTCCAGGCAAAAAGCAGATGCGCAGCAACGCGGCCGCCCAGTAGGATGGCGGTCTACCGTGGACCGGACCGCTGGATGACCATCAAAACCTTGCTATTGACGGCCCTGGCCATGCTTGCATTCGCTGGCAACTCACTGCTTTGTCGCGCGGCACTTCGCGACAGCCAGATCGATCCGGCCAGCTTTACTGCACTGCGTTTATTTGCCGGAGCAGTGGTGTTGTGGCTTTTGCTGTTCCTGAGAAGACGAGCTTCTTCGACCTCCGGTAGCTGGCGAGGCGCCTTGGCACTCTTCGCCTATGCAGCCTCCTTTTCCTATGCCTACCTCAACCTTGACGCGGGTGCCGGCGCGCTGCTGCTGTTCGGGGCTGTGCAGTTGAGCATGATCGCCTGGGGGATGCTTCACGGTGAGCGATTGCATTGGGGGCAGAGTGCCGGAATGTTTTTGGCAGGCGCTGGCCTAGTAGCACTTCTGCTGCCCGGCACGAGTACACCGCCGCTATCGGCTTCTCTGCTGATGGTGCTGGCGGGCGCCGCGTGGGGCGCCTATTCGATATTAGGCAAAGGTACGCCTGATGCGCTGGCTGCTACTACGGGTAACTTCGTTCGGACCCTGCCAATTGCCATCCTGTTATGCCTGCTGGCGCTGAACAGCCTGGAATGGGACAGCACAGGAGTGATCTATGCGCTGCTGTCTGGCGGCTTGACCTCCGGCATCGGCTACGCCATCTGGTACGTAGCGCTCCCGGGCCTGGCGGCCATCCAGGCGGCCACCGTACAGCTGAGCGTGCCACTTCTTACAGCCTTGGCGGGAAGCCTGTTGCTAGGGGAGCCCTTGACCGGCAAGTTGCTGGTCGCCGGCTTTGCGATTCTAGGCGGCATTGCTCTAGTCCTAAGGTTCAAGCAGCGCACCTGATGCAACGGCAGCCCCTGCCGTTGCATGCTTATTCGCTTACCACTCGGTCAGTGACTCGCGAAAGCGTAAGGCCAGCTCTTTCAAGCTTTGCCGCCAAACCTCCAGGTCTTCCCGCGCCAACGCCGGCACCTGTTCATCGACACTGACTGCCTCGATCAACGGCATGGTGGGATCGGTCTTGGCTTTGGTTGGCGTACGAGGCGGCTCGAAGAGTACCGAGTAAGCTTTAAGCAGCTGTGATAACCAGGTTTCGGAATACTCGGCCAGCTCGATCAGCTCAGCGAGCTCCGGGCTTGATGAAGCGCCTTGCACTGAGGGCACCAGCATCAGCTCCGGACGCGGCGCATTGGCTTCGGGCAGGCGATAGTAGCCGGCGATCTCATGACACAAGCCCAACAACGCGCCGTACAGATGAAAAAGGCTAGCCTCGCGCTCGGCCTGAATCAGACCTGGCGCATTCATCGCGCCTTTCTCTTCAGCCCGCCGCCAGTTTTCGAGGGCCAGTCCGGCGAAGTAGATTTTCTGATTGGTGCGGGTGTACAGCTCATGGGCCATGGCGACGGTCTCCCGAGAGTTGAAACGCAATGAGTCGAAGCCTGCGAGAAACAGGCTTCGACTCGCGGCTACCAGTTACTTGCCGGTGCTCTTGTCTTCTACCTTCCACTTGCCGCCATCAAAGAATGCCTTCCAGCCGGTCGGCTTTCCATTGACCTCGGTTTGAACGTATTGCTCCTTGGTCTTGCGGCTGAAGCGGATCACCGCCGCGCGCCCCTCCGAATCCTTCTGAGGCGCACTCAGCAGAAAGTGATACTTAGGGTCGATCTCATCCTTGTGGGGGATCAGCTCCAGCACCAGGGGTGCACGGGTCTCACGGTTCTTCGGGAACTGGCTGGCGGCCAGGAACAAACCGGAGGCGCCGTCACGCAACACATAGGTGTCGTCGACCTTTTCACATTTGAGCTCAGGCATCTTCACGGCATCCATCTTCGGTGGAGCCGCCTCACCGCTTCTGAGCAATTTACGCGTGTTCTTGCAGTCGGCATTGGTGCAGCCGAAGAACTTGCCGAAGCGGCCCGTCTTGAGCTGCATTTCACTGCCGCACTTGTCGCATTCCAGGCTCGGTCCCTCATAGCCCTTGATGCGGTACTGACCCTCTTCGATTTCGTAACCGGTGCAGTCGGGGTTGTTGCCACAGATATGCAGCTTATGGGTTTCGTCGAGCAGATAGGCATCCATCGCCGTGCTGCAAATCGGGCAACGATGTTTGCCCAACAGCACTCGGGATTCGGACTCACCTTCGTCATCAGCGGCAATCTCATCGCCAGGGATGAGGTTGACCGTGGACTTGCAACGCTCTTTTGGTGGCAGGCTGTAGCCGGAGCAACCTAGGAAGACGCCGGTGGACGCGGTGCGGATCATCATCGGCCGACCGCAAACCTTGCACGGAATGTCGGTCAGGGTCGGCTGATTGGCACGCATGCCGTTCTCGCTGGCCTCGGCCACCTCGAGCTTTTTCTTGAAATCACCGTAGAACTCGTCGAGTACATGTTTCCACTCGCGCTCACCCTGTGCGACATCGTCGAGGTTCTCTTCCATGCCGGCGGTAAAACCGTAATCCATCAAATTGTTGAAGCTTTCTGACAGGCGCTCGGTAACGATGTCGCCCATCTTCTCGGAATAGAACCGGCGGTTGTGCAGCGAGACGTAGCCACGATCTTGGATCGTCGAGATGATCGACGCATAGGTCGATGGACGACCGATGCCCCGCTTTTCCATCTCCTTGACCAGGCTCGCTTCCGAATAGCGCGCCGGCGGCTTGGTGAAGTGCTGGCTCGGATCAAGCTTGATCAGCTTCATCCCGTCGCCCTTGTTCATCTCCGGCAATACGTCGTCTTCGCCACTTTTGCTTTGCTGCGGCAGGACCTTGGTGTAACCGTCAAATTTGAGAATGCGGCCCTTAGCGCGCAGCTCGAAATTGCCGGCAGTGACCGTCACGCTCGTCGACAGATACTGTGCAGGCGGCATCTGGCACGCCACGAATTGACGCCAGATAAGGTCATAGAGACGCTCGGCGTCTCGTTCCATTCCCGTCAGCTGCGCCGGGCGCAGATTGACGTCCGACGGGCGAATCGCCTCGTGAGCCTCCTGGGCGCCTTCCTTGCTGGAGTAGAAGTTGGGCTTTTCAGGCAGATACTTGCCGCCAAACTCGTCTTCAATGAACCCACGAACCATCGTCAGCGCATCTGCCGACAGATTGGTCGAGTCGGTACGCATGTAAGTGATGTAGCCAGCCTCGTAGAGACGCTGCGCCATCATCATAGTTTTCTTAACGCCGAACCCTAATCGGTTGCTCGCCGCCTGCTGCAACGTCGAGGTGATGAACGGCGCCGACGGCTTGCTGCTGGTCGGCTTATCCTCACGCTTGGTGACGCTGTAACTGGAATCCTTGAGCTGCTCGAGCGCCGCCATGGCATGCGCTTCGTTGAGGGGTTTGAAGGCTTCGCCGTTCTCGCGAGAGACTTCGAAGCGAACCTTGGCACTGCCGCTCGTACCGAGGTCCGCGTGTACTTCCCAATATTCTTCAGGAACGAATGCCCGGATCTCGCGCTCACGCTCCACCACCAGCTTCACGGCAACTGATTGAACACGGCCAGCGGAAAGCCCTCGGGCGATCTTGGACCAGAGCAGCGGTGAAACCATGTAACCCACGACTCGGTCGAGGAACCGTCGCGCTTGCTGTGCATTGACACGATTGATATCGAGGTCGCCCGGCTTGGAGAACGCCTCTTGAATCGCCTTCTTGGTGATCTCGTTGAACACCACACGCTTGTAGCGGCCATCATCGCCACCTATGGATTCGCGCAGATGCCAGGCGATGGCCTCCCCCTCTCTATCCAAGTCGGTCGCGAGATAGATGGTATCGGCTTCCTTGGCCAGGCGACGAAGCTCATCGATCACCTTCTCTTTGCCGGGCAAGATTTCGTACTTCGCCTTCCAGCCGTGCTCGGGATCGATGCCCATGCGGGTAAACAGCTGACGCTTGGCCTTCTCCTTCGGCGAAAGCGCTGGAGCTTCGGCCGCTGCAGCCTTGCCGCGCTTGACCGGCTCCTTGTTGGCAGAGCCGCTGGTGGGAAGGTCGCGGATGTGGCCGATACTCGACTTCACCACGTATTGGTTGCCCAAATACTTGTTGATTGTCTTGGCCTTGGCCGGTGATTCCACGATGACCAGCGATTTACCCATGGAGAGGAGAGTTCCTGAATCGAGAGGTGAACTGAGATTATTGAACCGGCAGCAGCCCGACGTCGAAACGTCACCCGGCTTGCCAGCCTAGAAGCGAAGCAGCGTAACCAGCCTGCGAGAGCAATCATTTGCTCCGGAAAACGTCCGCACCCATGGCCTAAATCCATTGGCAGCCTGGCTGCCCGGCTGGGTCTTATCGTCCTAAACCGAGGGAGAATGATCTTCACCCGGTCTGAAAGCACCGCTATATATAGTGGCGATAGAGCTGAGGTCAAGCGCAGGGGTTAAGCCAGCTCGTGCAGACAGTGCCTAAAAACGAGTGGGCTCGGCTTCGATAAGGGCAAAACGGGGAAGCGTTTCGCCGTCGACCTCTACCGTTTCGGTAAACATCGAGAGCGGACGAACCCATAGCCCGAAATCGCCGTATAGCGCCTGATAGAAGACCACTGACTCTTCCGTTTCGGAATGCCGAGCCACTGCGTATACGCGATACTCGGGGCCTTTGTAATGGCGGTAACGGCCTGGCGTGACTTGCATCTCGACTGCCTCTGAAAAAAACACTCATCAAAAATGAAAACCGGGGCACAAGGCCCCGGTTTCCGTGCCGCCAAATAGCTTAGACGCGTTCGAACACCGTGGTGATGCCCTGACCGAGGCCGATGCACATTGTGGACACGCCCAGCGTACCGCTGTTCTGCTTCATCACGTTCAACAGAGTGCCGGAAATACGCGCACCTGAGCAACCGAACGGGTGACCCAAGGCAATGGCGCCACCATGAAGGTTGACCTTCTGCTCCATCTTGTCGAGCAGCTTGAGGTCCTTCAGAACTGGCAATGCCTGAGCCGCGAAGGCTTCGTTGAGCTCGACGAAGTCGATGTCGTCCATCGTCAGACCAGCACGCTTGAGCGCTTTCTGAGTCGCCGGCACCGGACCGTAACCCATGATTGCCGGATCCACGCCGGCCAGCGCCATCGAGCGAATCACCGCCATCGGCTGAATACCCAGATCCTGAGCACGCTGTGCCGACATGACGATCATGCAGGAAGCACCGTCAGTGATCTGCGATGAGGTACCTGCAGTCACGGTGCCGCCCTTCGGGTTGAAAGCCGGCTTCAGCGCCGCCAGGCTTTCCAGAGTGGTTTCCGGACGAATGGTTTCGTCGTAGTCGAAGACCTTGAGGAAACCGTTCTCGTCGTAGCCTTCCATCGGGATGATTTCATCCTTGAACAGGCCTTCGACGGTCGCTTTGTGCGCCAGACGATGCGAACGCTCACCAAAGGCGTCCTGCTGCTCGCGGGTTATGCCATGCATCTTGCCCAGCATTTCGGCAGTCAGCCCCATCATGCCGGACGCCTTGGCAGCGTGCAGCGACAGCTGCGGGTTCGGGTCGACGCCATGCATCATGCCGACGTGGCCCATGTGCTCGACACCACCCACGACGAAAACATCACCGTTACCGGTCATGATCGCCTGAGCGGCGGTGTGCAAAGCGCTCATGGACGAACCGCACAAGCGGCTGACAGTCTGCGCGGCGCTGGTATGCGGGATACGGGTCAGCAACGAAGCCATACGGGCGATGTTCCAGCCCTGCTCCAGGGTCTGGTTGACGCAGCCCCAGATCACGTCCTCGACTTCTGCCGGGTCGACTTTGGAGTTGCGTGCCAACAAGCCATCGATCAGCTGCGCGGACATGGTCTCGGCGCGGGTATTGCGGTGCATGCCGCCCTTGGAACGACCCATCGGGGTACGGCCGAAGTCGACAATGACGACGTCTCTCGGATTAAGGCTCATTCTCTCTATTCCTCATTAGAAAAGCGCCTTGAAAGCTACTGCGCTAGGCCGGGCGTCGTTGAAGTCAGCCTCAAAATGCTCATTTACTACTCGTAAACTCCGCTTTTTCGACCAACTTCGCCTCGCCTTGTCTTCGCTCGCTACGCTTTCAAAGCCCTTTTAGCCGTAGAAGCTCTGGCCGTTAGCGGCCATCTCACGCAGCTTCGCAGTCGGGTGATACAGCGGGCCCAGGTCGGCGTACTTGTCGGCCAGTGCCACGAACTCGGCAACACCGATCGAGTCGATGTAGCGCAGTGCACCACCACGGAAAGGCGGGAAGCCGATACCGTAGATCAAGCCCATATCGGCCTCGGCAGCGGTTTCGACGATGTTGTCTTCCAGGCAGCGGACAGTCTCAAGGCACAGCGGAATCATCATGTAGTTGATGATGTCTTCGTCGGAGAGCTCACGCGTCTCGCTGACCACCGGCTTGAGCAGCTCGTAGGACTGCGGGTCGACCACTTTCTTCGGCTTGCCCTTCTTGTCCATCTCGTAAGCATAGAAGCCCTTGCCATTCTTCTGGCCAAGACGGTTGGCGTCATACATCACATCGACGGCCGTACGAGTGTCGTCCTTCATGCGATCCGGGAAGCCTTCAGCCATCACGTCACGGCCGTGGTGGCCGGTGTCCATGCCGACGACGTCCATCAGATACGCCGGGCCCATCGGCCAGCCGAACTTTTCCATCACCTTGTCAGCGCGGACGAAGTCCACACCATGAGCGATGGCGCGGGCAAAGCCGCCGAAGTACGGGAACAGCACGCGGTTGACCAGGAAGCCCGGGCAATCGTTGACCACGACCGGGCTCTTGCCCATTTTCTTGGCGTAGGCAACGGTGGTGGCGATTGCGGTTTCGCTGGTCTTCTCACCACGGATGACTTCCACCAGTGGCATCATGTGCACCGGGTTGAAGAAGTGCATGCCGCAGAAGTTTTCCGGACGCTTGAGCGCCTGGGCCAGCAGGCTGATGGAAATGGTCGAGGTGTTCGAAGCGATGATGGCATCGTCACGCACCAGACCTTCCACTTCGGCCAGCACCGACTGCTTGATCTTCGGGTTTTCGACAACGGCTTCAACCACGATGTCGACGTGACCGAAGTCGCCGTAGGACATGGTTGGGCGAATGGCGTTGAGTGCTTCAGCCATCTTCGCTGGCGTCAGGCGACCTTTCTCGACACGCTTGCCGAGCAGCTTGGAAGCCTCGTTCAAGCCCATCTGGATGCCTTCTTCGCGGATATCCTTCATCAGGATCGGCGTGCCTTTGACAGCCGACTGATAGGCGATACCGCCACCCATGATGCCGGCGCCGAGCACGGCCGCCAGTTTCACGTCACGGGCCTGCTTGTCATATGCCTTGGCCTTCTTCTTCAGCTCCTGATCGCTCAGGAACAAGCCGACCAGGCTCTGGGCAACAGAGGTCTTGGCCAGTTTGACGAAGCCAGCGGCCTCAACTTCGATCGCTTTGTCGCGGCCGAAATTGGCGGCTTTCTGAATGGTCTTGATCGCTTCGACCGGCGCCGGATAGTTTGGGCCAGCCTGACCAGCCACAAAACCCTTGGAGGTTTCGAACGCCATCATCTGCTCGATAGCGTTCAGCTTGAGCTTGTCCAGCTTTGGTTGACGCTTGGCCTTGTAGTCCAGCTCTCCGGAGATGGCACGCTTGACCAGATCCAGTGCGGCAGCCTGCAGCTGCTCAGGGGCAACTACGGCATCTACGGCGCGCACCTTGAGCGCATCTTCAGCACGGTTTTCCTTACCGGATGCAATCCACTCGACAGCGTTGTCCACGCCAATCAGACGCGGCAGTCGAACGGTACCGCCGAAACCTGGGTAGATGCCCAGCTTCACTTCTGGCAGGCCGACCTTGGCAACAGTGGACATGACGCGGTAGTCAGCGGCCATGCACATCTCGAAACCACCGCCCAACGCGATGCCATTGATGGCCGCGACGGTCGGGACACCGAGGTCTTCGAAATCGCTGAAGATCTTGTTCGCTTCGAGGTTACCGGCGACCAGCTCCTCATCGGACATCTTGAAGTTGTCGACGAACTCGGTGATGTCCGCACCGACAATGAAAACATCCTTGCCGCTGGTAACGATTACGCCCTTGACCGAAGCGTCCGCCTTGATGGCGTCGACTGCCTGGCGCAGGTCGTTGAGGGTGAGGCGATTGAACTTGTTGACGGACTCACCCTTGAGGTCGAAATTCAATTCGACGATGCCGCTCTCAAGAGCCTTAACCGTGATGGCTTTACCTTCGTAAATCATCAACTGATCTCCACGGTATGGAAGCTGAACGTTACGTGTCGCACGTCATCGGCCCGAAGACCGTCACTGCTACACAGTGAAACGACACCCACCGACACGATAAACCGGGCTGACGGCATTTGCGTGGCAAACGCTCGATTCATACGCCCGTTTGATTTGGGTGAGCACACCTTCTTTGAAAAGCATCCGAATGTCAATCGACTGGCCAAACCGCAAGAGCACTTCATCCGCTTCAAGACCATCAAGCCTAGCCAAGGCCAGCCAAACCCGCGACGAGCAGAATTATCTTTCCTCGCATGGGCGGGCATTCATGCAGCTGATCCCACCCGCCATCAGTGATGGACCACTTCTTGCGCCCAGCGTCACAACCAGCCTGGCTTGCTTGTACACTCACCGCCTGCACCCAAAATCCCGTTCAGCTGCGCCAGTGCGCAGCCGCGCTCCAGGAGTTACGCATGTCTGCCCCCATTGCCCGCGTCGATACAGGCCAGGATTCATACAAGTGGCTGGAGAACCGCGACGCACCCGAGGTGCTCGATTACCTGAAAGCGGAAAATGCCTATCTGGTAGAACAGCTGGCTGACCAAGAACAACTGCGTGAATCGTTGTTTCTCGAGATCAAAGGCCGTATCCGTGAGACCGACCTTTCGCTGCCCTCCCCCTGGGGACCCTGGCTCTACTACCAGCGCACCACGGCTGGCGATGAATATCCGCGCCACTACCGCTGCGCGCGCCCGGCGGACGGCTCATTCGCCGTGGATGAAGCGAGCGAGCAACTCTTGCTCGACCCCAACGAGCTGGCAGCAGGAGGCTTCCTGTCGCTGGGCGCGTTCAGCGTCAGCCAGGACCACAGCAAACTGGCTTACAGCCTCGACACGCAAGGCGACGAGATCTACCAGCTGTTCGTCAAGGACCTGCAAACAGGCGAGGTGACCGCGCTCCCCTTCGAAGATTGCGATGGAAGCATGACCTGGGCCAACGATAACCAAACCCTGTTCTTCGGCGAACTCGACGACACCCACCGCCCCCACAAGATCTACCGTCACCGGCTGGGCGACAGCGAGCGCACCGAGGTCTATCACGACCCAGACGGGCGTTATTTCGTGCATTGTTACCGAGCCAGCTCAGAGCGCCAGCTGGTCATCCTCTCAAACAGCAAGACCACCAGCGAAGCCTGGGCGCTCTCAGCGGATGAACCCGAAGGAAACTGGGTTTGCCTGGCACCACGCCAGGACGATCACGAGTACTACCCTGACCATGGCCTGTTGGATGGGCAATGGAGCTGGCTGATCCGCAGCAACCAGGCCGGTATCAATTTCGCCCTGTATCAGGCACCGGAGCGCACCCCGCAACGCGAGCACTGGCAAGAGCTGATCGGCCACAGCGACTCGGTGATGCTGGAAGACGTCAGCCTGAACGCCGACGCGGTCACGCTGAGTCTGCGCGAGGCCGGGCTTCCCATCATCGAAGTTCGACCGTCGGCTGCCGCGCCCTACCGTGTGCAACTGCCGGATGCCGCCTACAGCCTCCACGTACACAACACGCTCGAATTCGACAGCCCGGTTATCCGGCTGCGCTACGAGGCGCTGAACCGCCCGGCTCAGATCCGTCAACTGAGCCTGGCCGACGGCCAGCAGCAGGTGCTCAAGGAGACGCCGGTCGAGGGTCCGTTCGATGCCGATGCCTACGAGAGCCGACGCATCTGGGCCACTGCGGCCGATGGCACTCAGGTGCCTATCAGCCTGGTTGGCCGCCGTGAGCATTTCGGTAAGCCAGCCCCTCTGTATCTCTATGGCTACGGTGCTTACGGCCACAGCCTGGACCCCTGGTTTTCCCATGCCCGGCTATCGCTGCTCGATCGCGGATTCGTCTTCGCCATTGCCCATGTACGCGGCGGCGGCGATCTTGGCGAGGCCTGGTATCGGGGGGGCAAACTGGAACATAAGCCAAACACATTCAGCGATTTCATTGCCTGCGCCGAAAAGCTCGTTGCAGATGGTTATACCGAACCGGCTCGACTCGCCGTCAGCGGCGGGAGCGCCGGGGGCCTGCTGATTGGCGCTGTAGTCAATCTGCGGCCGGACCTGTTCGGTGCAGCCATCGCCGAGGTGCCCTTCGTCGACGTGTTGAACACCATGCTTAACGCCGACCTGCCGCTAACGGTGACCGAGTACGACGAGTGGGGCGACCCGAATCAGCCCGACGTGCATGCCCGCATCAAGGCCTATGCGCCCTACGAGAACGTGCGCAGCCAGCCCTACCCGGCCGTTCTCGCGGTAGCCGGGTATAACGACAGCCGCGTTCAATATTGGGAAGCGGCCAAGTGGGTCGCCAAGCTTCGCGCGCACAAGACCGACGACAACCTGCTGCTGCTGAAAACAGAGTTTGGCGCTGGGCATGGAGGCATGAGCGGGCGCTATCAGGCGCTGAAGGACGTCGCGCTGGAATACGCCTTCGTCCTCAAGGTATTCAACATGGCGCCTCGCTAGAAAATCGAGGCCCCAAGCGTGCCGCCGGCCCCATTGCCTGTGGGCCCCAGGTTTGCCGACCCACGGTGGGAACAGTGCCAGAGCGACGGGGTCACTTATCACACCATCAATTCGGAGTGATTACCCATGTTCAGGACATCCTCAAACCACGCCTCACAGAACGTGCACGGCTGGGAGCGCGCAGCATCGATCATCGGCGGCCTGTACTTCCTCGGTAAAGGACTTGGGCGTGGCGGCGTAGGCGGAGTTCTACAGCTGGCAGTCGGCGGAATGGCCCTGGCACGAGGCATCTCCGGCCAGTGCGAAGCCAAGCGCATGCTCGACGACGTGAACGAACAGGCCAGAATGGCCGAGGGAAACTCGCGAAACATGCCGCTCGAACGCAGTGAGGCCGATGACGTGCGCTTGAAAGCCAATGCTCAGGCGGCCACCGGAACGGCCACCGTGACCGGTAACGACTCGCTCAACAACCCGCCAGCCGGCGTCTGACCTAGGGGGCCCTAAAGGCTAAAGCTTCGCCCCGGGGCAGGCCTCCCACAACAACGCAAGCGCCTGGCTGCTTCTGTAAGAAGCGCACCTCCACGACGTCAGAGCAATGCCAATGCCGAGCCGTCTGTGGGAGGCGCGCCTCGCGGCGAATGCGGAAACTCTGAACGCCCCAAAGCTAAAGCTTCGCCCCGGGGCGGGCCTCCCACAACAACGCCAACACCTGGCTGCTTCTGTAAGAGGCGCACCTCCTCGACGTCAGAGCAATGCCAATGACGAGCCGCCTCTGTGGGAGGCGCGCCTCGCGGCGAATGCGGAAACTCTAACCGCCCCCAAAGCTAAAGCGCCGCCCCGGGGCGGGCCTCCCAAAACAACGCCAGTGCCTGGCTGCTTCTGTAAAAGGCGCCCCTCCACGACGTCAGAGCAATGCCAATGCCGAGCCGCTGCTGTGGGAGGCGCGCCTCGCGGCGAATGCGGAAACGCTGACCGCCCCAAAGCTAAAGCTTCGCCCCGGGGCGCGCCTCCCACACAGAGCCCAAATCCATAAAATCAAAAATCAAAAATCTTAGCCAGGCTCAGCCAAAAGGCACCACGATCAGTCCGGCGCGCTCTCCGATTGCGACATCAGCCAGGGGAAACAAGATGCGCGCGTCACGCTCTTCGACCACCCAACGAACGCCACCTTCGTCTTCTGCCAGTAGCGTACCCAGTGGCAACTCGGTGAAGTTTTCGATATCGGCAGGCAAGCGCAAGACGAATTTCTCGCTGTGCTTGATAACTTCTCGCGCTAACCGGAACGTCTTGAGTGGTCGCCGTGGCTGGACCCGCTCAGGGGCGTCCGCCTGGATCCAGTGACGCGCGGCCTGAAGAAACGTGTCGAGACAGTCAGGCCATGCGCCTTCGGCCGCCTCTGCCATTTCCAGGGTGAACGCCTCGGCACCATGGTATGTCGCGGTGTACGCGCTAAAGGTGGCGGAGGGCTTCTCCTGAACTAGCAACGCATCGACCGCCGCCTGCCGAAGGCGCAGCAGACTGTCAGGGGAGACTTCACGATCCGGCATCCAGGGAGAGACGGCGAATTGCGGCAACTTCGAGGCACACATCGCAGAATGCAGGTCGTAATGCCAACGGCGACGGCCCGGCTCGCGAAAGAACTGCGCGACCCAGGCTTCAATTTGCGCGGCGCGGCGAGTCTCGTCGCTCAGGCCACCCTTGTGCTTGCCACAAAACAGCCGATTCAGATCCTCGCGGACCCGACGTACGCCCTGACGCATCGCCGGCGGATTGCAGAACAACAACAACAGCCGCGCACGCGGGCGAATCTCGTTACAGGCGACCGCCTGGATCAAGCGGTCCAGCAGTTCAATCGGAATGACTTCACAGCCATGCACGCCCGCCGACAGCACCAGATCAAGTCCCGAATCCAGGCCGTTCGCAGGCGTGACCTCCAAGGCTCCCTCGCCCAACCATCGCAGCCGAGCACCATCGGCGGTGAACTGCTCGCCTTCAGCCGGCACCTGACCGGCAATCGTCAGTTCCAACAGCCGACCCAGCGTCGGCATTTCGGAGCAGTCAGTGGTCGTGGTTACAGTCCGGACCATGAACGTGATCATCCTCGCCGGCTTCAACCGGCTCCATTTCAAGCTCAAGGCTAACCAGGTTGGTCGCCAATGGACGTAGCAGCAGGTTGGCGTATTCAGTGTCACCGTCTTCTACATCGACACCGATCATCAGCTGGTTGTTGCCGACTTGCTGAATCCAGACCTCCCGCCCCTGCCACATCACAGCAAAACGGGTGCAAGACGTCTCCAACTGGGTGCCATCTACGTCTTCAAGGATCAATTGCAGGCTGTCGCTCATCGTTAGAATCTCGGTAGGGGAAAAGAGGCAGGGCAGATGACTGCCCTGCTAGTTTTAAAGACGCTATGCCTCGCCTCAGGGCTGGCTCAGCTTTGCCGCAGCACGCTCAAGACGGGCAAGCCCTTCGGCGATATCGGCCTCTTCGATGATCAAGCTCGGAGCCAGGCGGATCACATCGGGGCCGGCCTGCAGAATCATCAGCGCTTCGTGCTCAGCCGCGTCGAAGATCTCGCGCGCGCGACCTTTCCAGGCGTCCTCAAGTACACAGCCGATCAACATGCCCATGCCGCGGACCTCGCTGAACAGGCCATGACGCTGCCCGATCTCCAGCAGGCCCCGCTTGAAGCGCTCGTGCCGTTCCTTTACGCCGTTCAGCACTTCCGGCGTGTTGACGATATCGACCACCGCCTCGGCCACGGCGCACGCCAGCGGGTTGCCGCCGTAAGTGGTGCCATGAGTACCCACGCTGAAATGCGCAGCGATCTCATCGGTGGTCAGCATCAAACCAATCGGAAAGCCGCCGCCAAGGCTCTTGGCATTGGTCAGGATGTCCGGTGTGACGCCATAGTTCATGTAGGCGTACAACTCGCCGGTACGGCCCATACCGGTCTGGACCTCATCGAAGATCAACAGCGCGTTGTGCTGGTCACACAGCTTGCGAGCCCCTTCCAGATACGCCTGATCAGCGGGCAGAACGCCACTTTCCCCCTGGATCGGCTCTAACACCACGGCACAGGTCTTGTCCGAGATCGTCGCGGCGAGCGCATCGAGATCGTTATACGGGACGTGGCTGATGCCCTGAATCTTGGGCCCGAATCCATCGGAATACTTCGGCTGGCCGCCCACCGTCACGGTAAACAACGTCCGGCCGTGGAAGCTGTTAACGGCGGAGATGATCTCGCATTTCTCCGGCCCGTGGTTGTTATGCGCGTAGCGGCGCGCCAGCTTGAACGCCGCCTCGTTGGCCTCGGCGCCGGAGTTGGCGAAAAACGCCCGGTCGGCAAAGGTTGCCGCGGTGAGCTTTTTAGCCAGACGCAACGCCGGCTCATTGGTGAAAATGTTGGAGATGTGCCAGAGCTTGCCAGCCTGTTCGGTCAGCGCCGCCACCAGCGCCGGGTGGGCATGGCCGAGCACGTTGACAGCAATCCCACCGGTAAAGTCGATCAGTTCTCGTCCGCTCTGATCCCAGACTCGTGAGCCCTGGCCGCGCACGGGAATAAAAGCGGCGGGGGCGAAAGTGGGAACAATGACCTGGTCGAAATCAGCGCGTTCTACCGGGGTGTGCGGGGCGGACATCAGGACTCTCCTGGGAGGCGACACGAATAGGAAATAAAACGCCCCGCCATGGCGGGGCGTTGCATGCGCAGTTTAAACGCAGGCCCGCCAGCAATGGGCGGACCGGCGAAAATTCTCTTCAGGACAGGATCGAATGCTGCTGGTCGAGCTCAATGGCCCGCTCCAAGGTTTCGAGCAAGGCCTTGCGTGCCTTGAGCTTGGTGTTCTTGTGCGCAGTCATGTTGATCTTCTTCAACTGGGCCGCCGCCGCTTTGGCGGCATCCATCAGCTCACTGGCCGGGACTGTCTTATCGAGGAATCCCGCCTCGACTGCAGCGTGTGGATTGAAGATCTCACCATTGATTACCGATCGCTGAAAAGCAGGCTTGGTCAAACGGTCCCGAGCCAGTTCGATACCCGAATGGTGCATGGTCATGCCGATCTGCACTTCATTGAGACCGATATTGAACGCGCCGTCGACACCGATGCGGTAATCAGACGAGAGCAGCAGGAAGGCGCCTTTGGCAATCGCATGGCCCGGACAGGCCGCAACGATTGGGAACGGATGAGCGAGCATTCGCAGCGTGAACTTCGAGCCCTTGGTCACCAGCGCAATGGCGTTCTCCGGCCCCGAGGTCATGACCTTGAGATCATAGCCACCAGACAGGATGCCCGGCTGGCCAGTAAGGATCACCACGGCGCGGTCCTGCTCGGCGCGGTCGAAAGCCGCGTTGAGCGCGTCGAACATCGCCGGAGACAGCGCATTGACCTTGCCGTTATTCAGCGTCAGCGTGGCGATGCCGTCTTCGATTTCGTAGGAAACCAGATCACTCATGACGAATATTCCTTGTTAAAAGTCCACAGACGTTACCCAGCAGAACCCGAGAGGTAAAGCATCGTGACTGACCGACAAGTCATGGTTTGCGACCGGTGCCCGGCTGGCGTCGGAAGGAAAAGAGAAGAGGCCTAACCTTCGACCGTCTCCGGCTCGAGCTCGAGGACTGCAAGCAGTTCGGGATGCAGAATGGTCTGCAACTGCGGATCGGCAATGAACAGGCCATAGGACCCATCCGGAATCCCGCTACTGATCCTGTAGGGCGTTCCATCTGCGTCGACTGTCAGCTGGGACAAGTCCAGATAACGCGGCTCACAAGGCATCTTGTTAGCGCCGCGTAACACGACCACCTTGGGTCTGAGGTGCAAGTGGGCGTGCTTCTCCAGCACCAACCCCACCTCGCCAGTGTGCAGTTCCACCAACGTACCGACTGGGAACACGCCGAGCCAGCGAATGAATTCATGTACCAATGCTTCGTCGAACTGCTGGCCGGCACTGCTGCGCAACACGTCATAGGCCGCCTGGATCGGACGCGCATTGTCATAAGCGCGATGGCTGGTAATCGCATCGAAGGCGTCAACGATGGTGATTACCCGGGTCGTGAACGGGATTTGGTAATGATCGAGCCCTTGCGGATACCCCTTTCCATCCAGCCGCTCATGATGGCCGTGCGCCGCCTGAATCGCAGCAGCAGGAATGTCTTCCTGAGAGCACAGGGCCTGAAAACCAAACGTTGGGTGCAGCTTGATGTGCTTGAACTCCTCTTCGGTCAGCTTGCCAGGCTTATTCAGGATCGCCGGATCGATCTTCATCTTGCCCACGTCATGCAACAGCCCGGCAATACCCAATAGCTCGATCTTATCGTCGGCTAACCCAAGGTGCGTCCCAAATCCCATTGCCAGGATGGAGACAGAAAGGCAGTGCAGGCTCGTGTAAAGATCCTGAGATTTCAGGCGCGTCAACCACAGCATGGCGCTTTCATTACGAAGCATGCTTTCGAGATTTCGCTTTACCAAAGCCTGACAGGCCTTGGTATCGATCGCCCGGCCCTGCTGAACATCCAGTAGCACCTGATCCAGTACCAGGGTGCTGCTCAGATAGGCTTCTCGCGCCTCCTGCACCTCAAGGGAGAGCGGGATGCGCGTCATCTTGCGTGTCACGCGCAGGGGCGTCGCCGAAGGTACGATCATCTGCCCCTGATCGACCGGCACACGGCGAGTGTCGTCTACGAACACATAATCGCAGCGCTCGCGCACCGCTTGAATATGCTCAAGCTTAAGCAGGGGGAAGCCTTGAAAGAGAAAGTCTGTCTGCCGCCACGGTCGATCCAACTCGCAGATATACATCCCAAGCTCTAGATGGCTGACGTGCAGACGACGTTTGGTGGCAATTTCCACCACCTCGGGCCGTTTACGCTTTGTTTTGAATAACTTCATCAAAGCCTTTCCTGGCTCTCAATATTCACTACGCTTGATTGCGCACAGGCACAGCAATTCTTTGAGCTTCGAACCCTAGAGCAACGATAGGTTCATTGCCACGCTCGCCTATCCGGACTCCCAACAGCACCTTAAGCGCATGAAAAAACTAAAAAACTTTTTGCCATCCGCAGGCTCTTCGGCTACATTAGCGCGCCTCGAAGGACAACGCGTGTTTCGAGACCCGGTGAGGTGTCCGAGCGGTTGAAGGAGCACGCCTGGAAAGTGTGTATACGAGAAATCGTATCGTGGGTTCGAATCCCACCCTCACCGCCAGATCAAACGACAAAGCCCCGTCCATCGGGGCTTTGTCGTTTCTGCAGTATGCAATCCCAAAAGGGTGTGGCTCGTTGCGCTCGTACGCTAAGGCGATGCACCGCCAAGCATTCAGGCATTAGGGCAGCGCTGCATCGCCCCGCTACCTTGTTGTTTCGATTCCACCCGAATTGCCGCCAGCGAAAATTTAGACGTTTCCAAACGATCCATCAGGCCATTGGATCCGGCAATGCGGCACTCAGAAATGCCAAGCGGCTAGTGACAAGCCATGAAGCAAAAGCTCCATCCCTAGCAAACACATCTCTTAGGGCCTCCTCTGAAGATAAGACCAGCCGCACCCCGGTTCGAAACCAAAGCGCTCTAGCGGAAGGCTTACCCGGCGACAAAATCAGATCGCCAGCACGCCTACAAGCGGAGCGACATTTGGTAGAGCAGGCCTCGGTGCATCGCCCCTTACATTTGCGTGGCCCACATATTGCTTTCCTTACGCCGAAGCTTGAATAAAAAACCTCCAAGGTCGAGATCGGTCTGGAACAGCCCAGCTGATCCGCCAGAACAACCAAAATAATCAAAAGGCCGCCATCATGTTCAAACACAAAAAGGTCAGACAGGCTACGATGATTCTGTTCGCCACCGCGGTGATTCTGATCTTGCCGAACCTCACGCGACTGATCAGTTGACTCCGCCAGAATGAGGCCACCGATGAAAGTCCTGTCCCGCCTGTTTTTGTTGATCATTGCAACGGTTGCGACCGCTGCCGCCAATGGCGCTCAAGTCAATCAATCAGCCGCGCTGGACGCGCTGCAGCGCCCTAACAGTGTCCTGATCGACGTGCGCACCGAGCAGGAGTTCGCCGAAGGCGCCCTGTCTGGTGCTACACGTATCGAGACGGAAGATCTTGCGGAGCGCATCGCGGCTGTTGCCCCTGATAAGGATGCTTCCGTGGTGCTCTACTGCCGTAGCGGCCGCCGAGCCTCAGCCGCGCAGAATCTGCTCCAGGAGCTGGGTTATACCCAGGTTTTTAACGCTGGCGGTTACCAGGAGCTGAAAGAACTCGCACCGCTTCGCTGATAGCCTACACCCTCACCACCTGCCTTCCTCGCGTCACCGACCTCTTTATAGTGGGAACTAATGCGCTGCAGCGGCTACTGAAACAGGAGCCACTGCTTAAGCGCTTGGTCGCGCATGTCGGGAGGAAATGACTTGATAAATTGGGATGTGATGTTGGACGAAGAGCTTTGGATCAACATCGCCATAATTGCTGGCATCACGATTGCCAGCTATCTCATCCTGCAGACCGTCCTGCGGATCATCACCAACCGTCTTCGCAAGCTGGCGAAGGGCTCCAGGAGCGGCTTCGTTGGCATCGCCGCGGAGATGCTGAGCCGCACCAGCCACCTGTTGCTGATCGCCCTGTCACTGCTGATCGCGCTGAAGGCCGTTCAACTGCCGGAGCGATGGGAAGCGGCGATGTCGCACGGCTGGTTTATCGCGCTGGCGTTCCAGATAGCACTGTGGATGGACACCGCCGTCCGCCTCTGGATGGAGAGCCTGACTCACGACGGCAAGACGCGTAATCCGGTCACCACAACAATCATCGGGATCATGGTACGCATGGTTGTCTGGACAATGATGCTGCTGTCGATCCTCGCCAATCTCGGTGTAGACATCACGGCCATGGTGGCCAGTCTGGGCGTGGGTGGTATTGCCATCGCCCTGGCGGTACAGACCTTGCTCAGCGATATCTTCGCTTCGCTTTCGATCGGGATCGATAAGCCGTTCGAGATCGGCGATTTCGTCGTGTTTGGTGAGGTGGCGGGCAATATCGAACATATCGGCCTGAAGACCACCCGCATTCGCAGCCTGAGCGGCGAGCAGGTGGTGTGCGCCAACGCAGATCTACTCAAGCAAATCCTGCACAACTACAAGCGTATGAATACGCGCCGTATCGTGTTCAAGTTTGGAATTACCTACAACACACCGTCAGACAAGGTGCGCGAAGTCTCGGCGCTGGTGAAACGGATCGTTGATGGCGTGGATAACGCCAATTTCGACCGAGCGCATTTCCTGGCCTTCGATGATAGCCAGCTGACTTTCGAAGTCGTGTACATCATGCAGGTCCCGGACTACAACGCCTACATGGACGCCCAGCAAGAGATCAACCTGCAGCTGCTCGACGGCATCCGCGAGATGGGCCTGCAGTTCGCCTTCCCGACCCGCAGTGTCGAGTTCGTCGGCGGAAAGTTTCCCGAGCTGACCGTAGCAGGTGTGCCGAAAGACAAACCAGCAGCCAACCATGAGACGCAAAACGCGATGACCAACGGGTGAGCTTAGGTCCGGGTGCCCCCCGGCCCGATGGCCGGGAGTCACTGCCGATCAACTCATAGCGCGCATCTGGTTGTGCGTTTCAATCAACTGCGGCACCACGCCTGGATCAGCCAGGGTCGAGATATCACCCAACGCATCGTGTTCGTCAGTGGCGATCTTGCGCAAGATGCGACGCATGATCTTGCCTGAGCGCGTCTTGGGTAAGCCCGGCGCCCACTGGATGACATCGGGCACAGCAATTGGCCCGATTTCCTTGCGTACCCACTGCTGCAACTCCTGGCGCAACTGATCGGAGGGCTCCTCGCCCGCCACCAACGTCACGTACACGTAAATCCCCTGCCCCTTCAGCGGGTGCGGTACGCCAACCACCGCCGCTTCGGCCACTTTGCGGTGCGCGACCATCGCACTTTCGATTTCCGCGGTACCCATGCGATGCCCGGATACGTTCAACACATCATCGACTCGCCCGGTGATCCAGTAGTAACCGTCCTCGTCACGCCGAGCACCATCGCCGGTGAAATACATGCCGCGGAAGGTCTTGAAATAGGTATCAACGAAGCGATCGTGATCTCGATAAATGCTGCGCATTTGCCCTGGCCAGGAATCGAGGATAACCAGATTGCCTTCGGTAGCCCCTTCGAGAAGGTTGCCGAGATTGTCCACCAACCCGGGCACCACGCCGAAAAAAGGCCGCGTCGCCGACCCGGGTTTCAGCGCAGTAGCGCCAGGCAAGGGGCTAATCAGGATGCCGCCCGTCTCGGTTTGCCACCAGGTGTCGACGACCGGGCAACGCGATTTGCCGACCGTCTCGTAATACCAGTGCCAGGCCTCCGGGTTGATCGGTTCGCCCACGGTGCCGAGCAAACGCAGACTCGAACCATCGGCGCCCTCCATCGCCGCGGGCCCTTCGGCCATCATCGAACGAATCGCAGTCGGTGCGGTGTAGAGGATATTCACCTGATGCTTGTCGATGATCCTGGCGATTCGCGTGACGCCCGGATAGTTGGGCACGCCCTCATAGATCAGGGTGGTAGCGCCATTGGCCAGCGGGCCGTAAATAATATAGCTGTGCCCGGTGATCCAACCGACGTCGGCGGTACACCAGTAGACCTCGCCGGGCCGGTAGTCAAACACCCGCTCGTGGGTCAGTGCCGCATATAGCAGATAACCGCCGGAGGTATGCAGCACGCCCTTCGGCTTGCCGGTAGAGCCGGAGGTATAAAGGATGAACAGCGGTTCTTCCGCCCCCATCTCCTTGGGCGCGCATACATCCCCAGCCACGCGCATCAGGTCCTCGTACCAGATGTCGCGGTGCGGGTGCCAGCGGATGTCGCCGCCAGTGCGCCGCACCACGATGATCTTCTGCACGCAGCGCGTTTGCGGGTTGGTCAGCGCCTCATCCACATTGCCCTTCAGCGGCACCTTTTTCCCACCACGGAGCCCTTCATCCGCCGTGATCACCACTTTGGAGTTGCCATCAATGATCCGCCCAGCCAAGGCCTCCGGCGAGAACCCACCGAACACCACCGAATGAATGGCGCCGATGCGCGCGCACGCCAGCATCGCCACGGCCACCTCGGGAACCATCGGCATGTAGATCGTGACCACGTCGCCCCGATGCACATCCTGCCCACGTAGCGCGTTGGCAAACTTGCTGACTTCGTGATGAAGCTCGCGGTAGGTGATTTCGCGATGGTCTGCCGGGTCGTCGCCTTCCCAGATGATCGCAATCTCATCACCGCGGGTGTCGAGATGCCGGTCCAGGCAGTTGGCCGATACGTTCAGCGTGCCATCGGCAAACCACTTGATGTCGACATGATGGTCATCGAAGGACGTCTGTTTGACTCGCGTAAACGGCTTGATCCAATCGATGCGCTCGGCCTGCTCGCGCCAGAAGCCGTCAGGATTGACCACCGACTGTTGATACATGGCTTTGTAAGTGGCTTCATCGGTCAGCGACTGGGCCGCCGCCTCTGGACTTACCGGATACAGGGACGCAGCACTCATGGCGAACACCTCATTCGTCGGTCTTGTTATCGTCTCGAATAACCCTGTCTCACAGGCGAACCCTACGAATCACACCAAGCGCCTGGCAGACGTCACATTTATCCATGTGGGGCTACCGCGCCGCTGCAAGCTTTGAACCTGCAGAAACGCACTGCTGTGATAGAGCATAGACGCTTCAGTCGAAGCGCACGCAGCCGCTCCTCTCGGCTGGATGTCTGTGCGCTCAAACCCAGCCAACGTAACGTCACAACCATCCAGCCCCAGCGATTCGCTCATTGCCTGCAGGATGATGCGCGGTCATCCTTCGAAGATGAATCGGCCTGGCATAGGTGTTGATATGCACGAACAGAGTGAGAACAGCTTGCCCCTGCATGGCCTCAAGGTCATTGAAATGGGCCAGCTGATTGCAGGCCCCTTCGCCAGTAAGATGCTCGGCGAGTTCGGCGCCGAGGTGATTAAAATCGAGCCGCCGGGTGTTGGCGACCCGCTGCGCAAATGGCGCAAACTCAAGGACGGGACGTCACTCTGGTGGCACGTTCAATCGCGCAACAAGCAGTCCCTGACGCTGGATCTGAAAGCCGCCGAAGGCCAGCAAATTGTTCGTCAGCTAGTCGCCGAAGCCGATGTGGTGGTGGAGAACTTTCGCCCCGGCACGCTCGAAGAGTGGGGGCTGGGCTGGGACGAACTGTCGAAGCTCAACCCGCGCCTGATCATGCTGCGCATCTCAGGCTACGGCCAGACCGGGCCCTACCGTGACCTGCCGGGCTTCGGCGTGATTGGCGAGGCTATGGGTGGCTTGCGACACCTGTCCGGCTATCCGGGCCAACCGCCGGTACGGGTGGGCGTGAGTATCGGTGACTCGCTTTCATCGCTGTATGGCGTGATCGGCGTGTTGCTCGCCTTGCAGGAGCGCAACCGCAGCGGCAAAGGCCAGGAAATCGATGTGGCGCTCTACGAATCGGTATTCGGCATGATGGAAAGCCTGGTGCCCGAATACGACGCCTTTGACTACATCCGCGAGCCCGCCGGCAGCGCCCTGCCCGGTATCACGCCGTCCAACTCATACCTGTGCAACGATGGCGCCTATGTCCTGATCGCCGGTAACGGCGACAGCATCTACAAGCGTCTGATGAACCTGATCGACCGCCAGGACCTCGCCGACGACCCACGCTTCGCCCACAACGACGGCCGCGCTCAGCAGGCCGAACTCATCGACGCGGCCATCGGCGAATGGACGATTAAGCACAGTCGCGACGAAGTGATCGAGGCGTTGAAAGCGGCACGCGTCCCAGCCGGCTATCCTTACACTGCCGCCGACATTGTCCAGGACCCGCATTACCTCGCGCGACATATGATCGAACAGGTCGAGACCTTCGCCGGCCCGCTGAAAGTCCCCGGCGTGCTCCCCAAACTCAGGCGCACACCCGGCCGCATCGGCACCGGCGGCCCGCAACTAGGCGAACACACCGATGACGTCCTGGCTGGACTTGGCCTGAGTGATGAACAGATTCGAGGGCTGCGCGTACGAGGCATCATCTAACCCGTCCCGTAACGTGGATGACGCTTTTCTCATCCACCGTGACAGCCTCAACAATGCGATGGCCAACGCACCAACCACCAGCCCTGGTAGCGGTGGATGGGTGGGGCTTCATCCACCCCACCGGTCTGCGGGCAAGTCGTAGGGTGGGCTTCAGTCCACCACCTGCTTTCTGTTATTGCGCAACCGAAGTGGATGGCCCTCTCTTTGGATGGTCTGAAGTAGTCATGTATTTCTGACTGACTTCAGCCCTTGCCGATTTCAAAAACGGCGATTCGGCTAAAAAACGATCAAATCATCCGCTCTCTCCGGGTTTTTAGCCGGCGCGAGCACCTCGCAGCGGCTATTTCCCGAATTACAGACGCACCCTTTAGGCCTTGTCGGTAATGACGTTGTAGCATAGGCACAAACGAAACTTGGAGCCTACGAATGAACAACATTGATGTGCGCTGGCAACAACGCCTGCATAACTACAGTAGGGCTCTGCTACAGCTCAATGAAGCAATGGAGCTCATGCAGCAACGGGAGCTATCGAAACTGGAAAAGCAGGGCGTTATTCAAGGCTTCGAATATTGCTATGAGCTTGGCTGGAATACGCTGAAAGATTTCCTCGTCTGGCAAGGTATCGATGGGATTGTAGGCTCTCGCGACACCATTCGTGAGGCATTCAGCAAGGATCTAATCAGCGACGGTCACGCCTGGATGCAAATGCTCACCGACCGCAACCGCACCTCGCATACATACAACGAGGAAACCGCCGAAGCAATCTTGAGCAATATCCGATTGAAGCACCACCTGCTGCTCAAGGAGCTTGAGCAAACCATGCACAGCCGAGCCGAGCAACCCGCATGATGCTGGAGAACACTGGGCTCTCCCGAGATGATGTTAATTCGGTCCAACAAACGCTTCGACGCTTCCCAAGAATCAGCGAAGCGATCCTCTACGGGTCCCGCGCTAAAGGAAACTACCGTCCCGGTTCGGATATCGATCTGACCCTGAAGGGCAACGAACTCTCTCACCAAGACTTACTCGATATCGAGCTGGCGTTGGATGACCTGCTCCTGCCATACAAAATTGATTTGTCGCTGCAGGACCAGATCGACAATCCGCAGCTGATCGAACCCATCGGCCGAGTCGGGAAGCTTTTCTATAAGGCAACGGTTTAACCCATCGACCTAACTGCTGCATCACCTGAAGCTAGTATCCGAAGCACTAATAGGTTCGCGGCCTGCCTGGGACGATTGCACGCACGCCTCGCCCGCGAAACCAAAAGCTTCGCGCCGAGGGCGGCCCTCCCACTCGATCAAAAGCTCACTCCGCACCGCTTTTTTGTGGGAGGCGCGCCCCGCGGCGAATGCAGGCGCAGCCTGCCCAAACCACGTCTACTCCGTCGGCCCAACCCTACGCTGCTGATAAATCAAATCAACAATCTCACCCTCAGGCACATAGCCGCTCACCACTTCACGCAGCAAGACCCGCACCTCCGGGTAATTATCCTGCTCAACGGCTTTGAGCAACCTGCTCAGCACGCCGCGTAGCACATCCCAAGTGAAGTACTCCTCATCGGCCCGCATGATCATTGGGTGCTCGGTGGGGCTGACATTGTCGCCAATCAACAGCTCTTCATAGAGCTTCTCGCCCGGGCGCAACCCGGTGAACTCCACGGCGATGTCCCCGTGCGGGGATTTTTCCGAGCGCACACTCAAGCCCGACAAGTGGATCAACTTTTCGGCCAATTCGGCGATGCGTACTGGCTGACCCATGTCCAATACGAACACATCGCCGCCCTGCCCCATGGAGCCCGCCTGGATGACCAGCTGCGCCGCCTCGGGAATGGTCATGAAATAACGGGTGATCTTCGGATGGGTCACCGTCACCGGCCCACCGCTGCGAATCTGCTGATAGAACCGAGGGATCACCGACCCCGAAGAGCCCAACACATTGCCGAAACGCACCATGGTGAATCGGGTCTTGTTGACGTGATGCACTGCCCCGTCCGCATTGAACAGCACGGGCGCCGTCTCGCGGCTCAGCGCCTGCAAGATCATCTCGGCCACCCGCTTGGTACTGCCCATCACGTTGGTGGGCCGCACCGCCTTATCGGTGGAGATCAGCACGAAGTTCGCCACACCCGCCTGCACCGCCGCCTGGGCCGTGTTCATAGTGCCCAGCACGTTGTTCAACACGCCTTCGGCGACGTTGTGCTCCACCATCGGTACATGCTTGTAGGCCGCCGCGTGGTAAATCGTTTCTACCTGCCAGGTACGCATCACATCCAACAGACGGTCAGGATTGCGGATGGATCCCAGGATCGGAATCAGCTTTACAGGCAAAGAGGCCCGCTCGATCATCCGCTCCAGTTCGATATGAATGCTGTAGAGATTGAACTCGCTGTGCTCGAACAGCAGCAACCCCTTGGGCTTGTTCAAGAGGATCTGCCGGCACAGTTCCGAGCCAATCGAGCCGCCCGCGCCGGTGACCATTACTACCTTGCCGAGAATGCACCTCTCGAACAGCGCTTGCTGCGGCGGCACGGCATCGCGCCCGAGCAAGTCGGCGATGTCCACCTCCTGGATATCCTCGACCTTGACCCGTCCGCTGGCCAGGTCCATGAAACCTGGCACACTGCGTACATGCAGTGGATAGTACTCGAGCATCTCCAACACCTCACGTCGACGCGCACGCGAAGCCGAAGGAATGGCCATCAAGATCTCATTACAACCTGTTTCATCAATCATCTGCTGGATATGCTTGGGTGAATACACCCGTAACCCGGCAATGCTGCGGTTGTAGAGGTTTGGATCATCGTCGATAAACGCAACCGGGTGCATGCCCCGCCCCAAGCGCAACGCCGCTACCAATTGATTCCCCGCCGCACCCGCTCCGTAGACAGCCACCCTCGGCAACCCTGCATTGCGCACCTTGAACTTGATGAGCGAATCCGGGGTAAACCAATCCCCCATGAAGTACTGGCGCATCACCAGGCGCAACCCGCCGATCAGGAACAGGCTCAGCCACCAATAGTTGAACACCATAGAGCGCGGGATGACCTTGGGCGCATCGGTGCGCCAGTACACCGCCAGGGAAAGCAGCAACGCCGAGAGTGTCACAGCCTTAGCAATCGCCATCAGGGCGTCATTACCGAAATAGCGCATTACGGCGCGGTACATGCCGAATCGGATGAAGAACGGAATTGCGATAAGCGGTGCAATACCAAAGAGCCAGGCGTGACCACCAAGCGGGTCGACAAAGGTAAAATTGCCGAGGCGTATAAAGAATGCCAGCCAAAGCGCAGCCCAGACCAACACCACATCTGTCGATACTTGAATCAAGCGCTTGTAGCGCCTGGGCAACCGCACCAGTTTCGCACGAAGCTTTTCAGCCAACCTCAACATAACCACCTCAAATTACCGGACTCTGCCCTCTGTGGGAGGCGCGACCCGCGGCGAATGCAGCCCGCAGGGCTGCCGACCTAAAAGCTGACAGCCTGAAGTTGGCCAGCCTCACCTAACCCGATCACCCGCGCCCTTGCCTGCCACGGTCATAACGATGTACTTGAAGTAATCAGCCAGGGTCAGGCTCTTGATCATCTTCTGATCCGTCTCGGCCAGCAGTGCCGGCGTGGACATGTCGATTTCGCTCACTTGTGACAGCCCCGTAATCCCAGGGCGTACGTCGAACACACCACGCCTGGCACGCTCTTCAGTCAATTCCTCCTGATTGAACAGCCCAGGCCGTGGCCCTACCAGGCTCATATCGCCCTTCAGCACGTTCCAGAGTTGTGGCAATTCGTCCAGCTTGGTCTTGCGCAAAAAAAGACCGAAGCGGGTAATCGAAGCGCTGCTGGCCAAATGGGTGGCGACCGATGCCGTATCTACCTTCATGGTGCGGAATTTGACCAGCGTGAACGGCTTCTGATGGCGGCCGACACGCACTTGCCGAAATATCGGCGAGCCCGTATCGAACAAGCCGATCAGCGTCAGCACGAGCAATACCGGGAAGCCAACCACCAAGCCCACCAGCGAAAATACAAAGTCAAAAAGTCGAATCACGGGTTCTCCAGCCATAGATCAATTGGAACGCTCGAAGCAACGCCTGAGCCCTTCTTGCACCGTATAAGGTGGTTTCCAGTCCAGCAGCTCGCAGGTTTTGCTGATATCGACCTGCAACGAACCCAGCAGGCGTTGGGCCATCGCTTTTTTGCCCAGCAACGTCGCGCCAAACTGAAGCATGCCAGCCGGTACTGGGATCAGCCGTGCGGGCTTGCCCATCGCTTCGCCAACGTTACGCAACAGCTCGGTGGTGGAAAGATCTTCTCCATCGCTTGCGAGGAACACTTGATTGGCTGCGGCGGGATGATCGATACAGCGGATAATTAAATCTATCAGGTTGTCGATCCCTACCAAGGACCGCTTGTTGTGGATGGCGCCCAAAGGAAGAGGAACACCTTTTTCAATCCAACGAACCAGGCTGCCGAAATTGCCCGGCGCATGAGGACCGTAGACCAATGGGGGACGGATGATCACGACCTCCATCCCTGTCTCTTGCTGAATCTGCCAGAGCCCCTGCTCTGCTTCCCATTTAGACAGGGCATAGGGCTCAGCCGGGTTAGCCAGGTCGCAATAGGTATAGGGGCGTGTATTGTTATTACCATTGACACCAATCGAACTGAAAAACACGAAGCGCTTTACTCCAGCCATAGCAGCCTGCTTTGCTAGATTCAAAGTGCCTTCAACATTGATGCGACGATATTCATCCAGCGTGTTCGATGATGCACCAGCCAAAACATGAGCACGGGCCGCAGTGTGGATTAATACCTGAACACTATTAAGAGCAGCCGACCAATCCGTTACCGCATTCAAGTCACCGACATACACGCAGCACTGCCCATCACTGCCGTGCGCCAACGGCCGTCTGACGCTTGATATCGTCACAAAGCGATCTTTACGCGCTAACTCCAGCGAGAGCTTACGGCCTATAAATCCTGTCCCCCCCGTCACAAGGACTCTGCAGCGATCAACTTCCACTCAACAATTCCTTATAGATAGTCATATGCTGATCCACTATCTTTTCAATTGTAAAAGCACGCTCAGCTAACTCTCGACCCGCCAAACCCATTTGCTGCCTTTGCCTTGGGTTATCGATCAATTCTTGTATGGCTCCTGCTAAGGCCGCCGCGTCCCGCGCAGGAACTAGCAAGCCAGTCACCCCTGGCGTAATTGCATCTCGGCAACCTGGGACATCCGTTGTCACAACTGCACGGCCGCAGGCAGCGGCCTCTACCAGGGCCTTTGGCAATCCTTCTCGATAGGAAGGCAAACAAACGATATGAGCAGCGCTGTACTGATTAGCCACATCGTTCCGATGGCCTAACATACGTACCTGGTTTTCGCTAGACCAACGATTAAATTCAGCCTTAGAGATACTCGTCGGATTGCTAAAATCTGGTGCACCAACAATACGCATATCAACGTCTATGCCACGTTCTCGAAGGATGCGAGCTGCCTCAATAAACTCTACAACACCCTTGTCTTTCAGCAAGCGAGCGGCCATAACGACAACTGGAGTACCGCTGGGCTCGGATGTGTACGGATACTCATCCAGTTTAACTCCAGAGCCACGAATTATTCGACTTTGATGCAAATTCAACAATCGCATTTCAAGCAACGTATCTCGATCGTCTGGATTCTGAAAAACGACCACCAAATTTCGAGATTGTAGCGCATAGCGAAGCATCGAAGAGACTATCAAGCGGCGTACTTTTGCAATTGGCGACTGAGCTATAAACACGGTGCCCAACCCTGCAACGGCAGCCAAGACCGAGGGCACCCCTGCCCATCGAGCCGCTAGACCGCCATACAACACCGACTTTATCGTTATTAAATGAGCCACATCGGGTTTCAGCTTTTGCATAAGACAAAACATACGGAAAATTGCGTTAGCTTCAGAAAGCGGGTTTTGTCCGCCACGCTTAATTGGGAGATCATGATATAAAAAACCGCTGCTTTTTATGATGCTAACAGCTTTTACATCAGCAGGCCCGTCAACCCGCGACGCAACATGAATCTCGCAACCACTAGACTTTGCTTGTTCAGCTATAGCAAACCGATGCGATATAAAATATTCCGGAGCATTTACGACAAACAAAATCTTGATTGCGGCCATTACTCGACAAACCTACTCAACAAATACGCACTACCCCAATAGCATTCTGACGAATGCAAGCTGATAGCTAGAAAATCAACAGAAAGGATAAACAAAGACTAACCCACCGACTCCAGCCAACATTGAAACATCAATACCGACCACAATTGGTATTGCCAATTTCGTCTACCGGATAAATGTTCGCGCCACCTTTCCTGAACAATCTTAGCATTGAAGTACCCCTCATCAAGCAAGCGGTTTTCGTTTATGTAATTTTCAGCCCAATCTCTCAGCGGACCTCGTAACCAAGATGCTAAGGGAACGGCAAACCCTACCTTCGGCTTTTCGATTAGCTCTTGAGGGACATATCGATACAGAACTTGGCGTAGCGGCCACTTGCCAACCCCGGATCTGACCTTAATTTCCTCAGGAATTTGAGCAGCATACTGAACAACACTCTTATCTAGAAAAGGGGCTCTAGTTTCAAGTGAAACAGCCATAGATGCGCGATCAACCTTCACAAGGTTATCATTTGGTAGATAAATCATTAAATCCAATAGCATCATTTCCGTTAGGAAGCTACCAGAAAAACCACTTTCTAAACTAAAGTCCGCAGACGCATCACATCCTATTACCCAGTTAGCCGGTGTGGAATTGTAAGATAAAAAAGCATCCCTATAAAAATCTTGTCGATTAGATGCTCCTAGCACGGTGCCTAGCTTAAGTAATTTATCTGCCAGCAGAGGCTGCTTGAATGTGCGACCTAAGGGAGTGATCGTTTTATCCAGAACTGAGAATGGTAGCGACTTCAGCGCCCTTGAAATTGTTTCCCGAACAGGCAATGGTAAACGAGAAATCTTGGCCCACATATCCTTCGCCAGCAAATACCTTTTGTAGCCTCCAAAAAGCTCGTCACCGCCATCGCCAGTCAGCGCTACAGTGACGTGCTTTTTTGCTAAGCTTGAAACCAAATAAGTTGGAATTTGCGAAGCGTCAGAAAATGGCTCGTCATAAATAGCGGGCAACAAAGGAACAACATCTAAAGCCATTCGTCCAGAAACATATAAATCGTGATGATCAGTTCCTAAATGTTTAGCAACTAATCGAGCATGTTCAGCCTCGTTATACTGCGGATCATCAAATCCTATAGAGAACGTTTTCACCTTGGTCGTTGAGTGTTTCTGCATCAAAGCAACAACAGTCGTTGAATCAATACCGCCAGAAAGAAACGCACCCAAAGAAACATCCGAAATCATCTGAGACCCAACGGACTCAGAAAGTACGGACTCCAGTTTATCAACGTACTGATCTGCAGAAGTATTCCTAGGCGTGGAACTAGAGAAGCAATCTTGTGTAGACCAATAATGTTGTGTATCTACAGCGAGACTAACCGCATCGACACATAAGACAGAACCGGGCTCCACCTTAAACACATTCTTATAGATAGAATAAGGTGCCGGCACGTTCCCGTATTGCAAGTAACGTGCAAGGCTTACCCTATCTATTGAGAAATCAACTCCAGGATATATTTTCAAAGCCTTTAAGTCAGAAGCAAATATGAAAGAGCCTTGCATAAGCCCATAATATAAAGGCTTCTCGCCAAACCGATCTCTAGCTAAGTAAATCTTATTTAATTTACGATCCATTACAGCTAAAGCGAACATTCCTGTAGCCTTTTGTAAGGCCTCCACCATCCCCCAACGCTCTATCGCTTCTAGTAGGACTTCGGAATCAGAGGTCCCTCGCCATGAAATCTCAACACCACCCAACTCTGCTTTTAGTTGTTTATAGTTATAGATTTCGCCATTGAACACCATGATTAATCGACCACTCTTAGAGGTCATCGGCTGATGCCCTGTAGAGGTTAGGTCTAGTATGGATAGTCTTGCATGACATAAGCCAGTTTTACTGTTTTCATCAAACCATAAACCACTGTCATCAGGCCCGCGAGTTTTCATCGCGTTTGTCATACCGTTTAGTACTTCAACGTAATTCACGTTTGAACTGGTCTTGAATCCGGCTATTCCACACATTATTTAAGCACTTGCTCCAAGTAGTTAGCGTAAGCGGTGTCTCTAGCAAAGATAGGCAAGCGACTCTCTCGCTCGATTAGGTAGGATCCTTCATCGAAGCTGTTGATATAATCCACCAAATCATGAATACGACCTTCAGAAAAGTCTATATCAACGGGGAAAGACAGTTGTGTTGTTTCTCCGAAGATCTCTGGAAACGTTACAAGATTCTCCGCATAAATAACTGGCAATGCACAGGATAATGCTTCGAGGGCCACATTCCCGAATGACTCGTATTCTGACATAAAGATCAGATAGTCGCTGGACGACATTAATCCAGCAACATCATCTATCTGACCTAAAAATATGACATTGCCAGTTAAGTTTTTTGATGACACCGACTTTTTAACTCTTTCTAAATCGGGACCACCTCCGGCTATAGTCAAAGACGAACCCGGATAGTAAGCCATCAAGGTTTCAAACAACGACAACACCAAGTCAAGCCGCTTACTACGGACCATCCGTCCAACATAACAGAACCTCTTACCCCTTATTGGCGCGTGGCGCGATATAGGTTTAAAAACAGCAACATCAACCGGGTTATTTATAACTTTTATTAAATGACTAGGAATACCGAAAACATGCTGCATCTCGCTTTTGACAAGTGAAGATACAGCTATACAACAATCTGTCCGTTTAAAAAGAAAATCCAAAAGCAGTTTCATGAGCACTTTCTTTCCACCATGATATGATTTTGAAAAAATAGACCTTTCAGATACAACTACTTTTCTGGACGTAGCTATTGCTGAAAGCCCGTTGATCAAATTTCCACGATGCAGAAAACTTATAAAATAACGCTCTCCCCTATACTTAAACCTCACATACAGGGCTTGCACAACCAAGGTAAACAAAAATAAAGGGCCCCGGCAAAATCTTGCAAAAGGTAAATGCTTCACTTTACCAGTACTTGCAATCGGGTATTCTATACTCGAATCATCAAGCAAGAGATAAACAGGGCAAAAGCCTCTGCCCTCCAAATAAAACCCGATGTCAGAGGCTATTCTCTCGGCCCCGCCTTTTGAAAGGCTATTTATTATAATATAAAAGTTATTGCTTTCCATTTACGCCCCGACTCACATGTTTTACAAGAGCATAAAAAAAACAGATCGACACATACATATAAAAGAAATTTCTTATGTGCCCCAATGCACTGCCGAGCATATATCGATTCCAGAAAAATGCGACATATATTAATAACACCACACACAGCACAAAAAGCAATTTACTTTCAATTTTCAAGCTATGCATGATCGACAGATCTAATAAAAACACAATCATAAACCACGAAAATATGAACAAAAATGGGCCGACATCTCCGAACAATATCAAAGCCTCAATCAACACATTGCCAGCCAGAGAATAGGCAGCATTGGGGAATATTGCGCTTCTTAGATACTCGGAAACATAATCGCTACCACCATCAAAAACAAACAAAGGAATCGGCAAAACTGCCAACCAGCTCAACAGCATTTGGTGATAATCAATGTCGCTCAACTTATATATATTATTCCGCGCCAGATCAAACAAAGACATTTGCCATGCCGGTTCAAATCCGCAGGTATAGCAATACTCACCACTTGTCATTCCAGTATATAAAATACCCAACCCTTCTATGCCATATATGTTTAGATGTGAATAGATATACTTACTAATGTAAATCACAAAAACACCAATCAGCCCTAACAAAATTAACTTCTTATGTTTAGTCAATTCATTAACAGAGATACCGTGCTTATATACATACTTGAGAACCAAAAAGAACATCATAAATGCTAGCGGCGTCCTAGTTCCCGTCATCAAAGTGCTTAGTGCCACCAAGACAGCTAATGCGATAAGTAATTTTTGTGAAGAAAAAATTCCAAATGCAATTGTAGCAATAGAGAATGCGGTAAGAAGAGCTAGCGCTGCTCCCTGGTCGGCTTCCGCCGCCGCATGTTTATAAAGGCTTCCGTGAAAATACAAGAATAGAAACACAATAAAATATAGTGCAAAGAATACAAAAAATAAATACTTATCTTTTTCCTCCATTGCCGAATAGCTGCTATTAAACGCCGATTTACGTCCCAAAACAAACTCAAAGAATATGGCTAATCCCGTGATGTAAATATACAAAAACGACAGATACCATGATACAGGGGCCATATCAGCGGCTGTTGGGACGGCATAACCGCTCCGGGCAAAAACCAGATTCCAGTCCACCACACTGCCAGTTAAAACGGGAAGGAAATACACCGATATACATATATAAAGAAAAGTGACACCTCCAAACTTTCCTTTAATTGAAAAGCAAAATAAAAAATATACCAACACACATGCAATGTATATTAAAGTAGACAAATTCTTTTCTCTTACTAAAAAATAAAATCGTAT
Source organism: Stutzerimonas chloritidismutans (assembly GCF_038562055.1). Classification (GTDB taxonomy): domain Bacteria; phylum Pseudomonadota; class Gammaproteobacteria; order Pseudomonadales; family Pseudomonadaceae; genus Stutzerimonas; species Stutzerimonas chloritidismutans_A. Next base: position 49,677 of record NZ_JBCFXD010000006.1, on the reverse strand, counting down.
TTTATTTTATTACCTGATCCACCTTGCGTTTAAAAAAGTATGACCTAAAAACGGTAACCAATGAGACCGCACCCACAACCGCCAGCCCCTGCCCAAAGTAGGAAAAGAATGCTGCTGCTATAATTATCATTAAGCATCCAACTACCGTAACCTTTGTCGCATAGTAACTATAGTTTGTCATTATCAGCAGATAGCCGTTGGGGCCCATCCCTATAGACATAGAATAGCCTAACAACAATGTAATTACTAAAACGAAGAAAATCTGATCAAACTCGCTTAACAAGCCGTAACCAAGCGAAGCAGCAAGTACGAGTAAAAAGGCAGCGACGGATACGATAGAAGCGAGCCTTCTCATTTTTGATTTGAATATAATTATTCCAGTGAGATCGCTTGCTTTCCAGTAAGCTGAGAATCTCGGTGCCGAGAAAGAGTCAATTGTTGCCCCAACAAATGTAACAATCGTAGCCAGTCTGTTTGCGACCGAAAAATATACAACAAGGTCTTTATCAAAATAGTTAAACAAAAACACTGGAAACCATTGAGAAACGTAACTGGCGAGCTGGTTTATGAAATATATGTATGAAGCGAGAAAGTCTCGCTTTACATTAGGACGGCATGAATTAATAATTTTGTATTTTAAACAAAATATAGTTAAGTTAAAGAAAAATACTCCCCATGCTATGACAGTAAAAGAGTATGTAAGATCAGGATTCTCATTTCCCGTTAGCTTTATGTAAAACAATACAATAACGGTTAGCAAAGACAACGAGCCAGGCTCAGTCAATGCAGCCCATATTTCATTCCCGCTTCCTCTAAGATAGAACGATATTAGCCCAAGTCCCGAGAATGCGGGCAAAGTCCACATCACCCATGCATAATGGTCAAGAGAAAGGAAATAAAATCGCAAAAAAAACCAAAATACGGCTATCAGGATCGAGATTATGATAGTTATAAAAAGTAACGATATATGCGAAACCTCTATGGTTTTTTTAGTTTCGCCGAATTGCACCGCAGATTCTCTTAATATATATATATCGAAACCGCATCTGGCGACTATCGAAAGAATATATAGCAAAGCAAAGCCAGTAAAAAATGTAGCAGCCTCATCGACGTTATAAAAAATCGGAACAGCCATGGTCAACAAGACTGTCCCAGCAGCAGCCAGACCTCTAGATATAAATATTTCGATAATTCTTTTTATCATACGCCTAGCCGACTAACGTACCATTCAGTGGCTACCTTCAAGCCATCATTAATGTTGTGCGTCGGTGTGTATCCAAGCAGTTCCCTCGCCTTGCTAATATCTGCCTGTGAATGCATAACATCTCCGTTTCGAAACCCTCCATAATGAGGACTTTGTCCGAAGTCAACACCCATGAAAGATAGCGTGTCACGAAGGGTTTCATAAAGCTCGTTAAGCGAAGTTCTATCACCAACCGCAATATTATAGACTTGGTTTCTTGCATCCCGCCCCGCTGTTGCGGCTAGAATGTTAGCCTGTATAACATTTTCGATAAAACAAAAGTCTCGACTGGTATTACCATCGCCGTTTATCGTTATTCTTTCATTTTTGATAATGGCGGCAGCCCACTTAGGGATCACTGCAGCATATGCACCGTCGGGATCTTGCCGCTTACCAAACACGTTGAAATAGCGCAGTCCGATCGTAGCGAAGCCGTAGGTGCGATCGAACACGTCGGCATATAGCTCATTTACGTATTTTGTTACTGCATACGGGGATAATGGCTTGCCTATACGATCTTCAACTTTAGGAAGGTCGGGATGATCGCCATACGTTGAGCTACTAGCAGCATAGGTGAAGCTTTTCACCTGCGCATCACGAGCAGCAACCAATATGTTTAAGAAACCATCAATATTGGTACTGTTGGTTAGTATTGGATCGTTAATTGAGCGAGGCACCGAACCGAGAGCGGCCTGATGCAGAAGGTAGTCAACACCTACGCATGCATTATGACAGTCCTCTAAGTTCCGGATATCACCTTCTTTGAATTTGAAGCGCGCCCACTGCTCGGCACATACCGACGTTTTAACTTCATCTAAATTACGCTGATGTCCAGTAGCGAAATTATCTAGGCCAATTACGTACTGATCTAGCCGAAGCAGCGATTCCAGCAGATTAGACCCGATAAAACCAGCCACACCAGTAATCAGCCAAGTCTTGGGTTTTATCGGCAGTTCTTGCAGTAGCGATTCATAGCGTGTCATGGGCGTTCACTTTTTTAAGGAATAGTTGGAAGGACACCAACCTGAAGTGTCCATCCCTGGCAGGTCATGAATCGGATTGATTACTCGGTCTGCTTATAAACGCAGGTCAGATTCTTCGGCTCTCAGCAGATATTTAAGGTCGTATAAAACGTGCTCAGCTTTGCCGTATCGCCGTATATTGCCCACACCTAACTCACGGAACTCATTATGTGCTACAGCGAGCACGATACCGTCATATGTACAACTAGCTGGTTCGTCTATTGGAGTGATTTCGTATTCATGCTGAGCTTCAGTAACACTGACCCAAGGGTCGTATACGTCTACCTCGATATTATATTCACCTAGTTCGCTAATGATATCTACCACCCGTGTGTTTCGTAGATCTGGGCAGTTCTCTTTAAACGCTAGGCCTAAAACCAGAACCCGAGCACCATCGACATGGATTCGACGTTTGAGCATTGCTTTGACCAATTGCGACACAACGTATGCGCCCATACCGTCGTTAAGGCGGCGACCAGCAAGAATGATCTCTGGATGATATCCAATGCTTTGGGCTTTATGAGTCAAGTAATAAGGATCTACTCCAATGCAGTGGCCGCCGACCAACCCGGGGCGAAATGGCAGGAAGTTCCATTTGGTGCCAGCGGCCTGTAGCACCGCCTCGGTATCGATGCCCATCCTATTGAATATAATCGCAAGCTCATTGATTAGCGCAATATTTAAATCGCGCTGGGTATTTTCAATGACCTTAGCGGCCTCAGCAACTTTGATACTAGTAGCCTTGTGGGTCCCGGCCGTAATTATCTGGTTGTATAGTTCATCAACCAGATCGGCTACTTCCGGATTAGAGCCCGACGTAACCTTCTGTATTGTCGTAACGCGATGTTCTTTATCCCCTGGATTGATGCGCTCCGGGCTATAGCCAGCGAAGAAGTCTACGTTGAACTTCAGGCCGGACACCTTTTCTAAGACAGGGACGCAGTCTTCTTCCGTAGCTCCAGGGTATACGGTGGACTCATATATGACGATATCGCCCTTCTTCAATACCTTTCCAATAGTCTCAGAAGCTTTGACCAATGGTGTGAGATCCGGCTGCTTATGTTCATCTATAGGCGTCGGTACAGTGACAATGAATACGTTGCAATCTCGTAGATCGTCGAGTTTTGCTGTGTAGCTTAGTTTCTCAGCTTGCTTAAGCTCTTCATCGCTTACTTCAAGAGTAGCGTCATGGCCTGCCTGTAAAGCTTCTATGCGCGGGTGGTTAATATCGAAGCCTACCACAGCACGGTGCTTTCCAAATTCGACAGCTAAAGGCAGCCCAACATAGCCCAAGCCAATAACAGCGAGTTTAATTTCTTGCAAGCTGACCATCATTACATCCATCTAAACGATTGAAATTTGAACTGAGCGGTATGGCCGTTGGCTCGTCCGCTACCGCTCCGTTATAAATATACGTCAGGTAATGACGTGTACTGCCTATTCTTCGTACTCATATGTTCTCGCAACTGACCGGCTAATGCCCGCCTCGCCTTGTCCTCCCCATGCACCACCCTTATCTCTGTCGGCCACTGCTGCATCCCGGTCACAAACGCCACCAATCCTTTCTGGTCCGCATGTGCCGAATAGCCGCCGATGCTGGTAATGCCAGCGCGAATGTCGATGCGTTCGCCATCCAGGTCTACATAGCCGCCCTTCGGCCCGTAGGTCTGGATGGCATGTCCGGGGGTCCCTTGGGCTTGGTAACCAACGAACAATACGTTGTGCCGCTTATCCCCCAGCATGGCCTTTAGGTAATTGAGGATGCGACCGCCGCTACACATGCCACCACCGGCAATGACGATGGCTGGGCGTGCAGTCTGGGCCAGATGTTTAACGATGCGCTGATGATCACCGTGGCTGTCTATTGTAATGAGCTGTTCGAAGGCCAACGGGCGGCGTCCGGATTGGATGCGCTCACGGGCTTCTTCGTTCCAGAAGGCTTTTAGGCTTCGGTAGGCTTCGGTGAAGCGGCTGGCCAGGGGCGAGTCGAGGATGATGGGGAGTTCGGGCCAGTTGGGTTCGTCAGCGTTTGGCGCTGCGGCTTTTTTCGCGAGCGAGCTCGCTCCTACAAGAGCAGACGCACTGTTCAGCTTGGCGTCGATGATCTCTTCGAGTTCGTAGAGCAATTCCTGGGTGCGGCCGATGCTGAAGGCGGGAATGATGACGGTGCCATGGTCTTCGAGGGCTTGCTCGATGACGGCTTCGAGCCGATGGCGGCGGTTGCTGCGGTCTTCGTGGAGGCAGTCGCCGTAGGTGCTTTCTAACACCAGGATGTCGGCGCGTTCGGGTGATTCGGGGGGCATCAGAAACGGTGCGTGCGGCGCGCCGAGATCGCCAGAAAAAACGACGCGCTTGCTCTCCCCTGTTTGCGGGTAAGCCAGATCGATCTCCACGTAGGCAGACCCGAGAATATGCCCGGCACGCTGCAGCCGTATGCGGGCCAGCAGCTCGTCAGTATCCGTGAGGGTGAACCACTGTTTATACGGCAGCGCGATGATCCGCTGCTCTACGAGTTGGATGTATTTTTCGATCTTTGCCCGGTCACGGCTGAAGCCTAACTTGAAGGCATCTTCCAGCACGATCGGCAGGAGTTTGGCGGAAGGCTCGCTACATAAGATGGGGCCATCGAAGCCTGCCGCCAGCAGGTAGGGGATGCGCCCGATGTGGTCGATATGCACGTGGGTGGCCACCAGCGCTTTTATAGTGTCCAGCGGAAACTCTATGGAGAGGCGATCCGCGCCAGGGTCATCAGGAATCGAAGCGTCGCTGCCCTGGAACAGGCCACAGTCGATCAGCAGGCTAGTGCTGGCATTCATGCGCAGCTTATGGCAGGAGCCAGTAACGCCGTCCTTGGCGCCGTGATGGTCTATGTGTGGATAGCGCATAGTTATTCCTTTAACAACGTCACCAAGACGCCCGTGACAGACTAGCCACGAGCCCGCTGAAAAATAAACGGGGATTCTACCGAGTTTGGGAGTGGCTGAGTTGCCAGCCGCAAGCCGACGGATGGATGGTCAGATAACAGGAACGGGGCGACGGAGGTTCCGCACCAGGGCGATGAACAACCCGAGCATGCCGCCAAGCACCAGCGCGAGTGCAACGATGAGGGCTTTCTTCGGCTTGATCGGTTTGCTCGGCTCAACGGCGCCCTGGTCGATGGAGACCAGCTTGAGCGACTCGGTATCAAACTGCAGGGCACGTAGGCGTGCGGCCTCTTCGCGCCAGGCGGCGAGGTCTTTCAGGAAAAGATCTTCGTTATCACGGCTGTTCAGCGTTTCGATCTGACGGTTGTTCTCCAGCAGCTTAAGCTCCCGGGCAATCTGCGCGATGCGCGGCTCGGTGAAATCGTCAGAGCGACGAGCAAGCAGCGCCTTGCGCTCTGCCTCCAACGCATCACTGCCCATGAAGTACAGCGGGATCTGCTGGTTGTTCACCTCTGTGCGGATCACGCTGCCCTGACTGGTGATCTCGGCGGCGCCAAGCGATGAGGGCGTGGTGGGCTTGGTAATGCCGAGCGACGTAGCGATACGGATCGCTTCGTTGAGCTGGTAAATGCGGTTGTTACGGCGAGTCTTCAATTGCTGACGCAGCGCGGAAAGCTCATCGTTCAACTGGGCGCGATTAAGCTCGTCAGCCTCCTTGAGTTTTGCAATCTTGATCTCTTTGCTCGCCTCGTAGTTGGCCCGGGCGGCGGCCATGTTCTTTTCCAGCTGGCTCAGGCGATTGCCGATCAGGGTTTCGAGGTCGGCCGCAATCTGCTTGCGTACGCTATCGAGCGAGTACTGAACAAACCCATTTACAACTTGAACACCGTTGATGCCTTCCGGATAGGTCAGCTGGATACCAACGAAAGGGGTTGTGCCTTCTGCCTTTTTGGGGTCGGGCTGCACGAGCTTGAAGGCTTCGTCATTAAAGGCGTCAAAGGTTTGCTCGAGGCTACGCCCAGGCTGGGCAAGCCCGGCGAAGAGCTGTTGATTGTCACGGAAGAAGCTCAAGCGATTCTCGTAGGAATCTAGCGCTGTTCCCACCTGCGCCAACGCTTGCTTGGGGGACAACTTATAGATGCCTAGGTGATTGAGCTCGTCGAGATCTTTGATCGCAGCAGGACGCAGCACACTTTGAACGGTGTAATAAGGCGTTGCGAGCAAAGCGTAGGCAATGCCGATAGCGCCGGCTAAAAGAGTGACCGCCACTATCAGCGCTTTTTGCTTCCATAGCGCGCTGAACAGTTGTAACAGATCAATCTCATTAGAGCTCACCGGGGTGAGAGCTTCGGGAGAGGCTATAGCGTTCACTTCGAAATCCATCTCGTATTTGCAGCACAGCGGAATGCAGCACTGGGATCGATACTACAAAAATAACAAAAAGTTCCGCCGGTATTTGCGGGCCGTCATTTTGCCACCTAGCTCACAAAAAACAAGCGCAGCGAGCGCACTAGACGTGCTGCGAGATGCCACACCCGACTGACGGTTTCATTTGCTCAATCTGGCTGATGAGGGCGCGATTTTTGTGATGGGTGGCTGCCGGTAGACGGAGGCGCGCTTCGAAAGACTTGGCAGCTGACTGTAAGGGACGATTCGCTAGGACGGCGCGCCTACTGAAGAGAAGCGAAGCTGGTTTGACGGGGGGTTGGAGAGAGGACCGCTCCGGGCGGAGCGTTTGGTTTGGCATGCTCAATCAGGCCGATGGGCCGCGGGGCGCACGCTACGTGAGCAGGTGCCCCCGTATCGGCAATGCCTTATTAATATGCAGGCTAGGTACTGGGGCCGCGATTTACCAGACTGCGAATCAGCGCGATAAACACGCCGAGCATTGCTCCCAGTACCAACCCAAGAGCGAGGATCATCGCCTTCTTGGGCTTGACTGCATTGTTGGGCTGCAGCGCCGGTTGGTCCAGTCGTACCAGGCGCAGTCGCTCGGTATCGAGCTTGATAGCCTTCAAACGAGCAGCTTCTTCTCGCAGCTCTGCCAAGTTGGTGAGGTAGAGATCTTCGCTCTCACGCTCTTTCAGGATTTCCACTTCTCGGTTGTTTTCCAGCATCGCCAGTTCCGACTGGATTTCGGAAATGCGAGGCTCGATAAAGTCATCGGATTTGCGATTGGCCAATGCGTCCCTTTCGGCCATCAAAGCTTCGGTACCCATGAAATACAACGGCATTTCCTGATTGGTCACTTCAGTCCGAATCACCTGCGCCCCACCGCGAGGCGCCTCGGCCATAGCCGATGGAGTGGTGGGCGTGCGAATCCCCAGCGACTCGGCGATGGAAATGGCCTCGCTCAACTCTTGAATTCGGTTGGTTCGGCGCGTTTTCAACTCTTCACGCAACGCTGCGAGTTCATCCTTTAGCTGCGCACGTTTAAGTGCGCTTTCTTCGAGCAGCGTCGCGATCTTCGCTTCCTTGGACGCGTTGTAGCTCGCACGCTGTGCCTCGATGTTCGTTTCCAGACTGGCCAGCCGGTTGCCAATCAGGCTATCAAGGTCATCCGCAATTTCGCGACGCTCGAGCTCCAGTACATAGGCAACGAAATCATTAACGATCGTGGCGCCTTCCATTCCTTTAGGGTAGGTGAGCTTGAGGCCGACGAATGCACTGCGGTTATCGGTGCGCTTTGGGTCCGGGAAAAGCATTTCAAATGCTTGTTCATTGAACTCCGCGAACGTTTGCTCGAGTGAATCCCCTCGCTTGGGGATGTTCTGAAAAAGCTCTTGGTTACCCAGGAAGAACTCTAACCGGTTGTCATAAGAGGACAGCCCACTCGCCACCCGACCGAGCGCTTCTTCGGGGCTCAGCTTATAGATACCGGTTTCGTTCAGCTGATCGAGGCTGCTGCCCGGGACGGGCCGCAAATAGGTTTTGGTTTCGTAATACGGCGTCGCAAGGAAGGCATAGGCTGCGGCAATAAGCGTGACGACCAGCGTCACACTGATGATGAGCATTTTCTGCCGCCAAAGCGCACGAAACAGCTCGACTAGATCTATTTCTTCGGGTGTAGAGGTGGATTGCTGCACGGCCTTCACCAATTCCTTGTTATGGATGCGCTTCACTGCAAAGAAAGCGAGCCGGAATTAGTCCATATAGCAGGCCACAAGTTCACGCGAGTTGACGAGTTTTAACAGCTTTTGATCTCACCCTGCCGCCAAGACGAAGGCCGAGCTCAGATGGCGGATTACTCGTCTTCATTGACCCTATCCCGCAGCTCCTTGCCTGGCTTGAAATGCGGGACGAATTTGCCATCGAGCGGGACGGATTGGCCGGTCTTGGGGTTACGACCGACGCGGGGCGCGCGGTAGTGGAGGGAAAAACTGCCGAAGCCGCGAATTTCGATGCGGTCACCGGTGGCTAGCGCCTGCGCCATCTGCTCGAGCATGGTTTTGATGGCCAGCTCCACATCCTTGGACGAAAGCAGGCCTTGCTGGGTGACGATGCGTTCGATCAACTCCGACTTGGTCATGGTTTTCCCTTCGTTTTCAAGCGGCTAGATCATTTAGGTTGCGTTCGTTTGTAGCATGTTGTTCAGAGTTTGAACAGCCCGAACGTTTGGGTCAGGTTTTGGAGGGAGTGGTCGAAAGCGGCTGGGGTTTGGTGCGGGAATCCCTGACTTAGAGTGCGAGGCTGTGACGCTTGGTAGGCCTGGGGCTTGCATTCGCCGCGGGGCGCGCCTCCCACTAGAGCGGCGCGGTTGTGCTGGGGTTTGGTGGGAGGCCCGACGTCGGGGCGATGCTTTTTGAAAACTGGCAGGCCTGCGGCCTGTATTCGCCGCGGGGCGCCCCTCCCACAATTGTTAAGCGGGGTCGATGCTTGGCTTTTTGGGAGGCGCGACCTCGAGGCGAGGCTTTTAGTCGCTGGCAGGTCTGCGGCCTGTATTCGCCGCGGGGCGCGCCTCCCACTAGAGCGGCGCGGTTGCACTGGGGTTTGGTGGGAGGCCCGACCTCGGGGCGAAGCTTTAGAAGCTGGCAGGCCTGCGACCTGAATTCGCCGCGGGGCGCGCCTCCCACAATTGTTAAGCGGGGTCGATGCTTGGCTTTTTGGGAGGCCCGACCTCGAGGCGAAGCTTTTGGCTTTATGCTGCTGAGTCAAACAGGAGGAACTTTATGGGCAAGGATGCTCGTTTTTCGTCAAACCGATTACGTGCGGGACGCTGGTCTGGCGAGGGGCAAATTTATTTGATCACCACGGTAACTAAACATCGTCGGCCGGTCTTTCAAGATCTCTTTGCTGCTCGTGAGTTGATACGCGTAATTCGGTCCGATGAGGCACGGGGCTCACATAGGATGTTGGCGTTTGTGGTGATGCCGGATCACCTTCATTGGCTGTTGGAGTTACGAAACGGATCTTTGTCGCAACTTGTAGGGCGGGTGAAATCGATTTCAGCGAAGCGGATCGGCGGCCGCGTTTGGCAAGACGGGTTTCATGATCGTGCATTGCGTAAAGAGGAGGACATTCTGGCTACGGCAAGATATGTAGTCGCTAATCCGCTACGGGCAGGGCTGGTGGAGCGGATCGGCGATTATCCGCACTGGGATGCGGTCTGGTTGTGACAACAGCATCAAATGCTGGGTAAGCGCCACCATTCGCCCCGGGGCGCGGCTCCCGCAACTGTTGAAGCGGTGGCGGCTTAGATTTGTAGGAGGCCCGACCTCGGGGCGAAGTTTCTGCTAGCTGGCAGGTCTGCGACCTGCATTCGCCGCGGGGCGCGCCTCCCACAAAAGCAGGGCGGTGCGGGATTTGACCTTGGCTTTGGCTTGCTTTGGCTTTGCGGGGCCGACCTCGGGGCGCAGTTTATGAAAGCTGGCAGTTCTGTGGCCTGCATTCGCCGCGGGCGCGCCTTCCGCTAGAAGAATTACGCGGCAGAAACGAAAAAGGGTGGGCTATCAAGCCCACCCTTTTGGTCAACCAAGAACGATCAATCTTCGCGATAGCGACGCAGCTTGAGTTGCTTACCGCCGACACGGGTGTCCTTGAGCTTGCCGAGCAGGCGCTCGAGGCCTTCTTCCGGCAGCTCTACTAGGCTGAAGCTGTCGCGCACCTGGATGCGGCCGATGTCTTCGCGGGCCAGGCCACCTTCGTTGAGGATGGCGCCGAGCAGGTTGCGCGCGGCGATGCCGTCGCGGGCACCCAGCGCGGTGCGGCAGCGGGCACGGCCTTCGGCCAATGGGATCGGCGCACGACGCTCGCGGTCACCGCTACGCTCGGGGCGATCCGAACGCTCGCGCGGGCTGCTGGTCGGAACAAGCGGCTGCTCTTTTTCGACTTCAGCCAGGGTAAGCGCCTGACCATTGGTTGCCTTGCGCAACAGAGCTGCGGCCAGGGCGCGCGGGCTGCAACCGATATCGGCAACCAGCTTGTCGAGCAGTTCGCCGTGGCTGGCTTCGGCATCAGCTACCAGCGGTGCCAAGCTGTTGGTGAGCTTCTTGATGCGCGCATCCAGCACTTGCTGAGCATTCGGCAGGCGGGCTTCGGCAACCTTCTGGTTGGTGACGCGCTCGATGACCTGCAGCATGCGACGCTCACGCGGAGTGACCAGCAGCAAGGCACGACCTTCACGACCGGCACGGCCGGTACGACCGATACGGTGAACGTAGGACTCCGGATCGTATGGCATGTCGACGTTGAACACGTGAGTGATGCGCGACACGTCGAGGCCACGGGCAGCGACGTCGGTCGCAACAACGATGTCCAGACGGCCATCCTTGAGCGATTCGATCACGCGCTCGCGCTGGTTCTGGGCGATGTCACCGTTCAGCGCGGCAGCCTTGTAACCCTTGGCTTCCAGCGCGGCGGCCAAATCAAGAGTCGCTTGTTTGGTACGCACGAAGGCGATCAGCGCGTCGAAGTCTTCGACTTCCAGGAGGCGCAGGACAGCCGGGATCTTCTGGTCGGCGTGGACCATCAGGTGCGCCTGCTCGATGCGCGCAACGGTCTGAGTCTTGGTTGCGACCTTGATGTGCTGCGGCTCGCGCAAGTGCTTCTCGGCAATGGCGCGAATCGAATGCGGCAGCGTTGCGGAGAACAGCACGGTCTGGCGGCTTTCCGGCATGGCTTCGAAGATGACTTCGAGGTCGTCCATGAAGCCCAGCTTGAGCATCTCGTCAGCTTCGTCGAGCACCAGATACTGAATAGTCGACAGCAGCGTGCCGTTACGGCTCAGGTGGTCGACCAGACGACCTGGGGTGGCGACGATGATCTGCGCGCCCTGGCGAATGGCCTTGAGCTGCGGCCCCATCGGGGCGCCACCGTATACGGCGACGACGCCAACACCTGGCATCTGCTTGGAGTACGTTTCGAACGCAGTGGCAACCTGCAGGGCCAATTCACGAGTCGGCGCGAGAATCAGCGCTTGTGGCTCACGCTTGGCCGGATCGATCTTGGAGAGGATAGGCAGCGCGAAGGCTGCGGTTTTACCGGTACCGGTCTGGGCCTGGCCGATCATGTCGTGGCCGCCGAGAATTACCGGGATCGCCTGGCTCTGAATGGCCGAAGGCTCTTCGTAACCTACTGCAATGACAGCAGCGAGTACGGAGGGATGAATACCGAGTGCGGCAAAGCCGCCGATTTCCTGGGTCATGGGTCTTTTCCTGATGCTCCGCAAAGACCCATGTTCCGAAGCTGCGCATGCCATGCAAAACCCGAAGGTCACCCTGGCAGCCTGGTCGGCGGGGTTTGCGAAAACGTAATGAATGATGAATCGTCTAGGACAGCCGCGAGAAGCGGAAAGCAGCCGAAGCAGCGCTTCGTGTGTTGCAGTACCTGAACGCAGGCTGGGTTTCAGCCGGCGCGTACTATACCGGAATTATGTGAAGCTGTGCGTGTAATTTGTCTTTGGAGTTAGGTTCCGGAAGCAGATCTCCGGCAGGACCGGCACTAGCGAATGAGCCTGGAGTGCTCTAACCAGAGCGTTCGGCTGCTGACGAAGCGCTTGCGCCGGTCTTGGTGAGCTCAGCTAGCTCCCGCCAGAGACAGTGCTGAACATGGTTTGCTCGAACAGACGTCAATAACGTTGGTCAGCAGCTCATCACGCGCTCAGCTCGCCGGTCGTAGAGCGTTGATCAATGAATCCAGCGTGTAGCCCAGCCGCGGGGCCAGCGCTGCCGCTCGCTCGCGCAGGCCGGACTCGTCGAGCGTTTGTTCCAGATCGGCGGGCACGAACAGGATGACATTGCCCTCTTTCACCGGGCATTCCCAATAGTGGCGATGAAACAAGCCACGAAGCAACGCCGCACCCAGCGGCTTGTCCTCGTCGGTACCCCACTGGTTGATGATCAGCCAGCCATCCGGGCTCAGCTTCTGCTGGCAGCTCTGGAGAAAACGCCACGCCAGGTGCGCGGCGGCCGGGCCGACGTCTGTATAAAGGTCGACGAATATCAGGTCCGCGGTTTCGGCCGAGTCGAGCAGCTCCACCGCATCGCCAATGCGGATGTAAAGCCGCGAATCGTTCTGGAGGCCCATATAACGCATCGCCAGTTCAGGCACGTCCGGGCGCAGCTCGATGGCTTCGACGTCTTCCAGCGGCAGGAATTCGAGGCATGCCTGGGTCAGCGTACCGGCGCCTAGCCCGAGGAACAGCGCGGTTTCCGGAGCAGCGTGCAGCAAGCCGCCCATCAACATGGCCCGCGTGTAGTCGTACTCCAGCCAGCTAGGATCTTGAGTAAACACGCAGCTTTGCTCGACCGCCGCGCCGAACTCGAGAAATCGGTACTCCCCTACTTCCAGCACGCGGATCAGGCCGAACGCGTCATGCACTTCGGCCAGCAACACTTCCTGCTTGTCCACTGCGCTCACTCCCAAACCGGTCGGCGCATCTTACCAGCCCGATTGGCAAGGGCTATCAGCGCGGAGCTGTCGCATCAGGTAAAATCCGGGCACTTTTTTGCGGACGGAATCAATTTCCATGAGCCACGCCTGGAGTCCCACCAGCTGGAGAACCAAACCCATCCAGCAGCAGCCCGAGTACCCCGATGCCGATCATCTGAAGCGTGTCGAGGGCACGCTGGCGAGCCTGCCCCCGCTGGTGTTCGCCGGCGAGGCACGTGAGCTGCGCCGGCAATTCGCCGAGGTGACGCAAGGCCGCGCGTTTCTGCTGCAAGGCGGTGATTGTGCGGAAAGCTTCGCCGAGTTCTCCGCACCGAAAATTCGCGACACCTTTAAAGTGCTGTTGCAGATGGCGATCGTGATGACCTTCGCCGCCGGATGTCCTGTAGTGAAAGTCGGCCGCATGGCCGGGCAGTTCGCCAAACCGCGCTCTTCCGGCTACGAGACCATCGACGGCGTGACCCTGCCGGCATACCGCGGCGACATCGTCAACGGTATCGGCTTTGATGAGAAAAGCCGCGTGCCGGACCCGGAGCGGCTGCTGCAGGCGTATCACCAATCCACCTCCAGCCTGAACCTGCTGCGCGCTTTCGCCCAGGGTGGTTTCGCCGACCTGCACCAGGTGCATCAGTGGAATCTTGATTTCATCGCCAACTCCCAGATGGCCGAGAAGTATCACCGCCTGGGCGCACGGATCGATCAGGCGCTGAGGTTCATGCGTGCCTGCGGAATGGACAACGCGCCGCAGCTGCGCGAAACCAGCTTCTTCACCGCCCACGAGGCGCTGCTGTTGAATTACGAGCAGGCCTTCGTACGCCAGGACAGCCTCAGCGGCGGTTGGTATGACTGCTCTGCGCACATGCTCTGGATTGGCGACCGCACGCGGCAGCTGGACGGTGCACATGTGGAGTTCCTCCGCGGCGTGGGCAACCCGATCGGGGTGAAGGTGGGGCCAAGCATGGCCAGCGAAGAACTGATCCGCCTGATCGATATCCTCAATCCTGAGAACGATCCCGGCCGCCTGAACCTCATCGTGCGGATGGGTGCAGACAAGGTTCAGGAAGGCTTGCCTCGCCTGATTCAGACTGTGCAGCAAGAAGGTCGCCAGGTCCTGTGGAGCTCCGACCCAATGCATGGCAACACCATGAAGGCCTCCAGCGGTTACAAGACCCGGGACTTTGCACGGGTGCTGGCCGAGGTGAGACAGTTCTTCGACGTGCACCGCGCTGAAGGCAGCTACCCCGGCGGGATTCATATTGAAATGACTGGGCAGAACGTCACCGAGTGCATCGGCGGCTCACGCCCGATTACCGAGGACGGGCTCTCCGACCGCTACCACACCCACTGCGACCCCCGGCTGAACGCCGATCAGTCGTTGGAAATGGCGTTCATGATCGCTGAGACGCTGAAGCAGGTCCGACCTAGCTGATATCACCTGCGATGGGGTGCGCCCTGCTCGGTTGGCGAGCCGGGCGCAAACCTCACGTCAAAGGACCGCGCCAGTCACTGGAGGCAGGCTTACGGGACTGGAGCGGAGCGCCACCCGACTGCGACCAAGTTACAACTGCTGTGGTGGGCTGCAACGGAGCGCCGCCAAGCCCACCCTACAAGCGTTCGCTTGCGACTTATGGCTTGAAGCACGCCGCTGCCGTTACAAGCTCATCACGTCGAGGAAACGTGGCGTGGCTTCGTTATCGATGCGCAGGCTGGTGAAATCGAACAGGTTACGATCGGCCAGTTGCGAGGGCACCACGTTCTGCAAGGCGCGGAACATGATCTCGACTCGGCCCGGGGACTTGCGCTCCCACTCCTGCAGCATCTCCTTGACCACTTGACGCTGCAGGTTTTCCTGCGAGCCGCACAGGTTGCACGGGATGATGGGGAACCCTTTCATCTGCGAATAGGCTTCGATATCCGCCTCGCTGCAATAGGCCAAAGGGCGAATCACCACGTTGCGGCCATCATCGGAAAGCAGCTTGGGCGGCATGGCCTTTAGCGTGCCGCCATAGAACATGTTGAGGAAGAACGTCTCGAGGATGTCGTCACGGTGGTGACCGAGCGCCATCTTGGTCGCACCGATCTCGTCAGCAAAGGTATAGAGCGTGCCGCGACGCAGGCGCGAACACAGCGAGCAGGTGGTCTTGCCCTCCGGAATCTTCTCCTTGACCACCGAATAGGTGTCTTTCTCGACGATGTGGTACTCCACGCCGATGGACCTCAGGTATTCGGGCAGCACGTGCTCGGGGAAGCCGGGCTGCTTCTGGTCCATGTTGACGGCCACGATCTCGAACTTGATCGGCGCGACCTTTTGCAGGTACAGCAGCACGTCGAGCATGGTGTAGCTGTCTTTTCCTTATAGCTTAAGAAAACATAACTGGACAGCATCAGAATAATCGCAACTTGTTGATTTTAAATGAATTAAATAGAAAGCTGGCTTTACAGAAAAATGCGAAAAAGTAAATTTTGCGTCTTCTTGGCCTCTAAACACCCTCTCCCCCCCCCGAAAAATCACCTTGAACCTTTACAAAATCCGAACGACATCAATCCGGCCTTCAACGCTGGATGATGAAACCTCGGCTGCTTCGAATTCGTAGGGCGGTCGGGCATCCGACCTATCAATGGATAGATCTATAAAATTGAAGAGACTACGATCAGCTAACTGGGATGGACTTACGTTTTGTAAGCTGTGAAAGATGTTTTCTACGCAGCCAGGATTTACCGAATCCCACTCCGCAATCATCGACTTGATTTTTTTCCTCTGCAAATTCTCTTGCGAGCCGCAGAGATTGCACGGAATGATTGGATATGCGCTATCGGCAGCGACCTTTGCTATATCTTTCTCGCGACAGTAGGCGAGCGGCCGGATAACTATATTTCTCTTGTCATCGCTAAGAAGCTTAGGAGGCATCCCTTTCATTTGCGCCTGGAAGAACATGTTCAGAAACAAAGTTTCAACCATGTCATCCATATGATGACCGAGTGCCAATTTAGTAGCCCCAATTTCCTCAGCAAAACTATAAAGCGTGCCCCTTCTGAGTCTAGAGCAAAGAGAACAAGTAGTCTTACCCTCCGGGATCTTACTCTTGACAACGGAATAAGTATCCTTGTCAATTATATAGTAATCAATCCCTTTAGCCTCGAAAAACTCAGGCAAGATATGCTCCGGAAAGCCAGGTTGCTTCTGATCAAGATTAACCGCCACAACACTGAATTTTATTTGCGCAACTCTCTGCAAGTGCAGCAAAGCGTCAAGCATAACGAATGAATCTTTGCCACCACTTACGCAGGCCATAATTTTGTCGCCATCTTCGATCATTGCATAATCTACAACAGCCTTGCCCACATTGCCGCGCAGCTTTTTACGACGAAGTTCCGCAGCTTTATTAATCTGAGATGCTTGTTCGCCCATCATCATAAACACTAGCTTCCAATTAAAATATTTACAAACCCAATTTACTATAAAAATATCGCCCACCTTGCAACATCCCGCACCACTTGCGAAGGATTGAGATAGTTAGACACTACCAAAATCGGACACAGGAACAATCCGAAGCAAAGCACAGCACAGCATTTAGGCCACGTATTTAATATACGACATACACTCTTAAGTAAATCTATAAGGCCGTATCATCTGCCGAGTTTGACGCCAGCTATATCATAACAAGATTATGCCTGCGTTTTATAGAAGCTCCTGACCAACGATTGCATTTAGCTTGACCGAGTCGCAGCAGAGGTGGATCACAGCACGGAACTCTGCGAGTCACGCGGAGGGGCCGCAGCAGCCTCAGAATCGCATGTGGTGTCAGGCAGGCTCAGTCATTGGGGCTGGATTCAGACGTTGAAGATCAAGCCTTCAGCGCAGCCTCGATCGCGGCAAAGTCGATCTTCGTCATGCCATCAATGGCCTCGAACGAACGCGTTGTTGCCGCTCGATCAGGGCTGGGTATTGCAGCCGTCAGAATATGCAGGGAGATCTACCACGAAACACCCACTCGTCCCTGTACCAGCCATACGCGCTCACCTGGCCCCATTGTTAATGATCGTGTTCACAAGTGGTCCGTCTCAGCCTGATCATCGGTCGCGACCTGGAACGAAAAGGCTCTTTGTACTGGAACACCGGACCGTCGCTCAGGCCAAGGCAGGACATGCGCGCTACCCTGAACTCGACCGCGAACACATCGCCCTGTTTGCCGGCTGGATAGTCGCCCGGAGCGTGGCGGACGGCCACCACCACTCAGTCAGAAAAGTCTCTGCATAGAAAGAAGAAGTCTCCCCTTTGATTACAACAAAACGGCAGTAGCTGATTGCGGTGACGATTCGAAGCTTCCACTCATCTAGGTCTCAGTGGTCCACGATGGTTCGGCTGTTGCCAGTCACGACGGGCCGGATTTAATCCATAGCTGCCGGTGGCGACAGGCCGAAACCGGCCAGAAACTGCTGGTCACGCCAAGGCTGGGCCGGTTTCGCTGAGGCTCGAAAGCATCTATGAAACTGGGGGCTATTCACTCGCCCCAATACTTGGCGTCGTAAAGGTTCTTCATGCGATGTGTTTCAACGTGTCGTTGATAAATCGTATGGCCAGGGAGGCTGAAAACTTTTTGTTCCTCAGTGATCTCAATCTCGGATTTTATCTTTGCAATAAATGCTTCAATTTGTTCTGGTAGTTCAGTTAAAACATTGCAGCAAGGCAATACGTTTTTAAGAAGATTGCAGTTTATTGGGGTTATTTTGTTGCTTTCTAGTAATTGCCAGCTAAAAGTGCTTCCGAAACTGGAATTTGTTAAAACTGCGCGAATATGATTGATTTGCGCCGAATCATCCAAGCTGGGAAAAGATTTTTTGAATAAACTAGTTTTCTCTTTGGGTTCGAGTTTATCAAATCGTTTGGTCTGCTCAACTGCTTCCCGAATTCTATCGTCCAAACGTCGCACCATGCGAGCTGACTCAGGGTATAAAGTGGCTTTTGCCTGGACGGTCATCACGGTATTGGATTTATTGCAAAAAACCAATAAATCAATCTCGCCCCCAGTAAAGTCACATTCTAAATAAGTATAAAAGCCATTGCTTTCGAAATGCCTTTGAGCCCTTCTCAAGAGTTCAGGTTCGAAAAAGTGAGATATCAATCCGTCATAGTTGTATTTAGTATTTTTATCATCATCTATTAGTATGGAGATCAAAAGATTTCTCGTGCCCAGTAGGGTTGGAACTAAGGCCGGGCAGAAGTATACGTCATCCGAAATGCTCCAGAATGGCGGCATGAATTTTAAGCTTAGGCTGCCATTTTTTCCCTCGCCGCAGAAGAAAAACTCAGAAAATTTATCGTAGTCTGACTCAGCCACCCCGGTGAGCTTTTGAACTAGAAATTTCAGCTCGGCGGCACCCAGCCTGGCCATGCCAAGGCCTTGTAAATGATGATCTCCATCCCCTGAGTCTTTAAGTTCATTGACTTCCAGGTATTTGTAAACTATGAACGTGATGTCATTATAGATTTGCCCTATGCAGATAAAAGCATTCCTGATTTTTTTAAAGGCATCGGCAGAAGAAAATCCAATCTGCGTATAGAAATCAGGTGGAATAATATCTGCTTCAATGAATGCATTTTCAGATGCTTTGTACTGCTCGGAAATGTAATCAAAATAAAATGTGGGATTTACGGGCTTGTTGGTTTTTAGCCGATTAACAACGCTCTTGAGCCAAGGTCTAGAATCGTGAGCTTGGTTTGAAATAACTGGTAGAGATAAATGCGTTACAATGATGTCATTGATTTCATGTTTGAGTGTAATTTCATCAGCGTAGTCGATCGTTGACTTTTCGCTGCTTTCGCGAGTGAATCTATATATTTTGCTACGAATAAATGGGATGACTATATTGAGGTTTGCGCAAGCGAATAAATTTTTAAAGTCATCAGGGTTTAGCTTGCGCAAAAAATCATCGCATGATTCAGGGCTTTGAGGACTAAAGTCGTTCATGCGCTCAAATACAAATGTATACGGAATTGCGAAGCTATGAGGTGCTTGCTTTTCTTGAATGAATTGGAAGGTGGCAACCTGGCAGAAATGATTGTAAACATGGAGAAAAGGTTGTCGAAGAATTGGGTTGTCATCAAACAGCTTGTCGATCTGTGGTTCGAGGATTTTCATTTACAAGCCCGGCTATCAAAATTTGAAAATAGAAAAAGCAACCCGTCGCATCAGGGTTTTTTATCGATTTTATAGGGTGGAAGAGCGATATTATCTCATGATTTGCCAAGGTGGGTGGAGTGAGATAAACAGAAAGTCAAGTTTGGTCTGAGGTATATGTTGTTTTCTTAGCCCCAAGACAATCTCTGCAGGCCTTGCCTGAAAGTTTTGGTTTGGTAACTGAATCGCTAAAGGTTCTATAGACACAATTGAGCGGCTGCTACTGGCCGAAAGCCGTGTTTCACAACGGTAACTACCGGCCAGAAGCGGTCACACTATGGAGGCAGCTCAACACTGTACAGGGAGCTGAAGCGTGGCTTCTGGAGTCCGAGAAGGCATTACAGAAGCAGCTTCGCGATAGCGCCAAAAATATTCCGGCACTATTCGGAATCTCCATTCGCCGAAGCATCCTCAGAGAGCAGGCGTTGGAGCACCCTGTATGTATGCCTGGATGTCTTGGATAACCCTTTCTCGACGCGGGGTATCGTGCATCAATTGCTCGACCATCTTGATGGCTAGCTGTCCTGAACTGAGCATATGGTTCACCTTCACGCGTGACCCAGACAAAGGAATCCCTTTTTTTACGACTGTCTCATCAGCAGACGCTCGCAGCTTGGCGCGCGACAACTGTGGAAGCATTTTGGCTAAAACGCCGGGGGCCTTGGCGCTAAGCAATGTGACTGCCAGCACATCCGTAACGTGGTCGTATTCAGAGAAAGACTTAAGCTGGAGGCTCGTCGCATTTAGCACGGCTCGCCCCCCATCATTAAAGAGACTCTCGTAAATCACCTCCGTTTCTTTATCTACTACTCCGGCTTTTACCTCTGATGAATATCCATAGTAAAAGGCAAAAGGAAGGCGCTTCTGAAGGCTCAGATTTTCTACGGCTTTCATCGAATGGCAGGCAGCGACAATAACTGTCAGCTCACCCCCTGTCCGCTGAGTGACGCTATCCAAGCTGTCCAACAACTCATCCCAGCCAATAAACTCCCCGGACGGCGTTCCAAGACCCTTCTCGGAGTGGCCGTGAGCATCAATGAATATGATTGGTCGAATGCCAAGCTCACACGCGCCTGTGATTTCCTCGAAGCATTCTGCAAATTTGGTTGCAGAGCCCGCCTCGAATCGATGGGCGAAATTCTTGTTGTATTCAAATCGCTCAGGATCGCGCGCGAGAAGCAAATCGTGCAGTTCTCTCAGTCGAGAGAGACCGGTTTGCAGATCCCGCTCGCTTAAACAGTCGATGATGAAAATGGCGTTTCCGGGCGAGAACGCGCTGCGTCTGAGGGTAAATTTCGTCGGATCCATGAATCGCCCCTAGTTGTGTGGACATTCTTTGGCCTCGTAGCGGCGGGGGCTACATGAGCATACGCCCTTGCCTTGCGAAGTAGTCAACTTGTGGCTGCCTTTGGCCGGTTAGCGGCCACTGCTCTGGCTAGCCATGCTTGTCCTTCCACACGTGGAGGACTTGCCATGGACATCATTGCTACCTGCAGCCGTCAGCCCTGGAACAAAGGAAAATTGGTCGGGCAGAAAACCCCGCTCCGACAGAGAGATATCTGGGCCATCCGAGTAAGGCTTCAAATTGCAGAACGAACCCGGGATCTGGCTCTGTTCGATCTGGCCATCGACAGCAAGCTTCGAGCCTGCGACTTAACCAAGCTCCGTGTGTGCGACGTTGCTCATGGCGAGCATGTGTCATCACGAGCAATGGTTATGCAGCAGAAAACGAAGCGACCAGTGCAGTTCGAGATTACTGAGCAAACACGGTCTGCTCTCGCAGCCTGGATACACCAAGCACAACTCCGTAGCCAGGACTGCCTTTTCCCGAGCAGGCTGCATACCTCAGATCATCTATCCACTCGTCAATATGCTCGTATCGTCAAAGGCTGGGTAAAAGCCATTGGCCTTGATCCAGCCATGTATGGCACTCACACAATGAGACGTACGAAGGCATCGCTGATCTATCGCAGGACGAAGAACCTACGGGCGGTTCAACTTCTGCTCGGCCATACGAAGCTGGAGAGCACCGTTCGATATCTTGGGATTGAGGTCGATGACGCTCTGGAAATGGCGGAGCAGACCGAAGTCTGACCATATATTGCGACGGTCGAAGTCAGGCCGTCGCTAACCGGCCAAGACCGGCCAATGATGCGCCGATAAACGTGCCGAATCAGTCAGAATACTGCGCCTGCGCCCCGGTGAAGCCGGCGCGCCAAGTTTGAGGTAGGTTCAAGACTGCACCAATGCTTCCGCAGCCCATTTGCGCCGATAAAGCCAAAGGCGATCTCTACTTTCGTCGGCGAAGCGTCGTGATGATTACCCCGCCCAGCAGCAATAGCGCCGCCGCAGCCAGGGTGCTCATAGTGCCTAGCGCAGGCACCATCGGGGTATAACCGGCGACCATCTTCGAGTACAACCACTTGGGCACGGTCGAGTCGGCCCCGGAGGTGTACAGCGACAGCGGGAAGTTACCCCAGGACAGCAGGAAGGCGAACAGTGCCCCCGACCAGATCCCCGGCCACAGCAGCGGCAGGGTGATTTCGCGGAATATGAACAGCTTGCCGGCGCCCAGATCGCTGGCAGCCTCCTCCAGGCTCGGGTCATAGTTGTAGACCTGGATGGCGATGACCAAGGTCACCACCGGCACGATCCACACTAGATGGGCGATCACCGCGGTCTTCCAGCTCGGACTGAGGCCCAGCGCGTTCATCCACAGCAGCAGGGCCAGGCCCAGCACAGTCTGCGGAAAGAAGATCGGCAGCAGCAGCAGCTTCTGGTACAGCTTGCGGCCCTTCCAGTCGTAGCGGGCGAAGGCCAGCGCGCCGAAGAAGGCCAGCACTACCGAAATCAGCGTCACTAGCAGGGCGATCTTCAGCGAGTTGTGCACGAGGATCTGCACCTCAAACGAATCGACCGTGCGCTGCCACCAGCTCAGCGAGTATTCCCGTACCGGGAACAGGAAGTAGCGACTCATCGACAGCCCGGCCAGCGCACTGCAGATGATCGGCAAGTAGATGGCCACGAGTACGAAGCCCGTCCAGCAGCACACCAGAAAGTCGGAACGGATTTGTGCCTGATTTCTCATCTCAACGTTTCCCTAACACTCGATCAAGGTCCAGGCGCGTCAGCACGAAGAGCGTCAGACTGCCGATAATCAGCACCAGCAGTACCGCCAGCGCGGCGCCTAGCGGCCAGTTCTGCGCGTAGGTGAAGGCCACCTCGATGTCGTGAACCACAGTGATCACCGACTGCCCGCCGAGAATCCTTGCCTCTGCCACCGCGCCCACGGCGAGCACGAAGGTCAGCAACATACCGATGAGGATGCCCGGCATCGCCAGCGGCAGCTCGACCTCGCGCCAGACCATCAGCCGGCCGGCGCCCAAATCCTTCGCCGCATCCACCAGATCCCGCGGCACCATGGCCAGCCCTAGGGTGATGGGGAACAGCATGAAGGGCAGGTACACATAGACCATGCCGAACAAAGTCAGTCCCGGGCTGTAGAGCACATCGGGCGCGCGGCCCAGATCGAACGCCTTAAGCACGCCGTCGAGCACGCCGTTCTTAATGAAGAACTGCACCCAGCCGTAGAGCCGCACGTTCTCCGAGACGAACAGAGGGAACACGAACAGCACGCTGATCAGCGGGGCGAAGCGGCCAAACACCCGGTTGAGCCCGTAGGCGATGGGATAGGCGATGACCGCTAGCATCGCCACGCAGAGCGCGGCCAGCACCAGCGACCAGACGAACGAGCGCCACACCGTGTTGGACGGATTCAGCACGGCGGCGAAGTTATCCAAGGTGAAGGTGCGGAACACCTCGAAGCTTTTCGGCTCGGCGAAGGCGAAGGCCACCACTGTCACCAGCGGGGCGAGAAAGCCCAGCAGCAGAAAGATCACCAGCGGACTGGCGTAGCGGGCGCCGGTGGATAGGCCGCGCCCCGAAACAGCATCCATGGTCAGGCTCCTGCAATGATGGCGTTCGCCGCGTTCCAGCCGATGAGCACCTGCTCGTCACGGGCCCGGTCGCGGGTAAAGGTGCGCGGATTTTCCAGCAGCACGCTGCGGTCGCCGCAGCGGATCTGGTATTGCATGCGCGAGCCGAGCGAGTACTCGTTGAACACCGTGCCGCGGATGACGTTGTCGAATTCGTCCTCCGAACCGGCGAACTGCATGTATTCCGGGCGCACCACCACGGTGGCGGCCGTCGCGCCCTGCAGCTCGGCCGGCAGGTCGAGGCGGAGCGGACGGTCGAGGCCGGCGCTGTACCAGCCCCGCCCGGCTACCAGGCTGACCGGGAATTTGTTGACCTCGCCAAAGAATTCGGCGACGAACTCGTCGGCCGGGTGCGCGTAGATCTCCTCCGGCGACCCTACCTGAATGATCTGCCCCGATCGCATCACGGCGATGCGATCGGACATCACCATCGCCTCTTCCAGCGAGTGGGTGATGTAGATGAAGGTCTTACCGCTTTCCCGGTGCAGATCCTTCAGCTCCTTCTCCAGCACCTTCTTCAGCTTGTAGTCCAGCGCCGAGAGCGGCTCATCGAACAGCAGTACGTCCGGGTCGTAGGCGAAGGCGCGGGCCAGCGCCACCCGCTGACGCTCGCCGCCGGAGCACTTCATGACGTTCTTGTCGTAGTAGTTCTCCGGCAGCCGCAGCATCCGCAGCAGTCCCAGCGCCCGGGCCCTGCGCTCAGCCTTCGGCACCTTCTTCACCTTCAATGGAAACTCGATGTTTTCCCCCACCGTCTTGTGGGGAAACAGCGCAAGGGACTGGAACACCAGACAAGTAGGCCGGCGCTGAGCGGGCAGGTTGTTGATCGCCTCCCCGCGCAGGGTGATGTTGCCGCTGCTGGGGGCCTCCATGCCCGCCAGCATACGCAGCATCGTGGTCTTGCCGGAACCGGACGGCCCGACGATCGTCAGGAACTCACCTTCCAGTACATCCAGCGAGATGTTCTTCACCGCCGTGAAATCACCGAACTTCTTCTGCACATCCACCAGTTGCAGCACCGGTAGTGGCTGTTTCGCGACGTTGTCGATTGTCGAGCTGTTCATTGATGCCTGCCCTGACCGAACCATATCAACGCATCCGCTTTGCCGCGGAGATCATTTCCAGAGCCTGGTCGAACTCCGGCACGATGTCGTAGGCCACGCAGCGCTCCATTTCCTCCCCCAGGCTGTCCCACTGGATAGCGGCGAGCTCGTCCTTGGTGAACAGCTTGAAGCACTCTGGATTGCCCATCTGGCTGACCGGGTTGAAGGTGCCCTCGGCGAAAGCCACGCGATGGGCGATCTCCGGCTCCTGCACGTACTTGAGGAAGTCGTTGGCCAGCGGAGAGAGGTTGGGGTTGTTCACCAGCGAGGTGATCTCCACCCAGGACACGCCCCCCTTGCCATCCACCGGACCGCGCAGAGGGGTGATGCCGCGGATTTCCGGGAAGCCGTCGGCCCGCGCCGGCGAGCAGCTGTAGGTGCCGCCGGTCATGTACAAGTCGATTTCGCCGGAGATCATTGCCTGATTGAGGCTGGAAGCGTCGCCGATCATCTTCGCGCCCTTGAATACCGCATTGGCGGTTTCCTGGAACTTCGCCATCTGCGCCGGCGTGTGCTCGATGAAGGGGTTGATCCCGGCCACCAGGAATATGTCGAAGACGTTCCAGTCATCCGACTCCTGGATGCCGTACTTGCCGCTCAGGGCCTTATCGTTGAACAGGTCCCAGCCGGTGTCCTCGGCCGTCGCGCGGCTGATCCGGTCGGTATTGACCACGTAGTTGAACGGACCGAAACGCTGTGCCATACCCAGCAGCTCGTTGCCGTCGGCGCTCATCGCCCACTGATACGGCGGCTTGAACTGGGGCAGCATGTCCTCGAAATAGGGCTCGAACTCGGCCCGCGGCAGCGGCTTGATCAGGCCCTCGGGCAACATCACCTTGCGCGCCCAGGGGTTGTTCACGTTGATCAGGTCCCAGACGTTGGTCTCGCCGGCGCGCAGCCGGTTGATCATGGTCGGGTCGTTGGTCAGGGACTCGGCGCGCACATTGGCACCGGTCGAACGGCGGAACGGATCGAGCACCTGTGCCGAGTTGTAACCCTCCCAGCAAAGGATGTTCAGCTCCTTCTCCCGCGCAGCAAAGGCGCTGGAGCTCATCAGCAACGAGCCGCCACCGAGGGCTGCCGCACCGGCGCCCATCCCCATCAGCTTCAACAGTTCCCTTCTCGATACGCCCTTCATGATTCGTCCTCGCCTGTCTTGAAGTGAAAGAAACGAGGGCGAGTAAAAACCAGATACGAGGCGAGTTCAACATTTTTTTTGGCAAGCACCAACATGATGCGAGGCGCCCCAAAATGGGAGGCTCAGCGCCCTCCCGCTGGGCTAACCTCGGCTGTATAACCCATTTTTAGAAGGTGAATGCCTGGTCCGCATATTGCAAATTGGACCACAGGAGGCGTTGCAGGCCGTCCTTAACAGGAGATAGAAATGTTTGAATCACTACAAAAAAAGACGGTAATCGTCACGGGCGCTAGCCGGGGCATCGGCCGCGGCATCGCCCGTCGCTTCGGCGAGGCCGGGCTGAATGTGCTGGTGGTGTCACGCTCGCTGGGCGACGCCCGCAAGGTGGCCGAGGAAATTGGCCCGCAGGCCTCGGGCTTCGCCGCTGACGTCAGCCAGCAGGCCGACTGCCAGGCGATGGTCGATACGGCCGTCGAGCGCTACGGATCGGTGGACGTGCTGGCCGCCAACGCCGGGATCTTCCCCTCGGCCCGCATTGCCGAGATGACGGTAGAGGATTTCGACCATGTGATCCACACCAACCTGCGCAGCGCCTTTCTCTGCACCCGCGCGGTCACACCGGTGATGGAAAAGCAGGGCTTCGGCAGGATCATCCTCACCTCCTCGATCACCGGACCGATCACCGGCTTCCCAGGCTGGTCCCACTACGGCGCCAGCAAGGCCGGCCAGCTGGGCTTCATGCGCACCGCGGCGATCGAACTGGCCCGCGCCGGCATCACCGTCAACGCGGTGATGCCGGGCAACATCGCCACCGAGGGGCTGGAAGGCATGGGCGAGGAATACGCTGCAAAAATGGCCGCCTCGATCCCCTCCGGCCGGCTGGGCAAGGTCGAGGACATCGCCAACGCCGTGCTCTTTTTCGCCAGCCGCGAGGCCGGATTTATCACCGGGCAGACCATTGTCGTCGACGGCGGCCAAGTCCTGCCGGAATCCTCCGAGGCGCTGGGGTGAAACGAGGCAGTTGAAACTGAAAACGGCGGACCCGGTCCGCCTTTTTCATGCCCTGGACTCCACAGTCGGAGCCGGATTCCGGTTCACGGCCAAGACCGTCCCCCAGGAGCCCGCTGGCCCGGGTCACCCCTGGCGCAGCACCTCCTGCAGGGTGGTCAGGAACTGATCGGCATTGGCCTCGCTGAAGCATAGCGCCGGGCGGATCTTCAGTACGTTGCCATAGGCGCCGGCGGCACCGATCAACACGCCCCGCTCCTTCATCGCATTGATGACGAACCCCGCCAGGGCGGCATCCGGCGTGGCGTTTTTGCTGACGAACTCCAGGCCGATGAACAGCCCGGCCCCACGCACGTCGCCAATCCGCGCATCGCTCAGCCCCATCTGCTTCAGGCCGTCGCGCAAGTAGCGGCCGACCCTGTCGGCATTGGCGATAAGCCCCTCCCGTTCCAGGGTGTCCAGCACCGCCTGGCCGGCCGCCGCCGCCACCGGGTTGCCGGCGAACGTGTTGAAGTAGCCTGTCTCGGCGCAAAAGCCGTCGAGCAGCTCCGGCCGGGTCACCACGCCGCCCATGGGAAAGCCGTTTCCCATGGGCTTGCCGAGGGTCACCACATCCGGATCGACGCCGTGGCGCTGGAAGCACCAGTGCCCCTGGCCGGTCCGGCCGAAGCCCGGCTGCACCTCGTCGGCGATGAACAGCCCGCCGGCGCGATGCACCGCCTCCACCGCCTTGACCAGAAAGCCCGGTGGATCGGCAAACACGCCATCGCTGGAAAAGATGGTGTCGACCACCAATCCGGCAAAGCGGATGTCATTGCGCTGGAGGTCGGCAATGGCCTGCTCCAGATGCGAAGCGAATACCTCGCCAACTTTCTCCCCCGGCGCCAGGCGGAAGCTGTCTGGTGCCGGAATAGTGCGGATATGTGGCGGCAGCTCGCGCCCCTTGCGGTAAGACGAGGGGGAAATTTCCATCACCGCGCTAGTGTTGCCGTGGTAGGCCGTCTCGGTCACCACGAAACCGCTGCCGCCTGTCGCAGAGCGGGCGATGCGCATGGCGATGTCGTTGGCCTCGCTGCCGGTGCAGGTCAGCAGCAGGTTCGATAGCGACGGGGGAAAGGTACCGAGCAGGGTTTCGGCGTAGTCCGTCAGGTTCTCGTAGAGATAGCGCGTGTTGGTATTCAGCCGGGCGGCCTGCTCGCTGATGGCCTCCACCACCGCCGGATGGCAATGCCCGAGCACCGGGACATTGTTGTAAACATCCAGATAGGGCCTGCCCGCGGTGTCGTACATGAACACCCCCTCGGCTCGGGCGATCTCCAAAGGCTGCTCGTAGAACAGCACCGAGGAGGCGCCAAAACAGCGCCGGCGCTTCTCAACCAGCGTACCCAGCCGGCCGCCCAGCGCGCTGGCGCGGCCAGCGTCGAAGCGGTTTAGGGCAAGGATTTGTTTGGGTTCGGTCATGGGATGTCCCCGCTGTGGGTGTCAAGATAGCGTTGAGCCAGGGCCACCGTGCCCCGGGTGTAGTCCTCGCCCATGGACTGCGCGGTAGGCGTTTCCGCATGGCTGGCGACCCAGGCGGTCAGCTGCATGCGGCGCAACATGAGAAACATCGGAATGGCTCGCTCGTCCTCCTCGGAGAGCGGCGCCACGCTGCGATAGCCTTCGAGCCAGGCAGCGAGAAACTCGCCCACCCGCGGGTCTTCCTCGAGAAAGCTGAGGCAGGCGGCAAAGTCGTAAACAAACCAGCTAAAGCCACAGTCGTCGAAATCGATCACCGTGAGCCGCTCACCATCCACCAGCAGGTTGGCCAGGCGCATGTCGCAGTGCACCAGCCCAAACCGCTCCGGCGCCATGCCGTAAGCTTCAGTCTGCCCGCGCAACAGCGCCTGGGTGCGCTCGAGTACCTCGCGCCCTTCCGCGGTCAGTCCCAACGCATTGCGCCAATCGCCCCAGTACGCCTGTTCGCCAATGATGGTGTCGAAGTTCCAGACCTTGCGCGTAAAGCCTTGGGGCTGAGGCCAGCACAGGCTGTGCTGGTGCAGGCGCGCATTGGTCTGGCCGAGGACCCGGTACCAGCTGATCAGCTGCGAGCCTGGCTCCGGCTCACTGCCCGGCACCCACTCGAAGGCCGTTACATGACGAAGGGTCTGGCCATCGACGAAACAGCTCAGGGCCCGTCCATCAACCGTGGCTACCGGCGCCGATGTGCTGACCAGCCCCGATTCCCGCAGCGCCCGGATCCAAGCCAATTCCGATTCGATTTCGGCGAGACTGTGGTACTCCGGGCGCTGCACCCGCAGTACCAGTCGCCGACCGGCCACATCCTCGGCAAGGTAGGTGGCATTCTCGGAAATGGTCAGAAGCTTCAGCGCAGCGTCCGGCGCCATCTCCCATTCAGGAAGCAGGACGCGCAGCCCGGCCTCCAGTCTTTCGAGAAAATCCGATTGATAAAGCATTGTCGCCCCTCTTGGAGTGATGCGAGAAGTACAACATTTTGCAGAGATAACCACAAATTTATTTTAGTGTTTACCACATTAAAATGTCGCACTACCTTCAATTAATCCAGCCTTTTAGGAGTTAGCGTGGTCTGCGCCAAAAGACTGCATTACCATGTCCGCTTCACCATTTTGTGGCATTCACCACATCCCGGCCGATGTCGACAAGGAACCAAGCGCGTAATGTCCAGAGCCAAGACCGCCCGCCAGGCTGAGATTCTCGCCGAGCTCAACAACACCCCCAGCCTGCGCATCGCCGACCTGGCTAGGCTGCATGGCGTATCCAGTGAAACCATACGCCGAGACCTCGACGAGCTAACCCGTAGCGGCCACCTGAACCGTACCTATGGCGGCGCGGTGCGGGCCATCACCAGTGAGCCCTCGGTCACTGAACGTCACCGACTGTTCGGCCCCGAGCGCGAACGGATCGCCCGGGTGGCGGTGGAGCTGATGAAGGACGCGCGCATTCTGATGATCGGCTCCGGTTCAACCACCTTGCATGTGGCTCGCCGCATCGCGACGGCGATGAAGGACATCACCGTGATCACCCATTCCTTCGGGGTTGCCACGGTACTGTCGATCAACCCGACCATTCGGGTCATCGTTGTGCCGGGGGACTATCACGCAACCGAAGGCGCCATGGTCGGCGCCCACACGGTGGCCTTTCTCAACGGCCTGACTGCCGATTTCGCCGTCCTCGGCGCCAGCGGCCTGTCCGCCGAAGGTCCGACCGACGCGCTGATCGACTGCGGGGTGGTCTACAGCACCATGCTGCAGCGCTCGGGTAGCACGCTGGTGGTGGCCGATCATTCGAAGTTCGACGCGACCTTCCCGGCTCGTTATGCCAGCTGGCAGCAGGTGGATCACCTGGTCACCGACGAGCAGCCGACCGGCAAGCTCGCCAGCGCCCTGAGCCAGCACAAAGTCATTGTGCGACGCGAGTAGCCGCCAGGGCGTGGAAGCGGGCGCGAAACTTGCTTTGCTCCCTTCGCAGGCCGCTCGAGCCCCCGCCCGGGGAAGTGCCCGATGAGTCGCGGCCTCCGTACGGAGACGACCATGCTGGAAAAATTCGAGATACCAGAACTGCAACCTGACTTGGTACAGCGGGTTCAGGTGGATGGCCACGAGGTGGCGGCCTACAGCTACGGCAGTGGCGACGAGGTCCTGCTGTGCCTCAACGGCGGGCCTGGCCTGCCCTGCGACTACCTGCGCGACGCCCACGCCTGGCTGAAGGACCGAGGCCTGCGCATCGTCGCCTTCGATCAGCTCGGCACCGGCAAGGCGGACCGCCCGGAAGACCCAGCGCTGTGGACCATAGCCCGCTACGTAGAGGAAGTGGAAACCGTACGCAAGGCCCTCGGCCTCGGCCGGGTGCACCTGCTCGGGCATTCATGGGGTGGCTGGCTCTCCATCGAATACAGCATCCATTACCCGCAGGCGGTGAAGACGCTGATTCTGGAGAACACCGTTGCGGACATTCCGCACCTGTCCCAAGAGCTCGGCCGGCTGCGCGCGGCACTTGGCAGCGAAACCGTGGCGATGATGCAGCGCCACGAAGCGAAGGGGACCACCGATCACCCCGAGTACCAAGCCGCGGTCACCCTGCTGAACTACCGTCACGTGTGCCGCCTCGAGGAATGGCCGGCCCCGGTGAAGCGTTCGCTGGACGACTGGAACATGGGCCCCTACCAAACCATGCAGGGACCGAACGAGTTCCTTTACATCGGCAACCTGCGCGACTGGAACCGACTAAAGGAAATGGGCGAGTTCCGCATGCCTATCCTCATCACTACCGGCCAGCACGACGAACTCACCCCCGCCTGCGCCCTGCGCATGAAACTGGCCGCGCCCCATGCGGAAGTGCATGTATTCCCCAATAGCAGTCATATGCCATTTTATGAAGAGCCGGCGGCTTATTTTCCAGCCTTGCTCTCATTTCTGAGGCGTCATTTTAGTTGAGCACTAGCCTTAAGGCGAAGACTGAAGGCGCTGCTGAGCCGCCAGTTCAACGAGGCCCCGCCCGGCCGCTCCAAGGAATTCGCCACAAGCGGCCAGTCGTAACAGGCTGAAATCGACCCGGAGCTGCCGGTCACGACAGGCAACAATCGGCCAATAAGTGCCGCACAAATCCCGGCGGGTGCAGATTTCCGGGCGGTTTGCGCCAGATCAGTTGGAGACGCTTTTCAAGCCCCGGGATGGGAAGAGCTACCAGCGCGCCACTGCGAACTTCGTCTTGTACTGCGGAAGCCATCACCAACGACACGCCGAGTCCCGCCCTGACTGCTTGTTTGACTGCCTCGGTGCTGCCTAGCTGCATACCGCTGCGAGGCACGCCCAGCTCGCCAAAGTATTCGGTCAGAAGCCGTCCGGTACCGCTACCCGGTTCACCTCCCAGCATCGGCAGGTCCACCAGACGATCGCGTTCTATGCACCCTGCTTCAGCCAGCGGATGGTCGGGGCTGACGATAAGTACCAGCGGCTCGACCCGCCAGAGGCGGTGTTCGAAGTCGGGGTGAGGTAGCCACCATTCCATGATCGCGGCGTCGAGCTGGCCCGCCAGTAGCTGGTCGGCCACATCCGGGTTGGCGGCGATGCGCAGATCCACCTCGCCCCTCTCATTTGCGGTCGTCAGATAGCTGCGCACGAATGGCTGGAGAAGGTAGGTGCCGATGTTGGAGCTGGCCCCGACGCGCTCACTATTTCCATGCAGGGCTTCTAGCGCCCGGGCGTGCATGTCGAGCAAGGCGGTCGCATGCGGCATGAAGGCCAGCGCACGTGTGGTAGGCTGGCAGCCGCTACGACTGCGCTGCACCAGCGTTACGCCGACCTGCTCTTCAAGCTTCTGCAAGTGCTGCGACACCGTCGGCTGGGCCAGCCCCAACGCCCTCGCCGCGCTCTGAAAACTGCCTGTTTGAACGATCGCTACCAGGCTCTTCAGCCAGACCGGATTCAACATGCGGCAGGCTCGGCCTGGGGCAGACGGTTCGCAGCGTTGATTGGGCGCGCACCTGCCAACGCCTGGATGATGCTCTGCGCTGCACAACGTTCAATCTCCAGGCGCACCGCGCGCACTGCCGACCCTATGTGCGGAGTGAAGAGCGTATTCGGATGCGCGAGCAGCGCAGGATCGATCAGCCGCGGCCGGTCCGCGCGAGCCCAGTCTTCCATTTCGAATACATCCGCCGCATACCCGCCGAGCTGGCCTCGCTCAAGCGCCGCGAGCACGGCGGCTTCATCCACTACCGAACCACGACAGGGGTTTACAAGCAGAGCGCCCGGCCGTACGAGGGCAAGCAGCTCGGCGTTGACCAGATGCTCAGTATCGGCATTCAAGGGAAGCGCCAGCAGGATGAAGTCCGAGCTGGCGAAGAGTTCGCTGCACGCCACCTGGCGCAGGCCGAGCCGTTGCTCGGTTTGTGTATCCAGAGCCTTCGCCTCGTGGTACTGCAGGGTCGCGCCCCATCCCTGCAAGCGCTCAGCCATGGCCTGTCCGATGGCGCCCATGCCAAGGATGCCGACCGTCGCGTTATCCAGCCCCGTGCCGTAGAACTGTGGTTGCCAGCCCTGGAACTCGCCAGAGCGGACGAACGCATCTGCTGCGCGCAGATGCCGCCCCAGCCCCACCGCCAGTCCGATCGCCAGCTCGGCAGTCGGGACCGTCAACAGATCAGGCACGAAGGTCAACCAGACCCCGCGGGCAGTACAGGCGTCCACATCGAAATTGTCGAAGCCCTTGAGCGCGCAGCCGACCACACGCAGCTCGGGGCAGGCTTGGAGAAATTCTGCATCGACCCGATCGGGCATGAACGCCATCATCGCCTGAGCATCGCGGCAGCGGCGCAGAATTTCCTCGCGCGTCAGCGTGCTGTCGCTCTGGTTGGTCATCAGCTCGCAATGTGGCGCCAGCAGTTGCAGGATCTCATCGTGTACTCGGTGAGTTATAACGAGTTTCGGCAGCATGGTTTGTCCTATTTGAAACGTTTGCGCAGCACGCCACTGAAGGCGTCTACTAGCGTGACCATGGCCAGGATGACCAGCAGGATTGCTGCAACCTCCTGGTACTGCATGATGCGCAGCGAGCCCATGAGTTCGAAGCCGATACCGCCGGCGCCAACCATGCCCATCACGGTGGAGGCGCGAAAGTTGTATTCCCAGCGGTAGATCGCCACGTCGGCGAACTGTGGAGTCACCTGTGGCAAAACCGCGTGCAGCAGCACTTGCATCGGCGTAGCCCCCGCCGCCCGAGCGGCTTCCACCGGCGCTTCGTCGACGTGCTCGATGGCCTCGGCGAAGAACTTGCCGACCATGCCGATCGAATGCAGACCCAGGGCAAGCACGCCCGGCAAGGCGCCGAACCCTACGGCTGCAACGAAGATGATGCCCATGATCAGCTCCGGCACCGACCGCAGGGCATTGAGCAGCACCCGGGCAACACCGAACACAAGGGGGTGCGGCGCCGTATTGCGCGCTGCAACGAAGGCCACCACCAGCGAGAACACCACTGCGATGGCCGTGCCGGCGATGCTCATCGCCAGCGTGTCGATCAACGGGCGAATCCAGCTTCGATAGCCCGAAAAGTCTGGCGGCATGGCCTCGCCTGCCAGGGTCGCGATGGAGGGCAGCCCGTTCAGCAGCGTGGTGGCATCGAGCAGCCCCACGTACCAGCAGGCCAACAGCACCACTCCGAGTACAATTGCCACCTGCCCCAGCTGGCGCCACCAACCGAGGCCGAAGCCTCGAAGGATGTGCTCGCGTTGCTCTGCAGGCAGCGCCTGCACGTCATGATGAGTAGACATATCGGTGCTCACATCGTGGCGAAGTCGAGGCCGAGCAGCGATCCCATGTTGCGAATCACATCGTAGTCGGCGTCGGTGATTGGCGCGAAGGCCTCGGCTTTGAAGTTGCGCAGCACTTCGGGATCGTCGATACCGACGAATACATCCCGCACCTTGGTTTTCAGCTCGGGGCTCAGGTTCGAGCGCATCGCCCAGGGGTATTGGGGATATTCGCCGCTGTAACCAAGTACTTTCACCTTGCTCGGATCGATTAGGCCACGTTCGGCTACTTGATTGAAAATTACCTCCGACAGCCCACCCGCATCGGCGTTTCCGTTCGCCACGTTGACGGCAACGGCGTCATGCGTGCCCACAAAATGTTGTTCGTAGTCCTGCCCACCCGTCAGCTCGGCCGTCTCAAGAAGCACGGTTTTGGGAATCAGATGGCTGGACGTCGATGCCCGGTCACCATAGGCCATCTTCTTGCCCTTAAGGTCGGCATACTCATTCGCGCCTGACGCCACATTGGCGATAATCACTGAGCGATAGGTCGGCTTGCCGTCGATGACCATGGCAGCGAAGGGCTCGATGTCGCTTTTGCTTTTGGCCATGACGTAGGACAGCGGACCGAAATACGCCAGGTCGATACGGCCAAAGCGCATCGCCTCAATCATCGAGGAATAGTCGGTGGTTACGATCAGCTGCACCTTCTTGTCCAGATGCTCTTCCAGATAATCCTTCAGCGGCTGGTTTCGCTTGATCAACTCCGAGGCGTTTTCGTCCGGCAGCAGCGCAACCTTTAGCACATCCGGATCGGCATCGGCCGCTACGGCGGACAGACTTGAAACAGCGGACAGCAAACAGGTCAATAAGAGAGCGGATAAGCGTTTCATCGGGACATCTCCAGTGAAGGTGCGAGCATGACAGGGGTTTCAGCCGGAGCAGTTGCTGGCTGAGTCGTAGAGCGGCCTGCATAGATGCGCTCAAGCTGCGCATCGGTGAGTTCCGAGGGCGCGGCATCGAAAACGATCTGAGAATCGGCCAGCCCGACGACGCGATCGGCGAAGCGGCGGGCATATTCGAGTTGATGCAGCGAAACGATGGCGGTGATGCCGTCTTCCTTGCAGATGTCGCGCAGCAGTCCGAGAACACGGACCGAAGTGGCCGGGTCGAGACTGGCTACCGGCTCATCGGCAAGAATGATCGCGGGCTGTTGCGCTAGCGCACGCGCGATGCCTACCCGCTGCTGCTGGCCACCGGACAGTTTGTCCACCCGGCTTAGCGCCTTGTCTGCCAGACCGACCCGAGCGAGGCAACTGAGCGCAATCTCCTGATCGGCACGCGGCAGAGGAAACAGCGAGCGGAGCGTGTTGTGAAAGGCCAGCCGACCGGTAAGCACATTAGCCAGTGCGCTTTGACGTTCGATTAGCTGGTGGTGCTGAAAGATCATGGCGGTACGCCGACGATGCTGACGCAAGGCCGAGCCGCTGCCGAGCTCACCGAGCTCGCTGGTGACACTGCCGCGAGTGGGCGTGACGAGTCGATTGAGGCTACGGAGCAAGGTCGACTTGCCTGCGCCCGAGAGACCAAGCAGCACGGTGAACTCACCACGCCGAAATGCAATCGAGGTATCGCGTAGGGCTGTCACGCCGCCTGGGTAGACGACGCTCAACCGGTCGACCCGCAGCACGGCGTCCTGTATCGGATGGGGCGTCATTTGATCACCTTTCGCAATATTGCTGGCCGCACAATTGCGGTTCGCGATGCAAAGGGTAGAAATTCCTTGTTAACGCACTGCTTCTAAATGATGACATTTCGATGAATGCTTCGAATCTGCCGTAGCGGGGCGGCAAGCGAAGCCGTGGAAGAACGGGCGCAACGTAGCGTCTTTCTTCACGCGGGATACAGGAGGCTTTGATTGATACTGCTGCGGATTCGCTACAGTAACGTTGGGCCAGAACGTAATGCCATCCAAGCAAGAGAGCGCACACTAGCGGACTATAGGAGACATTCTACTCTTGCCCGTCGATTGACCCAGGCCGTTATGTGGCTGGTCGAAACCTTCAGGTGCCGCCCAACTAGATGTCTGTTGTCGCGCCCAGCTTAATGCTAGCGCAAGCCGCTTATTCTTCTAGCAACGCCGCGCTAGTCTTGAATGATGTTTCCTCAGTAGACTGATCATGCGCGGTATCTGCTTCGATGCCTTGAAGAGAACGCCTTCGGCTAAATGTCATATGACCAGCGCTTTTTACACTTCGGTTATTACTCCTTTTTTCAGCGAGATTGGGAGGGAAGGATGATTGCATATACAATGGTCGGAACGACCGATCTGAACCGTTCAGCGCGTTTCTACGAACCTATATTCTCAGCAATGGGGTTGGAAATTTCGTGGAGGGACGAGCGATCGGTTGCTTGGGGAGTTCCGGGCAACCGGACCCCCACCTTTCACGCTTGTCTTCCTTATAACCAAGAGGAAGCATGCCCCGGCAATGGAACCATGACGGCGTTACTCACGGAGAGCCCAGCGCTAATAGGGCGACTCTTTGAACTCGCGCTTGAGAACGGAGGTACTGACGAAGGCTCTCCTGGCCCCAGACCTGAGTACGGAACGGGATTCTACGCAGCCTATGTTCGTGATCCTGACGGCAACAAGTTGGCCTTTGTCTATTTCGACGATAACCAGTGTGGCGGTTAGCGTTACCACTAAGTCTTGGTCGCCTCTATATAGATGAATCATTTATATGAACAAGCGACCAAACAAACATGTATTAGCTACTCAAGATAGCAATCCGATATATCCTGCACTTAGTGACCAAATCGTCTTAGCTCCTTTTGACCCCTTCGGCGATATTCGCTGGCATGCCCCGGCTGGCGTCACCCCGGTAAATCTCATGCCGTTTCTGGTTCGGGGTCGACTCGGAACGCTTCGTTAGCTGAACGATGCCACTTGATACGCTACCGGCCAGTACGAGGAGTTACAGTACTAGACGACCGCTTTCGGCCAAAAGCAGCCACTTAACAGATCTTAGATATGATGTGGCCGGCGCCTAAAACTTACCAATTGTTACGTGCAAGCGATTAGCGAGTCATTGCACGTAACAAGACAACTTTCCGCCTCTTAGTCGTGAGAATGACCGTGACTTTCGACTTCAGCTTGCGTCTCCGGCTCGCTGCCGCCACATGCCGACAGCAGACCTAGTAAACAAACCAGCAGCAGGGAGCGGCTCAGCGTAATTGAATTCGTCATGATGTATTCCTTCAATATCGATCAGGGATGTAAAAGCCCCGGCGCCCATGACGCTGGGGCTATTTCTCTTAGATAACGCGTTTGACGCTCAGGTACTCACCCTTGGTCTTGAGCGTAATCGTCACGTCACGGTTGCTACGGTTTCGCCAGAACCAGCCGTGGGTGCCGTCGAAAATGGCAGTGAATTCGCCTTTATCACCTTTGACCTGCTTGGCCTTGCTGTAGCTGTGGTAATAGCCCTTCGGGCCGTTATAGGGCTCGCCATGGGTGTCGTGATTGACCGGAACGCCATCGGTTGCCCACTCGTAGCTGACCGTGGCCTTGTCCAGCATCTCCAGCTTAATTTCACTGGCCTCGCCCGGCTTCAGCGTGACAGTCACTTCATCGGACTTCAGGGCGGGCTGCGGCTCTGCAACCGGCTCAGCCACAGTTGCTGCCGCAACTTGCTCCTGAGGCGCCACCTGACTAGACGCGGGGGCTTGTACGACCGGGGCCGCTGCTGGCGGGACAGCTGCATCCGCAGCCGCTTCTTCGGCGAGAATTTCTTTCATTTCACCCATCTGAGTCAGGCCAAGTACACGGCCGACGCCCGTGGGGTCGATGGCATATTCAGAAGGCATCACTACGGTGACCAGTAACGCTGCGGCAACACCCACGGCGATCACAGTGGAGCGCAGCAGCTGGCGGCTGGTTGGCAATTCACACTGGGTTGGAAGCTTGGTATTGAACATGCTGAGAATTCCTTACTGAGAGACGATCAGGCCGGTGAGCTGGTAACCCATCAAGAGGAAACCGGCGCTCATCATGGCGACGTTAGCGGTGTAGGCATGGCGCCAGAAGCTGGCGGTTCGTCGCCAGTAGCCCATGACGATCAAAATGGCGCTCAGCGCCAGTAGCTGGCCAATTTCGACTCCGGCGTTGAAGGCGATTAGGTTGGCGACCAGGCCATCCGCGGAGATCTCGTACTCCTGGATTTTGGTTGCCAGGCCGAAGCCATGCAGCAAACCGAAAATCAACGTGGCCGCTTTGGTGTTCGGCTGGTGGCCGAACCAGCGCTGGAAGGCGCCCAGGTTATCCAGCGCCTTGTACACCACCGAAAAACCGATGATGGCGTCGATCACATAGGAACTGATGGTGATTTCCGCCAATACACCGAGCAGCAGCGTCACCGTGTGGCCCACGGCGAACAGGGTGACGTAGAGCCCGACGTCCTTCAGGCGGTAGAGAAAGAAGATCACCCCGAACAGAAACAGCAGATGGTCGTACCCGGTGAACATGTGCTTGGCGCCCATATAAATGAACGGCAGCACCATCACCCCGGAGCTTTCCTGGATAAAGCCCTTGTCGCCCTCGGCAACAGCGTGGGCCAGCGCGTCAGGCATGCCGAGAAATAGCAATGCGGTGAACAAGAGCAGCAGTATTAGCGAGCGGTTTGGGCGCGCGGAAAATGCGCCCATACCGCACATGGATAGCGAATGCATGGTTGAGTCCTACGTGACAGTGGATTGGCCGCATAGCGGCCGGTGTCAGAGCGCAAATCTTGGGCGTGGTGGCCGCTCGATCAGGAAGATCGGACTGGGAGGGATGGCGTAGCGCGTGGCTTCTATCGGCTGCGGACGCTCTGGCAGCGTACTGACGGTGAGAAGCGTACTCAGGTATGGCGTTTCGTGCACGTGGTCGGCGGTAAGCGTGGAGTGGTAGTGATCCGCGCATCTGGCACAGACCGAAATACCCGTGCTTTGGGAATGAGCATGAGCATGGTCCCCGCCGTTCCACCCACCTTGGCTCACCCCAGGGCCAAGTGCGGCGCTATGCCCGGCCCATGCCATTAGCATGACGAGGGCAAGGACAAACGTTAACTGAGCGCTGACCGGTTTACTGAGCATGATGTGTCTTCGATTGCAGATTCGGCTGGCCGCCCGACGACAACGGCCGGTTTACACTGGTCGTGTGGAAACTGGATCGGCTCGGACGCGACCTGCGACATCTCATCAACACCGTGCACGACCTGACTGGGCGCGGCATCGGCTTGAAGGTATTAACCGGGCACGGCGCGGCCATCGACACCACGACCGCCGCCGGCAAGCTGGTCTTTGGCATCTTCGCCGCCCTGGCCGAGTTCGAGCGCGAGTTGATCGCGGAGCGCACGATTGCCGGCCTAGCCTCGGCCCGCGCGCGCGGGCGGAAAGGCGGCCGGCCGTTCAAGATGACCGCCGCCAAGCTGCGGCTGGCGATGGCGGCAATGGGTCAGCCAGAGACCAAGGTCGGCGACCTGTGCCAGGAACTTGGCGTCACGCGGCAGACCCTGTATCGGCATGTTTCACCCAAGGGTGAGCTACGTCCAGATGGCGAGAAGCTACTCAGCCGAATTTGATGCCGGCATGAGGCAACGTAGCGACAGCGTGGTTTGTCTCAATGGGAAGCGCTCATGATCGATCTTTGAAGGCCCGCAGCAGTCGTGTCACAGACAGGACGAACAAACCGGTCAGCGTGAGGGCTGCGATACCCCAGTACTCTCCGATGAACGCGCCGGCCGTCGTGCCGGCCAGCACAATGGCGAGAATCGGCAAATGGCAGGGACAGGTGAGCACGGCCAGCGCGCCCCACAGGTAGCCGGTGATCGGTTTGTGCGTCTCGGACGGCAAGCGCTCGGGGCTGTTCATGGCAGACTCTCCGCGTGCTGTGCCGGCTCGGTCGGCATGGTGGCCAACTGCACCTCCAGATCGGCCAACGCTTCGCGCCGACGCTCGACGAACTGGCGCAGAACGGCAAGCTGCGCGGCCGCTTCATCGCCGTCCGCAGCATCCAGCGCCCGGCACAGCCGCGCCAGCGCGTCCAGGCCGATGCCCGCCTCGAAGGCCGCCCGCACGAAGCACAGCCGTTGCAAGGCGGCATCATCGAACAGGCCATAGCCGCCCGGGGTGCACGCCACCGGACGCAGCAATCCGCGCAGCAGGTAGTCGCGCACGATATGCACGCTCACCCCGGCATCAAGGGCCAGCCGGGACACGGTGTAGGCGCTCATTGAAAACCTCCTTTTTTTATCCAGCGCAGCAGGAAAGCTGCTTCACGTCCTTGTTGAAGGTCTGCGCCGCAAGCTTCAACCCCTCGACCATTGTCAGGTAGGGGAACAACTGGTCGGCCAGTTCCTGCACCGTCATGCGGTTGCGGATGGCGAGCACCGCCGTCTGGATCAGTTCGCCCGCTTCCGGGGCCACCGCCTGCACGCCGATGAGCCGTCCGCTACCTTCCTCGATGACCAGCTTGATGAAGCCGCGTGTGTCGAAGTTGGCAAGCGCTCGCGGAACGTTGTCGAGTGTCAGCGTGCGACTGTCGGTCTCGATGCCATCGTGGTGCGCTTCCGCCTCGCTGTAGCCCACGGTGGCGACTTGCGGGTCGGTGAACACCACTGCCGGCATCGCGGTCAGATTGAGGGCTGCGTCGCCGCCGGTCATGTTGATCGCGGCACGGGTGCCGGCGGCCGCTGCCACGTAGACGAACTGCGGCTGGTCGGTGCAGTCGCCGGCCGCGTAGATGTTCGGGTTGCTCGTGCGCATGCCTTGGTCGATAACGATGGCCCCTTGCGCATTGACAGTGACCCCCGCCGCGTCCAGCGCGAGGCTGCGCGTATTCGGTGCCCGACCGGTGGCAACCAGCAACTTGTCAGCGCGCAATTCACCGTGTCCGGTGGTCAGCACGAATTCGCCGTTCACATGGGCGACCTGGCTGGCTTGCGTGTGCTCCAGCACCTCGATGCCCTCGGCGCGGAAAGCGGCTGTCACGGCCTCGCCGATGGCCGGGTCTTCCCGGAAGAACAAGGTGCTGCGTGCCAGGATC
This sequence comes from Stutzerimonas chloritidismutans, assembly GCF_038562055.1. Taxonomy (GTDB): domain Bacteria; phylum Pseudomonadota; class Gammaproteobacteria; order Pseudomonadales; family Pseudomonadaceae; genus Stutzerimonas; species Stutzerimonas chloritidismutans_A. Next base: position 8,824 of record NZ_JBCFXD010000006.1, on the reverse strand, counting down.
GTGACCTGGCTGCCGAGCCGGGCAAAGGCTTGCGCCAGTTCCAACGCCACCACCGACGAACCGATCACGGCCAGGCGTGCGGGAATGGTGTCGCTGACAAGCGCTTCGGTGGAAGTCCAGTAGGGTGACTCTTTCAGGCCCGGAATCGGCGGCACGGCCGGACTGGCACCGGTGGCGACCAGGCAGCGGTCGAACGTTACCTCGCGCTCGCCACCCTCGTTCAAACGGACGACCAGGCTCTGGTCGTCCTTGAAACGCGCTTCACCGTGCAAAACGGTGATGGCTGGATTGCCGTCCAGGATGCCTTCGTATTTGGCGTGCCGCAGTTCATCGACACGGGCCTGCTGCTGGGCCAGCAGTTTGCTGCGGTCAATCGCAGGCACAGTTGCCGCAATACCGCCGTCGAACGGACTTTCCCGGCGCAGATGGGCAATATGGGCAGCGCGGATCATGATCTTGGACGGCACACAGCCGATATTGACGCAGGTGCCGCCGATGGTGCCGCGTTCGATCAGCGTGACCGTCGCGCCTTGCTCGACGGCCTTCAGCGCCGCCGCCATCGCGGCCCCGCCGCTGCCAATGATGGCGATATGCAAACCGGCGCCCTCAAGTGCATCACGGATTTTTGGTTCATCTTTGAAATCACCAACCCGGATCGAGCCTTGATAACCCAATGCGGCGATGGCGGCCAGCAGTTGGTTGTGGCTCACGGCGGTGTCTGCCATGACTTGCGCGCGGCTTTCTGGATAGGACACCACAGCGGCATTCACGCCGGGAATCTTTTCCAAAGCATCTTTGACATGGGTGGCGCAGGATGTGCAGGTCATGCCATTCACGGTGATTTCGGTCATTTTTTTACTCCATTGAATTTCGGGGTGCAGCAGGCATCGGCTTGGCGTTTTCGTTGGATGGCGTAGATGGTCAAGCCGATGAAAATCGCCAGCGCAGGCAGCAGCACATAGTCCAGATAGCCGGTCAGCGCGGACAAGCTGACCACACCGAGCAAAATGACCAGAACAGGGGTGAAGCAACACAGCGCCACGAGGGTTGTGCCAATGATGCTGACCCGCAGCAGTGTCTTCGGGTCTTTCATGATCAGTTCTTGACTGATGATGGGTAGCCCGCATCCTCGGTAGCCTTGGTCAGTTTCTGCACGCTGGTCTTGGCATCATCGAAGGTGACCACCGCTTCGCGCGTCTCGAAGGTCACGTCAACTTTACTGACGCCATCGACCTTGGAAATCGCCTTCTTGACAGTGATCGGACAGGCCGAGCAGGTCATGCCCGGTACGGACAGCGTAACGGTCTGGGTGGCGGCCCACACGGGGGCAACAACGGCAGCGAGGGCAAGGGCGGAAAGCAGCTTTTTCATGGTGAACTCCTGTGATCAATAGAAAAATGGCACGACGTAGGGAAATCCGAGCGCGACCAAAACCAGCACGGCCACGCCCCAGAAAATGAGCTTGTAAGTAGCTCGCACTTGGGGAATCGCGCAAACCTCACCCGGTTTGCAGGCGGCTGACGGCCGGTAGATGCGCCGCCAGGCGAAGAACAACGCCACCAGCGCCACGCCGATAAAGATGGGGCGATAGGGTTCCAACACCGTCAAGTTGCCGATCCAAGCGCCGCTGAACCCCAAGGCGATCAGAACCAGCGGCCCGAGGCAGCAAGCCGAGGCGAGGATGGCGGCCAGCCCGCCAGTGAAGAGCGCGCCGCGCCCGTTTTGAGGTTCAGACATACGTTTGTCCTTTCGAATCTGAATTGGATAGCTTAAGCTTACTTCCGTAGTTATGTACGGAGTCAAGCGATATGGAAAACAATTTGGAGAACCTGACCATTGGCGTTTTCGCCAGGACGGCCGGGGTCAATGTGGAGACCATCCGGTTCTATCAGCGCAAGGGCTTGCTCCCGGAACCGGACAAGCCTTACGGCAGCATTCGCCGCTATGGCGAGACGGATGTAACGCGGGTGCGCTTCGTGAAATCAGCCCAGCGGTTGGGCTTCAGCCTGGATGAGATCGCCGAGCTGCTGCGGCTGGAGGATGGCACCCATTGCGAGGAAGCCAGCAGCCTGGCCGAGCACAAGCTCAAGGACGTGCGCGAGAGGATGGCTGACCTGGCGCGCATGGAGGCCGTGCTGTCTGATTTGGTGTGCGCCTGCCATGCGCGGAAGGGGAACGTTTCCTGCCCGCTGATTGCGTCACTGCAAGGGAAGAAAGAACCGCGCAGTGCGGACGCGGTGTAGCCCGAGGGAACTACGCCTTAGCGTGCTTTATTTTCCGTTTTCTGAGGCGACTCCAACGTCAGAAAAGACCGTGCGGTCGACTTTTGATATTTCGTGCTGTCGCCTTCTGAAAGTGACAAACGGGCCAAGGAGAACATCGAGCGCTACTGCCTGGAACCCTACGGCATGAAACGGCTGGAGTCGGGCCACTACGAGTTGGCCATTTCGTATCGAAGCGACGACGAGCTGGACAAGACCGTGCACGACCTGCTGACCGAGATCAGCCAGGAAGCCGACATGCGCAACTGCTTCATCGAGGCGGATGCCTGGGAAGAAGGCACCGAGCGCAGGTGGTAGGGCTTACGTTGGTTTTTGGTTCCATTGCTCCCCAAACCCCACAAACCTCTTTCGTAATCCGGCATAAAGTCATTTTTGCGTCGTCTTGAATCGCCCATAGCGCTTGACCCTATAGCAGCTATAGGGTGTTCACTCGGGCATCTACTGCGTAAGTGAGATCCAGATGAATACCGCTCTCAGCATTGCCATTGATGAGGCCTTCTTCCAGGCTAGGAAAGCACTTAATGAAGAGGCGCCAACCGAGGCTTTCTCCTGGCTGGAGCGAGCCCACATATTGAGCCAGCGAATGCCTATTCTTCATGCTCAGAGCCATTGGCTGATGCTGAGGGCCGGCTGGCAGTTGCGCGACTTACGAAAGGTGCTCAGCCAAGTACCGCGAATCATGGCGGCCCTGCTGTTCTCGAAGATCTGGGTGCCGCTCGGAAACAGCGGGCGCGCCAGGGTCAGTGCTTTTGCGCCGATGCCTATTTCACCGGAGCTGCAGCGACTTCTTCAAGGAGAAATGCAATGAGGTCGTCTCCTAGATCACCTCTTGTTGCTCCTGGGTTCTGGTGGATGCTATCGCTAGCCATTGCCTCGGCCGACCTAGCGTTGAAAAGCGCAATTACGGGTTCGCTCCCGGTCGGCACCGTGATTCCTCTCACCCCGTTCTTCAACCTGGTTCACTTCTGGAATACCGGTGCAGCGTTCAGCTTCCTGGCTGACGCGGGTGGTTGGCAGCGTTACTTCTTCATTGTCATAGCTTTGGTCGTTTCGATCGTGCTGGCTCTGATATTGCGTAAACGCAGAGCCAAAAGCGAAGCCCTAGGCTATAGCCTTATCTTGGGCGGGGCAGTTGGGAATCTGATTGATCGCGCATTTCGAGGCCATGTAATCGACTACCTGGATTTTTACTGGCTGTCCTGGCATTGGCCTGCGTTTAACCTGGCGGATATTGCTATCGTCGGTGGCGCCGCCATGTTGATCCTGAGCAGTTTGCTAAGCCCAAATGCGGAAGCCGGCCGAGTCAACGAATGAAAGGCTCGCTCTCAACGGATACCGTACGCTGGGCAGGCCAGGCCTGGATAGGGCCCGGCATCGGCATCTTTCATGGCCGTGCCGGCCACCAGGAGTGGCACCACCATCAGGCGCATCAGATTTCAGTGGGCCTCGATTCACCTGTATCGGTTGAAACCCCGTTGGGCATTCAAACAGGGGCTGCCATCTTCATCGCCGCGGGCCTGAAACACCGGATCAGTGCTGGTCGAGTGCTGTCGATCTATCTGGATGCACTATCCGATGAAGCCCCAACTATGCGGGGTACCGAAGAAGCAAGGGTAGTCGTGATCGCCCCGGCGGACGTAGTAGCGATTATCGATATGCTGCGCGAGACAGGACATACCGCTCTCCAGGTTAGGACGGGGGTGCGCCAGGCACTGCGGCTACCCGATCCACCGATTCCAGATCCTCGCTTGACAAAGGTGATTGAAGCGCTGCATAGAGGCCAAATGAGGCGCGAAGAAATGGCCGCGTTGGTGCATTTATCCCCTACACGGTTTTCCCATTGGTTCGTGGAACAGACAGGCTTGCCGCTGCGCAGCTATGCGAAATGGTTACGTCTCACACAAGCCCTACAGCACCTAGCCAAAGGGGGTCTACTCACTGAAGCGGCCCATGAGGCGGGCTTTTCTGACTCGGCACATTTCTCCCGGACATTCCGGGCACTGCTGGGCATCGATCCTTCCTCCGCCCTGGCTGAAGTCGATCTTCAGGGGTCGTAGCTCTTTCGTTCAAGCCGAAAGCGGACCTTCCCACATACAGTCATGGCTCCCTACTCAGGAGCTGAGCGATGTCTATTCCCTTGCGATTCGCCATACGGTGGCTGAGCTATCCACTTGTGTTTGGCGGCTGTGCCTCCTTCATGATTTGGGCGCTGTATGCAGGTATACCGTATTGGCCCACCACACCCATAGTCGCCGCGGCGGGGCTGCTACTCATTGCTGGCTTGGAGCGCATCCAGCCTTTTCGGCGAGCCTGGCTGGAAGATCATCAGGACACCCTGACGGATCTGCTGCACATGCTGGTGAACCTGTCTGTCATTCAATTTACTGCAGAATTTCTGGCTAAGTTAGGCGATGCGGTACCGGCTTCGGTTCGGCTCTTTCCGATCGAGAGCCCATTGTGGCTGCAATTGCTACTAGTCGCCGCCGTGCTCGACTTGAGCCTGTATGTGATGCACCGCATCAGCCACCGGGTGCATTGGCTGTGGCGCTTTCACATGATCCATCACAGCGCTGAGCGGCTCTACTGGATGAACGGAGAACGTCGACATCCTCTGCATGCGGCGTTGATGGCCGGGCCGGGGCTGGTGGTTTTGCTCATATCTGGAGCTCCGTCTGCCGTAGTCGCAACGTGGTTTGGGATCCTAACCGTCCATCTGGCCTTTCAGCATTCGAACCTGGACTACAGCGTGGGTTGGCTGCGGCATGTGCTAGGGGTTGCTGAGGTCCATCGTTGGCACCATAAGCGCGACTTCGAAGACGCTCAGGTCAACTTCGGTGAGTTTTCAACTGTGTGGGATCAGATGTTTGGAACCTTCTACGACAGCGCCGGGAAGCTGGGCGAGGCTGAGGTTGGATTGCATGAAAAGGACTACCCCAGAAATTATTTCGGGCAATTTATTGATCCTGTTCATCCAACATCTGCTTACCCGGCCGGTCACAATTCTTCAGAGCAGGATGAAATCCGCAACACGTAGCTAGAACGGGTGGAGTCAGCAATGCCAAACATACCGCGTGACACCGGATTGGACAGTACTTGGGCCTTTTTGCGAGATCCCTACCGATTTATCTCCACGCGCAGTAAGTTTCATCAATCGCCTGTGTTTCAAACTCGCTTGATATTACAGAAAACTCTGTGCCTAACAGGTGCCGAAGCTGCTCGCTTGATTTGCGACCCTGACCGATTCGTTCGCCAGAACGCTGCGCCCAAGCGACTGCAAAAAACCTTATTCGGACAAGACGGTGTCCAAGGTTTGGACGGTGATGCGCATCGTCACCGAAAGGCCCTCTTCATGGGAGTGCTCACACCCGCGAACGTGCAGGAACTAGCAGAGTTGAGCGAGGTTCGTTGGAGGGAGTATGCGCGAACTTGGCGTCCCGGTGAGTCAATCGTCCTCTACGAGATTGCTCGCGAAATTCTATGCCGCACCGTATGCGACTGGGCCGGTGCTCCAATCGCTGAAAGAGATGTTCAACAATGGACTCAAGATCTTGCAGCTCTCTATGAGCACGCCGGCGCGATCGGTCTGCAGCACTGGCAGGCACGGAAGGCACGTCGCCGATTGGAGCAATGGGCGGCAGAGCTCGTCGAGTCCACTCGCGCCGCTCCCCCTACACCCGAGCAATCGCCTCTCGAACGCATCGCCCATTACAAGGACCAGCACGGACAGCCGTTGGATCTACATACCGCATCAGTGGAACTACTAAATCTGCTGCGGCCGACGGTAGCCGTCTCTGTATTCATAACCTTTGCAGCGCTAGCGCTGCACAAGCACCCGTTCTGTCTGAGAAACCTGCAGTCGGGAGATGAAAGAGATATAGGTTGCTTTGTGCAGGAAGTGCGGCGTTTCTACCCCTTCTTCCCAGCGATCAGCGCTCGCGTGAAAGAAGATTTTCTATGGGAAGGATTTGCCTTTGGCAGGGGCACCTTAGTCCTGCTGGACTTATACGGAACCAATCACGATTCCCAGCTCTGGGAGGAGGCAGATCGTTTCAAGCCTGAGCGCTTTCGATCCAACTCTCCGTCGCCATACTGCTTCATCCCACAAGGACCAGGCGACCCGCATGTTAACCATCGCTGTCCAGGTGAAGGCGTCGCCGTCGCATTGATGAGCGTTGCTGTTCGCTTCCTGGCTCGCTCGCTCCAATATGAGGTTCCCGAACAGGATCTATCAATCACCTGGGACCGATTGCCGGCACTGCCCCGAAGCCACTTCGTCATGCGGAATGCGCGAATCACAATGTAAGTTTGGTGTTTAACGAAGCGAGTCTCGCCCATCTCAAGATATGAACGGTGGGGCATGGCGTTGAGCTGCCCAGCGCAACCACGGCAATCGGGGAATACTCAGAATAAGCTGTTCACAGTCATTCCCCAATTGAGTCATTTCCGAGGGCCGTTCTGACTTATTGTCGCTTGGTATCGTCCAGATTCAGCGCAACGGGCAGGTCAGTCGGTGCCAGACAAATGCCCTCGTCACTGCAGGCCTGCACCCGTACAATCATTTCGAGCCTGCCTACCTTTTCCAGCACGGCGGTCTGTTTTTCGTCGGGCCGCAGCCGAATACTTGCACCGTCGTCATACACCTCTAGGGCGGTGTCACTCAGCACAATGTCACTGACCCGGCCGCGCGGGTACTGCGTCGGGATTATAAGCGCCTGGCCGTTGACTGAAGAGCTGACGACGGTGGGAATCAGGAATTCCATGGAGGCCGGATTTGCATTCACATGCCAGCCCGGTTGAATGTTCAGTGTTAAAACGAAATCACCCGTCTTTCCCGCCATTGCTGCGGCGCCTCCCGCAACAGTGAGGCGGACCTTATCAGCGGAATTTGCCAACCCTGCTCGGGTCGGCACCGGGACTTCAAGACCGGCACGTTCAGTCTGGGCAGCGTCGAGGTTGTTTCCGTTGGTGTCGATCAACATGAACGCAGCGATCGCGATCGCAAAAACCACTACTCCAGCTAGCAATCCTTTTTGTCGAATCACCATGATTGGGTCTCCAGTATCTAAGGTTGTGGGTTTCCGGTGCGATTGATAGCTTCGACCAAGCTGTCGGTGTCAAAAAGCCCCGTGAAACGGGCGATAACGGTGTCGTCACGGTCAACAACCACTGCGAAGGGTAAGGCCTGCCCGCCGGTCGCAGTTAATAGCGCATCTTTTTCTGGGTTGCTCGCTGTCACGTCAACTTGTATGGGCACCATCTTGGTGCGCCGCACGGCTTCGGCCACAGCGGCCTCCTGGTAGACCGTGCGCTCAAGTATCTTGCAGTTGATGCACCAGTCGGCGGTGAACTCCAGCAAATAGGGTGTGCCCTGGGCTTTTGTCTCCGTCAGTAGTTTTGCGGAGTAGGGTTGCCAGACGAGTTCGTCTTCGCTGTTGCCCAGCGGGGATGCGAATTCCACAGTCATCGCAAGGGCAAGGCCTGCCGCCGTTGTGGTGATCACACGCACGGTACCATTACCCTGGACGAAACGGCGGGCACCCCAGGCCAGCACCAGGGCCAGCCAAGACCACCATAGCCAGGTATAAACCGCTTTGGGCACCAGGCTCGCGCTGAAAAAGACGGCTGCGGCCAGCAAGACCAACGCGAGCACTTCTCTAATGACCAGGGTCCAGGGCCCCGCCTTGGGCAACCGGCTCAGCCAATCGGGTTTGAGCATCAATGCTGCGTAGGGCAGCGACAACCCCAGCCCGATACTGCCGAATATCCCCATACTTACCGGCGTCGGCTGGGTAACGGCAAAGGCTAGGACTCCACCAAGGAAAGGACCGGCGCAGGGTGCGGCCAAAACCGCACTCAATAACCCAGATACGAATGCTTCAAAGTAGCGCCGGCCATGGACCGAGGCGGCGAACGCCGGGATCGGGATGGGCAAATCCAGCCAGGTGACCACCGCAAACCCGACCATCAAGGCAACAAGGACACCAACGAACACCGCAGACTGAAACAAAGTGCCCCAGCTCCACTGCAGAAGTGCGGTCAGTCCGCCCAACGTCAGGAAAAACGCGAGCGTTCCTGCGGTGAACGCCAATGCCGCCAGCACGCGGTGCGATCGTTGGCTGCCCGCCTCTCGTAAGATGGTCCGGACCTTAATGGGAATTGCAGGCAAAACGCAGGGCGTCAGGTTGAGCAGCAAACCTGCCACTATCGCCATTAAGAGCTGGCCGGCGATGAGTAAAGAGGGAATTTGATCCATCACTCAGCTATTCCCAGCCCCTTCCCACCCTTCCTGGCCGGAACGTCCGGTCTGACCCCGCCATTGGCTGCTTGCATACTTAAACAGCAGATTTTTTGAGTGCTCATATCTCTTCTCCATATAGACCCCGTCCTTTGAGTTATTGGCAAACGTCAGCTATCGGTAACGATTATCGCATCGGCTTCAGGCATCGCGAAGAGCTGAGATGACATTAAGGAGACGCTGAACAATTAGCCAATTCTCACCGTCCCCCTTTTTCAACCCGGTTTTTTCAACCTACCGGCCTTAT
>NZ_JBCFXD010000005.1:0-291936 GCF_038562055.1 Stutzerimonas chloritidismutans | reverse complement strand
GAATCACAGGTGACAGTGATAGCCGACTCTGAATACGCTTCACGCCCTTGGCGATGAATAAGGCGCTTCGCATAATGGGGCTCGGGGTTATGTTGAGTCGGCGTCGTGGGAATATCCGCAGGCCACGGCGTCGACGTAACATCAACCCCGGATTATGCGAGGCGTAGTTGGTACCATTTTTTCGACCTGGTTCGCGCCGGCTATCGGCAAAACGGTACCAAAACGCTTTGAGGGTCCAGAATGATTTGGTACCATTTCCCCGATCGAGGAACGAACCTGGTCAAAAGGAAAGGTACCAAAACGATGCTAATCAAGTTCGAAGTAGAAGAAGCTCAAGCCATGCTCATGCGTGCCCAGTACGGGCAGAATGTCGCTAGCAAGGCGTTTAAGATGGCCGCATTCGATGCCATTGATCTAGCTCAGATCGTCCGCGAGCAGAATCATGAAATTGCCAAGCTCCGCCAGCTGATCGCGGTCCAGAAACAGACCATCGAGCGTGCCGCCGATTCCGCAAGGGCATTGCTTGACCACGTAGCGCAGGGAGACTTGATCGATGCTTAAATGGCGCGTTAACCCGAATTTTGAATACAAAACCCATCAGCAATTAATGATCGAGAAGGGTTATACGGGCTATTGGCTTCCTCCTCGCCGGTGGAAATCTCGCCTATATGGGCTCTTCGGCAAAACCGCTCCAGACCGTTGGATTCCCTTCAAGTAACCTCGACATGCCGCTCGCGGCATATTAGTCGCCGGCACGCCCTCCTTACGTGCTCCTGAGCATCTGCGACGACACCCGCGCAGCGGCCGCAACCATCGGCCCACAAAAAAGCCCCCAGCGGCCTTAGCGGCCCTCTGGAGGCTTTTCGCGTCCCCGTCCTGTTGTCCCCCTCAAAACTCAATCCGCGCCCTGATTTACCAATCCTAGCTACCTCGACAGCGCCTGCTGTGCAGTCTCCCAGGACGCCCAGCAACGCATCTGGTTAGGTCACGGCAGTTGCTCGGTTTCAGCGGCGCTTTTCAGCGTCGGCGGGGTGGGGGTGCTGTTACACCCCCACTTCGGTATGGATTCCCGTACTAAGCGACTCTCTTCCGCGACGCTTCTTCTTCCAGGCTGGACAGCAGTGCGCTAATCATGCTCCGCGCCATTGGCTTCATATCTTCTGGTAAATCACCGAAACGCCTGAATAAAGCACGCATTTCCGGCGATATGTCGCGTTCGTGTCGCTCCATTAGAATTTCGTCTGTTGAGCATCCGAACAGCTTTGCCATTGCTACCACCTTGTCCCCTGGTGGAGCGTTCTTGTCCTTCTCCCATCCGACAACCGTGTTTTCGCCTGACTCGATAGCTTCGGCCAGCCGCTTCTGAGAGAGGCCTTGCTCCTCTCGTTTTTGCCTTATGTTCTCGCCGATGCTCATGGGTAGTCCTGCGGTGTCGAAATTCTGCATCTGAGCCTATCTCCTGTATGTCTAAACAGCCCCGATAAAAGAGTGTACTACCCACGAAATTATGCTTGTGCTCCTGTCACCAAATATCGTAGCCTTTCCACCATGTTTTAGGGGCTTGACAGGGTTCAAGGATGTTCATCGATTGGCTCAGTGTTACGCAAGAATTCGCGCATGACCTCCCGGTCGTTTGTGACGTATTCCGCCAGACAATCGACGCTCATACCGGCGAAGTCTTATCCACCAGTCAGCCGCGTTTCCAGCATGAGGCCAGCTATAGCACCGGCCTTAATCTCAGCGTCCAGGGCCGCAAAGTCACCATCGAAGGCAACCCTTCTCGGGTAGGTCGTACCGATAACCTTTTCGGTCACACCACCATCGAGCAGTGCATCACCGTCTATAACCGGGTCCTCGATCTTTATGGGTTGCCCCATTTCACACGCTGCACCACTCGTAGCCTTCGTGACGGCTGTTCTGGCGCAAAGCTCGGTGACTGGATCACTGACGGCGCCGTTATCACCATGATTCACCTCACCACCAATGTCGGCGTAGGGAAGGGCAACCAGCTTGACTACCTCCGCGCTGTTTCCGGTGTTCGCTGCGGTCGCAATCCTGGCTATCTCTACCCCAACGGTCGCGGCTGCACCTGGACCACCGAGGCTAACGGTAAAGGCGCTCGCCTCCAGTACCGCAAGGCTTATGACAAGGCTTTTGAAATCGCTCAAAAGCTCATTCCCGCAATGCGTCGCCAGTTTGGTGACGAATCACCAGAGCTGGCTTACGCCAATCAGCTCTTGGACTACTGCCAACGAGAAGGCGTTATCCGTTTCGAGCAGGAACTCAAATCCGAGTACCTCGCCCGCGAAAACCTCCGTTATTGGGGCCTCATCGACGAAAGCCGTTTCCAACGTATTCACGGCGAATTTCTGGCCCTCGACTCTCGACTCAAGGTGACCGCTATGGACATAGCTAGCGTTTCTGAGCAACTCCTACTCGAAAAGGTTGTTGAAACCACTCGTGCTGCCAATACCACCGCTCTTTATGCGATTCAGTGGGCGCATGGCCAGAATTTCGACTTCACCAAGTCCCAGGTGAAGACTCACGCAGCCCGTCTTAACCGCATAGGTATCGACATTCGCACCCCTCACGACATCACGCGAAATTCCCTGGTGTTCGTCCGCGAAGCTCGCGAAGTCACCCCGGTCAAGAACCTGATTCCACCAGCTTGGTATCAGCGCGCTAACCATCTGAGGGCCGTTGCATGACGCATCCTCTCGATCTGGCTCGCTCTCGCAAGGCTGCTCAGGAAGGGTCGCAGGCTTATCACGATGGCCGCTCGCGTTCCTCTTGTCCCCATGCGCTTCCGCACCTTCGTGGTGCTTGGATTCTCGGTTTCGACCGTGCCCGCAACCGTCATTTTTTTGATTTGATAGGCGGCTGCAAATGACCCGTCACGACCGCGTTTTCTGCGACCTCTGCGATGCCCATATCGGCCAGCTTTTCAACCAGCCCGCCCAGTCGGTTGATCTGCTCGTTGACCAGACCATGGCCCCGGCTTTTGCCGTTTGCCCGGACTGCTGGGACGCCTCTGTAATCGTCGTCGACGACACCGTTGTTCACTCGATCAGAGGTGACTGGTGATTCGCATCTACTTCCGGACCCTTCGATTCATCGCTTTTAACTGGGCTGTCCCGTTTTTTATGGGCATCGCCGTAGCTCTCGCCCTTATTACTTACGGCGAAGACAACATGCTCGATTTGCTTACCCAGTCGTTCGTCACAGCGGCGGTTCAACTATGCGCACAGTGAGCTTTCAGGGCACCCAGCTTTCTCAGCGCCAACGCCAGCAGCTTGCCTTCCAGCAGCAGACCCGCGCCGCTTTCCTGAACACCCATCTGCTCGATCAGGTGGAGGAAACACTCGCAGCCGTTGACCGGCTGAAAGAGCAGGGCACACCGCCCAAGCCCAAAAGCCAATGGACCGTCGTGTACCAGGCCAAAGGCACCCCCTGTGTGGCCGATCTTTTCGGCTTCTAATCGGAGAAACACCCCATGCCATACGTCTACCTCGGCTGCACCCGTGATGCCGGAACCTCGAAGAAAACAGGCAACGCCTACGATATCTCCGTTGTTCACTTCGCTCAGGACGCCAGCCAAAGCACTCGCCCGGACCGTAAAAAGTCGTTCGGCCTTGAGCCTCAGAACCTCCCCATCGCCCCCGAAGCTATGGACGAATTCCGCGACATCAAGCCTCTGACCGCAGTCAATTTCGACTTCGAGCCGGACCCCCGCAACATGCAGCGCAACCGCATTTGTGGCGTTAAACCAGTAGCTCCGAAACTCGCTCAAGCGTCCGGCGCTAACTAAACATGGCGACTAAGTTCGTTCGCACTTGTGAACAGTTCCAGACCCTCGGTGACGGTTCTATTACTTGTTCCCAAGAACAATGGACTGAGTTGTATGTAATTCCCCCTGAGATGGCCGCGCAGTTGGAATTAGTGTTAACCGGCGGCTTTGATGGTGAGACGTTCTTACAGTTCTTCTCGGCGACCATCGTGTTGTTCATTGTCGGGTTCGGTATCGGACTCGTTATCTCTCAAGTTCGCAAAGTGCGAAGGGTATAAAACCATGAAAAATGCTATCCAGAAGTTCCGCGCTGTTCCTTCTTTCGTCAAGACTCTTGGCGTAGGTGCTGCCTCTATGGTTGCCGCTGCATCCGCTCACGCAGGCGCTGTTGCTGAGGCTGCTGCACCTCACATCGCCACCGCCCAGGCTGATGGCGAGTCCACTGGTGGTCTCGTTGTTGGCGTTGTCGCTGCCCTGGCAGTTGTCGGCGTAATCATCAGCTTGGTCCGCAAGGTGTGATGTACCTCCTTAGCGCCTTGTTCGGTGTGTTGATGGCTTCGGCCTTCATCGCAGGTATACGAACGGGTGAATACCTGTAACGCCGACCACGGCGCCGAGGAACTAAGGGGCCGATTGGCCCCTTTTTTATGCGAGTCTAAAATGCAACTACGCAACTTATTAATAGTTTTACTGCTTTTCTCTCCGCTTGCATCCGCTCAAGAATATTACTGGTGGCTTGTGTCCGGTGGACCACAGTACTCAAGCCCTGAGGCGGCTTGTATGTCTAAAGACGGTTCCCCCTACAGTTCAAACGCAACATATAAATATCTTAAATCCAATAAGATTTCCGAAGTTCAATTCAACTGCCGATATCAGATAGTTAGAACCTCTGACGGTTTCGTAATTAACCCCGACACTGGTAACGGCAACGCAACACGCTCAGGTGATACATGCACCGGGACCTATAACCCATCTACTGGTGTTTGTGAGAAGCCACAGGAAGACCCCTGTAAGTCAACTACCGGAACGCTCATAAATCACTGGCACAAAGAAGGTGATTTAAACAAAGACGGGACTATCGTAAATCGCAAAGGCCAACCATCAAGCCTCTGTCAAGGTTCATGCCTCTATGACATCCCGGCAAGCGACGGTTGCTACACCTATCGCACAGCCGCTCCTTCCGGCATTTTTTGTAGCTACAGCTATCGCGGCGTTGGAACAACTTGCGTAGCTTCATCTGAAAGCCCCGAAGCGACTACACCACCAGCAACCCCAAAGCCAGTTACCGAAACCAAGAAAGAATGCACTAACAAAGTCACAGACGGCGAAGGGCGCGTACATTACACCTGTACCGATACCACCAAGTATCAAGACCCCGGTTCTATGAACTGCGGCGAGATAAACGGCGTTTACGACTGCCGCAAGAAAGCCTCCGGCAACGACCCTAAATACACTCAGAAAGATGCCAAGAAGGAAGTAACCGAGGACGTCAAAATCGACGGATCCAAGGTCACCGACACCACAACGACCACCACAACCACAACCTGTTCCGGCGTCGGCGCTTGCAGCACGACCAACACCACCAACAAGAACACCAACGTCACCAACGCTGACGGCTCCTCAGGCGGTGAATCTGGCTCTTGCACTGGCGACAACTGTGGCAAGGGCGATGCTGACGGTAACGGCGTTCCAGACGGTGACGAGGGCGAAGAGGAGGAGGGAGGTTCCCCTGACGTTAACGAATTCCCCAAACCCGGCGAAAAGGGCAACTTCGATGACACCTCGGCCGATTTTGATACCAAGATCGAAGCGCTCAAAACTGAACTAGGCACCAAGGCCCAGGAAATCGGCGATCTTTTCGGCCTTGCCGGTGACCTTTCTCTCGGCTCCGGTGGCGGCGATCTTTACTGCGACGGTTCCGTTGAAATTCTCGGCCAGACAATCGATTTCTGCCTCGACGACTACCGCAATCAGCTCAACTACATCGCGCTTGCCGTGTTGTTCGTTTGCGCGCTCGTTTCCCTCTTCATCGTATTCAGGTGATTTATGGACCTCGGATTTATTGCTGACTTCTTCAATAACGTTCAGAACTTCTTTGGCGATATATGGGAGTTCATGACCACCGGCATCTACGCTTTCTTTAAAGAGGCACTGGTCGTTATCACTAAAGCAATCATCTATTCCTATTTCCAAAGCGCGCTGTTCGCCTTGGAAATTGCCTACACCGTAGTTCAGGAGATAGTCGCAGATGTCGGAGTCACCCAGCAGGTTCAGTCCGCTTACTCCATGATCCCCTCCGACATTCGAGGAACACTGTCCTTCTTTAATGTCCCCCAGGGCCTCTCTCTTATCTTCTCAGCGATCCCCACTCGCTGGGCGCTCAAGTTCGTTCCCTTCGTAGGTCGATAACCATGGCTATCAAAATTCACCACGGCCCGAACGGCTCCTACAAAACCTCCGGCGCTGTTTGGGACGATGCCGTACCAGCGGCAAAGGAGGGCAGGACCATCATCACCAACGTCCGCGGCCTTTCCGAAGACCGTTTTCGTGCAATGTTCCCCGATCTGCCCGATAGCTTTGAACTCGAATACATCGACCACCAGACAATGGAAGGCATGGAACGCATACGTACTTGGTTCCAATGGGCGCCCCGAAACGCTTTCTTGATCTTCGACGAAGCGCAGACCCTTTTCCCTAAAAAGTGGAACGACAAGTTTCTCGAACGTTTTGATTTCCCTGGTGGGATGGATGCCGCCAAAGAAGCTGATCGCCCTATGAACTTTCTCGATGCCTGGACTCGTCACCGGCATTGGAACTGGGACGTCATCTTGACCACTCCGAACATCAAGTACATCCACGACGAGATCCGCAATACCTCTGAAATGGCTTACCAGCACAGCAACCTTGCTCTTCTCGGAAAGGCTCTCAAGTTCCTGGTCCAGAAGGATTACAAGGAAGCCATGCACTCCGCCCAGGAGAACAAGGCACCCGCTGACGGCTCCACCATCGTTCAACTTCGTAAGATCGACAAAAGGGTGTTCAAACTCTATGACTCAACAGCAACCGGTCAGCACCGCGACACTATGGCGGGCAAAAATGCGCTCATGTCTCCCAAGGTCATGGGTTTACTCGGACTCGTGGCTGCTGTTTTCGTCGTGCTGTACTACCGTAACGGCAGCTCTATGTTCCATCTTCCGCTGGCTGGCTCAGAAGCTCCTGTGGCCTCTGATGCGCCACCTGTTTCCGGTGTTCTTCAAAGTAGCCCTATTCCTGTTATTCGCGACGCTCAGCCTCAAAGCGTGCAGAGCGATCCTGTAGGTTCCGACCCCTACGCAAGCCATCAGATCAGCATTCGCGCAGCCATGCGCAGCGACACCAAAGGCATCACCTATCTTTTCGACGTGACCGCCAACGACAAGGCTTTCAGCCAGAACTCCCGCGACATGGCCATTGCTGGCTATACCATCGCCTCACGTGGCCTATGTGCTGCCGACTTGACCTACCAGGGCACAACCAGAACCGTTGTCTGCTCGGGCGCACTACCTGACGGCGGCGGAGCCGCGAAGCGGCTCGGTGCAGAGCGACAAGGCTCTGCCGCCGTCAGGGCGCCCCTTGAATCACAGGTGACAGTGATAGCCGACTCTGAATACGCTTCACGCCCTTGGCGATGAATAAGGCGCTTCGCATAATGTATATTATGTTAAATAGCGTATTCGTTTCAGGCGTTCTCAAGGGCAAGGACTGTGGCTCCTGACAGTAAAAGAGATAAAACCTGATCAAAAAAAATACTGCAAAATCAGAGAGGTATGGGCTGTCTTGTTCTGGAAGCCCATTACTGCCCGCCGATATCCAGCCGAAAAAGCAGACTCCAGAAGCTTTTTGAACGGTTCAAAAAAAATAAAAACAAGACTAAAAGTCTCTGCTACGGTTACGGAAAGCAGCTTTGAACGCTACCACCTGTAGATGGAGCCTCCGATGCCAGCATACACCAGAGACCCGCATCCGCTCTTTGCCGGTCCCGAGTCTATGCTTTTGGACCTTAAGCAGTACTATGCTTGCTACCCCTGCGTCGCAGCCTATCTCAGGAGTTTTTTGGCCGAGTTTGACGTTGAGAAGGATTTTGAATGGGGGCTTCGTTTTCTAGCCCTCCATAATCGTGCAGCCGGAACCTACGGTATTTACCGTACTTTTGTGGAGCGTCTGCTTCTATGGAGCTGGATCTTCGCTGGTAAATCGGCTTTGACATTAAATCGAAATGAATTTGAACAATTCGTTGGTTTCTGCAAAAGGCCACCTCGGCCTTGGGTCGGTGTAGCACCTTCGGCGCGATTCACTCAAAGCGACGGTAATTGGACGTTCAACGAAGGCTGGCGACCTTTCAACATCCGCAGTCAACCGGAGTCAAAATCTTACAGACCATTCACTGGTACATTGAGACAGATACAGAGCATCTGCAGTTCCTTCTACAATTTCCTACATGCAGAGGATGCAGCCGCAGTCAATCCAGTCGTCGCGTCTAGATTGCAGAGTGGGAGTGCAGACAAAGCAGATCACCCCGCCCGACGCTTCCTAACTTCAGGCCAACTCTTTCGTGTCATGCAAATTCTAGAGATTCGTGCAACAGGCGACCCTGCGGGAGAGCGCGCTCTTTTCATTGTAGCTGCGACTGTATTTTTGTGCCTACGCGCGACTGATCTTGCAGCGAGTGGTGAGTACTGGCCAAGTATGGATTGTTTCTCGTTTGAGGACGGCAGTTGGTGGTTGGTCCTAGATATCCCAGGCACCCAGCCGCAAAGGATCGCAGTCAACCCTAAATTTTTACCCTACTTGAAACGATACCGGAAAAGCAGAGGACTATCACCGCTGCCGGAACAAGATGACGGAGTTCCGCTTCTAGAGACTAGCCACGGGCGTCCGGGGCTTAGCGTTCGCCAAATTCGAGAGGTCGTTCGTGCAGCGCTCAGACAGGTGCATGCGGATATTACTTTAGAGGAAGAAAACGGCGGTCATTGGGACATTTTACTTGCGTCAAACCCGAGGCTACTGAGGGACAGTGGCGCAAGGAGTAGCGCTCAAACCCGCCTGCCCGCCGAACTGAAACAAGATCTACGTATTACGAGTCTCGCATATACCTATGGTAGGTATTATCAGGATTAACCGTGACGGACCGTCGTTCCACACAGCAATATCCGATAATCACCAGACCCGGATATTGCACAGATACGCTGAAAGAGTCAGTCTATACAACTCCAGTTAACTCCGTCCGGATCATTAACACAGGATGTCGCAGCGCCCACAGCCACTTTTCGAGACCTTTGAGCGCTTCCACGGACTCAACTTTCTACACCTGCATGGCGAGCTGCCTCTGGTGTGCGACTTCCTTTTGGACTTTCCTGGGGAGCTTCAGGCCACTGAGGGATATATGGCAGTCAGAGGCTTTCTGAAGTCCTACGTAGGCAACGAAGCCACGTTCAACTCCTATCGAACGCACGCCGAGCGGCTCCTATTGTGGTCACTTTTGTTGGCCGGTAAGCCTCTTCTGGCTTTGAGGCGCCGCGATGCCGAGGCCTTCATGGACTTCTGTCTAAACCCACCTGCCGACTGGGTGGGACCGGTAGTTAAATCGAGGTTTTTACGTATTGGCGGCAGGAAGCCGCTGGAAACGGACAGTCTTATGATCAACCAAGACTGGCGTCCGTTCACCTATACAGTCGCTAAGCGGGAGCGCAAAATCGCGGCGGAATCCGCGGGGCCCCTTCCCTCCCGGGTCTATCGGATGTCCCAGGGTTCCGTCGGTCAGGTGTTTGCTGTGTGTGGCAGTTTTTTCCAACACGCCATCGATGAGGGGCTGACTGAGGTCAACCCGTTTCGCGCAGTGAAGCAAAAGTGGATCTACAAGCAACGCAATACGGTGGATGTCGCTTCTCGCTCGTTGACCCAGCTGCAATGGAGCTACGTGATCGAAACCGCTGAGCTAATGGCTGCGGAGGATGCACTGTATGAGCGAACGTTGTTTATTGTTGCCACCTTGTTTTCTATGTACCTGCGGGTCTCCGATCTAGTCGGACGCGATAACTGGACGCCAACGATGGGCGATATTCGTCGCGACAGCATGGGTAACTGGTGGTTTCATGTGGTGGGCAAAGGCAACAAAGCTGCGAAAATCAGCGTCCGGGATGATTACATCCACGCCTACCTGGTGCGCTACCGTGTACACCTCGGGCTTCCTCCCCTGCCCTCCGCTCATGAGAGCACTCCGCTAATTGGCTCACTAAAAGGTCGAGCTGGGCTTTCTGACCGCCACATTCGATTGTTGCTACAGGAACTGTTTGATCGTTCGTTGGCGCGCATGTCTGAGGAAGGCTGGAGCGATGACGAGATTGATCAGCTGCGCTCGGCGTCGTTGCATTGGTTGCGCCATACATCCGCCACTTTCGATGCACCGCACCGTGACATGAAGGATCTCCAGGCCGACCTTCGTCACAACAGTATGAGTACCACCCAGAATACCTATTACAACTCGCTAGATGAGCAGCGCGCTCACTCCGTAAAGGGGCTAAAAGTAAAACAGTAGCCCCAAAAAAGTAGGTTATCGCTGGCGGCGGCAAAAACTGAGTGCAACACCTGACCTTTCCGGTACGGTGCTGCCCCTATGTCTTATACCGAACTCAGCGTTGAAGAGCGCGCCACCATTCAAATCGGTCGTACCCAAGGCTTCAGCCTGCGCAGGATTGCCTGCTTGATCAACCGATCCCCTTCGACCATCAGCCGTGAGCTGCGCCGTAACCGAGGTGCTTGCGGTGGCTACTCGGCCCGTCTGGCCCAGCAGCAAATGCAGACCCGCCGCCAGGTTTGTCGACCGATGCGAAAACTGTTGCCGGGTAGCGAGCGCTTCGAACTGGTGACCCATATGCTGCGTGAGCGTTTGTCTCCCGAGCAGATTGCCGGCAAGCTGCGCAGCATGAACATACCCAACCTGCGAGATGCCTACGTCTGTCGCGAGACGATCTACAACGCGATCTATGCCCTGCCAGTGGGTGAGCTGCGTAAGGAGCTGATCATCTGTCTGCGCCAAGGCAAGACGACGCGCCGGCCGCGCTCTGGCGGCGTGGATCGGCGCGGCCAGATCCCTGAGATGGTCAGTATTCATGTGCGCCCGCCGGAGATTGAAGACAGGCTGATGCCGGGGCATTGGGAAGGCGACCTTATCAAGGGCAAGGCCAACGCCTCGTCCGTCGGTACGCTGGTGGAACGCACCAGTGGCTACCTGATGCTGGTGAAGATGAACGACGCGACGGCGACTTCGGCGCTGGAAGGCTTCAGCGCCGCGCTCAATGGCATGCCGCTGGAGATGCGCAAGAGCATGACTTACGACCAGGGCCGGGAGATGGCGCGACACGCCGAGATCACCCAAAGAACCGGCGTGGCGATCTACTTCTGCGACCCGCACAGCCCCTGGCAGCGCGGCAGCAACGAAAACATCAACGGCCTGATTCGCCAGTACTTGCCCAAGGGCACAGACCTGTCGGTACATAGCCAAGAGGAGCTGGACGCCATTGCGCTGCAACTGAACATGCGACCGCGCAAGCGCTTCGACTTCAAATGCCCCATCGAGGTGATGGGAGAGGTCATGCAAAATGCCATGGCGATGCGGCATGATGCTCCGGCTTCAATTCAATAACCGTGTTGCGCTCAGCTCCTGCAACCGCCGCTGCTCGAGCCCGCTCTCAACAGCCAGGACAGTCCAATCAGGCTGAGCGGCTAAGCCCTCTAACCTCCGGGGAAATCCTACCAGTCACTTCTCGAGGGAACGCGCTGCCAGCTAATTCACGGGCTACACTCACGGTTCTATGGAAGTAAGAGAATACTACGCAATCCAGCGTGTCGCCGTTTCGGTAGCTTCAGATCCGCTTCACTGGACGGTAGAAGACACATCATCCAGAGTGTAGGCTTGTTAATTTCTGCGGGCCGTCTGAAGCTCTAGCTTCCGAGACAATTGATTGATAGTAGGGGCTCATGCATGTCAAATGACGATGGAAATTCATTATCAAAAATCCGCTCGGATGCCATAGACAAAATTCGTCGGCTGCAGCGATCACCGCGCTACCACAGCTTTTTCAACGCGGAGGCAATCGAAGCCTTTAATAAGATAGAGAGCTCTGCCCTAGCAGGTGGGTCAATTACGCATACCGACAAGATAGGCTCGAAGGGCAATGGCAGCACGTAACCTTCGGCCGTCTCATCAGCTCAAGGCGCTCATTCGTCCTTCCCGTTTAAATCTGCTGCTATCTTACCGAACGAACCCCAGCGACGGACCAGGTCATCGATTCGATCGGGAATGTGTTTAGTCTTGCTAAGCACTAGGCAGCGGGTCGTGCCTACATATTCCTCAAGCAGGTAAAGCCCCCCCCCGTCGGCATCCATCATTAGCAGAATTTCGTCGGTCAATCTCATAGCGCAGTCGTCGTCCTAGTCCTCGATATTCACACGCTGTGTCATCGCGATTCCCCAGAAACAGTCGGAATAGATGTGCGCAGGGGGGAGGCAGCGGCGAGCCACTACCAGCAAAGTCCCGCGGCGCATGCCACCAGCTTAGCAATGACCGCTCCGCCTCCGAAGGATAGTAATGGGCGATGAGCCAGCCGCTAACGTTGCGATCAATAACCTTTAAAAAATATAAAACCGGAAACTGGACATACAACGTTTTCAAAGCACGCTAAGCGGATGCGTCAGATGGACACCGTGATCGACACTGGCTTTGAGCAGAGCAATACTACATACCCATGCAGCTTTTGATGCTAAGCGCAGTGTGGATCAAGCGGAGCCAAAGGTTTGTCGGTCGCATATGGAGGAGCTCTTTATGGTTAACGCCGCCAGGCGTGCCGATAAAACGGCACTCGCCGCCCGCAAGCCTACGGAGTACCTCCTCCGTAGTGACCCTGGACTGCTCAGTCCAACTATGGTTTACAAACTGACTGCCGAGGGGTTCGAGATGAAAGATGTGCAAGACATGCTTTCGATTTCCGATCTCTACTCGGCGGAGAAGGTCCTTACCCGCATCGTGGGCAAATCCGCTAGGACGATTCAACGACAGAGCAAGGGAAATCAAACCGTGCGCCTCAGCTCTGTGCAGAGCGCTGTGGCCTTTCAATTTGCTACGCTCCTGGAGCGCGCTACCAAAGTGTTCGGTACTCAAATGCTAGCCGAAGAATGGCTGGGTCGGCCCTGCAGATATCTGGAAGGCGAAATACCTCTAGACGTTGTCAGCAATCCTGTGGGGTTTCAGGTAGTAAACGACTGCCTAGAGCGCATTGAGTACGGGGTTTATCAGTGAGCCAGCTGCGCGATCGGGCCCAAGCACGAACTGCAAGTAACAGTCCTTAGCTCGCGGCTGAAGGATTGCTCCACCTTCCTATCTGACGTAAACCATTCAAAGGTACTCATGTCTGTCGCGAAAGCTGTCTGGAGCCGAGTCAAGCACATGCGAAAAGGGAGGCCTTTTTCACGCAACGTTTTCGCGCAGGTAGGTTCAAGAGCTGCGGTTGATAAGACACTTTCAAACTTAGTGAAATCAGGCCTTCTGGAGCGTGTCGCTCGCGGCGTCTATATGCGCCCAAAGATGAGCATATACACCGGCTGCAGGGTACGCCCAAGTCCGATAGACATTATGATGGTTCTTGCTAAGGCGAACGGCGAGACGATCCAAATACACGGGGCGGAGGCTGTTAGGAGGTTGGGCCTCAGTACGCAGATGCAGGTTGTGCCGACCTACTACACCAGCGGTACTACCCGCGTGATCAAAGCTGGCAATGCGGTGGTTCGCCTCAGGCATGTCTCTAATGCGCGCATGCAGTACGCCGGAACGAAGATAGGAACGGTGCTCACCGCGCTCTATTACCTCGGAAAACAGGGGTTGTCCGCGCAGGTCATTTCCAGGATCACAAAAGCCATGAGTAGCGAAGAGTTGCGTAAGCTAAAAGGTTGTAAAATGCCAGTATGGATGCGATCGGCATTGCTTCTTGTGAATGAAGCGGCTTTAGGCCCTGCTTCGAACGATCCGAGTGCGCTAAACACCAGATGCAAACTCTTGCCGCCTCGCAATACTCATTGATCTATAGCTGAAAGCACCTGGCCGCGCAGGGCGTAAATCGGCCAATGCAGCATTCATCAGCGGCCCGCTGCCAACCGCCCCCTCCATGCCCGTCGCGCTAACCGAGGCGCAGGCGATGGCGCTGGCTAGCGCGCGGATGGACTAAAGCCGCTAACAGGCATTCTTACTCGGGCTGACTTCGATAACGCCATAGTAGACCCAGTAGTTGAAGCAACTCGCTCGCTCAATGATTTTTTCTTCGCTATAGGTCGCGCTAGATTTCGCCCAGTCCTTGCTGTTCCATTCGGAACTTGATGGCCTCGACGGGATCCGAAGGCGGCATTGGATAATGCGCCTCCTCGTATTTCTCAATTAACGCCGCGAGCTCTTCCAGTTCATCACATTCTAACGAACCGATCTGCGCGCCCCACAGGTGCTCCAAGCGCGCCAAAGCCGTAGCCAGGTCGCTTTCGCTACGAATCGGCTCGATTTTCATTACACTGCCTCTGCGTTGATCTGGTGCAC
Source organism: Stutzerimonas chloritidismutans (assembly GCF_038562055.1). Lineage (GTDB taxonomy): Bacteria > Pseudomonadota > Gammaproteobacteria > Pseudomonadales > Pseudomonadaceae > Stutzerimonas > Stutzerimonas chloritidismutans_A. The sequence goes on along the minus strand of NZ_JBCFXD010000005.1, from coordinate 277,534 downwards.
TGCGCCTGCATTATCCAGCGTTACTTTCAGCTTCATTTTTCAACTGATATTCCCAAATCAGTCCGCGTTGCAGGCACTCCCTTACCCAGCGCGAGGACTCTGCTACGTCACCTACGGTGTGGCTGAGCTCGCATCAGCGCTCTCGTCACAAAACATCGGATCTACGACAAGCCAAAGGCCGAGCGACGGATGCAGAGGACCATGCTTATCCTCTAACAGTCGTAGCTCGTATCGACGCCGTTCTTCAGCCCTACCAGCTAGCCAAACATCATCAGAGGTGGGGTAATGCCTCAATAGATGTTTTGCCTGACGACGTAAGGATTCAGGTAGAGATGATTCTCTAGACAATTCAAGAAGAAAATTTCGTGTCTGCACAACGGCGGCGGTACGTTCTTTTACCAAGCTCATAGGGGCAATGCTCCCGGATTATTTTGCCAGCGGGGAGACGGTGACCGCCCCAAGCGCAAGCGTCAGTATAGCGAGCCGAATCCGTTAGCTACACCTACTGTTAGGAAGCCGTACTTTACCCACCGGCGGTATCCTGGCCAGCAACTCCACTTTGCAAGTCTAACCCCCTCAAACAAAGCCGAGGTCCCCACAACTCAGAAGGGGATAGACCATCGGTTATAAGACCACCGCCAGCCGCAATCATACGGCCAGGGCAAAATCTCAAGCCATCCTACTAGGACGGGCCGGCCATCAAAACGAGACGTCAAAGACCAGCGGTACGATTGTATAAAGCGCGACGATGATCAGAAGCAACCCGATGACGTTCATCCAGATACCAGCTCGAATCATGTGCCGGATAGGCAGGTCCCCTGTGGCGAACGCGACGGATTTTGGTCAGAACCAGCCAGGCAATTAGGAGCATGACCAGAGCAAACGGAACACCCAATAGCATCCAATGCCCAAACCCGATCTCTAGCCCATGCGAATTGGCCAAATAGGCGCGCATGAGCGCCATTGGAGGCTGGCCAATCAGGGTTGCCATCGAGCCAATGGTGATTGCATAGGCGATACCAATCAAAACCGCCGCCGAGAATTTTGGGGTCGCGTCTTCATTTCCTAGCGATTTGACGAGAAGAATGATCGAACCGCCAATCGGCATCATGATCACGGCTGTCGCCGTGTTGCTCACCCACATGGTGATGAACCAACTTGCGGCCATCAAACCGAACACGATTTGCGCAGGTTTGGTACCCACCGACAGAACCGTGAGCAGAGCGAATCGACGATGCAAATTCCAGCGTTGCGTGGCTAGCCCTAGCAATACGCCCCCCAGAACTAGGAACACGATCGAATTGGCGTAAGGCGTTGCAGCGTCGTTGATCGAGGTGATGCCCAGAAGCGGAAAAAGCACCAGTGGGAGCAGAGAAGTCACGGGAATTGGGATAGCTTCAGTGATCCACCATACCGCCATCAATATCGCAATGCCTGCGACTACCCTGGCGTTGGTATCGAGGGTATGCCGCTACGTCAGTTGGGCCTTGGATCGCGCCGGATGCTTCTGTGTGGCATTCAAACTGTGGGGCTAGAAGAAGGCCACATCACCTTGTTTGATGAGGTGGAGTTTGGCCTAGAGCCGCACCGGATCACCCGCCTCATCAAGCACGTGAGAGATGACGAACGAGGGCAGTACTTTCTCACGACCCACTCTCCAGCCGTGCTGCGCGAACTCACCGTGAATGAGCTTCATGTGGTTCACAACGCCGACGGCGTGGTTCAGATCATTTCCGCTGCCAAAGAAGGCCTTGAGGATCACGAGGTTCAAGGGAAGATTCGATCAAGCACCGAAGCATTTCTGGCAAAGAAGGTGGTGGTTTGCGAAGGCGCAACAGAGGTCGGCTTCCTGAGGGGTTTTGACGACTTCCAGATGGCGAGCAAGAAGGATCCGTTTTCCTTCCACGGTGTTGCGCTGCTAGATGCAAAGGGAGGCAGCAAGGTAAAGGCACTTGCGAAAGCCTTCAAATCGCTTGGCTATGACGTGACGGTGCTCGCTGATGGTGACGCCGAAGATCAGTTCTCTCCAAAGGATGAGAAAGAGCTAGCGGCTCTGAACATCCCAGTTCTGATGTGGAGCGACAAGCTTTCACTTGAGGAGAGGGCCTTTCAGGATCTTCCGTGGCCAAGCGTGCTAGCTAGTTTAAAACTCGCTCAAGACGAGCTGAGCTTCCCTGTGTACGACCATGTGCGCTCTAGGCTCCTTGCAGGAGATTTAGACAAGGACGCTGGCACTTGGATAGATCGTCCTGAGCTGCGTACAGCCATAGGTGTTGCGGCGAAGAAGTCCTGCTGGTTCAAGGACACCACTAGGGGTGACTTATGGTTTACCCACTCCACCTCTGTCTCGATGGTGGGTGGCAGGTTGGTGAACGGACCGTTCGGGCCGAGAATCATGAACATGTTGGGGAAGTTGGCGGTCGCCACCGACAGGTAGCTGGACGGCCCTTCGCTCCAGTGATCCTTGATGCTGACGTCATTCCGGCCGCGGATATCGATGCGTTTGTAGTTGCCGTCCACCGCGTCGAAACCGGTGGCGAATATCAGCACGTCCAGCTCGTGCTCCACGCCATCGGCGGTACGAATGCCCGCTTCGGTGATTTCCTCGATCGGGTTGGCTTTGACGTCCACCAAGGAGACATTCGGCCGGTTGAAAGTGGCGTAATAGCCGCTGTCGCATAGTGGACGTTTCGCATAGAGGTCGCGCGGCATCAGCTTGCGCGCCGTTTCCGGATCCTTGACGATCTCGCCGATCTTCTCGCGAATGAAATCTTGAGCGGCCCGATTGGCTTGCTCGTCGATCGCAATGTCGTTGAAGGTCTGGAACATGAAGCGGAATCCACCACCGCCGTCCCAGGCACGCTGGAAGATTTGTTTACGCTCTTCCGGCGACACGCTCATCGTTGGGATGTCGCTTTCCTCAAAACCGAACGCCAGGCGAGACGAGCGTACCTGTTGCCAGATCGCATCATAGTTACGCTTGATGTCATCGACGTACTCGCGGCTAACCGGACCATTGCCGACAGGGACGGTGTACTGCGCGGAGCGCTGGAACACGGTGAGATGGTCAACGGTAGGCGCAATGGCCGTAATCACCTGGCAACCGGTCGAGCCCGTGCCTATGACGCCGACGCGCTTGCCCTCCAGAACGGCATCGGCTGGCCAATTGGCGGTGTGGTACATCTTGCCCTTGAACTGCTCCATCCCCTTGATCTTCGGCACGTTGGTGGCAGACAGCAGACCAAGCGCGGTGACCAGGTACTTGGCGGAGTACTGGTGCCCATTATCAGTGGTGACGGACCAGCGGTTGGTTTGTTCGTCGAACACGGCCGAGGTGATCGCCGTTTCCAGTTGGATATCCTTGCGCAGGTCGTGGCGATCAACCGCATGGTTCAGGTAGGACAGGATCTGCGGCTGGTCGACGTAGCGGGTGGTGATGTCCCACTCCTGGCAAAGCTCGCGATCCCACGAGAAGCAGTACACGAAGGTTTCACTATCGGACAAGGCGCCTGGATAGCGATTCCAGAACCAGGTGCCCCCAACGCCAGCTGCCTTGTCGAAGGCACGCACCTTCAAACCAAGCTCGTCGCGCAGTTTTTTCAGCATATAGATGCCACCAAAACCGGCACCGATGATGATCGCGTCAAGGTTGGTCACGTTGGTGCCAACGGAGCGTTTAGCCAGAACTGTAGTTGTCATTGTGTTCTCCTGATTGATCGGTGCACCTGAAGTCATCGCTCGTTCGCTAAGAGAATCTTCAGGCAAGCCGGTACCGTCTCCCCCAAAAACAAGATCGGGGGCGTGTCGAAACTCGATAGGTGAAGTGAGCGGATCAGCCCGACCCGCTCCGCTCTTACTTACAGCGAGAAGCCACCATCCACCGCGATTGCCTGGCCTGTGACATGAGGCGCGCAGGCGAGGTAGACCGCCAACTGGCCCATGTCCTCGACGGTTTGCGCTTCGCCTTGTGGTAGCAGGGCCGCCTGATGCCGCTCCCAAGATTGCTCCTCGGTTTCACCCGGCTCAGCCCAACGGCTGGACAGCCCCTCGTCACCGCGCCACATGCCAGTACCCACGACACCGGGGCACAGCGCGTTGACCGTGATGCCTTCACGGGCGACTTCTTTGGCGAATGCGTTGGAAAAACCGATGACAGCGAATTTGGATGCGCTGTAGTGAGACAGGTCCGGGAAGCCGACCTTGCCGGCGATCGATGCCAGATTGATGATGCGACCGAACCTGTGCTCACGCATCAGCCGCAGTTCAGCCTGGCAACAGAGGAATACGCCGCGTGCGTTGATGTTCATGATGCGGTCCCACTCGCTGACTGGCAGCTCGTCGACCTTACCCAAACTCACTACGCCCGCGTTGTTGACGGCTACATCCAGGCGACCGTAGTGCTCGCGTACCTGCTCGATCATTGCGCCAACGCTGTCGGGTTGGCTCACGTCCACTTGCAAGGCGATGGCGCGGCGGCCAATTGCACGCACACGGGCGGCAGCTTCTTCAGCGATGCCGAGGTCATAGTCGGCGAGTACCAGATCAGCGCCGGCTTTTGCCAGGCTCAAGGCGATGCCTTGGCCAATACCGCGGCCAGCGCCTGTTACCAGGGCAACCTTGCCGACCAGGGAAAAATCGACAGCAGTAGATTCGCTCATGAGATGCCTCTAATTATTGTTGTTGAATGCGACCGCTCATGGCGGTTCGCTGAGACGGATGGAGCAAATCAGGTGCCAATCTTAGAACTATCAGCTCAAAGCACCGTTCCAGAGCGCTTCCAGCATCGCGAAAGGCGAATTGCGATCGCAGCCGATCAAGACGTTATGTCTCGCGATGAGCGGGACGAAGGGAGAACGGTGAGACGTTATGTCTCACCCTGTAACGCAAATCGATTCAGCTTGTGGACACCGGTCAACACGCATTAAATGGCTGTACAAAAATTAGAATTGACCATGCGGAGGTAACATGTCCTCTGGTTACTCAAAGGCTCATGTGGAACACGTGAGCAGAGTGCTACGCACTGCCCAAAGCGCGCCGACGCTTCCCGTTCCGAGCAGCATCGTCGACTCCTGGCGCCGTTCGGTGCAGCACCACCAACTCGATCCAGGCTCGCTGCAGGGCCCACGAGTGCTCGAAGCACACCAACTCAATGAGCATCGAGAGCGTATCGATGATTTCCTGAGGCTGGCGGGCAATGAGATTGGTCGACTCCACCATCGAGTGCGCGATGCCGATTATTGCGTGATGCTCACCGATACCTTGGGATGCACCGTCGATTACTGCATCGATTCAACGATCCGCGGCGAGTATCGACGTGCCGGCATCGACCTCGGCACGTGCTGGACGGAAAGCGAAGAAGGCACCACCGCCGTATGTGCGGTTCTGATCGATAAGCAGCCGATCACCGTACACAAGCAGGATCACTTTCGCGCAGCGTTCATCGGCAACACCTGCTCTGCCGCCCCGGTCTTTTCCCCTTCCGGCGAGCTTTTCGCCGTTTTGGACGTATCCGCCATACGTTCGCCGGATGACAGGCGTAGCCAACATCTGATCCGTCAGATGGTCATTCAAAGCGACGCTGAAATCGAAAATGCGTACTTCATGTACAGCACCCAGGATCTTTGGGTGTTGCGCGCGCATCCGTTTCCCGGGTATGTCGATAGCCAACCGCAGTTCCTGTTCGCATGGGATAGCGATGGTGTGATCCAGGCGCTCAATCCCGCCGCACGGCGGTTGCTGCTACAGCGTCACGGCCGGATTCCGGATACCGTCGATGAAGCCTTTATTTCAGACCGGCTTCCTGATCGCGCTGATGACACGGTTCATTACCTATCTGCGCTGAACCTACATGTGCGACTCAAAGCGCCAAGACGCCGTCCGAGCGCACGTGCAACCGGCAAGGTGGTCGAAGCGCTCGATCCAACGGTTGCCCGAGCTCTTGAACTGGCGGTGCGCGTCAAGGACCGAGGGCTGCCGGTATTGATTCATGGTGAGACAGGCGCTGGCAAAGAGCACTTCGCGTTGCAGTTGCATGCAGCCAGCAAACGCAAGGACAAGCCCTTCGTCGCCATCAATTGTGCGGCGATACCCGAAAACTTGATCGAAAGTGAGCTGTTCGGCTATTCGGCCGGCGCCTTCACCGGCGCATCAAGTAAAGGCATGCGGGGTTTGCTGCAACAGGCCGATGGCGGCACGCTATTTCTTGATGAGATCGGCGATATGCCGCTCACGCTGCAGACCCGCCTGCTGCGGGCATTGAGCGAAGGCCAAGTGTCGCCATTAGGCGCCTCACGCCCACAGGCCATCGACATTCAGGTCGTGTGTGCCAGCCACCGCGATCTCGTGACGCTGGTCGAGCAAGGTACGTTCCGTGAAGACCTGTACTTCCGCTTGAACGGCGCGCGCTTCGATATCCCGCCATTGCGCGAGCGCACCGATAAACTGGCCTTGATCAATAAGCTCTTGGACGAAGAATGCACGCGATCCGCAGAGCGCTTCCAACTGAGTGACGCGGCCTTGGAGATGCTGTTGAACTACAGTTGGCCCGGCAATATGCGCCAGCTGCATCATGCGCTGCGATATGCCTGTGCGGTGTGCGCCAGCCAGGTGATCGGTATCGAAGACTTGCCGGTAACGCTTGCTATCAGCGCCCCGGTGAACGGGGAGGAAACGTCAGCAGGAGACCCGGAACGTCAAGCGCTGATCGACACACTAGTACGCAATCGCTGGAAGCCGGTACTTGCTGCACAGGAGCTGGGAATTTCCCGTGCAACTCTTTACCGCCGCGTGAATCAGTACGGCATTAAGATGCCCGGCAAGGGTTCGTATAACTAGACGTCCATAGTTGAATGCCACCCTCCCGCTCAGCCAGCGCGAGGGCGGCTGCCCTTCTGACTCAAACGAGTTTTTCCAGCTCCGGCAGAATCTCGAACAGATCGCCTACCAGGCCGTAATCGGCAACCTGGTAGATGGGCGCTTCTTCGTCCTTGTTGATCGCGACGATCACTTTGGAGTCCTTCATACCTGCCAGGTGCTGGATGGCACCGGAGATACCCACCGCGATGTACAGCTGCGGCGCAACGATCTTGCCAGTCTGACCAACCTGCATATCGTTCGGCACGAAGCCGGCGTCGACCGCGGCGCGCGAAGCACCAACCGCGGCGCCGAGCTTGTCGGCCAGCGAGTACAGATGCTTGAAGTTGTCACCGTTCTGCATGCCGCGGCCGCCGGAAACGACGATCTTCGCCGCGGTCAGTTCGGGACGGTCGGACTTGGCCAGCTCTTCACCCACGAAGCTGGAGACGCCAGCGTCGCCAGCACCCGAAACCTGCTCGACGGCGGCCGAACCGCCTTCGGCGTTGACCGGGTCGAAACCGGTGGCGCGGACGGTGATGACCTTGATCGGTGCGTTCGACTGCACGGTAGCGATGGCATTACCGGCGTAGATCGGACGCTTGAAGGTGTCGGCACTTTCAACGGCGATGATTTCGGAAATCTGATCGACGTCTAGCAGCGCTGCAACGCGCGGCAGGAAGTTCTTGCCATTGGTGGTGGCCGCGGCCAGCACGTGGCTGTAGCCCTTCGCCAGCTCGGCGATCAGCGGCGCGACGTTTTCCGGCAGCTGGTGAGCGTAGGCGGCGTTGTCGGCGACCAGTACCTTGGCGACGCCTTCGATCTTGGCAGCCGCCTCACCGATGGCGCCGCAACCGGAGCCGGCAACCAGCACGTGAATGTCGCCGCCGATAGCTTTTGCAGCAGCCACGGTGTTGAGGGTCGCAGCGGCCAGAACGGCATTGTTGTGTTCAGCGATAACCAGGATAGTCATTTAGATTACCTTCGCCTCGTTCTTCAGTTTCTCGACCAGTTCTGCCACGGACTTGACCTTGATGCCGGCGCTGCGAGCAGCCGGCGCTTCGACTTTCAGGGTCTTGACGGTGGAGCCGGTAGATACGCCAAGCGCGTCGGGCGTCAGGACTTCCAACGGCTTCTTCTTGGCTTTCATGATGTTCGGCAGCGACGCATAGCGCGGCTCGTTCAGGCGCAAGTCGGTGGTCACGATGGCCGGCAGGTTCAGCGCAACGGTCTGCGCGCCGCCGTCGATTTCACGCTCGACATTAACCTTATCGCCTGACACTTCGACCTTCGAAGCGAAAGTACCTTGGGCGAAGCCAGTCAGCGCACCCAGCATCTGGCCGGTCTGGTTGTTGTCGCTGTCGATGGCCTGCTTGCCGAGAATCACCAGTTGTGGCTGTTCCTTGTCGACCACGGCCTTGAGTAGCTTGGCCACGGCCAGGGAGTTCAGCTCTTCGGTCGACTCGACCAGTACGGCGCGATCTGCACCCAGTGCCAGCGCGGTACGCAGTTGCTCCTGGGCAGCGGTCGGACCAATGGAAACCACGACGATCTCGCTCGCGACACCCTTCTCTTTCAGGCGCACGGCTTCTTCCACGGCAATTTCGCAGAAGGGGTTCATCGACATCTTGACGTTGGCGAGGTCGACGCCGGAGTTGTCCGCCTTAACGCGAACCTTGACGTTGTAATCGACCACTCGTTTGACTGTTACCAGTATTTTCATATTGTCTCCGATTGCAGGCACCACAGAGGTGGCGGCGATCAATTGGTGCGTAGTGATTGAAGGTAGCGGCGCAAGGCAAAGCCCAGAGATAGCACCGTCAACGCGATGAAGAACCAGTCGATGGGGCCACGAATAAACACATCGAAACTGTTGCTGCTGATCAGCAGGGAACGACGGAAGTTGTCTTCCAGCATCGGCCCCAGGATGAAACCGATCAGAAACGGTGCTGAGGCAAATCCGGTACGGTTGAAAATGAAGCCGACCAGGCCGAACACCAGCATGACAGCGATATCGAAGGTGCTGTTGTTCACGGCGTAGGCGCCGTAGATGCAGAACATCAAAACGATGGGGAACAGGATCCGCTTGGGAACGTCGGCAATCCGGGAAAAATACCGGATCGCCAGCTTGCCGGTACCGAACAACACCACGGAGCTGAGCATGATGCCGCAGAACAGCGCGTAGATCAGATTCATGTTCTCTTGGAAAAGAATCGGTCCGGGAGTCAGTCCATGGATCATGAAAGCGCCGAGGATGATCGCGGTGATCACGTCGCCGGGGATTCCCAATGACAGCAGCGGAATCATGGTCGCGCCGGCAACCGCGTTGTTGCCCGCCTCGGCTGCGGCTACACCCTCGATTTCACCCTTGCCGAAATTGTCCCTGTTGGGCGAATTGCGGCGTGCCTCCGAATAGGAGATGAACGAAGCGGCTGTCGCGCCAGTGCCCGGAATGGCACCGATGATCACACCGATGAAGCTGCCTCGAATGATGCTGCGCATGCTGCCTTTGAGCTCCTGCCAAGTCACGTCGGCACCCGCCACGGCGGTCTGGATGTGCTCCCGGGCCCGCGACAGATAGAACTCAAGAATCTCGGGAATGGCGAACAGACCAATCAACAGCGGGATGAAGTTGATACGATCCATCAGATTGTAATTGTCGAAGGTCAGACGCTCGGTACCGTAGACCGGATCCATGCCAACCAGCGCGAGGATCACCCCTAGAGCAGCAGCGACCAGCCCCTTCATCACCGAATCACCGGAAACCGAAATGATGATGGTCAGCGAGAAGCAGATCAGCCAGAAATACTCCGGCGGCCCGAAGTTCAGCGCCAGCTTGGCCAGGTAACCCGCCAGGAAGATCAGCGACAGATTGGAGATGAAGTCGGCGATACAGGACGCGTACAGCGCCATGGACAGTGCCTTCTTGGCTTCACCTTTCTGCGCCATCGGGTAACCGTCCAGCAGCGTGCTGGCCGACGCTGGCGAGCCCGGTGTGCGGATCAGAATGGCAGTGATCGATCCGCCATACATGCCGCCCTTGTAAATACCGACCAGCAGCAGGATCGCGGTGACGGGCTCCATGCCGAAGGTGAACGGCAGCGCCAGGGCTACCGCCATGGTTGCGGTCAACCCGGGTATGGCTCCGATCACGACGCCAATCACCACGCCGACCGCGATCATCAGGATGTTTTCCACGCTCAGGAAAAGGCTGAGCACCTCAAGCATCTGGTCCATTTCATAATCTCATCAAGCGGGTACTCAATATCCCCAGAGCGAGCCGTAAGGCAGGGGAACATTCAGGCCATAGTCGAAGGCCAGGCAGATACCGATCGGCATCGCAACACCCAGCAGATAAATGCCAATGCGCCTGACCCCCATGGCTACGAACAGCAACATCGTGGCCAGCACGCCACAGACCGCCGCGCCCAGCAGCTCGAGCCCGAAGTAGTAAACGGCGAAGGCCAGCAACGGCAGCAGCCATTGATGGAGCGGCAAGTCGCGCAGTTTGGTGTATCTTTCTTCCCGCTCACGCTTCGGGCCAAACATCGTGCCGAGCACCAGACCGATACCAAGCAACAGAATCATCCAACCCATGATCTGAGGAAGGACCAGGGGCGACAGCAGCGGTGACTGAAGCCTGCGAGGCTCAACGATGTACGCTGGAACCAGATAAAACAGAAACGTAAGGGATGCCACGATGAGAACCAGACCGGCAGCTGCATCGACGCTGGCAAGCCTGGAGACTCTCTGGCGAATGGCGGTGTTTTTCATAATCCATCCAGTTAGGCAGAGGCGTCCCGCGCGGCGACGCCCCCTTGAAGCTATTGAGGCTTATTCGCCGAGTCCGGCGGCTTCGACCAAATCAGCCCACTGCTTGATATCCCGCTCGACCATGGACTTGAACGCTTCCCCGGATTCCTTGCCGGCGACAGCGCCCAGCTGCGGTAGGAAATCCTCGAACGCCTGGCTTTGCATGACGTTTTGCACGCCGGCCTGCAGCTTGCCGTAGGCCTCGTCGGACATCGAGGCGCTCCCAATAAGACCGAACCAGGCGGAGGTGGCAAAGTCGGACAGCCCCTGCTCAACACCAACGGACTGCACGGTCGGCACGTCCGGCAGGAAGGGCGAAGGCTCGCTGGTGCTGACAGCCAGTACCCGCAGTTGCCCCGACTTGATCATTGGATAGACAGTCGGCAGGTTCTCGAATGAAAAGTCGACATCACCCGACAGCAGTGCCGGAAGCGCCTCGCCACTTCCACGGAACGGAACGTGGGTCATCTGGGACGCACCGATCTTGGCTTTGAACAGTTCACCCGACATATGGATGGAGCTGCCGATACCAGGCGAGCTGAAGGAGGTCTGCTCGGTCTTCGCGGCTTGCACGAACTCTTCGAAGGTCTGGAACTTGCTCTTGGCCGGTACGACGAGGACGTTAGGGATATCAATAATGTTCTGAATAAAGCGGAAGTCTTTTACTGGATCATAGGCCAGGGGATAAAGACTCGCGCCAACAGTGTGCCCCGGGGACGCCATCAGCACGCGGTAATCGGCATCGCGCTTGGAAACCCGGGCCAGTTGCGCGGTGGCAACAGTGGTGCCCGCACCCGGGCGGTTCTCGACGATAACGTTCACACCCAGTTCCGTGCCCAGAAGGTCGGCCACCCGACGGGACAGGATATCCGTGGAGCCACCGGCGGCGTACGGAACGACCAGTGTGATGTTCTTGGACGGCCAATCGGCAGCCTGGGCGGCCGTACCGAGCAGCGGAAGCAACACGGCAGCGCTTGTCGCCACCAGCATTTTCATCAACTTGTTCATATTATCTCTCTTGTGGTTGCGTATTTGATGACCCGGCATGTCGCAACATGACCGGGCTTACGTCCAGCTCAGGCAGTGAGCCAGTACCGGTTACTGGATGGGTTACGTGAGTTGCTCGATGACCCCCTTGTCTTTCAGAACATCCAGCGCATCGGCTGAAAGCCCCAGGACAGATTTCAGAACCTGCTCCGTGTGCTCACCGAGCATCGGCGCAGGCCGCTTGTACTCGACCGGCGTGCCCGAGAGCTTCACCGGGCTCCCGACCATCCTGAAGTCCGGGTTCTTGGCGTGCGGGATATCGACCAGCATGTCGCGCGCCAGCACCTGCGGCTCGGCCAGGGCGCGGCCGATGTCGTTGATCACGCCGACTGGTACCTTCGCCGCATGGATCCGGGTGACCCAGTTGTCGGCGGTGTCCTTGAGGAAGTGCTCGGACAGCAGCCCGACGATGGCGTCGCGGTTGCGCACGCGGTCGGCGTTTTTGGTGAAGCGCGGGTCCCGCGGCAGTTCCGGCAGGCTGATGGCATCGCACAGGGCTACGAACTGAGTGTCGTTGCCACAGGCAATGATGAAATCCATGTCGCTGGCAGTGAACACCTGATATGGCACGATGTTGACGTGGGCGTTGCCCTGACGGCCCGGCGGTTTGCCGGTGCTCAGGTAGTTCTGGCTCTGGTTGCCCAGGGCCGCCACCTGCACATCCAGCAGCGCCATATCGCAGTGCTGGCCGCGACCAGTCTTTTCACGTGCCAGCAACGCCGCCTGAATGGCGATGGTGGAATACAGGCCGGTCATTACGTCCGCCACGGCCACGCCCACCTTCTGCGGGCCGGCACCCGGCACACCGTCCTTCTCGCCGGTGATGCTCATCAGACCGCCCATGCCCTGGATGACGAAGTCGTAGCCGGGCTCTTCGGCGCGCGGGCCGGTCAGACCGAAACCGGTGATCGAGCAGTAGACCAGACGCGGATTAAGCGTCGACAGGCTGTCGTAGTCCAGCCCGTACTTGGCCAGCGAGCCGGCCTTGTAGTTCTCGATCAGCACGTCGGAGGTTGCCGCCAGTGCTCGCACCAGCTCCTGACCTTCCGGCGTGGCGATGTTCACAGCCACCGACAGCTTGTTGCGGTTGGTGGACTGGTAATAGGACGCCTCGATGCTGTTCTCGCCATCCGGCGTTTTCATGTGAGGCGGGCCCCAGCCACGGGTGTCATCACCCACACGCGGCCGTTCGACCTTGATCACTTCGGCGCCAAGGTCGGCCAGCACCTGGCCGCACCAGGGGCCAGCCAATACACGACTCAGGTCGAGCACCCGAATCCCACTCAATGCACCCATGTCTCTTACCTTTTCAACACGGCCGGCGCAGAACGCCGCCGACCTGGTTCAGATGAGCAAACGGTCTTTGCTCAGACGCGCTCGATGACCATGGCCAGGCCCTGGCCGACACCGATACACAGGCTGATGACCGCGTAGCGCTTGCCGCTGCGCTGCAATTCGCGCGCGGTGGACAGTGCCAGGCGCGCCCCGGAAGCCCCCAGCGGATGACCCACGGCGATCGCGCCGCCGTTCGGGTTGACGCGCGGGTCGTCGAACGCCACATGCAGGCCCTTCAGACAGCCCAGCACCTGCGAGGCGAAGGCTTCGTTGATTTCGATGATGTCCATATCGGTCAGGCTCAGGCCAGCACGGGCCAGTGCCTTGTTGATGGCTTCCACCGGTCCAACGCCCATGATGCGCGGCTCGACGCCGGCAACGGCGGCGGACAGGATGCGTGCCATTGGCTTGAGGCCGTGCTTCTCGCCAGCGGCCTGGCTGCCCATCAGCAGCGCGGCGGCACCGTCGTTTACGCCCGAGGCGTTACCCGCGGTGACCACGCCGTCTTCAAACAGCGGGCGCAGCTTGGTCAGTGCGGCCATGTCGGATTGCGGACGCGGATGCTCATCCTCGGCGATCACGCTCGGCGGGGTCTTGCGACCGGTCGGCACGCTCACCGGCACGATCTCCTCGGCGAAGAAACCAGCCTGGCGCGCGGCTTCGAACTTGGCCTGAGAGGCAGCGGCAAAGGTGTCGGCCTCTTCACGGCTGATGCCAAATTCGAGGGCCACGTTGTCGCCAGTCTGCGGCATGCTGTCGTTGCCGAACTGCTCGATGATTTTCGGGTTCGGGAAGCGCGCGCCGATGGTGCTGTCGTACATCGTGAAGTCGCGGCTATAGGCCTTCTCGGCCTTGGCCATGACGAACGGGGCGCGCGACATGCTTTCCACGCCGCCTGCAACGAACAGTTCGCCTTCGTTGCAGGTGACGGCGCGTGCAGCATCGACGATCGCGGCCAGGCCACTGGCACACAGGCGGTTGACGGTCTGGCCGGGCACGGTGACCGGCAGGCCGGAGAGCAGCACGGCATGACGGGCGATGTTACGGCTGTCTTCACCAGCCTGGTTGGTGTTGCCGAGAATCAGGTCGTCAACGGCAGCCCCGTCAACGCCGGTGCGCGCAATCAGCTCGCGGATCACGTCGGCAATCAAATCATCCGGGCGAACCGGAGCCAGACCACCGGCGTGGCGACCGAAGGGAGTACGCAGGCCTGCGTAGATGTAGGCGTTCAGCATGATGATACCTATAAAGGAAAGGGTTATATGGTGGACGGCTCATCCAGGCGCAGCGATAGCCCCAGCAGGGCACGGCGACGCAGCCAATGGCTCGGGCGATAACGCGGGTCGCCGGTCACGTTCAGCATGCGCTCGAGTATGGTCAGCAGGCGACGCGGACCGAGGCTGTCGCCCCAGGCCAGCGGACCCTGCGGATAACCCAGGCCCAGACGCACGGCCTGATCAATGTCTTCGGGGCTGGCGATTTGCTGCTGAGCGATGTCGCAGGCCAGGTTGACCACCATGGCCAGCACGCGCTGCGCTACGAAACCGACGCTGTCGCGAATCACTGTGACGCCCACGCCATCGCGGGCGAACAGCGCATGGGCGGCAGCGCGCATGTCCGGACGGGTAGCCGGGGTCATCATCAGCGTGCGATGGCGAGACAGATCGGTCAGCAGGTCCACGCACACCGTGCGGGCGGCATCCACGCCGAAGCGGTTGGCTGCGGTGGTGGCGTCATCGCCGTACGGCGCAATCAGGCACAGCGCCTGCTCGGAAGGACGATCGCCCTCCTCCACCTGCGCGCCCAACGCATCGAGCAGCTCGGCCAGCTTCTGCTGGTCGTCTGCGCGCTCGGTGGCGACCCACACTGGCGGCAATTGCTCGACGCTCGGCACCGGTTGCGGTCGCGGCGCATCGACCATCTGGCCGTTCTGGTAGCGGTAGAACCCCTGCCCCACCTTGCGGCCCACGCGGCCGGCCACCAGCATCTGGCGGGTCAGCGGGGACGGCGTGTAGCGCGGGTCGTTGTAGAACTGGGTATAGATCGATTCCATCACCGGATGGGAAACGTCCAGCGCGGTGAGGTCGAACAGCTCCAGCGGGCCCATGCGAAAACCGGCGCCTTCGCGCAGGATGCGGTCCACATCGCCTTGCGGGGCGACACCCTCACCGAGGATCTTCAGGGCTTCGGTACCGTAGGCACGGCCGGCATGGTTGACGATGAAACCTGGGGTGTCCTTGGCGCGCACACCGGTGTGGCCCATGCGCCTGGCCAGGTCCAGCAGGGCATCGCTGACGGCCGGATCGGTGGCGATACCGTCGATGACTTCGACCACCCTCATCAATGGAACAGGGTTGAAAAAGTGAAAGCCGGCGACTCGCTGCGAATGCTGACAGGCTGTGGCGATGGCGCTCACCGAGAGCGACGAGGTGTTGGTCGCCAGGATGCATTCGGCGTCGACGATGCCTTCGAGCTGAGTCAGCAAGCCGCGCTTGGCATCCAGATTTTCGACGATGGCTTCCACCACCATGTCGCAACCGGCGAGCTCTTCGATGGCGGTGACAGGCTTGAGCAGCGCCACGGCAGCATCGGCGGAGGCCTGGTTGATCTTGCCTTTGGCCACCAATTTGTCGAGGGTATTCGCGAGATTGTCGCGGGCCGTCACGGCTGCGCCCTCTCGGGCATCGTACAAACGCACTTCCACGCCAGCCTGTGCAGCGATCTGGGCGATGCCGGCACCCATTACGCCGGTGCCGACCAGCCCCATGATGTTAATCGAGCGAGCCATACTTACTCCCCGCGGTAGGTGGGTTTGCGCTTTTCGAAGAAGGCGGCCGCGCCTTCCTTCTGATCAGCGGAATCGAACAGCAACTGGAACGCCTTGCGCTCCAGGGTCAGTGCGCTGTCCAGTGGCAGATCAGCGCCGGCCAGCATCACTTCCTTGATCTGTTGCACGGCCAGCGGCGGCAACGCAGCAATTTCGCTGGCCAGCGTCAGCGCGCGAGCAAGAGTCTGGTCGTCCGGCACTACTTCGCTGACCATCCCAATGGCCAACGCCTCGGGCGCCTTGACCATGCAGCCGGTCAGGGCGATGCGCATGGCCTGGAACTTGCCCACGGCGCGAATCAAACGCTGGGTACCGCCAGCGCCCGGCATCAGGCCGAGCTTGACTTCCGGCTGGGCAAAACGGGCCGACTCGCCGGCCACGATGATGTCGCAGTGCATCGCCAGTTCGCAGCCGCCACCCAGGGCGAAGCCATTAACGGCGGCGATGACCGGCTTCGGACAGCGGGCAATCGGATCCCATAGCAACTCGGTATGACGGCCATACATCTCGATCGGCGAGGCGCTGGCAAACTCCTTGATATCCGCACCTGCGACGAAGAACTGCTCACCACCGGTAAGCACGACGGCGCGAATGTCGTCACGCCGGGCGAGCGTGCGGAAGTGCTCAGCCAACTGATGACGCACGCTCGCATTGAGCGCGTTCTTGGCTTCGGGACGGCTGATACGCACGACGGCGACACCATCATGGGGATACTCCAGCAGTACGACTGGATCGAGTGGTTGGCTCATCTCTGCTCCGCTTTTGGTCACGCAGACATGTCTGCTATGCGAAACTGCATTTCGCTTTTTCGTGGGGCGATAGGTTTTAACGTTGTTTTCTTTAAATGTCACCCCCCTGACATACGACTTTTGTCGAAGAAACCGTCGCAATAGCGGTCTATACCCAAAATAAACGTTCAGGGAAAGCAACCCTTGTCGAATGTCCGCTATGCGGAATACAATTTCGAAAACTTGATTTTATAAAAAAAGAGGCTCTACCATGCAACGCAGGATTAAGGATCGGTCCCCGGATCAGGACTCGCTTTTAGAGACCGAACGGGTTCTGCTCGATCCGATATCGGCTCTCGATGAGGAGGAAAAGGACCGCCAGTTCGTCACCGCGCTGGCCCGGGGCCTGGAGTTGCTGCGCTGTTTCAGCCCGCGCGAAAGCGTGCTGAGCAATCAGGAGCTGGCCCGCAAGGCCAACCTGCCTCGGCCGACCGTTAGCCGGTTGACTCACACGCTGACGCGCCTGGGTTATTTGAAGCAACTGCCCCAAGGCAAATACCAGCTGGACGTCGGTGTGATGTCGTTTGGCTACGGGATGCTCTCCAACCTGTCGATTCGGGCTGTAGCGCATCCTCTAATGGAACAGTTGGCCAACCACGCAAATGCGGCGGTGGCGATGGCGGCCCGGGACCGGCTGCAGATGGTTTATCTGGACGTGGTGCACGGCCAGGGCAACCTCACGATGCGGCGCCAAGTGGGTACCCATCTGCCCTTGCATCTGAGCGCTGCGGGACGTGCCTGCCTGGCTGGGCTGCCGGAAAACGAGTGCGATTTTCTACTGGACCGTATTCGCACCCGGCATCCCGAGGACTGGCCCAAGCTCCGAAAAGGCCTGGAAAAGGCCTTCCGGGACTACGCCGACTACGGCTACTGCCTGTCGATCGGCGAGTGGCACCGGGATGTGAATGCGGTTGCAGTGCCCATGACGCATGCGCAGCACGGGCTGCTGGCATTCAACTGCGGCGGCCCGAGTTTTCAGCTCTCGCGCGAAAAGCTGGAAGAGGACATCGGACCGCGGCTGGTCCACATGGTTAGCAACATCGAGGCCAGCACCCGCTGATGAAGAAGCGGGTCGTGCCTCGTCGATATGACGCGTCCGACCATCGGACCCTCGAGGAGTAACACATGATCCGCGATCCGGAAACATTGCAAATCCTGCTGGATTCCATCCGCCAGTTCGTCAACGAAGCGTTGATCCCGCGCGAAAACGAAGTTGCCGAAACCGACTCGATGCCGGCGGACATCGTCGAGCAGATGAAGGAAATGGGCCTATTCGGCCTGACCATTCCCGAGGATTTCGGGGGGCTGGGCGTGACCATGGAAGAGGAAGTGAACATTGCCTTCGAACTGGGCCGCACGTCCCCGGCGTTCCGCTCCTACATCGGCACCAACAACGGCATTGGCTCCATTGGAATCCTGCTCGACGGTACAGACGAGCAAAAAGCCAAGTACCTTCCCAAGCTGGCCGCTGGCGATTTCCTCAGCGCCTTCTGCCTAACCGAGCCGGACTCCGGCTCCGACGCCGCCTCGCTGAAGACCACCGCCGTTCGCGACGGTGATGTCTACGTCATCAACGGTACCAAGCGCTTTATCACCAATGCGCCGCATGCAGGCATCTTCACCGTGATGGCTCGTACCAACCGCGAAATCAAGGGCGCCGGTGGCATCAGTTCGTTCATCGTCGAAGCCCAAACCCCAGGCGTCACGGTCGGCAAGCGGGATCACAAGATGGGCCAAAAAGGCGCGCATACCGCCGACGTGATTTTCGAGAACGTTCGCGTACCGGCCGAAAACCTGATCGGTGGCAAGGAAGGCGTCGGCTTCAAGACCGCCATGAAGGTGCTCGATAAAGGTCGTCTGCACATCGCCGCACTCTCCGTAGGCGCCGCCGAGCGCATGCTCGCCGACTCTCTGCAGTACGCCATCGAGCGCAAGCAGTTCGGCCAGCCCATCGCCGAATTCCAGCTGATCCAGGCCATGCTGGCCGACAGCAAGGCCGAGATTTACGCTGCGCGCTGCATGGTGCTGGATGCCGCGCGCAAGCGCGACGAAGGCCTGAACGTCAGCACCGAGGCATCCTGTGCCAAGATGTTCGCCACCGAGATGTGCGGCCGCGTGGCCGACCGAGGCGTGCAGATCCATGGTGGCGCCGGGTACGTCAGCGAATATGCCATCGAGCGATTCTACCGCGACGTGCGCCTGTTCCGCCTGTACGAGGGCACCACTCAGATCCAGCAAATAATCATCGCCCGCAACATGATCCGCGAAGCACAGCGTTAACGCAGTGCAAGGGAGCGTCGAGTGTGCTCTGGAGCGCTCTTGGTTATCGAGCAATCGTCGATAACCAAGGGCTCCCTACCTGCGAACAGCTGATTACCGCTGTGTCTGCGACAGCGGGTCCGTTCCCTGCTTCTGAAACGCCGCAAGAAAGGCTTTCAAAGCGGGTGAGTTATTTTCCGGATGCCAGGCCAGAGCTAGCTCAAGCAGTGGCGTCTCTTCAACCAGCGGTATGGCTGTCGCACCGTGCGGGAGCGAGCGGATATAGGTTCCGGGGTTCGCTGAACTGCGGCTTCGGTTAGTTCATGCATGGCATGGGAGCCGCCGCGCGACGAGCGATACTTTAGCAGGCTGATCCGGTAACGATGATTGTCTTCGCCTACCGCAGTTCATCTACCTTAACGAAAACCGTTAGCGCCTTATCTGGACCCTGCGACGAGGACACCAAATTTGTCGGGCCGGATAAGTAACAGGTGTACAGGCGTCAAGGTCTCTATTTCAAATGCTGGCGGCATCTCGAACATGGAAGCGAGTATCAAGCCGTAGTTGGTCGAGGCCATGAAGCACGACTACGACCTGCTGAAAAAAAGACATGGATATCACCGATCTGGTTTTCGCCGCCTGGATCAGCGAATCCTACCTCAAGCGCGCGTACGCAGCATCTGACCTGGACTACGAGGCAGTGCAAACCATAGTCAGCCGGCTCCACGCGCCTCCCGGTCGTAATCCCGCTGAGATCTGTTGCGCCGCTAAAGGCAGCGTGGCCTTGGACAGCACCGCGGACATACTCGCCGCCGAAGCAAAGGCCACAGCCGACGGCTCTGCCATCTACGTCATCTACGACCACGTCAACCTCACCGGGCTGAAGCTGTTCGACAAAGATCAAGCACCCGAGCGAACAGCGAGCCCGCAACTTTTGTTCTCGCTACCAATGCAAGTTAGGGCTCTAGCGCCAAAGCTGAGCGTGATGGATGAGCTACCAACCAGTTTCAAATCAAAGGGGCAGCTTTCGGCCCAGAAGCGGTCGGTCGACTTCCTCGTATATTGATGCCATTCAAGTCATTGAAAGCTTCTGCTCTATCTGGTCGGGACAAATATAAGCCGAGGGTGCCGCGTATTCCTGGATCCGACAAGGTTGCTTCAAAGCCGCGAAATCAGCTCGAATCCTTGCATCACCGGAACGCTTGCTTCCTTCTCAACCGCCTCGGCAGCTGTGCACTGCGCGGGCATAAAAGGCGGCTCAGGGTGTGTTGCGCTCAGGACTACGGCTCGCGGGGCGCGCCACATGATCAGTGCGGATGTCCTGACTTCACGCTCTTGCTACAGCCAATGGCTGCGCCAACCTGAAACCTGGTAATGGCAGCTTAAGCGAGACCACTGCAGCGAACATGAGCAGCACGCCGGAACTGCCAAAAGCGACCCAGTGCGTACCGAAGTGCTCATACCCCCACCCGCCAAGCCATGAGCTGATCATCGCTCCCACCTGATGGCCCAGGTAAGCGGTTCCATACATAACCCCAACCAGCCGCACGCCATATACATCCGCAAGGATGGCCGACGAGGTTGCAATACTGCCCGCCCAGACTATCCCACCAATGGTGGCTGCGATGTACAGCTCCCAGTGAGTACCGACCAGCAGAAGCGCGAAGAAACCCAACCCCCGAATGAAGTAGATGGCGGCCAGAATATTTCTACGCGGCACTCGATCGGACAATCGGCCAAGCACCAAAGTCCCGGCAATCGCCACTAGGCCGATCAGGCCGATGCCGTAGGAGCTGGTCATGGCATCGAAGCCGTGATCCATCAGCATGGGCACGCCATGTGTACCCAATAGATTCATGCTGTATCCGCACGCGAACAGGCCGAACACAATCTTCCAGAACGGAGACGTATGCATGGCGGCATTCAATGTAAGTCCACTCGCCGCAGCATCATTGGCGGAGGCGGGGGAACCCGCTTTGGCCGGTAGCAGATCCGAGTTCTGTGGCACTTCATCCCGAATGATGAACAACGCCGCCGGTACGGTTATCAACACGAATGCAACAGCAAAGGAGACGAGACTGGTTTGCCAATTATATGACTCGATTGACAGTGTCAGCACCGGTGTAACGACCGCCATGCCCGCCATCGAGCCAGTGGACAGGAAGAACAAAGCCATACCGCGCTGCCGAGTAAACCAGCGGCTGATAACAGGTGTAAGGGCTACGGGGCTGGTAAACGCAAGACCAATGGACAACAGCACACCGAACGAAAGGAGAAAGGTGAATGGGGTGCGCGCAACAACTGTCCAAGCCGTTGCGCCTACGACGATTGCTGTGCCAAGTAACAGTACGCGGCGCGTTCCAATGCGCCCAACGAGATAGCCAGCCAGAGGCATCGCAAGTCCATAGAACAGCATGCCAATCCCGACGATGGTCGCGAGAAGACTGCGGCTAAACCCCAGGTCTTTCGCCATCGGCAAAAAGAACGGGCCGATGCCGAGGCGCATCCCAACGGTCAGCAAGGTGAGGAGCGTGGCGGCCGCAACGATGTTCCATCCGTGATACCAGTTACGTTCCCAGAGCGATGACAAAATCTGTCGCAATCCTGGCTTTGATTTCATCGAACGCTCCTCGAGTAAGTAGATGACCGCCTTCGCCGCTCAAGTACGTCGTGGCTACGCGATAGGTATGTCTAGTGTCCGTTTCTGGTATGCAAACTACGGTTTGAACCGGCCAAGCAGTGATCATCAATGCCACTGCCTGGCCCTATCACTGATGTCCCGCTTTCATCCGTAACATATAGCTTGGCGCGCCGCTGCAGCGCTTGGCGCTCTAAACGGATGTACCGATGACGGCGCCCTGCGGTCGCGTCCACGCTACGTTCAGTATGGCAACAGCGAATTGGCTTCATCCTCTGTAATCTCGGCCTCAGCCGCTATTTGCGCAATGACGGCTTGGCGACGCGCAGCATCGGGCGAAGCCAACGGGTCTGTTGGAAGCAGCTTATGGATCAAGACCAGGTAGGCGAGCCCCAGGCGACGGTAGTCCTGACATTGAACCGCCTCCCACATCATGAAGACTGCACTAGCCAGGTTGTACAAGGCGGTTGCAGCGCGGCGGATATCGGCAGACATATCAGCGCGAGCCACACCCTCGACCGCGGCTATGGTGCGATCGAGAAGCTTCGACGCGAGGTTCATCCCCTCTTTCGGCAGCCGTGAAGAGCATTCTGCGAGCAGGCTGGAAAGGTGCTCGCAAAGAGGCATCAGCGCTTCATCGCGAACGGAGGCTCGAACGACGTCGAGCGCGACGATGTTGCTGGTACCTTCCCAGATCGAACCAAGGTGGGCGTCGCGCAGGATACGGGCATCGCTCCACTCTTCGATGTAACCGAGCCCTCCCCTGAGCTCCATGGCGTCGCCTGCTACCTTGCGGGCGTCGCGGCACGCCCTGAACTTGATCAGAGGTGTCAGTATCCGCAAGCATTTCTGGGCGCGCGAGTCCCCGGCGTCTGCCTTGGCCAGCAAGGTCGCGGTTTGCATGAACATGGAGCGCGCTTGCTCGGTCGGCAGGCTCATCTTGATCAATTGCCGCTGAACGAGTGGCATGTCGACAAGGCGCCTACCGAATGCCCGACGGGAACGGGCGATGAATACCGATTCAGTCAGGGCGCGACGCATCAACCCGGCCGAACGAACCCCGTTGGACAATCGGGACATATTGACCATATCGGCCATCTGCTGGAAACCGCGGCCAATTTCACCAATCAGAAAAGCGGTCGCCCCTTCCAGAGTGATCTCACCGCTGGCCATTGAGCGCGTGCCCAACTTGTCTTTGAGGCGGACGATCCGGTAGGCATTCGGAGAACCATCGGCCTGAACCCGGGGAAGCAGGAACAGGCTGACGCCTTTCATACCCTCGGGAGCATCCTTGGGCCGAGCCAATACCATTGCGAGATCTGCGTCCGGATTGGAGCAGAACCACTTTTCACCAGAGAGTTTCCATTGGCCCTGCTCGTACCTAGCGGTTGTCGAAATCGCCGATATGTCCGAGCCGGCTTCACGCTCAGTCATGAACATCGCTCCCTGAAAAAGCCCGCTCAGTTCCCTGGCGGTCAGCGCCGGTAGATAACGCGCAATGAGCTCGGGATCACCGAACTTTCGCAACGTTCTGGTCAGCGAGTCGGTCATGCTGACGGGACAGCACAAACCAAACTCGGCTTGCACGAACAGATAAGTTAACGAGTATTTGACCAACGGCGAGGGCGCATCCTTCGTATGGCTCATCGCTGCCAGCCCTAGCTCAGCAAACGCCACCTGCTCCAATGCAACATAGTCCGGGTGTTTGCGGACCTCCTGAAGGTCATCCCCCCGTCGGTTGCGATGCTGCAGCACCGGCGGGTTGTGATCCGCTGAGAGTGCAAGCTCGTCAAGCTCCCCCCCTGCACGAGCCCCCAACCGCTCCATGACCGGACGCCATTGTTCGAACTCAGATTCCGTAAGGTAGACGGCGAGTAACCGGCCCAGCGCGGGATCAACTGTGTAAAGGTTGAGCCCGCGGCTATCCGGGATGTTCGCCTGAGGGATTGGTACAGCGCTATCTAGTCTGGTCATGTTTGCCTCCGGCCTAAGCGAGCCTACGGCGAGTACGCTCACGCCGAATCGACAACGTGTGCCCCAGGTACAGGGTTATCACGATCGCCAGCCCGAACATGTCGGAGTAGATCTCGGGATAGATGAACAGCCCTCCCGCCAGCAGAACGATTGCTCGCGCGAAGATGCCAAGGTGACCGATGCGGTAAAGGTAACCCTCGAACCCAGAGGCCAATAACCACATTGCCAGGACAGCTGTCAGTGCGGACTGAACGATCCCTGGCCAGGCGCCCTGAAGTATCAAGGAGGGGTTGATGACGAATAGAAATGGGAGAACGAAGAGAACGGCCCCCATGCGCATGGCATAAAAGCTCGTCTTGGTCGCGCCGGCGCCTGCCAGATTGGCAGCCGTGATCGCAGACAGCGCAACCGGTGGCGTGATGTAGGACATCATTCCCCAATAGAGAATGAACAGGTGACTCGCAAGCGGATTGAGCCCGGCCTCCACCAGCGCGGGAGCCAGCAGGATCGACAGGAAGATGTAGACCGCACTCACCGTCATGCCCATTCCCAGCACGAAGCTCGTCACGGCACCGGCAATAAGCATCAAAGCGATGTTGCCGTCGGCGTACAGCAGGAGCTCACGCGCGAACGCTCCCGCCACCCCCGAGTAGGACAACCCACCGACGACGAGCCCGATCCCGGCCAGGATCGCAACGAGATTGGCGACGCTCGTGCTCAATTCCTTGAGCAGCGTCAGCGCACCTTTGGCATTGAGTCGCCCATGTCTTTTGAACAGCGCAACGGTGATCAACACCAAGCTCGCGAAATAAGGGGCATAGGCTTCGATGCGCATGATCAGCATCATGTAGATGAGCGCAACGAGGCTAAATAGATAAGGCCAACCTGCCTTCAGCGTGCTCCATAAGCTTGGTATCTCGCTCGCTTCCAGGCCTTTCAAACCGTTACGTGCGGCGTAAATATCGACCTGAAATACGAGCACAACGTAGAACAACAAGGCGGGCAGTACCGCCGCCACCATGACCTCGGCATACGAAACGCCTAGGAATGAAGCCATGATGAAGGCGACGGCGCCCATCACCGGCGGCATCAGCGTTCCACCCGTTGACGCGCAAGCCTCCACCGAAGCCGCGTAGTGCGCCGGATAGCCCACCCTTTTCATGGTCGGGATGGTGATCGGTCCCGTGGAGAGGATGTTCGAGATCGCGCTACCGGACAGGCTTCCCATCAGCCCACTGGACAGCACAGCCACCTTGGCTGGCCCCCCGCGGCTCCTGCCCATCAGCGCAGTAGCAAAGTTCATGAAGAACTCACCGCCGCCGGTGACCGTTAGGGTCGCTCCGAAAACGATGAATCCGATGACCAGATTCGCCACCACCTGCATCGGAATACCAATGATGCTTTCGACACCCATGACATGAGCGCGCACGGTTTCTGCCAGCGAGTATTCGTTACCCCACAGAAAACCCGGCATGTATCCAGCAAACAGCGGGTAGCTGCCGAACAGTAGCGCGACGAAAAAGACAACGGTGCCGGCGCATCGCCGGAGCGCCTCGAGGACAATTACCAACAGAACGGAAGCAACCGCAGTCGCTAACAACGGCGCCTGATAGTCCCAGCCTTGCTCGATGATTGTTTGGCCGTTGTAACCCAAATAAAGCGACACTCCGAGCACAACCGGAACAAGGACCCAATCGTACCAAGGCACGCGTTGAGCGTCGGCCTTCCGAGCGGGATAGCAAAGAAACGCGACGGCCAGAAACAGGCCAATCAGATAGTAAAGGTAGGCATTTCCCATAGGCTGGAAGCCAAAGAGCTTCAACGAAAAGGTCTGATTGATCGTTGTAAGCAGGCCCGCCCCACCCAAAAAGATGGCCAGATAGAGTGCAGCCCCTGACAGCCGCCCACTGTGCAGTTCGTTCGCGGTGTCAGCATCTAGGTTCGAAGCCATGAGATCACCATCCACAAAAATTTTTAATGAGGCTGCTACGGGCAGCGATGAGACCGCCTCGTAGCAGATGGAGGCTCTTCGGGCGAACCGTTAGTCGAGCTTGTTGATGGCCTCGGTGCGCTGGGCCTGCCAAAGCGTGTCGAACGCCTCGTCGGACATGTCTTTGCCCTCTTGAACGGCTCCTTTCCAAGCCGTTTTAAGCGCTTCCAAGCGCGCCATGCGCTTGTCGTTCCACGCCTGCGCGTCTTCGCTCCAGACGCCCTTTTCTTTCAGGTATCGGATGGCTCCGTCGTGAAAGGGAACGTCTAACGGAGGCACGCCGGACTGGCTCAGCTCCCACCGCGGCATTACCGAGGTGGCGTCCTTATAGACGTCATAGGTCTCGTCCAGCGCCTTGATGAAGGCATACGCGTCCTTGTCATCCAGGTCGCAGCGAACGACCACCATCGGGTATCGATACGCGACCATGTTGACCGGGTGCTCTTTGGTTAAACCGGCACCTACCGATTCGGCGAATGGGGAGAATATGGGCGCAACCGTTCCCATTTTCTTCCACCCTGCTGCATCGTCCGGCGGAATGTCCAGCCAGCGAATCCCTCGGGGCGATTCCGCCAACTCATACATCTGACTGGGCGTGGTTACGGTAAAGGTGGCGTCGGCCTTGCCTTCGGCCAGTGAACTCATAGCTGAGGCATACGTCGGGAACGAAATAGCCTCGACGTCGGCTCCGGACAGGCCGCCAAAGGCCAACAAAGCATCAAGCTTTACGTTGATCGATGGATTGCCGGCAACGTACGCCACACGCTTGCCCTTCAACTCCGAGACCGAATGAATATCTGCATCGGCTGCAGTTACCAGGCCGCCGGAGGCAGGTCGCCCCGCCAGTGCGCACAGGTTTTGCGGTCCCCACTTGCGGGACGCGAAGTCGTAAATAGCCTCAGAGGCAAAGAAGGCTTCGGTTGCCAGAAACGCATAGTCGGTGCGGCCGTGCACGAGCGGCTGCAATCGGCCGATCGATGACCCGGACGGCTGGATGCGGATTCGCGTGTCGAATTTACGGCTGAACGCGTCGGCAATGGCCGAGGCTTCGGCATAGCCTGAAGAACCTACATCGTAGGCGCCCCATGTCATGGATTTCGGCAGCTCCTGTGCTTGTGCGCCAACGGCCGCTACGAAGCTGCCGAAGGCCAGAATGCTGCCGAGGAGGTATTTAGGGTACGTGGTGAACATGGCTGAACCTCAATATTGTTGTTTTGGTGAAGGCCGGCATTAGCTCACCGGCCAAGTCTTGCCCTGATCCTGCACCGCCGCGTTCTCGCTTGGCGTCCGACGTCGCTTGCTCACTTCGCAGACGCTACACAGCTCGAGTGGCCGTTTTCACTCGTAAGCGAACGCCGGGGTGCGCATGCAGACCCCGGCAAGTCGCTCGCGGATGACCGTGTCGGCCTGCTCGACGAGTCGAGTGACCAGTGATCTGCAACTCGGTACGTCATCAATCAGTCCCTGGACCATTCCAGCCGACCAGACACCATGGTCCGGATCGCCCGTCTCGTAGACCATGCGCCCACGCAGCCCCGAAACGAGAGGTGCCAACTCGTCAAATGAAGCACCCTCCACCTCGCGTGAGCGAACATCTCCGCTGACGGTGTTACGCGCCACACGGACCGTGTTGCGCAGAGTTCGCAGGATCAGATCGGTGCCTCGCTCATCGCCCTCAACGAGCCTTTCTTTGATGCGGTGATGGATAGGGCTTTCCTCTGTACACATGAACCGTGTGCCCATGCTGATGGCGTCTGCGCCCAGAGCAAGCGCGGCTACCAACCCGTACCCGTCAGCGAAGCCGCCCGACGCTACCAATGGCACGGACAGGCGCCGGGCTGCGGCAGGAATCAGAACAAGCCCCGGGATATCGTCTTCACCGGGATGCCCTGCGCACTCGAACCCATCGATGGAAACCGCGTCCGCGCCCAGCTGCTGCGCCTTCAAGGCATGCCGCACCGAGGTGCACTTATGGATCACCTTGACGCCGTGGCTACGAAAGTCAGCGATATGTTCCTGAGGATTGCTTCCAGCGGTCTCCACAATTGTTACGCCTGCTTCGATGATCGCGGCTCGGTACTCGGCATAGGGCACGGGCTTGACCGTCGGAAGCACCGTCAAGTTGACCGCGAAAGGCCGATCGGTCAGCTGCCTGCAACGTTCGATCTCCTTGTAGAGCGCCTCAGGACTTGGCTGCGTGAGCGCCGAGAGCGTGCCCAGCGCTCCTGCGTTGGCCACCGCAGCTACCAGCTCCGCGCGGGCTACCCACTGCATGCCGCCCTGCATGACCGGGTGTTCAATGCCAAAGGTTTCGGTAAAGCGGGTTGTCAGCACAGCCATGAGCGGCTCCTCAGATCGGGTCCCATGCAAAAACGTCCGGACTCCGGTCCAGCCCCATGAAGCTACCGCGCAAAGCCGGCATGCCGTGCCCCGCAATATGCTCCGGTGTCCAACCGACATCGCTGTGGACACTGCGCAACGGTCGACTTTGGCTCATCAGGAACAGCTCATTGTGGCGGGCCGCAAAGACCTGACCATTTACCTCGCGGGCCGCATCGGACGCCAAGTAAACGGCCAATGGGGCGTTTTTCTCGGGAGTCATGCGCTGAAGCTTCTCCACACGGGCCTTCTGCTCTGGCGTCTCGGCAGGAATGGAGTCCGTCATGCGACTCCAGGCAAATGGAGCAATACAGTTTGACCGGACGTTGTATCGCTGCATGTCGAGCGCGATCGACTTGGACAGAGCGACGATGCCGAGCTTGGCCGCCGAGTAGTTGGCCTGACCAAAGTTGCCGATCAGCCCCGAGGTGCTGGTCATGTGAACGAAGGCGCCGCTTTGCTGTGCGCGGAAATGCTCCGCTGCGGCCCGGCTCACAAAGAAACTGCCGTTGAGATGCACATTGATGACCGACAGCCAATCGTCGGCACTCATCTTGTGGAAAATGGCGTCGCGCAGAATGCCTGCGTTGTTGATGACGATATCCAGCCGGCCGAACGCATCGAGCGCGCTTGCCACGATTCGCTGCGCCCCGTCCCACTCGGAAACGCTATCGGTGTTGATCGCCCCCTCGCCACCGCCCTGCTGGATCAAGCCGAGGGTTTCCTCGGCCGGTGTGGCAGACCCGCCCGCCCCCTGAAGAGACACGCCAATATCGTTGATCAGCACCTTCGCCCCGCTTTGAGCGAGTGCTACGGCGAGTTCGCGACCGATGCCGCCTCCGGCGCCCGTTACGATCGCCACCTTGCCTTCGTTCAGTCGTTCAGTCATTGCCCTTTCCTATTGTTCGTTATGGTTGGGTAGTCGGCTACACGCGCTCCAGGCGTGGTTCAGCTCGCGAGGCCGAGCAGGCTCTTCGCCAAGATGTTTCGTTGAATCTCGTTAGTGCCGCCGTAGATAGTCGTGGGGCGCGCTTGAATGAAGATCCCGGCCGGATGGAGCTCCGGGTCGTCCCGAAAAGGCTCAAGCAGGCCCGAATCCTGGCCGGCGATTTCGAGCCCCACCTCACTGATGCGCTGATACAGCTCGGACTGGAATATCTTCAGCATCGAGACCTCAGCGCCGAGCGTCTCACCGCGCCTCAGTCGCTCTGCGAAGCGTGAATAGAGCGCCTTGTGGCATTCCAGATCCATGCGCAGAGCGGTGAACCGATCGGCAAATACAGGCTCGCCCCACAGTCCCAACGCCTTGGCCAGACGCGCCAGTCGCTCCAATGCAAAGGTGGATTGCTTGGGAGAGCCGAGAAAGATGCGCTCGAAGCCCAGCAAGGCCTTGGCCATGTCCCAGCCCTTGTTGGCTTCCCCGACGAGGTGGTCCTGCGGCACACGCACGTCGTTGAAGAAGACCTCGCTGAACTCGCCGT
Source organism: Stutzerimonas chloritidismutans (assembly GCF_038562055.1). Taxonomy (GTDB): domain Bacteria; phylum Pseudomonadota; class Gammaproteobacteria; order Pseudomonadales; family Pseudomonadaceae; genus Stutzerimonas; species Stutzerimonas chloritidismutans_A. The sequence goes on along the minus strand of NZ_JBCFXD010000005.1, from coordinate 248,151 downwards.
GCAGCTCCAGGTTGAGGATTGGACGAACCTCGATGCCGGGGCTGTCCATCGGAACCAGAATGAAGCTGATGCCTTGCTGGGGCTTGGCGCCGCGCTCTGTCCGCGCCAACAGAAAGATCCAGTTTGCGTCCGTGCCCATGGTCGTCCAGGTTTTCTGGCCGTTGATGATCCAGTGACCATCACGCAGCACCGCTTCGGTACGCAGGCTGGCCAGGTCCGAGCCGGCATTAGGCTCGCTATAGCCCTGGCACCAGATGTCTTCACCACTGAGGATCCGCGGCAGGAAACGCGCCCGCTGCGCCTCGGTCCCGTATCGAATGAGCAGCGGCCCCAGCATGGTGATGCCGCTGTCTGGCAGGCGAGCGCAACCGTAGCCTTCCATCTCTTCGATCATGATGAGCTGCTTGCCGGTGCTCAGCCCCATCCCGCCGTACTGCACGGGCCAGCCAGGACACAGCCACCCTTGTCGTGACAACGCGCGATACCAGCCCTGGGTCTCTGCTCGGCCGAGCCGGCGCGGCGGGTTGCGAATCTCGTCGGGATAATTTGCTGCAATCCACTGGCGGACGGTCTGACGAAACGAGTCGTCATCCATCGCGTTGTAGTCAGTCATGTCACTGTCCTCTAAAAGTGGGCGCGCGCTTGGCCAGAAACGCGGCCTTGCCTTCGGCATGGTCCGCACTCAGAAAGAGCTGGCTTTGAAGCTCGCCTTCACGCTCCAAAAGAAGATCCATCCCATCCGCGAGCAGTGTTTTGGTCATGGCTAACGGCAGGGGTGCCTGGTGTTCAACGTTGGCTGCTCGTTCGAGCGCTATGTCGAGGGCCTTGCCCTCGTCACACACCACATCCACCAGGCCTATCCGATAGGCTTCCGATGCATCGACGACGTCGCCAAACATCAGCAGCTGCTTGGCCCGACCAACGCCAATGCGGGCAGGCAGGCTGTGCAGCAGCCCGAGATCGGGGAGCAGCCCCACCTTTCCGAACGAAGCTGCAAAACGTGCTGTGCGACTGCAGACCAGGCTGTCGCACGCCAGAGCAAGCGAGAGTCCGGCGCCGACAGCCCAGCCTTCGATAGCGGCTATCAAGGGCTTGCCCATGTGCGTCATCTGCCGCACCAGGCGAGCGTTTTGCTGCATTCGCGCTCGCCCTTCCGACAGATTGCCGACATTCATACCGCTGAGGTCGCCCCCCGCGCAGAAGACTTCAGCCGACCCGGCAATCACCACGCTACGGATCGCAGCATCGCGGTCGGCATCTTCCAAAGCGGCAAGCAGCGCTACGCGCATCGGCAGCGACATCGCGTTGCGCCGCGCCGGGTTGTTCAGGCACAGCGTGCGCACGGTTCCGTTGGTGCTCTGAAGCAGAAGATCGCTCATAACGCGCCCTCGGACTCGAGCAATCTGAAGTACCGGCGCTTGTGAAAGGAGACCGACCCATGCGCATTGAGCAGCACCATGGCCCGGCGCAGGAACAGGCCGATATCGGCTTCATCCGTGTAGCCAATGCCCCCATGCAACTGGATCGCCTGACGCGTGACGAGCATTGCGGCTTCCGCCGCCTTGACCTTGGCCGTGGAAACCAAGCGCTCGTATTCCATTGGCGATTCATGGGCGTCGACTGCCCTTGCCGCCTCGCTGACCATCGCACGAGCCAGTTCAACCTGGATCTTGAGATCGACCATACGGTGCTGAAGCGCCTGGAACCCGCCAATCGGCCGGCCGAACTGGCGGCGTACGTTCAGGTATTCGCGGGTACGCTCTAACGCTGCATCCATCAGCCCAACCAGATAAGCGGCGCAGCCCAGGGCAGCTTTATCAAGCGCCGCGGGTGGCGCGTCGATCTGGCGCGCCGGTGAACCGCGAAACCGCAAATGGGCAAGGTGGCCACCGTCCTGTGTCGGTTCTTCAATTACGTCAACGCCCTCCGCTGAGCGATGCACCATGGCCAGGCCTGAATCACAGGCGACCAGCCAGGCATCGGCGGCGCCTCCGAGAACAACATGCCGGACCGTACCGGTCAGCCGACCGTCAGAGAGCGAAGGCAGCGCCTCTTTCGACTCGAACATGATCCCGGCTGGCAGCACCAGAAGCTCACCCGAAAGCAGCGCTTCACGCTCCTTGGCTGGCAGTAACGGCGCGACCAAACCCGCTTCGATCAACGGCTCAGGCAAGAGGCCCTGCCCCAGCTCCTCGAGCAGTGCCACGTATTCCGCCATGCCGAGACCACTGCCACCCAGCTCCTCAGCCAGACACAACCCAGGCCAACCCATTGAGCACACCTGCGACCATGTATCCCGGTCTACGGCTTGCTTCGCAAAGCGCTGCTGCCGGACCCGGGTTAGCCCGCCGTCTCGCGGAACCAGGGACGCTGCGCTGTTGCGTATGAGCTGCAGGCGCTCATCTCGCTCACGAGCGATTTCAGCTATGTCGGTCATGGTTGTGCTCCCTTTTCATGTGGTTCTTGCGCCTGGCGATATTTGAAGCTGCCTGCGCCAGTCGCGATCAGAGTGCCCGCCTCGTCGAAAATCTCCGCTGCGCAAAAGCACAGCGTCCGGGTACGCCGAATCACGCGACCGACTGCATTGAGCTCGCTTCGTGATGCCCCCATGAAGTGGGTCGACATTTCGATGGTCACCATGGAACTGGCGGGCGTGAACGCCCGAATGGCGCCAGCCATGGCTGCATCGAGTACCGTCATCAGCACGCCGCCGTGGAAGTGGTCCAGGTAATTCATCAACTCGGGACGATGCTTGAGGCGAATCCGTACGACGTCTCCATCGACCCAGCGCTCCAGCCCAAGGAATTCCTGAAACGTGTAACGCCCGGTTGGAAAAGGGCCGCTGTTGGCGGCGAGGTCTGCCGCTACGCGAGCCGGTTCGACAGAACGGTCCGAGCTTTCGCGGGCGACATCGCCGGTGCCTGGAGCAACGGCTGAGTCGCCTGACGCCGGGCTGTCGCTGAGAGAAAGATGTTCAACGCTCATTGTTCTTGTTCTCTGAGTGAGTGGTTTGAAGTCCGCTTGGCTCAGTGCGACTGACTCGCCAGGCCGACATGCCCATTGCTCAGCACCACAACGTCTCGCTCAACCGCGCGAGCCCGAAAGGAGCCGTCGTTCCACATCTCGGTTCGGATCGTTTCGCCTGGAAAAACCGGCGCTGAAAAACGCACGGTCAACGAACGTATGCGGGCGGATTGATAACTGGCCAGTTCGCTCAGCAGGGCATGAAACGCCACGCCCAACGTGCACAGTCCATGAAGGATTGGCCGTTGAAAGCCGCCTTTCAAAGCAAAGTCAGGGTCGGCATGCAACGGGTTGTCGTCGCCATTGAGGCGGTAGTAGAGCGCCTGCTCTGGCCGGGTAGCCAAATCGACCGAACGATCCGGCTCGCGCTCGGGGAGCACATGGGCTGTCGGCACCGGGCCACTGAGCGTGCCGCAACCGCCATCGCCACGTAAAAAGGTAGTGCTCGACGTTACGGCTATCAGCTCGTCGCGCACCGGGTCGATGAGCTCCTTGTCGCTGTAGAGCAATGCGCCCTTGCCTGGGCCCTTGTCGACGATTCCGGTAACCCTTGTACGCCCGATCACTTCACCTTCCGTTGGCAGCTGGCGATGCCACTCGACACGTTGCTCGCCAAGTACCAGGCGTGTCGCATCAACGCCGGTGTCGGGCTTGCCAAGCCAGAAGCCCGGATAAGCCGCGACGACGGCCATCAACGGAAGCGCCTGAAAACCCGGACGATTGAAATCCACGAAGTCCAGCGACTGGCGATCCAACGGGTCGATACCAAGCCCTACCGAAAGCGCGTACAACGCCGTGCTGTGACGGTCCAGATGATGTCTAACGTCTGGAATCGGGTAGCGCAGGAGCCGTTCAGGATCTAGCGGCATCGGCCACCTCCGTCGTCTCGATCACGGCGTCCGCAGCAAACGCGCCCTGGCCTGTCGGCAGCGCGAAAACCGGGTTCAGATCAACTGACTGCAGGCGGACACCAGCACGACAGGCGAAGACCGACAGTTCGGACAGCATTTTGGCCAACGCGTCGATATCAACAGGCGCCCTGCCCCGGGCACCCAGTAGCAACGGCGCTCCCTTGATGGACAAGATGAGTTCACGAGCGCCTGCGACGTCGAAGGGGCAGCGGCGAAACGCCAGGTCCTTGAGAACTTCTACAAAAATCCCGCCAAGACCAAACACGGCGACGGGTCCAAAAAGAGGGTCTCGTTTGATGCCCATGAAACACTCGACGCCGGATATCTGGCGAGCCACCAGCACCCCATCCAGCCTGGCGTCAGGCGCCCGCTCCCGACCACGGGCCATCAGGGTTTCAAAGCCATCGCGTACCGCGGCTGCCCCCATGACATTCAGCAGCACGCCACCAATCTCTGATTTGTGCGGAATATCGGCGGAAGCAATCTTCATAACAACGGGAAAACCGATTTCAGCGGCGTAGCGCTCGGCTTGGCCGGCGTCGCTGACTACACGCTCCGGTACGGATGCGATGCCGAAATCGCTGAGAAGGGTCTTAGCGCAGGCCTCGCTTATCGCGCCGTTGGGCAGTTCGATAGGCTCGAAGGTTTGCGGCTCCGGCAACGGTCGGGCAAATGCATCGCCAAGACGCCCCATCGCAGCGATCGCAGTGACCGCCTCGGTAGGGTCTTCGAACAACACGAAGCCTGCTTCCTCATAGGGGGCGACTTGCTCCTCATCCCCGATGAGCGAGATAACGAACAAGCGCTCCGGGTGCGCTTGTTTGACGGTCTTGAACGCCTCGCACAGTCGCGGCGCGATCGATGGAACAGTGCCGGCCTGGCTGAAAAACGCGAGCACCGACGCGTAGCCGCCGTCCGTGATCAAGCTTTCGGTGAACTGGCTCGCCAGCGCCAGATCATTCAGCACATGAGCGGTGAAATCCACAGGATTGATCGGTGAACTGAAAGGCAGAAGCTCTTTGAGCCGGGCCTGCGACGCTTCGGGCATCGATGGCATGGGCAGCCCGATATCCTCGGCGGCATCACTGACGATAATGCCGGCTCCGCCACTGATCGTGACCATTCCGAGGCTGTTATTCACCGGATAGATCCGGCGTGTCGCCGCATAAGCGATATTCAGCAGTTCGGCACTGCTGTTGGTTCTGATAACCGCATAGTCGGCCAGGATGGCGTCAAAGACCTTGTCATCACCTACAAGCGCCGCGGTATGTGAAAGCGCCGCTCTTTGCCCCAGCGAGCTTCGCCCCACTTTCTGCAGAATGATCGGCTTGCGGGCCCGGTGCGCCACTTCCAGCGCAGCAATGAAGCTGTCTACATCTCGCACCGACTCGGCATAAGCTGTGACGACATCTATGTCTGGGTTCTCCACGAGCCAGCCAATCGACTCGCCCAGGGTAATGTCGCACTCATTGCCGGTGGCGACCATGATGGGCGTGCCGAGCCCGCGCGCCCGGGCCAATCCGAGCAGATGCGCGCCGTAAGCCCCCGACTGTGAGGCAATGCCGATGCGGCCCGGCAGCGGAAAGCCACGCTCCAAGCCAGATGCGAAGGTGCCGTAATATCCATGGTTCGCGTTGAATACGCCGGCCGTGTTGGGGCCGAGCAAACGCATGTTCCAACGACGGGCCGCGTCAACCAGCGCCGCTTGCAGCTCGACCCCCTCCCCCCCGACTTCGCTGAACCCCGAGGAGAAAATCAGTGCGCTGCGCGCTCCTTTCGCCCCTAACGCCTCGATGGTCGCAAGCACCTGCGCAGCCGGCACCGCCACAATCGCCGTATCCGGTGCCTCTGGCAGGTCATCGACATGCCCGAATGCGGGGATGCCCTGCACCTGCTCGCGTTTGGGATTGACGGGCATCAGCCGCCCGCTGAACCCTTGACGCAACATGTAGGAAATGGGCCGCCCGCCGATTCGCGTAGGATCGGTCGATGCGCCAACCACGGCCACCGAGCGAGGCTGTAGTAGCGACGTCAGGCTATCGAAGCGCATCCCGGACGCTTGGTTCTTGCTCTCTTGCATTGCCTTTCACGCCTTTGCTGAGTGTGGAGTTAAAGCGCCGCGGCGCTTCCGAGAACAGCTGTTACCTGGCTGGATAACGTTCCGCCATTTCCGTGCAGCAAGGCGATGTCAGCCTTGTCCAGCTGTCTGGCCCCTGCCTGCCGACGGATCTGCCTGACCGCCTCGATAATCAGGAACATTCCATACATGCCGGGATGGACACACGACAGGCCACCGCCATTGGTATTCACGGCCAGCTCCCCGCCCGGTGCGATGCGTCCTCCGCGGACGAACTGACCGGCCTCGCCTTTGGGGCAGAAGCCGAGGTCTTCCAGAAACAGCAACGTATTAAGGGTGAACGCGTCGTAGAGCATCACCAGATCAATGTCGGCATGCGCTACGTTCGCGGCAGCCATTGCCCGGGGACCGCTCTCCGAAGCAGCAGTCACGGTCAGATCCGGCATCGCCACGATCGACCGGTGCCATTGGGCACCTGCCGCCCCCATGAAGTAGACCGGTGACTGCGGGAGATCCCGCGCTCGATCGGCGCGCACCATTACGCAGGCGCCGCCTCCGTCGGTGACCAGGCAACAGTCGGCTGCGCTGAGTGGGTCGCTGATCATTCGAGAGCTGAGCACGTCTTCGATGCTCAGCGGGCCCTGCGCAAATGCTTCCGGATTCAGATTGGCCCAGCCACGCGCCGCCACGGCAACCTCGGCAAGGTCTTCACGGGTGACGCCGTATTGGTGCATGTAACGGCTGGCCGCCAAGGCATAGGCGGTGATCGGATGGCGAGGCTTGTAAGGCGTCTCGTGCCACTGCGGCTCGCTCATCGACACCAGGCGCCCGCCAGCGGTCCGCTGGTTCGAGCCGTAACAGATCAGCGCGGCGTTGCAGAGTCCGGCCTCTAGCGCCAGCGTGGCTTGAAGGAGATGCATCTCAAAGCTCGACCCTCCTACGTTCGTGCCATCGAAGAAGGAAGGTCGGATGCCGAGATACTCCGCCACCGACAGCGTCGGGAAGGCATGCGAGCTCGTCGCAGCGAAGATCCCGTCAATGTCGCCAAGACTCAGCCCGGCATCGGCGATGGCCGCTAACGACGCCTGGCCAAGTAACTCGATTGCCGAGAACCCCGGCGCAGCCCCGATTCCAGCGGAGCCAATTCCAACGATGGCGGTTTTACCGCGAAGTGTGCTCATGCCGTTTCCCCCGCTAGCGGTCGGAAAACAACAGCCGGAGCGTCGTCGAGGATCATAATTTCAGCCTTCACGCGAGTACCGATTGGCGCGGACTCGCAGCCTTCAAGCCGCGTCATCATCCGCACGCCTTCATCAAGAGTTACCAGCGCAACGTTATGATTGCCCTGGCGTGATCGGTTCACGGTAATCGCATAAACCGTACCCAGACCGCTGGCCTCCACCCATTCGAGATCGGTCTCACCGGTAACGGGTATTGCCACGCGCGGATAGAACACGTACTTACCGCTAGAACGACTGCGCTGAAGCATGAATCGGCCCTCAGCGAGAAAGGATAGATAGCGTGCTTCGGGGCCAACTTCGCCGGAAGCTGTGAGCGGACCTATCATGGCCGTCCTCCAGATTGTTGTTATTCGGAGCGATGCCCCTACTATGTCGCCGTGAAAAATCCAAGGCGCCGTATGCAAGACTCGAAATTCAGCATACATTCCGAATACTGAATGTCAATCCGAATAGTGAATATGGAAACAGTAGATAGCGATACTCAAAAAAACCGCCCCGGCAGCAAGGACGTAGGCGCCGTCGTCAATGCAATCCAGATCCTGCGCCATCTCGCCCACAGCGCCGATGCTGAGGGGGTCGCGACAATCGCTCGCGCAACTGGGATCAGCGCAAGCACCACGTTCAACATCCTGCGAACGCTGACGAACGAACAATTGGTGTCTTTTGACGGGACCAATAAGTCCTACCGACTAGGACTTGGCCTCTCGGAGCTAGCGGTTAGCTTCATCGGCTATAGCTATACCGACCTGATTCAGCCCGAACTCGAGCGCCTGAGCCTGAATCATCGAATCCTTGTGGTCCTCTGGCAGGTGACCGGGGATAACCACATCATGGCCATGTCGCGTGCGATACCAAACTCAGCGCATGTTGATGTTCGGCTGAACTCGCGGCTACCGGAACTCATCGGCGCCGGCGGCCGCTGCATCGCGGGTTTACGAAATCTCCCGAAAGACGAGCTCCGCCGGCGATTCGCACGCCTGCACTGGGAGAACCCACCTCCGTTCGCAACCTATGCCAAAGATGCTAGGACGTCGCTCGATACCGGCTGGGCCATCGACGAGGGCAATCTCTATAGAGGGGTGAGCCTGGTGGCCAGCGCGATTGCCGACCAACACGACCAGCCCCGTTTTGTGATTTCAGGCATTGGGATCGAGGCGCAGCACACGCGAGCGGAACTGGAAATTATGGGGGAAGCCCTGAATCAAACCGCACGCTTTATCAGCAGAGCACTGTTCCCTAGCAAACCTGCGAAGCGTGAACAGTATTCCGAATGATGAATAGCATTCCGCAGCCGATCATCAATCAGACCGGAGCTTGGAACTGACTCAGTAAATCAATCGACAGGCACCTACCAAGCCCCACAATCGGAAGGCGGCCCCGATCCGTTGCGAATGATGAATTCGTTTACAGTGCGTACCGCATTATGACAGGAGTGAACTCAGATGCTGCCAAGTGCTGGCCGATCATCTGTGACAAACGCATACCAGCCGAGCCGCCACTCAATCATTACCGTCGCAAACCCCGCTTGCTACGTCGGCGAGCTAATGCTTACGAGCGGTCGCTATAGCGGCCAGTAACGAATGCAAGATGACTCGCCAGCTTTCAGGTGTCGTCATAACGTTACCCTCACTACAGAAACTTAAGCATGGCAGCTCCTCTTGGGGCTGCTCACTACCTCTGCCGCGCCGCTACTGGCTGGACCTTAATACGCAAGGACGTTTGGGCCGTTGGAAACACGCAGCCCATGATGGCGCCTATGGTAGTAGCCAACATATACACGTCAGCACAGGCTGATAGGCGCGCGGTTGCTTTTTGACCTCAGCCGGATGCCAACCGCGCCGCAATGAAGTCCACGAAGGCCTTGATCTTCGGCAGCGGTTGACGACTAGAGGGCCACAGAATGCTGAGCGTACGTCGGTCCTGGATATAGCTATCCAACAACGGGACCAAACGTTGTTGCTCGATGGCCTCAGCCACGATGAAGTCCGGCAGGCACGCAATGCCCTGCCCGGCTTCAGCCATCGCCAGCAGGGGGTCCACCGCATTGGTGACGGCGGTCTGCGGGAGATCCAGGTTCAGGTATTTGTCGTCGACGAACAGTGGCCATGCGTCCAGCTTGCCGCTAGACGGGTAGCGGTAGTGAAGGCAGGCGTGCGCTGCCAGGTCCGCAGGAACCGTGGGCGTGCCACGATGCTCGAGATAGTTCGGCGTGGCGACCAGCCGGTGGCTGAAGCCATTGAGCCTGCGCATCATCAAGCGTGAGTCCTGAACTTCGCCGATGCGCATCACTGCATCGAAGCCTTCTTCGATCACATTTACCAGGCGGTCGCTGAAATCCAACTCCAGCTCTACCGCGGGATACGCCTGTTGGAAGGCTATGAGATGCGGCATCAAGCGCATGCCTAGTTGCGGCAAGCTGATGCGTAGCTTGCCCTGTGGATTGCCGGCTGCTTGTGTCAGTTCGCGCTCCGCCACTTCTAACTCGGCAAAGATGCGGTGACAGCGCTCCAGGAATAACGCGCCCTCGGCGGTAAGGGTGATTGCCCGAGTTGAGCGATGGAAAAGCCGCACCCCAAGGCGCTCCTCAAGACGGGTTACGGCCTTTCCGATTGCCGATGAAGACACCTCCAAGCGTCGCCCCGCCTCGGTGAAGCTGCGCGCATCGGCGGCGTGAACAAAAGCGGACAGCGCACCAAGCTGGTCCATTTTGGCACTCATGGATTACATCCTTCTGCTCCTTAATGTTCGGAATTCTAGCTTATTTTTCTTTTGTTTCCGGACGCCTATAGTCCCCGGCATCCCGATCCGCGGCCGCATTGCCGTGGGTCGCTCGTTCTTTTTGCGAGGTCTTCATGCCGCTCACCGCCTCCTATCCAGCATTACCCAAGGAGCTTGCCGATCACCGCGGGTATGCCCGCGTGTTCCAACCTGGGCATCTCACTTTCGGTTTTATCGCACCAGTGGAAAGCTACCCCGACAGCCCCGGCCCCACCCTGGCGAACCATGGCACCGTGGCGCGCAAAGTCGACCAGGCCGGCTTTTCGGCCATCTGGCTGCGGGACGTGCCGTTCTACGATCCCAACTTCGGTGACGTCGGCCAGATAATCGACCCTATGGTGTACGCCGGTTACCTGGCCGCCATCACGGAAAACATCGCCATCGGCACCGCCGGCATCGTTCTTCCGCTGCGCGACCCTTTGATTGTCGCCAAGCAAGCCGCCAGCGTGGACCAGTTACTGGGTGGCCGTTTCATTCTCGGCCTGGCCACCGGCGATCGACCGATCGAATACCCGGCATTCGGCAGTGACTTCGATAACCGCGCCGAGCGCTTCCGCGATGCCCTGGCGGTGGTGCGTGCCGCCACCGAGCGCGCCTGGCCCGTTCATGGCTCGGCCTACTACGGTGAACTAACCGGCAACCTGGATCTGGTACCGAAGCCAGCGGCACCGCGCCTGCCGACGGTGTTGTGGGCATGGCGGGCCAGACCATGGATTGGATCGCACAGAACACCGACGGCGTGCTGTGGTACCTCACCGATCCGGCGAAGATTCCCGACATCGTCAACCGCTGGCACCTGGCAAGCCAGGGGCAACCCTTCAAGCCCTACGGCTACGGCACCTTCTTCGATCTGGACGCCGACCCTGACCTACCCCTGCAACCCGGCCGCGTGATGCGAGCCGGGCGCAACACCCTGATCGACCTGTGGCGTCGCCAGCAGGATCAGGGCGTCGCGCATGTAGCCTTGAACTTCAAGCCGCAGCGCCGCCCCGCCTCAGAGGTCATCGACGAGATGGGCGAGTACATCCTGCCGCATTTCCCCAGCCTGGCGCCGTCCCTGACGCCCCCATCCGCACAACGGAGTCGTTGACATGCCACACGCAGCTCACGCCATGGATTTCATTTTCCAGACCAAGCTCGGCACCTACCCACTGGCGGTACAGTGCGAAATGCTCGCCGAACTTGGGTACCAGGGCATGACCGTTTCGTCCTGGAGCCCGGAGCTCAAAGAGCTGCCCAAAGTTAAATCAGATTGGGGGCTCGATGTCGGCGGCATTTATGCGATCTACCGCCAGGGACTGGAGGACTGGTTGATCACCCTGTTCGAGTCCATCGAAGGCTGCAGCACGAACGAACTGGCCCTGCATTCGGGCGACAAGGTTCAGCAACAGGATGTCCGAATGCTCGAGCGCTTGCTTCCGATCTGCGAGCGTCGCGACCTGCAAATCGCGCTGTACCCCCATATCCGCTACGGCATGCAGACTACTACCGAAGCGGTGCAGCTGTGCGAGCTCTTCAACCACCCGCGCCTGGGCATTGTGTTCAATGGCTATCACTGGTTCGCCAACCAGGAAGGCGAGCTGGAGCAGCGTCTGGACGCACTTTGGCCCTGGCTTAAACGGGTAAACATCGCCGGCTGCCGGCTCTCGCCGTTGGGCTGGGGTGGCGCGGCGACCATCGAGCCGCTTGATGAGGGTGAAATGGACAACTTCGTGTTGATGGGCGCGCTCGAACGTCGCGGCTATACAGGGCATGTAGGTTTCCTCGGCTGGGAAAGCATGGGCGGCGATGTGCATGGCAATCTCCATCGCTCGCTCACCGCCTTCCGTTCCATGGAGCAGCGCCTGGTGCGCAATCCTCATTGGGCGCTAATGACGGATTTCCCCCGTTGAAGCCGCAGTAATGGATGAGCCGATGAGAAACCCAATCCATGCCCTGGACTCGTTCTTCTACACGTCCATGGGCGTCTATAGCTTCCAGGCCCAGTGCGAGATGGTCGCGGAGGTTGGATACGACGCCATTACCGTTGCGGCCTGGGGCGGGCAACCGCTTACCGACCTATCGCAACTGAAGCACGTCAAAGCGAAACACGGCCTGGATATCGCTGCGCTGTACCTGGTGCTGCATGAAGGGCGCAACGATGATTTGGTTCGGCGGCTCGTCGCGTCGGTCGACGGCGTGGAGCTCATCGAGCTGGCGGTGCAAAACCTCGGTCAACGGCGTGCCGGCGATTTTGAAGGTGATCGACAGCTTGTTGCCTATCGTCGAACGCCGCGGTCTGCGCTTGGCCCTCTATCCGCACCGCAACCACGTCACGCAAACCACCTCTCAGGTCGTGGAGCTGTGCAACTACTACAGCCATCCGCAGCTGGGCGCAGTGTTCAACGGCTACCACTGGTACGCCAGCCAGGAAGGTGATTTGCAGGGCCGGCTGGATGCCATGCGTCCTTGGCTCATGCAGGTCACCACGTCGGGTTCGGCGCTCTCGCCGCTAGGTTGGGGCGACGTGGCCACCATGGAGCCGCCCGATCGGGGCGAGCTGGATAATTTCGCCCTGCTGAGCGCTTTGTCACGCATGGGCTACGCCGGACGAATCGGCGTGCTCGGCTGGGATTACGGCGGCGACGTTTACCTGAAATTGCAACGTTCCCTACAGGCCATGCGCGGTATCCAGCAGCGCCTGGAAACTCACCCAAGCTGGGCGAACCTCCCGCTTAACCGTTAACCCTGCGCGCCGCTGCGGTTGACGCAGCGCTCGCGCTTTATCGAACTGGAGTTCCTATGACTGCACTGTCCGTGCTTGATCTAATGATGATCGGCGAAGGCAAAAGCTTTGCCGATACCCTTGATGGCGCTCGTCAACTGGCGCTCCATGTTGAACAGCATGGCTACAACCGCTACTGGATAGCCGAGCACCATGATCTGCCGGGCATCGGTTCGATGGCCACACCGCTGATCATTCAACACCTGGCGGCGGCAACCAGCGCGCTGCGCGTAGGCGCTGGCGGCGTAATGCTGCCCAATCATTCACCACTGATCGTGGCCGAACAGTTTGGCACCTTGCACACGTTATTCCCCGGCCGCATCGACCTTGGCGTCGGTCGTGCCCCAGGCAGTGGCGGGCCGACCGTACGCGCCATTCGCGGTATCAGCCAGGAGCGGGACTTCCCTCAGGATGTACAGCGAGTACTTGATTACCTGGAGGACAACGGCAAGGAACCGGTACGCGCGCTGCCTGGCCAGCATGATGTGCCGGTCTGGGTATTGGGCTCCAGCCTGCAAGGCGCCGATCTGGCTGCCCGAATGGGCCTGCCGTACGCCTTTGCCTCACACTTCGCCCCTCAGATGCTGATGCGCGCACTGGCGCATTACCGGGAAAATTTCCGCCCTTCCGTTTACCTGGACAAGCCCTACGCGATGGCAGGGGTCAACGTGATTGCGGCCGATACCCGCGCCGAGGCGCATTACCTGGCCAGCTCCCATCAACAGTGGGTGGTTGAGCTTCACGCCGGTCGCCCAGCGCTTCTACCGGTTCCAGAGGAAGGTTACCTGGCACAGATCACTCACAGGGATCGGCAGGGACTGGATCAGGCCATGGCGTATACCGCTATCGGTGACAAGCAGGAGGTGGGTGCGTGGCTGCGGGAGTTCATCTCCACCACTGGCGTGGACGAACTGATGATTGATGCGCGCATCTACGATCCGGTTGCGCGTTGCCGCTCCTATCAACTTGCCGCCGAATCGATAGAGGACCTGCTGACTCGCTGACAGCTCTGCGGAGGGCGCACTGAGGTCGCTCTCCGCAGCCAGCACGTGGCAATGCGTCAGAGGATATCGTCTACCACCCCTCCATCGACACGCAGCGCAGCGCCGCTGGTGGCTGAAGCTTGGGTGGAGCAGACATAAACCACCATGTTGGCGACTTCGTCTACGGTTGCCGCGCGCTGTATCAACGAAGTCGGACGGTGGCTCATCACGAACTCCGCCGCGACGGCCTCCAAAGTTTTTCCGGATCGGGCGCGCTCTTCCTCAAGCATGTCGGCCAGCCCGTCCGAGAGCGTGGGTCCTGGCAACACACTGTTGACCGTCACACCGCTACCCGCCACGCGCTTGGCCAAACCGCGAGACAACGACAATTGAGCAGTCTTCGATACGCCGTAATGAACCATATCGGCAGGCACATTGCGGGCTGACTCAGAGGAGATAAACACCACCCTGCCCCAACCCCGTTTGACCATAGCCGGCACCAGCGCGCGGCTGAGGCGCACGCCCGACATCACATTGGTCTGCCAGTAGTCATCCCAGCAATCGTCATCGGCCTCGAAGAAATCTGCCAAACCATAAATACCGGCGTTGTTGACCAAGATATCTACCGTTGGCAGCGCTGCGATGAGAGCGTCCGCGCCCTGGGCATTGCCAAGATCCGCAGCGATACCGCTGAGTTTTGCCTGTGGTGCAGCTTCGCGCAGGCGCGCCAAAGCTTTTTCCACTGAGCTGTCGCTACGGCCGTTGATGATGATCTCGGCGCCCGCCAGCGCCAGACCTTTCGCAATGGCAAAGCCAATGCCACCTGTAGAGGCGGTAATCAGTGCGGTCTTGCCAGAAAGATTGATGTGCATACTCGCTCCCTATAACGCCGGCTCTCGCCGGGTAGGTCGATTTGGCCTATCTATAAATTTGAAGCCCCAGCCACTGGCTATGGGAAACACGGCCTCAGCTACGGGTAAAGCCATCGAATGAATTCATGTAGACCGCTCCGAAAGCGTCCAGGTGCTTACTGGTAGGCTCGTCCGGAGTGCCATAAACCAGAAGGCTGGTGATCGTTACTAGCTCGAGAAACTTCTCGCCGAAAGGTGCGAAGGTCTCTTCGATATGGCTTACAACCGCGTCCGCTCGGTAACGCTCGATGATGTGCACAACTGTGTGGTCGTCATTGACGCTGTACTCGTACATTAGGGTGCCAGGCTCTTTGCTCGTCGCTGCGACGATTTTAGTAACCAGCTGCTTGAACTCTTGGAATCTCTCGGGTGCCAGGCTGAGGGTAAAAATGTTGATGACTTCGTCTTTCATGGTCTGTCCTCACGTCGTGAAAAAAGCTGACGCTACGCTTGGAATACGAGAGCGCCGCTAGGTTGGACATCATGCTAAGGTAGAGCCCCACGTCGATAAACAGCCTGCAAATCACATATAGGTAGCATTTCAAGCTACCAGGAAATTGCAATGACCTCAGAAGACTCGTTCAGCGGCATCCACATTTTCCTAGCTACTGCTCGTTCTGCGACGTTCACCGAGGCAGCCGAGCGTCTGGGCCTCTCCAAGTCCGCGGTGGGAAAGGCGATCGCCCGCTTGGAGGCGAGAGTGGGTGCTAGCTTGTTTTATCGGTCGACGAGACGACTCTCCCTCTCCCCCGACGGCGAAGCCTACTTCACGGTATGGTCCGCGGCGCTGGAGGAGATCAAGGCCACCGAGAGCAACCTCGGCAACAGGCTCGGCGTACCGGCCGGGCGTCTGCGCGTAGATTTACCGGTTGCCTTCGGTAAGCAGGTGGTATTGCCGGTTCTGCTGGAGATGAGCAAGCGCTTCCCGCAATTGCAGCTGACTCTGACCTTCAGCGACCAACTGGTGGACTTGACCGACGAAGGCATCGATCTAGCCATTCGCTTTGGCAGCGTCGACAGCGTTCCTGGATTAGTCGCCAGACGGCTTACCGCACACCGGTGGGTGACCTGTGCATCGCCGGGCTACCTCGAAGAAAATGGCACGCCGTTGACATTGGAAGACGTGGCTGAGCATCGCGCTATCGTAGGGTATCGCCGCGGAAGTCTGATGCCGTGGAAAATGAGTCGTGGGGGGCAGGCGGTGAAGTTCTCGCCCCCACCGACATACCAGTTTGACGATGCGGAAGCCATGATCGAGGCTACTCGAGCGGGCCTCGGGATCTGCCAGATGCCGTTATGCCTGTTTGAAAAAGATATCGAAGCGCGCGCAGTTTTGCCGCTGCTCGAATCGTTCGAGCCTACCCCCGTAGAGGTCCATGCCTTGTGGTCGAAAAGTAATCACCTGCGGCCAAAAATCCGTTATCTGGTTGATGAGCTGCTGAAACTACATGGCCACACTTACTCGCCATAGCCGCGCTCAACCGATAAAAACGGGCTGGTTTTAACCGATGCCGGCGGGCTATCCCTATGAGTCCCGGCGCACTGCCTGCTCAGCATTGTGGATTCAACCGGTCGACGCAACAGCGTGGTTAAAACACTCGACGGGAGTCGAGTACCCCAAGGTCTTTCTGGGTCGTTCGTTCAGCTGCCGAGCGACTTGATCCAGCTCATCCTGTGAGTAGAGCGAGAGGTCAGTTCCCTTCGGGAAGTACTGCCGTAGCAGGCCGTTGGTATTTTCATTCGTCCCGCGCTGCCAAGGATTCTGCGGATCACAGAAATAGACTTGGATGTCCGTCGCCAGGGTGAAGCGCTTGTGGCCAGCCATCTCTTTGCCTCGATCCCAGGTCAGGGATCGGTATAGCTCTTGAGGCAGTCGCTGAGCATTTTCGATCAGCGCATTCACCACTGTCTCGGTGTCCTTTCCTTCCACCTTTACCAGCATTACGTAACGGCTACGGCGCTCCACCAGCGTGGCAATCTGACTGTTCTTGCTGCCACACAACAAATCACCTTCCCAGTGCCCTGGTACAGCACGATCTTCAGCCACGGCTGGCCGCTCGCTGATGGAAAGCGTGTCGCTGATACGGCCGTGGTTTTCGGTCTTCTGGGTGTGGTGACGCAAGCGGCGCATGGCACGGCTGCGGCGCAGATGCTCCAGTAACTCCTTTTTCAGCGCGCCACGGGCTTGGATGAAAAGGCTGCGGTAGATAGTCTCGTGTGACACCTGATAGGTCGCGTCCGGGTAAGTACGCTTCAACCAGCCAGCGATCTGTTCGGGCGACCACTGGATCTGAAGCTTCTCCGCAACAAGCTGCGCTAACTTGGGGAACTGGGCAAGCCTGCAGCGCTTAGGGCGACGGGCCCGCTCCCATGCCGCCTGTTCAGCTTGGTTGGCGCGGTAAGACCGACGACCACCGTTACGGTTGATCTCGCGACTTACGGTGGATGGCGCGCGCTCTAGGCGCAGCGCGATTTGCCGAATCGACTGGCCCACTGCAAGTGCGCGCGAAATCTCCTCGCGCTCAGTCTGAGTTAGCGCCAACCTGGAACGTCGTCGCGCAACTGGGCGAATGCCTCCCGTCTCAGCGAGAATCCGCTGGATCGAGGAATGGTTTCGATCAAACAACTGCGCAATGTGTTGGAGCGAATCACCTGCCTTCCAGCGATCCCACATCAGCGCCTTCTGGCTTTCGGTGTAGTAGATCCGAGGTCTTTGCTTCATCTGCAACACCCTCCTGCTTACGCAAGATTTAGTGTGTTGCGTTCACCGGTTGAATCCACAATCCAGAGCAGCCACTGGATGACGGGTCAGCAATAAAATAGCGCCTATGCACACCACCAGCGTCAGCGCTGAAAGCAGCATTGCGTTCAACATGCCTTTAGCGAAGCTCTCAGCGTCGGTAGTGGCAATCATAGTGCCGAATACCGCCACTCCAATGACCCCGCCGAGTTGCCTGGCAGAAGCCATTAGACCGGACGCAATCCCCGCATCGTGCCTAGTGACCGCAGCCAACATCGAGTTTGTGATAGACGGGACTGAGCATGCGCTGCCTATTCCGACCAGCATCAGCGCGCCGTTGAGTATCCAAAACGACGGTTGTGTACCGATCTGCGAGAGCGCGAGGAAGCCAATGACCTGAATAATGAAACCGGTGATGATGATGCGCCGCGCGCTGATTGTCCGAGCAATCCGCGACGACATCAGGGTCGACAGCGTCAGCACCGCGGTCAAAGGAACGAACGACAATCCGGTTTTGAAGGCATCGTAGTGAAGTATCGTTTGGAAATAGATACTGAAAACGAACACCGTGCCGTAGAACGTCAGATTGATCACCGCTCCGGCCAACGACATGCTCACCAATACTCTGTTTTTGGCGAGGTGCGCGGGCAGCATTGGCGCTTTTACGTGTCGCTCAACAAGCACGAACACCAGCAGGAAAAACGCTGCGCCTACTAGCGACGATAAGGTTAGCGCCGTCCAGCCTTGGCCACTGGATTCGGTTAATGCGTAGGTCAGGGCTGCCAGGCTTACTGCGATGCTCACCTGGCCGCCTGCATCAACTTTTTTGTCCATACGAGGCGATGCAGGTGCATAGCGGCTAATCAGGACAATTGCCAAAATCCCTATGGGCACATTGATCAAAAAAACGCTGCGCCAACCTAGAAAATCGATCAGCAGGCCACCGATTACTGGACCAGCTGCTAAGGCGATCCCCCCGCAAGCGCCCCACAGGGCAACCGCTGATCTTCGATGGTCAGGATTAGCGAAGGACAAGCGAATGAGCGTGAGCGAGGTTGGAACCAGGAAGGCGGCCCCCACCCCCTGCAGCATTCTCATGGCGACGAGCATCGTCATGCTATCGGATAGGCCGCAACCGATAGACCCCAGGGTGAACGTTGCAAAGCCTGCGGTGAAAGTGGATTTGGCTCCCATTTATCACCGCAAGCGCCGCCAAGAATAAGCAGAGCGGAAAAGATCAACGCATAGCTATTGATGACCCACTGCAATCCGGTGAGGTCAGTACCGAACGCCTCTTTAAGGGCGCCCAACCCCACATTCACTACGCTGACATCAAGCTGAACCACAAGAAAGCCAAGGCAACAGGCGACCAGAATTGGTGTCAGTGACGAGCTTCTTAATGGCATGGGGCTATCTACTGGAGCGGCAAAGGACCCCAAACGAGGGGTGCGGGGAAGCAGGCGTACACCATGCTAACCAAGTAGAACCAAGCGAAAAACGCACCTGGGTTCTCCAGTAGGTAGAAATCAGCGCTACGGTCACCGCAGTCATGCCGCATATAAGGCTCGAATTCTAAACTGCCTGCATAAGCCAGGCATTACGGCAGACATCTTCAATGTTCCAATTCTAGGAACAGTTTGTTGAGTTACGGCGACTTTATCTCTTCGCTCGGCTCTATAGACTTTCGTCCATCCCGAGCCGGACCAGCACGACATAGGTAAGTACCAAATCCTCTGCTGCTGCGGCCTCTCATCTCATCAGGACTACAAATATGAGCCAGGCGTACCCAGTGCTATTCGTTTCCCACGGCGCCCCGACCTTTGATATTGAACCCGGCAAGGCCGGCGCGCGCTTGACTGAGGTTGGACGAGCGTTGCCACGCCCTACCGCAATTGTGATCGTCTCCCCTCATTGGATGACACGCGGCGGCGTACGTGTTGGCAGCAGCCAGACTCCTGGAACTATTCATGACTTCGGTGGGTTCCCTGAGGCGCTTTATCGCCTGCATTACCCGGCCCCCGGCAATCCCGCGTTGGCCGAGCAGATAAATAGTCTGCTAAACAGCGCGGGAATTTCAGCGAGCACCGAGTCAAACCGGGGCTTGGATCATGGTGCCTGGGTACCCCTGCTGTACTTGATGCCGGACGCTGATATCCCGGTGGTTCAGGTTTCCATGCCCTATCCGCTCACTCCTGTTGACGCTTGGCAACTTGGCCAGGCGCTCAAGCCGTTGCGTGAACAGGGAATCTTGATCATTGGTTCTGGAAGCCTGACGCATAACCTTTATGAGTTCCGCGGTTACGACGGTGATCCGGCCGAATATGTGAACAATTTTGCCGACTGGTTCAGTCAGGCATTGCGCGCCGCTGATATGCCAGCGCTCTTCGACTACCGTCGAAACGCACCTGACGCCGAGCGTGCACACCCAAGTGACGAGCATTTGATGCCGCTATTCCTGGCGCTTGGCGCCGCCGGCGAGCACTACGAAATGGAGGTACTGGAAGGCGGAATCGCCCACGGTGTACTCGCAATGGACAGCTACTTGTTCCGCACCCCATCCACGGTATCTCTCACCCAGGAAGGCACTCAGGTATGAGTAACCCATTGGCGATGCCAGAGCTTCAAGAAGAGCCGCAATCCGGTCTTTTGTTTCGCCGCTTGATCGGGACGACCACACCTCGCGCGCGTTTGCTGCTGTTGCACGGTGTCGGCGGTAATGAAACCAACCTCGCCGGCCTTTCCAACTCCATCCCCGACGACGTCGAAGTCCTGCTGGTACGTAGCCGACTGCAGATCGCGGCTGAAGGATTCGCTTGGTTTCAAGTAAGTTTCGCCAGCACCGGCCCGGTTATCAACGAAGAGCAAGCCGAAGCCAGTCGCCAATGCCTGGTGAATTTTATAGAAGCGCTACCTAAGCTGCCCACCGTGATCGCTGGCTTTAGCCAGGGCGGCATTCTCAGTTCCAGTGTAGGGCTCAGTGCCCCGCATTGCGTGGCTGGCTTTGGCTTGCTCAGCGGCCGGATTCTGCCGGAGCTGAAGCCCTATATTGCGAGTTCGCAGGCGTTGCGTTCTCTGTCGGCGTTTGTCGCCCATGGCCGTGCAGACAATAAACTCCCCGTATCTTGGGCAGAGAAAGCTGATTCTTGGTTGACCCAACTGGACGTACGGCACGAAACGCACCTGTATGACATGGGCCATGAGATAACAGCCGAAGAAGTGACTGATTTTGTCCGATGGTTGGAGTCTGTGTTGACTCCCGCCTGACGTGGCGAGTGGCCAACCGTGGCAAGGGTCGCATGAGGTTCGAGCCTTTGTCAGTCTCGTGGCCCTAGTGGCCGCAGCTTCCACATGTGGCGCGTATGTTCTGCGGCGAGAGGCCGTGGCAGCAATACCAGTTAGTGTCCGCCAGCTGTTTGATTTCGGACGGCGAACCTTCCGACAAATGCATCTACTGCTAATCGCACCCAACGGTCCAGCTGCTCTGCAGAAGGCCGTGTACCGGGATGCAGCAGGCATTCCATCTGCCCTTCGGTGCGGACCATGCTGATAAACAGCGCAGCAGCCGCCTCTACACCGATAGCATGGACGTCAACTTCACCCGCTTGCGAGGCTTCACTTAGACGCTCCGACACCATCGCAATGACGACTTTGGGGCCGGCCAGGTAAAACCTGCGACCGGCATCTGGAAAACGCGGCGCCTCAGCCACGACCACGCGGAAAAGCGCCACCCCGACCTCAGCCAGCACGATGTCGAGATAGGCCCGCCCTATTTCCTCCAGGGTTTTCCTGATATCCCCCGGGGCTGGCTGTATCGCATGGATGGTTGATGCCATCGACGCGCATTGACGTTCGATCACCGCGACAAACATGGCCTCTTTGCTCGGAAAGCATCCATACATCGTCTTCTTCGAAACGCCTGCTTCGCGCTGAATCATATCGGTAGTCGCAGCGCTGAAGCCGTGGGTCAGGAACACAGTCGTCGCAGCATCGAGAATTGCGACGGATTTGTCGAACTGAATGTCAGGCTTGCTCATAGAAAAATCTGGTCTGTTGTTTTGCTGAAGTATACCGGCCGGTATCTTCCGCTCGCAAAGCTTAATCCCAATAGATTAGCCATTAATTATTTGACTGAATGTTTTTTAGCTAATTAGAATACCGATCGGTTTCCACGCCATCTTATCGCTTGCCTCCTCGCTCCAAAGCCGTACCGATGATTGAGACCTGCCCGCTTTGCCTCTGCTTGAGAATACGAATGAAAGCTGCGTCGTGCCTTTGTTTCGCCCGGATATTCCTTGCCTTGGCGTCCACCCTGCTGGTGGGCTGCGCGAGCGTAACAGCGGTCCAGTTGCCGTCCATTGATCCATCCGCAGCGCTGGCGTCCTATCAAGCACAGGTTGACGACCAATCTGCTCTGAGCGAATCACAGACGCCCGTTCGCTGGTGGGAGTTGTTCAATGACTCCACGCTATCGGCACTCGAGTCGGAGCTTGGCCAGAGCCTGGATATCCAGACGGCTGCGCTGCGTGTCGAGGAAAGCCGTGCTCAGCTGGGGTTGGCCGATGCGCCCCGTTATCCGACGCTGGCCCTAGCCGGCAGCTACTCACGCTCGGCAATCAGTGAGAATTCGCCGTCGCATCGATTGGGGGCACCTACAAACGGTCAGGACATGTGGTCGTTGGGCCTGCAAGCGGGCTGGGAACTCGACCTTTGGGGTTATCTTCGCCACACGCAAGCATCTGCGCAGGCCAGGTTGGACGCGGCTTATTACGGGCAGGATGCCGTCATTACCTCGGTCTCGGCGGACGTAGCGCGCAACTATCTGTTGCTACGCGGTGTGCAGGCGCAGGCCTCGTTGGTGGAAAAGAACCTTCGGATCGGACGAGACCTGGTTCGCATGGCCGAAAGCCGTGAGCGCAATGGAGCCGCCACGCGTTTCGATGCTGCCTCGGCGCGTGCCGATGCCGCCGGACTCGAAGCCCGCTTAACCCAGCTGAATCACCAGCGAGATACGCTGATGAACGCGCTGGCGCTACTGCTTGGCAAACCCCCGCGCGAACTGGATGAACGTCTCACCTTTGCCGAACTACCCTCAATGCCGTCACGCCTGCCTATCGGGGTGCCTTCCGAACTGGCTCGTAATCGGCCAGATATCCTGCAGGCAGAAGCTGGGCTGCGAGCAGCAGTGGCGGATATCGACGCGGCAAAAGCCGATTTCTACCCACGTATCGGTCTCACCGGCACACTCGGCGCGCAGGCGTTCGACCTCTCTGATCTGGGAAGCTGGGGATCCAGGCACTATTCGGTAGGCCCCACACTTTACTTGCCGATCTTCGATGGTGGGCGGCTCCATAGCCAGCTGGCCTTGAGTGAAACCCGCCATCGTCTGGCTGGTATCGCCTATCAGCGAGTGGTGCTGCGAGCCTGGCACGAGGTGGACAATGCCCTCGGCGCTTATGCCAGCGAACTGGAGCGGCACGAGCAGCTGCAGCTTGCGTTGAAACAAAGCGAAATAGCCCTGCGCGTAGCACAACGCTCATACCAGGAAGGCTCCGCAGATTTCACGGCCGTACTGGTTGCTCGTCGTAGCCTGCTCGCCAATCAAGCCGAACTAAGCGACTGCGCGACTGCCTCCGCGCTCGCCGTTGTCTCGCTTTATAGAGCCTTGGGTGGCGGCTGGTCAGAACAATGGGCGGGCGAAGCAGCAACGATCGGGGCTTCTTCATGAGCACTGCCGCACCCGCCTCGCCGCAACAGCCTGTGCTCACAATGCGTCTCGCCGTCGGTCTATTGGGGGTGCTGCTGGCAGCGATGGTGGCGGGGCTGAGTGGCCGCGTCCCAGCTTTGGTGCTCGTCGACCTACAAGGCGCGCTAGGGTTTGCCAAAGATGATGCATCCTGGCTCACGACCGCCTATTCGGCAGGCGAGCTGGCGGCGATGCCGTTTGCCGCGTGGTTCGCGATCACGTTCTCGATGCGACGCTTCCACATGACGATGCTCGCCGCAGCGCTGTTGCTGGCTGCTGCCCTGCCGTTCGTTCGCGATCTAAATGTGCTAATTGCCTTGCGCCTTCTTCACGGTATCTGTGCCGGTTCGCTGGTTCCGGTTCTCATGATGGCCGCTCTGCGGTTTCTGCCTACATCCATCCGATTGCACGGTCTGGCGTTAGCCGTCGTTGCGCAGCACGGCCATGCCAGGCACGAACTGGCCAGTTAGTGACACCATCACCAACGGAAACGCAACGCCAAGGATGACCTGCCAGCTGAACTCCGCGGTGATCCAGACTGGCGTCGCGAGTCCGATCACCAGCGCTTCGCTGTGCAGTTCACCACTAGCGACCGCTATGGCTACGCCGACTACCAACACTGCCATGACGGCGTAGCGCGGCATCATTCGCTTGAAGAGCAGGTACGTGCCAAGCATTGCCAATACCAGCCAGGGTTGCTCTTTAACCGAAACGAACAGTCCTGTGCCAAAGCGAAACAGGATGCCCGCGAGCATGCCAGCCGAAATGGCTGCTGGAAGTTTGCGGATGATCTTGTCGAACGCCCCAGAAAGCCCGACCAGCAGAATGATCACGCTGGACACTAGATAGGCGCCAACTGCCTGGTTCATGCTGATGTCGGGGAGCATGGTAACCAGCAACGCCGAGCCCGGAGCGGACCAGGCAATGATGATTGGCACCTTGTAGCGCAGGCTCAGCACAATGCCGAGCACGCCGCTACCGATGGAAATCGTCCAGACCCATGACGAGAGCATGTCATGGGGCAACCCACCTGCCTTTGCCGCCTGAAAGATGATTACAAGCGGCCCGGCGTAAGAAATCACGGTCGCGATGAAGCCCGCAACCACGGCCGAGAGGGAGAAATCTCTGAGTAGCGTGTTCATGACGCCTCGCAAGTCAGGCCTGGCGATCCGTGACAGAGTCCGGATCGCCCTTGTTGTGGGCCGTGCTCTGAAACGGATGAGCGTAGGGTGGATGACGCTTCACCCATCCACCGCCGCACTCCGCAAAAGCCGGTGGATGAAAACAGCGTCATCCACCCTACGTTGGCCTTGGCCGTGGTGGTGCTTCTATCCACAGCGCCGACCAGCGGATCCATCATCCTCACAGGGAGGATGATGCTTCATCCATCCACCCTGCGCTCCGAAAAAAGCCGGTGGATGAAAGCATCATCATCCACCCTACGCTCAGCGTGATGAAGGAACTTGAGCCGCCCCTTTTATGTAGTGGTCTACTGATCCCGGACACCGATTTAGGCGAAAATCCTCGCCATTAAGAGGTGTTCGATGAGCAAGCAACGACGTACGTTTTCCGCCGAGTTCAAACGAGAGGCAGCTGCCTTGGTACTAGATCAGGGCTACAGCCATATCGAGGCCTGCCGTTCGCTGGGCGTCGTGGACTCGGCATTACGCCGCTGGGTGAAACAACTCCAAGACGAGCGCCAGGGCGTTACCCCAAAGAGCAAAGCGCTGACACCCGAGCAACAGAAGATCCAGGAGCTAGAGGCCAGGATCAATCGGCTGGAGCGGGAGAAAGCGATATTAAAAAAGGCTACCGCTCTCTTGATGTCGGACGAACTCGATCGTACGCGCTGATAGACCAGTTGAGTGAGCAGGAGCCGGTAGAAGTGGTCTGTTCAGCCTTCGATGTGGCGCGGTCTTGCTACTACGCCCATCGCCTTCGACGTCGCCGTGTCGATGCTCGTCGCGTCGCGCTACGTAGTCGGGTCAACGAGTTGTTTAGCCAAAGCCGAGGCTCGGCTGGCAGCCGAAGCATCCTGGGTATGCTGCGCGAGGACGGCGTGACGATTGGCCGTTTCCGTGTGCGTCGACTGATGCGTGAGTTGGGGCTGGTCAGCAAGCAGCCGGGCTCGCACGCCTACAAGCAGGCCACGGTTGAGCGCCCGGATATCCCGAATCGACTGAACCGCGATTTCGCTGTCCAGCGCCCGAACCAAGTGTGGTGCGGCGACATCACCTACGTCTGGGCGCAAGGTCGTTGGCATTACCTGGCCGCGGTGCTGGATCTGCACACGCGTCGGGTGGTTGGCTGGGCGTTCTCCGCCAAACCGGATGCCGAGCTGGTAATCAAAGCCCTCGAGATGGCCTACGAGCAGCGCGGCAAGCCACAGCAGGTGCTGTTCCATTCGGATCAGGGCAGCCAGTACGCCAGCCGCTTGTTCCGGCAGCGGCTATGGCGCTACCGGATGCAGCAGAGCATGAGCCGCCGAGGATACTGCTGGGACAATTCGCCGATGGAGCGCCTGTTTCGCAGCTTAGAGTCAGTGTGGATTCCGGCAACTGGCTACCTGACGGCACAGGAAGCTCAGCGGGACATCAGCCACTACCTGATGCACCGCTACAACTGGATCAGACCGCATCAATTCAACGGTGGGCTACCACCAGCGGTGGCCGAAGAGAAACTTAACCCACTGTCCGGGATGGGTTGACCACTACACAAGTAGCTCGGATGGAAGCTCAACGATAACGTCTCCGCTGCCGTCTCCTGGATCTTGGCAGACAACGCGCCAGCTATCAGGTGTGTCCATAACGGTACCCTCATAACAGAAAGCTTTAGTGTGGCATTCAATATTAGGGAAACGCCTTGCCGTAGCGCGCCTATGTCGTAGCAGCTGGGTCACAGGCAGGCCGATGAGGATCGCGCCAATAGAAAGCCCACTGAGTGGGCGGCCTTTCGGTTGTCTCCTAAGGGACGTCTATGGAAGTCGCTCCGGGCGACCGGGGATGAGTTGTAGCGCACTCAACTGCCCAGGGAACCCGCCCATGCTATCGACATAGCGTAATGCAGATTTACCATCGCTCCAGCCTACGTACTGCATCAGCGTCTTGAGATCCCAGCCGCTGCGGGTAGCCCAGGTGGCAAAACCGCGACGCAGCGAGTGACTGCTGTAAAACTCAGGAGACAATCCAGCCAACTGCAGTACGCCACGCAAGAGAGTGACAACGCTATTTGGGTGCAAGCCCTGCTCACCTAAGTGCCCCCAGCGATCAATGCCGCGAAATACAGGCCCTCGAGCTATGCCCGCCAAGCTGATCCAGTCGACGTAGGCCTGCACCGGGCACAGCTTGGCCAATGCTGGCGCGCTAAAGGTCTGGCCATGGTTATCCCGGTCACCTTTGCTCCAGGGAAGGAACAGTTGCATACCCTCCCCGGCCCGCACCTGGATGTGCTCGACTCGTAGGCGGCACAGCTCATCACTGCGAAACGCGCGCCAAAAGCCAATCAGGACCAGCGCGCGATCACGGCTACAGCGTAGCAACCGCGGCCAGTCGTTCTCCGCTCGCGCTCTCCTCTCGGCCACCTCTAACCCCTGCACACATTGTTCGAGTTGACGTAATTGCAGCGGCTCTGCCTGCTTCTCTTGGCGGGGATGCAGCGTACGGATGCCCTTGACGATCTGGCGAACCAGTGGGGTTTTGGTCGGATCGGGGAACCCATGGCTAACGTGCCACTGCGCCAGTGCCGCGAGGCGCAGCTTGAGCGTGTTACTGGAAAGTGTCGACGCGTGATCCACAAGGTAGCGCACGATGGCATCGCTGGTCGCCGGCAGAAAGCCGCCATAGGTGACTTCGTAGTGATCGAGCGCCTGCTTATAGCTGCGCCGAGTGTTGGCCCGAATGCTGGCCTGCAGGTACCGCTCGATGTCTTGGCTCATCGGAGCGCATCCTCTGGTGTACCGGTGATCAACAGGCAAACGACGAAAATACCGCTTCATCTTGGATAATTCTAGATTATCCAATCCTATATCAGACTCTAACCTAGCGCCAAATCTGATCTTCGATAGAATGTAAATGCATAGCATGTAATACGGTACGAAATCGTAGGAGATTAAAATGGCGCGAGGCGGAATTAATAAGGTGGTTGTTCAAAAGGCACGCACCGCCCTTCTCGCCCGCGGCGAGCATCCAAGCATCGATGCAGTACGGGTCGAGCTCGGAAACACAGGCTCGAAGAGCACCATTCACCGCTACCTTAAAGAGCTTGAACCCACCAAAAACGACCGAGCAGGTGGGCCGATCACGCTAAGCGAGCAACTGGCCAACCTGGTGAATCAATTGGCCGATCAGTTGCAGGAAGAAGCCCAAGCAGCCATTGCTGGTGAGCGAGAGGAATTTGACCGGGAGCGGGCCGACTACCACCTTAGAATTCGACAGACCGAAAGCCGCGTGCAGCAGCTGGAAGACCAGGTAGCTGCAGGCGTCGAACGATGTCAAAAAGCCGAAAACGAGTTGCTGCTGGAGAGCAGGCAACGCCAGCAGGCCGAAATCGAAACCTCCCGTCTACAGCAAGCTAATCGGGACTTGGAGGAGCGGCTCAAGGATCGCGACGCGCAGATTTGTTCGCTTGAGGAAAAGCATGAGCATGCGCGTGATGCCCTGGAACACTACCGTCAGGCCAGCAAGGAACATCGCGAACAGGACCAGCGCCGAAATGAATCACAATTACAGCTATCTCAGCTTGAACTACGTCAATTGCAACAGACGCTAGTCGTCAAGCAGGACGAATTAACCCAGCTGAATCGTGACAACGAACGTCTGCTCACCGAGGCAAGACTATTGCAGAGGGATCAACAGGCCCAGCAGCGCCTGCTCGATCAGAACATTCAAGCCCGGGAAACCTTACAGAACCAGCTCAATGTGGCAGAAGCTGTCAAGCTAGCTTATGAGCAACGTAATTACGATCTACAAACCAAACTGGACAGCTTAAGCAAGACGAAAATCAGGCAGAGCAGCCGCCAAAAGCCGCGCCGGACTGAGCTTATAGTTGGCGCTGCAGAGAAATCACCTCTGCCAGCAAAAAGAAGAAAAGGACCAAGCGCCTAGGTCAGCAACCCTTCTCGGACAGACCACTCCGAAGCAGCTCCTGCCCTACTCATTAAGCTAAAGGGTAGTTCAGGGTCGTTGCAATTCGGACTGAGTAGGCAGCAGATAACCGGGATCGCAAGCAAGCTGGTCTGCGATCCGATAAAGCTTCTCTACGGTAATACTTACTTCACCACGTTCGATCCGCCCCATGTAACTGCGGTCGATACTACAGGCCAGCGCGAGTGCATCCTGAGAAATGTGGCAAACCTTTCTCTGCGCTCGGATGCGTTCGCCCAAGGCCTTCGCCAAATATTCCATGACCGTCTCAGTTTCATCGAGACGGCAATATCATGCGTTTACGGACGGTCAGGCTACGGACTATAATCCGTATTTAACGTGCTACTCCCTCTGGTATTGCAATGAAATCAGCCTCGTTCATTTTCGATAGGCGGCTGTACGAGCTGCTTCAGAAGGAAGGCCGCACACGATTCACGATACGTGAACTGCGTGACGCCTATGCCAAGCGCCTGGAAGGCATGAGTTTCCGCATCAATGACGTACGCCGCTATGTATACGAACAAATACGCCGGATGTTGCGCGTAGGCTGGATAGTACTTGACGAAGAGCGTCGTGTCCGGGGACAGGTCTACCACCTGCTGCCCGTCCCTGCGCATCTGCAACTGGACCTAATCGACAATGGGTTCGAAAACTACCGTAAGGCTGAGCCAGAGCAGATGCAATCAGAGACCACCGATCCGCTTGCACCGCTTCACCCCTCAGATGATGCAGACCAGCACCTAGAGGCGCTTCTTAAAGAAATCAGGCTGGACTTCCTGACCTCCATGGGTGAGGCGGAGCGGTACAAGCTGCTCATCGATGAAATGCCGCACCTCCGCGATACGGTGCAAGGCGACTATTTGGACGCCCGAGATCGCAGCTCACGCCTACTGGGTCATCTCCGCGCCATCGAAAAAACACTCAAAACTCTTTCGTCCATGCAATGAACAAACAACTGCGAAACTGGCAGCGCCAATGCGTCGACACGGCGCTAGAGCACTATTTGCGCGCGTCTCACTTTTTCTGCCAGGCAACGCCAGGCGCCGGCAAGACGCGCATGGCCGCCGAATTGGCCAGCAGGCTGCTTGAGCAAGACAGAATCGATCTGGTGCTTTGCTTTGCACCGTCCTGCCAGG
Organism: Stutzerimonas chloritidismutans; assembly: GCF_038562055.1. Classification (GTDB taxonomy): domain Bacteria; phylum Pseudomonadota; class Gammaproteobacteria; order Pseudomonadales; family Pseudomonadaceae; genus Stutzerimonas; species Stutzerimonas chloritidismutans_A. Next base: position 218,702 of record NZ_JBCFXD010000005.1, on the reverse strand, counting down.
TTGTCGAAGGCCTTCGCTCGTCTTTCTGCACTGTTCTTGGTAGGCGCTTCGATGGTCAACTCGGCGCAGTGGGGGCAGCGTTCACCTATCAGGCGATGGAATACCGTAGTGAGGCGTTCTGGACGCTGCTTGATGACTATCGTGTGTTTGCCGTTTTTGATGAGATTCACCACTGCGCCGGCCACGACATGGTCCTGAGCAACGCATGGGGCCAGCAGATACTTCAGCGAATACAGGACAAGGCCGCTTTTACATTGGCTCTATCCGGCACGCCGTGGCGATCGGATGATCGACCCATCGCACTCGCCCGCTACTCCTCGCCCGAGGGGCGACTGATCTGTGACTACCGCTACGGGATGCAGCAGGCTGTGGCAGACGGGGTATGCCGCTCCCCTCGAATTGTCCTACTCGACAACCAAAAGGTGAGGTTTACCGAGGAGTTGGACACAGAAAACATTGTCAGAACTTTCCCGAACATCGCTACGCTGTTGGGCGAGTCCCCTGTCACTTACGAAGAGCTGTTGCGCCATGATGAGGTTGTTGATCAGTTACTTGATCTTGCACGCGCCAAGTTAAATGAGCTTCGCCTGCTCGATCCTGATGCGGCTGGCCTGGTAGTTGCCACTGATATCGTGCACGCCCATCAGGTTGCGAAAGCTCTGAAAGCAAAGGGTGAAAGTTGCCAGCTCGTGACCAACAAAACCCCAGATGCGCAGCGGGTAATAAATCTATTCAGACGCAGCCACTGTCAATGGATCATCGCTGTTGGAATGATCAGCGAAGGGACGGATATCCCCCGACTCCAAGTGTGCTGCTACCTCAGCCGTATTCGTACCGAGCTGCATTACCGACAGGTGCTTGGGCGAGTGCTTCGTCGTACCGGGCAGTCCGATGACGAGGCTTGGCTGTTCATGCTAGCGGAACCAACGTTACAGTGCTTAGCGGAGAGGATTGCAGATGATCTTCCGGAGGACTTGGCGGTACTGAGCAGGGTGCCGATGCCTGCGCCAGGCTCGTCTCTAGATTCAGTTCCTGGTCGAGCTTCGGTTGTAGGAAATGAAGACCAAGCCAAAACGCACATGGATACTCTCTCCCCGCTGAAATTTGAAGGAGGAGCCACAAGCATCTTTACCTCTAAGGACCTCTCAACTCAGTCGAACCATCAAGTCAGTTTCTCCAAGCATTACCGGCAACAGCTGCTTGCTTGCTTTTGATGCTTATGTGCCGAATGGATGCGCATGGCATTGGAGGTATAATCGCACTGTTACGTCAACTTACTGGTCAAGCACTCTTCGTTGATGCCAGCACCTCTAGTTATGAGTAGCTCCAAATCGGTGCGCACCAACCACGCCTTCGCGAGCATATCGAGCCTCCTGAAGGTACAAATGGCGATCCAATAACGGAAAGTCCTTTCTTGGGAACGCACCCAAGTATTGGTGTAGGACCCGATACCCAGCCTTGTCGACATGAGGAAAAGCCGCTGCCTTATGCAGGTCATTGGGTAAAAGCAAGCCCGTTTCAGCGTCCTCACATGCCTTAATGAACATTGAAAACCTAGATGGAGGAAGTACGCCTAGTAGTGAGGCTGCCAATAACATGCTTCCAAATCTGCTTGGCGGGTCCGCTGTAGATGGACCCTTTAAGATGCTCAGCTCAAAGGACCCCGGATCAGCAAATCGAGGGCCGACTTTGGACTGAAAATAAATCCTCGCTGCTCCACCTCTGCTCCCATGAAAGGGGGACTGGAGCAATATGTCAAACAAACTATTAAACAAGCCAAACCAAATGTGTCGCTGATTGGGTCTTTTATATGCCAATAGGTGCTCGATCTTGCTTAGCGTGGTAAGACGAAAACGAGCGAGCTTTGAACCTTTAGCAGTTATACTCCCTGAGCTCGAATTGCACTCCTGAACAAAAGCATTCCAAGCCTTCGAATAGTGAGACGCATCGGATAGCATTACTAAATCTCGACCGTGCACGTTGCACATAATTGAATTAACATAACACCAATGTTTTCGCCACATGGGCAAATGACCGCTAGCCACGTCGCCTCTTAAACAGTCTGGACAAAAGAAATGACGATACCTCCAGTCAACAACGGATCCGTTTCGCAGACAAAAATACTCTTTTAGGAATCGAGGCTCAATATGTTCGCCCCTAAGTTTTATACGCTTGCTGGCTGACAAGAAGTCGCTATCCGGGTCAGCATACTGTATCTCTAACCCTTCCCACCATTGCGATGGACGCGCACTCAATGCCAATCGTGTTATATCTACTGTATGGCGATGGAAACTGCATCGGAAAAGCCATGACGATAACGTCTCGTCAACACCCGGCCTAGGCAGAGGGTGTAACTTCATATCTAGTAACCCCAAGGATTTGATTTAGCGCGCCCCAGCATGTCTAGATCAACTTTTTCAACGCCCAGCTTTACCGCATAACACGCCGCACCTCTAATCAACTCGAGAGTCTTATCCATCCTCCCATTGGTGAGATGAATTATTTCCATTACTATTTCCTCAGAGTACAAGTGCGAAGGCAGCTGTAAAGGTAATGACTCTTCGACCTCTAGCAAAAAGGATCTAAACTCCTCATCTTCTTTCCAATCCGCAAGAGCGACCTCATGAAACCGTCTTTTAAATTCATCACCTGACTGTAGGGCATTCCGTGCGCTAGCTGTGCCAAAGCAGAACAGCTTCAAGCCATACTCTGATCCCAGCAGTTTTTTCAGAATAGACATGTTAATTCGTTGCTCCTGCTTTGGGCGCAACAGCGCATCATGAAACTCATCAATAACCAAACCCCAAATTTTTCTGAGTTTGATAACTTCTCTGATTTCGTTCGGGATATCCGCGCCGCCTTTAGGCCTCGATTCGGATATTGGCAAACCAAGTGCCAGCGCAAGCTCGGTTTTAAGGCTCTTCTTTACGCTGATCTCGGGCGATTCCGCCATTGAGAGGATAGCCAATCCGTCGCTGTTTCTAACTCGCTTAGGGATCTTCGAGATAATCGCGGTTTTACCGGACCCGCCTGGACCAACCACGAGCAACGCTGGCGCATTCATACGCTCTGGGACGGTTGCTATATTATTCATCATTCGAAAAACAGCTTCGCTGGAATTATTATCCACCCAGAGCTCTTGATGAATTGCAGCTATTCGCGCTTCAGTATTAGCAGTTAAATACTTCTGCATATCCTGTCGAACGTGCTCGCCACTCATTTTAGGTCCTCAGGCATGAATTTCTTTGGAGGGGTAGAATAGTCAGGTTTATTTTTATCGGCCTTAACTAGCGAATTATCGCTGGCAGGCGCTGGATAAGCATCGGAATAAGCTTTTTCTGCGGCATGGCGGCGTCTCGCCTTACGAGTTAACTTTGTACTCTCCGCCTCAATCTCTAGCTTGGCCCTGTACGCTTTGCGCCCCCTATCATCATCGATAGCCCCAGCGCGCACTGCTTGAGGATGGAACTTACTCGCACGATATTCTTCATAGCTGGGTGCCTGTCCCGTCAGGTCAGCTAGCGAAATAGGGCAAAACTGGCCATTCAGCTTCACCCACACTTGATTCATATTGAACGGATCAGACTTAACTATTGCATGGTTTGTACCAACAAAAGGTGTGAGTACAGGATCCCAATAAACTTGGCCGTGCAGCTTGATACCATCCGGGTTAACTTTACGACTTTCTTGAGGCATGAACCAAAGTTTCAGCTGCTCGGGGTCGGAGAGTTTCGGAGGATAAGGAGTACCCCCATTCGGTGCAAAATAGTCAGCCCATGCTTGTCGCGGACTAATTTTCAAAGCGCTATGTATCGTAGAATGGTAGACAACCACTTCGCGCGCAAACCAGCCAAAAAAATCGGAGAAGGTCATGGTGGCGCTCTTTTCACTATTGAGATCCCGGCGCGCAACCGAGTTCGACATCGTAGTGCCCTTTAATAAGTGCACTTTGGTTGTCATGAACGTACCAATCAATCTTTCCACATGGCCGCCAAAGTGCTTTTGTCCAATTGGCCGGTACGCAGGATGTATTCCAAATGCTTCGCATCCAGCCTTGAATTTTGCACTTGTAAACTCTGCGGCATTATCCATGTGCAGAACCTCGGGCTTGCCATAATACGGATAATCATCAGAATCTATGCCTACAGCTCTGGCAAAACCTACTTTAGGAAGCACACTCTGGCTAAGTGCACAAGCTACCGAAACAGCCGACGGCACGTGAAGACTGAGGTAGTACCCAAGAATTACTCGTGTGTATACGTCAATTGCTACCGTTAACCAAGGGCGGCCAATCACATGGACACGATCGTCCGCTAGCAGAATGATGTCGACCAATGTGTGGTCCATTTGCACCCACTGTAACGGTCTTTGGACAGTTTTCTTACCTGCTCGCGCTGTAAACTTTTGGGCTGCCGCGTCAGGGCCCCGCTTTATTTTTAATCTGTTTTTTTCTGACAATATTGATCGCACGCGCCGCAAAACTGTATCCTTACAAGGAGAAGGAAGACCCTGCTCTTTGCATTTAACATCAACTTCCACCCAAACTTTGCTATAACTAGCCCCTCTCGACGCGTACACTTTTTTAGTCGCTTCAAAAATTGCCACTTCGACTGATTCATCCAACCGGGTTACACCTTCCTTTACCCCCCGCTTCTGAAGAACTAAAGACAACGGACCAACGTCCTCGTCGAACTTCTTGGCCAATTGGAAGAAATAGCTCCGTGATACGTTTAGTAACAGACAAGCTTGACTTACCGTCACTTCCGCTAATCTCCACTTTTTAATTACGTTATAGCGTTCAGCGGCTAGAGATAGCTCATCTTCTGTATAGTCATTAACATTTAAACGAACTTCATTAGCCACGCTCAGTTTATCGGCGACCCCTGCAATCCGCTCGATATCGCGCCTAGAAACGATCAGTGCCTCGCCAGAAGCACTAATAATTACCCTAACATGCTTGTCACTGAATACCATTTTAACTGTGGCAAGCTTTCCCTTCGCAACTACAAGCTCTCCAGAAACTAGCTGGTCGGTCATAAGTTATATCCGACATATAAATGCGTTAACTAGCTCAACGGCATAGCCCAACGCAGATGTAAAAAGCGCGTAAATTTCCAACAGTGCGCAGCCTCAAGTTATGCTTGAGAGCGCATGATAAAAAAGTAGACCATGGCCAAAATTATCGCCACTGCAATCTACTTTTTAAATTGTAATCGACTTAAGTAGTTGATTTATCTGGATAAATTTGCCTACGTTTTTTAAGTAGACGCCACAAGGACTTCACCATCTCCGCACAAGCCACCTGCTTCGGGATGACATGTGCGGCTCTTCTACCTTATCGATTTTCCATAACAACGCTGCGTATGTCGCTTGCTAGTTGGCGCACGCGTTCTTCGCTGGTATCCCATGAGCACATGAAGCGCGCGCCGCCGACGCCGATGAATGTGTAGAACATCCAGCCGCGGCTCCTCAGTGCTTCGAGCGCCAATGGCGGGATGCTGACGAAGACGCCGTTGGCTTGCACCGGAAACATCAGTTCTACACCGGGCACGTCACTGATCAGTTTGGCGAGTAACTGCGCGCAGCTGTTTGCGTGTGCGGCGTATTTCATCCAGGCGCCACCTTCCAAAAGGCCAACCCATGGCGCGGATAGAAAACGCATCTTCGATGCAAGTTGGCCGGCCTGCTTGCAGCGGTACTCGAAATCCTCGGCCAGGTCTCGGTTGAAGAACAGGATGGCCTCGCCTACTGCCATACCGTTTTTGGTGCCGCCAAAACAGAGCACGTCTACGCCTGTTTTCCAGCTCAATTCAGCCGGTGACAAACCAAGATATGCGCAGGCATTCGCAAAGCGTGCCCCATCCATATGCAAATGCAGCCCCAGCTCCTTGCAGGTGTCGCTGACGGCGCGGAGCTCGTCTGGCTGGTAGACAGTGCCAATTTCGGTGGCCTGGGTTAGGCTGACGACGCGCGGTTTGGGGTAATGGATGTCCTTGCGTTTCAGCGCTATTTCGCGAATGGCTGCGGGCGTCAGCTTGCCCTGTTCTGTCCGCGCTACCAGCAGTTTGGAGCCGTTGGAAAAGAATTCCGGTGCGCCGCATTCGTCTGTTTCGATGTGCGCGATATCGCCGCAGATCACGCTGTGATAGCTCTGGCACAGAGATGACAATGCCAGTGAGTTGGCGGCTGTACCGTTGAAGGCGAAAAACACTTCGCAGTCGGTTTCGAACAATTGGCGGAAATGGTCGGCTGCGCGCGAAGTCCATTGATCGTCACCGTAGGCGCGATCATGCCCCTGGTTGGCCCGGGCCATGGCCTCCCAGGCTTCCGGGCAAATTCCGGAATAGTTGTCGCTGGCAAATTGCTGATTGGCGGTGCTCATCAAAGTCTCTCTATGAATAATATCTAGCTGCTGATTGGCAGAAAAATAATGGTGTAAAGCCCTAGCACGCCAAGCACGAACACCGACACACCGAGCCACAGTACCGACAGTGCATCAGCTTGGATTCGCCCGCTTTTAACCCCGCTGGCGCTACGCGTGTAGCGGCGCTGCTGGGAAGTCCAGATGCCCAACGCAGTGGCCAGGGATAGCGCGACTGACACTGCAACGAAGGTCCCGTGGTAAGGCATCCAGCGCAGAAACAGTGCACTTACGGTGATCAACGTCAGCAGGGTCCGGCCCCAGGCGAGCGATGTGCGCTCGGGTTGCAGTCCCGGGTCCTCATGCAGTGGTAGCGGCGGCGGTTTGGGCTCCAGACGGCGGCGAAAGGAAATGTGCATCAGCGTTCGGTCAGTTGCGTAACGCGACGAAGGCGATCAGGACCAGCGTCACCAGCGTTCCACCGATGGACAGGATCGGGATCAACAGCGGGAATGGTAACGGCCCCTGGTGACGCATTGCTCGCTCGATGGTCAGCCAGCGAAAGCAAGCGGTCGAGCTGATGAACATCGCTAGTAACAACAGCGAAATCGACAGAACCTTGCGTATCTCCAGCGGGAAGATTTCACTGGCGAAGGCCTCGACCGCAACGCCGCCAGCCAGCACCGCGAGCGACGTTCGTATCCAGGCAAGAAAGGTCCGTTCGTTGGCCAGGGTAAAGCGCGGATCGGGCTCCTTTCCGCCAGACAGTAACCTGTGACTCCAGCGACTGCGTTCCATTGTGCTGATGTATCTCCGATCGGAAAGTTCGTGTGCCATTCAAACAGAAACGATGGGGCGCTGCAGGTTCCGTTGAGCATCGTATGTGGATTCATTGATGTCACGCAGACGCCATACTGACCTATGCGCGTCCGGGACGCAGATCAACGTCAGGATGACGCAGCATGCTAATGTGCTGCGCTTTCAAACACCTCGGAGATCTCTATGTTACTTCGCCTGGTAACCCTTATTGCGCTTGGCACGACGTGCCTGTCGGCAACGGCAGCTGACCAAAGCCATGCTCACCATCAGATGGGAATCCCTGAGGCATCTCAAGTGTGGTCGCGTGCCATGCCGCCCACCGCTCCGACCGGTGCGGTCTATTTCACCTTGCAAAACCCAGGTGATGCACCGGACCGACTGTTGGGCGTGCATACACCGCGCGCGAAGAAGGCTGAGCTGCATACCCACGTGCACGAAGGCGACATGATGCGCATGAAGCAGATTGATTCGATTGAAGTACCTGCGGGTGGCCAGATCGAGTTCAAGCCAGGCAGTAACCACGTCATGCTCTTCGAACTGAGCGCCCCGCTCGCTGCTGGTGAACGTTTCCCGCTGACCCTCGAATTCGAGCACGCAGGTGAAGTAACCGTCGAGGTGTCCATTCAGGACCAAGCTCCGACGCCAAGCGCTCATGAACACATGCAGCACTGACAGCGGGAAAGAGACGACGTCTGGCGTAAGCCAGGCCAGACGAGGGCCGCTTTCTGCGTCAAAGGGCCGGCTGATGCAGCTGGCCCCTCCTCCTTCATTTAGCCGTGTTTGCCTTTGCCGTTTCCGCCGGCTCGCTGCAATCAGGCCACTGTGTCAGATGCCCGTTTGCGTGCGCATGGTGACGAATTCTTCAGCAGCGGTCGGGTGAATGCCCACCGTATCGTCGAAGATTCGCTTGGTTGCGCCGGCCTTGAGCGCAACGGCCAAGCCCTGAATGATTTCTCCGGCCTCGGGGCCTGCCATGTGGCAGCCGAGCACCTTGTCGGTGTCCGCATCGACCACCAGTTTCATCAGGCTTCGCTCGAGGCTGTCGGTCATGGTCTGCTTCATCGGTCGGAAGCGGCTTTCAAACAGCACCACCTTGTGCCCTTTTTCGCGCGCTTGTTCTTCGGTCAACCCGACTGTCGCCATGTTTGGCAGGCTGAACACCGCTGTGGCGATATTGTGGTAGTCGACCGGCCGGTATTCCCCGGGCCTGAAGAGTTGCCGAGCCACCGCCATGCCTTCGGCAAGCGCGACGGGCGTTAGCTGGATCCGACCGATCACATCGCCGATTGCCAGGATTGACGGCGTCGTCGTGCGGAACTGATCGTCGATGGTAATGAAACCTCGCTTGTCCAGAGCTACGTCGACGTTTTCCAGCCCTAACCCATCAAGCATCGGCCGACGCCCGGTGGCGTAGAAAATGCAATCCGCTTCGAGGGTACGACCGTCTTCCAGCGTGGCAAGCAGCGTTCCGTCTGCCTGTTTGTCGATGCGGGTGATGTCAGCGTTGAACTGCAAGTCGAGACCCTTTTTGATCAGCTCATCCTTGAGATGATCGCGCAGCGAACCATCAAAACCGCGCAGGAACAGTTCTCCGCGATAGAGCAGCTTGGTATCCGCACCGCAGCCATGAAAGATTGAAGCGAATTCGACCGCGATATAGCCACCGCCCACCACCAGGACGCGCCGCGGCAGCTCATCAAGGTAGAAGGCTTCATTGGAGGTGATGGCATGCTCGCGTCCTGGGATATCCGGCACGAATGGCCAGCCGCCGGTAGCGATCAGAATGTGCTCGGCGCTGTAGTGCTTGCCCTCGACCTCGACGGTGTGGGGGGCGACCAGCCGTGCATGGGCCTGTAGCAGCGTAACGCCGCTGTCAGTCAACAGGTTCCTGTAGATGTCGTTGAGACGCTGGATCTCGCGATCCTTGTTGGCTATAAGCGAAGCCCAATCGAACCTGGCGCCGTCGATGGTCCAGCCATAGCCCTTGGCTTCGTGAATGTCTTCGGCATAGTGGGCGCCGTAGACCAGCAATTTCTTCGGCACACAGCCGACGTTCACACAGGTGCCGCCCAGGTAACGGCTTTCGGCTACCGCCACGCGGGCGCCATAGCCAGCTGCAAATCGGGCGGCACGGACGCCACCGGAACCGGCGCCGATGACGAATAGATCGAAGTCGTAAGCCATGAACTGTTGTCTCCCTTGTAGATCGCACAGCATAACCCAGCCCGTTGGCTGGATTCATTGAAGGAGCATCGCATGCGCCCTACCCTCACTCATCTCGCCCTGCACGTGCCCGATCTGGACGCCTGCATTGCCTTCTATGATCGATTCTGCGGAATGCGCGTGTTTCACGAGCGCGCTGGCAAAGGATCGCGCATTGTCTGGATGGCCGAGCCAGGAAAACAGCGTGAGTTCATTTTCGTGATCATGCCCGGCGGGCAGGACCGTGGATTGGCTGAAAATGACTACAGTCATTTTGGCTTTGCCCTGTCCAGTCGCGCCGAGGTTGATGCAATTGCTGACAGGGCGCGTCAGGTTGGCTGTCTGATCTGGGAGCCCAGGGACGAACCTTATCCCGTTGGCTATTACTGCGGCGTTCGCGACCCGGCTGGCAACTATGTCGAGTTCAGCTATGGTCAGCCCCTTGGGCCCGGCGCTGAAGAAATGCCCGTTCCCTGAACGCACAAAGCCACCCGGAGGTGGCTTCCTGCACAGCGCTAGTGTTTAGAACGCTTTGCCGGTCAGGTAGAAGTTTTCGTAGCAGAAGTTGGTGGCCGCGATATAGCCCTCGGCACTGCCGCAGTCGAAGCGCTGACCCTTGAACTTGTACGCCAGTACGCAACCGTCCTGAGCCTGGCGCATCAGCGCGTCGGTAATCTGGATCTCGCCGCCTTTGCCTGGCTCGGTCTGTTCAATCAGGTCGAAAATATCCGGCGTCAGGATGTAGCGACCAATAATTGCCAGGTTGGACGGTGCATCTTCCGGCTTGGGCTTCTCGACCATGTGGCTGACACGGAAAATGTCGTCACGGATCATCTCGCCGGCAATCACACCATATTTGCTGGTCTCTTCCGGCGGTACTTCCTGGATTGCAACGATCGAGCAACGGAACTGGTTGTACAACTTGACCATCTGCGCCAGGACCGGGTCACCGTTGAGGTTGATGCACAGGTCATCTGCCAGGACGACGGCGAACGGCTCGTCGCCGATCAGTGGGCGGCCGCTGAGAATCGCATGACCCAAACCCTTCATCTCGACCTGGCGGGTATACGAGAAACTGCATTCATCAATGAGTTTGCGGATGCCGACCAGGTATTTTTCCTTGTCGGTGTTACGGATCTGATGTTCGAGCTCGTAGCTGATATCGAAGTGGTCTTCCAGGGAGCGCTTGCCGCGACCGGTAACGATCGAAATTTGGCTCAGCCCAGCAGCCAGTGCCTCTTCAACCCCGTATTGAATCAGGGGCTTGTTCACTACCGGCAACATCTCCTTGGGCATGGCCTTGGTCGCAGGAAGGAAGCGCGTGCCATATCCGGCCGCAGGAAAAAGGCATTTCTTGATCATGTGAGTCCTTGAAAAGATGAGTCCGATTGATGCACTGCGCCTGGATCGGTCAGCAGCCATAACCTGCATGTCCCGCCAACGGCGACTGACTAGAGCCTACGACCGCCGAAACGCTTCGGGGTTCGAATACGGCTGGGCAAATTTAGCCATAAAAAAATACTGACGGATGGTCATTGACACGACCTCGGCATAGCGTGGACCGGCTCGTCGAAATTGCCAAGAGGCTTAGGGAAAAAGTTTGCCGTTGCGGCCTTCCAGTGCTCCTAGGAGCAATTGCGTGCGGAATGGACTTGCGCTGCCGAACGCTCGCCGAGCGATGAGGCAAGCGGCGTCAATACCGCTTTGGCGTCTCGGCATTTCTTGATCCAAATCAACAAACCTTACGGATTGATATCCGTTCATCGCGAGCCATGGCGCTGCGCCGTTGAACGGCGACTAGGATGTCGCCGGCTTTGCTGATAGCACTTTGCCTGCAGTCGGGCGGCGTCGAGATACCTTGTAAAGAGAAGGGATGTGCGGCCGATAAGTCAGGCAGATAGAGCGGCTAAGCCCTGAAGCGGACGCCCGCTGTGGTCCGTCGCGTCCTCGTGAAGGTTTCGTTTTCGTGTAGCAGCAGTACTTAAGGAACAGGATGAACAGTACCTCTCCAGCTCGGCAAATGTCCGTTCAAACAAAAATCAACCTGGCCCTGTTGGTGGTGTTCGCCCTGGTCCTGGCAGCCTCCCTGTTCTATTCGGCGGGTTCGGAGAAACAACTGATACTCCATGTCGTCGAACAGCAAACCAAGGATACGGCTGACTCCTATTTCGACAGTATCAACACCATGATGCTGACCGGCACCATGGGCCAGCGTGAAGTGCTGCGTGACAAGATTCTTGCCCGGCCGGGAGTGATCGACGCACGCATCATCCGCGGCGAGCCAGTCGCCAAGGTTTTCGGCCCCGGATTCGAGCATCAGGCGCCCAAGGACGAACTGGACAAACGTGCGCTTGCTGGCGACGCCACCGTGGAAGTGAGCGAGGGACTGAATGGCCGTGTACTGACGGTGATCAATCCGATCCACGCGCAACAGGATTACCGCGGCACCAATTGCCTGACCTGCCACCAGGTCCCACAGAACACGGTGATGGGCGCGGTCCGTATCAGCTACGATCTGTCCGCACTGGATGGCGAGGTGCATCGCAACATTCTGACTTCAGCCGTGATCCAGGCGCTGTTGCTACTGGCGGGTATGGTCGTCATGGGCTACATCATCCGCCGGGTGATCATCAGCCGTATCAACGACATGCGTAACACCATGGAGGCGATGACAGAGGACGAAGACCTCAGTCGTACTGTGGCTGTCCACGCCCAGGATGAAGTCGGCGCCATGGGCACTGCGTTCAACCGCATGATCTTCAAATTCCGCAGCAGTCTGGAAGCGGTGGCCGCCGTGACCCACCAGCTGGGTGAGGTATCGAATCGAGTGTCGAGCGTTGCGGAAAAGACCCAGACCGCAGTCATGGAGCAGCGCAGTGAAACCGACATGGTCGCCTCGGCCATGAATGAAATGAGCGCGACGGTTCAGGAAGTGGCTCGGCATGCTAACGAGACAGCATCGGCTTCGAGCGGCGCCGATGATGAATCGCGCGTTGGCGTCAACCTCGCAACCGAGGCACTGGACGGCATCGAGGTGTTGATTCAGGACATCGAAAAAGCGGCACATGTGATCAAGCAGGTAGAAACGGACAGTGTCAGCATCGGCATGGTGCTGAACGTCATCAACGGTATTGCCGAGCAAACTAACCTTCTTGCACTGAATGCTGCCATCGAGGCCGCTCGCGCCGGAGAACAGGGCCGCGGCTTCGCTGTGGTTGCCGATGAGGTTCGCACCCTCGCCTCGCGCACGCAGAAGTCGACCGAAGAAATCCAGCGCACTATCGAGCAACTGCAAACAGGAGTCCGTAACGCCGTACAGGCGATGGAAGGCGCCCAGGTTCGCGCACAAACCGGTTCGGACTGCGTAGCCAAGACCGCTCAGAGCCTCACCGTGATCGCGGGCGAAGTGAATACCATCAACGGCATGAACACCCAGATTGCCACGGCGGCCGAAGAGCAGAGCGCGGTTGCCGAAGAGATCAACCGCAACATCACCACTATCAGTACGATTGCTGACACTACCTTGGCCGATGCGTCTCAAACCTCACAGATCAGTGAAGAGCTTGTGCAGCTGGCGGCCGAGCTGAATCGTCTGGTTAGCCAGTTCCGGCTGTAATCACGAATGGCAGCTGCCGCGCATGCGGCAGCTTGACCTACTATCTATGTGATGACCGCTCGGCGTCCGCGCGTCCAGCCTGTCCTGTTCTTGATCTGGGACAGGCCTGGTCTGGCTCGGGAAACGCGATAATTCGCGCCAAGATGTCGCAGGCTGCCGACCGCCCTGCCCGGCTTAGCCATTCACAATCATGCAATCAAGGTGAAACCCTACATGGACCAAACGCCGAGCTTTAACCGCGCCCTGGTCGAGAAATATGACCGTCCCGGTCCTCGCTATACCTCCTACCCCACTGCCCCGCAGTTTCATCAGGCCTTTGCCATCGATGACTACCGCAGCGCTGCGCAGGTGACCAACGAGGCCCCGACGCCCAAGCCGCTGTCGGTGTACATCCATATCCCGTTCTGCAAAAGCCTCTGCTATTACTGCGCCTGCAACAAGATCATTACGCACAAGACCGATCGCGCCGTTGAGTACCTCGATTACCTCAAGCGCGAAATCAGGATGCAGGCCGCGCTCTTCGACCGCTCGCGCAAGCTGACTCAGCTGCACCTTGGAGGCGGCACCCCAACCTATCTCAGCAGTGAACAGCTGGCTGATCTCATGGCGACGCTGCACGACGCGTTCAACATGGACGACAGTGACAATCACGAGTTTTCGCTGGAAGTCGATCCACGTACCGTGACCCCGGCTCAGATCCATCAGCTACGCGAGCTTGGCTTCAATCGCTTGAGCTTTGGCGTACAGGATTTCGACGAGCAGGTGCAGATTGCAGTCAACCGCATCCAGACTGAAGAACAGACCCGAGAGCTCGTCCAGGCTGCGCGTGACGCCCGATTCAAGTCGATCAGCGTTGACCTCATCTATGGCCTGCCGCTGCAGACCGTTGAAAGCTTCGGCGTGACGTTGGACAAGATCATCGACATCCGCCCGGATCGAATTGCGGCTTACAGCTATGCGCATCTGCCGGATCTGGTCCGGGCGCAAAAGCTGATTCGCCCGGAAGACATGCCGCCGCCCGAGCGAAAGCTCGAACTGTTGGAATTGACCATTCGACGGCTCACCGAGGCGGGCTACGTCTACATCGGCATGGATCACTTCTCCCTGCCTGACGACGAACTGACCCTCGCCCGTGCCAATGGCACGCTGCAGCGCAACTTTCAGGGCTACTCGACCCATGCCGATTGTGACCTGATCGGACTCGGCATTTCGTCCATCGGTAAGGTCGGCAACAGTTACAGCCAGAACGTAAAGGAGCTGTCGCAGTATTACGCTCGGCTCAACGACGGCATGCTGCCAGTGCACCGCGGCTATCAGCTCAGCGAGGACGATCGCCTGCGTCGCGACGTGATCGTTTCATTGATGTGCCATGGCCGCATCGATTACGCCGAAATCGAACAACGCTACGGCATCGACTTCCAGGATTATTTCGCCGACTCGCTGGCCAAGCTGGACGAACATGTCGCCGACGGCCTGGTGGAAATCAATGACGATGCCCTGGTTCTGTTGCCTCAGGGGCAGTTGATGTTGCGCAACGTCGCCATGGCCTTCGACGCCTATCTGGGCGGCGAGCAGCGGGGCCGTTTTTCCCGCACGGTCTGATCCTCATTGCGCTCAACCCACCCGGTCAAGGCTCGGGTTGAGCGCCAAGCCTTACTCTAGGGCTGTCCAAGCCCCGCCGATGCAGAGGTCGTCGCCACTGATCGTCCAGGCATTGCCAAAACCATTGATAACTGTATAAATACACAGCCTTGTGGGCGCCATGCCCATGCTCGACCGAACCGGACGTTCGATGCGCCAGGCGCTGGAAAACCCCTTCTATTACCTCGACAACTTTCGCCAAGTGCTCGCCTGGGTCGGTGAGCGCCACGGTGATCTGCTGCACGATCACGAGCGCGCCTTTCTCGACCATTTTCATCAGGTTCCGCAAGCCGCGCAGGCATTGCTGGTGCGCATGGTGATGCGCAAAGGCACGCTGTTTCGCGCGAGCAAGCTGCGCTACGCGGAGATTGGCTGCCCAATGCAGGCATCCGTTGCGCTTATCGAGCACGGCTGGATCGAGATCAACCCGATGCTGGATCTGGTCCAGCTATTTGCTCTGCTGAAAAAAGACGAACTGCTTCGCGTCTGCGGCGGTGCTGCAAACACTGGCCAGCGCAAGAGCGATTTGTTCCAGTGCCTGCTGGACAAGGCGCCCCAGCCAAAGCCGTTTTCCAGCTGGTGTGAAGGGCTTGAGGACGCGGCGTTCGCACTGACTATTGGCGATCTGGGCGACCGCTTGCGGCTGATGTTCTTCGGCAACATCCATCAGGACTGGTCCGAATTCGTGCTCGCCGATCTAGGCATTTTTCGCTACGAGCAGGTCGCTTTTTCCCCGGCTTCCCGTGCTTTCCATGCGCGCGCTGATGTGGATGCCTATCTGCACCTGCATCACTGTCGTGAACGCTTCGAGTCGGGAGAAATGGTAGAAGCAGTGCTATCCGATATTCCGCCGACACCGTACGCCAATGACTGGCTGGAACATCGCCGCGGCAAATTGCTGTTGAGCATCGCCAGACAATGCGAGCGCAACGGAGATCTGTCCTTGGCGCTGCGCCTGCATGCAGCCAACCGCTACCCCGGCTCACGCGAACGCGCGATTCGGGTGCTGGAGCGTTGCGACCAACCAGAGGCCGCCATGCACCTGGCCCTGACAGCGCAGGCTGCGCCTGAAAGCGAGCATGAAGCCCAGCAACTGCAGCGCATTCTGCCGCGCCTGTTACGCGCTCTGGGCAAGCCGGCCGTGTGTCAGGTGCGCGCAGCGCAGCCAGAGCGCATAGATCTGATCCTGCCCAGGCCCGACGGCATGAGCGTCGAGCAGGCCGTACGCGCGCACCTCGGTCGCAGCGATGCGCCGGTTTACTACGTTGAAAACGCGCTGATCAATTCGCTGCTTGGTCTGCTCTGTTGGGACGCTATTTTCGCGCCTTTGCCCGGCGCGTTCTTTCACCCGTTTCACGCCGGCCCGGCTGATCTGACCCGACCTGATTTCCATGCTCGTCGTGCCGGCTTGTTCGACGCCTGCCTGAGCAAGCTCGGCACTGACGAATACCGTGTCTGCATTCGTCGCACGTTTCGAGAAAAGTTTGGCCTGCAGTCGCATTTCGTCAGCTGGGGGCTGTTCGACGAGGCATTGCTGGAGCTGGCACTCGCCTGTATCCCAGCCGCGCATCTGCGCGCATTTTTTCAGCGCATCCTTGAGGATGTGCCCAACCATCGCAGTGGCTTGCCGGACCTCATTCAGCTGTGGCCTGGTGAAGAGCGTTATCGATTGATCGAAGTTAAAGGGCCCGGCGACCGCTTGCAGGACAATCAGAAGCGCTGGATCGAATTCGCGCTGAGGCAGCAGATTCCGCTCGCGGTCTGCTACGTGCAGTGGTTGGAGGCTGCGCCTTGAGTTATCGGGTCGCGGTGCGAGCCCTGTGCGAGTTCACCGCCAAACAGGGTGACCTGGATCTGCGCTTCACGCCCTCGCCTACCGCGCTGGAAGGTATCGCCGGTCACGCCACAGTCACCGCGCGGCGTGGCGATGGGTACGAACGGGAGGTCACGCTTGAAGGCACCTACCGCAATCTATGCGTGCGCGGCCGCGCCGATGGCTACGACCCAACGAAGAATCAGCTGGAAGAAATCAAAACCTACCGAGGTGACCTTGCCCGGCAACCGGACAACCACCGCCACCTGCACTGGGCGCAAGCCAAGGTTTATGGTTGGTTGCTCTGCCAGATGCGCTCGCTGCAGTCACTGGATATCGCATTGGTGTATTTCGATGTGGTCAGCCAGAAGGAAACCCTGCTGATCGAAACCTGCAGCGCTGAAGATCTGCAGGCGTTTTTCGAAACCCAGTGTCAACGCTTCATTGTCTGGGCAGAACAGGAGCTGGTCCATCGAGCCGAGCGTGACCAGGCATTACGGCTTCTGACATTCCCCTACGGTGAGTTTCGTAGGGGCCAGCGGCAGCTCGCCGAAGCGGTGTACAAGGCTGCCTGCACCGGTACCCACCTGATGGCGCAGGCGCCAACCGGTATTGGCAAAACGCTCGCAACCCTGTTTCCGCAACTGAAAGCAGCCCCCGGTCAGCAGCTCGACAAGCTGTTTTTTCTCACAGCGAAAACCTCCGGTCGGCAGTTGGCACTGGACGCACTTGCCAGCCTGAAGGCCTCGTCGCCGTTGCGCGTGCTGGAACTGATCGCACGGGACAAAGCCTGCGAGCATCCGGACAAAGCCTGTCATGGCGAATCATGCCCGCTTGCGCGTGGCTTTTATGATCGCCTTCCCGCTGCGCGCGCCGAGGCCATAAGACGACCGTTTCTCGATCAGTCGACGCTGCGCGAGGTGGCCGTGGCCCATCAGGTCTGCCCCTATTACCTCAGTCAGGAAATGGCTCGCTGGGCCGATGTGGTCGTTGGCGACTACAACTATTACTTCGATCTGAGCGCCCTGCTCTATAGTTTGACGCTGGTCAATCAGTGGCGCATCGGGTTGATGGTGGACGAGGCCCACAACCTGCTGGAACGCGCCAGGGCGATGTACAGCGCCGAGTTGGACATTCGCAGTTTCAAAGGCTTACGGAAGATACTTCCGGCAGCACTTAAGAGGCCAGTCGAGCGTGTGCTGCGCTGCTGGGGTGATGTGCACCGTCTGCAGACCCTGAGCTATCAGGTCCAGCCGGAATTGCCACACAAGCTTCTTGGCGCGCTGCAACAGGCGGTCAGCGCAATCACCGAGCATCTCGCGGAAAACCCCGCAGGTCTCGATCCGGCGCTGCAGTTGGTGTACTTCGATGCGATGCATTTCTGCCGGCTCGCTGAGCTGTTCGGAGATCACTCGCTGTTCGACTGCACGCTGCTCACGACACGGAGTGAGACACGCGCCTCTGTGCTCTGTTTACGCAACGTGCTACCTGCGCCGTTTCTGAAGGCGCGCCTACTCGAAGCGCGCTCATGCGTGCTGTTTTCAGCCACCCTCAGCCCGCCGCGTTTCTACGCCGACACCCTCGGACTGCCGCTCAATCACGTTTGGCTCGATGTGGATTCGCCTTTTCAGGCCGAACAGTTGCAGGTGCGTCTGGCTCGGCACATTTCGACCCGCTATCACGACCGTTACGCTTCACTTCAGCCGATTGTCGATTTGCTCGTCGAGCAATTTCGGGAACGTCCTGGCAACTACCTGGCGTTCTTCAGCAGCTTTGACTACTTGCAGCAGGTGACCAAGCTGCTCGCTGCGCAGCATCCGCAGCTGCCCTTTTGGGAGCAGACACGGAGCATGAATGAAGAGGCGCGCCATGCCTTCCTTGCACGTTTCACGGACGAAAGCTGCGGCATTGGCTTTGCCGTACTGGGTGGTGCTTTTTCCGAAGGTATCGACCTGCCGGGTCGGCGCCTAATCGGCGCGTTTGTCGCTACGTTGGGACTGCCACAGGTCAACCCCGTCAATGAGCAGATGAAAGCGCGAATGGATCAATTGTTCGGCACGGGCTACGACTACACCTATCTCTACCCTGGGCTGCAAAAGGTTGTGCAGGCCGCCGGCCGGGTCATTCGCACCACCGAAGACGTCGGCGTTGTTCACTTGATCGACGACCGCTTCGCCAGGCAAGACATCAGACGACTCCTCCCTTTTTGGTGGGGCTCGGCAATATAGGCAGAGTTATCTAAAGGTCATCATATCTCTATGGTTTGATGGCCAATGCTATCCGCATGCTCTTTGAGGGCCCAAAAACCGCCAATACAGAGTACTAGACGAAAGTCTGAGCCCTCACAATTCTTTACAAATAGAATTGACAAGTGACACTCCGCAGCCATAATCCGATCTGTCGTACGACAACTGATATCAGGTCTTTTGCGTCGACAGCGTCGCTTTTAACAGCGGTCGCGCTTTATCCCGCCTCGTCTTTGACAACTGTAGAACGGGGCGGACTACTTAAAAAAGGGAGCACAACAACAATGACCCCACGCAATTCTTTGTCTGCCGCCGTCTTCGCAGGCACTCTGTCGCTGGCGCTCGGCATCCCTGCCGCCGCTTACGCCGCGGACGGTTTTGTCGAAGGCAGCAAGGTCACACTCAACGCTCGTAACTTCTACATCAACCGTAATTTTGTAGACCCAGCCTACAACGGTGGCCAGAACAAGGCCGAAGAATGGACGCAGAGCTTCATTCTCAATGCTCAGTCCGGCTACACCCCGGGCCCGATCGGTTTTGGCGTTGATGTGCTGGCCGGTTTGGCAGTCAAGCTCGACGGCGGTGGCGGTACCTATGGAACTGGCCTGCTTCCGACTCACGGCAAGGGTGCTGATCGCCACCCTGCGGATGACTTCGGTCGGATAGCCGTGGCCGCCAAAGCAAAAATGTCGGAAACCGAACTGCGTGTCGGTGAATGGCAGGTTGTTGTGCCCGTGCTCCGTGCGGATGACGGCCGCTCGCTGCCGCAAACCTTCCAGGGTGGCATGGTTACATCCAAGGAAATCACGAACCTGGCACTGTACGGCGGCCAGATGCGCCAGAACAGCACACGTGATGACGCCAGCATGGAAGACATGTTCTTCGGTGGTGCCAGTTCGGATCGCTTCAACTTCGCTGGCGGTGAATACTCATTCACCGACAAGACCAAAGTCGGCCTGTGGCACGCCCGTCTCGAAGACATTTACCAGCAGAGCTACGTCCAGTTGTTGCACGTGCAGCCGCTCGGAGAGGACTTCGCTTTTACCGCAAACCTCGGCTACTTCACCGGCAAGGATGAAGGCAGCGCTCTGGCAGGTGATCTGGACAACAAAACCTACTCCGGTTTGTTCGGCCTGCAAGCCGGTGCCAACACTTTCTACGTCGGCCTGCAAAAAGTCAGCGGTGATCAGTGGATGCGTGTCAACGGAACCAGCGGAGGATCGCTGGCGAACGATAGCTTCAACTCTGCTTACGATGCGGCCGATGAGCGCTCCTGGCAGATTCGCCACGACTACAACTTCGCTGGCGTCGGTATCCCTGGCCTTGTCCTGATGAACCGTTATATCAGCGGCGACAACATCACCACAGCAAGCGGTAACGAAGGCTCAGAATGGGGGCGCGAATCCGAGCTGGCTTACACCGTACAAAGCGGCGCTTTGAAGAACCTGAACATCAAGTGGCGTAACTCCAGCATGCGTCGTGACAGCTCGTTCAGCCGTAACGAGTTTGACGAGAACCGTCTGATCTTCAACTACCCGATCTCGATCTTGTAAGCGTCACCACCACGCTGGACGCAACACTCCTCGCTCCTGTTGCGGAAACTTTCGCCCGTCCTAGTGACGGGCTTTTTTTTTGCTGCCAACAGTGCTCAGCAGAGTGAAAAAGCCCATACCGTGCATCGAAACATCTCAAACAGCCGGGTGCTATTGACTTGAGCGCCTATACTGTGCTTGTCCGCTGACGAATGCCGAATTGTGGGGTGCTGTGAGGCATCGACTATCGCCAGACAGGTCGTAGTCTTCCCTTCACAGCCGTGGGCAGGCCTTGTGCGTGCCTTCCGGCATAGCCAACGGTGATCGTTATGAATCAGCTTTCACACACCGCGACGGATGCATTTCAGGCGGCATTTGCGGGCACGCTCGTTTTCCCCGAAGATCCCCAATACAACGAAGTGCGCCAGATCTGGAACGGCATGATCGATCGCCGTCCTTCTCTGATCGCCCGCTGCGGTTCAGCTGACGATGTGGTTCGGTCTTTGGACTTCGTTCGCCAACACGACCTGCCTTTCTCTATCCGCGGCGGCGGACACAATATTGCTGGGAATGCAGTCTGTGACGGCGGCCTGATGATCGATCTATCGCTTATGAAAGACGTCAGTATCGATCCGGAACAACGTCGAGGCTATGTAGAGCCGGGCTGCACGCTGGCTGACTTCGATGCGGCTGCACAAGCACACGGCTTGGCCACGCCTCTGGGCATAAACTCCACCACGGGCGTGGCCGGGCTGACCCTAGGCGGCGGCTTTGGTTGGCTCAGCCGAAAATACGGCATGACCATAGACAGCCTGCTGGGGGCGGATGTGATAGTCGCCGATGGCCGTCAGCTGCACGCCAGTGAATCCGAAAACCCTGATCTGTTCTGGGGGCTTCGAGGAGGTGGTGGAAATTTCGGCATCGTCACGCGCTTCGAATTTCAGCTGCATCCCGTGGGGCCAAACGTGTTGTGCGGCCTCATCGTCTACCCGTTTGAACAGGCGAAATCCGTTATCACCCACTTCGCTCGTTTCACCGAAACGATGCCGGACGAGCTCAACGTCTGGATGGTTGCCCGAAAGGCGCCCCCGCTGCCGTTTTTGGCCGAGGAGGTCCACGGGAAAGAAATCGTTGTGCTAGCGATCTGTTACGCAGGCGAGCCCGATGACGGCATGAAACATATCGAGGCACTGAGACAGTTCGGTTCTGCCTATGGCGAGCACATCGGTGTGCAGCCGTATGTCGATTGGCAGCAGGTCTTCGATCCGCTATTGACTCCGGGCTCCCGAAACTACTGGAAATCCCACAATTTCTCGGCGCTGGACGATGGGCTGATCGATACAGTCATCGAATACGCCAATGCACTGCCTTCACCGCAATGCGAGATATTCGTCGCTACGATCGGTGGCGAGACAGGACGAACCAACCCTGACGCCATGGCTTACTCGAGTCGTGACGCCAACTATGTGATGAATGTACATGTTCGTTGGGAATCGCCTGATGAAGATGCTCGTTGCATTGCCTGGGCGCGGGAGTTTTTTGACCGTACGCAGTCTTTCGCCAGTGGTGGCGCATACGTGAACTTTCTGACCAGTGATGAAGCTGAACGCACCGCCTTCGCTTACGGTACGAGCTACCAGCGACTGGTAGATCTGAAAAGGAAGTTCGATCCGACGAATCTCTTCCGCATCAACCAGAACATCAGCCCGGCGTGACCGCCCGCGAGCGCTCTTGGATGGGCGCTCGCAACCCCTTCCTCACCCTTTGACGGCACGTCATCGCCACTTGAGTGAGACGCTACTGGACGGTGCGAGTCATACGCCGAATCTGCAGCTTGCAACTGACCTGCATTGTTTCGGCAGGCGGTAAAACCCGCATTCCGTTGGTGATCGGATCGTCCATGCAAAGAGCATTGTTGGCATGAGAAACCGGCTCGACGGCAAAAAAACCCATCTCTGCCGGTGGCGTAAACACGACCATATGGTCGAGTGACTCGCTGGGGTGCATGGTCAGCTCTACCCGTTTGTCCGGCCAGCGGACGGTGACGGGCCTGGTGCGTCCTACAAAACAATTGTCCAGGCCGGGTTGCTGAAGTGGCTTTTCCGCTGAGAAATCCCACCCAGCAGGGATCGGTGTTTTCTGAGAAGGCAGGTTTTGGGTGTCGTTCTGCCAGACAGCCTGCGCTTCGAACTGCAACCGGCACGTCTCATGGCGCAGGAAATACGGATGCCAGCCAAGTCCGGCGGGCATCGAGCGGCTGTCGGTGTTGCGCAACCGCAGTTGGAGTGCAACGCCGGTATCGTCGAGTTTGATCTCATGTTCCACCTCGAAGGCGAATGGCCAATCAAGCACGCCATCCTCCTCCGGCTGATGGGTAAAGGTCAGGCGAAGGCTGGTCGAGGTCTGCGCGGTCAGGCGCCAGGCGCGCTTCCAGGCAACACCGTGAATCGGCAAGGGGTGCTCGGCAGACAGGTTGCGCAGCGCATAACGCACGCCCTCATGCACGAACCCAGCGTCGCCGACACGATTGGAAAATGGTGCAAGGACAAAACAGCTGGTACGTCGCACGCTGTCGGAGCCGTCCCAAGGCCGTAGCACATCGATGCCATCGACGCTCAATCGAGTGATTGCCCCGCCCAATGCTGGGCAAACCGACAGTCGCAGTGATTCGTGCTGAAGCTCGACCTCGGTCAGGGCGAGAAGCTCAGGCATGCGCCGTCTCCTATGAAAGCCGTTTGAATGGCGCCCAGCACCTGCGGGCTTTTGGCTCGCGGCGCTGGGCGCCCAGGGGATGCCACTCTATAAGTCTTTAACCGAGGCTTGTGGCCAAGGCCTCCGGCAACCGAAGCTGCCGACTCATCTGAACCGCACGGGTGTGTGTGCTCAGACTGCCGTCAGCACCTCGCCGCGTTCGAGGAACACACGCAGGTTGGCAAACAGCAACTCTTCCATGGCCAGCCGAGTTTCCTCGGTGGCGCTGCCAATGTGCGGCAGCAGGACGACATTGGGCAGGTCCATCAGGGCCTGGGGCACGTTGGGCTCGTGTGCGTATACATCGAGACCCGCGCCGCCGAGCCGGCCTTGCGTCAAGGCCTCGACCAACGCGGGCTCGTCGATCACCGTGCCGCGCGCGACGTTGACCACGATCCCCTTCGAGCCCAGTGCATCGAGTACGTCTCGATTGATCAGGTGGCGGGTGCTCTCCCCGCCCGGACACGTCAGAACCAGAAAATCGCTCCACTTCGCCAGCTCGATCAGGTTGGCTTCGTAGCCGTAGGCACTGCCCTCCACCGGGCGCCGGTTGTGGTAGCGCACCTGCATGTCGAAGCCGCTGGAGCGCTTGGCCACCGTCTCACCAATGCGCCCCATGCCGACGATGCCCAGTCGTTTGCCGCTCACTTGCTTCGCCAACGGCACGCCGCCGGAAGGCCATTCGCCCGCGCGTACGAAGCGGTCGGCACGCGAGATCTGTCTTGCGGTGTCGATGACCAAGCCGAATGCCAGATCCGCAACACAATCATTGAGTACGTCGGGCGTATTGCTCACCTGAATGTTGCGCGCCCGTGCGGCCGCCACGTCGATGGCGTCATAGCCGACGCCAAAACTGATGATCGCCCGAAGGTTGGGTAATTGTTCGATCAGCGCTGCGGTGCATCCGAAACGGCCCGACGTCACCACGACATCGATGCGCTGGGCGTGCTGGGCAACCAACGCATCGGCACCCTCCTCCCAAAAACGCAGCACCTCATGCTCCGCAGCCAGGCCGCGGTTGAACCGTTCAGTCAGGGGGCCGATCTGGAGTATGCAGGTCATAGAGTTACCTCGAAGGGGTGATGAGGCGGTGATGAGCGTACTCAGAGCACCTTGCCCGGATTCATCAGGCCGTTGGGATCGAACGTGGTCTTGATGGTGCGCATCAGTTCGAGTTCCAGCGGCTGCTTGTACAACCGCGCGGCGGCGCGCTTGGCCTGACCTAGCCCGTGCTCAGCGCTGATACTGCCGTTGAGTGCTGCGGTGGCCTCGTAGATGGCATGCATGATCGCCCCTTGCTGGGCCCTGAAGCTCGCGTCGTCAGACCCGACCGGTTTGCTGATGTTGTAGTGCAGATTGCCATCGCCAACATGACCGTAGGCGACGATGCGCACGCCGGGAAACCTTTCGAGCAAGTGCTGGTCGGTCGAATGGATGAACGCAGGAATGCTGCTCACCGGCACGCTGATGTCGTGCTTGAGGCTGGGGCCTTCATGGTTCTGCGCTTCGGAAATACCTTCACGCAGCGCCCACAGTGCCGCGACCTGCGCTTCGCTGCTGGCGACGACCGCATCGCTCACCAGCCCGCGCTCCAGGGCTTCGCCTATCCCGAGTTCAAGAAGGTCATTGAGCGGCGCGTCTGGTTGGGTATCGCTCAACTCGATCAGCACATACCAGGGGTGCGTCTCGACGAACGGATCGGAGCAGCCCGCGACGTGGCTGAGCACGAACTCAACACTCTGCCGCGACATCAGCTCGAACCCGGTCAGCCGATCGCCACAAAGGCCACGGATGATACCGATCAACTGAACCGCTGCGTCCGCGCTGGGCAATGCGACCCACGCAGTGGTCACGCTGCGCATGGCTGGATACAGCTTCAGCACCGCCGCGGTGATGACGCCAAGGGTGCCTTCGGAGCCGATGAACAGATGCTTTAGGTCGTAGCCTGTGTTGTCCTTGCGCAGCCCGCGCAAGCCATTCCAGATCTGCCCGTCGGGGAGTACCAATTCCAGTCCTAGTGTGAGGTCACGCATGTTGCCGTAGCGCAGCACGGCAGTGCCGCCGGCATTGGTGGCAAGGTTGCCGCCTATCGTGCAGCTACCCTGCGCGCCGAGGGACAGCGGGAATAGCCGCCCAGCGTCGGCGGCGGCTTCGTGAACCTTCTGCAGTATTACCCCTGCCTCGACCGTGATGGTTTCGTTCGTTGCATCGACCTCGCGGATACGGTTCATGCGCGTCAGGGACAGCACAACCTGTGTACCGCTGGCGTCCGGAATCGAGCCTCCGCACAAGCCGGTATTGCCGCCCTGTGGCACCAATGCAACTTGGTACTGGTTACAGAGCCGTACTACGGAGGCGACCTCTTCAGTGCTGGCCGGGCGAACTATTAGAGCAGCTTCACCACGGTAGGCGTTGCGCCAGTCGCTCAGATAGCTGTGCATGCGCTCGGCATCACGAATGATGCCGAGCACACCGACGACGCGTTCAACGGCGCGGATAAATTCGTCCGGCAGCTTGCTCATCTCGATCTCCGCAGTTGACCACTCGATGCAGCACATCACGCGGATGCGCTTTCGCGCTGTGGTCAGGTAATGGGCGCTGGGTTGAAGAGCACGATGTCGTTGTGCAGCCGGTGTTGTTCAGCCCAGGTCTTCTTGCGACCGCTGGCGATGTCCAGATAGTAGTGAAACAGCTCCCAGCCGAGCTCCTCGAGGGTGGCGCGGCCGCTGGCGATGCGTCCTGCGTCGATGTCGATCAGATCCGGCCAGCGTTCGGCCAGCTCGGTACGGGTCGCCACCTTGACCACCGGCGCCATGGCCAGGCCGTATGGCGTGCCGCGGCCGGTGGTGAACACGTGCAGGTTCATGCCGGCTGCCAACTGAAGCGTGCCGCAAACGAAATCGCTGGCAGGCGTCGCGCAGAATATGAGCCCCTTGCGATCAACCCGCTCACCCGGACCGACCACGCCATTGATGGCGCCGCTGCCTGATTTGACGATCGAGCCCAGGGACTTTTCGACGATATTCGACAGCCCACCTTTCTTGTTGCCCGGCGTGGTGTTGGCGCTGCGGTCGGCGGCTCCGCGCTCCAGGTACTGGTCGTACCAGTCCATCTCCGCGATAAGCGCGTCGGCGACTTCAGTCGACTCGGCACGGGCGGTTAGCATGTACACCGCGTCGCGCACCTCGGTGTTCTCGGAGAACATCACGGTGGCGCCGGCGCGAACCAACAAGTCCGAGGCGTAGCCCAGCGCTGGATTGGCGGTGATGCCGGAGAAAGCATCGCTGCCGCCGCACTGCATGCCCAGCACCAGTTCGGACGCCGGCACCGTCTCGCGGCGGCGCTGATCGAGCTTCTTCAGCCGCGTTTCGGCCAGGGCCATGATCTGCTCGATCATTTCGCCGAAGCCGGTGTTGGATTCCTGCAGGCGATAGAGCCAGGGATCGCGGAGATCCACAGAAGGATCGCCCTCGTGCATCACTTGCTCGGCCTGGAGCTTTTCGCAGCCGAGACTGATCACCAGTGCCTCGCCGCCCAGGTTCGGGTTGCGCGCCAGGTTGCGCACGGTGCGGATCGGGATGTAGGCGTCGCGGGCAGTGATCGCCACGCCACAGCCATAGCTGTGGGTCAGCGCGACTACGTCGTCGACGTTGGGGTATTTGGGCAGCAGCTCGTCACGGATGCGCTTGAGTGCATGCTCCAGCACGCCGGTCACGCACTGCACGGTCGTGCTGATGCCGAGGATATTGCGAGTGCCCACGGTGCCATCGGCGTTGCGATAGCCCTCAAAGGTGTAGCCCTCCAGCGGCTCGAGTTTGTCCGGCACGGCGTTTGCGCGCGGCAGGCTGTCGAGCGGCGGCGCGCTGGGCATCTTCAGCTGGGTTTCCTTGATCCAGGAGCCTTGGCGCAGTGGCTCGAGCGCGTAGCCAATGATCTGGCCATAACGGCGTACCGGCTCGCCTTCCGGTATATCGACCAGCGCGACCTTATGGCTCTGGGGCACATTTTCGACCGTCACCAAGCCGTCCTCGAACCGGGCACCGGTCGGTACACCACCATCGTTGACCACTACGGCCACGTTGTCCGCCTCGTTGAGGCGAATGTAACGTGGCGAATCCTGATGCTGAATCAATTCCACGGTGTCGTTCATCTCGGTCTCCGGTCAGGCCGGTTGGAGTTGTTATCTGCTAAATCGAAATGTGTTGCGCCAAATTCTTTCGGTCGTGCGACATCACCATCGCACAATCTTCTTCGCGAGCAAGCTCGCTCCTACAACAGCGGTACACCTGCACCCGTAGGAGCGAGCTTGCTCGCGAATCGGTCTACGCACGAACCGAACTGGCTCAACGCACCAGACAAGGCTTCTTGTTGTTGAAGGTCCATTCCGGGAGCAGGTACTGCATGGCAACGGCATCGTCCCGCGCGCCCAGGCCTTTTTCCAGATACAGCTCATGGGCCTTCTGCAATGAATCTTCATCCAGTTCGACACCCAGGCCCGCCTTCGCCGGGACGGCCACCTTGCCGCCTACGATCTGCAGCGGTTCGCGGGTCAGGTACTGGCCGTCCTGCCAGATCCAGTGGGTATCGATCGCAGTGATCTTGCCCGGTGCGGCAGCCGCCACGTGGGTGAACATGGCCAACGAGATGTCGAAGTGGTTGTTCGAATGCGAGCCCCAGGTCAGGCCCCACTCGTGGCACATCTGCGCGACGCGGACCGAGCCACTCATGGTCCAGAAGTGCGGGTCGGCCAGCGGAATATCCACTGATTGCAGGCTGATGGTGTGCCCCATCTGCCGCCAATCGGTCGCGATCATGTTAGTGGCGGTCGGCAATCCGGTGGCACGGCGGAACTCGGCCATCACTTCGCGCCCGGAGTAGCCGTTCTCGGCACCGCAGGGGTCTTCGGCATAAGCCAGCACGCCATGCAGGTCCTTGCACAGATCGATGGCTTCAGTCAGTGACCATGCCCCGTTGGGGTCCAGGGTGATGCGGGCATCGGGGAAGCGCTCGGCCAGTGCACGGATCGCCTTGACCTCTTCGCGGCCCGGCAATACGCCGCCCTTGAGCTTGAAGTCCTTGAAGCCGTAGCGCTCGTAGGCCGCTTCGGCCTGACGCACAACGGTCTCGGGGGTCAACGCTTCTTCGTTACGCACACGGAACCAGGCATCGCTGGCATGGGTTTCGTCGCGGTAGCCGAGGTCGGTTTTGTTGCGATCTGCAATGAAGAACAGGTAACCGAGCATCTCGACTTCGTCGCGCTGCTGCCCGTCACCGAGCAGCGCAGCAACCGGCACGTTGAGGTGCTGGCCGAGCAGATCGAGCAGCGCCGACTCGATGGCGGTGATGGCGTGGATGGCGATACGCAGGTCGAACGTCTGCAATCCCCGGCCCGCGACGTCGCGATCGGCGAATGCCTTGCGCGCCTGGTTCAGCAGACCGTTGAAGTTGCCGACCGACTGGCCGATCAGAATCGCGCGTGCATCGTCCAGCGTCTTGCGGATGGCCTCGCCACCGGGGACTTCGCCGACACCTGTGTTGCCGGCGCTGTCTTTGAGAATGAGGATGTTGCGGGTGAAGTACGGACCATGGGCGCCACTCAGGTTGAGCAGCATGCTGTCTTGCCCTGCGACCGGAACCACTCGAAGTTCGGTGATGACCGGAGCACCTTGATTCATAGAATCGTTCATATGCATCTCTCTTTTGTTCTTATGGTCCGCGTTGCGATGTATCGATCTGTTTGCCCCCGACGCGAATCGCCGAGCCGCTGAGAGACTCGAACGAATTACGCGTCATGGGACGACTCGGCAGATCAGCCGATGTAGGTGGTCTTCACCGTGGTGTAGAACTCCTGAGCGTAACGGCCCTGCTCGCGCGGACCATAAGACGAGCCTTTGCGGCCCCCGAACGGCACGTGGTAGTCGACGCCTGCGGTTGGCAGGTTGACCATCACCATCCCGGCCTGGGAGTGACGCTTGAAATGATTGGCGTACTTCAACGAGGTGGTGCAGATGCCCGCCGACAAACCGAACTCGGTGTCGTTGGCCATCGCCAGCGCTTCGTCGTAATCCTTCACTTTCACCACGTTGGCGACCGGCCCGAAGATCTCTTCACGGCTGATGCGCATGTCGGCGGTGCTGTCGACGAACAGGGTTGGCGCCAGGTAATAGCCCTCGGTGCCACAGCTCACGCGCTCGCCGCCACAGGCCAGGCGTGCGCCCTCTTGTTTGCCGATTTCGATGTATTTCAGGTCCTGGTCCAGCTGAGCCTGGGAAACCACCGGGCCTACGTCAACGCCCTGCTCCAATGCCGAACCGACTTTGATCTTCTTGATGCGCTCGATCATGGCTTCGACAAAGCGGTCGTAGATGCCTTCGGTGACGATGATGCGGCTGGAGGCGGTGCAGCGCTGGCCGGTGGAATAGAACGCGCTCTGCGCGGCCAGTTCGACGGCAGTATTGAGGTCGGCGTCGTCCAGAATGATTTGCGGATTCTTGCCGCCCATTTCCAGCTGAACCTTGGCCTGACGACCAACGCAGGTCGCCGCAATGCCGCGGCCAACACCTACCGAACCGGTAAAGCTGACGCCATCGACGCGCTTATCGTTAACGATGGCTTCGCCGACTTCGCGGCCCTTGCCCATCACCAGGTTAAACACACCAGCAGGGAAGCCGGAGCGCGAGATGATGTCAGCGATGGCCCAGGCGCAACCGGGAACCAGGTCGGCGGGCTTGATCACCACGCAGTTGCCATAGGCCAGGGCCGGGGCGATCTTCCAGGCCGGAATGGCGATCGGGAAGTTCCAGGGCGTGATCAGACCGATCACCCCCAGCGGCTCGCGAGTGACTTCAACGCTGACGCCCGGACGAACCGATTGCAGGGTCTCGCCAGCCTGACGCAGGCACTCACCGGCGAAGTACTTGAAGATGTTCCCGGCACGGGACACTTCACCTATGGCTTCCGGCAGGGTCTTGCCTTCTTCACGCGCCAGCAGGTTGCCCAGCTCTTCGCGGCGGGCAAGGATTTCCAGTCCGACCTTTTCCAGTGCATCGGCACGTGCCTGGATGCCGGACGTTGACCACGCCGGGAAGGCTTTGCGTGCGGCGGCGATGGCCGCTTCGACCTGCGAAGCGTCCGCTTGGGCATATTCGCCGATGACGTCCGACAGATCGGACGGGTTGATGTTGGCCTGGTAATGCTTGCCAGCTACCCATTGGCCATCGATGTAATTGTCATATTGCTTTGCGTCTGCCACGTAGCGCTCTCCTTCGTGAGGTCCGCCGCGATGCCTGGTATCAATGAAGGCATCGTTCGCGGCGTTGGGGCGAGTGATAGGTCTGACGTACGTTACTGTGCGCCCTGCTTCTCGATCAGTGCGGCAAGCGCTTCGTACTCGTCCGGACGCAGGTCAGTCAGTGGTGCGCGTACAGGACCGGCGTCGTAACCGGCGATCTTCGCGCCAGCCTTGACGATGCTGACCGCGTAACCTTTGCAACGGTTGCGGATGTCGAGATAAGGCAGGAAGAAATCATCGATCAGCTTGCCGACGGTTTCGTGGTCGTCGCGCGAAATGGCGCCATAGAAGTCCATGGCCAACTTCGGCACGAAGTTAAAGACGGCCGACGAGTAAACGGGTACGCCCAGCGCTTTGTAGGCCGCGGCGTAGACCTCTGCGGTCGGCAGGCCGCCGAGATAGGTCAGGCGGTCGCCTAGACGACGGCGGATGGAAACCATCAGTTCGATGTCGCCCAGACCGTCCTTGTAGCCGATCAGGTTCGGGCAGCGCTCGGTCAGCTGCTCGAGCAGCGGCGCGGTCAGGCGGCAGACGTTGCGGTTGTAGACCACGACGCCAATGTTGACTGACTTGCACACTTCTTCCACGTGCCGCGCGACACCTTCCTGGCTGGCTTCGGTCAGGTAGTGCGGCAGCAGCAGCAGGCCCTTTGCGCCAAGACGTTCAGCTTCCTGAGCGTACGCGATGGCCTGACGGGTCGGGCCACCGACACCCGCGAGGATCGGCACTTGGCCGGCGCAGGTATCGACGGCGGTCTTGATGATGTCCGGATACTCCTGCGGGGTCAGCGAGAAGAACTCGCCCGTGCCGCCCGCGGCGAACAGTGCCGTTGCGCCGTAAGGAGCCAGCCATTCCAGACGCTTGATGTAGCCGGCACGGCTGAAGTCGCCTTGCTGGTCAAAGTCGGTGACCGGAAAAGACAGCAAACCAGAAGAGAGGATGGCCTTCAGTTCTTGTGGGTTCATTGTTCGAGCATCCTGTGAAACAAAGAGTAGATGATATAGGGCCTCAGCCTTGGAGATACGTTATCGTACAACATGTAGCTGCGCTACCTCTTTGTTGAAGATTTTCGTCGGCCTGTCCTGGAGTTTCGGGTCTCGCCTCTCACGCTAGAGAGGCGAACTGCTAAAGCATAGATGCATTATTCGGAAGCAATCTATGCCTTTGAAGCAAATAAATGACCGTTTGGTCATACGGGCCTCATCAGTTTGTTTCACCGATTTGACAAGGGCGAACCGCACTGATAAAAATCTCACCAAGTCATACGACAACGTATGACATTTAAAACAACCAGAGCTTGAAAGCCATGTATCAGCCACCGATGTCTCGTCTCGAGCGCGCCCTGCCCTGTCTTGCTCAGCCTTGTCTGCTCACTGAAACCACTACCGCAGTGGGATTGCTTGGCTGCGTCATCGGCTCGGACTGTGGTCGCTCCGCACCGCGGGACATCCGATCGGCCTCGCCCTTAGTTAATTGCCAAATAACTGTTCCAGCTCGACCAGGTCGAGGGCATGGACCTTTGAGGACTTCAACACGGCAATAGGCATTGCCCACCTAATCAAGCTCATAAAAATAATCAGGAGCGAGACAGCAGATGCAAGACACACGAACCGTGACGCCAGTGGTCAAGGACATGCAGGTCATCCCGGTCGCGGGATACGACAGCATGCTGTTGAACCTGTGCGGTGCGCACGCCCCCTACTTCACTCGCAATCTGGTGATCCTCAAGGACAGCGCCGGTCGCACCGGTATCGGTGAAGTGCCGGGTGGCGAAGGCATCAGGCAAGCCCTGGAACGAACCAAAGGCCTGGTGATTGGCCAGCCTATCGGCCGCTACAACGGAGTCCTCAACGCATTGCGCCGCGCCATTGCTGGTGGTTCAGCGAAGGGCCCGCAGGCGACGCAGCATGAGGTCACCTCCGAAGCCGAAGCGGCAGTTCTGAAGCAGCCGCATGAGATCAATCTGCGTCTGGACAACGTCGTCACCGCCGTCGAAGCCGCCCTCCTTGATCTGCTCGGCCAGCACCTCGACGTGCCAGTGGCAGAGCTCCTCGGTAGCGGCCAGCAGCGCGACAGCGTGCCAATGCTCGCTTACCTCTTTTATATAGGCGACCGCACCCGTACCGACCTGTCGTACCTGACCGGCACCGGTGCGGCTGATGACTGGTACCACATCCGTCATCAGGAGGCGGTGACCCCGGCCTCCATTGTTCGACTGGCCGAGGCCGCCACGGCGCGCTACGGTTTCAAGGACTTCAAACTCAAGGGCGGTGTCATGCGGGGTAGCGAAGAAATGCAGGCGATTGCCGGCATCAAGTCGCGCTTCCCTGACGCCCGCGTAACGCTTGATCCCAATGGGGCCTGGTCGCTGGCCGAAGCCATCGAACTGTGCAAAGGCCAGGGGCATATCCTTTCCTACGCTGAAGATCCGTGCGGGCCTGAAAACGGTTACTCCGGTCGGGAGATCATGGCCGAGTTCAAGCGCGCGACAGGCATCCCTACCGCCACCAACATGGTTGCAACCGACTGGCGGCAGATGGGCCATTCGCTGCGCCTGGAAGCGGTCGACATCCCACTGGCCGATCCGCATTTCTGGACCATGCAGGGTTCGGTGCGCCTCGCGCAGATGTGCCAGCAGTTCGGCCTGACCTGGGGTTCGCATTCGAACAATCACTTCGACGTTTCGCTGGCGATGTTCACCCATGCGGCCGCCGCGGCGCCGGGCAACATCACTGCGATCGACACCCACTGGATCTGGCAGGAAGGCCAGGAGCGGTTGACCCGCGAGCCGCTGCAGATCGTCGGCGGTGCGGTTCAGGTTCCAGACAAGCCGGGCCTGGGCGTCGAGCCGGACATGGATCGGATCATGGCTGCGCACGACCTATACAACCAGGTCGCCACAGGCGCGCGTGACGATGCCATGGCGATGCAATACCTGATTCCTGGATGGAAATACGACCCCAAGCAACCCAGCGTGGGGCGCCCATAAAAGAAAGAGAAGCACTAGAAAAGAGAAACCAAGCGCCGCAACCCCAACCACCGGAGAGACATACAATGAAAAAAGCAATCAGCGCCTCCCTTGTTTCCGCCCTTCTAGCCACTGCTGTAAGCGGCGCATTCGCTGCTGAAACCGAGTGGCCCACTCGCCCTGTGCAGGTCGTTGTCATCGCCAACGCAGGCGGAGATACCGACTTCAATGCCCGCACCATGGCCAAGTACTTCACGAAGATCACCGGTGAAGCGATGGTCATCACCAACGTTGCCGGCGGTGGCGGCACCCTGGCGGCCGAGCAGGTAAAGCAGGCCGATCCGGACGGCAACACCATTCTCTTCACGCATACCGGACAAATGATCGTCAACGAAGTCGCTGGTCTTACCGAAGACAGCCTGGACGCCTTCGACATCTGCTGCATTGCCGGCGTGGACAAGGGCACCGTCTTCGTCGCCTCGAAGAGCTCGGGCCTGAAAACGCTGGAAGATTTGATCTCCAAATCCAAGGCTGAGCCAAGCAGCGTCACCTACGGTACCGAGATGGGCAGCTATTCCCATCTGCAGGGCCTGATGTTCGAAGGCTTGACCGATACCAAGCTGAAGATGGTCGATGCCGGCACGGTATCCGAGAAAGTCGTCGCTCTGCTGGGCGACCGGATCGACCTCGCTGCCATCAGCTACGGTTCGGTACAGGACTACGTCACGAGCGGTGAGATGGTCGCCCTGGGCCAGCCCAACGCCGAGCGCAACCCGCTGCTCGGTGACGTACCGACCTTCAAGGAGCAAGGCGTCGATTTCGTCATGGAAAAGCCCTACATCGTGGCGTTCCCGGACGGTACCGATCCGGCCATCATCGAGAAGATGTCAGGCATCGTGAAGCAGATCACCGAGATGCCAGAGTACGAGGAAGAGCTGCGCAAGACCTTCAAGCAACCGGTCAGCTATTTCGACACCAACTCGTCGATCGACCGCCTCACGAACACTCGTGAAGACTTCATGAAGTACAAGGGCGAACTGCGCCAGAGCAAGTAAGCCCGCGGCATGATGCCTGGCGCAGTCGCTGCGCCAGGCAGCCTTCCCTCTGAATCGAGAGCTGTCCCATGGATACCTACAAGAGAAAGGAGTTACTGGTCGGAGCCCTGATGCTGGCTGCGGGCCTGTTCTACCTGTTCCTGACC
Source organism: Stutzerimonas chloritidismutans (assembly GCF_038562055.1). GTDB lineage: Bacteria > Pseudomonadota > Gammaproteobacteria > Pseudomonadales > Pseudomonadaceae > Stutzerimonas > Stutzerimonas chloritidismutans_A. The sequence continues at coordinate 184,261 of NZ_JBCFXD010000005.1, read as the reverse complement.
ATCAATCTTCCGCGCAAAGGTTTCATCGACGCTTCGACCGTGCCCTACGTGCTATCCGTTGGGCTTTGCCTGCTGGGCGCGCTTCAGCTGTTGATGGCGACCAAGGCCACCCAGCCCCCTGTTGACCCTGATGCGGACGCCGACCCGTCGGCTGCAACGCCGCCGGACTACTCAACAGTGTTCAAAACCCTGGGGCTGATCGCGGTTTATGTCGCCCTCCTGCAAAAGGTCGGCTTCCCGATCATGACCGTGCTCTATCTGTATGCGCAGTTCATCGTCATCACGCCGCGCGAGCAGAAGATCAACCACATCACCTATATCGTCATCGCGGTCATCACCTCCGCCTTGATCTTTTTCACCTTCCGGCAGGGCTTCGATCTGATGCTCCCGACCGGCTTTCTGAAATTCTAGGAGGCGGCCATGTTCGAGCTTCTGCAGGCCGGTTTCGGTGCGGTTTTTTCTCCTTATATCTTTATTCTGATCATCCTTGGCGTCGCCGTCGGCATCGTCTTCGGTGCCGTCCCGGGGCTTTCGGCCACGATGGCAATCGCCCTGTGCTTGCCACTGACCTACACCATGGGCCCAGCTGCAGGGCTGTCGCTATTGGTGGCCCTGTTCATCGGCGCGACGTCGGGTGGCCTGATCTCGGCCATTCTGCTGAAGATCCCCGGAACGCCCGCCTCCATCGCTACGACCTTCGATGGCGGGCCGATGATGGAAAAGGGCGAAGGGTTGAAGGCGCTGGGTGTCGGAGTGGTGTTCTCTTTCCTCGGCACCATTTTCAGTATCGTCGCGCTGATGTCCATTGCGCCCTCGTTGGCCAAGATCGCTTTGCGCTTCGGGCCGCATGAATATTTCTCCATCGCGATCTTCTCCCTGACGCTGATCGCTACGCTGTCCACCGGCTCGCTGCTCAAAGGCATCTACGCCGGCACGCTGGGTTTTGCGTTTTCCACCGTGGGTATCGCACCAGTCGACGCTATCCGCCGCTTCACCTTCGACTCACCGAACCTTAATGGTGGCTTTGCCATGCTGACGGTGATGATCGGCATGTTCGCCGTGGCCGAAGTGATCAAGATCGCTGAAACCGGCCGCTCGATGCACAAGAGCAAGATCGCCACGGTCAGCATGAAGGGCGTGAAAGGCTTTGGCTTCTCGCTCAAGGAGTTCTTTGGACAGATCCCCAACGCGTTTCGCTCTGCGCTGATCGGTATCGGGATTGGCATTCTCCCAGGCATCGGTGCCGGTACTTCGAACATCGTTTCCTACATCATCGCCAAGAAACGCTCCAAGCATCCCGAGCAATTCGGCAAGGGCGCGGTCGAGGGCGTGGTCGCTAGCGAGACGGCGAACAATGCCGGCATCGGCAGCGCCATGATCCCGCTGATGACGCTTGGAATTCCCGGCGACACCGTGACTGCGATTCTGCTCGGCGGCTTCATGATTCACGGCATCCAGCCCGGTCCACTGCTGTTCATCAGCCAGGGCGCACTGGTGTACACCATCTTCGCTGCGCTGATCCTCGCCTCGGTAATGATGCTGGTGCTGGAGTTCTACGGACTGCGCATCTTCATCAAGTTGCTGGCGGTGCCCAAGCACATACTATTGCCGATCATCCTGGTGCTGTGCGTGGTGGGCGCGTTCGGTCTGAGCAGTCGGGTGTTCGACGTCTGGACCATCCTGTTGTTCGGCCTGATTGGCTATGGCTTCGTCAAGGGCGGCATGCCAGCGGCGCCGTTCATCATTGGTTTCATCCTCGGTCCGATGGCCGAAACCAACCTGCGCCGTGGTTTGATGCTGTCTGACGGCCACTTCATGGGCTTTCTCACCAATCCGATCTCGGCGTCCTTCCTAGCGCTGGCCCTGGTGTCGGTACTTTGGCATCTGTTCAGCGCATTGCGCGGGCGCAAAAGCGCGGTAGAAAAGCTGCAGCGCGCTTGACCCAACAGCACCCGCGTGAGCGGGTGCCGATGGGAACAACCGCGCCGAGCAGGCCGTGTGAACACTACTGCGTTCGGATATACCGCGTTATAAAACAGGCTAGGAATGCTCCTTGCCTGTTTTAGCCTTGCGTCGCTCGTTACGTTTTCACGTGGCCTGCAAAGCGAGCTTTTGCGCTCAGCCACGCTTGCCTATCTCGATCTTTGCCAGCGTCCAGCCGGCTACCCGCTCGTGCAGGCTTAGGCCCAGGCCTGGCCGATCTGGCACAAGCATGTGGCCGTCGCGTATTTCCAAGCGTTCGTTGAACGCCGGCTCCAACCATTCGAAATGTTCGACCCAGGTCTGGTGCTCGTAGGCAGCAGCCAGATGCAGGTGGATTTCCATGACGAAGTGCGGTGCCATAATCATGCCGCGTTGTTCGGCGGCATGAGCGACCTTGAGAAACGGCGTGATGCCGCCCATGCGCGGTGCGTCGTGCATGATTACATCGACCGCGCCGGTGTCGACATAACCCAGAGCTTCGGTGGCGCTGGTGAGCATTTCGCCGGTACCGATTGGCGTATCTAGTTGTGCAGCCAGCGCCGCGTGACCGGCAACGTCGTGCGCGTCCAGCGGTTCCTCAATCCATTCCAGCTGGTACTGCTCCAGCACCCGCCCCATGCGTAACGCCGTGACGCGATCCCATTGCTGGTTGACATCCACCATCAGCGGCACCTCGTCGCCCAGATACTTGCGAATGGCCTCGACCCGCTGCAGGTCAAGGCGCCTTTCCGGTTGCCCGACTTTCATTTTCACGCCGCTAACGCCACGCTCGCGAGACTGCACCGCCTTGTCGATGATTTCTTCTATAGAAGCCTGCAAATAACCACCTGAAGTGTTATAGCAGCGTACCGAACTGTGGTGAGCTCCTAGCAGTTTGGACAGCGGCAATGCTGCGCGGCGTGCCTTGAGATCCCACAAGGCGGTGTCGATCGCAGCAATGGCCTGAGCCGCCACGCCGCCTCGCCCTACCGAAGCACTTGCCCATACCAACTTGTTCCAGAGCCGGGCGATGTCGTTGGGGTCTTCACCGATCAGCAAGGGTGCGAGTTCCTGGGCATGGGCATATTGTGCCGGCCCACCGGTGCGCAGGCTGTAGCTGAAGCCCAAGCCAGCGTACCCCTGTGCCGTTTCGATTTCGGCAAACAACAGACTGACCGAAGCCAATGCGGCCTGCCGGCCGTTCGTCACTTTGGCATCACTGACCGCTTGCGCCAGCGGTAGCTCCACCGAACGCAAACGGATCCAGGTGATGCGATCGGGACTGTAGGTTTTCATGTCCACCCTCATGGTTCGAGTAACGTACGGCAGACATGATGGACGCTGCGATTGATGCGGCGCTAATCTAATCAGTCACTGGATTGATACCGGAAATGGATCAATGTTCGACTTGGCACAACTGCGATGTTTTACCGCTCTGGCTAACGAGTTGAATTTTCGTCGCGCCGCGGAACGCCTGCACATGACCCAGCCACCGCTGAGCCGGCAGATCCAGCTGCTGGAGCATCAGTTGGGCGTAGTCTTGTTCACCCGCAGTACCCGCGCGGTAGCCTTGACCGCCACCGGTCGTGCCTTCTTGGTCGAAGCTCAGGCGCTACTCGATCAGGCCCACCGGGCCGCACGGACAGCTCGCCTGATTGCTTTGGGGGAAAGTGGGACCGTGAGCATCGGCTTCGTTGCCAGCGCGGTGTATGACTTCCTGCCTCGGGTGGTGGCCCAAGCCAGGTGCGACCGTCCCGGCGTGCAGATCGCTCTCCAGGAAATGAGCACGTTCGAGCAGCTTCAGGCCCTGCTTACACGTCGCCTCGACCTGGCCATCGTTCGTGCCCCCCTGAACCAGCCGGGTCTGGTCAACGAGCGCATCGTGTGCGAGCCGTTTGTGTTGGCTTTACACGAAGAGCACCCATTGGCAAGACTTGAACCGCTTGAACTGGCAGCACTACACGGCCAGCCTTTTATCATGTATTCGCATGCCGCCTGGCAACCGTTCAACGAGCTGCTGACCGGCATGTTTCGCTCCAGCGGCGTGCAACCGGACTATGTGCAGTCGCTTGGCACGACCTTGACCATACTGTCACTGGTCAACGTCGGCATGGGCCTGGCACTGGTACCGCGCAGCGCCAGTGCGGTGAGCTTCGAACGGGTGCGTTGGCGGACGCTCGAGCTGCCATCAGGCGTGTGCAGCGAACTGCATCTGGTCTGGCGCGACGATAACGACAACCCCGCCGTCGCCGCGCTTCGTGAAGCGGTACGCCATGCGGCCAGCGAAACCGCTCAGGGGCGCTGACCCACCTCGGCCTGCTGCACGGTCCATCCGGCCACCTGGCCGCTCAAACTCAAGCCGAGACCGGGCCGGTTCGGCACTAGCATTCGCCCGCCGCGAATCTCCAGTCGCTCCTCGAACAAGGGTTCCAGCCATTCGAAATGCTCGACCCAAGGCTCACGAGTATGAGTCGCCGCCAGGTGCACGTGCAGCTCCATGGCGAAGTGTGGCGCCAATGTCATGCCGGCCTGCTCAGCCAGGGTCTGTATCCGCAAGTAAGGCGTTATGCCGCCCACGCGCGGGGCATCTGGCATCAGGAAGTCGGCAGCACGCTGGCGAATGAACTCCCAGTGTTCGGCGGGGCTGGTGAGCATCTCGCCTGTAGCGATCGGCGTTTCGAACAGACGCACCAGTTCGGCGTGCCCCTCGGCGTCGTAACAGTCCAGTGGCTCCTCGATCCATATCAGGTCGAAGGGCTCCAGGCGCCGGCACATGCGGCAGGCGGTCGGCCGATCCCATTGCTGATTGGCATCGACCATCAGTGGAAACGCCTCGCCCAGATGTTGGCGCACCGTGTCTACCCTATGCAGGTCCAGCGCCCAGTCCGGCTGGCCGACTTTGAGCTTGATCCCGCCGATGCCTTTCTCTCGCGACACATCGGTGTTTTTCATCAATTGATCCAGCGGCGTGTGCAAAAAGCCGCCAGACGTGTTGTAGCAGCGCACCGAGTCGCGTTGGGCGCCGAGCAGACGCGCCAGCGACAACCCCGCACGACGTCCTTTGAGGTCCCACAACGCCACGTCGAAGGCGCCGATCGCTTGGGTCGCCAGGCCGCTGCGCCCCACCGATGCGCCCGCCCAGCACAGCTTGTCCCACAGCTTGGCAATATCACTGGGGTTCTCACCGATCAGATTGGGCGCCACTTCCAGCGCATGGGCGAACTGTCCTGCGCCTCCAGCGCGCTTGGAGTAGCTGAACCCCAGCCCCTGATGACCATCACGAGTTTCGACCTCTGCGATCAGGATCGCGATCTCGGTCATCGGCTTCTGCCGCCCGGTGAGCACCTTCGCATCGCTGATCGGGTTGGCCAGCGGCAGTATTACCGAGCGCAGTTTCAGCCAGGCGATACGGTCTTCGTCAGCACAGATGATTGCGGGCTTGTCGTTCATGAAACCTCCTGATGAGGAAACTGGCGACCTGCATGCCCATGCCTGACGACATAAGTCACAGAGAGCCGCCAGGCCGCCAGGCCGCCAAAATGGACAGCCCGATTCAGCCTATGATGATTGCGCAATCATTCAAGCTCTGATCGATGTCAGGTGCTGTCTCGCACGATCAGCTCGAAACCGACGTCCAGACGCAACGGAGCGCGGGCCTGACCGGGCTCGGCGATGCGCGCCAGCAGCGCTTCGGCGATGGTTCGGCCGATCCGTGCGCCATCGACACGTACGGTGGTCAACGTAGGATGGCTGTGCGCCGCGCTGGACAGATCACCAAATCCCATCACTGCGAGGTGCTCGGGAACTGACAGCCCGCGACTGGCTGCCTCCGCCAGTACACCTTGTGCCACGGTGTCGGAGCTGCAGACCACAACGTCCCCGGCCGCATTGCGCTCCAGCAACCGGCAAAAACCTTGCCGCCCGACAGCCACGGTCGCTGGCGCAGGCAGGACCTCCATTGCGATGGGATCAGCGCCCTGCTCGGCCATCGCCTCGATCAGACTGCAACAGCGCCTCAGGCCACGCGGATCGTCGATGCTTACCACCGACACGCGCCGGTAGCCCTTGCTCAGCAGATACCGGGCAACCGCTCGGCCCACAGCCTCATGAGAAAAACCCACCAGCATGTCCAGGGGCCGCTCGCACAGGTCCCAGGCCTCGACCACCGGGATACCTACCCGCGCCAGGCAGTCGCGGCTGGCCTGGGTATGTTCGGTTCCGGTAAGCACAATGCCATCCGGTCGCCGTCCCAATACTGCTTCGAGCAAGGCTTGTTCCTGTTCAGGGCAATAGCCGGTCAGGCCGAGCAATGTCTGGTAACCCGCCTCGGCAAGGCGATCGGTAAGCGCCTGGACGGTGTCGGCGAAAATCGAGTTGGCAATGGTTGGCAAAAAGATCGCCATCAGTCGACTGCGGCGACCGGCCAGCGACCCAGCGGCCAGATTGGGAACGTAGCCGGTGGTCCTGACGGCCGCCAGGACCCGTCTGCGCGTGGCATCGGTGACCAGTTCCGGCCGACCCAGCGCACGCGACACGGTGATCGGCGATACACCGGCGACTTTGGCCACGTCTATCAGGGTTGGAGTGCCGGTCGGATGGCGGTCGGATTGTCTTCTGTTCATGGCTGTCTGCCGTCTATAGGTCTCGTCGCGCAGGCGCCAGCCCTGGAACCATGCCTTTGCAGCTGGAAAACGAACCTTCTCGCGACGTCATCATACAACCTCCCGCTTTAAATTCGCCACGCTCGTCTATTTCCAATGCCGAGGCGATACCCGACTTTAGTGGTATGTGATTACCCGACGGCGACGGCTAGCGTGATGCTTTGCAGCCACTTCTGACGCCTGTTAAATCCAGCAAACACGCCAGTTACAGAGGGAGTGGCCGGAACGATAGCAAGCGTGAGATACCGGTTGGGCATCGCCAAGAAGAGCGTACATGGCGGTTGACAAAGCCCACGGGCGACAGAAATAATCAATTCAAGTCATATGACAACCGATGACATTAAAAACAATAAGCGACGGGCAGACCTCAATGACAAGCACGACGACCGCTCCCACACCCTTGAATCGCCTCCTGCTGACAGGCGCCGCAGGAGGATTGGGCAAGGTATTACGTGAAACGCTTCGCCCCTACGCCAAGATCATCCGCCTCTCCGATATCGCACCCATGGATGCTCGCACCGGCGATTACGAAGAAGTGGTGCAGTGCAATCTTGCCGACAAAGCCGCTGTGCACGCCCTCTGTGAAGGCGTCGATGCAATCGTCCACTTCGGTGGCGTTTCGGTAGAACGTCCTTTCGAGGAAATTCTCGAAGCCAACATCAAGGGCGTATTCCATATCTACGAAGCGTCACGCAAGCACGGCATCAAGCGTGTGATCTTCGCCAGTTCCAATCACGTAATCGGGTTTCACAAGCAGACCGAAACCATCGACGCCAGCGCCCCGCGCCGCCCTGACAGCTACTACGGCCTGTCCAAATCCTATGGCGAGGACATGGCGAGCTTCTACTTCGATCGCTACGGCATCGAAACCGTCAGCATCCGCATCGGCTCCTCGTTCCCCGAGCCACTCAACCGCCGGATGATGGCCACATACCTCAGCTATCGCGACCTTACCAACTTGATCGAGCGCTCGCTGTTTACCCCGAATGTGAAGCACACCGTTGTGTACGGCGCCTCGGCGAACCGCGACCAGTGGTGGGACAACCGCATGGCTGCTCACCTGGGCTTCGAGCCGCAGGACACCTCCGAAGTGTTCCGTGAAAAGATCGAACAGCAACCGCCCTATGCACCCAACGACCCAGCCCTGATCTACCAGGGTGGCGCCTTCTGCGAAGCAGGCCCGTTCGACGACTGATTCCCGCCACGCCGCGAAAATAACAAGAGAATCGCCATGGCAAACTCAGCAGAACTGATAATCGACGCCCAGAATGCAACGGGCGAAAGCCCGGTCTGGGTAGCAGCGGAGCAGGCGCTGTATTGGGTCGACATCCCCAACAAGCAGCTGCTGCGCTGGAATGCTTCGAATGCCGCCGTGACACGCTGGACGGGTGATCAGATGATCGCCTGTATCGCTCTCCGCGAAGGGGACGCCAATTGTTGGATTGCTGGTATGGAAGACGGCATCTTCGATGTCGTTCCGCAGAACGACGGCACACTCAGCAGCACCCGTCTTGCTGGCGTTCAGCACGGCGCGAGCAACATGCGATTCAACGACGGGCGCTGCGACCGCCAAGGCCGTTTCTGGGCCGGCACCATGGTCATGGATATGGCCGCTGGCACTTCGGCCGGCGCGCTGTACCGACTCGAAGGTTCGGCTGTCAGCAAATCGCTCGAGGCTCAGCTGCAGGATTTCATCGTACCCAACGGGCTGGCATTCAGCCCCGACGGACGCACCATGTACCTTTCCGACTCGCATCCCAGCGTACAGGCCATCTGGGCCTTCGATTACGACATCGACAGTGGCACGCCGAGCAACCGCCGGCTGTTCGTCGACATGAACCAGTATGCCGGCCGACCCGACGGCGCGGCGATTGATGTTGATGGCTGCTACTGGACTTGCGGTAACGACGCCGGCCTCGTTCATCGTTTCACGCCGGATGGACGCCTCGATCGCTCGCTCCAGGTGCCGGTGAAGAAGCCAGCGATGTGCTCCTTTGGTGGCTCCGGCCTCGACACCCTGTTTGTCACATCCATCCGCCCGGGCGGTGATCTCTCCGATCAGCCCTTGGCAGGTGGCGTATTCGCCCTGCAACCCGGCGTCGCCGGACTGGAGGAACCCCGCTTCCGCTAACGCTTCACCCATAAGGACGGGCACGCAGTGTCCCGGTCTTGACGCTCGCAACGCTGCATACCAACAAAAACAAAACGGAGATTCACATGGACTTCAAACGCAAGTTGCTCATCGCTGCACTTCCGCTGGCCTTCTGCCTGTCGAGCACCGCCTACGCGGAGATGACGCTGAAAATCGCTGAGATCCACCCTGCCGGTTATCCGACCGTGGTCGCTCAGGAAAACATGGGCAAGAAAATCGAAGAAGCCACCGACGGTGAACTCAAGTTCCGCATGTTCTCAGGCGGCGTGCTGGGTTCGGAGAAAGAAGTCGTCGAACAGGTTCAACTCGGCGCCGTACAGATGACCCGTGTCAGCCTGGGCACACTCGGTCCGGTCGTTCCGGACGTCAACGCCTTCAACATGCCGTTTGTGTTCCGCGATCACGAACACATGCGTAAGGTTATCGACGGTGAGATCGGCCAAGAAATCCTCGACAAGATCACCAACTCCGGTTTCAACATGGTCGGCCTGGCGTGGATGGACGGTGGCGTACGCAACCTCTACACCAAAGAGCCCGTGCGTAACCTTGAAGACCTCAAGGGCATGAAAATCCGCGTCATGGGCAACCCTCTGTTCATCGATACGCTGAACGCCATGGGCGCCCAAGGTGTTGCGATGAACACCGGTGAAATCTTCAGTGCCCTGCAGACCGGTGTGGTCGATGGTGCGGAGAACAACCCGCCAACCATGCTTGAGCACAACCACTTCCGCGCCGCGAAAAACTACTCGCTGACCGGACACCTGATCCTTCCTGAACCAATCGTGATCTCCAAGACCACCTGGAACAAGCTCACCCCGGAGCAGCAGGAAATCGTGAAGAAGTACGCCAAGGAAGCGCAGATGGAAGAGCGCAAGCTGTGGGATGAGAAGACCGCCAGCAGCGAAGCCAAGCTCAAGGAAGAAGGCGTCACCTTCATCGAGGTCGACAAGAAGCCCTTCTACGATGCGACCGCCCCGGTTCGCGAAAAGTACGGCGCGCCTTACGCCGAGCTGATCAAGCGTATCGAAGCCGTTCAGTAATTCGTTCCCTCTGAAAAACCTCGCGGCGACGAGCTTCGCTCGCCGCCGCGCCTGTGGTGAAGTCTGATGAAAAACACGCTGCTGCGCGTCAACGACGCGATCTACAAGACCTGTGTTTGGGTCGCGGGGCTGGCCATCGTGGTCATGTCCATGATCATCCCCTGGGGGATCTTCGCGCGCTACGTGCTGGGCTCTGGCGGGGGCTGGCCTGAACCCGTGGCCATCCTGCTGATGGTGATCTTTACCTTTCTCGGTGCAGCGGCGAGCTATCGGGCCGGTGCGCATATGGCGGTGACCATGTTCACCGACCGCCTGCCTGAGCATCTGCATCGCCATATCGAACTGCTGGTTCAGATCCTGATGGGCGTCATCTGCCTGTTCATGACGATTTGGGGCATCAAGCTGTGCGCTGCGACCTGGAATCAGTTCATGAGTACGCTACCGACACTTCGTGTGGGTATCACCTATTCCCCGATCCCAATCGGCGGCGCTATCACGCTGTTGTTTGTCATCGAACGCATTATCTTCGGCGACCAGAGCCATCGGCGTGCGGTCAACTACGAGCTGGTCGAAGACAGCAAGGAGGCCGCGTAAATGGACGCGCTGATTCTACTCGGCAGCTTTGCCGTACTTTTTCTCCTGCGCATGCCAGTGGCGTACGCACTGGGCATGTCGGCGCTGATCGGCGCCTGGTGGATCGATATCCCGTTCGATGCGGTGATGATCCAGGTCGCCGGCGGCGTCAACAAGTTCTCGCTACTCGCGATCCCCTTCTTTGTTCTGGCCGGTGCGATCATGGCCGAGGGCGGAATGTCCCGGCGACTGGTGGCTTTCGCTGCTGTGTTGGTCGGCTTCGTGCGGGGCGGCCTGTCCTTGGTAAACATCATGGCGTCGACTTTTTTCGGCGCGATCTCCGGCTCGTCACTGGCAGACACTGCTTCGGTAGGTTCGGTGCTGATCCCGGAAATGGAGAAGAAGGGCTACCCTCGCGAGTTTTCCACGGCCGTTACGGTCAGTGGTTCAGTCCAGGCGCTGCTGACGCCACCCAGCCACAACTCGGTTCTGTATTCGCTGGCCGCTGGCGGCACCGTCTCGATTTCGTCACTGTTCATCGCGGGCATCGGCCCTGGTCTGCTGCTCAGCGCGGTGATGATGACCATGTGCCTGATCTTTGCTCGGGTACGTAACTATCCCAAGGGCGAGGTCGTCCCGCTCAAGCAGGCATTGAAGATCTGTGTTGAAGCGCTGTGGGGCCTGATGACTATGGTCATCATCCTGGGCGGTATTCTGTCAGGTGTGTTCACCGCGACCGAATCGGCATCCATCGCCGTGGTGTGGGCGTTCTTCGTCACCATGTTCATCTACCGTGACTACAAATGGCGCGAGCTGCCAAAGCTGCTGCACCGCACCGTTCGTACCCTGTCGGTGGTCATGATTCTGATCGCCTTCGCAGCGAGCTTCGGCTACATCATGACGTTGATGCAGATCCCGTCGAAGATCACCACAATGTTCCTGACCCTGTCGGACAATCGCTACGTGATCCTCATGTGCATCAACATGATGTTGCTAGTGCTCGGCACGCTGATGGACATGGCGCCGCTGATCCTGATCCTTACGCCGATTCTGATGCCTGTAATCATGGGCATTGGTGTCGACCCGGTACACTTCGGCATGATCATGCTGGTGAACCTCGGCATCGGGCTGATCACGCCACCCGTAGGCGCGGTGCTCTTTGTCGGCGCGGCGATCGGCAAGGTCACCATCGAGAATACGGTCAAGGCGCTGCTGCCCTTCTATGTCGCGCTGTTTATGGTGTTGCTTGCAGTAACCTACATCCCCGCAATCTCACTCTGGTTGCCCAGCGTGGTGCTCTGATAGTCCACTAACGCAAACTTCGACGCCGCCCACCCGGGCGGCGTTTTTGCTTTGCAGGCCCGATCGATCAAGTAATGAGACAACTGTCACTGCCGTTGCGGACGGCGCCCGAACACCGTGATGCTGCTTAACACAGGATTGACCCGATGCAAGCTGCTACACCGTTTCCACGTCATATTGCCGTACTGATTCTGGCCACCTTGGCTTGCTCGTTCGCAGCCAACCATATCGCCGCGCGGATCGCGTTCGATCACAATACCGGTCTGTTGCTGGCCATGCTCTGCCGCGCCGGCGTGACGCTGCTGGCTTTGGCTGCGCTTGTATTCTGGAGGCGCGAATCCCTGCGCTTGAGTCGCACCACGTGGCGTTGGCAGATCCTTCTTGGGCTTCTGATCACGGTTCAGAGTTTTTGCATCTACTCAGCGGTCGCGCGCATTCCGGTTGCGCTGGCTCTGCTGGTCGTCAATCTCTCGCCCATCCTGCTTGCACTGCTCACATGGGCGCTGGGCGGGCCGAGACCGACACGCCACGCGTTGACGATCATGGGACTGATCCTGGTCGGCCTGGTACTGGTTCTGGACGTTCCCACACGTCTAATGACCAGCGAGGCGCCTGACGCTCAATGGATTGCTGGCATCCTGTTCAGCCTTACCGCAGCCGGGGTATTCGCGCTAGCGCTGTGGGTCACCGAGCATAAGCTATCGGGCATGGCCGGCTCGGTGCGAAGCATGCTGACACTAGTTGTGGTGTTTGGCGCCTCCGCCCTGCTCGGCGCAAGCGGCGTTATACCAGGTGGCCTAGGCCTCCCCAGCGCAACGGCTGGTTGGATCGCATTGGGTTGCCTGGTGCTTCTCTATGGCGCGGCGTTTTCCACACTCTTCATCTGCATGCCGCGGCTTAATATCGCTCGCAACGCACCCGTCATGAACATGGAGCCAGTCGCGGGAATGCTGCTTGGCTGGTTGGTGCTTGGCCAGTTGCTGGCCCCCATGCAGATACTGGGTGGCCTGATTGTGGTTGGGGGTATCGTCCTGCTGGCGTACCGCAAGAACTGAGCAAACCAGCCCGAGGTGAGTTGGCGCGCTTGCGCCAACGGGTGGCGTTCAATCCACAAAGCTCTATGGCAGAGTCCGAAAGTGAAGCACGAGGTCGGCGGCGGGTTTCAATTCTGATAGTCGGTGTCAGCTGACCTTGTCGGTCTCCGCCTCTTCATGAGCCTGACGCAGTCGCTCTCGGCTATTGGTCAGATGCAGGCGCATCGCAGCTCGGGCTGATTCTGCGTCCTGACGAGCGATAGCGTCATAGATCTGCTCATGTTCGCGACCGAGGCGCTGCTGATAGTGCGGCTGGTCATCATGTGCCAGACGTGCCGAATTCAGCCGACTGCGCGGGATAATTGCCGTACCTAGATGGTTCATGATGTCCGTGAAGTAGCGGTTGCCCGTTGCTTCGGCGATTTGCAGATGGAACTGGAAGTCCGATACAGCAGCTTCACTGGAAAGCGCCGCACTGCGCTGTAGCGAATCCAGGAATTCCCGCATAGCCGTCAGTTGTTCGGGAGTCCGACGTTGTGCCGCCAGTCCGGCGGATTCGACCTCCAGGCTGATCCGCAGCTCCAGAATCGACAATATGTCCCGTAGCGTCCCGATAGTCGCCGGGTCGATGCGCAGGCCTGTGGTGCTCGGAGTATCGAGCACGAAAGTGCCGATGCCGTGGCGAGTCTCAACCAGCCCGGACGCTTGCAGCCTAGAGATCGCCTCACGCACCACTGTTCGACTGACCCCTTGAGCCTGCATGATCGCTGACTCTGTCGGCAGCTTGTCGCCGCGTTTGATAACGCCGTCGCGGATCTGCTGCGACAGCTCGGTCACCAGCTCCTGTGCGAGGCTGCGGTGCTTACGGCGAACACGCGGCTGGGCGATCTGATTTTCCATGGACACATCGATCTCGTTGAAGCGAAGTAACCCGTATCATAGCTCAGTAGTTGTACGATAACTATCCGACCACCGTCTATTGCTCGACCCTACCTTGCGTCCGAAAAACGGCGGGGTTCAGCGTGAATCCTATACTGCACTGACAATCATCAGTCAGGAGACCGACCTCATGCGCCGAATCATGTTACTGCTCGCTGCCGCGGTTGTAAGTACGCCGCTTTGGGCTATGCACTGCCCGATGGACATGGCCAAGATCGACAAGCAGCTTGAGACCAATCCGCCAAGCGATCCGGCAACGCTGGAAAAAGTAAAAGAACTCCGAGCGGAAGGAGAGCAGTTGCACAAAGCGGGCGACCACACTCAATCGCTCCAGGTTCTCGAGCAGGCCCAGGCGCTGCTCGACTCCGCTGATTGACCGTCCCAAACGGACGGCCCGCTCCTGCGGCCGTCCGAACTAGGGCGGGTTTGCCTCGCCTGTGCATCTGACTCGCAACTCCTTTCGTGCAAAATCTTCTTCGCTGCTGAGGGTGTCGTAACCCTCTGGACAGAGCTGCTCTGCACGAGTCTCACATCCAGGTTGCTCAACTTTCTCGCAGGCCAATACGTACTCGTCTGTTGGTTGAGCGGCTGGCACGCCCTCGAACGCACTGCAGCCAGCCAGCGTCACCAACGCCCCTGCGGCAAGGCTGACGCGATAAACGCTTTTGATCATGGGCAAAGTATCTCGCTCGATATATACACCGATGCGTCGATCGCCTACTCGGCGTAAGCCTCGGCTGACCCACACTGGTGAAGTTGGATGATTTCGCGTCGTCTCTGTCTCGCCTACTCTAATCACCAGTAGCGCAGGACGCGCAGCGGGCCAGGGAGGCTCGACATGGAGCGTTCGCAGGAGTGCGAGTTAAAGGACAACGGAACGACTGGCTAAACGCCTGCAGCCCCGCCCCGCGCGGGGCTTTTTAATTGCGCGACTGCTAACGCGGTTTAGGCGCGTCATCCAGTTCTGCACTGTCGGGGTCGATGTCAGGGACATTATTCATCTCCCCTCCTCGCTTGGCATTGTCTCGTGGAGTCGTGCCGTCATTGTTCGGCAACTCATCCAAACCAGCTTCGCTACCGGGACTGACATCCGTTCGCTGCGGTGGTGAGCCGGGAATGATCACATCCTCTTTGCCCGCACGCTCGGCGCGCGAAGGATCGTTATTCTGGTTTGAGAGACTGTCAGGGTCATTGGCCATCGTCTAATCTCCTCTGCCATAGCAAATGCACTACAGGATAAGAGGAGCGTGGCGGCGCTGCGTTCACGACGATAGGGTGCCGCTGGTCATATGCAATGAGCCATAGCACAGCGGCCTGCTGCCCTATAAACAATTAAACCGGCTGCGGCGGCCGGTTTAGATACGGATGTATCAGTGTGTCCCGATGGTGCCCGGAGCGGGAATCGAACCCGCATACCCTTTCGGATGAGGGATTTTAAGTCCCTTGCGTCTACCAGTTTCGCCATCCGGGCGGGACGGTGATGCGCGACGTTGATCGCGGCGCAGGACTATAACGAGGCTCTGGCCGAGGCGCAACCCGAACGGCGATTGCGGCGTATCTGGAGTGAGTTTGCTGCCATAAACGTGCCGCTACTTGGGCTTATGGAGTAGGAGGCTCAATGATGACGGCGCATGCCGACGATCAGCCAGAACACCAGCCCGAGAATCGGGAAGATGGCGATACCCAGCGCCCATAGGGCTTTCGCTCCTACGCTGCGATCGCTTTTGAACACGCTGATGATAGCCAACAGATCCAACACGATCACGGCGCCTGCAACCGCAATTGCAAGGTAGCTCATCGCATCTGACATAGAGGACTCCTTACTAGACGCTCTATGTCTCAGTCATCGTCCGAGGCGCTTCAGTTCCGGCTAGGAAAGGATGCTCACCAGGCCTGATAAAGCATCAGTGCTGCGAAACACAAACTGAGGGCATAAAAAAACCGCAAGCTTTCGCTCGCGGTTTTTTTATTACTGGAGGCCGATGTCGGAATCGAACCGGCGTACACGGATTTGCAATCCGCTGCATAACCACTCTGCCAACCGGCCTCAAAACGATAACGCCGCATGCAGCGGCGTCATCGTCAACAAACTGGAGCGGGAAACGAGACTCGAACTCGCGACCCCGACCTTGGCAAGGTCGTGCTCTACCAACTGAGCTATTCCCGCATCGTCTTGGTGACGGGCGCCATTTTATAGTTTCGGCACGCCCCGTCAAGCCCTTGATTAAAAAAGTTTTTTATTTCTTTTCAGTAGGGCTTAGATGAGGCCAGGCGGCCATCAGGTAATTGGCCATTGACCACAACGTCAGCCCGGCAGCGACGATCAGCAAGGCATAACCCAGCCCAACCCAGACCGTAGTCAGCGGGGGGTTAGCCAGCAAAATGATGAGCGCCACCATTTGTGCCGCTGTTTTCCACTTGCCCAGATTGGACACCGCCACCTGTGCACGCGCCCCCAGCTCTGCCATCCATTCGCGCAAAGCCGACACCACAATCTCCCTGCCGATAATGATCGCTGCAGGCAAAGTCAACCAGAGATTCGAATGTTCCTCGACCAGCAGCACCAGGGCCACAGCCACCATCAGCTTGTCCGCCACGGGATCGAGGAAGGCGCCGAAGGGCGTGCTCTGTTGAAGTTTGCGGGCAAGATACCCATCCAGCCAGTCAGTGATGGCAGCGATGGCGAATACCGCACTTGCCGCCAGGTAACTCCATTGAAAAGGCAGATAGAACAACAAGATGATGATCGGTATCAGCAGTACGCGTAGCACGGTGAGAATGTTTGGGATGTTCATCGATACCACTGGTCCGCGGATTTAGAAGTTGATTCTACTCACTGTGCAGAGCGGCATAAATCGAATCGGCAAGCTTTTTACTGATACCTGGTGCCTTGGCGATCTCGTCTAGACTCGCACGGCTAAGTTCTTGAAGACCACCGAAGTGCTTGAGCAGTTCTCGCCGGCGTTTCGGTCCGATCCCAGCCACACCCTCCAGCGTCGAGGTTGTGCGCGCTTTGCCCCGTCGCGCTCTGTGGCCGGTTATAGCGAAACGGTGAGCTTCGTCGCGTACCTGTTGGATCAGGTGGAGCGCTGGCGAGTCGCCTGGTAGCGTGAATTCATGCGCGGCATCGTTCAGGTACAGGGTTTCCAGGCCCGGCTTGCGGGTG
This sequence comes from Stutzerimonas chloritidismutans, assembly GCF_038562055.1. Lineage (GTDB taxonomy): Bacteria > Pseudomonadota > Gammaproteobacteria > Pseudomonadales > Pseudomonadaceae > Stutzerimonas > Stutzerimonas chloritidismutans_A. The sequence goes on along the minus strand of NZ_JBCFXD010000005.1, from coordinate 167,432 downwards.
ACGCCTTTTGCAACGCCCAGCAGGATCAAGTCAGGCACGGCGAGCTCCTGCAGCACTTCACGAGCCATATTGAGCTGGCCCTTCCCTCCGTCCACCAGCAGGATGTCCGGTAGCTTGCCCTCCCCCTCGGCTGCTTTTCTGAACCGACGGGATAGCGCCTGGTGCATTGCGGCGTAATCGTCACCGGCGGTAACGCCTTCGATGTTGTAGCGTCGGTAGTCAGACTTCAACGGCCCTTCCGGACCGAACACTACGCAGGATGCCACTGTGGCCTCACCACTGGAGTGGCTGATATCGAAGCATTCCAGCCGACTCGGCTGTTCATCCATCTCCAGCGCTTCGGCCAGCGCCTGGAATCGTGCAGCCAGATGCTGACGACTTGCCAGTCTTGCACCGAGCGCTTGCTCGGCGTTGGTCAGTGCCAGCTGCTGCCAGCGCGCGCGGGTACCCCGTACACGATGGGTGATGATCAATTCGACGTCGCGTAACTCGACGACCGCGCTGATGAGCGTTTCGAAGTCTTCGTGCACGGCGTTGACGATCAGCTCGGACGGCAGATCGCGCTCCATGGAACTCAGGTAGTACTGCTCCAGGAATGCCTGCAGTACGTCGCTGACGCTCTCCTCTATTGCCACCTGCGGGAAGAAGTTCTTGCTGCCCAGCACTCGGCCACTGCGCACGCTGATCAGGTGGACGCAAGCGCCGCCCGGGCTCACCACGGCGGATACGATATCAACGTTGCCGCTGCCGCCTTCCATGCTTTGCTGATCCTGGACGCGTCGCAGGATACCAATCTGATCACGTATTTCGGCCGCGCGCTCGAAATCAAGCGCCATCGCGGCCTTTTCCATGTTCTTTGAAAGCTCCTCAGCCAGAGCATTGCTGCGTCCTTCCAGAAACATCACCGAATGACGAACGTCTTCAGCATATTCCTCTGGTTTGACGAGGTTCACACACGGCGCCTTGCAGCGTTTGATCTGGTACTGCAGGCACGGGCGGGTGCGATTTCGGTAGTAGCTGTCTTCACACTGGCGGACGAAGAATGCCTTCTGCAACAAGCTCAGGCTTTCGCGGATGGCGCCGGCGCTGGGATAGGGGCCGAAATAGCGGCCCATCTCCTTCTTGGCACCTCGATGAATGCTGAGCCGAGGGAAGTCCCCACTGGAAAGAAAAACATAGGGGTACGACTTATCGTCGCGTAGCAGAATGTTGTACGGCGGCCGCCATTGCTTGATGAGCGTCTGCTCAAGCAGTAGCGCTTCGGTTTCGTTGGCTGTGATCGTCGTTTCGACCTGCGCGATTCTGGCCACGAGCGCGGCTGTTTTCGGCGCTTGCCCGACCTTGCGAAAGTAACTCGCCAGGCGCTTTTTAAGGTTCTTCGCTTTTCCTACATAAAGCAGCTTGGCTTCGGCATCAAACATCCGATAGACGCCGGGACGTCCGCTGCAAGAAGCCAGGAATGCTGAGGAATCGAAGCCGCTCATCAATTGATGGTGTCGACCATGCCATGTCGTACGGCGAGCAACGCTAGTTCGACGTCACTGGTGATCGACAGCTTTTCGTAGATGCGGTAGCGGTAGGTGTTCACTGTCTTGGGCGATAAACAGAGCTTGTCTGATATGGCCTGGACCTTTTGACAGTTCGCGATCATCAACGCGATCTGGATTTCCCGTTCGGACAATAGATCGAAAGGAGAGCCGTTGACCTTGGGCTGAAAAGACTTCAGCGCAAGTTGTTGGGCGATCTGAGGGCTGATGTAGCGCTGGCCGGCGAACACCATGCGGATCGCCTGGATCATTTCTTCCAGCGCGGCGCCTTTGGTCAGGTAGCCAGCCGCACCGGCCTGAAGCAGCCGTGTTGGAAACGGATCTTCCTCGCAAATGGTGACCGCTATCACCTTGATGTCAGGATGGCTGCGTAGCAGCTTGCGTGTCGCCTCGAGGCCGCCAATGCCAGGCATTTTGACGTCCATCAAGACAACGTCCGGCTTGAGCTCACGGGACTTCTTGATCGCCGCCTCACCGGATTCCGCCTGACCGACCACTTGCAGACCATCGATATCGGCAAGCATGCGGGAAATGCCTGTGCGCACTAGATCGTGGTCGTCGACCACAAGCACTCTGATCAAGCAGACACCTCTTCTGGACAAATTCAAAGCTGGGCTGACTGCTCGCTTCATAAGCGGCGAACTTTAACAAAAAAAATACTGCATTACCCAGACCATACATCGCAGCATGGCGTTATGGCATCACTGGATCGATTTACGCGGCTTGCGAGTGAACGTGAGAGCGCCGGTTGAAGTCATTGGTAGTGATCAACATCGTTACCTATGTATGGAGTCACTCTTGCTTGCCAGCTTCGTCGCCGCCTTTGTTCTGGCTACCGTTCATGTTTTTGCAGGCCGTCTACGCAGGCTCAATAGGCTGCCCCGTAGCCGGTGGCTTTCCATGGCTGGCGGCGTTTCGGTAGCCTACGTATTCGTCCATCTGCTGCCCGAACTGGCGCGCGGTCAGGCGGTGATGGAAGGCAGTGATATCTGGGTGCTCAGCTACCTGGAGCATCACGTCTACTTGCTGGCGCTGCTTGGCCTTGCCTCATTCTATGGCCTGGAAAGGCTGATCAAGGAGCACCGTCGTCACTTGCCGGAACATGCCGAATCCCATGCGGGTGTGTTCTGGCTGCATATCGCTGCCTTCGCCATCTACAACGGCCTTATTGGCTATCTGTTGATTCAGGGCGAAAACAGTAGCTTGACCACTCTGGTGCTCTATTGCGTCGCGATGGGCCTGCATTTTCTAGTGAATGATTTCGCGCTCCAGAACGACCACAAGGGCTTGTTCAGGCGTCGCGGTCGCTGGTTTCTCGCCGCGATGCCGCTGGCCGGCTGGACCCTGGGCCTTGCAACCGAGATTTCAGAACTCGCGGTTTCAGCACTGACCGCGTTCGTCGGCGGCTCGATCATTCTGAACGTATTGAAAGAGGAGTTACCCGAAGAGCGCGATAGCCGCTTCAGTGCCTTCCTGCTCGGCTCGGTCGGCTATTCGGTATTGCTGCTCAGCTTTCAAGGTAACTAGTCTGGGCGCACTCTGAAGCGTCACCGCGCCATAAGGGCGGGCGAACATGCAGCGAGCCATGATCAGCCCCCGTCCGCTCAGCGAGCTTGCAGCAGCTTCTTGATTTCGCCTGGCGCGGCACTTCTTCCAGAGGCAGGACTTGATCGTCCTAACCCTGCGGGGTCGTAACCTTGACAACGCGCTATAGCTGCAGTCAGTCATCCTGGTTGGCCAAGCCCAGGCGGACAGTTCTTCGAGCAGTAATCGCATCACAGATGGGGGGACTGCCCATTCTCGACAGCTGGTCATCGAGCCAGGTGAAAGAGTCAACCTGCTTTTCCTCTAGCTTTGCGGCAGCGCTCGCTCGTACCAGTCTCGGCTTTTGTTGACGGTACGAACCAGCCAAAGCATCACCGGCACCTCGATGAGCACCCCTACGACCGTCGCCAGCGCCGCGCCCGAGTTGAAGCCGTACAGCACGATGGCGACGGCAACCGCGAGCTCGAAGAAATTCGATGCACCGATCATGGCAGACGGCCCGGCGATGTCATGGCGCACTTTCAGCTGTCGGTTGAGCCAGTAACCCAACGCGGCGATCACAAGTGTTTGCAGGAGGATCGGCACCGCCAACATGGCGATGACCAGAGGCTGTTCGACGATCGCTTCACCTTGAAAGGAAAACAACAGCGCCAGTGTCGCCAGCAACGCCAGGATAGCGAACGGCTGAATACGCGTCAGTGCTGCCTGGAATCTGTCTTCACCGCGCTTGCGAAGGCGGGAGCGAATGAGCTGAGCAACCGTCAGCGGGATGACGATATACATCACAACGGAAAGAATCAGCGTATCCCAGGGCACCGGGATCGAAGAGACGCCCAGCAGCAAGGCGACAATGGGCGCAAAAGCAAACACCATAATCAGGTCGTTCACTGCTACTTGAGTCAGGGTGAAGTTGGCGTTGCCGTTACACAGGTTGCTCCAGACAAACACCATGGCTGTGCAAGGCGCCGCGCCGAGCAGGATCAGCCCCGCGACATAGCTATCGATCTGGTCAGCCGGCAGCCAATCCGCGAATACGTGTCGGAGAAACAGCCAGGCGAGGAACGCCATGGTGAAGGGTTTGATAGCCCAGTTCACAAGCAAGGTCACGCCCATACCGACGCGGTGCTCAAAAACCTCATGGAGAGCGCTGAAGTCGATTTTCATCAGCATCGGGATGATCATCACCCAAATCAGCACCCCAACCGGGATGTTCACGTTGGCCAGTTCCATCGCACCGACCGTCTGTGCGGCCTTTGGAGCGAACAGTCCGATGAGTGTTCCGGCAACGATGCACAGAAAGACCCAGAGGGTCAGATAGCGCTCGAAGAAACCGATCGGCGCACCTGCGGCTTTTTTTCCTATGGTTTCGCATTGGGTAGACATGGAGCTTCTCGTTATTTCATCTTAGGTAGCGGTTTTGGGGCGCTAGCAGCCAGTGGCGGCTCCGTCAGCATCGGATTTATCTGCTGGGCCATGCGCCGTGCGCGGCAGTTCAGCCCCATCAAAAGTCACGGCCCGGTCATCCTGCTGCGCTTTTATAGGCTAGCTTGCCAAGAAACCGTCCGAGCATATTCGCTTTACAGCATATGCAGCCATCAATATATTCTCGGTTTTCCGCGTGGAGCCTGCTCCATATCAATCACATCGTCCAGGCCATGAATTCCATGATCGAACCTCTAACGCCTGACATGGTTTTTAAATGCCTCTCCGATGAAATCCGAGCGCGCATGACATTGCTGATCACGCACAAAGGAGAATTGTGCGTTTGCGAGCTGACGACAGCGCTTGAGCAAAGCCAGCCCAAGATTTCGAGGCATCTCTCCCAGTTGAGAAGCTGCGCAATCCTTGAGGACAGACGCCAGGGACAGTGGGTGTATTACCGCCTACACCCGCATCTACCCGATTGGGTTCACGAGATGCTGCAGGTCGTGCTCAATGCCAATGAAAAATGGTTGAGCGGCGATGCTGACCGCCTTGAACGCATGCGTGATCGGCCTGGTCGCGCGGCAGTGTGCGGCTGAACCGGTTCGATTCTAGCGCGTTCGACGACAGGCTCGAACGTCCAAGGACGCATGACAGTTATCTTCGCCCTTCCCCGCAACCGACTCGATGCGAACGGCATCAATGAGGGGTTGACGCCCTGATACGAGAAAACGCAATGAACGAAGCGCTGCCAAACATCGATCTCGAACATCTTGACTTACCGGGCCTGGACAAACTGAACCTGCCCAGCGACCCGGCACACAAACCGCGCATTCTGTTGCTCTATGGCTCGAACCGAGAACGCTCGTTCAGTCGTTTGCTGAGTCAGGAAGCGGCGCGTCTGCTGGAGGCAATGGGCTGCGAAACGCGAACCTTCGACCCCGCCGGCCTGCCTTTGCCAGACGACGCGCCTGAAGCTCATCCCAAGGTGAAGGAGCTACGCGAGCTGGTGATCTGGTCAGAAGGTCAGGTGTGGTGCTCGCCGGAACGTCACGGCGCGATGAGTGCGGTGTTCAAGGCTCAGATCGACTGGGTGCCGCTGAGCATGGGCGCCATCCGCCCGACACAGGGCAAGACGCTGGCGCTGATGCAGGTCTGCGGGGGCTCGCAATCTTTCAACGCGGTGAATCAGATGCGCGTGCTGGGTCGCTGGATGCGGATGGTCACGATCCCCAACCAGTCTTCAGTACCCAAAGCGTTTCTGGAGTTCGACGACGCCGGGCGAATGAAACCTTCGGCCTATTACGACCGGGTCGTGGACGTGATGGAAGAGCTGGTCAAGTTCACGCTGCTGGTACGTGGACGCGGTGGCTACCTTGTCGATCGCTACTCCGAACGCAAGGAATCGGCTCAAGCCCTGTCCGCACGCGTCAATCAGCGCTCGCTATGAGCAAGGAGTGCAACCATGTCGCACCCCTATGACATTCTCGAGATTCCCGGTCACGCAGGCCGTTTAATGTTCACGCCATGCCCTGGCACCAAGGGCACCGGCGTAAGCGAAGCGCTGACGACGATCGAATCAGCTGGCGCGCATGTGCTCATCACGCTGATGCCGAATGCCGAGCTGGCAGCCAACCAGGCGGATGACCTTCCGGCTCGCTGCGCCGAGCTTGGCATGGAGTGGTTGCAGCTACCGGTGGCCGACGAACAGGTCCCGCTGGCGGACTTCGATATTGCCTGGCATCGCCATCGCGACATCATCCTTGCACGACTAACCGAAGGCGCCACCCTGGCGATCCATTGCAAGGGCGGTTCCGGGCGCACTGGGCTGATTGCCGCGCGCATCCTGATCGAGCTGGGCATGCCTCGGGAGACCGCCGTGAAAAAGGTCCAGGCGCTTCGGCCCAAAGCCATTCAACACCCGGCTCATGTCGGCTGGCTCGCACAGTTTGGCGACTGACCTCTGATGCTGAAGACCTTTGGCTTGTTCTTCATCACCGCACTGGCGGAAATCATCGGGTGCTATCTGCTGTACCTATGGCTTCGTCAAGGCAAAAGCGCCTGGCTGCTCATACCTGCCGCGGCATCATTGATGCTGTTTGCTTGGCTGTTATCGCTGCACCCGACAGCGGCCGGGCGCGTGTATGCCGCCTATGGCGGCGTTTACATCGGCGCTGCAATCGTCTGGCTGTGGCTCGTCGACGGCATCAGGCCTACCGGCTGGGATCTACTGGGATCGGCCGTCGCATTGGTCGGCATGGCCATCATCATGTTTGCGCCTCGCGGCGCCTGACTTACGGAAATCAACCATGACGCTCAAAATTGGTATCAACGGTTTCGGCCGGATCGGCCGTCTGGCCCTTCGCGCGGCCTGGGAATGGCCGGAGTTGGAGTTCATCCAGATCAACGATCCCGCCGGCGACGCAGCCACTCACGCCCACCTGCTGAATTTCGACTCGGTGCACGGCCGCTGGAGGCACGAAGCGAGCAGCGACGGCAATTGCATTGTTGTGGATGGCAAACGAATCCGGGTCACTGCTAACAAGGCCATTGCCGATACCGATTGGTCCGACTGTGATCTGGTCATCGAAGCCAGCGGCAAGATGAAGACGGTGGCCGTGCTGCAAGGCTATCTCGATCAGGGCGTCAAGCGTGTCGTCGTCAGCGCGCCAGTCAAGGAAGCCGGGGCACTCAATATCGTCATGGGGGTCAATGACACGCTGTTCGATCCAGCTCTGCACCAGATCGTTACCGCAGCCTCCTGCACCACCAACTGCCTGGCTCCGGTGGTCAAGGTGATCCATGAACATCTGGGCATTCGCCATGGTTCGATCACCACAATTCACGACCTGACCAATACCCAGAGCATCCTCGATCAGCCACACAAGGATCTGCGCCGCGCCCGAGCCTCGGGCATGAGCCTGATCCCGACCACCACCGGTTCAGCCACCGCGATCGCCGAGATCTTTCCGGAGTTGCGCGGCAAGCTCAACGGCCACGCGGTACGCGTCCCGCTGGCCAATGCATCGCTGACCGACTGCGTTTTCGAAGTCGAGCGAGCCACCTCAGTCGAGGAGGTCAACGCGCTACTGCAGGCCGCGGCAAGCGAAGGTCCACTCAAGGGCATCCTCGGCTATGAAGCGCGGCCGCTCGTTTCCATCGACTACCGCACCGACCCACGCTCCTCGATCATCGATGCACTGTCGACCATGGTCGTGAACGGCACGCAGGTGAAGCTGTATGCCTGGTACGACAACGAGTGGGGCTACGCCAACCGCACCGTGGAATTGGCACGCAAGGTCGGTCTAGCCGATTGATCCCGAGGATGGCGCGCTCGCGACGCCATCCGCATCCTCCGCACCGCAACAGGACTCGCCATGCACGCCCTCTCCCGCCTCTCACCGGAGGTTCGCCAGTATTTGCTGGTGACCGGCAATTACTGGGCCTTCACCCTGACCGACGGTGCGCTGCGGATGCTGGTGGTGCTGCACTTTCATGCACTGGGCTATACGCCGTTGCAAATCGCGGCGCTGTTTCTCTTCTACGAAGTGTTCGGGGTCATCACCAATCTGTTGGGCGGCTACCTGGGCGCCCGAATTGGGCTCAACCGCACCATGAACATTGGCCTGGCCATGCAGGTCGTCGCCCTGATGATGCTCACGGTGCCCGCCGCATGGCTGACGATTCCTTGGGTAATGAGCGCACAAGCGCTATCAGGCATTGCCAAGGACCTGAACAAGATGAGTGCCAAGAGCTCGATCAAGCTGCTGGTGCCGGAGGGTCAGCAAGGCACGCTGTACCAGTGGGTGGCGGTGTTGACTGGGTCAAAGAACGCGCTCAAGGGCGTCGGTTTTTTCCTCGGGGGTGCACTGCTTGCTGCTACAGGCTTTCGCGGGTCGCTGCTAGTCATGGCCGCAGTGCTGTCGCTGATCTGGGTTTCCAGTCTGGTAATGCTGCAAAAAGACCTGGGCAAGGCCAAGGCGAAACCGAAGTTTCGCGAACTGCTCTCCAAGAGCCAGGCCATCAATGTTTTGTCAGCCGCACGGCTGTTCCTGTTCGGCGCCCGTGATGTCTGGTTCGTCGTGGCGCTACCAGTCTATCTGTCCACGGTGTTCGGCTGGGACTTCTGGCAGGTGGGCGGCTTTCTCGCGCTCTGGGTGATTGGCTATGGCATCGTCCAGTCGCTTGCTCCGGCGATTACGGGTAAAAGCCGCAGAGAGATTCCAGACGGGCGCTCGGCGTTTGGTTGGGCGCTGCTTCTGGCCGGCTTGCCTGCGGGAATTGCGTTGGGCCTGGACACCGATTGGTCCGCCCAGGCGGTATTGCTCGGCGGCTTGCTGCTGTTTGCGGCGCTTTTCGCCATAAACTCATCGCTGCACAGCTACCTGATCGTCTCTTATGCCAAGGCCGACGGTGTCTCGCTGGACGTCGGCTTTTATTACATGTCCAACGCGCTGGGCCGATTGGTTGGCACCCTCCTCTCTGGTTGGGTCTATCAGCGGTATGGGCTTGAGGCCTGCCTCTGGATTTCGAGCGCCTTTGTGCTGCTGGCTGCACTGATCTCGATGGCCCTACCGCATCGTGATCACGCAATCAAAACAACCAGTTGAGCGTGACGCAGGGAACAGCGAGACGTGACGGCCCGCGCCGGTACATCGCCTGTCGGCGTTCTGGGTTTACTAGCGCTGGCTATCGCTGAGCAAGTGACTCAGTACTGATCGCAATTTTCCCGCCTTGACTGGCTTATTCAGCACCGGCACGCCAAACCCGTGCAGTTGGCGCCGACACTGGTCGCTGCGATCGGCCGTCACCATCACCACCGGAATCGGCTGCGCAAAGTGCTCCCGCAACGCGGTGGCCACTTCCCAGCCGGTCACACCTTGATCGAGATGGTAGTCGGCGAGAATCACCTCTGGCGGCTCTCCATCGAGCACGGTCAACGCTGCTTGCTGGTCGGTGGCCGTCAACACGTCGCAGCCCCACTGCCCAAGTAACGCAGCCATGCTGTGGAGGATGCTCAGCTCGTTATCGAGGACCAGTAAACGGCGCCCCGGTAACGGATTGCCAGGCACTGGTTTCAACCCCGGCGATTCGGCCTGTAAGTGCTCAGGCGGATCGGCCAGTGGCACATCAATACTGAAGACGGAGCCTCGACCAAGCTGCGAACGCACCTGAATCGGATAGGCCAGCATCGAGGCAATGCGATCGACAATGGCCAGACCGAGCCCGACGCCGGGGCGCTCGGTGGCGCGCTGTACACCCAGCTGATTGAACTCGAGGAAGATCGATTGCATCTGATCCGCTCCGATTCCGCGACCGGTGTCCCATACCTCGATGCGCAGGTATTCGCCGCGTTTGCGCGCGCCCAGCAATACGCGGCCGTGATCGGTATAGCGGCAGGCATTGCTTAGGAAATTACGCAGGATGCGCGTCAGCAGCCGGAAATCGCTGCGCAACGCGTAGGCCGGAATGTAGTGGTCAAACCCAAGGCCGGCTGCATCAGCCACGGACTGAAATTCAGAGACCAGTGGTAACAGCACTTCATCGAGGCGATAGACGTCGATGTCGGGTTTTATCGCCTGCTGGTCCAATTTGGAAATATCCAGCAAGTCCGTAAGCAAATCTTCGGCGCCCTCGAGCGCCTGATGCGCCCGCTCAACCAGATTGGTCTCAGCATCTGGCAAACGGCGTTCCCGTAGTGTCGAGATCAATAGACGTGCGGCATTGAGCGGCTGCAAGAGATCGTGGCTGGCGGCGGCCAGGTATTTGTCTTTGCTATGGTTGGCCGCCTCGGCAGCATCCCGCGCCTTACGCAGCTCTAGCGTCCGTTCGGTGACGCGCTGTTCAAGCTGCTCGTTGAGTTGCAACAGCCGCAGCTGAGCCTGCTTGCGCTCTGTGATGTCGGCTACAAAACCTTCAACTAGGCCCTCTTCGTCCGGCTTGAGCAACAGGTTCATCATTACCTCTATGGCGGTTCCATCCTTGCGCCGCAGCCGAGTATCGTACCCGAATAGGCCTTGCTGGGTTTTCAAGGTCTGGCGAATTCGATCCAGCTCCTCCTCACCCCCGATGAACAGGTGATGCGACAGATCAGTCAGATGCCAAAGCGCCTCGGCCGGGCTTTCGTACCCAAGCATCTTTGCCAGGGCCGGATTGGCTGCACGGATGCCTTCCTGCAGGCTTGCCTGAAAAATGCCGTGTACAGCGTGCTCGAACAGCCATTTGTAGCGGTTACGCTCGGCCTCGAGTTCTTCAAGACGGGCCACCAGCTCAGGGTAATGGCTCTTGCGGGCGGAATGTGTACCAAGTCCAAGGAGCCCGGCGAGCGCATCGTTCTGTTCAGAGTGCTTCGGCATAGACCACTTCGACGTCTCGTTGGGTCGACGAACGGGGGTTGGTCAGAATGCAGGGGTCTTGCATCGCGTGTTGCGAAAGAAATGGGATGTCGGAGAGGTCCACGCCATGTAAGCCCAGTGTCTCGCGGAAACCGATGGCCTGTTTGAGGCTGATCAGATGTTGCATGAGCCGTTCACGGATCTGCCGATGGCTCAGCCCGCGACTATCGATGCCCAGGGTTTCAGCAACCACTTTGAAACGATCCGGCGCCGAGTCGTAGTTGAATGCCACCACGTGCTCGACCAAAACCGCATTACACAAACCATGCGGTAAATCCAGGTAACCGCCCAGGCTGTGAGACATTGCGTGTACTGCGCCAAGGATTGCATTGGAGAAGGCCAAGCCGGCTTGCATGCTACCGAGCATGATTTTTTCGCGCAGTTGAATATCCGAGGGATTGGCGATCATTTCCACCAGATGGCCGTTGATCAGCCGCATCGCCTCCAACGCGTGTGGATCGGTCAGCGGTCCGTGGCCAGTCGAAACGAAGGCTTCGATGGCATGGACCAGCGCATCAATACCCGTACAAGCCGACAGGAACGGATCCATGCTGAGGGTGGTTTCCGGATCGATCAGCGAGACATCCGGTACGGCGCCCTTACTGACGATGGAAAATTTCATCCGCTCGGTCTGGTTGGAAATGATCACGAATTGCGAAACGTCGGCAGAAGTGCCCGCAGTCGTGGGAATCAGAATCAACGGTGGGCTTGGCACGCGCAGCGTGTCGACGCCCTCGAACTCGACGATATTCCGGCCATGCGCCACCGCGATACCGATGCCCTTGGCGCAATCCATCGGGCTGCCGCCGCCAACCGCAACGATGACGTTACACCCTTCGCTGCGGTACATCTCGGCACCCAGCATCACTTCTTCTGAGCGGGGGTTGGCCGACACTTGGGTAAACAGGTGGTAGTCGATGTCCTGCCGGTTCAGACTTGCCTGGACGTCAGCGACCCAACCGGCCGCTACCACGCCCGGATCAGACACGAGCAGCACCTTTCGGGCGCCGAAGTTTTTCGCATAATTGCCGGCGCTATGCCGACAGCCCGCACCGAACACGATCTCTGGGGATACGAACTTACGTTGCAGGCTAAGGTTGGGGCTCATACGACGGCCTCTCGTTATTATTTGTTACTTTTGGCAAGCGTACTGCTTTCCTCCATCAAAGCAATCGGCAAAACGGAGCATGGCGGCGCGCGGGCTGCTTTACAGGCCGCCGGTTCGACCAAGCAGCGACATATAGAAGCGGCACTCGCGTTCCAGTGCATCTGTCAGGTTGGCTGCCTGGCGAAAACCATGACGCTCCTGTGGATAGACGCAATATTCCACCCGCACACCCTGCTCGCGCAACGCTTCCACCATGGACTCGGTTTGTTCGGGTAGCACCACAGCATCCAGCGCGCCCTGGAAGAAAATCACAGGAACCCGTATTTGTGCAGCGTTGTTAAGCGGCGTCCGCTCCTTGTATCGCTGAGCGTCACGCTCAGGGTCGCCTATCAGCCAGTCCAGATAATCCGCTTCGAATTTGTGCGTTACCCGCCGCAAGGCCATCGGGTCGCTGACCCCGTAGAGACTGGCGCCGCCAGTAAAGCCGGCATCGGCGGCCAATGCGCAGAGCGCGCTGTAACCGCCCGCGCTGGAACCTCGAATGAAGGTGCGCGCGGAATCGATCAGGCCGCGGACAGCCAATGACTGAACCGCTGCGCAAGCATCCTCGACGTCCACTACGCCCCAGTTGCCGCGCAAACACTGCCTATAGGCACGGCCAAATCCACTGCTGCCCCGGTAATTGATGTCGGCGACGGCGAAACCCCGTTGCGTCCAGTACTGAATACGCGGGTCGAAGACCGGATAGCTCGCGGAGGTCGGTCCGCCATGCATGAACACGACCAGAGGTGGCTTCTCCCCGAGCAGGCCATGACAGTCGGCATTACACGGCGGATAGAAGAAGGCGTGCGCCACCTCCTCCTGGCCCGTCGCAAAGCAGAACGGTTGCGCGCAAGACAACTGCTCGGTCGGCAAGGGCTGTTCGCCACCCGCCAGAATCAGAACCTCACCGGCGAGCCGTTCGATTGCCAGCACGGCGGGCATCCGCTCAGGAGCCCCAGCAATGCAGTAGTAATAGTGCTCATCCACGGCCAACTGACGGCAACGGCTGTAATCAGACGCGAGCCGCCGCTCCCCGCCCTCAGCGTCATGCTCGATAAGCAGGCCGTACCCATCCACCAGCCGAGTCGACAGCCAGGCACCCCCAGTTAGCGGCACATAGCTGACGGTCGCTAATTGCCAGGGCGCCGACGCGTGGTCAAAACGGTGCCGAGCGAGGCGTTCCACGGGCACAAGAGAATTCCCTTGGCTTCGCCAGGGTTGCCACCAACCGGTGCGGTCGGTCAGGCAAAACAGGTCGCCGTTGCTGGCGAAGCGAGGCTGTTGCAGTGACTCCGAATCGTCACTGCCAGCCATGCACACCGCGTGGCCGAGTTGACCATCTGTTAGGAGGTCGGCGATCCAGAGACTGGTCGCTGTCCAGGGTTGCTCGGGACGCTGCCATTGAATCCAGGCCAGACGCTCACCTGTAGCGTCCAGCGTAGGCGAGGCATAGAAGTCGGCACCTTCGACAAGCACCTGATGCCTGCCTGCAAGCGAAACGCTTACCAACCGATGCTCGACGGCCTCGTCATCATGGCTTTCCTCGACCGCCAGGATCGCGCTGCGGCTCCGATCATATTGCAGATCGCCGTAACGGCATCTCGGACGCGAAGTAAGCGCCGCAGGCCGGCTCACCGTTGAACCGTCAAAGGCTTGCAGATAGACCTGCTGATCCCTTTCGTTGACGAACGCAACACCATCATCGGTGACAGTAAATGCACCGCCGCCGTATTCGTATACCCGGCTTCGCAGCGAAAAGCCTGCAGGGGTCAGGCACTGCGTGGCACCGTTGCGCCAGTACCAGAGCGTGCAACGGGCATCGGCTGGGTCGTATTGAATCCAGAACAACCCGCCATGTCCGGCACGCAGCTCGGCGAAATCGCAGCTGGCCGAAGCCGCTTTGTCAGCGGTCCACTCACTTGTCCAAAAGCCATACGGCGTTTGTGTTTTGATCATTACTATCGATTCCCGTCGGTCAGGCTGCCGCTATCTACACGGACCTACACCTTAAGAATCAGCTTTGACGCCTTTTCATTACGGAAGGTCAGTTCATCCAACCCGCGCGGAGCCTGTTCGGCCTCGGTACGCGCTGCAAGAATCGTGTTGTGATGGGACGACTTGCTGCACACCGGATCGGCATTGGCAGCATCGCCGGTGAGCATGAAAGCCTGACAGCGGCAGCCGCCGAAGTCCTTTTCCTTCTCGTCACACGACTGGCACGGCTCGGGCATCCAGTCGAATCCGCGGAACTTGTTAAAGCCCATCGAGTGCTTCCAGATCTGCTCGATGCTGTGCTCGCGGACGTTCGGAAACGTGATCGGCAGCTGTCGCGCACTGTGGCAGGGCAGCGCTGTGCCGTCTGGGGTGATATCGAGGAACAGGTTGCCCCAGCCGTTCATGCAGCCCTTGGGCCGCTCTTCGTAATAGTCCGGGGTGACGAAAATCAGCTTGCAGGGATGGTTCTCGGCAGCGAGCTTGTCGCGCCACTCATTGGTGATGCGTTCGGCACGCACCAGCTGTTCCTTGCTCGGCAGCAGGCCAGCTCGATTGAGTTCTGCCCATCCGTAGAACTGACAGGTCGCAAGTTCGACGAAGTCCGCTTCAAGCTCCAGGCAGAGCTGAATGATGCGGTCGATGTTGTCGATGTTGTGCCGATGGGTCACAAAATTCAGCACCATCGGATAGCCGTGCGCCTTGACCGCTCGGGCCATGGCAAGCTTCTGCGCGAACGCCTTTTTGGAGCCAGCCAGCAGGTTGTTGACCTCTTCATCTGCGGCCTGAAAGCTGATCTGGATATGGTCGAGCCCCGCGTCGGCAAACGAGGCGATCTTCTCCTCGGTCAATCCGATGCCGGAAGTGATCAGGTTGGTGTAATAGCCCAGATCCCGTGCGGCCTTGATCAGCTCGGCCAGATCCTGACGAACCAACGGCTCGCCGCCGGAAAAACCCAGTTGTGCTGCGCCCATCTCGCGCGCTTGGCGAAATACCTCGATCCACTCCGCTGTGCTCAGCTCATCGTGGCTGCGCGCAAAATCCAGCGGATTCGAGCAATAAGGGCACTGCAACGGGCAGCGATAGGTTAGCTCGGCCAACAGCCACAGCGGCGGACCGGGTTCGAACCCCGGCTTAGCGAAGCTCGATCCAGAACCGTTCAACGGCTACCTCCAGGAATGCGACGATGTCTTCCTCGATGCCCTCGGCATCGGGGAAGCGGCTCTGCAAATCGGCAACAATGGCGCCCACGCTTCGAGTGCCATCGACCTCGCCCAAAACCGCTGATGCGCTCTCATTCAGCTTGATCATGCCTTCGGGATAGAGCAGCACATGACAGTCTTGTGCCGGTTCCCATTGAAAACGGAAACCACGACGAAAGACTGGGATCTGGGTCAGTTGGATATCGCTCATGGTCCTCTGTCTCGCCAGTAATACATCATCGGTATGAGGCGGTGGGCTGCCGCCCCGGGGCTCATCAGGCCGCTCAGTCAGCCGGTTAGAAACTGATGCCCTTATGCCAGACGCGCTCACGGGTCACTGTATGGTACGGCGGACGGTCCAGCTCGTAAGCCATGCTCATGGCGTCCAGCATGCTCCAGAGCACGTCGAGTTTGAACTGAAGAATATTCAGCATGCGCTCCTGGGCTTCTCGCGCCTTGTAATGCTCGAGGGTGATGCGCAAGCCATGCTCGACGTCGCGGCGCGCTTCCTTCAAACGTTTGCGGAAGTAGTCGTAACCGGACGCGTCGATCCAGCTGTAGTGCTGTGGCCACGCGTCCAGACGGGACTGGTGGATGGTCGGGGCGAACAGCTCAGTGAGTGAACTGCTGGCCGCCTCCTGCCAGACGGCACGGCGGGCGAAATTGACATAGGCGTCAACGGCGAAGCGAACGCCCGGCAGCACCAGTTCCTGCGACAACACCTGCTCACGGTCCAGGCCTACGGATTCAGCCAAGCGCAACCAGGCTTCGATGCCGCCCTCCTCGCCTGGGCTGCCATCGTGGTCAATGATGCGCTGCACCCACTCACGGCGGGTATCGCGATCCGGGCAGTTAGCCATGATCGCCGCATCCTTCACCGGAATGCAGACCTGATAGTAGAAGCGGTTCGCGACCCAGCCCTGAATCTGCTCACGGGTCGAGCGGCCTTCGTACATAGCGCGGTGGAAGGGATGATGGATGTGGTAGTAGTCGCCCTTGGCGCGTAGCGCTGCTTCGAACTCGGACGGAGTCATGGCTGGCAGGGTCATAAAAACTTCCTTAAAAGGTATGCGGGCTGTTCTTTCAGGCACCGGCAAGCAGCTTCAGCCTCTGAGTTCTCGGGTGAGTCGCGGACGGATACAGGCTACAGCTCGATACTCATGCCATCGAACGAAACCTCGATCCCATGCTCGTCGAGCACCGTGCGTTCGGCGGAGTCTTCGTCGAGGATCGGGTTGGTGTTGTTGATGTGGATGAGGATCTTGCGTGCCGCCGGCATGCTGTCGAGCACCTCGATCATGCCCCCCGGCCCGCTCTGCTGCAGGTGGCCCATCTCACTGCCCAGCTTGGTGCCTACCTCGCGTACCAGCATTTCATCGTCGCGCCACAGCGTGCCGTCGACGAGCAGACAGTCGGCGCTGCGCATGAGGTCCAGCAGCTCGGGGCTGACCTTGCCGAGGCCCGGCGCGTAGAACAGCTTACCGCCCGTGTTTTGGTCCACGATCAGCAGGCCGATGTTGTCACCGGGATGCGGGTCGTTGCGGTGCGGCGAATACGGTGGCGCCGAGCTGCGCAGCGGGATTGGCGTGATTTCAAGTTGCGGGCAAGTCGGAATGCGGAAGCTGCCCTGCAGCGCGATGGGATTCCAACGCAGCCCGCCATTCCAGTGCTCAAGCATGTTGAACAGCGGGAAACCCGTGGTGAGGTCCTGGTGGACCATCTCCGTGCACCAGACCTCGTGCGGGCAGCCTTCACGCAGCGTTAGTAACCCTGTGGTGTGATCGATCTGGCTGTCGAGCAGAATGATGGCGCCAATTGCAGTGTCCCGTGGCCCGCGTGCCGGCTGCAATTTGGGAAAGGATTCGAGTTGCGCGCGGATATCAGGCGAGGCATTACACAGAATCCAATCCTCGCCGTTGTCGCTAATGGCGATCGAGGATTGTGTTCGAGCCTTGGCGCGCAGGCTGCCGTTGCGCAGCCCGGCGCAGTTGGCGCAGTTACAGTTCCACTGAGGAAAGCCGCCGCCAGCAGCAGAACCTAAAATCTGGATGAACATGGGCAGCTCCCCAAAAAACGGAGCCCCGACCGGGGCCGGGGCAGGTCAATCAGCGATTGGCGAAGTACATGGTGACTTCGAAACCAATGCGCAGGTCGGTAAAAGCAGGTTTAGTCCACATGGCTGATTCCTCTTTTTTGTGATGACGGAAGTATTCCGGCAACCCATTAAGCACCCTGCTCCGTCAAAAGCGGAATGGTACTTTGGAAGGAGACAGCGCTCTGCATTGGTAGTGCCTCAGCTGCCTCGGTTTTCGTAACGTGCGATCACTGGCAATTCAGCGGCGCACAGCGGAACGATCATGGGTGCCGCGCCAGGCCAGCTCGTTGGTGATCGTCGCCATCGGCGAGAACATATCGAAGTCGAATGCGGTCAGCGGCGCCTTGTCCTGCACCCGCAGCGGCCAGTCGTGATTGGCCAGCGCCGCCTTGCCTATCGCCACGAAGTCCAACACGCCAGCGTCGAGCAGTTTTTGCGCTTGATCACCGGTACCGATAGCGCCATTGCCGATGACCGGAATCTCGACGGCGCCTTTGGCAATTGCCGCCAGGCTCTCACCCTCTTCGAAAGCCGGGGCACTGATGTCGGCTTCAGTCACGTGGATGTAGTCGAGGCCGGCGGCGGCAAGCGTGGCGATACGATAGCGCGCCGCCTCAATCCCACCGTCCCATTTGAGCCGACTGTCGGTGACCATGCTTTGCGACAATCGCATGCCGACGACAAAGCCCGTCCCGACCGCTTCACGTACCGCGCGGATGATTTCCAGCGGCAAGGCCAGCCTTGCCTTGTAGTCACCGCCCCACCGATCGGTGCGTTGATTGAACTCGGCTGTCATGAATTCGTGCAACAGATAACCGTTGGCGCCGTGCAACTCCACACCATCGAAACCGGCGTCGCGTGCATGTTTTGCTGCCTGGATGAAACCGGCGATTGCTTCCTGGATTTCCGCCTCGCTCATTTCTGCCGGCGTCGCGTAAGGGCCTTCGCCGCCGTAGAAGCTCAACTGGCGCCCGCCGGGCTGGATTGCTGATGGGGCGACGTGACGGGCGTGGTGGATATTGCCTTGAGTCTGTGCGCCGCCGTGCATCAGCTGGGCGATGATGGCTGCACCCGCCTGATGGACCGCACTGACAATCGGCTTCCAGCTGTCACGTTGGGCCTCGGTGGCCAAGCCTGGTTGGTTCAGGTAACCCTGGCTGTAAGCGGTGTCCGTGTAGGTGCCTTCGGTAATCAGCATGCCGAAGCCGCCCTCGGCAAACGCCTGGTAATAGTCGCGCATCAATTCGTTAGGTTGCCCTTCCGGCTCGGCGCTTACGCGGGTCATCGGAGCCAGCACCGCGCGATTGCGCAGGCGTAGCTGATTCAGCTGGGCAGGTTCGAGCAATTGGGGCATCAGCAAGTCCTCGTGAACGTGGGTCATGCTGAATCTGAGGTGCAACCGGCGTTGGAGTTCGCCCTATATGCTCACCGGGCTTGACGCGGGCATAAAAAAACGCGGCCTTTGGGGCCGCGTTGCGTTGATGGACCACCTGCCGCACCCGGTCGGCCGAGGGTCCCCGCACTGATCGCGTGCGAGCAAGTCAGCCGGCGCGCTGGAGCGAACGCGCCGGGTCTTTCAAGTTGCAGTGTCGCGCTTAGAAGAAGCCCAGCGGGTTGATGTCGTAGCTGATCAGCAGGTTCTTGGTCTGCTGATAGTGGTCGAGCATCATCTTGTGGTTTTCACGACCCACACCGGACTTTTTGTAGCCACCGAACGCCGCGTGTGCCGGGTACAGGTGATAGCAGTTGGTCCAGACGCGACCGGCCTTGATGCCACGGCCCATGCGGTAGGCGCGGTTGATGTCGCGGGTCCAGACGCCAGCACCGAGACCGAATTCTGTGTCGTTGGCAATCGCCAAGGCTTCGGCCTCGTCCTTGAAGGTCGCAACCCCGACCACCGGCCCAAAGATCTCTTCCTGGAATACGCGCATCTTGTTGTGGCCCTTGATCAGGGTCGGCTGCACGTAATAACCGGTAGCCAAACCGCCTTCGAGCTTCTCGGCGGCACCGCCAGTGAGGATCTCACCGCCTTCTTGCTGAGCGATTTCCATGTACGACAGGATCTTGTCGAACTGCTGTTCGGAGGCCTGAGCGCCGACCATGGTGTCGGTATCGAGCGGGTTGCCACGCTTGATCGCCTTGATCTTCTTCATGACCACTTCCATGAAGGGTTCGAAGATCGACTCCTGAATCAGTGCACGCGATGGGCAGGTGCACACTTCGCCCTGGTTGAAGAACGCCAGTACCAGACCTTCAGCGGCTTTTTCGATGAATGCTGGTTCAGCATTCATGATGTCTTCGAAGAAGATGTTCGGGCTCTTGCCACCCAGCTCCACGGTGCTCGGAATGATGTTCTCGGCAGCGCAGCGCATGATGTGCGAACCAACCGGGGTGGAACCGGTGAACGCGATCTTGGCGATGCGGGTGCTGGTGGCTAGCGCCTGCCCTGCTTCACGGCCGAAGCCTTGCACGATGTTCAGCACGCCCGGTGGCAGCAAGTCACCGACCAGCTCGGCAAAGACCATGATCGACAGCGGCGTCTGTTCGGCCGGCTTGAGCACGATGCAGTTACCCGCGGCCAAGGCTGGCGCGAGCTTCCACGCAGCCATCAGCAGCGGGAAGTTCCACGGAATGATCTGACCGACTACACCCAGCGGCTCGTGGAAGTGATAAGCGGCGGTGTGCTCGTTGATTTCAGCCGCGCTGCCTTCTTGCGCACGGATGCAACCGGCGAAATAGCGGAAATGGTCGGCTGCGAGCGGCACGTCGGCGTTCAGTGTTTCGCGGACCGCCTTGCCATTGTCCCAGGTTTCGGCGATGGCCAGTTTTTCCAGGTTGGCTTCGATGCGGTCGGCAATTTTCAGCAGCACCAGAGCGCGGTCCTGCACAGAGGTTTTGCCCCAGGCATCAGCGGCGGCGTGGGCGGCATCCAGAGCGTGCTCGACATCCTCGACCCCGGAACGCGGGAATTCGGCGATGACTTCACCATTGACCGGCGAGGTGTTGACGAAATACTCACCCTTGACCGGCGGGACAAACTCACCGCCGATGTAGTTGCCGTAGCGTGGCTTGAAGGAAATGACGGAGCCTTCCGTACCGGGTTGGGCGTAGATCATGAGCGGCCTCTCTAATTTTTCTGCTTGTCGGAGCCTGACCGAACATGGACAGGACATGGAACGATCTTAGGCAGCCCAACGGTTTGTCCGGAATGCCCCCAAGGAACAGATGCACTCCTCATTTGGTAGTAGATGCAATGGAGCTGTACGAGTCTCTGCCTGACGTAATACGCATGCGAGCCGACCTGAACGGGCGAAACAGTCGAATGCCGAGTGGTTCCGGGTACGTCGCTAGGTCACCGCGCAAGAGTCGGTCAGCACTTATGACGGATTCGCTGCACAAAAAAACCCGCCACTACGGGCGGGTTTTTGAAGTATCGAGGCCGGTTAGCGCTTGGCTACGACCTCTTCCTTCGGCAGTTTGAAGGTCCAGACCATACCGCCCTGGTTGAAGTCCTTGATGCGCTTGGCGACTTCGCCGCCCCAGAGCGGTACAGCGCCGCCCCAGCCGGAAAGAACCGAAACGTACTGTTCGCCATCCATTTCCCAGGTGACCGGAGAACCGATCACGCCGGAGCCGGTGTTGAACTCGTAGACCTTCTCACCCGTCTTGGCATTGAACGCCATCAGGAAGCCTTCCGGGTTACCGGTGAACACCAGATTGCCCTTGGTTGCCAGTACGCCACCCCAAAGCGGCGCGTAGTTCTTGTAGCGCCAGACTTCCTTGCCGGTTTTCGGATCAATGGCGCGCAGTACGCCAATGTATTCCTCGTTCAGCGGATGGATGGTGAAGCCGGCACCCAGATAGGCCGCGCCCTTCTTGTAAGCGACGCCTTCGTTCCAGATGTCCATCGCCCATTCGTTTGAAGGCACGTAGAACAGTCCGGTGTCCTGGCTGTACGCCATTGGCATCCAGTTCTTGCCGCCGAGGAACGATGGCGCCACGGTGACGGACTTGCCCTTGTCAGCCTCTCCTGGTGCGCCGGGACGGTTGGCGTCGTCGTAGATCGGACGGCCATCCTTGTCCAGGCCCTTGGCCCAGGTGATCTTGTCCACGAACGGGAAGCCGCGGATGAACTTGCCGTTGGTGCGATCCAGTACATAGAAGAAGCCGTTACGGTCCGCAGTACCGGCTGCTTTCACGGTTTTGCCGTTTTCCTTGTAATCGAAGGAGATCAGCTCGTTCACGCCGTCGAAGTCCCAGCCGTCATGCGGCGTGGACTGGAAGTGCCATTTGATCGAACCGTCGTCCGGGTCCAGTGCCAGGCGCGAGGAGGAATACAGGTTGTCGCCTGGGCGCAAGTGCGAGTTCCACGGCGAAGGGTTGCCGGTGCCGAACAGCAGTGAGTCGGTGTCCGGATCGTAGTAGCCACCCAGCCAAGGCGCGGCACCGCCGGTCTTCCAAAGGTCGCCTGGCCAGGTTTTGCCGGCTTCGCCGCCGGAAATGCCGTTCTCGACCTTTTTACCGTCCTTCATCACGTAGCCCATATGACCTTCGACGGTCGGACGGGTCCACAGCAGCTCGCCGTTCTTGGGATTGAAGGCCTGGATCATGCCTACAACGCCAAACTCACCGCCGGCCAGGCCAGTGATCAGTTTGCCTTTGACCACCATCGGGGCGGCCGAGATGGAGTAGCCAGCCTTATAGTCGGCCACGGTCTTCTTCCAGACGACCTTGCCGGTGTCCTTGTTCAGCGCGACCAGTTTGGCGTCCAGGGTGCCGAAAATCACCAGGTCGTCATACAGAGCTACGCCACGGTTGATCACGTCACAGCACGGCATGATGCCGTCCGGCAGGCGAGCGTCGTACTGCCACAGTTCCTTGCCGGTGCGGGCATCGACCGCAAACACGCGCGAATAAGAGCCGGTGAGGTACATCACGCCGTCTTTGATCAGCGGCTGCGCTTCCTGGCCACGTTGCTTTTCGCCCCCCAGGGAAAAGCCCCAGACCGGGCGAAGTTGACTGACGTTTTCAGTGTTCAGGGCATCCAGGGTGCTGTAGCGCTGGCCTTGCAGCCCCAGGCCGTTGGTAACGATCTGATCGGTGGACTTGGCGTCATCGAGAATTTCCTGATCGGTGACTGCCCATGCCGACACGCTGGACACGGCCATGGCGGCGCAAAGCGCTGTCAGGGCGAAGGGCTTGCGAAGACCGGTGTGCTTCATTGCGGCTACCTCTACGGGTTCATTGTTATCGTCGCCGGGAAGTTTTCCCGGTCTAGTAGCGATTCTTGGATCTAGCCGCTCTTGCAACAATTACACGCAGTACCGATTTTTCTCCTCCCTTGGTAGCAATACTCCCCGTAGGCTGCGCCAACCGTGCATCGTGATGGCAGAGCCGGGCTACCACACCGGCACCGAAGTTGGGGCCGGTGTGCCCTAAAAGACGATATCTCGCGCCGAGTTCGAGGCTTACAACGGACGCCTCTCCGCTCACAAGGACACGAGCCATGCGCCGCCTCACGATCTGCAGCATCCTGTTGGCATTGGCGGTCACCGCCAACGCCGCCCAGCCAATTCGTCTGGGCTTGAATTACCCAAGCACCGGCAACTACAAGAGTGAAGGCCTTGAGCTGCGCCGCGGCGCCCTGCTCGCCATCGAGACCATCAACCAACAGGGCGGCGTGCTGGGTAGGCCGCTCGAGCTGATCAGCCGCAACTCAGCCGCCCGTGAAGAGAAGGCGCGGGCCAACATCGACAAATTTGCTGCCCAAGGTGCCTCGATGGCCTTTGGCGGTGCTACCAGCGAGGAGGCCATCGCCGCCGGCCAGCGCGCCCGCGAGCTGGGCCTGCTGTTCTTCCCTACGCTGGCTTACGCCAACGCCATCACCGGGCACGACGGCCAGCGCTACCTGTTCCGTGAAACCAACAGCGCCTTGATGAGTGCACGCGTGTTAGGCGAGTACCTGAGCTGGCACTTGCCCAACCGTCGCTATCACTATGTCAGCCTCGACGACACCTGGGGCCACAGCATGGAACAGGCACTGCGCGAAGCCACCCGCAGCCGGGACCGAGCTCGCCACGGTTTCTCGCGCATCAGCGCCAGGGGGGCGCACCATGAGGAGTATCTCGCCGCGCTGAAAAAGGCCGCGGCCAGTGACGCGGATGTATTGGTTGTCATCCTTCTCGGTCAGGATCTGGTGCAAAGCATGCGTCTGGCGCATGACCTCAAACTCGACCAGCGAATGCAGATTATCGTGCCCAACCTGACCGGCAGCATCGTCGAGCAGGCGGGCCCGCAGGTGATGGAGCACGTTATAGGCACGGCAGCCTGGACCTGGCGCGTCCCGGCCCTGGTCAAAAGCGAACAAGGGCAGGCTTTCGTCGATGCCTTTATCGCCCAGCATCAGCGCTACCCCGACAGTACAGCTGCATCCGCCTACGCCATCGTTCAGCAATGGGCTGCAGCCGCTAACCGCGCTGGCAGTCTCCACAGCGAAAAGATCATCAAGGCGCTGGAAGATCACCGCTACAGCCTGCTCAAGGATGAACAGTACTGGCGCAGCTTCGACCATCAGAACGTACAGAGCATCTACGCGGTCCGGGTCCGATCGCGGGATGAGATCATGCAGGACAGGTTCAAGCAGGATTACTTCACCATCATCCATCGCATGGATGGCGAAGCGGCAGCCCCAAGCCTCGATGATTGGCAGGAGGAGCGCGGCGACGAGCTGAGCTTGCGCTAGCGCCGTGCTGAGGGCTGCGGGTTGGCGCGCCTGATCCAATGGGTTGTTAATCACGAAACGAATGACTGCACGGAGATCACGCCGAGCCGATACAGTAGGCGCCTAATGATCGGGCGTTCATCTCCGCATGCGCGGCAGCGCTGGGTAACGCCACTCTCACGTCAAATCGGACTTTATCAATGAAACAACCGCGGTCCCCTTTTCCCTGGGTGTGCTTCGCCATGTGCGTCGGTGTCATGGGCACAGCGCTCATCTCGCCGCTGTACCCGCTGTACAAGCAGGCGTGGCAGCTTCGTACCAGCGATATATCGCTGATTTACATCATCTATATGGCAGGGGCGCTTTTCGGGCTGTTGTTCATGGGCCGCCTGTCCGACACCCTCGGCTTTCGCAAGGTCATGCTCAGTGGTTTGCTGCTCGGCTGGGCTGGGACACTGGTGACGATGCTGGCGTGGAACCTGCCGAGCCTCAACATCGGGCGTTTTGCGGTCGGCCTGTCTTCAAGCCTGATCGTGACCAGCGCCTCCGTGGGTCTGGTGCAGATCTCCCGTGATGGCGCGTCACAGCGGATATCGATGATCACCAGCTTCCTGCTCGCCTTGGGCTTCGGCCTTGGTCCGCTTACTGGCGGAATCATTGGCCAGTGGTTCGCGTACCCGCTGAAAACCACCTACATCCCGACGTTGATCCTCGGCGTACTGGCCGTCTATGCCTTGCTGCGGGTACAGCTCAAGCCGCATCCAGAGCTCAACGCAGCCGCACCACTGGGTTTACGTACATTCATTCCGCGGCTTACCTGGGCCACACGCCAGGACTCGCTGGCGTTTCTGCTGACCTGTGCCTGCCCTTTTTTCGCCTTTGGCGTGTTCGGGATCTATGCGTCGATGGCGCCGCTGTTTCTGGAGAAGATGCTGCCCTGGCATGGTCCGGTCGTGAGCGGCACGTCCATCGGGGTCATTCTGCTGGCTTCCGCCATGATGCAACTGGCCTGCGCGCGGATGAGCCTGCGCTGGTGTGGTCTGCTCGGCCTGTTGTCAGTGGTGTTGAGTAACGCGATGCTCGTACTCAACTTCACGGCCGGCTCGTCGGTAGTATTCATCATCGGCGTCTGCGCGGCTGCGGCGGGCCATGGCATGTGCCTGTTGGCCGGCATCAGCATGGTCAACCGTATTGCCAGCTCAGCCGAGCGCTCGGGGCTGATTTCCACCTACCTGGTGTGCGGTTACCTGGGCAGCATCGTGCCATTGCTCGGCGTCGGCTGGGTCGCCGACCACTACGGTCTGCCTGTGGCGATCAGCTTGCTGGGCTGGGTGGTGGTGGCACTCGCTACGCCGCTGGCCGTGTGGTTTTTTCGGCATCCGCGAATGCAGGCAGCCTGACCAGCCCAACGAGCCACAGAGGTTCCCAAAACACCTAGTCGGCGACCAAGCGGTAGCCCACTCCCGCCTCGGTAATGATGAACCGCGGCGAGGACGGGTCGTCCCCGAGCTTGCGCCGCAGATGCCCGACGACCACGCGCAGATAATGGGTGTCGCCGCTGTGGCTGGGGCCCCATATGTCCCTGAGCAGCTGCTGCTGGGTGACGACCCGGCCGGTGTGCTGGGCAAGCTCAGCCAGTACTGCATACTCCTTGCGTGTCAGGCTGATCTCCTGCCCGTCCAGGCTAACCCGTCGGTACGCGAAGTCGATGCATAGGGGACCTGACATCGCCTGCGCCGGCCCGCTCGATGCCCCTTGATTCTGACGCAGCAGCGCACGGACCCGAGCGAGGAATTCCTGGATGCCAAAGGGTTTGGTCACGTAGTCATTGGCTCCGCCATCGAGCGCCATGACCTTCTCGGTCTCGCTCGACCGGACCGACAGTACGATCACCGGCACCTGACTCCACTCGCGCAATTCGCGCAGCACAGTCTGACCATCCATGTCCGGAAGGCCCAGATCGAGCACGACCAGGTCAGGTTTGTTCAAGGCTGCCGAGGCCAGACCGTCCTGACCAGCTCCACTCTCGCTCACGCGATAACCCTGAGAGCCGAGGCTGATGCGAAGGAATTTCCTGATCTGCGGCTCGTCGTCGATGATCAATATGCTGGCTTGCTGACTCACGTGAGGTCCTTTTCCATCTCAGGCTGAGGCTGTAGCGGCAGCTCCAGGGTGACGCTCGCGCCTCGTCCACCGAGCCCGTCTCCAACGAAAACCCGCCCACCATGCGCGCCGATCATGCCCTGGCAGATGGCGAGGCCGAGTCCGGTGCCCGGCCCGCCCCGATCACCGCGCGTTGCCGTATAAAACATGTCGAAAATGCGTTCACGTTCGGCCTCGGGCACTCCGGGACCCTCATCGCTGACGATGAAACGCAGTCTGCCGGCTCCTGTCGAGACAGCAATTTGCAGCCTGCCTTGAGGTGGAGAAAAACGTGCTGCGTTCTCCAGCACATTGACCAGCGCTTGCTCGACCAATGCAGGGTGGACGTACAAAAGCGGCAGATCATCAGGTACCAGCACCTCAAGCCGCAGCTCTGCTAGCACGCGATGCAGGCGTTGCAGCGCACTGGCAACGATGTCGGCAGGTGACGTCCAGTCACGGATCAGCTTCAGGCCGCCGTGACCGAGGCGCGTCATGTCCAATAAATTCTGAATGTAGCGGTCAAGGCGCTCGGCTTCGTCACGGGTCGCCTCAAGCAGTTCCTGCCGATCCGCCTCGCTCATGCTGTGCCCCAGGATTGCCAGGCTGTCGATAGAGCCTCGCATGGCTGTAAGTGGCGTGCGCAGATCATGGGATACGGAAGCCAGCAATGCACTGCGCAGCTCTTCAGTCTGGCCGTGCAGCCGCGCCGCCTCCAACTCCCCGGCCAGCGTGGCGCGACCTAATGCTTGCGCCAAGGGTTGAGCGAGCGCAGCGATCAGGCGACGCTTCTGTAGCCCTGCCTGATCTGGCCCCAGCTGGCGAATGCCCAGCAAGCCCAGCGGCTGACCATCGCCACTCAAGGGCAACCACCACCATTGCGCACTCGGCAAGGTATCCGTTCCCTTCCCCGCTGGCTGACCATGCTTGAACGCCCATTCAGCCGCCCCCCGTTCCGGCTCGGCCAGCAGCGGTTCAGACCCAATGAATACCCATTTCCCCTGCTTGCCGCGCGTCGCGATGACGGCGTCCAGCTTCGCCACCAGCTGTAGCTGGCGGACAGCGGCCGCACCTACGGCCTGAACATCGGTGGCAGCGCTCAGCTGTCGCGAAAGATCGAGCAAAGCGGTGGTCTCCGCCTGAGTCTGACGCAACGCCTGGAGCTGTCGCCGCTGGCGGCTCGCAAGATTACCCGCGAGCACCGCCATCAACAGGAAAAACAGGAGCGTCAGGACGTCCTCCTGACGCGCGACGATGAGCGTGAACATCGGTGGAATGAACAGAAAATCGTAAAGCAGAAATGACAGCCCCGCACATGCCAGTGCCGGTCCCAGACTGCTGCGCACGGCAACCACCAGCACGGCCGCGAGGAATACCAGCGAAATGTTAGGCAACGCGAGATAGCGGGATAGCATCAGTGCCAAGCCTGTGGCGGTCAGGGTCGCCAGCGCGGCAAGCAAGTACTGACGCCAATCCAGAGTGGCGGTTGATCCCACGGGTGCCGTCAGTGCAGGCTCCTGACCAAGTACGCTGATCTCCAATCCGCGCCCACCCTTGATCAGTTGCTCAGCTACCGATCGGCGCACCGAGAACTTCCACACCCGACGCACTCGGCCACCGCCTACCAATACGAGGGTGGCGCGACGCTCAACGGCATGTTCGATGAGCGTGCGCGCCACCCGCTCGTCACGCAGCTCCACAACCTCTCCGCCAAGACGTTCGGCCAGTTGCTGGGCGGACTGGAGATAGCCGAGCTGAACCTCGCCTCGACTCGCGCCGGTGTCGACATGCACGACTGACCATGGGAGATGCCGGCGTTCAGCGACCCGGGCTGCATGCCTGACCAGTCCTTCCGCGTACGCATCACCATCGATACCTACCAGCAAGCGGCCCCGGACTGCCGGAGCGGTTTGACCCTGCAACCGGTGGCGTCGATGCAGGTCTGCATCCACTCGCGCCGCTGCGGTCTGCATCGCCAATTCGCGGAGCGCGGTCAGGTTGGTTTGAGTGAAGAAGGCATCGATCGCGGCGCGCGCCTGCTCCGGCACGTAGACCTTACCCTCACGAAGACGCTCCAACAGCTCGCGCGGCGGCAGATCGATCAGCAGAATGTCGTCGGCTTGATGAAGCACCCAGTCCGGGACCGTTTCCCTGACCTGCACACCGGTTATACCGCGCACCTGATCGTTGAGACTCTCGAGGTGCTGAACGTTGACGGTGGTGTAGACATCGATGCCCGCTTCGAGCAGCTCAAGGACATCCTGCCAGCGTTTGGCATGCCGGCTGCCGGATGCGTTGCTGTGCGCCAGCTCGTCGACCAGCGCGAGACTTGGCCGCAATTGCAGCAGGCCGTCGAGGTCCATTTCGAACAGCGTCACGCCTCTATACTCGCTGCGGCGCATCGGCTGTTCCGCCAATCCAACCCGCATCGCCTCGGTTTCCGCACGACCGTGGGTCTCGACTACCCCTACCCGCACATCGCGCCCTAGCTGTCGCTGGCGCTGTGCAGCCTGAAGCATCGCGTAGGTCTTGCCTACGCCAGGCGCCGCGCCGAGGAAAACCTTGAGCCGCCCGCGTCCTTCACGGGGCGCATCATCAAGCAAGGCATCGGCACGTTGAGCGTCGCTCATTCAATTCACTCGGCGGAATCAGGCTGCGGATTGTCCGCCAGGGCGAGGTTCAGAGCCAGTACGTTGACGATGGCCGGGCCTACCAAGGGCATCGTCAGCTGCGCCTGAATCAGGCGATTCAGCGCTTGCTCAGAGACCCCTCGGGCGGCAGCGACACTGGCAGCCTGAAACTTCGCGGCGGCCAAGGTGAGATGCGGATCCAGGCCGCTGCCGGACGTCGTCACCAGCTCCATCGGGACGGGGCGTTGCGCCGTCCCGTTCCACTCGCTGACGCGCTCACGGACCTGATCGACCAACAGCGGGTTGCTGGGGGCCAGATTACTGGCGCCGCTGGCGACGGTTGCATAGCTTGCAGCAGACGGACGTGGGTGAAACCATTCTGGCCCTTCGAAAGGCTGGGCCAGCAACGCACTGCCTCTCACCTGCCCCTGCTGGTCGCGCACCAGGCTTCCGTTGGCCTGCTCGGCGAACGCCAACTGCGCCACGGCCGTAACAGACAGCGGATAGAGCACGCCGGTTATCAGCGTCATCAGGATCAGCGCCGAAAGCGCCGGACGAATGTGTTTGAACATGTTCTTCTCCAAAAGCCGCGCCGTCAGACGCGGCAACGTTCAGACCAGACCTACCGCAGTCAGCAGCATGTCGATCAGCTTGATCCCAACGAAGGGCGCGACCAGCCCGCCCAGGCCATAGACCAGCAAGTTGCGCCGCAACAGGCTGGCCGAGTCGGCTGCTTTGACGTTGACGCCCCGCAGCGCCAGCGGAATCAAGGCAATGATGATCAGTGCGTTAAAGACAATGGCTGACAGGATCGCGCTTGATGCGCTGTGAAGCTGCATCACATTCAGCGCCGCAAGCTGCGGGTAGAGGCCGATGAACAGCGCCGGCAGGATGGCGAAGTACTTCGCCACGTCGTTGGCAATCGAGAACGTGGTCAGCGCACCTCGTGTTACCAGCAGCTGCTTGCCCACCTGCACCACATCCAGCAGTTTGGTCGGGTCCGAGTCGAGGTCGACCAGATTGGCAGCCTCGCGCGCGGCCTGGGTGCCATCGTTCATGGCCATGCCCACGTCCGCCTGAGCCAGCGCCGGAGCGTCATTGGCTCCATCGCCGCACATCGCGACCATCTTGCCGTCGGCCTGCTCCTGACGAATCCGCTGCAACTTCTTTTCCGGTGTCGCTTCGGCAATCACGTCGTCGACACCCGCTTCGGCTGCGATTGCAGCGGCTGTGAGGGGATTGTCTCCGGTGACCATGACGGTCCGTATACCTAGGTGACGAAGCTGGAAGAAGCGCTCTTTGATGCCCGGCTTGACCACGTCCTTGAGATGGATCGCTCCGAGCAGGCGGTCATCCGCACAGACCAGCAAGGGCGTCCCCCCGCTTTGTGCAATCGCTTGAATCTCTCTCGCCAGCACCGTTGGAGTCTGCTCGCGCACCAGCCCCAGATGGCCCAACACGGCGTCCACAGCGCCTTTGCGATAGCGGTGCCCCTCATGATCAGCACCCGACAACCGCGTTTCAGCACTGAACGGGATACCGGCCACTTCATGCCCAGACGGCGCCTTTACCGGGTCAAGGTCGCGCAGATATTCAACGATGGATTTGCCCTCTGCCGTGTCGTCGGCCAGCGATGACAGCAGCGCAGCCCATGACAGCTCGGTCGATGAAACGCCCGGCGCCTTGAACATGGCCGTGCAACGACGATTGCCAAACGTGATGGTGCCGGTCTTGTCTAGCAGCAGCACCTGAACATCTCCGGCGGCCTCTACGGCTCGTCCAGACTTGGCGATCACGTTGAGCCGTACCAGCCGGTCCATGCCGGCGATTCCGATGGCATAAAGCAGGCCACCAATGGTGGTAGGAATGAGCGTGACCAGCAGCGCCGCCAGGTATACCAGCGGAAGATCCCCGCCTGCGAATCGTGCGAAGGGTTGCAACGTGGCAACCACGACAAGAAAGATCAGCGTGAGCCCGATCAGCAAAACGTCGAGCGCAACCTCGTTGGGTGTCTTTTGTCGTTTGGCGCTTTCCACCAGCGCAATCATACGGTCCAGTGTGGACTCGCCTGGATCGCTGCTGATACGTACCAGCAACCAGTCGGAGACCACGCGCGTATTGCCGGTGACCGCTGAGCGGTCGCCGCCCGACTCCCGGATCACCGGCGCCGATTCACCGGTAATCGCGGCCTCGTTGACGGCGGCGATGCCCTCGATCACTTCCCCATCGCCGGGGATCAGTTCACCAGCCTCTACTCTCACCACGTCTCCGCGGCGCAAGCTGCCAGCGGCAACGCTCCGGAACGCGCCGGTCTCCAAGCGCAAACGCGCCTCCAGCCCCTGCGATCCGGCTTTCAGGCTATCCGCACGGGCTTTGCCGCGGCCTTCAGCCAGCGCCTCGGCAAAGTTGGCAAAGAACACCGTGAACCACAACCAGAGAGCGATCTGCACGGCAACGCTCGTGCTGACCGCCACGTTGGGTAGCAGGCACAGCACGCTGGTCAGCACCGCTGTGAGTTCTACCACCAGCATCACCGGCGAACGTGCCAACGTCCGAGGATCAAGCTTGATGAAGGCCTGGCGCAGCGCAGGCTTATATAGCGAAGCGAAGGACGTAGTGGTTTGCTCGGCACCCTCGAGTGCCATTTGATGGACGTTCATCATGACGCTCCTCAGAAGCTTTGCAGCATGAAATGCTCGGCGATCGGCCCGAGTGCCAGCGCGGGCAAAAACGTGAGCCCGCCAACGAGCAGAATCACCAGCGTCAGCAGGATCACGAACATCGGCCCGTGGGTGGGGAAACTGTTGGCATCGATCGGCGCACGGTTCGTGGCCGCGAGGCCGCCTGCAATGGCGAGCACCGGCAGGATGAAACCAAAGCGGCCCAGCAGCATGGCGAACGCGATCATGAGGTTGTGGTACGGCGTGGCCGCGCCAAACCCGGCGAAGGCCGATCCGTTGTTTCCGGTGCCAGAGGTGTAGGCATAAAGGATTTGGCTGAGGCCGTGCGGCCCAGGATTGGTGATCGACTCGGCAGGGCCGGAAAGACTGACGCCGAGAGCCGTGAGCACAAGAACACCCACGGGCATCACCAGCAGCGTTGCGACTAGCAGGCGAACCTCGCGCGCTTCAAGTTTCTTGCCCAGATATTCAGGCGTGCGACCAATCATCAGGCCAGCCAGGAACACAGTGATCAGGACGAACAGCAGCATGCCGTAGAGGCCTGCCCCGACGCCGCCAAAGATGATCTCGCCCAGCATCATATTGACCAGAGGCACCATGCCGCCCAGCGCACTGAAGCTGTCATGCATCGCATTGACCGAGCCATTGGACGCCGCGCTGGTTGTTGCCGCCCATAGCGCCGAGGCCGCGATACCGAGTCGGCTTTCCTTGCCCTCCATCGACCCGACCTGCTCAACCGACAGGCCGGACAGCATTGGATTCGCTTGATGCTCGGCGGCCAGCGTGACGCCAAGGCCCAGAACGAACACCGTCAGCATGCAGGCAAGAATGGCTCGGCTCTGCCGCAGATCACGTACGTAGTGACCGAACATGAAGACCAAGGCGGCGGGAATCAGGATGATCGAGACCATCTCGAACAGGTTGCTCCAGGCGGTCGGGTTCTCGAAGGGATGCGCCGAGTTGACGCCGAAGAAGCCGCCGCCATTGGTCCCCAGTTGCTTGATCGCGATCTGGCTGGCCGCAGGTCCCAGCGGAATGGTCTGCTCGCCGCCTTGCAGCGTGACGGCCTGAACGTAGCTCGCAAAACTCTGCGGCACGCCCTGCCAGACCAAGACCAGGGCGAGCACGACGCAGAACGGCAACAGGCAATAGAGAACCGCTCGGGTCAGATCGACCCAGAAATTCCCGATTGCCTTAGCCGAGCGGCGTGACAGTGCGCGACAAAGCACCACCAACACAGCCAGCCCCACCGCCGGACTGATGAAGTTCTGCACGCCAAGGCCAATCATCTGGCTGAAGTAACTGAGCTGGGCCTCGCCGCTGTAGGCCTGCCAGTTGGTATTGGTCACGAAGCTCACAGCGGTATTCAAGGCAAGATCCCACGGCATGCCCGGTATCGCTTGAGGATTGAGCGGTAGGCTGGCTTGCAACATGAGAATCGCGAGCAGCGCCACCAGGCTCACAGCCGTCAACGCCAATAACGCCAGACTGTAGGTTTTCCAATCCTGCTCGCTGTGCTCGTCTATCCCTGCAGCGCGGTAGCAGAGGCGTTCGATGGAGCTGAGAACAGGCGTCAACCAAGTACGCTCACCCTCCATGGCTCGAAACAGGTAGCGCCCCAACCAGGGCGCCGGTATCAGGACCAGCGCGAAGAAGGCCGCGATCATCCAGTAATCGTGAGTGTTCATCGGCTCTCCTAGCTGCGTTCGGCGCGCAACAGCGCAACCAGGAGATAGATAAACAGGGCGATGGCCAAGGCCAGCGATAGCCCGTCGAGAAATGTCATGGGATCAGCTCCGTAGGTCGCATCAGTGCGGTACGGAGAGTTTCAGAGCGAGGGGCGTAAAGATTCGATTGCGCCTTCAGCGCAGCGGCGTAAAGAAAACGTATTTTTTAAGGACCCTGCGGGTGCATATGCACTCGCATCGGCCTGGCGCATCGGTCGAATACCCAAGCGCAGCTTCAACCCAACACCTGGCGGCATCCGGTTGACGCAACCTATGCAGCGCCGTCAGGACGACGACAATATCAATCTAAAAGACGATTATTTCCGTTGGGGGTCAGTTCTCGCCAAGCTGCACCTGATACAGCTCGGGCAGTTCATAGCGCAGCCCGTAATCGGCATAGATGGCTTCAACCGCACCGTCTTTGATCAGGCCTTCCAGCTCGCCCTCAAGCGCATAGGAAAGTTGCCTATTGGATTCGTGTACGGCCATACCTAGCTCCCATACCTGCTTGCCCATGTTCGGATAGGCGTTTTCTGCAGGTTTGAGATGACTGTCATTGGCCTGCCCCAGCATCCAGTCGATTTCGCCTCGCATGGCCATGGTCGCGTCAACTTCACCGGCCTGCATCGCTGCGAACGCCGCCTGTGCTGACGGGTAGTGATGCAGCATCTTGGCAATGCTGCCGTTGAATACAGACGACAGATAGAACGAGGGGACGCTTTCCACTTCCACCCCGACCGGGTGGTAGCGGAACACGGCCACGCTGGAGAGTTCTTCGAGACGGCGATCGTCATAGGCCGACTGCCAGCGCTCGCGCTGGTAAGGGCCAAACATGACCACCAGCTCGTTGATCAGCTCGCCCAGCTCGTTCTGCTTGTAGGAAAACTCGCGATCGTAAGGCACACGCATCATCACGTCGGCCAGGACGTTCGGTCGCAGGTAATGCCCTTTCCAGATGAAGTTGCGCAGGTCGTCATCCAGCGTCTCGTCCGGCGTTACCCACAACACTTCGACCTTTAGTCCGAGTTTGGACGCCAGTTTTTGCGCAAGGTCGAAGTCGACCCCACGCGGCTTGCCATCGGCCATGAAGCTGTAGGGCGGGAAGTTTTCATACATCGCCACCTTGAGTACGCCCGAATCGATGATGTCATCGAACGCACGCACCTTCACTACTTCCGCCTGCGCCAGCGCGCAGGTCATCAACAAGCAGAGCCCTGCAAACAACTGGCGCATGATGATCACCGCTTGGCAGCTTCACTTTCGATGTAGGTACGGATCGCCCAGAGCGCTTCCTGGCTGAGGTAATCGGCCATGCGCGGCATGTAGACGGCGCCGTCTCGGACTGCACCGTTGATTACACGCTCCTTGAACCACTCATCACCATCGTAGTCCGCCTCAAGCTCACGCAGATCCGGTGCGATGCCGCCGGAGATTGCCTCGAGGCCATGGCAACGAGCGCAGTTCTGGTTGTAGGCCGAGGAACCAATTTCAACAGCCTTGTCATGGTCGTCGCTCGGCGCGCGGTAGGGGTTTTCATCAACCCACTCTTCACCCAGCGGCGTCAGCCCTTTGGTTTCCACCTTTTGCGGCGTGACATCGCCATGGGCGAAGGCAAAGCCAGCGAAGCCAAGCAGACCAGCAGCGACGAGCGCACGCAGTTCAATTTTATTATTCATGACTACCACCGTTGAGTTCGAATACCTGAGCAAGGCAGCCCCAGTTGGGGCGCATGGTGGTCATCTTGGGCATTGCGCTCGGATGACAGAATCCTGCTTTGGTTGTCGGATTCTCCTCCCTTGGTAGTAGGGCCTCATGCGACACCGACGCGGCACGCAGGTCGCAGCCCGAAAACACAGGCGGATTGGGAAGTTTTCCCTGAATCAGCGGGAGCTTTTCCGTATCGGCCGTCGCACCGCCATCCCAATAATCGAATCGCCTGGCCAGCCTCTCGCACAACTGATGTAGCGAGCACAGCAACTGGCTTCGTCCGAATCGACCAAGGGAAAGCAACCATGACAACAACAGCCACCCCGGGCAGCAAACGCCCTCTCGCCATCGCCGTTCTGATTGGCGGTCTCTCACTCAGCGGCTTGGCAGGCGCCAAGAACGTCACCTGGGACGACATTGCCAACGATCATCTATCGACCGAAAACGTGCTGCAGTACGGTCTGGGCACCAATGCCCAGCGCTGGAGCCCGCTGCAACAGGTAAATGATGAAAACGTGTTCAAGCTGACGCCGGCCTGGTCTTTTTCATTTGGTGACGAAAAGCAACGGGGCCAGGAGTCTCAGGCGATCGTGCATGACGGTGTGATCTACGTGACGGGATCCTACTCGCGCGTGTTCGCGCTCGACTCGCGTACAGGCAAGCGGCTTTGGAGCTATGCGCACCGGTTGCCAGCGGACATTCGCCCCTGCTGCGATGTCGTCAATCGGGGCGCAGCAATCTATGGTGACAAGATCTACTTCGGCACGCTGGATGCGCAGGTGGTCGCGCTGAACAAGGACACCGGCAAGGTCGTCTGGAAGAAGAAGTTCGGTGACCACGGCGCGGGCTACACCATGACCGGCGCACCCACCCTGATCAAAGACCAGAAAAGCGGCAAGGTGCTGTTGATTCATGGCAGCTCCGGCGATGAATTCGGAATCGTCGGCAAGCTGTTTGCCCGCGATCCGGACACCGGTGAAGAAGTCTGGATGCGCCCCTTCGTTGAGGGCCATGTGGGCCGCCTCAACGGCAAAGAAAGCACACCGACCGGGGACATCAAGGCGCCCTCCTGGCCCGACGACCCTAATTCACCCACCGGCAAGAAAGAAGCTTGGAGCCAGGGTGGCGGCGCGCCTTGGCAGAGTGCGAGCTTCGATGCCGAGACCAACACCATCATTGTCGGCGCGGGCAACCCGGCGCCTTGGAACGGCTGGGCGCGTACCGCCGATGGCGGCGAGCCGAAAGACTACGACAGCCTCTATACATCCGGGCAGGTCGGTGTCGACGCCACCACGGGCGAAGTGAAGTGGTTCTACCAGCACACCCCCAACGATGCCTGGGATTTCTCCGGCAACAACGAGCTGGTGCTATTCGATTACAAAGACAAGAATGGAAAAACCGTCAAGGCGACGGCCCACGCCGACCGCAATGGCTTCTTCTACGTGGTAGATCGCAACGATGGCAAGCTTCAGAACGCCTTCCCTTTCGTCGACAACATCACCTGGGCCAGCCACATTGACCTGAAGACCGGACGACCAGTCGAGAACGAAGGTCAGCGTCCACCCATGCCCGAGCCAGGCGAAGCGCACGGCAAGTCAGTCGAAGTTTCACCGCCCTTTCTGGGCGGTAAAAACTGGAATCCCATGGCGTACAGCCAAGACACAGGGCTGTTCTACGTCCCCGCCAACCATTGGAAAGAGGACTATTGGACCGAAGAGGTCAGCTACAAGAAGGGGAATGCCTATCTCGGTCAGGGCTTCCGCATCAAGCGTATGTACGACGATCACGTTGGCATTCTTCGCGCCATGGATCCGACCACGGGTAAGGTCGCCTGGGAGCACAAGGAGCCGCTGCCGCTCTGGGCGGGAGTGCTGGCCACTAAAGGCAACCTGGTGTTCACCGGGACTGGGGACGGCTATCTGAAAGCCTTCAACGCCAAAACCGGCGAAGAGCTGTGGAAATTCCAGACCGGCAGCGGAATTATCGCCCCGCCCATTACTTGGGAGCAGGACGGTGAGCAATTCATCGGAGTGACCGTCGGCTACGGTGGCGCCGTCCCGCTGTGGGGCGGTGACATGGCAGTGCTGACCAAACCTGTTGCGCAAGGTGGCTCGTTCTGGGCGTTCCGAATCCCGAGCTGGGACAAGCAGACCGCTAAACGCTAAGTCTGGGCTGCGCCGTTAGGCGGCGCAGTCTCCCGCGTTGGGCAGCTGGCGTAGCCAAATCGGTCGAACTACAAGGGTTGGCGCTCTCCGGTTCACGATCTGTTACGCGTCGGCTGTCCTTTCCCCTTCGAATACGGAACTGCCATGAACCCGACTCTTCTTTTGCTGCCCCTTGCACTGCTCATCAGCACGTCCCTCCTCGCTGATAACGATCAGCCAACCATCATCAATGGCTGCGTCATCCAGCCAGAAAGCAGATGCCCCAACGCCGACCTACGTAATGCAGACCTGAGCAATCAGGACATGGGCAAGATGGATCTCACCGGTGCCAATCTGGCAGGTGCCAACCTGCGTCATGCGAATCTCGATCTGGCTAATCTGGAAAAGGCTGACCTGACCGGTGCGACCCTCACCCGCGCCAGCCTGCAACAAGCCAACCTGCGGGTGGCCAATATGACCGATGCCCAACTGGTGGCGGTTCAGGGGTGGGCCCTGTTCGCTCAGGGCGCACGTTTCAACGGCGCCAACCTGACCGCGGCAAATCTCGAGTTTGCGCGTTTGAGTGGAGCGAAAATGCAGGGCGCAAATCTAACCGCCGCCAACCTTGAAATGACGTGGCTGAGCAAGGCCGATCTCGCACGTGCAACGCTGACCGACGCGAACCTGCAAGAAGGCAAGTTCAACGATGCCAACCTCGCAGAGGCCACCCTGACCGGAGCACGCCGTCACTATGCAACCTTCCAGGGCACCAACATGGAGGGCTGTCTCGACTGCCCGGTGGACTGGGAGAAGTAACGGGTACGCATCAGATATGCGTCCGGGAGCGTTGTGCGCTAGTCTCGCCGGCATCAACGACGCCACTGCAGCCTGTTGTTCAAGTCAGCGCTTGCCGGAACCTCTCATGCCTCTCATCCGTATTCCACAGGTCGTCGAACTGGACGTCCTGCCCCGCTTCGATGGCCTCCAACTCGATCAGATCGTCACCCCCGAAACGCCCGAAGCCTTCAGCCAAGCCAGGGACGAGCTGCTCCGCTGGCCGCAGGTCGGCTTTGATACTGAATCCAAACCGACCTTCAAGGTGGGTGAGCTATCGACGGGGCCGCATTTGATTCAATTTGCCAGCCTCGAGAAAGCCTACCTGTTCAAGGTCGGCGCGGATGGCTGTAGCGAAGCCGTCAGCGCAGTGCTCCAGTCAGGTCGGGTGTTAAAGGTGGGATTCGGGCTGAGCAGCGACCGCAGCCGATTGCGCAACCGCCTCGGACTCGAGATACGGCACTTCATCGACCTGGGCACCACCCTGCGCTATCAGGGCAAAAAAGGACAGGTCGGACTACGCGGCGCGGTTGCGGCCGTATTGGGTATGCGAGTGAGCAAATCGCGCAGCGTATCCACGTCGAACTGGAGCAACCGTTCCCTAAGCGATGCACAGCGGTTGTATGCGGCAAACGATGCCTACGCCGCACTCAGAGTATTCCTTGCCTTGGGCGAAAACGCCGAACGCGTTCTGCAAGACCGGATCGTCCCAACCAAAGGGCATGACAGCTGACAACGCACCTGGTTGATACAAAGGAATGCCCTCTTCCTCGGACTGAAGGTGCAACCCATCTACCTCGGTGGCGTCTACCAAGGACAGACTCCAAAGGAGGTAGATGTGGAAGGTATGTTTTTCAGCGGCTGGTCGACACTGGTTCGCACCCTGGTCATTGGCATCCTGGCTTATATCAACCTGATCGTGCTATTGCGTATTTCCGGCCGCCGTACGCTCTCCAAGATGAATGCGTTCGACCTGATCGTCACAGTAGCCCTGGGGTCGACGTTCGCTACTATTTTGCTGAACCGCGATGTATCGCTCGCTGAAGGCACCCTGGCGTTGGCGCTGCTGATCGGATTGCAGTATCTCGTCACCTGGTCCAGCGTAAGAGTCGGCTGGGTACGCAAGCTGGTCACTGGCGAACCAGCGCTGCTGCTATATCAAGGGCAGATGCTAGGCAGTGCCATGCGCGTAGCTCGGGTCACTGAAGATGAGGTCCGCTCGGCGATACGATCTGGCGGATTTTCTGCCATCGATGAGATTGAAGCGGTCATTCTGGAAACCGATGGCAGCTTCAGTGTGATCCAAAAAGGTTCTGGCGTTAGCCGTTCGAGCCTATCCGGGGTCATGACACCGGGCCCTCAGAACATTGAGCTTTAGGCCATCGGCGCTTTGAGATTGACGCACTGGCTCGTCAGTCGGGCCGGTAAATGTGGTGCCATCCCCAGCCATCCGCTTCCAGTAATGCACCCAATAGCCGACGGCGCTCTGGTGCGTTGAGCATTTGACTTACATTCGATTTGAGCGGTATTCCGGCATCGCTCAGCGCCGCGAGATCAATGATCGGAGGCTGGACGTGGCTATTTACCTGGCCAAGGTAGTTGGAACGCTGCATCTCGAGATGCTGATCCAGCGCCGAAACGAGCATTTTGTGTTTCAGCGTGTCGTGCGGCACGTCTTCAACCCCTTCGAGCAACTGCAGCAACTCGCTCAGACTAACCACGGCGGGTATGACGTTCTTTTCCGCTTGTTTGTTATGAAAGCAACGAATCACCGGATAGGCGTGATGGTTGAGGGTGTGTTCGACCAGCATCTGCCGTATGTCGCTGGCATTGTCATAAAAACGCGAAAAATCTGACCCGTTCCAACTGTTTACCATGATCTCCTGCGGCGTCCGTCCCATGCTGCTGATGAGCAGACTGAGCTGGTTTTGCAGGCTGACAGCCGACAGTACCGGAACGATGTAGGTGATCGCAGCCGTGATGAAGGTCAGCCCACAGAAGGCGGCGGCACTGGTCAGTACCCGCCAGGCGTCGTTTGAGGCTGCGAAATCGCCTACGCCCAGCGTCGAAAGCGTAAAGCCGGCGTAGTAGAAGGTTTCCCAAAGGTCCGCGGCCGCCTTGGTCGTGCCGTCGATCACCGAGGCAGGGTCCGACGCAAGCATCAGAAACAGACTGAGCCATAGGCAGGCAATCCAGGTCAGCAGGACGAGCAGCAACACGCACTGACCTGCATACTCCAGCAACTTCGCTTCCCCTCGCCGACCGGCTAAGGCGAAAAAAAAGCGCCACACGCTTCTTGAAACGGCATTGGTGATAGTCCCACCACCGCGCGTCGACAGGGTGGTTTTGGTGATATCTGTTGCCGTGATCAGGAAAAGCAGAATTCCCAAGATTAGAAAAACCATAGGGCGGACGCGTAGCTCCCGTCATCAAAGATTCAAAGGTTTCGAAGAACCTGGCCTTGGTAAGTTCACCCCGGTCGCGTGTGGACTGTTAGAACCCCACTAACCAGGCACAATGCCACTACAAACATTCGTGTCAGGTACTCCGCTTTCAGGTATCTTCGCCGCTCAAAATGCGCATTGGCGCACGTATCGATTTGCCAGAGGACGGCCAGATGTCGGCCTGCTTGAATTCAGACTGGAGTTTTTCAGCCCCCGTGCTGATGACTCTGCTGGTTGGCCTCGGCGTTGCGGTATTGGCTCGCTGGATTCGCCATCAGCGACAATTCGCTGGTAGTTCCGCTTTTAGCTTGATGCACCTGGCGATTCTCTGGTGGCTCGGCGTTGCCGCATTGGAAATGAGCGTGCACCAGCAGAGCTGCAAGATGTTCTGGGCAGGCATGGCATGGCCCGCCATTCTTGGCGTGCCGACGTTCTGGTCGGTTTTTCTCTGGCAATACGTCAACAGCGTCCATAGCCCGCTTAAGCCGATCACCGTGATCGGCTTGATGGTGATGCCTGCGCTGTTCTGGCTGCTGGCGCTGAGCAACCCCTGGCATGTTCTGTTCTACGGTTCGGCCAGCGCGCCAATCTCATCAGAGCCCAACGCGCCTATCGTCTACCAGCATGGACCATTGTTCTATCTGGCCGCGGCTTACGGTTACCCCTTCATGATTTTCTGCATTGGTATCACGCTGCGCGCAGTGACACTCAGCAGCGGCCTGCATCGACGGCACTACCTGGTTTTCCTGATACTGACGACGATTCCCTGGGCCGCCAATATCAGCTACGTCGCTTTCGGCTGGACCCTGTTCGGCTTCGACCCAACGCCGTTCAGCTTTGCGTTGACCGTGGCGGGTTTTGGCTGGTTGATCAGCGGGCTGCGTCTGTTCGATCTGTTGCCGGTGGCGCGCCATCTGCTCCTCGATGCACTGATGGACCCGGTGTTGGTGATCGACCCACAACGCCGCGTGATCGAGGCCAACCCGGCTGCACTCCGCATGGCGAACCTGAAACAGGGCTGGCATGGCTGCGCATTGGCGCAATGGCCCTATATCGGTAGTACGTTGGAAGGGATGGTGCAGCAGGCAGAGCCGGGTGACACACCGCAGCGGGTAAGCGTCGAGGCACGGCAACAGCACTTCGAGGTGCGTGTCCGTGCGATTTGTCGCTCCACGCGCGAAGGAACCGTGACCCTTGGGCAGATGCTTTATCTGCGCGATATCACCGAATTCCAACGCAGCCAGCAGC
This sequence comes from Stutzerimonas chloritidismutans, assembly GCF_038562055.1. Classification (GTDB taxonomy): domain Bacteria; phylum Pseudomonadota; class Gammaproteobacteria; order Pseudomonadales; family Pseudomonadaceae; genus Stutzerimonas; species Stutzerimonas chloritidismutans_A. The sequence continues at coordinate 125,806 of NZ_JBCFXD010000005.1, read as the reverse complement.
AACTGGCAGAAGCGCTGGCATTGAGCGAACAGCGATTGGCGACCATTTCCGGCCTTCACAAAACCCTGCAGGACCAGGCACTACGCGATCCACTGACCGACCTCTACAACCGTCGTCACCTGGAAGAATTCTTTGCGCGCGAGGCCGCCAGAGCACAGCGTGATGATGCGCCTATCGCATTGGCGATGATCGACCTGGATCACTTCAAGCGGCTGAACGACACCCATGGTCACGCAGCTGGCGATGATGCGTTGAAAGCTGTGGCAGCATTTCTGTTGAACGAATTGCGCACCACCGATGCGGTCTTTCGTATCGGTGGCGAGGAGTTTTTGCTGATACTGCCGTCTACTCAGCCGGCCGAAGCCTTGGAAAAGCTGGCGCATCTCTGCGAACGGTTCGCGGATCAAGCGCTGGAGACGCGTGCCGGCCTGCTGCACCTGACCATGTCGATCGGCATCGCGCATTTCCCCTCACAAGCCAGTGACCTGGACGGCCTCATGCAGCAGGCCGACCGGCAGCTCTACCTGGCCAAGGACGGTGGACGCAACCGGGTCGTGGCGATGCCCGGCACTGTCCAAGCGACCGTCAGTGCCCTACCACCACCTCGCTGATCTGCCGGTCCGGCGTCAGGTCGGTGTAATTGGCAATGTCCGCAACGATCTCCTCGGCGTGAGGTGCAATCCCCGCTTGGAAGGCTTCCAGCGACTCGCTGAAAATGTGACACATCGCGATATAGGGCGCCGGCTCGTCAGGAGTGCGCCCGCAGATGGCCTTATCGATGGTGTAGTAAAGACAGGCGTCGCCCATGCGAGCCTTGAGCAACGGTAGGTGCTTTTCGCGATAGTAGTCGTGATCGAACCTAGCACCTGGGGTATTGGGATACATCACGCTGACTTTGATCATGCTCAATTGCCTCTATGTGGGGTGGGGTTGGGATCTATGCTCCAAGCTCGCTTGCCGCCGTTACGGGAGCATCATCGACGATCAGGCACGAAGACGCGATGCCCGAACTCTGACATTCCGCGAGGACCTAGGTTTTTGCAATCGCACTATCAGCCCTAGCCGTCACCAACTAAGGCAGTGCCAATCCAATCGTGGCAGACCGAGCTAACCGGCTGCCCGATCGCCCACCCGGACGATACCGGTATCGATGGCCAGATGAACCAGCTCAGCATGGGAGCTGACCTGCAGCTTGCTCTTGAGTAGCGTCAGGTAGTTGGAAACCGTCTTGCCACTGATGCAAAGCCGCTCGGCAATCAGCCTCGTTGGGGTGCCCTTGGCGAGCATCACGAAAATTTCAAACTCACGCTGGGTCATCCCTTGCAAGCGTGGATCCTGCACATTGGCCGCCGCCGGATTGCGTGCCAACTGGGTGGCCAGCGCCTGCTCGATGTAGGCATGGCCGGCCAAGGTGCGGCGTACTGCGTCCAACAGCACCTCCGGCGACGAGCTCTTGGTGATATAGCCGGCGGCTCCGGCATTCAGCGCCTGGCGCACCAGAGGTAACTCGTCGTGCATGCTAAAGAACAGCACACGCAGTTGTGGCAGCCGCTGCAATAAGCGCCGGGTGGTTTCGACGCCGCTGATGCCGGGTAGGCCGACATCCATGATGACCAGGCTTGGGGCCGCCACCAGGGCTTTGGCGATTGCCTCCTCGCCATTGCAGGCCTCGACGACCTGAACTTCAGGTAGCAAGGCACTTAACAGCGCAGCGTAGCCCTGGCGGACCACAGCGTGATCGTCAACGAGAAGGATCTTCATTGGAGCATGACTCCCTGATCGGAATGTCCAGATAGACCACCCAGCCCTGACCTGCTCGCCCCGATGTGATCAACCGGCCATCGAGCGCCCGCGCACGTTCATGCATCGAACGCAGTCCGATGCCAGGCCGTCCGGATGCGCAGGAGCCGCTGCCGTTGTCACGCACGAGCAGGCGTAGTCGACCACTGTTCATGCGCAGGCGAATCAGCACGAAGCTGGCGCAGGCATGTTTGGCCACGTTTGTGAGCGATTCCTGCAGCAAACGGTACAGCTGTTCTTTCTTGTTCAGAGAAAGACAAGGAATGCGCCGGTCGATCTGCACGCGCAGCTCGATTCCTTGCGCGTTTTGCCACTGCTCAGCCAACAGGCGTATTGCCTCGGGCAACTCCAAATGGTCAAGCATCACGGGATAGAGCTCGCGCGTGAGCCTGCGAAAACCGTCCTGCAACTGTTCGCAGTGGTCGTCCAGGCTACGTGCGGTTGTGCTGACCAGTTGCGGCTGGTCTTTTATCGCCTGTAGCAGGCAGGCCTGGGCGCGGATGCCGGCCAGGTATTGCCCAAGGTCGTCATGCAGGGCCTGGGCAAGCTGTGTGCGCTCACGCTCCTGCAGCTCCAGTAGCGAGCGTGTCAGGTCATCGTTTTCTCGCCGGGTATATTCCAAGGCGTTGACCATGCGGTTGAAATGCCCGGAGAGCTGCTGTGCCTCCAGCAGGGAGTGACTCGGAAGGCGCGTATCGAGACGGCCGAGGGAAACCTGGCTAAAGGCTGCAAGCAACTCGTTCAGCACGGCCAGCGCCGGCCTGACAGCCCAGCGGATCGCCAGCAGACTCAGCAATAACGCACTGGCGAACCACACCAATAGCTGGAGTAGCGAATCCTCTACCTCCTCAATTTCGTCTCGTGGGTCTACGCTCAATTGCAAGGTCCGACCTTCAGGCATCTGTACCGTCAGGGGCGCAGGCAACTCGGCGGGATACAACAGAGTCTCGAGCAAGGTGCTTCGCTGCGGGCGGATCTCACGGCTCGGAACGCCCGGGCCCAACCAGCGAACCTGCACATGCCGCAAATGACGCGTCAACTCAGGTTGGAGTGCAGCGGGATCGCGTTCCGCTACATCACCGAGATAGCTCAGCACGGCACGCGCCGCAGTCAGTTCACGGCTTACGTCTTGGCTCGCCTGACGCAGCAGTACAGCCAAGCAAATGGCCGCAACCAGGCTAAAAAACAGCGAGACCAGCAGGCTGATACGCCAGAGTGCTGACATACTCAATGTCCGCTTCAAGGGCAGCAGGTCGATGCGCTACTTGACCACAAAGCTCCCTTCCATGCCCTTGTTCTGCAGCCCTTTGCAATAGAAGGGGTAACGGCCGGGCTTGATCGGCAGGAAGAAAATTTCCGCCTCGCCGGCTTCTTCAAACTCCAGTTCGACGAGCGTCACGGCCTTGATCTCCACACCGCCCGCTTCCACCTTGCGCAGGAAGATTGCCTGGGAAAATTCAGGGGCCTGAAAAGCACACTCTTTCTGGCCATCGGCGATGACCTTGAGTTGATAGGCGACGCCGGTCTCCAGTTGGTATTCCTTCTGCGAGACCGCGTAATCGCTTTCTTCGGAACCGAATTTGAGATCCGGGAGCGATTGCGTGCGACGGGTAAGGTCGCCGGCGGCGAGCACCTGGTCAAAGCCGATCAGGCTGGCGATCAACAGGAGCTGAAGTGTTAGCGCTTTGAATGGAGGCATGGGTCTTCTCGTTCTTGTTATGGATGGCCCCATGCTAGAGGTGGCTGTCGGGGACCTGTTTACTACCTTGGTACACAGCAGCTGGTACTTTCTGCATATTTCCCAGCCCCGGCAGGGTTCCTATGCTGACCGCAACGCCATAGGAGCCGTCCATGCGCCCTCTTTTGTATCGTACCGGTTGCTCGATCGCCCTTGCCTGCTGCGCCGTTTTCGCCAGTACTGCAGGCGCGGCGGGGCCAGAACTCTCAGCGCGCATCGGTTACCTCGGTTACCGCCCGGACCCAGGCCCGCTGCTGTCCAATGTGATTCCCGAGCCGGTTGATGCGGGTTTGAGCGGTGCCGAGCTGGCGATTGCCGACAGCAACAGCACCGGTCGTTTTCTCAAGCACAACTACAGCCTAGATAGCGTCACAGCTGAAACCCCAGAGCAGCTTCTGGACGAAGCGAGGCGGCTGCATAACCAGGGCGTGCGCTTGTTTGTGGTGAACGCTCCCGCGCAGAGTCTGGAAACGTTGGCCGAAACCATGCCGGACAGCCTGCTGATCAATGCCGGCAGTCCGGATGACAAACTGCGGACGTCTCTCTGTCTAGGTAATGTGCTGCACACCCTGCCAAGCCGCAGCATGTTGGCCGACGCGCTGGGTCAGTTCCTTGCCGTGCGCCGTTGGAATCGCTGGCTGCTGATCAGCGGGCCGACAGAAGAGGATCAGGCCTATGCCGAGGCGCTGAAGCGTGCCGCCAAGCGCTTCGGCCATAAGATCATCGAGGAAAAACCCTGGTCCTTCGACAACGACCAGCGGCGCACTGCCCAAGCCGACATGCCGCTGTTCACACAAGCTGGTGAATATGACGTGGTCGTGGTTGCCGATGAGCGCGGCGACTTCGGCGAGTACGTGCCCTATCACACCTGGTTGCCACGGCCGGTTGTGGGCACCCAGGGTCTGACCCCGACCGCCTGGCACAAGACAGTCGAAACCTTTGGTGCTGCGCAGCTGCAAAAACGCTTCGAAGCCCATGCCGATCGCTGGATGAACGACCGCGATTTTGCCGCCTGGATCGGGGTGCGCAGCCTGGCCACTGCAATCACCAAGCTCGGCACGGCGGACCCATTGGCAATCCGCCGGATATCGCTGAGCGGGACACTGCCAGTCGATGGGTTCAAAGGACGCAAGTTGACGTTCCGGCCCTGGAACGGCCAGCTGCGCCAACCCATTCCGCTGGTACATCCGCGGGGACTGGTCAGCAATTCGCCCCAGGAGGGCTTCCTGCACCCCACCAGCGAGCTGGACACCCTGGGCTTCGATCAACCGGAGAGCCAATGCCGCCTGAGCGAGTCGGAATCATGAAGCTCGACTACCGGCCAGTGCTGAGCCTGGCGTTAGTCGCTCCGGCGCTATTCGCCCAGACCAGCGATCTTAGCTACGAGAGCTATGTGGACAGCGACAAGCGCATCAAATGCCTCTACGGCTACGCCGCCGAAAAGACCGGTGATCATGCGTCGGCGATCAAGATTTTCGAAGACTGCGTCGAGCGCTGGAGCGACGTGTACTCAATGATCTGGCTTGCCCAGATGTACGAATCCGGCGCCGGCGTGGAGGTGGATCTGGCAAAGGCCGCGGCGCTCATGAAGCGCGGCGCCGAGCAGCCCGATGATGTCGCCTACGTCAGCCTGGCGCGCTATCACTACGGGGTCGCGCTGGCGGAAGGCCGTGGCACCAGAAAAGACCTACATGCCGCTCGCGTTTGGCTGCAAAGCGCCGCAAAAGGCGGCCAGCGCGAAGCCGATGCCTATCTGTCGCGGCTGGCTCCATCATCCGCTTCAAGCGCCCGTTAACTGCACCCATACAACAAAAAAGAGCATTCAGATGACCCGAACACTCCTTGCTGCCGCTGTTTCCTGTGCACTGGCTTGCGCCAGCGCATCCGCCCTCGCCGCCACCGCCTATGTGTCCAATGAGAAGGATGACACCGTCAGCGTGATCGATCTGGATACCCTGGAAACGGTCGAAACACTCGACGTTGGCCAGCGTCCACGCGGGTTGACGCTGTCGCGCGACAACAAGCTGCTCTACATCTGCGCCAGCGACTCGGACACGGTGCAGGTCATGGACCTGGCGACGCGCAAGATCATCAAGCAGCTGCCATCCGGCGCTGACCCGGAACAGTTCGCGCTGCACCCGAACAACAAGTGGCTGTACATCTCCAACGAGGACGATGCGCTGGTGACAGTGGTCGACGTCGACAACGAAGAGGTGCTCGCACAGATCGATGTCGGCGTGGAACCTGAAGGCATGGGCGTCAGCCCGGACGGCAAGTGGGCAGTGAACACCAGCGAAACCACTAACATGCTGCACTGGATCGACACCCGTACCAACCAGCTGGTGGACAACACCCTGGTCGACCAGCGGCCGCGCCATGTGGAGTTCAGCCATGACAGCAAGCTGCTCTGGGCATCGTCGGAAATCGGCGGAACCATCAGCGTCGTTGACGTTGAGAAGCGAGAGATCATCAAGACCCTGAACTTCAAGATCAAGGGCGTGCATCCCGACAAGGTCCAGCCAGTCGGCATCAAACTCAGCTCGGACGGCAAATACGCGTTCGTCGCGCTCGGCCCAGCCAACCACATAGCCGTCGTGGATGCGAAAACCTACGAGGTACTCGACTACCTGCTGGTGGGGCGTCGGGTCTGGCACATGGCATTCAACATCGATGAGAGTCGGCTGCTGACCACCAATGGAGTCAGCGGTGATGTTTCGGTGATCGACGTGGACTCGCTCAAGGTGATCAAGTCGATCAAGGTTGGCCGATATCCCTGGGGCGTGGTGGTCGCGCCATGACGGCCCTGCGGGTTGAGGGCGTCCGCTTTGCCTACGGGGAACGCCAGGCGTTGCGCGACGTGAGTTTCAACACGGCAGCCGGCGGCTTCACCGCCCTGCTCGGCCCCAACGGAGCCGGAAAATCGACGCTGATCGCCTTGCTGACGCGCCTCTACGACTTGCAGCAGGGCGACATCCAGGTGGCGGGCTTCAGTCTGCGCAGCCAGCCGCGCGAAGCCTTGCGGCGGCTTGGGGTGGTCTTCCAGCAAAGCACACTGGACCTGGATCTCAGTGTCGAGCAGAACCTGCGCTATCACGCCGCCCTGCATGGCATGCCGCGCAAGGTCGCCAACGACCGCATCGAAGTCGAGCTGGATCGTCAGCAACTGGGCGAGCGCCGCAAAAGCAAGGTCCGCGAACTCAATGGCGGTCATCGCCGTCGGGTCGAAATCGCCCGCGCCCTCCTCCACGAGCCGAGCCTGCTGCTGCTCGATGAAGCCAGTGCGGGGCTCGATCCCGCTAGCCGCCAGAACCTCAACGATCACGTGAGATCCCTCTGCGATGAGCAAGGCATGAGTGTGCTCTGGACAACCCACCTGCTGGACGAGGTGCAGGCAAGTGACGAACTGATCATCCTCAACCGCGGAAACCTGGTCGCGCAGGGTCGAGCCGATACGCTGGCTGCCGCAGATGGCAGTCTCCAGCAGACCTTTGCCCGCCTCACGCGTAACGCAGTGCCAGCGTGATGCGCCCTAACAAAGCCATACGCCCCAGGCCACGTCCAACTCAGGAATCCTCGCCATGACGCCCTATTGGGAATGCCTGCGAGCCATCGTATTTCGCGAGTGGCTACGCTTCGTTCAGCAGCGCTCGCGGTTCTTCAGCGCTCTGGTGCGACCGCTGCTCTGGCTGGCGGTGTTCGCTGCCGGATTTCGGGCCGCCTTGGGCATCGCCATCATCGAACCCTACGAGACCTATATCACCTACGAGACCTGGATCGTGCCGGGCCTTGCCTGCATGATCCTGCTGTTCAACGGCATGCAGGGCTCGCTCTCCATGGTGTACGACCGCGAGATGGGCAGCATGCGTGTACTGCTGACCAGCCCTTTGCCGCGCAGCTTCCTGCTGGCGAGCAAGCTGCTGGCAACCGCACTGATCTCGCTGCTGCAGGTCTATGCGTTTCTTTTCATCGCCTGGTTGTATGGCGTACAGCCGCCTGCGGCAGGCCTGCTGACGGCTCTGCCAGCGCTGTTGCTGGTTGCGTTAATGCTCAGCGCGCTGGGCTTGCTGCTATCCAATGGCATCAGGCAGCTGGAGAACTTTGCCGGGGTGATGAATTTCGTCATCTTCCCGATGTTCTTTCTGTCATCGGCGCTCTATCCGCTGTGGAAAATGCGCGAAGCCAGCGAGTGGCTATTCTGGATCTGCTCGTTCAACCCCTTTACGTATGCGGTCGAGTTGGTTCGCTATGCGTTGTACGAACGCCTCAATCCTGTGGCGCTGGCGGTGTGCCTGGGCCTGACTCTGCTGTTCAGCCTGCTGGCCGTACTCAGCTTCAACCCGCAGCACGCCGCGCTACGACGGTCCACCTGAGCCGATCTCTACTACTTTGGTGCTGATTTTCCTGTCGATTGTAGGATTTCAAAGTGCGGCACTTTGCCCTGTAATGTGGCCAACCGAAGTACTGGAAAAGCTGGACATGCTAGAGCCCACCAGGCTTTGTAGCGCATCCAAACGCTATGGCGTGCAATGGCCACGACGTGTTTTGTCATGGTTTTCTTTTGCAGGACTGGGCAAGCTTGTCGCTGAACAGAACCTGATCGAACAGGCGCCGCACCCTGGTCGCCATGGGTCGCTCGAAGCCGCGCACAACGAAGGCCTTCTTCCGATCTACCCCACCATAATCACAACAATGAGGTGACCGGCCGTGTACAAGATACTGATCGCTGATGACCACCCGCTTTTTCGCGAAGCCATTCACAACGTCATCCAGGATGGTTTTCCAGGCAGCGAGATCCTAGAAACCGCTGACCTCGACAGCGCGCTGGCGATGACCTTGGAAAATGACGATCTCGATCTCGTGCTGCTCGACCTGAACATGCCCGGCATGCATGGTCTCAACGGCTTGATCAACATGCGCAACGAGGCACCGACCATTCCTGTCGTGATCGTCTCTGCCGAACAGGACAAGCAGATCGTGCTACAGGCGATCACCTATGGCGCTTGTGGTTTCATCACCAAGTCATCGCCACGCGCGCAGATGACCGAAGCCATCGAGCAGATCCTCAACGGCAATGTCTACCTGCCCTCAGACATCATCCGCAGCCAGAAGGCCACCACACGCCGCTCCCAGCACAACGAACAGAGCATCCCGCCCGAGCTGCTGCAGGCGCTGACCCGCAAGCAGTTGCTGGTGCTCGAACGCATGACCAAAGGTGAATCCAACAAGCAGATCGCCTACAACCTCGACATCGCCGAAACCACCGTCAAGGCCCACGTCTCTGCCATTCTGCGCAAGCTCAACGTACACAACCGTGTGCAAGCCATCCTCTCGGCGGGTGACATCGATTTCACGGCATACTTGCGCCGCTGATCGTGCTCAAACAGGTCGTCCTACGAAGAGGCCCCACGCCCCGCTAGCCCTAGGAGCAAGGTGATAGCGCCTTGCTCCAGAGGTGCAATTCCTTACAAATGACCCTGTTCCATCATGTGGCACATGGCAGTCTTCAGCTTCATCGGGCGCACCGGCTTGTGCATCAGCATGTGGCCCAAAGCACGCACCTGTTGTTTCAGTTCATTGCTGTAATTGGCGGTGATCATCAGCGCTGGCAGCGGACTGGATCGCCGGGCATTAACCGTTTCGACAACATCGACGCCGTTGCAGCCGTTATCCAAGTGATAGTCGGCGATGATCAGATCGGCATCGGCGTGGAAATTGTCGACCTGCCCGGCCAAGTCCTGCTCAGACAGCGCCGTGATAACGTGACAGCCCCAGCCTTCCAGCAACGTGCGCATGCCGGCACAGATCGCGGTGTCGTTATCCAGCACCCATACGCGCGCGCCTTTTAGCCGCTCGAGCAGCTGGTCGGTAGCTGACGGCTCTACGCTGGCTTTAGGCGCCCGCTTGGCCAGGGGCACTTCGATGGCAAATTTGGAGCCGCGCCCAGGGACCGAACTGACCTGAATCCGGTGACCGAGAATACGCGCAATCTTTTCGACTATTGCCAGCCCCAGTCCGAGCCCTCGATCCTGCTGAGGCCGCACGCCTTCGCCGCGCTTGAATTCGTGGAAAATCTCTTCGAGCTTGTCCTCAGGGATCCCGATGCCCGTGTCCCATACCTCGATTGACAAGCTCTGCCGCCGGCGACGGCAACCCAGCAGCACGCGGCCATGCGGCGTGTAGCGAATGGCGTTGGTCAGCAGGTTGCGCAGGATGCGCGCCAACAACTGGATATCGCTGCGCACCAATGCTGAACAGGGAATGAAGTCCAGCTGCAGCTGTTCACTGCCGGCGATCTGGCGAAACTCCGCAGCCAGGGTCTCCAGCAGTTCACTGACGGCAAACGGCGCGATATCCGGCTTGATCACTCCGGCATCAAGCTTGGAAATGTCGACCAGGGTACCCAGCAGGTTTTCCACGTCTTCCAGGGAATTACTGATGTTGCGAATCAACCCGCCGCTCGGTGCGGAGGGTTGCTCCAGCAGTGCGCTGGTGAACAGCCGAGCGGCGTTCAAGGGTTGCAGCAAATCGTGGCTCACCGCAGCCAGAAACTTGGTCTTCGACAGGTTTGCCAGTTCCGCTTCGCGCTTGGCTTCGCGCAACCGTGCCTCGGCATGAGCGCGCTCGTCGATTTCGCACAATAGCTGGTCGTTGAGGCTGGTGAGTTCCGCCGTACGCTCACGAACTCGCTGCTCAAGGTTCTGATAGGCCTGGTGCAACGCTTCGGCCGTGCGCCGGCGATCGGTGATGTCCTGAATCAGAACGAAGATACCCACCACCTCGCCGGTGGCCTGACGGTTTGGTACATAAGAGCGCAGCATGTAACGCTGCTGCCCAGAGTGGTTGTGCTCAGCCATCTCGAAACTGACGCTTTCGCCGCACAGGGCTCGGTCGATATAGGGTTCGAGCTGCTGCCAGTGTTCGCCGCTATGAATATCACGCAGCGACTGACCGAGCATGCCTTCACTCGGCCAGCGATACCATTCCTCGTAGACCTTGTTGGTGAACTCGTAGGTCAGGTCGGCTGACACATAGGCGATAAGCGCCGGCACATGGTCAGTGATCAGGCGGATCCAGCGCTCGCTCTCACGCAGCGCTTCGGCATGGCGGTATCGCTCGGTGATGTCAGTGAAGGTGTTGACGAAGCCGCCAGTGGGCAACGGATGTGTCCGCACTTCAAGCGTTCGGCCGTCGAACAGATGCTGTTCCAGCTCCGTCTGGGGCTGGCCATCGGCGTCACGGGTGCTCGGCGTCAGCAGTTTGAGCTCACTGTCTGCCATTACCTCGTCGAATGGTCGATGCGCCTCGATGGGCGCCAGGCCGCAGAGTTCAAGAAAGCGACCGTTCCACAGCTCCAGGCCTCCATCGGCGCTGACCATCGCCACTCCTTGCGAAAGGTTGTCTACGGCGCGCTGCAACAGGCGGGACTTCTGCGCCAACGCTTGCTCGCGGCGCATGGTTTCGCTGATCTTCACTTCGGTGATGTCGGTGTAAAGCATCACCAGGCCACCTTCTCGGGTCGGCCGTTCACTGAGCTGCACCCAGCGTCCGTTGTGCAAGCGGTAGACCGTGGGGTCGTTGGCCTTGCCTCGGTGCTCCTCGGCGATCATGCCGCTGCTTTCCGCCAATCGCTTGAGCTCGGACAGCCGAGTGCCGCTGTTGATACGTGCGCGGGTCCGGCTCCAGAGCGCCTTGAAGCGCTTGTTGAACAGAACGATGCGCTGATCCTTGTCGAACAGCACGAAGGCATCGGAAATGCTCTCGATGGCATCGACCAGATGCTGATGTGCGGTTTCGGCACGCAGGCGGGCGTCGCTGAGCAGGCGGTTGCTGGCTTTCAGTTCGGCCATCGCCTGGTTCAGAGCATCGGTGCGTTCGCGCACCTGCTCGGCCAGCTCTACCGAATGTTGGAAGGCGGCGTAAGACGCGTCGCGCCCGGTGCTGCTCGACTCGATTCGCTCGATCAGCGCCGCGTTGATGCGCCGCAGCTTATGGTTTTCGCGCTCAAGCTCGGCCTGCCGGTCGAACTGTTCAACGGGCACCTCGTTCTCCAGCCCGTCCACCTGGCCGGCCGATGGCGACGCCGGTGAAGGTCTGGTTGATATGCATGCCATTGAACTGCTCTCCGTAGGTGTTGAAACCGATCACCTGCTGGCGTCTGAGGAAGGCCGAGATATCGTCGCTGGAGCCGTGGCCGTCGACCTCCAGTCGCCTTAGGAAGCAGTCGCAGCCGATGGTCAGAAGCGGTGCGCCGAGACGCTGTGCGAGGCGCTCGAACACGGCTTCAAGGTTGGGCATCAGCGGCCCTGGATGCATCGCGGTCAGCACGATGCCGTTCTCAACCGCGCAATAGAACGTCAGGCTGAGGTCATCGTTGACCTTCTGGATCGAGCGTACGTAGTAGTGCTCGTTGATGCGCACCGCCAGCGGATGGGCGGCGAACAGGCGGTGATCGAGATCACTGACCTCAACGCCGATAAGCCGTGCGTACTCCTCGGCGGCAGGCTCCGCGTTCAGCTCATAGACACGCCGGGCATGGCTGTCCACGCGTGTCACCACCAGTTTCTCGGTGCGCGGCAACATGTGATGCGTGGTGAACACCTCGAAATCCAGCCAGGTGTTGATCAGTACGACCGCTGCGGCGCCGCTGTGAAATTTGCCGTCGTAGTAAACGTGTGTGTCGGCCAGATGATTGTCGTCGCCGGCCGAGCCGCCGAAATGCGGAATGCTGCCAAAGGCAGCGCTGAGCGCCGAAAGTACGATTTCCTCTCGACTCGACAGCCCGTCGAGGAGGGTCAAGGCAAAGCTGTGATCCTTGATCGGCGCCAGCGAATTGCTGCGGCAATCGCTGCCCAGCCGCTCGACCAGTTGTTGTGCATCGGTCAGGCTGAAGCGGTCCATCTCATCGATCAGCTCACAGGCAATGGAAAAGTTGCGGTGATCGAAGCCAATGGCAGTCACGCAACTGCGCCCGTAGCCTTGCGAGGTGATCTCACCAGCCGACGTGCACCCGACCATGCGCACGCCCCCGAAGTACTGATGCAGCGCATCGCCCAACGCTGGCAAATCGTATTCGGCAGAGCAAAAGAACAGAACGAAGCCGAGATACGGGTGGATCAGCTGACGTGCCAGGTCCTGGGCGACCGTTTCGGCGTCCCGCGCTTCTGACATTGCTGTGCGCACTGCTAAGGATTCTTGCTCGACCACGCACCCCACCCCATACACCGATATCGTATGACCGCATTCTTGGTCAGGGCATAGGGTACGAACATGCTACTTCAGTACCGGCTGCGGCCTGCCAAGGTAGCAAAGCGACGAAACACCACGGTGCCTGCGCTTCGGCGGCTGGTGGCGCCCTAAATAAATAAAACGGATGCCCCGAAAGGCATCCGTCTGAGTGTCGCCGGCTCGGTTAGAAGCTCAGCGTGGCACCAATCGCGTAGGTGCGGGTTTCTTCATCAATGGCACTGGTATCCCGGCCAGTCAACTCGAACTGATTGACTTCGGCCACCAGCTTCAGGTTGTCATTGATGGTGCGGAAATAGGCGATGCCACGGGTTTCGTAATCGGCTGCCGTTCCCAGACCATTGCCGTCATCCTTGGTCTTGCCGGATGACAGCGCGATGCGGTTCTTGCCGAACGTATACGAGCCCTGCAGCAGGTAGCCGTCGCTGTCGACGTCACGCAGCTGCGCTTCGCCAGCGTTGTTGGTGTAGAAGGGGTTGATGCCTTCGGCCTGGAAGCCTGACGCGGTCACGGAGAAACCGCCCATCTTGGCCTGCACGCCGTAGCCGATGCCTTGGGAATCCACTTCGTCGACGGTGCTGTCGGTGTTCTTCGAGGTCTGCTGCATGCCGTTGACCCAGGAATAGATCTGGGCACCGCCAACTTCGAACTGATAGGTAATTTCGGTTTCGAGCCGCGGGCTGTCTTGATAGGCCTCGTCCAGCGCGCTGCTGGCATCGTTCGTGGTATCGACCGGGTCCATGATGCCCACGGCCACGCGCAGGCCACTCATCACTGGCGAGCGATAGGTAATCTGGGAGGTTGGGAACGGGTATGGGTAACCCGTGCCGATGTTGCCGAACGACACGCCACCGAAATCCACCAGACCCAGTGTGTCGCTGACCTGGCCATAGCCGGTCAACATCTCATCCAGGAAGATGTTGGAGCGGCCGAACAGACCGAAGTCCTTACCGAAAAGCACCTCGCCCCACTGGTCGTTCGACGCCGTGCCGTAGAACTGGCGAACATCGATGCCGGTCTCGGTGCCATTGCTATCGCTGTCGTTGATCGTGACCCAGAAAGAAGAGCGGCCGCCGACTTTGAGCTCGTCGAGCTGCTTGCCGAAGTTGAAGCCGATGTAATTGGGCAGGAAGCCCATCTTCACGCGGGACTGGTCCCGGTCGAACTGTTCCCCGGCGCGATCGACGTCGCTGCTCACGTAGAAAGTGTTGAAGTAGCCGTCTACGGTAAAGGTGGTGTCGTCTTTGTCGTAAAGCATGATTTCGGCAACTGCCGACTGGCTTAGGGTCATGCCAATCGCGCTGGCCAGAGCCAAAGGCAATAGTGTGGTAACCGCTTTCTTCTTGTTGTGCATGGCGCTCTCCGCTGATGTGACGACAGGCAGTCGTGTCGAGGCGGATTATCGAAAGCACAACCGGAGGGCCATACGCTCCAATGGCGGCGACTGGCTACTACTTTCGCCACGCTTAACGAATCAGGCGTTAAGGCCCTCCCCGCCGTTCCGTTCGGAGTAGCGCTTAGGTCTTACGCCGTTACGCTTAAGTAGCTCACCCAGGCACAACGCCGGCAGGCCTGGACCCGCGTATGCGCGGTCAGGGTGTAGCAACTGGAGGTGTTTAGGAGGTGTTGAGGTCAACGCCAGCTCAGGTCTGGGGCCGGCGCGTTGGCCACGGCTACCCAGCTGGCGTCATCCCCGCGCAGTGCATCCATGGCTGCCATCAGGTCCTGTTGCTGAAGCATGCGCATTTCGGCGGCCACTTCGGCAGATCGATCGAGTTCATGTCCCGCCTGCAGGCACTGCCATGCCTGTTCGGCCTGAGCGCGAAAGTCTGCTCTGCTGTCTACGTGCTGGTTACCGGCCTGGCGTGCAGCTCGCTCGGCCTCACTATCAGCCTGGTCTGCCAGTTTCACCGCGCTGTCGTCGAGAAATTTCACGACATGCTCGAGAATTTCCTTGGCCGACGCTCTCGGTGACTGCACCGCGAAAAGCATTCCAGCCTGCTCACCGAACTGACAGAAGCGACTGAAGAGCGCATAACCCAGTTGCAACTCGCTCCTCAGTCGCCTAAAGAAGTCAGCTTCAATCACTCGCGCCAAAAGGCGCCAGGACGCTTCGCACTTGGCGGTGCGGTCCGGCAGGGGACAGAACAGCAAGAATCCGGTTTCGGCCGTTGCGCCGTCGCCGCGGACGTCGTGCCAACGTTTCACCGCTGCCGGCTTACTGTGATCAGTTGGTATTACCGCAGGCGTTCCAGGCAAAGAATAGATAGCATCGGCCAGCGGTCCACCCAGGGACGGCGCGAAGCCGACGGCCAGGCCGCTCCACTGCGCTGATTGCCACCGCCTAGACAGTGAGCCAGGGCCGATGAACGCCGGCTGGCCGTCAACCTCAGCCGCATTGGTCAGCCGTCGAGGCAGATGTTTAAGCAACTGGCGGATCAGCATCTCATCGTTGCCAAGCGCCGCGTCGCGATTGGCCAGCGCAACGCCCTCGGCGAACGCTTCGGCTGGCGGCACGCTAAGCACTGAAATGGTGTCGCTGAGAATTGCCGGTATGGCCTCGGCAAAGCCTTCCAACCTGAAACACCATGCACTGCCGAAATCCTCGAAACGCAGCGTTACACCCGCTTGTTGTGCCGCCCATGCAGCTGGCTGCAGGGCATGCGCCACGGCGTGCCACAAGGCAGTGGAAGATTGGCCGTGCACCCACTGCCAGCGCAGAAACAGGGCGCCCTGCCCGCTCATATCTTCCGGTCCCTGCCAACGCAGTGCAGGCGTGATATCAACCGCCTCACGGCGAGCAATGTTGGGTTTCAACCAAGGATTCATAGCGGGTTGTTGCCAGTGCCAGGCAGCCGGAGCCGTCCGCTGCGGTGGTTCCGTTTTCAGGCGCAGCGGAAAACCGCAGGTTTCGATTGGCGGACAGTCGCTCATGTCGGTGGTGAGGACCAGTGGCGGGGCCGCGAGCATCTGCGCCGTGAGCGACCGCAGCGCCTGGCGAATCTCGGCTTCATCACTGTCGAGGCCCCAGGCCTGCGGTTCCACCCAGTAACGTAGCCGTGCCAGGGGCTCGGCGTTTTGCAGGCTTCGCTCGCGGATCAGTTGGTACTCCTCACGGCATGGCTGCCAACGCGCGTCATCCGAGAAGAAAGCTATCCAGTCAAGCACCGCATCGACGACAGCGGCGCGATCGTCCAACCCTCGCTCTGTCAGCAACAGCTCGATGACCGCAACGCCCTGCCCTGCACACCAGTATGGGGTGCGCAGCTTCACCGACTGGCACAGTTCGGCTTCTCGCAGCCGTTGAGAAAGTCCACCTGGTGCTTCGGAGGCGAGCCAGACAGAAAGATAATCCAGCGCAGGCCCGGCACGTTCCGGTAATTGATCAAGCGCAAACGCCAGGTGCAAGCGTGGCTGAGCGTTGCTGAGTTGCAAGCGAAACCAGGCGTTGGCGTTAGCGCACAGTGGCAAGGTCTTGCGTGACACGTACGGATGGGCAGCGAGCCCTGCGTCCATCTGTTCAGCGAGACGCTGCAACACGCCCTCGTCCTGTGGCCCAGCCAGCAATAGCTCGATCTGGCCGGTGTGATAGAAGCGGCAATGATAGCCCCTCAGAGACGCTTGAAACCCGGGGTCCTCCACCGGCAACGTGCTGCGGTTGCCCGCATGAAAGCCACCGAACGGATGGGGTGGATCGATGGCGCATCCAAGAGCGGCATCGCACAGGGTTTCGGCATCCTGTGCACGCGCCAGATACTCGGCGTGCAGCACCTCGCGTTCGCGCAACTGCGCTTCGGGATCGAGCAGCGGATGGGCCAGCATATCCACGAGACGGTGCAAGCCTTCTTCGAACTGACTGGCGGGTAGTTGGAAAAAGAAGTCGGTATGCCGTTCTCGGGTCGACGCATTTAGCTGGCCTCCGCACCCTTGAACGAAGGGCATCAGACCTTCTGCAGCAGAGTAGTTTCGGCTGCCGAGAAACAGCAGGTGCTCAAGAAAATGTGCCAATCCCGGATAGGCAATCGGCGCGTCATGCGAGCCGGAGTGCACTCGCACCAGTGCTGCCGCCTTCGAGCTGCTAACCAACGGCAACAGGCGCGCACGCAAACCGTGGGCAAGGGTTTTTTGCGGTGGTCGCTGGGCGGAATCGGCTGACGAGTGCATTGGCGACGTGTTCCGGCTGAGAGTTGGAGGATCGCGCCGAGGTTCGCTTGACACAATGATGCCAAAGCATCAAACCCTGATCAGGCTCGGCAAGGCCCGCTGTCGTCAGGTGTCCAGGTGCCCATCGAGAAACTGCAGCAGACGGCGCTGCATCAGTTTGCCAGCATTGCCCAGACAGGCGATAGGCGACCCGCGTAGCCCTTCTTGAGAAAACTCAGCCGCTTCACCCGCCATAGCCAAGGGGCAGTCGAGGCTCAGCGCAAGCTTGGACAATTGCTTTAGCAAAGTTGCATTGGCCGGAACGTTGGAATACAGGACCAATGCGCGCGGGCGCACCTTTTCGCAGATCAGCGTCAGCTCATCCAGTGGCTGGCCGATGGCCAAAACGCTGGCGGCTACCTCGTCGCTGGAAAGCAACAGACCGGCAACCAATAATTCCAGTTCGCGGCATTGACCAGGGACAGCCGCCAAAAGCACGCGATCTTGCGCCTGGGCTCGGGCCAGTTGCAGTCGTTGCAACACGCGAGCACGCAGGAAGTTGTCGAGGAAGAGCCACTCGCTGGTTTGACCGAACTCATCCTGGCGCACCAGCAACTGTTGCCATAACGGCAACAGCACATCCCGAAATACCACCGGTAGTGGGTAGGTCGAGAAGACCTGTCCATAGACCTGATCGAGGCGGCTCTCGTCGAAACTGCTCACTGCCCGCTGCACCTGAGCCTGCCATTCACCCCACTCGCCGGCGACGGCTTCCTGCTGCTCCGGCGGCACCGCCGCTCGGGTTGCAGCGCTGCGCGACAGGATGCTGCCCACCTTGCTCACGGCTACCCCACGCTCCGTCCAAGCCACGATGCTGCGCACCGCATCGATATCAGCCATCGAATAGAGACGATGACCGCTTTCAGTGCGAGTCGGTTGAATCAAACCATAGCGGCGCTCCCAGGCACGCAAGGTGACAGGATTGACGCCCGTCAGGCGTGAAACCTCTCGGATCGGGAACAACTCTTCCTGCTTGAGGGATGAAGACGAAAGCAGCGAAGAGGCACGGGCAAATTCAGTCATGACGCGCACAGCTCATGCAGGGGAATGGGCGCATTGTAACTCAGGGCTTGCAGGCATAGGCTGTACAGAAGTTATACACGTACAGGATTATGCAATGTCTCCTAAGCTGCCGCTTACGCTCTATGTTGACGGTGCCTGCCCGCTCTGCGCCCGCGAGGTCATATGGCTACGGCGTCATTCCACACAAGAGCGCCTGCGCCTGGTAGACATCAGTTCGCCTGGTTTCGTTAGTGAGGAGCGATCCCTTGACCAGCTCCGCAGCAAGCTACACGCGCGCAGCGCCGACGGGCATTGGATTACTGGTCTTGACGCGACCTACTGGAGCTGGCGCGCGGCAGGGCTTGGCAAATGGGCCGCGCCTTTGGGTTGGCGGCCGTTACGGCCCTTGCTCCTGCTCGCCTATTGGCTGTTCAGCCTGGCGCGACCTCATCTAAGCTGGCTACCCCATCCCGGCGGCAGCAGCCGTTGTACGGACCGTTGCGATCCTTTTTGACACCTTGCCACCCAGCGAACCTCTACAGACATCGATTCTTATCCATGCTGCATTGTTCGTCCCAACGCGTCACTAAAGACGTCGGAGACAAGACATTTCAGCGGTTCAGGCTCTGATCTCATGGCGCTAGGCTACTGCAATTTTCTTGTACAGATAATTTATTTGGTATAGCTTTGCACCACCAGCGAAGCTGAACAGTCCATCTTGCCCTTGACACCTTCGCCTGTCCTAAAAACGTAGGGTTTGCCTACGGATGGCTTCCCAGAGGATCCACCATGAACGAACTACCCGGCCATTTTCACCAAATACTTCTGGGGGTCGGTGAAGACCCGCAGCGCGAAGGCTTGCTCGACACCCCAAAGCGCGCCGCCAAGGCCATGCAGTACTTGTGCAATGGATACGGCAAGAGCCTGGAGGAAGTGGTCAACGGCGCCCTTTTCGCCTCGGACAGCGACGAAATGGTGATCGTCCGTGACATCGAGCTCTATTCGCTCTGCGAACACCACATGCTGCCCTTTATCGGCAAAGCACACGTGGCTTACATCCCGACCGGCAAGGTGCTCGGCCTGTCCAAGATCGCACGCATTGTCGACATGTACGCACGCCGTTTGCAGATTCAGGAGAACCTCACCCGCCAGATCGCCGAGGCGATTCAGGAAGTGACTCGCGCGGCTGGAGTTGCGGTGGTCATCGAAGCCAAGCACATGTGCATGATGATGCGCGGGGTTGAGAAGCAGAACTCGCTGATGAACACCTCGGTGATGTTGGGTGCCTTCAGGGAATCCTGTACCACCCGAATGGAATTCCTGCAGCTGATCGGGGGGAATCGCTGATGCCTCGTCTGGAACCCGGCATGGCTCGGATCCGGATCAAGGATCTACGTCTGCGCACCTACATCGGCATCAACGAGGATGAAATCCTCAACAAGCAAGACGTGCTGATAAACCTGACGGTGCTTTACAAGGCCGCCGATGCGGTTCGCTATAACGACATAGACACCGCACTGAACTACCGGACCCTGACCAAGGCGGTCATCTCTCACGTCGAGCACAATCGGTTCAGCCTGCTGGAGCGCATGACTCAGGAAATCCTGGACCTGGTTATGCGGCTGCCGAGCGTTGAGTACGCCGAGGTCGAGGTGGATAAGCCACATGCGCTGCGTTTTGCCGAATCGGTTTCCATCACCCTCGCTGCCAGCGGCGGGCGGCGCATTTCTTGAACACTACCTGCGTCAGCTGATGGGCTATCCAGCCCTCGCCAGCGCTTTTTCTATCGCCGGTATCAGAGCTTCTGCTCCGCCCCAGAGGCTGCGGGTTGGCTGGGGCCGCGCCGAGACGCTCGGTCTGTGCCTACCGTCTCGCACTCGAGCTGACGACCGCTACTTCACAACCACTAGCCCAGCCGTTTAGCGAGCACTGCGGCAGCGGAACGACGGTGCGAGCGCCGTACGCTTTCCTAGGCACCGTGAGTAGTCAACCGACTTGCCAACGGGCGTAGCAGCCTCGCTACAAAAAGCCTTGTGCCAGCTCTCAGGTAGTTGTTCTAGAATGCCGAGAAACGCACAAGAGACACCCTGATGATCAATGCCAAACTGCTGCAACTGGTAATCGAAGCCTCCAACGACGGGATCGTGGTCGCCGAGCAGGAAGGCGACGACAATATCCTGATCTACGCCAATCCTGCATTTCAGCGCCTCACGGGCTATGAGGTCGACGACATCCTCTACCAGGACTGCCGCTTCCTGCAGGCGGACGACCGTGACCAGCCGGGTCTTGCGGCGATTCGCGAAGCGGTTCGAAGCAACACCCCCTGCCGCCAGATTATCCGTAACTACCGCAAGGACGGCAGTGCCTTCTGGAACGAACTGTCCATTACGCCGGTGTTTAACGAAGGGGACCAGCTCACCTATTACATCGGCATCCAGAAGGACGTCACCCCTGAAGTCGAAGCCAAGCAACGGGTGCGTGAGCTTGAAGCCGAAGTCCAGCAACTCCGGGAGCAGCTTTCGGCGCTCCAGAGCTAACCAGTGTGCCGCGTATCTGCCTGTGCTCCGTGGTACTTCAGCCTTCATCACGGCTGCCGATAAGACTGGTATGTGCTTCAACCTGAAGTTGCGGCAAGACTTGTGACCGGAAAGTGCATTTATTGATGCAGACTGCTGGGAAAACACGAATAATTGCCATCTGCCATCACATTCCTGCCAACTTGGACGGCAGCTGAATTCGGGTTCGCTTCTTTGACTTCCTATGCTTTCGTTGAAAACGCAACGGTGCTGCTTGCGCTTTGCTGGCTGCTATCGGTTACCGCGCGTCATTGGGGCCAGAGCCACCAGATATGGGCGCAATGCACGGCCGGCATCTGGTTCGGCGGTGCCTGCATCGTTGGCATGCTGATGCCCATATCCGTGCAGGATGGTGTGATCTTCGATGCACGCACTGTCGTGCTGAGCATGGCAGCCTTGTTTGGAGGCCCGATCGCCGCGGGTATCGCGGGGTTGATTGCCGGCGCCTATCGGCTCTGGGTAGGTGGTTTAGGCGTCTGGGTCGGGTTGATCAACGTACTGCTGCCGATCGCCCTTGGCCTTGTCTACCGCCATTTCCATCGCCGTGGTCAGATCGCCGTCGGCAGCTGGCAGCTACTGCTCTTTGGCCTGGTCCTGCATGGCGGTGTCGTAGCCTCACTGTTGTTGTTACCGGCTCAGCTTGTCGCACCTACGCTCGAACAGGTTGCGGTGCCTATGTTGCTGGTGCTGCCAACAGCGGTAATGCTATTGGGTCTGCTATTGGCCGATCTGCTCAGACGTGATCAGATCGAACGCGCAATGCATCTCAGTGAGGCACGTTTAAGGGCCATCACTCAGGCGATCCCCGATGTGCTGTTGGTGCTTGATGAAGACGGTCGTTACCTAGAAGTGATCGCCAACGACTCGTCACTGCTTCAAGGAGGCAACCAAAACCTGATCGGTAAAACGGTGGAGGATGTGCTCCCTCCCAGCCAGTCACAACGCTTCCGCGAACTGATTCGTGACACGCTTTCCAGCGGCACACCCGGCCTGCTCGAATATTCCATACAGACCGCAAACGGGTTGAAGATATTCGAAGTTCGCGCCCAGCGCTTGCCACTGGCGCAACCGTACAAGCCAGCCGTGGTGTGTTTGAGCCGTGACATCAGCGAGCGTGCCAAAGCCGAACAGGAGCGTCGCATCGCCGCAATCGCGTTCGAATCCCAGCAGGGCATGATCATCACCGACGCCAAGAACCGCATCCTGCAGGTCAACCAGGCATTCACCGAAATCAGCGGCTACAGCGCAGACGAAGCCATCGGACAGGACACGCGCCTACTCGCCTCCGGTCGCCACGCGCCCGATTTCTACCTGACCATGTGGCGCAGAATCCAGCAGACCGGGGCGTGGCAGGGCGAGATCTGGAACCGCCGCAAGACGGGCGAGGTATACCCCGAGTGGCTGTCGATCAGCACCGTGCTGGACGCCCAAGGCGTTGTATCCAACTACGTGGCGGCCTTTACAGACATTACCGAACGCAAGCAAGCCGAAGAGCGCATTCATAATCTCGCGTTTTACGACCCCCTGAGCGGCCTGCCCAACCGTCGCCTGTTGCTCGATCGCCTCAAGCAGGCCCTGGCAGCCACTGTACGCAGCCAGCATTACGGCGCGCTGATGTTCATCGATCTGGATAACTTCAAGAACATCAATGATCTTCATGGCCACCAGGCCGGCGACCAATTGCTCTGCATGGTGGCCGAACGCCTGAGCGGTGAGGTCCGTGGCATCAACACCGTTGCCCGCCTCGGCGGCGACGAATTCGTGGTCATGCTCGAAGATCTGGATGCCAAGGCGGAATACGCAGCAGCCCAGGCCGAGCAGATAGGCGAAAGGATTCTGTCGGCATTGGGCCAGCCTTACCGACTGGGCGCCCTGTTGCTGCACAGCAGCGCCAGCATTGGTGTGGTTTTGCTGAACAGCAATGACGGGGACGCAGAAGAGCTGATGAAGCGCGCCGACATGTCGATGTACGAAGCCAAACAGGCCGGCAAGAACGCCCTGCGCTTCTTCGACCCGCGCATGCAGCAGGCTGTACAAGAACGCCTGCGCTTGGAAGACGAAATCCGCCGCGGCCTGACAGCCGGCGAGTTCGTGATTCATTTCCAGCCCCAAATTGAACGCCATCGTGGGATCGTCGGTGCTGAAGTTCTGGTTCGCTGGCAGCATCCGCAACGCGGCTTGCTCAGCCCGTTCCACTTCATCGGGCCGGCCGAAAGGGCCGGGCTGATCGAAACACTGGATTTCGTGGTGCTGACCCAGGCCTGCGAACAGCTCGCCGCTTGGGCCAAACAGGCACGCTGGGCGACGCTGACGCTTGCGGTCAACTTGAGTGCAAGCCTGCTCTACCAAGCCGATTTCGTGGATCGTGTACTCGCGTTGCTCGAACGCACCGGTGCCGATCCGCGACTGCTCAAGCTTGAAATCACCGAATCCCTGTTGCTCGATGACATGGAAGAAGCGGTGGTCCGAATGAGGACGCTGAAGCAGCACGGCATTCGGTTCTCGATCGACGACTTCGGCACAGGTTATTCGTCCATGGCCTACCTGCAGCGGTTGCCGCTCGACCAACTGAAAATCGACCAGTCGTTCGTTCGTCAGCTGGTCGATGACGTCAGCAGCCAGACCATCATCCGTGCCACCTGCGCGCTTGCCTCCGGGCTCAATCTGGAAGTGATCGCCGAAGGGGTCGAAACGGAAGAGCAGCGGTCACTGTTGGTCGCCAATGGTTGCGACATGTTCCAGGGTTATCTGTTCAGCCGTCCCGTGCCGCTAGAAGCGTTCGAAGCGCTGGAGCTCGAACCCGTGGCGTGAGGGTCGCATTGGCGTACCCCACGCTGAGATGGGCCGCTTACAGCGCCAGCGGGGCCCGGCGACACAGGGTGACCAGCGCCTGCACCCACTGCTCATGGGTGTTCAGGCAAGGGACCAGCTGTAGATCCGTTCCACCGGCCGCAACGAACTGTTCGCGGCCTCGATCACCGATTTCCTCAAGCGTTTCGATGCAGTCGGACACGAACGCCGGGCACATCACCAGCAACTTCTTTACGCCCCTGGCCGCCAGTTCTTCCAGCTGCGCCTCGGTATAGGGCTCGATCCACTTGGCACGCCCCAGTCGTGACTGGAATGACACCGACCACTGTTCGGGTTGCAAGCCGGCACTTTCGGCAAATGCCGCTGCGCTCTGAATGCACTGCGCGCGGTAGCAGCTGGCGAGCACCGCGCCTTCGGCACGCTGGCAGCAATCATCGGTTTTCAGGCAATGCGCTCCTGTCGGATCCGTCTTGCGCAAATGCCGTTCAGGCAAACCGTGGAAGCTCAGCAGAAGGTGGTCGAACGGTTGTTCCAGGTGCGGTTGGGCGCTTGCAACTAACGCTTCGAGATATTCCGGCTGGTCAAAAAACGGCTGCAGGATGGACAGCTGAATGTCGAGGCCGCGCTCGCGAATCACCCGCCGTGCCTCTTCGATGACGGTGGTCGTGGTGCTGTCCGCGAATTGTGGATACAGCGGCGCCAGGGTGACCTGCCTGATGCCCTGCCCTGCCAATTTCACCAGCGAGCGCTCAATGGACAATTCGCCATAGCGCATCGCCAGCTCGACCGGGCCCTCTTTCCAATACGGCCGAACAGCGTCGGCCAGGCGTTGGCTGAGCACCACCAGAGGTGATCCTTCCGGCCACCAGATGGACGCATAGGCATGTGCCGACTGTTCCGGGCGCTTGATCAGGATGAGCGAGACCAGCAGCCGGCGAACGGGCCAAGGCAGGTCGATGACATAGGGGTCCATCAGAAACTGATTGAGATAGCGGCGAACATCAGCTACTTCAGTGGACGCCGGAGAACCCAGATTGACCAACAACAACGCCTGCTCAGACATGCACATTTCCAACTACTGATTTAATGGATCGCGCCGCAACCCTCGGGTCGCGACGCTATTTTCACACAGCGGTCACGCCTTGCGCAGGTCTGCCAATGCCGCATCCAATGTCACGAAACGAAACTGAAATCCTGCGACCTGCAATCGCAGCGGTCGCACTTTTTGCCCACCAAGGATCAGCCCGGAAAGTTCACCCAAACCGACCTTCAAGGCCAGCGCAGGCACAGGCAGTATTGCCGGACGTCCCATGCTCGCTGCGAAGGCTTTAGCAAACTCGGCATTGCGTGCCGGCTGTGGTGCGCACGCATTGTAGGGGCCGCCTGCTTCGGGTTGGTGTAATAGAAAATCTATCAGGCCGATCTGATCGTCTATGTGAATCCAAGGCATCCACTGACGGCCATTGCCCTGCCTACCGCCAAGCCCAAGCGCGAACAGCGGCCTGAGACGCTGCAGAAAACCGCCTTGAGATGCCAGCACCAAGCCGGTCCGGATCAGGACCACGCGAATGCCCAACGACTCCGCTCGC
This sequence comes from Stutzerimonas chloritidismutans, assembly GCF_038562055.1. GTDB lineage: Bacteria > Pseudomonadota > Gammaproteobacteria > Pseudomonadales > Pseudomonadaceae > Stutzerimonas > Stutzerimonas chloritidismutans_A. Next base: position 100,844 of record NZ_JBCFXD010000005.1, on the reverse strand, counting down.
ATGGCACTCTCTTCCCAGGCCGCACACAGCTGGCTAGCGAAATCGTTGGTAACCGGACTGTCGTCCTCGCTCAGTTCTCGCTCACCACCGTCGCCATACCAACCGACCGCCGAGCCGGAAATCAGCACCCTTGGTTTGTGCTGCCGTGTCGCCAGCCATTCCACCAGTTGCTCGGTCAATTTGATGCGACTGTTCCACAGCAGCAAACGACGGGACTTGGTCCAGGGCCGATCGGCAATCGGTGCACCTGCCAGGTTGATAACCGCATCGAGTTGGACTTGATCGAGTTCGCACAGCTCGCCAATGCCTTTCACTGACTCGCCGCAGCGCTCCGCCACTTGCTCGGGCGACCGACTCCAGACCCAGAGCCGATGTCCCTGTGGCAACCAGTGTTTGCACAGCGCCCGACCAATCAGACCGGTCCCGCCGGTGAGCAAAATGTTCATTGCAGCCTCCGCATCTCAGCTGTGGGCCCGCCCCGATCACTCAGCGGGCTGCTACATTCTGATGTAGCACCTGTACAGAAATCAATTACTGTATAACTTGGTACTGCAAGCGTAGTCTATGTACAACTGCTAAACAGGCTGCCAATGCTATTTCAGTCCTTTTTTCCGGTGTCCGGTCGTTATGAATCGATTCAATCCAGACAAGCTGCTGCTTTCCAAGTGGACGTCCACTAAGCCCCAAAACAAGGAAAAGCACTTCCTCATCACGGAGCTGTTACGGGATGAAAACGAAGTTCTGCTGCAAGTTGAGCTTCAGGCTGTCCTCACTCAGCGGAGTCAGTGGATCGACTGGAAGGTCCTGCGCGACGATCAGCAATGGCTGTTCGGGTGGCGTTGAAAATAAGTGGCTAGCCGGCGGCGGCAGCTCCATCGGGAAATCCTGTACAACAAGTATTGACGTGTACAAGTAATCACTTATGATGGCCTCATACTGTACAGAAAACCTTACCTGTACAAGTGCAGCGAGGTCGATCACATGCCTAATAGCTCTCGTCCCCCTATCAAAGTCGGTATCAGCGCCTGCCTACTGGGCAGTCCGGTGCGGTTTAATGGTGGCCATAAAGAATCGCGTCTATGCAGCGAAACGCTGGCCAAGCATTTCGAATTCGTGGCGGTCTGCCCGGAGGTCGCCATAGGCCTCGGCACGCCACGTGAGCCCATCCGCTTGGTCGGTGATCCGGACAGTCCTCGCGCAGTGGGCACCGTGCACCCGGAGCTGGACGTGAGTGAAGCCTTGACCGCGTACGGCAAGCAGATCGCCCGTGAACTGAGCGATATCAGCGGTTATATCCTGATGCAGAAATCCCCCTCCTGCGGGATGGAGCGGGTCAAGGTCTACCAAGCCAATGGGCATCCTATCGACGGCGGCGGCTCCGGCCTGTTCGCTCATGCGCTGATGGAAGCGCGACCAGACCTACCCATCGAAGAAGACGGTCGGCTGAACGACCCCGTGCTGCGAGAAAATTTCCTCACAAGAATCTTTGCCTACGCCGAATGGCAGCGATTGCTCGAAGCCGGACTCACCCGCAAGGCGCTGGTCGAGTTTCACTCGCGACACAAGTATCAGCTGATGGCGACCAACCCTGTGCAGTACAAAGCCCTCGGTCGTATGGTCGCGACGGTCGGCATAAAGCCGCTGGATGAGTTTGCACCGATCTACTTCAGCCAGCTGATGGCCGCGCTCAAAACTACTGCGTCTCGTGGCACTCACAGCAATGTGCTGCAGCACCTGAGCGGGTACTTGAAGAACGACCTGTGTGGCGACGACAAGCAGGAACTGCAGCGCCTCATCAGCCAATACCGCGAGGGCATCGTGCCGCTCGTCGTCCCGATGACGCTGCTAAAGCATCATTTCCGCCGTCATCCGGATCTCTACGTGGCCAGCCAAGTTTATATGCAGCCGCATCCCGAAGACCTCAGCCTGCGCAACGGCATCTGAACATGACCCTGATTGTTGATGACAACATCGATCTGAGCGGTGAAGACGGCTGGTTCCCGATCAGGGAGGTCGCGCGCCTTACCGGAGTCAATCCGGTCACGCTGCGGGCCTGGGAACGACGCTACGGACTGATCGTGCCGCGTCGCACACCCAAGGGCCACCGGCTCTATGAGGATAGCCACGTCAAGCGAATCCAGAGCATTCTCAAATGGCTCAATCGGGGCGTAGCAGTCGGCCAGGTCAAGCAGCTACTGGACGCTCGTCAGAGTTTCAATCTCAACGAGCACAGCCCATGGGGCGGTCTGCAGGACCAGATGTTCCTAGCCGTCACCGAACTCTCCGAACGACAGCTCGACGACAGTTTCAACCGTGCGATTTCGCTGTATCCGCCATTGACCTTGTGCAAGCACCTGCTGCTGCCCCTGCTACTGAGCCTCGAACAGCGCTGGGCCAGCTCTTTCGGCGCGGAAATCGAGCGAGGATTGTTCTGTTCGTGGCTGCGAACCAAGCTCGGCACTCGCATCTATCACAGCAATCGTCAGCATGGTGGCGCACCGCTGCTGCTGACGACCCTGTGCGATCAGCGCTTCGATCCGGGGCTGTGGCTCAGCGCCTGGCTGGTGTCCAGTGCAGGTTGCGCTGCCGAGGTGATCGAGTGGCCTTTGCCACTGGCGGAACTGCCACTGGCCCTGGAGCGAATCAAGCCGCGGGGGCTGCTGTTGTATGCCAGTCAGTCCCTCGACAGCGGCTACCTCAAACGGCATCTGCCGCGCCTGGCCGACCCGCAAGACATGCCGCTGCTGTTGGCAGGCCCGGCAGCCAGCATTCACTTTGCTGAACTGCGTGACATACCCGGTCTGACCCTCGCCATTGACCCGCTCGCCGCGCTCGAAGCCCTGCAGGCTGGGCCGCTGCTTGAAAACCCCAAAGGGTATCTGGAATGAACCAGCTTCTCTGGCTACGCACCGACTTGCGCGTCAGTGACAACAGCGCCCTGGCAGCGGCGATGAGCGCAGGCCCCACGGTGGCGCTCTATCTGATCACACCCGGCCAATGGCTCGCCCATAACGATGCGCCGTGCAAGGTCGATTTCTGGCTACGCAACTTGGCTGAGCTGTCGGTACGCCTCTCAGAACTGAACGTTCCTTTGCTGATCCGCACCGTTCATGACTGGCAGGCGGCCCCAGCTGTGATTGCTGATCTTTGTCGCACCCATGAGATCGGCACCCTGCACGTCAATGACGAATACGGAGTGAACGAGCAACGACGTGACGAGGCCGTCGACGAAGCACTTCGAAAAACGCCCACGGTCATGCGTCGGCACCTCGATCAGCTTCTGTTTGCACCAGGGAGCATCACGACGCTGTCGGGTGGTTACTTCAAAGTCTTCAGCCAATTTAGAAAGGTATGTTATGCGCGGCTGACACAATCCCTTCCTGGCTGTTTGCCCGTCCCGGATCGTCAGGCCTCGCTGCCGATTGCCAGAGACTCGGTGCCTCAAGCAGTCGATGGCTTCGGCCAGCCCAGCGACTATCTGCGCTCGCTGTGGCCGGCGGGCGAAGATTTTGCCCAACAGCGCCTTGCGCAGTTCGCCGAAGACGACATGGCCGAGTATGAACAGCGTCGTGACGTTCCCGCCGAGCCTGGCACCAGCCAGATCTCTGCCTATCTGGCAGCAGGCGTCGTTTCCCCTCGGCAATGTCTGCATGCCGCATTGAGGACAAATCACGGTGAACACGACAGCGGTAATCCCGGTGCCGTCACCTGGATCAATGAGCTGCTCTGGCGCGAGTTCTACAAACATATCCTGGTGGGCTACCCACACGTCTCGATGAGCCGAGGCTTCCGCCGCGAAACCGACGCGCTGCCCTGGCGGCACGCACCTGAGGAGCTGGCCGCCTGGCAGCAAGGCCGAACTGGTTTTCCGATCATCGATGCGGCGATGCGCCAGTTGCTGGCGACCGGCTGGATGCATAACCGCCTGCGCATGATCGTCGCCATGTTTCTAAGCAAGAACCTGCTCATCGACTGGCGTGAAGGAGAGCGATGGTTCATGCAGAACCTGATCGATGGCGACCTCGCAGCCAACAATGGCGGATGGCAGTGGAGCGCCTCGACGGGAACCGACTCGGTGCCCTATTTCCGACTGTTCAATCCGCTCAGTCAGTCCGCCAAGTTCGACCCAGATGGTCGTTTCCTGCGGCGTTGGCTCCCAGAGCTGGCCGGCCTGGACAAGCGCGCAATTCACAACCCCGCGAAATTGAACGGGCTGTTTACTGCCGTCGACTACCCGCCCCCGATCATCGACCTGGCGATGAGCCGTGACCGCGCGCTTACGGCTTTCAGGCAACTGGGAGAGGCGCTGTGAGCAGCTTTCTGCAGCAATTCTCGGCCAAATTCGCACAGCTCAATGCCCGGAACCTCGACCGTTTGGGTGAGCTCTATGCAGAAAACGTCCACTTCACAGATCCGCTGCATGAAATCTGCGGGCTGGCCGAACTGCACGGCTATTTCGCGGAGCTTTACGCCAATCTCATTGTCCTCGACTTCGCATTCTTCGCCTTCGACGAGGTGCGCGAAGGCGAAGGCTATCTACGCTGGATCATGAGTTTTCGTCATCCTCGCCTCAATCAAGGCCAGCTCATTAGCCTGGAAGGCTGCACCATGCTGCGCTGGAACGCTGCAGGCAAAGTGGTGCGTCATCGCGATTACTTCGACGCCGGCGCCCTGCTTTATCAACACGTTCCCGTCGTTGGCCCGATGATTCGCTGGCTGCATCGGAGGATCGCGTGAACCCGGAGCGATGCCTCTGGCTCGTCCCATAGGGCCAGCGTATCCCGCACCGTTCAACGTCGCGGGCGTGCCGCATGACCTTTGGTTGATCATCCCTCCCTGAAGCACCCCACCTGATTCAAGTCACACATTGCCGCTGAGGCGATGAACGGTCTGATAGCCAGTTCAAACCCAGCCGATACAGCGATGCGCGCCCGAGCGCTCTACGAGAGACAGCCTATGAGCAACACGACCATCACCATGCAAGACCATTACCGCAAGGCCGACCGCATCATGCTCGGCGTGCTGTGGTTTCTCGTCGTATACGCGCTCGGTCTGGCTGCGATGAGTGGCAGCTGGGCACAGGCCATCTTCATTGGTGGCGGTACCGCCCTCGCGATGACGGTGCTCAACGCTTTGATTGCAGGCGAGCGGTTGATGCGTTGCCTCATCGGCGCAGCGTTCATGGTGATGTCAGCGCTGCACATCAACCAGGAACACGGCATGCTGGAAATGCATTTCGGCATCTTCGCCCTGCTCGCGTTTCTGGTGTACTACCGGGACTGGCTGCCGATTGTCGTGGCTGCGGCGACCATCGCAGTGCATCACCTGGCCTTCTTTGCACTGCAGCAACAAGGTGCTGGGGTGTTTTTGATGCCCCAAGGCGATTGGGGCGAGGTATTCCTACATGCGTTCTATGTGGTGCTCGAGAGTGCCATCCTCATTTACTTAGCGGTACGCGCCAATGCCGAAGCGCGCGAAGGCGAAGCACTGCTCCGCGCTGCGGCAGAGATCACCCGCAATCCAGAACGGATCGACCTAAATCAGCGCTCAGCTGCCAGTGGTCCTGTGGGCGAGCGGTTCAATCACTTGCTCGATCAACTGTCCGAACTGGTGAGTGCGGTGGTTGCGGATGCGCGCGGCCTCGATGGAACGGCTGGCAGCCTGAACACCGCCACCCGGCAGATGCGTAACGGTGCCGACCTGCAACTGGGTGAAACCGCACAGATGGTCGATGCGATGCAGCAGATGTCAACCGCCATCGAGGAAGTTGCTGGCCATGCTGATCGGGCCTCACAGGCGGCGCAGGCTGCAAACACGAAGGCGGGACAGGGGCGCCGATCGGTCCTGACCAGCCGTGAGGAGATCACCCTGCTGGCACAGCGCATCGACGGCACCGACGAAGCCATGCAAGACCTGGCCGCACAGTCCGAACAGATTGGGCGCGTGCTGGAAGTGATCCGCAGCATTGCTGAGCAGACCAACCTCCTGGCCTTGAACGCCGCCATCGAAGCCGCTCGGGCCGGTGAACAGGGGCGAGGTTTTGCGGTGGTTGCCGATGAGGTGCGTAACCTCGCGCAGAAAACGGCGACCTCTACCCGCGAGATCCAAGAGATCATCACGCGCCTGCAGCACAGCAGCCGCAAAGCAGCCGAATCGATGCAGGACAGCCGTCTGAGCGTGGCCCGTTGCGTCGGCGACAGTCAGCAAACTACGACGCTGTTGGAGTCCATGGCGCAGGAAATCGAAGCTATCAGCCATATGAACGAACTGATAGCCGCCGCCACCCACGAGCAAACCGCGGTTTCTGTGGATATTGCCAGCCACCTGCAGAGTGTTCAGCAGATTGCCGAACAAAATGCGGTGGATGCCAACCAGCTGGAGCAGGACAGTGCCGGGTTGAGTGCACTGGCCTCTCGTCTGGGCACACTCAGCGGTCGCTTCTCCACTCGTTGACCGAATTCGTCAGGGCTCCAGTTGAACACTGGCTCCCTGAGGCCATCGCGTGCTTTGCGCATTCACTGAAACATCAGCCAGACATTTGCCCTGTCGTAGGTCCTCAATCAGTTGCATGTAACGGGTTTCCAACACGTTTCCAGGGATGGAGCCTGACCAGTCGAAGTGGCCGAGCAAGACCCGAGAGAGCATCGCCGCTGGTGGCATATCAATGCCCTCAGTGGTATTGATCGAGGCACGCTTAGCCGCTGATGCAAAGGAGTCAGTCTATGATCCCGGCCCCACTGATCGATGCGCTTCGCCGCGCCAGACACGTCGTGGTTTTCTCAGGCGCGGGCGTATCAGCGGAAAGCGGTATACCGACATTTCGCGACTCGCTCACCGGCCTTTGGGAACGCTTCGACGCGACATCGCTGGCAACGCCAGAAGCCTTCCGAGCTGACCCGGCTTTGGTCTGGGGCTGGTACGAGTGGCGGCGCATGAAGGTGATGCATGCCCAGCCGAACCCCGCTCACCGGACGATCGCCGAATTGGCTCGACACGTCCCCCGTCTCACGCTCGTTACCCAGAACGTCGACGATTTGCATGAGCGCGCCGGCAGCTCAGACGTCATCCATTTGCACGGCAGCCTTCATCAGCCCCGCTGCTTCAGCTGCGGTGAACGCCCAGACACATCGCCAACCATGCCGGACGAGCCCGAAGCTGGCCGCCGTCTGGAACCGCCGTGCTGCATGGCATGCGGTGGTCAGCTGCGCCCAGGCGTGGTGTGGTTCGGCGAGAGCCTGCCAACTGAGGCGTTGAACACCGCTTTCGCTGCCGCTAAATCCTGTGACCTGCTGATCTCCGTTGGCACGTCTGGAATGGTCTACCCCGCCGCCGAGGTTCCGGGCTTGGCCTGGCACGCCGGTGCTGTGGTCGTCCACGTCAATCCGCAACCCCAAACCGATCACAGCGAGCGGGAATTTGCGCTGGCGGGGCCGGCTGGCGAACAGTTGCCACTTCTGATCAAGCAGGCTTTCGCTAAGGAGAGCCCGGGTTAACCGACGATTGAATCCCCAGACAGGTGTCAGCGCCGATGCGTCTTCAACGAGCCAGAGCGTGCCGCGTCATGTCAAAGGCGTAATAACAGCCGTCTGATACGCCTGACGCTGCTTCAGCCGCTCATACCAGCCCTGCAGATGCGGCAGGTCAGGTCGTTCGATGGGCATCTCGAACCAGGCATAGGCGAAACACCCCAGCGGAATGTCGCCCATGCCGAACGACGCGCCTGACAGGTAGGGTTGGTCCGACAGTGTCCGGTCGGCGATCGCCAGCAACTTGCCGCACTCCGCTGTTGCGGCGTGCACCGCAGGCATGTCGCGCTGCTCCTGCGCGGTGCGCACCATGTTCCAGAACACCGTGCGAAACGGCGCAGCCAGGGAAGAGGTGACCCAGTCCATCCACATGTCAGCCTCGGCGCGTTGAGCCGGATCGACCTGCCACAAGATGCCCTCACCGTACTGCGCCGCCAGATAACGAACGATGGCGTTGGATTCCCACATCACCAATTCGCCATCCTCCAGGCAAGGCACCAGCTGGTTGGGATTCTTCGCAATGTAGTCCGCCTCACCAACCACCCCGAAGACTCCGCCGGCATCGACACGGGTGTATTCGATATTCAGCTCTTCCAGGCACCAGAGTGCTTTTTTCACGTTGGTCGAATTAGTCCGGCCCCAAAGTTTCAGCATTCGATGTCTCCCGCGCGTCGATATCGGATTTAAGCGCCCTCACCCTAGCGGCTGACGGCTATCGGCCGCCAGTCGGCCTTACTCACTGCACTTTGCGATGGTCGGCCAGCAGCCGCGTTGCGCCCTGGACTTTCTGGGTATACCAGAGCACCCGGCTAACGCCACGGGTGATCGCCACGTAAGCCAGGCGCAGGCTCTCGTCGGCCATCGCCTGGTCATAGCTGTTACGGAAAAAACCTGAGTAGGCATACAGCGCGTTTCGCAAAGGATGGCGCTCGGCCGGCAAACAATCATCGACGATGATCGCGACCTCGGCCTGCAGGCCCTTGGCGCGATGAATGGTGTAGGTCTTGACCGGCAGCTTGCGGTCCAGTTGCGCCTCGATGGCCCGCAATGGCTCATTGCGCCGGCTGAGTACCAGCACCGCGTTGCGGTCAGCATTCGGGCGAGCGGCTACATGTTCGCATTGGGCCTGGATCTCGCGGATCAGCTCTGGCAGTTGGTTCTTCACATCGAAGCGGGTCACCAGTTTTACGCCATGATCACCCTGTTGCGTCGCCTTGGCCGCCTGGCTGACCTTGGTCTGCTTGAACGTCACCCCGCCCAACACAGCCTCGCCATCGCGGATGACTGGTTCGATTGAGCGGTAGTTGGTTTCCAGCATCAGCACCCTGCTCTTCTTCGATGCGCCGCGGCCAGGGAAGTATTTGTCGAAATCCATGAACAGCTCCGGCGAACTGCCGCGCCAGCCGTAGATCGACTGCCAGTCGTCGCCAATGGCCATCAGGCTTACGGCCTCGCCCTGGCTCGACAGTGCACGGTGCAGCGCCTGCAGCCACTGAACGATCTGCGGTGAGATGTCCTGAAATTCATCGATCAGCAAGTGGCTGAACGGCGTCAAGGCTGCTGACGACACACTGCGGTCGGCCGCCGCAAGACGCTGGGTCAAGGCTTGAAACGCACCGTTGAAGGTGGTCAATCCCTGAGACGCGAGCAGCGCCTGGAAATGCCGCCAGAACAGCACCAAGGCCTCGCTGAAGGCACGTTCCACCGACGAACCCTGCAGTCGGGCGGGTTGCATCTGGTCGATGCGAATGCCGATGCTTTCGATAAACCCAGCTTGCACGTAGAACGCCTCGAACAGCGGCACTGGGGTGAACTCACCGGTCAGCTTGAATACGTCCAGAGGCGCCTTTGGAGAGCGCTTTTTATCGTCTGGCGATGGCAAGCGCAGTAGTTCGTGCACCAGCGTGCGAAAACGATGCTCTGCGGCATAGCAGCTCTGATAAGCCTGTTTGAGCAGTCGCTGTTGCGGCGGACGCATACGTGAAGCGGTCAGGGGGTTATCCAGTTCAAGAGGCGAGGCACCCTTTTCATCCAGTTGTTCGAACCAAACCGGCTTGCCCAGCGTGTCCCTGGCCATTGCTGCCATGGCTGAATGGAAAGTCCTCACGCACTGCTGCGCACTGGCGGGATCGAAATCAAAATTCCAGAAACCCAGCACCCGGATCAGTTGCTCGCGCAGCTGGGTGCAGGATGCATTAGTGAAGGAAATGACGGTTAGGCGCTCTGGCGCGATGCCCATATGGCAGAGCATGAACACCACACGCAACACCAGCGTGGTGGACTTGCCCGAGCCGGCGCCCGCGAAGATGCGGGTCACCGGACTGTCTTCGAGGATCATTGCCCATTGCTCATCCGACGGCGCGCAGATTACGCCAGCCTCTACCGCGCGACCGACACGAAGACGCATCGCCTGAATCTGCTGCTCATCGACCGTCAACTTTGCCGGCCCGTAGATGCCTTCAATGGCCGATTGGCGAGCTTTTGCGCGGGGTTTGGCTGGAGTCGCGGGCCCCGCAGGGGACTTGGTCGTACGGCCGATTTTCGCTGCAGCTGACTTTTTGCTTGTACGCGGCAGCGCCTTTTGGGACACGGCATTCGGCCAGCGCCGCAATAACAGATCCTCTTCCGACTGCAGATAAGCGGAGGTACGAGGAAAACAACGCGCCAAGGCACCCGACACCAGGAGCTTGTAGCGCTTGACGGCAGAGAACATTGAAATAAACAACCAAGGCTTTAACAGGTGGTTGATATGTTACGGGTTTTTCATTGCTGACTGATGGCCGAGCGAGCAATGGTCGCGTCGACGAGCAATCATCTATGCACTCCTGCCTCACCGTCCTTGAGGCGGGTGATGATTCGACGCGCCGGTGTACGGATCAAAAACCGGATGCGACCATTGCTGCTGCGCCCACTGGGCTTACAGGTCACGTTCGGGCTGCGGCGGTCGACTGTTCATCAGAGGCAAGGCACCTGCTGCACCGTTCGGGTACTAAACAACACAGTCATTTATAGCGGCTACACCAGCTGCCCGGCATAGGTCGTTATGTACAAAATCGGTTTCGCCTGCATGTACCGTCACCCCGGCCACAGCGAGTCGCTGAAGGAGCTGGAAACCATCGAACGCGCCTTCAATCCGCGAACGACCACGCTGCGCTGGCTCAACAGCGTGTCGCAGGAGGCGGCGCGCGAGAAGCTGAACGGCATCATCGAACACAACCTGATCGCACAGTTGCGCTTGCTCGAATACGTCGAGACGTTGCCACCACCACTGCGCATGTTGCGCCTGAGCAGCGACTTGCTGCCGTTCTACAGTCATCCTGAAGCAGCCGACTTCTACCGTCAGGCCGAGGTGCAAGCGGCGGCGGAAAAAGGCTTTGCTCTGATTGGCGAGCGCGCTCGAGCAGCCGGTATCAGGCTGTCGCTGCATCCGGGTCAGTATTGCGTGCTTGGCTCGGACAAGCCTCAGGTCGTCGAGAACAGCTTGGCCGAGTTCGAATATCACGCCGACATGATCCGCATGATGGGCTTCGGTCAGCAGTTTCAGGACTTCAAATGCAACGTGCATATCGCGGGTCGCCTGGGCGTCGAAGGCATCCGCAGGATCTGGCCGCGACTCTCCACCGAGGCGCGTAACTGCATCACCTTCGAGAACGAGGAAAAGACCTACGGCGTCGACGACTGCCTCCAGCTCGCCGACCTCGCACCAGTGGTACTGGACATCCACCACTGCTGGATCAATGAAGACCGGTATATCGACCCGCAGGACGAACGAGTGGCGCGCATCATCGACAGCTGGCACGGTGTGCGGCCAACCATGCATTACTCGCAGCCCCCGGAGAGCCTGATGGAGCTAGGCTTCAGCGTCGATGAGAAACTGGAAATGCCGGCGCTGCTGGAAAAGGTCAGCAAACGTGACCTATACAGCCACAGCAAACGCATGTGGAATCGCTGGACCAACCTTTATGCCCGTGAATTCCTCGACCGGTTCGACATGATGTTTGAGGCCAAGGACAAGAACCTCGCCACGCAGGACTACTACCGCGATTATCTTGAAAAGGACACTCTTCAGTAGACACCACCGCGGCGCCAGATTGTTTTTCAACTCAGAAAGACGCAGCGCATCAGGTGACCCACTTGAACCATGCCCACACCCCAAACAGCACAAGCCCAGCAATGCCTATGGGCTTGGCATGTCGATTCCAGATATCCAGAGCTGCCTTGCCCGCCACCGCTATCAACAGCGCAAGGCCGAAATAACGAGCCCCTCGGGCGATACAGGCAGCGGCGAGAAAGAGAGCGATGGGATAGGCGCTGGCGCCCGCGACGAGCATGGCGATCTGAAACGGTATTGGGATAATCCCGATAGCCAGGATTGCCATGAAGCCGTCTTCCCGGAACTGCTCGTCGAACTCCTCGTAAGCGGCCTCACCGCCAAAGAACCCGACCAGCGTATCGCCCCATTGATCCATCGCGAACATACCGAGGTAGTAACCCAGTGTGGCTGCGGTCAGATTCCCTGCCAGCGCCACCGTTGCGATACGCCATTTACGGTCCGCGTGGCAAAGCATCCAAGGGATGAGGATGACCTCGATCGGGATCGGGATCAGCAACGTTTCCATCATGGAGGCTAGGAAAAGCAGCGTCATCGCGTGACGTGACTTGTCGAGGCGATCAAGCCAGGCGCGTGCGGAGATCAAGCCAGATTGAGGCATGCAGACAGACTCAGAAGCGGAAAGCAGGGCAAAGGCGCTCTGTTATGGGTATTGATGGGAGTCGCTGAAGCGATCGCACGTTCCCTTGCGCCATCAGGGTGATCGTTATCATTGATGACGTGAGTTGGACGATAAGACGGCGTCTTGGCTGGGGGCGAAGAACTGGAAACAGTGGCAAAGCGGCGCAGGAGGAAAGACAGCAGGTAACCAGAAGGGATGTTTATCCTGCGCGAACCGCACGGGTCAGCGCAGGATGGCAGGTGGTCAGGAATTCCTTAGTTGAATGTCATGCTCCCGACGTCTGGCCAAAATGTCTGCAGCAACGAGCGCCAGTAACGGCAGCACGCCGACCTTGAGGCCCAGCTCCCATGATCCAAGGAACCCAATCAGTACCGCTCCTACAACAACGATGGCAGCAATGCAGTGTGCGCAAAAGCGCCATAATTCGAGTGCAACGACCTGAGCATTCTGGTTGTTGGTCATAGTTAGCCCCTCTTTCTTGTTGTAATAAGCTTTGTACAATTTCAGCGTAGCCAGCATAACGGCTCGTGCAAACACAATTTTGTTTCAAGAATGTGTCTATCTCGCAGGTTCCAGCCGCTTAACCTCCTCCCAACGACAGTATTCACGAGGGCTGCGGCACGCAGTATGGCTAAACAAATGGGCTGCGGATCGTTCTTAACACCTTTTGATTGCTCGACGAGCGGTCTTTATCTTGCCGGACCGCTCTAACTGCCGTGACCTAGATGGAAACGATTTCATCGAGTACGCGTTGCAAGATGTTCAGGGTCCGATCGATGTTTTTCAGTTTCTCAAGACCAAACAGCCCCATGCGGAAGGTCTGGAAATCCGCTGGCTCGTCGCACTGTAAGGGCACACCTGCGGCGATTTGCAGTCCCTGCGCCGCAAACTTGCTGCCGTTCTTGATGCCTGCATCGTCGGTGTAGCAGACCACTACGCCGGGCGCTTCGAATCCTTCGGCAGCCACACTCTTGAATCCCTGTTGAGCCAGCAACGTCCGAACTCGCTGACCTAGCTCCAGTTGCTGCGCGCGAACGGTTTCGAAGCCGTAATCCCGTGTCTCCAACATGACGTCGCGAAATCGCGCCAATCCGTCGCTTGGCATGGTCGCGTGATAGGCATGACCGCCCTGCTCGTAGGCCTGCATGATCTGCAGCCACTTCTTGAGGTCGCAAGCGAAACTGCTGCTCTGTGTCGCCTCGACGCGTGCCTGGGCGGCCTCGCTGAGCATCACCAGCGCGCAGCAGGGTGACGCGCTCCAGCCTTTTTGTGGCGCGCTGATCAGCACATCCACACCGCTTGCCCTCATATCGACCCAGAGCGCACCTGAGGCGATGCAGTCAAGAACGAACAGCCCCCCCACCGCGTGTACCGCATCGCTGACTGCGCGCAGGTAGTCGTCAGGGAGAATGATCCCGGAGGATGTTTCCACGTGCGGAGCGAACACGAGATCCGGCTTATGGGCGGCGATGCTGGCGACGACTTCTTCTATCGGTGGGGGAATGAAAGCAGCTTGCGCCGCCTGAGCCAGCGGTCGAGCCTTCAGCACCGTGGACTGCGCCGGAATGCTGCCCATGTCGAATATCTGCGTCCATCGATAGCTGAACCAGCCGTTTCGGATAACCAGGCAGTTGCGGTCATGCGCGAGCTGGCGCGCGACGGCTTCCATTCCGAACGTGCCGCTGCCGGGCACCACAACAACCGAATGGGCGTTGTAGACAGATTTCAGTGTGGTGGAAATGTCGTTCATGACGCCCTGGAACGACTTGGACATGTGGTTCAGCGATCGGTCCGTGTAGACGACCGAATATTCGATCAGTCCATCGGGGTCGACGCGGGGGTATAGCTCCGACATGAGTTCTCTCCATAGATAGAGGTCTGGCTTCGACCCTGCCCGAAGCATCAGCGCTTTACAAGCACAACCAAAATCCTTCCACAAGGTAGGCACAAAGCCGCGAATTGCGTGAGGGCAAGCCTCGCCTCTCGGGTGGCTTTGCCATGTTTCGATCCGCCACGAGCCAAACCAATTCTCAAATAGTTCAAAAAATATCGATACCGCTTATCGGATTATTCCCAACATCCGAAGCGAGACGGCGTTAACGGTGAATTCAAAAAAATGACGCCACTATTGCTGCCACCGTTACAGCCAGCGGCTTCCAGCCCTCCTCGAAATATGGCGAGCCCAACATTTCAATATCAAATTGATATCAATCTTATAAGTTGACTGTTTTTTGGCGACTTATTAAAGGCGCTTATTGTTTTAGCGATTTAGAAAATAAATTATAACTGTCTAAGCGGAACGGGCGGCCTCGGAAGCCCATTTCGTTTATCCACTGGTTCGTTCTGTTTGTGGTATCCCGCCTGCCTTTGCAGCGCCGCTTATTGATCAACCTCCCCCTGTCGCTTCATCGAAACCTACGTTTCGATGTTTATGATCACGGTGAGCCGATGTTTACCTCATTTGTTTCTAGGGCTTGTAAAGGGCCCATGTCCGCAGTTGCCCTGTCCGCACTATTAGCTTTGGTCCCTGTTGACGGTCTTTACGCCGCTACCACCCCAGCTACGGGTGTCTCGACTGTCTCCTACTCAGCGCTGATCAATAAATTCACCAACAGCTACTGGCTTAATGGCTCTTGGCGGGCCTCGGCGGGTATCTCTGTCGCTGCGACGGCACAGAACATGGCCGCGTTCAAAGTCGGCACCGCGGTAAAAATGGCAGATGGGCAGATTCGAACCGTCACCGCGCTTAAACCCGCGAGCGGGGCGCTTACCGTGTTCATGAACGGCCCGGTGCTCGACGGCAATCTGGTCGGTTATCCCAACAGGCTTCGCGTAAGCACCGTGGCCAGCACTCTGCCGCTGCCAACCGCGCCAAGCCCTGCGCCAGTTTCCCCTGCGACACCTAAGGCGTTGATCAACAAGTTCACCAACAGCTATTGGTTGAACGGCTCCTGGCGGGCCTCAGCAGGTGTCTCGGTCGCTGCGACTGCGCAGAACAAGGCAGCCTTCACAATTGGTGCATCGGTGCGCATGGCAGACGGCCAAGTGCGCACCATCACCTCAGTAAAACCCGCCAGCGGCGCACTGTCCGTGTTTATGGATGGGCCTGCGCTTGACGGCAATCGTATTGGATACCCAAACAAGCTGAGCCTTGTTGCGGCTCCTGCTCTCCTGCCCGCCGGACCCGCATCGCCGATAATCGAGGTCACGCTACCGGCAATCGAGCCTGTTCAACTGGTCGGTGTTGCCCTGTCCGGGGCGGCCTTCGGTCCTTCTGTTTTGCCGGGTAAGCACGGTACCAATTACATCTATCCCGCCGAGTCCTATTACAAGAAGTACGCCGAACAAGGCTTGAAACTGGTCCGATTGCCATTTCTCTGGGAGCGCATCCAACCGCAGCTGGACACTGACCTCGACGCTGCGCAACTGGCATTGCTTACCCAGTCACTCGACTTTGCCCACAAGCACGGCGTCAAGGTTGTGCTGGACATGCATAACTACTATCGCTACTACCGCCAACCGATCGGATCCGAGACCGTACCTATTCAATCGTTCGCCAACACCTGGAAACGTATCGCACTGAAAGTCGGCAAACATCCGGCACTCAGCGGATACGGCCTGATGAACGAGCCGAACACCAAAGGGCTCTGGCCGCAAGCTGCGCTGGCCGCCGCCAAGGAGATCCGCAAGGTTGACCGGACGAACTGGATCTACGTTGCCGGAGATCGGTTCTCCAGCGCCTGGCACTGGCCGCAATCCAACACTCAACTGATCGCGGATCCCTGGATGCGCGACCCAGAAAACAAGTTGATCTTCGAAGCCCACATGTACCTGGACCGTGACACCTCAGGCATGTACGCCGACAAGACTGAAACCTTTGCACCGGAGCTCGGCATCAACCGCGTCAAGCCCTTCGTGGACTGGCTACGGACCAACAACCTGCGCGGTTTCATCGGCGAGATGGGCGTGCCCAACTACGCCCCCGATGCCATCGTTGCAATGGATAACCTGCTCGGCTATCTGCGCGAGAACTGCGTGCCGATGACCTACTGGGCCGGCGGTCCATGGTGGGGCAATTACATTCTTGCCCTGGACGTCGCCGGAGGGGCGGAGCAGCCCCAGTTGGCCGTGTTGCGAAAGCATGCCGCGACCGCGAACAGCTGTGCGGCCGTTGGCGAGCCGATGTAACCGCTATAGCTTTCCGTTCAAACGAACGCCTGACACGTTTTGCGTGTCAGGCTTTTTTTTTGGGTTATCACAGCCTAGCGAGCCACCAGGAACCTTCCGCCCTCTCCCATCCACTCCGTTGCAAAACAAGCGGAACCAATGAAGGCATCAACAGGACGAATCCTTAATGCCTGCTTCAGGTACCCGAAGAGCCGATATCACGTCGCGCCAAACAGCATAGAGAGTCGATCATGACGGAAGAGATCTTGTTGGCAGCGACTGGCCTGCTGGTCTTGCTGACGCTTCTACCGCTATGGAAGAACCCCGTCTGGTGGGTACGCGGGCTGGATTTTCCTCGCCTGCAGCTGTGCGTACTCGCCTCGGCATTGCTACTGGCCCAGGCATTGTTGCTGACCTATTCCGAACCGCTACAGGTTCTGATCAGCGCCCTGGCAATTTTCTGCCTCGCTTATCAGGCGTGGTGGATCATTCCATACACCCGCTTGTGGCGCTCCGAAGTCAAAACCGCCGTCCCAAGCCGCGACAAGCCTCGCATACGCGTCATGGCGGCCAATGTCCTGACGCCGAACCGCCAGACGGACAAGCTCAAGGCGCTTGTCCGTGAATACCGACCCGATATCCTGGTAACGCTCGAAACAGACCAATGGTGGGAGGATCAGCTTGACGAACTGAGCAATGACTACCCTTACTCCTGCCGATGCCCGCTGGAAAACCTATACGGCATGCATGTCTGGTCCCGGTTGCCGCTGGAAAATGCGGAAACCCGTTTCTTGGTCGAAGACGATGTGCCGTCGATGCACGCCAAGGTCCGCCTGAACGATCAGCTGGCGATTCGCATGCATTTCCTGCATCCCGCCCCGCCTAGCCCTACGGAAAACGACGAATCAACCGAGCGCGACGTCGAACTGCTGGTAGTGGCCAAGAGCGTCCGGGACGATCTGGAAGACATTCCGGTCATCGTCACCGGCGACCTCAACGACGTAGCCTGGTCACCCAACACACGCCTGTTTCGCAAGATCAGCGGCCTGCTGGACCCCCGAGTCGGGCGCGGCATGGTCAACAGCTTTCACGCCCAGCACTGGTTTCTACGCTGGCCGCTGGACCACCTGTTTCATAGCCACCATTTCCAGCTGGTACGCATCCAACGCCTGCCGGAGTTTGGCTCCGACCATTTCCCCGTACTGGTCGAACTGCAATACGACCCGGCGCCTGAACAACAGAGCCTTCAAGGCGACAAGAGCGATGAGGCTGAGGCGGAGAATAAGATCAGCGAGGAAGGCGTCAGCGTGACAGATGTGCCTGAGCCCGAAAAGCGTTAAATAGATCCCGTTGCGCGGGTGTGGCTAGCCCTCTGGAAGCAGAGTCGCCTGCGGTCAAGTCAGTGCCGAATTTACCCCGCCATGCGGTTTCGGGTTCAGCACTGGCCGGGCAAGGGACCAACGCTCACCATGGGCTACGCTGAGGAGGAGAGACGGGTCAGCCGACCACGTTCGGACGCGGCTAGCGGCCGACATCACTGACTGCAAATCGCCATGCAGCCGCCAAGGCATCCAGCCTAACCTCACTCCGGAGGACAGCCACATGGTCACCAGCACGCTCGATATCGCGCTCGATGAGGCAATGCGCACTCGACTCGACGAAGCGGCTGGCCGACTCGAACGACCGCCGCAGTGGGTGATCGAGCAGGCGCTGCTGCGCTACCTTGACCAACTCGAAAGTGACAGCGCACAACCAGACGCCGAGCTGATACCGCCCAGCCAGGAGCCTGCGGCTGATGTCTCCCCCGACACCCAGCCTTTTCTCGAATTTGCCGAACGCATCCTGCCGCAGTCGGTGCTCCGCGCTGCCATTACCGCTGCCTATCGCCGCCCCGAACCGGAGGCATTGCCGATGCTGCTGGAGCCGGCGCGATTGTCACCGGAAAAAGCTGAAGCAACCCATCGCCTTGCGCTGCGCATCGCCCAGAAACTGCGTAATCAGAAAAGTGCCGGCGGGCGTCAGGGCCTGGTCCAGGGGCTGCTTCAGGAATTCTCATTGTCATCCCAGGAAGGCGTAGCCCTGATGTGCCTGGCCGAAGCGCTGCTAAGGGTGCCGGACAAAGGCACACGCGATGCGTTGATCCGCGACAAGATCAGCACCGGCAATTGGCAACCGCACCTGGGCAACAGCCAGTCGGTGTTCGTCAACGCCGCCACGTGGGGCTTGATGCTCACCGGCCGGCTGGTGGCCACACACAACGAAACCAGTCTTTCTTCATCACTGAATCGCCTGATCGGCAAAGGTGGTGAACCGCTCATCCGCAAGGGCGTGGACATGGCGATGCGACTGATGGGCGAGCAGTTCGTTACCGGCGAAACCATCAACGAGGCGCTGGCCAATGCCCAAACCATGGAGGCGAAAGGCTTCTGTTACTCCTATGACATGCTTGGCGAAGCGGCGCTGACCGCTGCAGACGCACGCCGCTATCTGACCTCATACGAACAGGCGATCCACGCTATCGGCATGGCTTCGCGCGGCCGAGGAATCTACGAGGGCCCAGGCATCTCGATCAAACTGTCGGCGCTGCACCCGCGCTACAGCCGTGCGCAGTACGAGTGGGTGATGGATGAACTCTATCCGGTCCTGGTGTCGCTGACTCAACTGGCACGGCGCTATGACATTGGCATCAACATCGATGCAGAAGAAGCGGACCGTCTCGAGCTGTCGTTGGCGCTGCTTGAACGGCTCTGTTTCGAACCTTCACTGGCCGGCTGGAACGGCATCGGCTTTGTGATCCAGGCTTACCAGAAGCGTTGCCCCTACGTGGTGGATTTCCTGATCGACCTGGCCAAGCGCAGCCAACATCGTTTGATGATCCGCCTGGTCAAGGGCGCCTACTGGGACAGTGAGATCAAGCTGGCGCAACTTAACGGTCTGGAGGGCTACCCGGTTTATACGCGCAAGGCTTACACCGATGTGTCGTTCATTGCCTGCGCGCGCAAACTGCTCGCCGCGCCGGAGGCGATCTATCCGCAGTTTGCCACGCACAATGCGCACACCCTGGCTGCGGTTTATCACCTCGCCGGCCAGAACTACTATCCCGGTCAATATGAATTTCAGTGCCTGCACGGTATGGGCGAACCGCTGTACGAGCAGGTCGTCGGCAAGGGCGAAGAGCGCCTTAACCGCCCCTGCCGGATCTACGCACCGGTTGGCAGCCATGAAACCCTGCTGGCTTATCTGGTGCGCCGCCTGTTGGAAAACGGCGCCAACACCTCCTTCGTCAACCGCATTGCGGACAAGAGCATCTCGTTGGACGAACTGGTGGCCGATCCAGTAACGACGGTCGAGCAGTTGTTCGCATCGGAAGGCACCCTCGGCCTGCCGCATCCACGAATTCCGTTGCCCCACCATCTCTATGGCGAAGGCCGCCTCAACGCCTGCGGTATCGACCTGTCCAACGAGCAAGGCTGGCCTCGCTTTCGTCCGCCTTGCTTGCCGGTGCTCGCGTACACCTCACCGCCAGCCCATTGCTCGGCTGTGACGCCGTTTCGGCGACCTCTGCTACCCCTTTGCTCAATCCGGCCGACCACCGAGACATCGTCGGTCACGTGCAGGAAGCGAGCGAAGCGGACGTCGATAATGCCCTGCGCTGTGCGCTCGACAGTGCCAGCGCCTGGCGGAGCACGCCGCCGACAGAGCGCGCCGCGGCATTAGAAAAAGCTGCAGAACTGATGGAACAGCGTATGCAGCAGCTGCTGGGTGTACTCATCCGTGAGGCAGGTAAGTCATACGCCAATGCTATCGCGGAGGTGCGTGAAGCCGTCGACTTCCTGCGCTTCTACGGCGCCGAGGTGCGTGACAACTTCCACAACGACACTCATCTCCCGCTCGGCCCGGTAGTCTGCATCAGCCCTTGGAACTTCCCATTGGCCATCTTTACCGGCCAGGTCTGCGCCGCGCTGGGCGCCGGCAATACGGTACTGGCCAAGCCTGCGGAACAGACACCCTTGATCGCCATGCTGGGCGTGCAAATTTTGCATGAAGCCGGCGTACCCAAAAGCGCGCTGCAACTACTGCCAGGGCGCGGCGAAACCGTCGGTGCCCAGCTGATCGCCGACGCGCGCGTTCGCGGCGTGATGTTCACGGGGTCGACTGCGGTCGCTTCGATCCTGCAGCGCAGCCTCTCCGGTCGTCTGGATGAGCGCGGTCGAAGCATTCCCTTGATCGCCGAAACCGGTGGCCAGAATGCGATGATCGTTGATTCGTCAGCATTGGCTGAACAAGTCGTCATGGACGTGATGGCTTCGGCTTTCGACAGTGCCGGTCAACGCTGCTCAGCCCTGCGGGTGTTTTGCATACAGGAGGATGTCGCCGAGAGAGTCATCGGTATGCTCAAGGGCGCCATGGCCGAAGCGCGCATGGGGAACCCGCAGCGCTTGTCAGTAGATGTCGGCCCGGTAATCGACGGCGAAGCGCGCGATAACATCGAGCGTCACCTGCAGGCCATGCGCGACACGGGCCGCCGCGTGCATCAGCTGGCCCGTGTCGACGAGGAGGAGTGTGCACATGGCACCTACGTGGTGCCGACGCTGATCGAACTCGAACGGCTTGATGAGCTGCAGCAGGAAGTCTTCGGCCCGGTATTGCATGTGTTGCGCTACCGGCGCACAGAGCTTGACTCACTGCTGGATCAGATCAACGCAGCGGGCTATGGACTGACGCTAGGGGTGCATACCCGCATCGACGAAACCATCGCCAAGGTCATCGACCGTGCCAAGGTGGGCAATCTCTACGTCAACCGCAACATCGTCGGCGCCGTCGTCGGGGTGCAGCCGTTCGGTGGCGAAGGACTTTCCGGTACCGGGCCCAAGGCTGGCGGCCCGCTGTATCTGTATCGCCTTCTGTCAGAGCGGCCGAGCGATGCACTGATGCGCGCGCTCAACTTTGGCGGAGCCCAAACGCTGCCTGAGGTACGCCGCTCCCCCGCCCAAGCCGATGCTGCAAGGCAGTTTCGGGTCTGGGCCCTTCAAAACGGCCGCGAATCGATTGCAGCATTGTGTGACCGTTACGCCAGTCAATCTCAGAGCGGCACCACGCGCGTGCTTAACGGTCCCACCGGTGAACGCAACAGCTACAGCCTGCTACCGCGCGAACACGTTCTGTGTCTGGCGGATAACACAGACGACCTGTTGATCCAGTTGGCTGCGGTATTGGCCGTTGGCAGCGAGGCAATGATGGCCGATAGACCGTCGGTGCAAGCGCTGCACGGCACGCTCCCGAAAGCAGTTCAGGCCAGGATCACCCTGGCGCCGGACTGGACACTCGATACAACCCGTTTTGATGCGGTGCTGTACCACGGCGACTCCGACCAGTTGCTTGAGATCAGCCAGCAGCTATCGCAGCGCAACGGCCCAATCATTGGCGTGCAGCGAATGATGAGCGGCGACACCGACATTCCGCTTGAGCGACTGTTGATCGAGCGGGCATTGAGCATCAATACCGCTGCAGCTGGCGGCAATGCGAGCCTGATGACCATCGGCTGACCGAGCCGGTTCAACGGCGACATGGGCCGTATCTGGGGATCGGTCTCAGTTTGCTGATCTGCAAGCCCCGGTCGCTGTCTGTGCGCCAGAATAGGCCGCAACGTCTGCGGCATACACCTGCGAGCCGCGTCTGGCGGCGCATTTGGGAGCTTGGTGTTGACGCCCAGAATGACCATTAACACAATCTCATCATGCTAATGCGAACGATTTGTATTTGATATAGCGTTCAGCTTGCCTTAGGATGCAGCCCGCCTGTCAAACCGAGCGTGCCGCCATCCTATGAAAGTTGCCGTCCAGACGAGGATCGCCGTTCACCTAGCGATGCTGATCAACATGCTGTCCATTGGCAGCCTGATGATGGTCATGCCGCTGGGGCCTGATCTCGTGCGCGAACTGGGCATGGAAGCCAGCCATATCGGCTACATCAGCGGTGGCGCGACCTTGGCTGCTGCCTTAAGCGGATTCATCAGTGCGCCTTGGTTGGACCGTTTCGACCGTAAGCACGCACTGGTCACCCTCCTCGTTTTGCGGTTTCTCCTGCTGCTCAGCTGTGCCTGGGCGACTGGGCCCAACCAATTGATTGCGCTCTTCGTACTGTCCGGCCTGGTGGCGGGACCGATGGGCGCAATCCTGATGGCCGCGATGCTCGACTTGATCCCGCCTGCAGCGCGCGGCCGTCAACTCGCCTATGTCGGGATGGGCTTTTCGCTGGCTGCGATCCTGATCACTCCCTCGGCATTGGAATGCTCGATTCGCTGGAACTGGACCGCGCCTTTCTTCCTATTGGGCGGCACCGGACTACTGCTGGCATTACTGTGTCAGTGGTTGCTTCCCAAACCCGTAACCGTTGAGCGCCCGAAAGCCTCGATCAAGTCGCTGCTGACTTCGCGGCTCTGCCTGGTCGCCCTCGGCATCACCTCATTACAGATGTTTGGGCACTTCCTGTTGGTGCCCCACTTCGCCACCTACTTTGAATTCAACCTGGATTTTCCCCGCGCGCACCTTGGCCTGCTCTATCTGTTCGGCGGCGTGGTCAGCCTTGCAGCCATGCGGTTCGGCGGCGCCTGGATCGATCGAGGCAGCGCGGTATCAGTCGTGCTTGTCAGCAGCGGCTGCCTCTCACTGGTGACCTTGCTTGGGTTCGCCGCACCGGTGGGTCTCTCTCTCTACGTCATTTTCACGCTGTTCATGGCACTGAGTGCCGTGCGTACCAACAGCACCATGACCATTGCCGCGGGGGTACCACCAGCTCATCAGCGCGCAGCCTTCATGGCGTTTCAAGGAACAGTTTCAAACGTCGCCGCCGGACTCGGCAGTATGTTTTCGGCGCGCTACCTGAGCGAAGGGCCTCAACACCAGGTGATCGGCTTCGAACAGCTAGCCGCCTTCTATTCAGTCGCGGGCGTCGTGGCGGGTCTCGGCGTGCTCTACCTGCTCTACGGCATCAGACAGCGCGACATGTGCCTCACCTCAACCAAACAACAGGCGGGCTAACCCGTCGCGGATACGTGATCAGTCCTTTCGACCCTCGAGCAGCAACGGAGCATGCTATGTCTATCGCACTAAACCGGGGTATCAGCCTTCCCCGTCACCTATCCCTGACCCTTCTGGCCAGCCTTATGCCACTGGCCGCCCTCGCGGCCGAGCCTGTTGCCCTCGAGCGGCAGGTCATCACCGCTACGCAGACGTCGCATAGCGAGCTCAGTGCACCGGCCAGCGTATCGGTGGTGACCCGCGAAGAGCTTGAGCAGCGCCCGGTGTACAACCTGGCCGATGCCGTGAAGTACCTGCCCGGTGTGCATCTCAACCCGTCGTCCACCTATGGTCGGCAGGAAATCAAGCTACGCGGCATGGACTCGGACTACACCCTGCTGCTGGTAAACGGTCGCCGCATTAACTCGCGTGATGCGCTTTCATCGAACTATGCCAACGACTTCGATTTGTCGTCGATCCCGATGGCGGCAATCGAGCGCATCGAAGTGATTCGCGGCCCGATGTCATCGTTGTACGGTGCTGATGCGCTGGGCGGCGTGGTCAACGTGATCCTGCGTCAGCCCACCGAAGAGACCAAGGCCGGCATCGCCTACACCTACGAACACCCCTCCGAGGGCGAATCTGGCGACAGCCATAAAGCCAGCGGGTACGTCAGCGGCTCGCTGATCGACAACAAGCTGCTCGGCAATCTCATTCTTGAAACAACCGACCAAGCCGCCTGGCTCAGCGAACAAACGGTCAACCCCAATACCGATGCAGCCGAACAGCGCCAGGCCACCAGCGTATACGGCTCCCTCAGCTGGTTGCTGGACGAACGTCAGACGGTTGACCTGGATATCACCCACCGCAAGGATGACCGCGAAGCCGAGTGGAACAACTTCGGTGCAGTCGTTCAAAACATCCAGGAGATGGAACGCTGGAGCTTTGGCCTCGGCCATACCGGCAACTGGGACGGCTTCAATACGCGAGTGCGGTATTACTACGAAAACGTCGAGCTGATGGACGACTCGCAGATCATGACCAACCTGCGAGGCATGAAAGGCGACATCGAGCAGAAGAACCACACCGTCGACGGCCAAGTGACCGCATTTCTCGGCAGCCACCTGCTCACCCTCGGCAGTGAGTTCCGCCGTACCGAGCTGACGCACAACCAGAACCTGGGCAGCGAAACCGAGGTTGATCAGAAGGCCGTCTACTTGCAAGACGAGTTTTCTATCGGTGATCTGGATGTGACCCTGGGTGGGCGCCTGGATGACCACGACAGTTTCGGCAGCGAATTCAGCCCACGCGCCTATGGCGTGTACAACCTCACCGACAACTGGGTGATCAAAGGCGGTGTGGGTCGCTCGTTCAAGGCGCCAAGCATCTATCAGTCTGATGACACCTATGGCGTCTTGGCCTGCCGCGGCATGTGTACGCTGGTCGGCAACCCGAACCTCAAACCCGAGACGGCCACCAGCTATGAGATCGGTACGCTCTACCAGAACGAGCGCTTTGAAGCCGGCATCATGCTGTTCAACAACGATATCGACGACATGATCATCACCGACACCTGGCGTGTCGGCTACCGACCTGCCGTGATGACCTATAGCAACGTCAGCCAGGCGCGTGTTCAGGGCTATGAATTGCAGGGCCGCTACAACCTGAGCGACACCATGGGGCTGCGGGCGAACTACACCTATTCGGATGCGGAAGACCGTGACACTGACGAACAGCTGCGCAACAGCCCGCAGCATGTCGCCAACATCGGCTTCGACTGGCAGGCCATGCCCGCGCTCGGGCTGAACCTGGATTACCAGTACACCGGTAGCCAACTCCTCTACGTCTCTGCGGCCCAGCCTAACGTTGAGAGCGGTGCGTTCCATCAGCTGAATCTCGGTGCGAGGTATCAGGCCACCCGCGAGCTTTCCCTCAAAGCCGGCATGAACAACCTGACCAACGAGAAGCGCGACGATGTTGCCCAGTCGGTCGACAACATCCTCATGGGCCGCACGGTGTTCGTTGGCTTCAGTTACGACATCTAACCCCCGCTACACCCCGGCAGCTCGCTGCCGGGTTCAGGAATCTGCTTAAAACCAATGACACGAACTGACGCGACTTTCCCCGGCTACCAGCAAGCTGTCCTCGTTATGGGTGGCGCGCTTTTGATGAGTTTGCTGGTGATCTCGATGAGCACCGGCGCCGGAGTCTACGGCGCGGTGGACGTGCTGCACTTTCTGCTCGGAGACCAACTCGCCGTCGCGGATGAAAAGCTCGCCATGGTCGTAGAAACATTGCGTTTGCCACGTACGTTAGCCGCGATTGTCGTAGGCGGAAGTCTTGCCATTGCCGCCTCGCTGTTGCAAAGCGCGACACGTAACCCGTTGGCCGAACCCGGCTTGCTCGGCGTAAATGCCGGCGCCGTACTGGGTCTGGTCATCGGCCTCATTTTCTACGGCGTCGAATCGACACGGGGCTACCTGCTCTGGTCCGGTGCCGGTGCCCTGCTGGGCAATCTCGTGGTACTCGGCATCGGCCTCATGCTGGGCCAGGCCAGCCCTCTGAAACTCATTTTGGCTGGCGTCGCGCTGGCTGCGATATTCGGCGGCCTTTCGAATTTCATGCTGCTGTCGACGCGCGTGGCGCTGGAGCAGTTTCGGTTCTGGAATCTGGGTTCCCTTTCAGCGACCCGGCTAGATGCGGTGCAGACTGTCGCGCCCGTCGCGTTAATGGGGCTGGCGCTTGCCGGGCTGCTGTGCCGACAACTGACCCTGATGCAAATGGGTGACAGCCAGGCCCGGGCCCTGGGCATCGACACCACCTGGGTACGGCTGGGTGTCCTTGTCGCCTCGACCTTGCTGACGGCATGCGCGATATCGCTTGCCGGGCCCGTCGGCTTTGTAGGCTTTCTCGCCGCGTACTGCGCCCGACTGATCGAACCGGTTGCCCTGCTCCGACAGCTGCTGTTTTCCACCCTGTTCGGCATGTTGTTTCTGCTGGCGGCGGACATCCTGGCCCGCTGGCTGTTTCAACCCTTCGAGCTACCGGTCGGGACCTTGCTGGCCGCACTCGGCGCGCCGGCGCTGATCACTATCGTCCTGCGCGGCGGTTTCCGCTCCCTGCTGGCGGTGAGGTAAGCATGCAATCAATTACTCCCAGCGGCGTGTGGGCCCTGCGCATCGGCGGCCTGAGCCTTTTGCTGCATCGTCGCAACTGGCTGATGTGCGGCCTACTGACCCTGTTGCTTGCCGTACTGGCTACGCTGGCGATCAGTCTGGGCTCAGGCAAGATGGGCCTACAAGATGTGATCGTCACCCTGCTCGGCAATGGCAGCAAGCTGCACGAGATCATGGTGTTCAAGATACGTATGCCGCGGGTGGCAGCCGCCATCGTTGCCGGCCTCGCCATGGGCATGGCGGGCTGCCTGATACAGACACTGGTGCGCAATCGTCTGGCGACACCCGACATGATCGGTGTGAACGAAGGCGCCTCCCTGGCAATAGTTGGTTTTTCACTGTACCTGACGCTTGGCAGCTGGCCCTGGTGGGCTTCACCGCTGGGCGCGGTGCTGGCCGCTATGGCGTTGTTCACCCTCTGTCGGCGCCCCGGTGAGCAGGGCTATCTGTTCATTGTCATCGGGATCGCGTTGTCGGAGCTGCTCGGCGCGATCGGTGACTTCGCCATGTCCACTCAACCGCTGGTGCATCTGGGCAGTCTCTATCTCTGGACCATGGGTCACTTCGCCGGCGTCAGCTACCAGACCGTCAACCCAATCGCCACCGTGCTGCTCGCGCTGTGTCCGCTAATGGCTTTGGTCCATCGCCCACTGGCCTTGCTGCGTTTTGGGGACGCCACTGCGCAGAACCTCGGCATCCGCGTGCCGCTCGTGCAGCTCGGTGTATTGGGCCTGGCCATTCTGGTGGCGTCGCTGGGCACCGCGATTGGCGGGCCCGTGGTGTTTATCGCCATGGCCGCACCCATTCTGGCGTCATGGCTGGCGCGCGATAACCTGGCCCCGCTCTGGCTATCGGCCCTTTGCGGAGCGGTCCTGCTGTTGGGCAGTGACACCCTGGTGCGGGTACTGGCGCAGCCGGAAGAAATCCCCACCGGGATCATGACCCGGCTACTTGGCGGCATCCTGCTGCTGGCATTGCTGATCAAGGACAGACGAGGGGCTGACTGATGACGGTACTGAGCGTCGAACACCTTCATTTCTCCTATCAGGACAAGGTGGTTCTGGACGACCTCACCTTCTCGCTGCCCAAAGGCCGGCTGATTGGCATCGTCGGGCCCAACGGCAGCGGTAAATCGACGCTGCTCAAGCTATTGGCGCGTCAGCTGCCGCTGCAACGCGGCGAAATCCAGGTGCACGGGCAGTCCCTGTCTCGTTACTCGATGAAGCGCCTGGCCCGCCAACTGGCGTTTCTCCCCCAACGCCCGGTGATGGCCGAGGGCATTCGTGTCGAGCAGTTGGTGCAGTACGGCCGACATCCGCATCAAGGCTGGTTCAACCAGTGGAGCGATGAGGATGCGCACCAAGTCGCCCGCGCACGTACCGCCATGCAGCTCGACACCATCTGGCATCGCCAGGCGTCTTCGCTTTCCGGCGGCCAGGCGCAGCGAGCATGGCTGGCCATGATTCTGGCGCAGAACACCGATCTCATTCTGCTCGACGAGCCCACCAGCGCACTGGATATCGGCCACCAGGCCGAAGTCATGGAGGCGGTGTACCGGATCGCAGCCGAAGGCCGCACGGTGCTGATCGTCATCCATGACCTGGGCATTGCCGCGCGCTATTGCGACGACCTGATTGCCCTTGCCGATGGGCAGATTCAGGCCATGGGGCCAGCCCGTGAGGTGATGACGAAGGCGCTGGTGGACCGCCTTTATCAGACCGAGGTGGACATTGTGCCGGCGCCGGGTGACGGCGCTCCGGTGATCGTTCCTCGTCGCCGCTCGCTCGCAGCGCCCGCGCCTGGGACCCCTGCACCATCAATCACCCGCACCCCAGCGGTGCTCGAACCCGCTCAACAGGACACGACCCCATGATCAAACGAATCCCCTGGCACTTCGCCGTCGCACTTTTAGCAGGCTTGATGTCCCTTAATGCGCAAGCCGCCACCCGTCAGGTGGAAGATGCACTGGGCAATACCGTTACCGTGCCAGCCACACCCGAGCGCGTTGTCACGCTTAACGAGATCGATCTGGATACGGCACTGACGCTGGGCGTAACGCCGATTGGCACCGTAAACGGTCGCGGCCAGGCTGCACCGCCGCGCTACCTGGAAGGCAAGGTGCCATCCAGCATCAGGGTCGTCGGAGACCTGGACAACCCCAACCTGGAAACGCTTCTGGAGCTGGAGCCGGACCTGATCCTCACCGGGCCAGTCAAGCCGGAGCAGTTGGCGATCCTCAACGAAATCGCGCCCACGGTCGTGACTTTCAAGTGGGCGGAACCTTGGCGAGTCAGCATGCAGCGAACGGCGCACGTGCTGAACAAGGATGCCGAAGCCAAGGCTTTTCTGGACCGCTACCAAGTGCGGGTAGCCGAAGCGCGTGAACGTCTGAAGGCTCATCAAGGCGAGACGTTCAGCATTGTTCGCTGGAACCCGAAGGGGCCGTCCTACATGTTCAAGGACGCTTTTTCCAGCACCGTGGTGGAGGATGTCGGCTTGGTCCGCCCAGCTCACCAGCAGGACTCCGGCCATACGCATTCCATGGCGCTCAGCCTTGAGTCGCTTGAACTGCTGGATGCGGACTGGCTGGTGATCGGCACACTGGCTACCAGCGGAGAAGCCGTGGAGGCGCTCCACCAGGCGGAGCAAACGCCAGCGTTCCGTCAGCTGTCCGCGATCCAGGCCAAGCGTTTCGCCGCCGTTGATGGATCGTTGTGGACCTCCCTGGGTGGGCCGATGGCCGCTCTGCAGGTGATCGAAGATGTAGAGTCCATCGTCGGCAAAACAGACGCCGAGCCAGTCGCAAAGAACTGACGTAGATACACCCCGTGGCCGCTTGGCCACGGGGTAGAGCTTACCAATCAGGCAGGTTCGGGCAGACGCTTGCGGTCGATCTTGCCGCTCGGTGTTTTCGGCAATGATTCCAACAGGACGATGCGACTCGGAATCATGTAGTGCGGCAGGCTCAGGTGCAGTGCTCGGCGAATCTGAACCCGACCGGGCGCACCTTCGGCATGTGTCTCCACATAACCGACCAGGCACGCCTCGTCCCCTTCACCCAGCAACCGCACCGCAGCCTCCTGCACGCCATCGATGCGCCGCAGATTGGCTTCGATTTCGCCCAGTTCGATTCGAAAGCCGCGCAGCTTGATCTGATCGTCACGACGTCCAAGGTACTGGAATTCATCGTCGCCGATGCGGCGAACCCGGTCCCCGGTACGGTACAGACGACGCCCTTGCCTCCTGATGAAGGCCTGCTCATTCAGGTCGCGGCGTTGCCAATAACCCTGTGCCAGCGATACCCCTTCGATGCACAGTTCACCCTCGCCGCCCGGCCCGACGTCGTTGCCATTCTCGTCGAGCACCCAGTGACGATAGCCGTCGAGTGACTGCCTGAGCCGCACGCTGTGGTCGGCCAATGGCTGTTCGACCTGCGCCATCATTGACCAGACGGTCGCCTCGGTGGGGCCGTAGCAGTTCCAGAGCTGCCCCGCTGATTCGCTGAGTTGTGCCGCCAGCGAGGCGTCCAGGGCTTCACCACCGCAGAGCGCGACCAGCCCTTTATGCCCTCGCCACCCTGCTTTGAGCAGCATCCGCCAGAGCGCGGGTGTCGCCTGTAGGGTGTTCAGGTCCGGCCGGCTATCGAGCAATTGCAACAGCGCTACCGGGTCCTTGTGAGCGGGTGCGCAGACCACTTCGACATAGCCACCCACCCACAACGGCCCCAGCATCTCAAGCAGCGAAATATCGAACGCCGGCGTGGTGGTAAACAACCAGCGTGTCTCGCAGCCAGCCCCGACGCGGCGGGTCGCGGCGTCGAGAAAGTTGCGTAGCGCCGCCCGGCCGATCACGACCCCCTTGGGTTTTCCGGTCGAGCCGGACGTGAACATCATGTATGCCGGTAGCTCGTCGTCGAGATCTGGCTGCTCCGGCATCTCGGCCACGCCGGGCCTCAGGCGCAGCGAAGGGGCTAACGAGTGCGACGACTGCTCATCCTGCACGACACACCGCAGGCGGGCGTCATCGACGATCCCCTGTAGCCGGTCAACGGGAAACTCAGGCTCCAGGGGCACAAAGCACAGCCCGTCATGCAGGCAGGCAAGCAGCGCAGCGATCAAATCCGGCCCTCGGGCGAGGTGCAGTCCAACGCGATCACCGGCCGTCACGCCCGTCTCGCGCATTTGCAACACGATGGCCGCGACCCGGGATTGCAGCTCGGCATAATTGAAGCTGACGCCGAGGCATCCTAGCGCTGGACGTCCGGCGTGACGGACAAAGACGTGGGCGAGGTGCGGATTGAGCATCGTCATAGCGGCTCTCCTCCCAGTGCCGCCAGGCTGTGCAGATTCGCGCGCAGCAACGCCAGCATGCGGGCGCCCAGGTCTGCACGCAAACTGCCGATCTGCCTTAAGGTCAGTAGGCCGTCAAATACGCCACCGTGCAGGCTGACCAGTTCAGCAGACAGATTGCCTGCGCCGCTCGGGTTACCCGGAGGCAGTGGCAATGCCTGCCACGCCCCCGTTCCGCGGTGGTAATTGCCGAGGTAATTGAGCGCGACGGTGGGCAACGGAAGGCGCTCACGAAGCGCCGGATTGCTGCGCAGCGGCAAATAACCAACGCCGTTGTCCGGCACCCGGCGCAACTGGTCGGCGGTATGCTGGACCAGCGCGGGCCAGTCCGCGTGGTTATGCACCTTGACCGGGAACATGCTGGTGAACCAACCCACCGTGCGGCTGACATCCAGCCCGGCATCAATCGGTTCACGACCGTGGCCCTCCAGCATGATGCAGTGCTGCTCGCCGAGCCCCAGCTCCATGAGCGTGCGGGTCAGCGCAGCCAGCAGTAAGGTCCGCACGTCCACGCTCAAGCGCTGGGTCGTGTTCTGCGTCAGACGACGGGTAGTGGCTTCGTCCAGCTGCAACAGCTGAGGTTCGGATCGCTCGCTGGAGCACCAGTCGAGTGGAAACGGACTTTCCCCACTCGCTTCGCCCATGGCTCCCACCTGCTCTAGCCAGTATGGCAACTGCGTTTCGGCACGCTGAGCATAGGCAACAAGCCCCTCGCCCCATTGCCGATAGCTGCTGGTCTTGTCCGGCAAAGCATCGCCGCGGGCCAGTCGCTGCAGGTCTTCAATCAGGATGCGCCAAGACACCGCATCGATGACCAGATGGTGAAAGGCGATAAACAGCCCTCGCTGACCCTTTGCCAAGTTGTCGATAACGGCCCACGCCAGCGTTCGAGAGCTCGCTGCATCAAAGTGAGATTGCAGCTCGGTTAACGCATGCTGTAATCCCGTCTCGCCCAGCGCCGCCGCGTCCAGCCATGCAGGCTCGGGCAACGGCAAAAATTCTCGGTAGCACTGGCCCGACGGCATGACGATCAACCGCAGCGCATCGTGTTGGGCCAGCAATTGGCGCATGTAATCCATCAGTTGCGGCAGGCTTACGTCCGTCGGCAGAGACAGCACAACGCCCTGATTCCAGTGCTGGGGTTGAGCAAAAGGCTGCTCGAAGAACCAGTGCTGTATCGGCTGCAGGGGGAAATCGCCGGTCAGCAGCCCCTGCTCCGCGCGGAGCATTGGCATCTCGCGAGGTCTTTCCAGCACACGGCACAGCCGACGCACGGTTTTGGCCTCGAACACCTCTTTGACGCTGCAGGGATAACCGGCCTCGCGCAAACGTGTAGCCAGCTGAATACTCAAGATCGAATCGCCGCCCAACTGGAAGAAATCGCTTTCAACGCCCAGCGGCTGCTCCAGCACACCCTGCCAGATCTCCAGCACCTGTCGCTCCAGATCGCCCGCGGGCGGCACCCGCTGTTCGGCGTCGGCCAGCTCAACCGCGGGCAGCTGCCGTTGATCCAGTTTGCCGTTCGCGGTAAGCGGCATCCTGTCGAGGACGATCAGATGCTGCGGCACCATGTATTCAGGCAATCGATGCGCAGCTGCCTGCAAGACCGCGCCTGCCTCGGGTATCGCTTCGCCAGCGGTGACCGTGGCGTAGGCGATCAGCGCCTGACGCGTGCCCTGGCGGGAGACGATGACCTTGATTTCCTGCAGGGCGGCGCAGCTGGCATGCAGCTGTGCTTCGATTTCACCCGGTTCGATGCGATAGCCGCGCAGTTTGATCTGCGCATCCAGGCGCCCCAGGTACTCGTACTCACCGTTGGCCAACAACCGGGCGCGGTCCCCGGTGTGGTACAGCCGCAGCTTCACCCCAGCGATGTGATGCTCACGAAACGCCTCAGCTGTGCGCTCCGGCAGGTTGAGATAACCCCGCGCCAACCCCAGCCCCGCCAGACAAAGCTCACCGGGAACGCCCACTGGGCACACAGCACCATGCCGATCCAGAATCACAGCCTGCATGCCCTCGATAGGCTGTCCGATGGTCAGACGACCACCCGGCGCAAGGGTTTTCGTCAGCGCCGTAACGGTGGCTTCTGTCGGCCCATACATGTTGATCAAACGGAACTGAGCGCCCCAGCGCTGCGCTATTGAGGGTGGGCAAGCCTCGCCTCCAAACCCGACCGCTTTCATGGCTGGTAACGCGCGCGCCGGCAAAGTCGCGAGCAGCGCTGTGGGAAAGATCATCTGGGTGGTTTTGGTACGCTCGATCTCGTCCAGCAGGCCTTCGCCGGGGTCCGCCCAGAGCAGACACGCACCGTGCACCAACGGCACCAGCGCACACATGTTGCCCGCATCGAACGACAACGACATGCAGTCCAGCATGCGATCCCCCGGCGCGACATCGAGCCGGCGACCGTGATCGAGCAACAGATTGACCAGCGAGCCATGCTCGATCATCACGCCTTTCGGCAGCCCGGTCGAACCCGAGGTGTAAATCACCTGAGCCAGCTCTCTGGGGTCATGCTTGAGGGGCGGTGCGGTTGGCAACTGCGCATCCAGCTGTACCTGGATGTTTGGGCTGGCCAGATCCACCCAACGCCGGTTCGGCTCCAGCTCGAACGGTGCTGCGCCCTGCCCGATGACGAGCTGCAGGTTGGCGTCCCGCATGATGTGGCTGAGGCGCGGCTGAGGGTAGCTCGGGTCCAGAGGAACATACGCCGCACCGATTTTCCAGCAGGCGAGCAACGCGATCGCAAAGGCGTTTTCGCGCCGCGCAAACACACCGATCAGATCACCCGGTTCACTGCCCTGAGCCAGTAACCAATTGGCCAGCCGACTGGATAGGGCATCGAGTTCCGCATAACTGACATAGCCCTCCCCCTGCCGCAGCGCGGGACGGGTTGAATGTAGCCGAGTCATGTCGCCGAACAGCGAAAGCGCGGTCAGCCTTTCGGGATAGCTCGCGGGCAGAGCCGACAGGCGCCCGGCGGTCTGCTCCAGCAACAGCGGCTCGTGCATCGGCAGTTGCCAGATGTCCTGATTCGGTTCCTCGACCACAGCCTCCAACAGGTTCAGCAGCCGGCTCGCATAACCGTCGACACTGCTGCGTTCGAACAGCGCTGTCGCATAGAGCCAATCGACCCGCACCGAATCCATCAGCTCGGTGACCTTGACCGAAATGTCGGTCTTGGCAGGCAAGACCGGCGAGGTCTCCTCCACCGCGTCGCAACCGGGGATCAGGTCATTGAAGTCAACCCGCGCCTGATACACCAGCATGATCTGAAAGATCGGATTGATTGCTGTGTGGCGGTCCATGCCCAACGCTTCGCTCAGCGCCTCGAACCGATAGAGCTGGTGATCGAACGCCTCGAGATCGTCAGTGCGGCACTGTTGCAAATAGTCGACAAACCTTTGCTGCTCGGGAAGCTGCGTGCGCAACACCAGCGTGTTAACGAAGAAACCTACCAAAGGCTCGATATCCGCCCGCTCGCGGTAGGCCAGCGGCGTGCCTATGACAATGTCGCGCTCACCACAATGGCGTGCCAGCAGCAGCGCAAACAGTGCATGCAAGCCGATGAAGGGTGAGGTGTTGTGTTGCTGACACAGCCCTTTGAAGCGATCCCAGAGCGTATTGTCGATAGTCGAGAACACCACCTCGCCGCCGCTGCCCGGTTGCGCCGGTCGTGGATTATCCAGCGGCAGACTGTGCACATCGGGAATGCCAGCCAGGCGCTCGGCCCAGAATGGTTTGAATTGCGCGTGATAGTCACGGAACAGCGGCGAATTGAACCAGCGAGCGTAGTCGATGTAGGTCAGCGCGGGTTCATCCCACACCACAGGCTCGCGATTCTGGTAGGCCAGATAAGCAGTCTTCAGATCAGCGAACATGTTTTTCACCGACCAGCCATCCGAGATGATGTGGTGCTGGTTGATCATCAGCACGTGCTCACGCTCGCCCAGCACCAGCAGCGTGACCCGTGTCAGTTGTCCGCTTGTGATATCGAAGGGGCGCTCGATCTCTTCGCGTACCCGCTGCGCCACCCGCTCCTCACACGACTGCAGCTCAAGATAGCTGAGGTTTTCCCGCGCCAGATGAAAGCCCGTGTGCGGCAGTATCGCCTGCTCGCCACGCCCTTCCGCATTGCGCTGGAAGCACGTGCGCAAACTGGCGTGACGGGCGATCAGCGCCTCGAACGCGAACGCCAGTGCCGCCACGTCCAGCTCGCCAGTCAGGCGGAAGAACACAGGCATGTTGTACAGGTGCGAATGCTGCTCGTACTGCTCGATGAACCAGAGCCCGCTCTGGGAGGAAGACAGCGGACCTACGCTGAGGTGTTGCGGCTCAATCGGCGCATTGAACGCGCGTTGAGCTCGTAGGCATTCAATGATGGCGTCGCGGTTGTCACGAATCTGCTGCCCGAGCGCGGCGGTCACGGCCTCTTTGCTCGACTGCGAAACCAGCTTCTGCTGATCGTTGAGCGCAAGGTGCACCCCCTGCTGAGCCAAGCGGTTCAGCAGGCCGATTATGTTCTGTTGCATCTGCTACCTCTCGGAATCTCAGGCCGCCAGGGTGGCGCCGCCGTCCACGACGATGTCCTGCAGGGTGATGTGGCTCGCCAGGTCCGAGGCGAGAAACAGCACGGTGCGGGCGACCTCTTCTGGCGTGGCGATCTTGCGTAGCGGAATGCCCAGCTTGTACTGCTCCGGGAAGCCGGCGATGGTCCGCTCACGCGCGTCCTCGCTGTGCCACATGCCACGCTGCATGGCGGTATCGGTGGACCCCGGCGAAACCAGGTTGCAACGCACGCCATGCTCGGCCAGTTCAAGGCCCGCGGTTAAGATCAGGCTGCTCAGGGCTGCCTTGGATGCGCTGTAGGCTGCCATCTGCATGCGCGGAACGTGGTTCGCATTGCTGCTCACTGCCACCACCGCTGCGCAGCCCTGTGCCTTGAAGCGCGGGATCAGTTCGCGCATCAGAAAAAACGGGCCAGACACGTTGACGCGCATCGAATCGTCCCAGTCAGCCAGGCTCAGCGCCTCGATCGTCCCGAGCCGCAAGATGCCTGCGACACTGACGAAGACATCAACCCGCTGTTGCCCGTCCAGCAGCTCGTTGCACGCCAGCCGCACCGCGTCCGCGTCACTGACATCAAGCTGATAGGTCGTGAAGCCGTAGTCACCTTCGGAAAAATTGCGGTCGAAACCAATGACCTGCCCACCCAGCCGCGCAAAGGCTTCAGCCACGGCACGGCCGATCCCCTGTCCGGCACCGGTCACCCAGACGCTGTGCCCGCTGAAATTCATCTGCTCACTCATCTGCGCCGCCCCCTTCACCAGACCATCTCCACGAGTGCTTCACGCTGTTGCAGTCGGCTGTCCAAAAAGCTGCAGAAATCCGCCAGCTGCGGGTGATCGAAGACGTCAGAGACCTTCACTGCAGTGCCGAACTCTGCGCCCAGCCGATTGACGATCTGGATGGTCTGTAACGACTGCCCACCGAGCTCGAAAAAATTGTCGTCCGGCTGAATGCCGCTTACCCCGAGGATCTGCTGCCAGATGGTGCTAACGCGACGCTGCGTCTCGTCGTTCAACACGCGATCGGACGAGTCCTGCACGTAAGCCTGCTGTAAGCGCTTACGGTCGATTTTGTTGCTACCGGTACGGGGCAGGACCGCGAAATGACGGTAATCGGTCGGCACCATGGCCCCTGGCAGTACGGCGCCCAGTGCGCGCTTGATCGCTCGGGCGTCGTCCCAAGGGCCGGCATGAAACGCCACCAACCGACGCACCCCGCCATCGAGCTCCAGGCCCAGCACGCAGGCTTCGTCGATGCCCGGCAGTGCCAGCATCCGCGCTTCGACCTCACCCGGCTGGATGCGATAACCGCTGATCTTGAACTCGTTGTCCAGTCGGCCGAGGTACACCAGCTGGCCGTCGATCAGCTGCACGCGGTCACCGGTGCGGTAGACCCGCATCGTTTCG
The DNA here is from genome assembly GCF_038562055.1 of Stutzerimonas chloritidismutans. Taxonomy (GTDB): domain Bacteria; phylum Pseudomonadota; class Gammaproteobacteria; order Pseudomonadales; family Pseudomonadaceae; genus Stutzerimonas; species Stutzerimonas chloritidismutans_A. The sequence continues at coordinate 63,896 of NZ_JBCFXD010000005.1, read as the reverse complement.
TCGCCGATGCGCAAATGGGCAAAGGCCGGCGAGTCGCTGTTGAGGTAGCCGTTGGCCAACTGTGGGCCAAAGAGCACCAGCTCACCTTCAGATCCCGGACGATTTCCTCGCGCCAGAACCAGCGCTTCGACGCCGGCCAGTGGCTGCCCAATCGGCAGCCGTTCGCGATGAGGGTCGAGGCATTGCAGATCACCGCTGGTCGCCACTACCGTGGTCTCGGTCGGGCCGTAGGTGTTGATCAAACGAAGGTCGCGCCGTCCGACGCGTTGCCAGGCCTGCAGCTGCTCGGGATAAACCGCTTCGCCACCGATGATCACCGTCTTGAGCGAGGCTGGAATCTGTACCTGGCCGCTACGCAACGCCACGACCCACTCGTTCCAAAAAGCCGTGGGGAGGTCAACGACGCTGATCGCCAGCTCCTCGAGCCCTTCTACAAAGGAAGACATGGACTGCAACATCGGGTCGCTGCGCAGCACCAATGTCGCCCCGGCCGACAGACTGACAAACACTTCTTCGATGCTTGCATCGAAGTTGAATGGTGCGAATTGCAGGACACGGTCGGCTGAACCGATGCCGTAGCGCTGCCGAGCCGCATGAGCAAAATGCACCAATGCGCGATGGCTGACTTCAACGCCCTTTGGCGCACCTGTCGAGCCGGAGGTAAACATCACATAACAACCCGCATCGTCACTGCGCGGGCCATATATCCGGTTGGCCGAGGTCAGCAACCCTATCAGTTGAATCGGGCCTGAATGGATGTCCGCCAACCGATGCCGATAAGCCGCCTCTGTGATGACCAGCGCCAGGTCTGCCGTCTCGCAGATCAGCCTTTGCCGATCGGCGGGCTGCTCCGGGTCCAACGGCACATACACCGCACCGGCGAGCAAGACTCCCAGCTGGGCAAGGATCGCCTGGGGCGACCGGCTCAGCATCACACCGACGCGCTGGCCCGGCCCAATTCCCTCATTGACCAGCGCAGCAGCAACCATTTCGGCGCGCGCCTGCAGCTCGCCATAACTGAGCCTCTGTTCTTGCTGAACCAGCGCGATGTGCCGAGGCTGAGTCTGTGCCTGTAACCGTATGGCCTCCAGGACATTGGTCGGTAGCGCGTGGGTGGCACTGCCTGGACTTTTGAGCACCTGCCAAGCTCGGCGAACGGCAAACAGTTCTTCAAGCAGCACAGCCCGTGGCTGCTGAGGCTCAGCCAACCAGCATTCGAGCAGGTCGAACAATTCTTGTTGCAGGCTGCGCACCTGATCAAGGCTGTAACAGCCCGGGTTGGCGTCGTAGTCGAGCACCGGCATACCGTCGGCGCCGATCTGCACTTCCAGCGTCAGGTCCTCAACCGGGCCGGCGCTGAGGTTTAACGTTCGCGCCGGGCAGTCGCCATATGCCAGTGGACGATCAAAGGGCATGATGTTGATCAGAGGGCCAAACAGGCGCTGCTCTCCACCAACACGACCGAGGTCCCGACGCAGCGATTCGTAGCGGTAATGCTGATGTTTGCGGCTGCTGCGTCGCAGCTTGCCTAGGGCCTTGGCACTGACGATCAGATCGGCATCGTCTGGCAGGTCCACGCACAAAGGCGCGATATTCATCTGCATGCACGGGACATTGAAGGATGCCGAGCCGACGCGGTTCATGACCATCAGGCCGAGTACCTGCGAGCGCACCTCGCTCACCTGCCTGAGATGAGCACTGATGCCAGCCAGAAGAAGGTCCGGCCAGCTCACGCCGTGAGCGTCGGCAACCTGGTTGAGCGCCTGCCACAGGGGCTCGGTAAACGGCGCACCGTGACGAATGAAAGTGGCTGAAATGGGCGCACTGCGTTCGCTGAAACTGGCTGGTTCCGGCATTCGCGACAAGGCCTCGAGCCAGTAACCGCGCGCTGCCGCGGTGCGGCCCTGAGCGTCCCGCTCGGCGTCTTCCTTGAGCACATCTTCATAGCGGCCAAACCCATTGCGCGGCGGTGGGTCACCGTTCAGTGCAGCACCGTAAAGCTCGGCGATGCGCTGATACAGCAGGTTGGTGCCATAGCCATCCAGGGCAATGTGGTGCACACAGCTGTAGAGAAAATCGCGCCCTTCGGCCTGCAGCAACACGAACCGGCACGGCAGTTCGCTTTCGAGATCGATCGGTTCGCGTATGTCGCGCATGGCCCAGTCACGGACCCACTCTTCTCCCCCTTCTGCCGCCGGAACCTGGACCTGTCGCACATCCACAGGCAGGTTGCAGGGGTTGAAGAATGCCGTGTCTTTCTCGGCCACGAGCACACCGGATAGGGCCTCGCATTCCCGTACCGCCTGTTGCACCGCAGTAATCAGCGTCGCCGCGTGGATTTTGCCGTCGAACGCAATGCACTCCGCAGTATTGAACATGGCCCTGTCCTCGTTGAGCAGGTAGCCAGACCAAAGCCCTTGCTGGGCAGTCCCGAGCGCTCTCATCGGGCACCTCCGTGATCGCTGATCAGGGCCCACCAGCCGTTCAATGTCGGGGTCTTGGCAAGGTCGGTGAAGCTCAGCTCAAGGCCTTGTTCGCGCCATTCGCTTAGCAACGTCATGATCTGAATCGAATCCAGCCCGTAGTCGAGCAGGTTCTCGTCCGGGTCGAATGGCTCGTCCATTTCGTCGAGCATCGACAGCAGCCGGGCTTCCAGCCCTGCCCGGCTTGGCAATGACAGGCTTGCGACGCCCAGTTCGAGCACTTCTCGGCAAGTCACAACCTTGCCGCATCGCGTCGCCACATAGTCCAGAGCCATCTGGTGTTCGGCCGCCCCGAAATCAGCGATGCCGTCCGCCAGCACGAACGGTTGAATGTCTCGCATGAACGCATCACACGCGGTCATGAGGCAGCCGATATGGCCGTAGATGCCGCCAATAATGAGCTGATCGCGACCGAGCTCGGTCATCATGTGTTCAAGCGGTGAGCGCTGGAACGCGCTGTAGCGCCATTTCACCAGCACCGTGTCGTCCTCAGCAGGCGCCAGCCCGGAAACGATGGCCTGCCGCTCGGGGTATCCAGTGATGCCCGGCCCCCACATGTCGTTGAGCAGCGCCCTGTCCGCAGCGGCTTGCTCGCCCGGTTGGGCGGTGTAGACGATCGGAATGCCCAGTGCCTTGCAGCGCTGTCGAACCTGCGCCAGACGGGAAACCAGTTGGTCGATAAAGGCGCTGTCCTGGCCCCAAAAATCACAGAAGTACGCTTGCATGTCGTGAACCAGCAGCACCGCGCGATTCGGCTCGAGCGACCACTGCACATTGTTCGCACGCCATTCACTGGGCAGGTGGTATGGCGTCAGCGTGGGAATTGCCATGAAACGAATCCTTATTCGGTAACGGTCAGTTGTTCAGCGATGCGGCGGCGCAGGAGGTTCTTATCCACCTTGCCGACGGCGGTCAGCGGGAGTGCGTCCAGGCGCTCGAATCGGTCGGGCAGCTTGTAGTCAGCAAGGCCGAGGCCCCGCAGAAACTTGCGCAGGACGATGCCCTTGAGCGACGGGTCGTGGGTGACGATGTAGGCGCAGCTCTTCTCGCCCATGGCCTGATCAGGAACGGAGATCAGCGCCACCTGCGCAACGTCGGGATGCGCCATCAGCAGGTTTTCCACCTCTTCGGCGGCGATCTTTTCGCCGCCACGATTGATCTGATCCTTGATCCGGCCGACGACGACGAGATAACCGTCAGGTCGCTGACAGACAAGGTCACCGGAGCGGTAGAACCCGTCAGCGTCGAATGCGATCGCGTTGTGCTCCGGGCTTTGGAAGTAACCGCGAATCGTGTACGGGCCACGGGTCATCAGCGCCCCGACTTCGCCAGCAGCCACTGGACGCTCCTCACGGTCGACGACCTTGATCTCGTCATCCGGGCTCATCGGTTGGCCCTGGGTCAAGTAAACGTGCTCCTCGCTGTCATCCAGCCGGGTGTAGTTGACCAACCCTTCCGCCATACCGAAGACCTGTTGCAATTTGCACCCCAACAGATGAGCTGCTCGCCTGGCCTGTGCCTCCGGCAGCTTGGCGCCACCTACCTGTATCAACTGCAACGAAACAAGATCCTCGGGATGACTGGAGGCGGCCTGTAACCACATGGCCAGAGCAGACGGCACCAGCGCGGTCACGTTGACCTGCTGCTGTGCAATCAAAGGGAAGCAACTGGCGGGACCTGGGTCCGGACTCAGCACGACACGACCACCAGACAGGAACACGCCCAGCGCGCCTGGGGAGCTCAACGGAAAGTTGTGCGCTGCCGGTAGTGCGCAGAGGTAACGGGTGTCTCGGTCGAACTGGCAGATCTCGACGCTGCGGCGGACGCTGTAAAGATAGTCGTCATGGGTGCGCGGGATCAGCTTTGGCGTCCCGGTACTGCCACCGGAAAGCTGGAAGAAAGCCACTTCGCCGGCCGGCGTAGGGCTGAATGATCGCAGTGCCGTCGCTTGCTCGAACCAGCTCTGCAGACGCAGCTCAGGGTGGGGATCATCGTTCAGCAAAACGGTATCCAGCTCGGGAATAAGCTCGGTCAGTTCCTCAACAAACGCATCCTCTGTGAACAGTGAATGGGCCCGACTGGCAATCAGCAGGCGAGGTCGGACCTGCGCGGCATAGGCCACCAGTTCCAGCCGGTTGTGACTGAACAGGGCGTTAACAGGCGCTATGCCGGCTTTCATCAATGCAAAGAACACAACGTACAGCTCTGCCTGATTACTCAGCTGAACCAGCGCGCGGTCGCCCTGCCCCAAGCCGCGATTCGCCAGCCGCTGCGCCAGGTTGGTCGAAGCCCGGTCCAGGTCGGCATAGCTCAGCGAGCTGCGGCCGCCGACGACCGCAACGGTGTCCGGCTGGGTGCTGGCCTGTTCGATGAGCATCTGGCTCAGCGGTTCGCCACGCCAGTAGCCGGCGCGGCGATATCGCTCGGCGAATGCCTCAGGCCAGCGTGTAAACGGAACCAGGCTCATACGGCCTCCCGGTCGAGACCGAACGCCGCGAGCATGGTGCCAAGCTTGGTGCCGGTTTCACGCCATTCCGATTCTGGGCAGGATTCGGAAACCAGCCCAGCTCCGGCAAACAGCCGCACCTTGCGTTCATCGATCACGCCACAGCGAATGACGACAGCCCATTCACCGTTACCTGCCGCGTCACTCCAGCCGACAATGCCGCCAAAAACACCACGCTCAAAGGGTTCGAGCTCTGCGATAAGCTGTTTGGCCGCAGCCGTGGGAAAGCCACAGAGCGCTGGGGTCGGGTGCAGCTGGCACGCCAGCTTGAGGGCTGACATGGGCTCGGCGAGCTCGCCTTCGATCCGCGTCGACAAGTGCCACAGCTTCGCGGTACTCATCAGCGATGGTGCGCTTGGAATGTGCAGCTCCCGACATAGGGGCCGCAATTGGCGCTCCATATCACGGATCACCAAGTGGTGTTCGTGCTGGTCTTTTACGGAATGGAGCAGCGACTGCGCGGCATATGCGTCTTTCTCGGGATCGGCATGACGCCGCGCTGACCCGGCCAGTGGGTTGGTTTCCAGTCGCTGGCCGGTTCTGCGCAATAGCAGCTCGGGGCTGGCGCCGATCAGCACGCTGCCGTCAGGCAGGTCCGCGAAGAAGTGATAAGCCTCGGGATTCTGCTGACGCAACCCCTGAAAGATCGTTGCCGCGCAGGGCGGCTCGTCAAACTCGAGCTGTAACAGGCGGGACAGCACCGCTTTGTCCAGACGTCCTTTGCGTAGCGCGTCCAGCGCTCGGGTAACGGCCTGCTGAAATCCCGCCTGATTGGGCTGCTCAATACACTGACGAGCATTGCCACAGGTAAATCCGCATATTGCGGTGGGCGGTGCCGTCGGAGCGAGATGGCTGATGTGTCGCGGAATGAACAAGCTGGAGGCTTGCTGTTTATCGAACGGAATCACACCGACCAGTACCGGATTGCTCAGCCCGGCTGCCTGGGCTTCTGCGAATCCGCGCTGAACATCGCGCTCCAGCCCTGGGCCGGCCCCCTCCGCTGGCGTGTCTATCACTTTGAAACAACCGCTGGCTTCAATGCCCCCAGTCGGTGAATAAAACCGATACGACGGCGGGAATTTATAACCTTCCCTTGGCCCATCGTAGGCGACGCGAGTCAGTGCGTTCACCACCACCTCCGCAAATACTAATGAGATTGGTTATCATCTGCATGCGGCACGATAGTCAGCTAAACGGAATGCGTCAAATTGTTTCTAACCGGGCTATTGGGTGGCATTGGCCTGCAGGAAGCGGCCCTGTGCGCGCCGCTAGCACATTCGTAGCGGGCGATAAAAAGCGTTGAGCCAACGGCTCACGCAAGCGACGTTAGCCGCGGCAATTTTTACTAAATTTAGATTTATAAATCAGTGGCATACAACAGCTTATTAAGATCATTTATTCGATAAGCCATGACTGCAAGTCAAATCAGCGCATATCCTTACAGCTGACATCAATTATTTATGCTAACTAACTGATTTTAATATAATTAATAAGAATTATATCTACGAAGTCAGGCGCAGGGATCCCGCGTCAGATGACGCTGATCACGCTGTATCTGAGAGTCTGCCCTTCGACCTTGATCTCGGCCTCATCGCCTTCCTCGCAACCCAGCAGTGCCCTGCCGAGCGGCGAACGCGGAGAGATCACCAGCACCTCTTGGCCTTCAACCGTCACACTCAGCCCAGCGCCATCCGGTCCCAGAAACACCCAACGGCAACTGTCAGCGGACTCCAGCGAAACCAACGCGCCCAAAGTGATGGCTTCATTGCGATGCGATCGTACGGGCAGATTTTGGTAGCTTGAGATCGCTGTTTCTATTTCGTGAACGCGCTTCCGTTGCCCATCTGCCAGGTAGGCGGCTTCCAATCCTCGGGTGTCGTACTTGTTCTCCGCTTTGCTTTCGGCGTGCGTCGCCGCCTCGTGTGAGGCCTTCAGTGCATCCTTTGCAACAGCCAGATCGGCCTGCAGCTTGTCGATGACGAGCGTCTGAAGGTGGGTCTTGTTCATGTGGACTCGGTCGGTAGGTCGTTTGGTGTCTAGCATCGCATTGCAGCGATCGGGGAGCCACGGCGTTGTCATGCGGGAGGCGAGACTGACTGGTCAGCCGTTTGGCTGGCCGATCAGCCAGAAGCACGGCACTATCGCCTGGATATTCCGGGCACGCTTGAGATGCCCGTCGTCCAACCACTCGACAGAGATGCCAACCAGGAGCGAATCCGATGACACTGCGCTTAGTGCTAACCTTGGTAGCAATGGCGATTGGCCAAGCGGCTTTTGCCGAAGGCCAGCCTTTGATGGTCAAACTGAACAACATCGAGCACGATCGAGGTAATGTTCGCGTGGCTCTGTTCGACGACCCTAAGACATTCCGCAAAGCGGACCAAGCCTTCGATGCCCGCGAGTTGCCAGCCAAGGCGGGAACCGTCACGGTGGTATTCGAAGATGTACCAGCCGGTCAGTATGCGGTCATGGCCTACCACGACGAAAACGCTAACGGCGAGCTGGACTTAAGGTTTGGCATGTTTCCCACCGAAGGTTATGGCTTGTCCAACAACCCAAAAGTGATGGGCCCGCCAGCATTCGAGGATAGCCGGTTCGATATGCAAGGCGACAAGCCACGCGAGATCGACATCGACGTCCATTACTGAAGTTGAAAACGAGCCAATCAGCGTGTGAATAATCAATCCACTGCCCCTGAATCTCGTATCAGGTGTTCCATGCTGCGTGCGGAGCGCTTCTGGCGTACTCAGACGACAGCCGAGCTACCAATGGTCGGGTGGGCAATGAACCGGAGCCAAAATTTCGATGTCCAGACAAAAGCGTCTGGATTAGGCAACCAAGTGATTTGTCGCCCCGCACGGGATATTTTTGAAAAAGAGGAAATTTGCCGCAGGCGACAGGGCAAGACGCTGCTTATACTGACCACCCATTCCAATCTGGAGCCACACCCGTGAATAAAGCCGAGTTGATTGAAGCGATCGCCGCCTCCGCCGATGTACCGAAGAGCACCGCCACTCGCGTGCTGGATGCCTTCACCGAAAGCGTGACCAACACCCTGCAGAACGGCGACAGCGTGACGCTGGTCGGCTTTGGCACCTTTGCTGTCAAAGAGCGCGCAGCCCGTGACGGCCGCAATCCGCAGACAGGTGCAACAATCAAGATCTCCGCAGCAAAGCTGCCAGGCTTCAAGCCAGGCAAGTCGCTGAAGGACGCAGTGAACTAAGTCACTGCATCCAGGAAACCGGGCCGCTGACGTCCTCGCGGACGCAGCGCTTGCTCGGACCTCCCCCAGCTCTATTCCCGCCTGAATCCAACGCGTCGCTCCGACCCAAGACCGCGCCTGACGAACTCCTCATTCGTAGAAACGCAATAAGTCGGCAGAATCGACCCCCTTCCTGAACGCTGATACCCAAACCACTATGAAGCGACCCTGACCGGCTCAACTAACGTTCCGGCTAACGCGTACGCGCACTTTGCCGCGATCAAACGCTCTCCGTTCGCCTCCCTTACGAAAGCATGATCTCGGGCCGGATATGACCAGGTGCAGCCACAATCTGGCGACGCAGATCACCACCACGCCAGAGCGGGCTCGGCGTGCTTGATGGTGCAGTGAAGCGCGCACTTATTGGGATACGTCCGAACAATGGATATTACTGCTGGCGAAGTTCGACTTTCCCAGGCCTCACCTGAGCCGCTGCGCATTCCATATCAATGCTTCGAAAGGAAGCACGCGACGCGCGCAGCGCACCATTAAGGCGCGCCAGAGTTGCCCGCCTGCTTGGCAATGACCGAAACTAGGCGGATCTGCGCTTGGCACCGCTCTTGCAAAACCTCTTCTGCCAGGAAGCTGCGGCTCAGGGACGAGACAAATTTAGAAATAGCCGACTAGGGTTCCGGCTCGCGTTGCGAGTGGCTGGTCCGAGAGTTGGCGACCTCCAGTGAGGTTACACGGCGGGATAAAAGCCCGGGAGACGGCGTTCGACACGCAGCTCCTTTGCCATGCCCACTCACTGGAGGCCTCTATATGCCACCGTTCGGATTCGACAAAACGACCGGCCCGCGGCAACACCCCCGAACCAAGAGGGGGTACTCCCCATGCGTCTGATCAACCGCGTTCCGGGCCGCACCGGTTGGACGCTGCTCGTGATCCTGCCCTTTGCCATCCTGCTGTTCACCTACCTGACCAGCTCGGCGCAACGGCTCGAAACCAACCCCAACGACAAGCTCCTGCCAAGCTTCACACAGATGTCCAGCGCCGTGGAGCGCCTTGCCTTCACCCCGGACAAACGCAGCGGCGACTACCTGTTCTGGCAGGACACCGCGTCCAGCCTCAAGCGGCTGGGCGTCGGCCTCGGCATTGCCGCGGTGGCCGGGCTGTGCCTCGGTGTTGCAGCGGGGACGCTGCCGCTATTCAGCGCACCTCTGTCGCCGTTGCTGACGGTGCTGTCGATGGTACCGCCGCTGGCAATCCTGCCGATCCTGTTTATCGTCTTCGGCCTCGGCGAGCTGTCCAAAGTCATGCTCATCGTCATTGGCGTCACCCCGGTGCTGGCGCGCGATCTGGAGCAGCGCGCGCGGGAGTTGCCGCCGGAACTGCTGATCAAGGCACAGACGCTCGGTGCCAATACCTGGACGCTGATACTGCGCGTGGTTCTGCCACAGCTGCTGCCGCGCCTGCTGATCGCGCTGCGCCTGGTGCTGGGTTCAGCCTGGTTGTTTCTGATCGCCGCCGAGGCCATCGCGTCCACCGACGGTCTGGGCTACCGCATCTTTCTGGTTCGCCGCTATCTGGCGATGGATGTGATCCTGCCGTACGTGGCCTGGATCACCCTGCTCGCCTGGAGCATGGATTTCGGTCTGCGCAAGCTCACCCAGTTGGCCTTCCCCTGGTACGAAGGAGCCAAGGCATGAGCGATGTCATCCGCACGGTGGGCGAACAACCCGCCAAACCATTCATACGAGTCAATAACGTCTGGCAGGAATATGGCGATCAGGTAGTGCTGGAACGCCTCAACCTCAGCGTCAATGAGGGTGAATTCTGCACCCTGGTCGGCGCCTCCGGCTGCGGCAAGTCCACCTTTCTACGCCTGCTGCTGGGCCAGGAACGGCCCAGCCGGGGCGAAATCTTGCTCGACGACGCCCCCATTGCCAGTGAGCCGGACGCCAGCCGCGGTGTGGTGTTTCAGCGTTATTCGGTATTCCCGCACCTGTCGGTGCTGGACAACGTCGCCCTTGGCCTGGAGTTGCCCAGGGCCCCGCTACTGGGCCGGCTGTTCGGCCGCGGCAAGCGCGAGGCACGCGAGCAGGCCGAAGTGATCCTGCGCAAGGTCGGCCTTGCGCACTCGCTGGACAAGTACCCGGCGCAGCTCTCCGGCGGCATGCAGCAGCGCCTGGCCATCGCCCAGGCACTGGTGATGAAGCCTCGCGTGCTGTTGCTGGACGAGCCGTTCGGCGCGCTTGATCCCGGTATTCGCAAGGACATGCACGAGCTGCTGCTGGAACTCTGGCGTGAAACCCGACTGACCGTGTTCATGGTCACCCACGACCTGTCCGAAGGCTTCACCCTCGGCACGCGCATTCTGGTGTTCGACAAGACCCGCCTTGATCCGCACGCCCCCGGCGCCTATGGCGCACGCGTCACTTACGACATCCCGCTGAACACCGATCGCCACGTTGCGCGCGCCTCTGCTGGCGACCTGCCGACGCACCTGGGCCATCTGCATACCGACAATCAAGGAGCCTGACATGAGTGCTTCACTCGCCATTCGCCCCACGCTGTACGAGGAACTCGTTCCTGGCGGCGGCCACACTTCTTTCATCCTCAAGCGCGGTCAGTTGCTGCGCCTGACCGATATCGAAGGCGGCGCCAACGTCAGCCTGCTGATGTTCAACGCGCATGAAAAAAGCGAGCGCCTCAACCTGCCGGACACCCTCAAGTGCCAGCACACCGCCAAACTCACCGCCAGCCACTGCCTGTATTCGGACATGGGGCGGGTCCTGGCCTGCATCACTGCTGACACCTGTGGCTGGCATGACAGCTTTGGCGGTGTGCTCAACGCCGCTGAAGTAGCCGAAAAATATGGCGAGGGCCGCTACCAGGAGCTGCGTAACGGCTTCTTCCGCAACGGCGCCGACAACCTGCTGGTGGAAATGGGCAAGTGGAACCTGAACCTGCAGGATCTGCTGATGACCCTCAACCTGTTCAGCAAGGTCACCGTCGACGCCAATGGCAGCTTCAGCTTCGAGTCCGGCAACAGCAAAGCCGGCGACTATCTCGAGCTGTACGCGCCGATGGACACGCTGATCGTGCTCACCAGCTTGCAGCACCCGATGGACCCGAATCCCGCGTACGCGCCAAAACCCGTCCAGCTCAGCTGGCACCGCGTCGACAGCGACGGTATCAGCGTCCTTTGCCGCACCTCGCGCCCGGAAAACGCCCGAGGCCTCCACAACACCGAACGACTCTACATCTGAGGGGGTGCCAACATGACCATCCACGAAAGCAACTTGCACCCCAAGGCCGCCACCTTTCGCCATATGATCCCGGCCGGCGAGCCTTATCTGTTCGAAGTGAAGGCCGGCCAGACCCTGCGCCTGCTCGACCTTGAGGGCAATCAGGCGGTCGATACACTGTTCTTCAGTGCCACGAACCCGCGTGAGCGCTATGACCCCCAGCGCACCCTGCGCAAGCAGAACCAGGTCTACCTCACCACCGGCACGGTGCTCTACTCCAACCTTGGCAACCCGCTGCTAACCATAGTCGCCGACACCTGCGGTCGCCACGACACCCTCGGCGGCGCCTGCGCCCAGGAGAGCAACGTGGTGCGCTACGCGCTGGACAAGCGCTACATGCACAGCTGCCGCGACAATTTTCTGCGTGCGAGCCTGCATGACGGTCGCCTGGAGAAGCGCGATGTCGGCGCCAACATCAACTTCTTCATGAACGTTCCGGTCACGCCCGATGGCAGCTTGACCTTCGAGGACGGTATCTCCGCCCCGGGCAAATACGTTGAGCTGAAAGCCCAGCAGGACGTGATCGTGCTGATTTCCAACTGCCCACAGCTAAACAACCCGTGCAACGGCTGGAATCCCACGCCCGCCGAGGTACTGGTATGGGACTGATGCCGCTGCTGCAGCGTTATGTGCTGCCCCTGATGCAGGCGCGCGCCGGCCAGCGGCCTGCAACGCATGTCCCGGATGCGCCCGACTCCGCACCTGCGGAAGCCACTCGCACAGCCCCAGACAGCGGCCCGCCACTTCGCTGAAACCACCCTACAGACGATTCAGTCCCTGGACGACCGGGGGCGACGACGAAAGAAAGCGGGACGGCCCGCCTCCCCCTGAGGGAATGAAGATGTTCGACAAACTCCTGATCGCCAACCGCGGCGCCATCGCCTGCCGCATTCTGCACACGCTGCGTGCCCTGGACGTAAAAGGCGTGGCCGTCTATTCAGAAGCGGATGCCGCCAGCTTGCACATCCAGCAGGCCGATGAAGCCCATAGCCTCGGTGACGGCGCTGCATCGAATACCTATCTGGTGGTCGACAAGATCCTCGGTATCGCGCAGGCCGCCGGTGCGACGGCGATTCATCCAGGCTACGGTTTTCTTTCCGAGAATGCCGCCTTTGCCGAGGCCTGCGAGGCGGCTGGCATCGCCTTTGTCGGGCCGACGCCCGAGCAGCTTCGGGTGTTTGGGCTCAAGCACACCGCCCGAGCGCTGGCCAAGCAGCACGGCGTGCCGATGCTCGAAGGCACCGAACTGCTCGAGAGCCTCGAAGCCGCGCTGGACGCCGGTCAACAGATCGGTTACCCCGTAATGCTCAAAAGCACCGCTGGCGGTGGCGGCATCGGCATGCGCGTGTGCCGCTCGGCCGAGGAACTGTCGGATGCCTTCGACGCCGTCAAACGCCTGGGGCAAAACAACTTCAGCGATTCGGGTGTGTTCATTGAAAAATACATCAAGCGCGCCCGCCATCTGGAAGTGCAGGTATTTGGTGATGGCGAGGGAGAGGTGATCGCGCTCGGCGTTCGCGACTGTTCTGTGCAACGCCGCAATCAGAAAGTGCTGGAAGAAACACCGGCACCGAATCTTCCTGCCGGCATGGCCGAGGCGCTGTGCGAAGCCGCCATCAAGCTGGCCAAAGCGGTGAACTACCGCAGCGCTGGAACCGTCGAGTTTGTCTACGACGCTGACGCCGAGCGCTTCTATTTTCTTGAAGTGAACACCCGCCTGCAGGTCGAACATGGCGTGACTGAAATGGTCTGGGGCGTCGACCTGGTGCGCTGGATGATCGAACTGGCCGCCGGCGATCTGGCCCCATTGTCGGCACTGGCGAAGGACTTGAATCCCAGCGGCCATGCCGTCCAGGCACGCCTCTACGCTGAAGACCCGGGCCGGGATTTTCAACCGAGCCCAGGCCTGCTGACCGCCGTGAATTTCCCCGAGGCCGATCGCACGGCCCTGCGCATCGACACCTGGGTCGAGGCTGGCTGCGAGATTCCGCCCTACTTCGACCCGATGATCGCCAAGCTCATCACCCATGCGCCGACCCGTGAAGCGGCCCACGCTGCGCTCGATCAGACTTTGGCCGACACCCTGCTCTATGGCGTCGAGACCAACCGCGACTATCTGCGTCAGATCCTCGCCTATGTGCCCTTTGCCGAAGGCAATCCCTGGACCCGCTGCCTGGAGGGCCTGACTTACCAGGCCGCCACATTCGAGGTGCTCACTGCTGGCACCCAGACCACCGTGCAGGACTTCCCTGGACGGCTCGGCTACTGGGCTGTCGGCGTGCCGCCGTCCGGTCCGATGGACAGCCGTGCGCTGCGCCTGGGCAATGCGCTGCTTGGCAATCCGGCCGATGCCGCGGGCCTGGAAGTCACCATGAGCGGGCCGATCCTGCGCTTTAATACCGATGCGGTAGTCGCAGTAACCGGCGCTGACATTCCAGTGAAACTCGACGACATCGAGCAACCGATGTGCACCGCGATCCTGGTCAAGGCTGGCAGCACGCTTGCGCTCGGCACCCTCGCCGGGGCCGGTGCGCGCAGTTACCTATGCGTGCGCGGCGGACTGCAGGTCCCTGATTATCTGGGCAGCAAGAGCACCTTCACCCTCGGCCAATTCGGTGGCCATGCCGGACGCGCCTTGCGGGCCGGTGACGTGCTGCATCTCCCCGAGCTGGCTGACGACAGCGTTGGCGCCAGCTTGCCGCTAGAACTGTGCTCGGCCTTGCCCGCAGTGCGCGAGATTCGCGTGATCTACGGCCCGCATGGCGCACCGGAGTATTTCACCGAAGGCTATATCGACAAATTCTTCGCCACCAACTGGGAAGTGCATTTCAACTCCAGCCGGACCGGCGTTCGCCTCATAGGGCCGAAACCCGAATGGGTGCGTGACAGTGGTGGCGAAGCGGGCCTGCACCCGTCGAATATCCACGACAACCCCTACGCTATCGGCGCGGTGGATTTCACCGGCGATATGCCGGTAATCCTCGGTCCGGACGGCCCGAGCCTCGGCGGTTTCGTCTGCCCGGTGACCATCATCGAGGCCGACCTCTGGCAGATGGGCCAGCTCAAGGCTGGCGACAAGCTGCGCTTCGTACCCGTGGATGTGACCACTGCACGGCAACTGGCGAAGGCGTTGAACGACGAATGTGCGCTTCGTGGCAGCCAGAGCGACGGCGGCCCCCTCGCTCCTACACGAGCGCAAGGCCTCACCTCTCCCATCGTCCTTGATCTGGGTGAGGATGATACCCGGCTGGTCGCCCGCCTCTCCGGCGACACCCACCTGTTGCTGGAAATCGGCGCGCCGGAGCTGGATCTTGTCCTGCGTTTCCGTGGCCATGCGCTGATGCAAGCGCTGGAGGCAAAGAGCCTCGACGGCGTAATCGACCTCACCCCCGGGATTCGCTCCCTTCAGGTTCACTACCAGCCAGAAACCCTGCCGCTACAGACGTTGCTCGACATCGTCGAGGGTGAATGGGACGCGGTGTGCGCCGCCCGCGACCTTAAAGTCCCCTCGCGAACCGTCTACCTGCCCTTGTCCTGGGACGACCCAGCCTGCCAGTTGGCCATCGATAAATACATGACCACGGTACGCAAGGATGCGCCCTGGTGCCCGAGCAACCTGGAATTCATCCGCCGCATCAACGATTTGCCAAACCTCGACGACGTGCATCGCACGGTGTTCGAGGCCAGCTATCTGGTGATGGGCCTCGGTGATGTCTACCTCGGCGCCCCAGTCGCGACCCCGCTTGACCCACGGCATCGGCTGGTCACCACCAAGTACAACCCGGCACGCACCTGGACTGCGGAAAACTCCGTGGGCATCGGCGGCGCCTACATGTGCGTCTACGGCATGGAAGGCCCGGGTGGCTACCAGTTCGTCGGCCGCACCCTGCAGATGTGGAACCGCTACCGCGTGGTGGAGGCTTTCGGCGGCAAGCCCTGGCTGCTGCGTTTCTTCGACCAGATCCGCTTCTATCCGGTTTCTGCCGAAGAACTGCTGAAGATCCGCCGCGATTTTCCCCTGGGCCGCTACCCGCTGAAGATCGAAGAGAGTGAGCTGCGCCTGTCCGACTATCAGGACTTTCTGGCGAAGGAAGCCGAAGGCATTGAAGCCTTTCGCAGCCAGCAGCGCGCCGCGTTCGACGCCGAACGCCAACGCTGGATCGCCTCCGGCCAAGCGCACTTCGAAAGCGAGGAAGTCGCCGCTGAACTCGGTGAAGACGCCCCGCTCGGCGCTGGCGAACACGGCATCGAAAGCCACATTGCCGGCAACCTTTGGCAGGTCTCGGTGGCCGAGGGCACCCGAGTAGAAGCCGGCGACGTGCTGGTCATACTCGAGAGCATGAAGATGGAAATTCCGCTCACCGCCCCGGTTTCCGGCGTGGTGAAGGACATTCGTGTACAGCCTGGTTCGCCAGTGCGCGCCGGCCAACGGGTGGTGGTGATTGAGGAGGCGTGACGCCGTCCGGACAACACCGAACCCTAGGGTGGATCGCGCTTCACCGATCCACCAACCGGCCCAACGGGTCGGCAACGAACATCGCGGTGGGAAAGGCGTTGCCGTTTTCCACCCTACGAGGGACATGAGATGACAGCGACTTTCGACCTGCGCCTAGCCACCTTGAGCGCCGCCTATACCGCGGGAAAAACCACCCCGCGCCAGCTGATCCTCGAACTGCGCGACAGGGCCGCGGCGCTTAACGGCGAGTTCAACGCCTTTATCCACCTGCTGAACGCCGAGGAGCTTGAGCCCTACCTGGCCGCACTGGACAGCAGATCCCCGGACGAGCTGCCGCTGTACGGCATCCCGTTTGCCATCAAGGACAATATTGATCTGGCCGGCATCCCCACCACAGCCGCCTGCCCGGCCTTTGCCTACACGCCGGAAACCAGCGCCACCCTCGTCGAGCAGCTGATTGCTCTTGGCGCGATTCCGCTCGGCAAGACCAACCTCGATCAGTTCGCCACCGGCCTCAACGGCACCCGCTCGCCCTACGGAGAATGCCGTAACAGCGTGCACCCGGCTTACCCGTCGGGCGGCTCCAGTGCCGGCTCTTCGCTGGCCGTTGCGCTTGGCATCTGCAGCTTTGCGCTGGGCACCGACACCGCCGGTTCTGGTCGTGTACCGGCGGCGCTGAACAATCTGGTCGGCCTCAAGGCCAGCAAAGGACTGATCTCCACCGCCGGTGTCGTACCGGCGTGCCGTACGCTGGACTGCGTTACCTTTTTCACCGCGACCGCAGCCGAAGCCAGCCAGCTTCTCGCCCTGACTGCCAGCCTCGATCCGGGGGACGAGTACAGCCGCGCCAACCCGGCATGGAACGACGGCTCGGCTTTTGGCAAGGTCAGCTCCTTCCGCTTCGGCGTGCCAAGCGGGCTGGAGTTTCTCGGCTGTCCGGAAAGCCCGGCGCTGTTCGCCACCACCATCGAACATCTACAGGCTCTGGGGGGCGAGCCGGTCGAAATCGACTTCAAGCCGTTCCTTGAGGCAGCGCGCCTGCTGTATGAGGGCCCCTGGGTCTCCGAACGCTACAGCGTCGCGGGGGCGCTGATCGAACAACAGCCGGACGCCGTGCTGCCCGTCATCAAGGCCGTGCTGGAAAAGGCGCCGGGCACCACGGCGGTTCAGCTGTTCCGCGCCCAGTATCGGCTGCAGCAGCTCAAGGCAATCTGCGACCGGATCATGGCTGAGGTCGACTGCGTTCTTACGCCGGCCTATCCGCGACCGGTCACCCTGGACGAGCTGCACGCCGAGCCGGTCAAACGCAACTCGGATCTGGGCTATTACACCAACTTCATGAACATGCTCGACTATGCCGCCGTCGCGGTACCCGCCGGCACAATGCAGAACGGCCTGCCGTGGGGCGTGACCCTGTTCGGTCGCGCATTCACCGACCAGTACCTGCTGAGCCTGGCCGATGCTCTGCAGCGAAGCACCGAAATCCCCCTGATCGGCGGCCAGACCATCACCAAACCCGCGCCGACACATCCGGCGCGCAATGACCAAGCCCGCCTGGTGGTGTGCGGCGCGCACCTGGACGGCCTGCCGCTGAACGGGCAGCTCAAGCAGCGCAATGGTCGGTTGCTGGAAGCCACCCACAGCTCAGCCGACTACAAGCTCTACGCGCTCGCCGGCGGGCCGCCGTTCCGCCCTGGCATGGTCCGTGCTGCCGACGGCGGAGCCGCCATCGAAGTGGAAGTCTGGGAAATTCCCAGCAGCGAACTGGGCTCGTTTCTCACCGGCATTCCCGCGCCCTTGGGGTTGGGCAAGGTGCAACTGGCCGACGGCCGCTGGGAAACCGGCTTCATCTGCGAGCCCTATGGCCTGGAGGGGGCCGTCGACATCACCGAATTCGGTGGCTGGCGGGCTTACATGAGGAGTCAGCGCTAGCAGCCATCAGGGCCGGATGGTCCGGCCCTACGGGCACTGCCACCCGCCACTATTGCCGCTCGGCCTGGCTACGATGTGGCTTGGCGGGATTGATATCGCCACTCCTTTTCGTTCCCGTCGGAACATCCCTTACCGGACGTCCTCCGATGCAAAGCGACGCCGAACATTCGGCTCAACCTGCATCAGAGGAGGCTCCATGCGCATCACCCTTCCACCTCTCGGCTTTGGCGGCGCACCGCTGGGCAATATGTTCCAGCCACTCGACGAAGCCACCGCTGACGCGACGCTCAAGGCCGCCTGGGAAGCGGGCATCCGCTATTACGACACCTCGCCGCACTACGGTGCAGGCCTGGCCGAACAGCGCTTCGGCCGATTGCTCAGCCACAAGCCGCGCAACGAGTTCGTACTGAGTACCAAGGTGGGTCGGCTGCTGAGGCCGGCGAGTGCCCCCGAGAATGCCAAGCCCTTCGTCGACGAGCTGCCGAACAAGCGCGTCGTCGATTATTCGGCCGACGGTGCACGGCGCTCCATAGAGGACAGCCTGGAGCGCATGGGCGTCGACCGAATCGACGTCGCCTTCATTCACGATGTGTCCGAGGACCAGTGGGGCGCGCAGTGGACCGAATATTTCCAGCAAGCCATGAATGGTGCGGCCAAAGCCCTGACGCACATGCGTGAAGAAGGCCTGATCCGGGGCTGGGGGCTGGGCGTCAATCTGGTCGAGCCCTGTCGCATGGCACTGGAACAGGCGGACCCGGACGTCTTTCTCCTCGCCGGGCGCTATTCGTTGCTGGACCATCGCGAGGCGCTCGATACGCTCTTCCCGCAGTGTGTGGAGCGCGGCGTCGGGATCGTGGTCGGAGGGCCCTTCAACTCCGGCGTACTGGCCGGCGGCGACCACTACGATTACGCCGACGCGCCTGACGAGATCCGCCAGAGGACGCAGGCCATCGAGACCGTATGCGGCGAGTTCGGCGTGGATATCCGTGCCGCGGCGTTGCAGTTCTGCCTGGCCCACCCCGCGGTGCTGTCCGCCATCCCCGGCACCAGCAACCCGAGGCGCCCGGCGCAGTACGTGCAGCAGGCCGAAGCCGAAATACCGCCCGCGTTCTGGCGGGCACTGAAGGACAAGCAACTGCTGCCTGAAGATGTACCGGTGCCTACGTAGCACGTGTTCGGCGCGTGGCGCGGCACAAGGCATGCGCTGCACGGGCCGCACGCACTCAAGGTTTCGCTCACTGAGTCAAACGAGGCATCAACTTCCTGTGATGCCTCGCCCCCCACTTGCCCGCCTTCGCGCCCCGCTTGTCTTGACCAAACCTAGGCACCATAGCAGCGCACGCCTCACCATTTGAGCGCAGCACCGTTACGGTTAAAGCGTGACAGTTAGTCTAGATATACCCACTAATTCATTGAATCAGATGGAAAAAGATCAACTGACTAAATATGGCACGCAACCTGCTCAGACCAGATAGAACGGGATGAGTCGCCACCACGCTCATGACGCTCGGCACACAGGAGCAATACAACAGGCGAACTAGGGTTCCGGCTCATGCAGATGAGCGCTGGTCCGAGAGTTCTCCGGTCCCACGGATTGGGACTACACGGCGGGATAAAAGCCCGGGAGGACGCGATGTCATCCCGTGCCGGTTCTTCCACTGTGTAGGAGTTTCATCATGACTGGACCACTGCTGCGTTCGCTGCACCACACCTTGCTCGGCGCCACGCTGGCCGCCGCGACGATATTTGCGCCGCTGGCAGCCCAGGCTGCTGACACGATGAAGATCGGCACGGTGGTATGGGCCGGTTATGGCCCCTTCTACGTCGCCGAGAAGAAAGACCTGTTCAAGCCCCACGGCCTGGATGTCGAACTGCAGTTCTTCAACGACCCGGCTCTGATCCCCACCGCCATGCTAAGCCGCGCCCTGGACGGCGGCATGTTGACCTACGATCAGGTAGTGGCCTCGGTCGCCAAGGGCCTCAAGCACCGCGTGGTGATGCCCATCGACTTCTCTAATGGGGGTGACGCCATCGTCGCCGACGCTTCGATCAATACTGTGGCCGATTTCAAAGGCAAGAAGGTCGGCTACAACCCACTGTCGCCGTCGGACTTTCTGCTTGCCTACGCGCTGCAGCAGAACGGTATGACCGAGAAGGACATCGACCCGGTCAACATGACGCCCGAAGGCATTCCCGGCGCCATGGCCTCGGGCAATCTGCCGGTCGGCGTCACCTACGAACCCAATGTCTCGCAGATCCTCTCGATGGGCGGGGGCGACAAGTTCAAGGTGGTGTATTCCTCCAAGGACGCCCCTGGCCTGATCACCGACGTGCTGGCCTTCGACGAGGCGGTAATCGCCAAGAAGCCGGAAGCCATCAAGGCGATGATCCAGGGCTACCTCGACGGTCTGGCCTATATGCAGGCACACCCCGAGGAGTCAGCAGAGATCATTGGTCAAGTGCTTGGTGTCAGCGCCGAGGAAGCCACTGAACAGATGTCCGGCGCCTACAACATTCCGCTCGCTGAAATGGGTAAGAGCTTCGCCCCCGGTGACGACACCCATTCCTTCCACGGCAGTGGCGCAATCATCGCCAAATTGTTGGTCGACAACGGGCAGATCCCGTCCGTGCCGGACTTCAACAACACCTATGACGCCCAGTTCGTCGAGGCGCTCGCCAAGTAGTGCATGGCGGGCGAGCCGCCGCTCGCCCGCTCGGAGGCCGATATGCAAACGCGCAAACCGCTCTACCGCTACGCCGATGGCCGCGTGCCGAACAGCCTGGCCATGACCTACGCCCTGCTCGGCTACCTCGCCGGGCTTGCGCTGCTGTTCCCGGCCAATGGCTGGCTCAATGCACTCGGTACGTTGCTGCTGGCGCACGCGATGATCATCGCTGCCTATCTGATCCATGAGTTCGCCCACGGCACCATTTTCAGTGTCCCCAAGCACAACCAGTGGGCCGGCAACGTCAGCAGCTGGCTGGCCGGCAGCTGCTACGCCGATTTCCAGGACCTGCGCAAAAAGCACATGCGCCACCACGTCGACCGTGCCGATGTGATCACCTTCGACAGCAAGGCCTTTCTGAAGGCGCGCCCCGTGTGGTTCCAGAAGCTGGTGATCGCGCTGGAGTGGGCGTATGTCCCGGCGGTCGAGCTGATCATGCACCTCTACGTGATCGTGCTGCCTTTCGTGACCCCCAACGAGAAGCACCGCGCCCGGCGCGGCAAGGTCGCCCGTGTCATGCTGATCCGGGCTCTGCTGTTCGCCCTGCTCGGTTGGTTATCGCTTAAAGCCTTGGCGCTGTATGCCTTGGCCTGGTTGCTGATGGTCACCGTGCTGCGCTTTGCCGACGCCTACCAGCACACCTACGACGCCTTCGCCGTGCTGGAAGATGGCCAAGTACCCGAAGACAAGCCACGCGACCGCGCCTACGAACAGCTCAATACCTACAGCAACGTGGTGTCCGCCCGCTGGCCGTCGCTCAACCTGCTGCTGCTCAACTTTTCCTACCACAACGCCCACCACGAGAAACCCGTCGCGCCCTGGTATCGCCTGCCTGCGCTGCACGCCGAGCTGTATGGCAGCGCCTACAACCAGGTCATCCCGATGCGCGACCTGCTCGGCAGCTTCCACCGCTATCGCCTGCGTCGTGTGCTGGATGACGACTACGGCGTTGTGGGAGAAGGTCCGCAAAAGGCAGATGGCTTCTACGGTGCAGTTGGCGTGTCTTTCCTCACGGCGGTGTGAAATGCATAAAGCACTCGATTATCGCGGACGTTGTGTCGTACTTACGGGCGCGGCTGGCGGCATTGGTCGGCAGCTGGCCAAGACCTACGCCGAGGCCGGCGCCACGCTGGAGTTGGTCGATCGCGACCCGGACGCCCTCGCCGAACTGGTCGAAAACCTTCGGCCAGAGGGCCCGCTGCACGCCACCACGCTGGAGCTCGGTGATTGGCGGGCGGTGCAGCTCTTCGCTGATGATCTCGCCTGCCGTAACCGCTCGGTCGAGGTGCTGGTGAACAATGCCGGTGTCGAATACCAGACACCCATAAACGAACCCACGGCCGAAGCTGACGCGTGCTGGGCGCAGCTATTGGACAACAACGTGTCGTCCATGCAGCGCCTGACTCGGGCGCTGCTGCCTCGCCTGCGGGCCGGTGCGAGCGTAATCAACCAGGCCTCCATCTGGGGGCTGAAGGGCGTGCCGGGCTTTTCCGCCTATGCAGCGAGCAAGCATGCAGTGATCGGCCTGACCCGCTCACTGGCCTGGGAACTGGGGCCTCGCCGCATCCGCGTCAATGCTGTCTGCCCCGGCTGGATAGGTACTGATGCCGCGATGCGCTCGCTGCGCATCATGGCGGCGGAAAACGGCCGAAGCGAGACAGAAGAACTGGTCGCCGTGCTGGCGGCACAGGCGATTCCGGAACTGCTGACCCCGGCGGACCTGTCCGGCACCTTTCTGTTCCTTGGCTCGCCGCTGGCCGCGGCGCTGACCGGCCAGGCGCTGTCGGTAAGCCACGGCGAGGTCATGCATTGATGCATCTTCTGCCTTTGGAGGGCAAGGTAGCACTGGTTACCGGCGCGGCGACCGGCATCGGTCGAGCAACCGCACTGGGCCTGGCCGGGGCCGGCGCGCGGGTCTGGATCAACCACTTCGGCCAGCACGCACTGGCGGAACAAGTGTGTGG
The DNA here is from genome assembly GCF_038562055.1 of Stutzerimonas chloritidismutans. Classification (GTDB taxonomy): domain Bacteria; phylum Pseudomonadota; class Gammaproteobacteria; order Pseudomonadales; family Pseudomonadaceae; genus Stutzerimonas; species Stutzerimonas chloritidismutans_A. The sequence continues at coordinate 41,316 of NZ_JBCFXD010000005.1, read as the reverse complement.
AGAGATCCAATCACGGCGCGGAAATGCTCGCCATGTCGAGGCTGATGTGGGTTCGGCAGCCGCCGTTGCAGGGATGTTCGAAGAGATCATTGCGGACGGGCCGCTGGACCTGCTGGTCAACAATGCCGGGGTGATCCTGGAAAAGCCTTTTCTCAAAACCAGCGAACAGGACTGGGCACAGGTGCTCGGCGTCGACCTCAATGGCGTTTACCGCTGCTGCCAGCACGCGCTGCGCCATATGCAGCCGCGCGGTTGCGGGGCCATCGTCAATGTGGCTTCGGACCTCGGTTTTCTCGGGCGCAGCGATTACGCCGCCTATTGCACCGCCAAGGCCGGGGTCATCGGCCTGACGCGCTCGCTGGCCCTCGAATTCGCCGTCAGCGGCATCCGCGTGAACGCCGTCGCGCCGGGCCCCATCGCCACACCCATGTGCTCGCCAGCGCACATGAGCCCTGAGTGGCTGGCCAAGGAACTCGAGATTCCCATGGCCCGGTTCGGCACGCCGGACGAGGTCGCGGCGGCCATCGTTTTCCTGCTCTCACCCCAGGCCAGCTATTTCACCGGACAGACGCTCGGGCCCAACGGCGGCTCATGGCTGGGCGCGTGATGAGCCTGCTGCCACAGACGCTATTGGTCACGGGCGCAGTCGCCTGGGGCCTCGGCTGGTTGCCCCTGCACCATTTCGCCAGCGTCGGACTGGTCGGCATGCCGCTGGTGTTGCTGGTCTATGGCCTGCTCAGCCTGTTCGCGGTGCCAGTGCTTTGGTTCGAGCGCCGTGCGTGGCTGCCGCAGCGCAACGGGCTGCTGGCGATCGCCGTTTGCGGCGGCGGTGCGACCGCTGCACTGGTCACGGCGCTGGCCATCGGCGAGGTGGTGCGGGTCATGCTGCTGTTTTATCTCGCGCCGGTCTGGGGCGTACTGGGTGGCTGGCTGTTGCTGGGCGAACGCCTCACACCGCTGCGTATCGGTGCCCTGCTGCTGGCCATGCTCGGCATCGGCTTGACGCTGGACATCAGCAGCGCGCTGACCCACCCACTGAGTGGCAGCGACTGGTTGGCGCTCGCCGCTGGCCTTGGTTTCAGTCTGAACAATCTCGCCACGCGCGCCGCCGATCAGGTGCCTTTGGCGAGCAAGACGCTGGCTCCGTTCCTGGGCAGTGCATTGATTGCCGTTGTGCTCTGCCCTGTGCTTGGTGAATACCCGCCACCGCTGAGTCTCGCCCTGAGCTGGCAGATCGGTTTGATGGCCCTGGGCTGGCTGCTGAGCATGGCTGCCGTGCAGTACGGCGTCAGTCACATCGAAGCCGGGCGCGCGGCGGTGCTGGTGGTCTTCGAACTGGTGGCCGCCGTGTTCTCCGCCGCCTGGCTTGGCAACCAGACCATCGGTACACATGAATGGCTTGGCGCGGCCCTTGTAATGATTGCCGCACTGACCGCCAGCTGGCCGGAACGCCCGGCACTGACCGTAATTCGGAGTTCTTCGCTATGAACAGCGTGCACATGAATCATATGAGCTGGGTCGAGTACGAACACCGCGTGCGCGACGGTGCCGTGCTGTTCCTGCCTTGCGGCGCCACCGAACAGCACGGCCCGCACCTGCCGCTGGGTACCGATGCGCTGCTTGCCAGCGCCATCTGTGCCGATGTGGCGCAACGCGTCGGCGGACTGGTCGCACCAGCGCTGTCTTACGGCTACAAATCTCAGCCCAAATGCGGTGGTGGCCAACACTTCTGCGGCACCACCAGCCTTGATGGCGCCACACTCAGCGCTCTGGTGCGCGACGCCGTACGCGAATTCCATCGGCACGGCGTTAAGCGGCTGGTCCTGGTGGTCGGCCATTACGAGAACCAGTGGTTCGTGGGCGAAGGCATTCAACTGGCGCTGCGTGAACTCGGGCCGGATGCCGGGCTTGAGGTCATGCGTCTGGAGCATTGGGATTTCTGCCGTGAACAGACCTTGGCCGAGGTGTTTCCGGATGGTTTTCCGGGCTTCGCTCTGGAGCATGCCGCGGTCATCGAAACCTCGCTGATGTTGCATTACCACCCCAGCCTGGTGGCGCTGGCGCGCATCCCGGATGAAGCTCCCGCCGACTTCCCACCCTACGACATGTATCCGCCCCGCACCGAGTGGGTTCCCCCGTCAGGCGTGCTCTCATCGGCCAAGGGCTCCACGGCGGAAAAAGGTCAGCGCATGGCCGACGACATCGTTGGCGGCATCGCTGCGGCGGTAACCCGTGAATTCGCCCTGGAGCGCCCGGTATGACGTTGCCTCTGGAGCATGCAGCGCTGCTGGTGATCGACATGCAGCGTGACTTCTGCGCACCGGGTGGCTACGCGGCGCACGCCGGACTGGACATCGAACGCCTGCGAGCGCCCATCGAGCCAATTCGCCAGTTGCTGGTCGCCGCACGTCGATGTGGCCTCCTCGTCGTGCACACCCGCGAAGGCCATCGCGCCGACCTCAGCGACCTGCCCGAGACCAAGCGTCGGCGTACCGAAGCCTGCGGCGCGCCAATTGGTACGCCCGGCCCTATGGGGCGCTTAATGGTGCGCGGTGAATATGGCAATGACCTGATCGACGAGCTGCAGCCCGAACCCGGCGAGCCGGTGATCGACAAGCCCGGCTACAGCGCCTTCGCCCACACCGACCTCGAATTGCTGCTGCGCAATCGCGGCATCCGGCATTTGATCCTGACGGGCGTGACGACCGAAGTCTGCGTGTCTTCAACGCTGCGGCATGCCGTGGACCTCGGCTTCGCCTGCCTGACTGTCGCCGATGCCTGCGGCTCGGCTTACCCCACGCTGCATGCTGCCGCGCTGTCGATGATCGGTGTTGAAGGCGGGCTGTTCGGTGAAGTCATCACCAGCAATGCGCTCATCGCCCTGCTGGAGATGCCGGCATGACCGATGTGCTCAAACTCTGGCCGCTGCTTACCGCGACCCATCGCTATGACAAATCCATCTCGACGCGCAATCGGGGCGTAGGCGTCCAGATCGAGGCGCCAATTCTGGCGTTCCTGATCGAGACCCGGCAGGGCCGCATCCTTTTCGATGTCGGGTGCGATTACGCCAAGCTCAGCGACCCGGACCTCAGAGCTCGGTGGTACGACCCGCTGGAGTTCCCCATGGGGCCGCCGCAGATGACCGAAGAACAGCGCTTGCCGGCCCACCTTGCCCGGCACGGCCTGACGCCGGCGGACATTGACCTGGTGTTTCTCAGCCATCTGCATTTCGACCACGCCGGCGGGCTCTGCGAACTGTGCGGCTGCGATGTGCATGTCCATGAAGCCGAACTCGATGCGGCGCTCGCCGAAGCAGACGATGCCTACTTCGCCGACGACTTTCGCGGCAGCTTCGTCGACCAGCATCGTTGGAAATTGCAGCGCGAGGAGTACCAGCTGGTGCCTGGCGTACAGGCCATCAACACGCCGGGGCATACCGCCGGCCACATGTCATTGATGGTCGAACTGCCGCACGGCAAGCCGATCATCCTCACCGGCGACGCCGCCGACCTGCAGGAAAACCTCACTGATGAGATCGCGCCGGGGCTCTGCTGGCAAGACCGCGAAGACCTGGCGCTGGACAGTATTCGCAAGCTCAAGGGACTGGCAGCCGAAACCGAAGCCGAGTTGTGGCCTAACCACGACATGGCCTTTTGGCGAACCCTCAAACGCTTCCCGGAGTACCACACATGAACAGCGTTCCCGAATCCTATCTGGGCGTGTGGCGCCGCCGTCTGTTGACCACCACCGACGGACGCCGCGACGAAACCAGCGATGTCTACTGGCTGCAGACCGCCCATCTGCACGCCGACATACGCATCCCTCACCCGCCGACCGCCTCTGCGTCCCTGGCTACCTGTTCGCAGGCGCAACAGCTGGACCTGTGCGAGCAAGCCGGCTTTGCCGGGTTGACCCTTGTGGAAGGCGACATCTGTCAATGGCAGCGCCTGATCGATTACCAGCCACCAAGCGCTGCACCGGACATCGGCCGCATGCGGTTTGAAGGTGCGCATCAACTGCTCGAAGACGGCCTGGACGGCCGCTATCACGAGGTCTGGCAGCGCGTTCCTGAATCGGAAGGAACCAATTGGGGCCTCTGGCTGCGCTCGGCCGATGAGCCGGAGCGACAGGCCTGTCTGCTGGTGGCCGGTGACTACTTCATGTTCGCCGCCGACCGACCCGTGGCCCTGGACGCGGATGGCAGTTGCCTGCGCGATCAGGTCGCCCGCGCTGCGCCAGCAAAACGACTCGAACTGCTGGCCTGCGAGATTTCCTTTGGCCGCCAACGCAACGGTGCGACGCCCTGGATGATCAGCCACTCGACGCTGCCCGGACGTGTCGGTGACAGCCTGCTGCCGAGCTATTGGAATTTCAGTCAACCGGCCGGTATTCCCGAACAGGATCTGGCTCGAATCGGACAGTTTCCGCCAGCACTGGGGTGGGTAAGGGTGGCGAATCCGCATTCACCAACCGTTCAAGAGGTAGTCGCATGACGGCGCATTTACCCCTTACCGCGGACACCTCTCTGGATCGTCCCACGGCGGCGGAAAGGCAGCCCGCTAGCACGCTGTCAACGGTGCCGGCCAAAGCACGCCCAGCGCGCTGGTGGCGCATTCGTGGCGAGCTGCCGAAAACCACGGTCTGGGCGCTGGCAGCCGCCGGTCTGATTGCTCCCTTCGTTCTCTGGTGGGCCTACACCGCCCTGGGTTTGGCGGATCCGATGTTCATGCCCGGCCCCGGCGCCGTGCTCGAGCGCCTGGGCCGCTGGTGGACCAGCGAAGGCTTGCTCACCGACATAGGCATCAGCGTCTGGCGGGTGATGGCTGGCTTCGGCGCCTCGGCTCTGCTCGCGCTGCCGCTGGGGCTGTACATCGGCACCTATCGCCCGGTGCAGGCTTTTCTCGAGCCACTGACGGACTTTATCCGCTACATGCCGGCGGTAGCCTTTATTCCGCTGGTGATGCTTTGGGTCGGCATCGACGAGGGTTCGAAAGTGCTGATCATCTTTATCGGCACCTTCTTCCAGATGGTCTTGATGGTGGCCGAAGACGTGCGGCGCGTGCCGATGACGCAGATCGAGGCAGCGCAGACCATGGGCGCCAACCGGGGCGAGATCGTCAAGCTGGTGATCCTGCCGTCGGCGCGCCCGGCCATTCTCGATACCCTGCGCATCACCTGCGGCTGGGCCTGGACCTACCTGGTCGTCGCCGAGCTGGTGGCCGCCAATTCGGGCCTCGGCTACGCCATCCTCAAGGCACAGCGTTACATGCACACCGACAAGATCTTCGCCGGGATTCTGCTGATCGGCATCATCGGCCTGCTCACCGACCAGGGCTTCCGCTGGCTGTCACGCCGGGCCTTCCCATGGAGAAAACAAGCATGAGCGACGCCAAGATCCGCATTCAGCAGGTGGGCAAGACTTTCGTTAGCGAGAAGCGCGAGGTCGAGGCGCTGCAGGCTGTCAACCTGGATATCCAGCCAAACGAATTCATTACCTTTGTCGGCGCATCGGGCTGCGGTAAGTCCACCCTGCTGCGCATTATCGCTGGGCTGGAGACGCTCAGCCGCGGCGACATCCTGCTCGACGGCAAGGCCGTGGACGGCCCGGGGGTCGACCGCGCCATGGTGTTCCAGCATTACAGCCTCTACCCCTGGCTGACGGTGATGAAGAACATCAAGTTCTGTCGTCAGCTCAAGGTCATCTCTGACACCGTACGTGGCGACGGCGATGTGGAAACTGCGGCCGGTCGAGCCGATGCGTTGCTCAGCCTGATGGGCCTGAGCAACTTCGCCGATGCCTTTCCGAGCCAGCTCTCCGGGGGCATGCAGCAACGCGTGGCGATTGCCCGCGCCTTGATGCCCAAACCCGCTACCCTGCTGATGGACGAGCCCTTCGGCGCGTTGGACGCGCAGACGCGCGAGGTGATGCACGACCTGATCCGCCATGTTCACAGGCTTGAAAAGACCACGATTCTGTTCGTCACCCATGATGTCGAGGAAGCCATCTACCTGGGCGGCCGCGTGGTGCTGATGGCGCCAAGGCCGGGGCGCATCGATTCGATCTATGACGTCCCGCTGCCCGCTCAGCGCCATCAGGACATGAAGCTCTCGCCTGAATTCACCAACCTCAAGCGCGAGATCCTCGGGCGCATCCGCGAGACCTCCGGCATGCAGACCGATCTCGACCAGCTGGCGAAACTGACGGCCATTGCGGGTTAAACGGAGCCCTGGTCGGCGGGCGTGCTACTCGCCCGATACGTCCGCAGGATGGTAAGCACAGCCAAGCAGCTTGCTCAGATGCAATAACGCCGCTTTTAGAGAGGCGCTCCATGAGCGCCATCTTCAATCGAGATAAAAGGTCGGCGCCGTCGGCAGCTCTTTAAGCAGGTGCCGCAGATTACTGCACCATTGTTCACGGATCGCCTCAAAATACGGGTCACCTTCGGTAATCCGATGGCCTGCGGGAAGCTCCAGGCTGTCCTTGCGGTAGACCATCAGATCCAACGGCATTCCGACCGATAAATTGCTGCGGATTGTGGAGTCGAAGGAAATGAGTGCACAGCGCATCGCCAGATCCAGCGAAGTGGTATAGCTGAGGGCTCGGTCCAGAATCGGCTTCCCGTACTTGCTTTCGCCGATCTGGAAATAAGGCGTGTCAGTGGTCGCGCAGATGAAGTTGCCTTGGGGATACAAGTTATATAACTCGGGTTCTTCACCCGCGATTTGTCCGCCGATCAGGAATGAGCTGGTCATATCAATTTCCGGGCCTGTGCCCGGCGCGCTGTCGTGTGCAACGACCTCACGCATGGTTTCCCCCACCAGACGAGCGGCAGCGAAAAGGGTCGGCACGTTGTTCAGATGGATGCCCTCGCCCGTCAGTCGATGGCGTAACAAACTGACCACCGCCTGCGATGTTGCCAGGTTGCCGGCCGTTTGCAGCACGATCAACCGTTCGCCGGGGATCCCAAATCGATAGAGTTTGCGAAACGTCGCGATGTGGTCAACGCCAGCATTGGTTCTCGAATCCGAAACGAACACCAGTCCGTCTGCCAGGTTCATGGCTACACAATAGGTCATGCTTTTCTGGCTCGTTAAGTAAAGGTTGGCCGTATAGGGGAGCGCAAATAAATAGCCCAGTCAGCGCCGACGATTGGCCCGGTCACTACTGCGCGGCCATTTGCATAGGCATTACCTGAACGTGTGCATGCATCGACTCGCTTCCACCGCCTCGGCGCATGCCTCGAACAGGACAGGCATCAAGATAATCCAGCCCGACAGCCAATTTGAGATGGCGGTCGGGGCGAATCAGTCGATTGGATACGTCAAAGCTGTACCACTGCCCCTCAAGCCACGCCTCAACCCACGCATGACTGGCGAGATGGCCGCTGTCGTCGGTCAGCAGATAGCCAGATACATAGCGCGCAGGAATGCCCAGCGAGCGACTACACGCGATGAACGCATGACTGTGGTCTTGGCAGACACCCGCGCCGCCGGCAAATGCCTGTGCAGCGGTGCTTTCCACTTGAGTGGCGCCGGGCGTGTAGATCATGTGGTCGGCCAGAGCGTTCATCAATCCACTCAGCGCGTCCCGGTCGCGGCGCGCACCGCACTGGCTATGGGCGAAGTCTTTGAGTGCGCCGTCAGACTGTGTCAGGGAACTCGATCGCAAGAAAGGCAACGGTGATCCTTCTTCGGCTTCGCACTCACAGGTCTCGTCAATTTCTACTTGGCCCTGCGCACGGATGATCAATTCGTCATGCGGTTCATCGAGTGTCAGCACATGCAAGACATTGCCGTAGGGATCACGTTGTGCACGGACGGGTCTGGGCAGCTCAAGCTGCCAGTTGAAGACATGCTGCCGTTGGCTCTGCTGAGGTGTCAGCCGCAGGTACTGGATACTCGCGCGGACCTGGTCCTGGTAGCGATAACTGGTGTCATGGCTGATGGATAGCTTCATGCGGCCTCCAGATAAGAAGAATGAATGGCGCTACCCAGCCGCCCTATTTGATCAATGTAGGCTGTAATCCAGTCATGCAGACCGGTGTCGAGCACCTCATCGATGGCGGTGTAGCGCAAGCCGGCTTCCAGCTCGGAAGCCAGGCGTTGAGCAGGCCGACCGTTATCGCCGGGCAGACTCGCCAGAATCAGTTGCAGTTCGACCAGGCAGGAGCGCAGCGACCGCGGCACGTCAGCCCTGAGCAACAACAACTCGGCGACCTTCGCCGTGCGTGGCGAACCGCGATAGATTTCCGCGAAGGCTTCGAACGAGGACAGCGCTCGCAGCAAGGCGCTCCACTGGTAGTAGGCCCGAGCGGACCTGTCGTCCAGGATCTCGCTTTCCTCACCCAGTAACTCGTGCCGGGCATCCAGCAAACGCAACGTGTTGTCGGCTCGCTCGATGAACGTACCGAGACGAATGAACCGATAGGCGTCGCTGCGCATGATGGTGCCCACGGTGGCGCCTCTGAACAGATGCGAGCGCTCCTTCACCCATTCGCAAAAGCGGCTGATGCCGTATCGCCCGAGCCCCTGCTCCGCAATGCCAGGCATTTCCAGCCAGGCGGCGTTGATGTTCTCCCACATATCCGATGTGATGCGACCGCGCACAGCGTGCGCGTTGCTACGCGCCAGGCGCAGACAATTGAAGAGGCTGGCGGGATTACGCTCGTCGAGCGCAAAGAAATGCAGCATCCGATCAACGTTCAGCTCACCTTCCTGCTCCCGATAAAGATCCAGCGTACCGGTGATCAACAGCGGCATTGCCAGTTCATCGAGGCCGTCGCCGCGCCCATCCTGCGGCATCAGTGAAAGCGAATAGCTGACCTCCAACATGCGCGCCATGTTCTCGGCACGCTCCAGATAACGCGACATCCAGTACAGATCGGCAGCCGTTCGACTGAGCATCAGCAATCCTCCACGATCCAGGTGTCCTTGGTTCCGCCACCCTGAGATGAATTGACAACCAGAGATCCCTCCCGCAGTGCCACGCGCGTCAAGCCGCCAGGCACCAGGCGCGTCTCGCGGCCGCTCAGCACGAACGGACGAAGGTCGATGTGCCGAGGCGCGATGCCGTTGTCCACGAAGGTTGGACAGGTCGACAGACAAAGCGTCGGCTGAGCGATATAGGCGCTGGGATTGGCCTTGAGCCTGTCACGAAACAGCTCGATCTCAGCGGTGCTCGCGGCCGGGCCGACCAGCATGCCGTAACCGCCAGACCCCTGTGTTTCCTTGACGACAAGGTCTTTCAGGTTGGCCAATACATGCGAAAGATCGGCAGGCTTGCGGCATTGCCAGGTCGGCACGTTGGCCAGAATCGGCTCCTCGTCCAGGTAGAAGCGGATCATGTCGGGCACGAACGGATACACCGACTTGTCATCGGCAACGCCAGTCCCGATGGCATTGGCCAGGATCAGATTGCCTGCTCGATAGGCTGATAGCAGCCCCGGCACACCCAGCGATGAATCAGGGTTGAAGGCCAACGGATCCAAGTACGCATCGTCCAGACGCCGATAGATGACGTCGACTTTGCGCGCTCCGGAGGTAGTACGCATGTACAGGCATTCATCACGAACGAACATGTCCGCGCCTTCGACCAGCTCCACGCCCATCTCGCGGGCAAGAAAGGCATGCTCGAAATACGCGCTGTTGTAGCGGCCCGGCGTCATCACCACTACACAGGGGTTATCCAGCGGACTGGCGTTCTTCAGCGTCTCCAACAACAGGTTGGGGTAGTGGTTGATCGGTGCGATGCGCTGGGCTGAAAACAGCTCCGGAAACAGCCGCATCATCATCTTGCGATCTTCCAGCATGTAGCTGACGCCGCTTGGTGTGCGCAGATTGTCTTCCAGTACGTAGTAGGTCCCGTCACCGTCACGCACGAGGTCAACGCCAGCGATGTGCGCATAGAGGTTGCGGTGCAGATCCAGACCCTGCATGGCCGGTTGATAGCCGTCATTGGCCAGTACCTGCTCTGCTGGAACCAGTCCCGCCTTGATGATGCGCTGGTCACGATAAAGATCGGCCAGAAACATGTTGAGCGCCTGCACCCGCTGGATGCATCCCCGCTCCACGGTTCGCCACTCGCTCATGGGGATCGAGCGAGGAATGGTGTCAAACGGCAGAAGACGCTCGGTGCCCTGGTCATCGCCATAAAGGGTGAAGGTGATCCCGGCACGGTGAAACAAGAGGTCAGCCTCACGCCTACGCTGCGCGAGCAACTCGGGAGGCGTATCGGAAAGCCAGGTCGAGAACGCTTTGTAATGCGAGCGGCAGTTGCCCTGCGCATCGTACATCTCATCGTAAAAAACGCGGTCCATGCAGAGCCCTCGAACAGAAACCTGCCCAACAGCAGTGCAAAGTACGCGCCACGCAGTGGAGGCCCGCTGATTACGAGCGCAGCGGGCTATGCATCCGCGCACGGCGCACTGTTGCAGAGCGTCGTGGAGCGTGAGTGAAAGGCTAACGCCCCGCTTTGAGACAGGGCTCACGTTTTTTAGGCGATGGCTTCTGCGAAACGCTTCGCTGGCGTTACGGATACCTGCAAAGAGGCAGGCGCAATCAGGCAGCAATTCGACGACAGCCCGACTTCCGACCGATCACTACGAAAACAATCGGAAGCGAGCAGCGCCACAAACAGCGATGTGTGTCGCCACGGCAACCGACGCTGCCCTTCAGCGCGGCATCATCCGCACGCCGGACAGTTCCGACAGCGGCCCCGGTCGGCCAAGGTGATAGCCCTGCACGTAGTCGACACCAATCTCCTGCAAACACTCGAGAATGGCCGCCGACTCGACGAACTCCGCCACAGTGCTCAGCCCCATTTCGTGCCCAATGTTGTTGATGGACGCCACCATGGCCCGCGCAATCGGGTCCTGGTCAATGTCCCGCACGAAACTGCCATCGATCTTCAGGTAATCCACAGGCAAGGTCTTCAGATAGCCGAAGGAAGACAAACCGGAGCCGAAGTCGTCCAGCGCGAAACTGCAGCCCACCGCCTTGAGCCTGTTCATGAAAGTCATCGCGCGGCTAAGGTTGGCGATTGCTGCGGTTTCGGTGATTTCGAAACACAGGCAATTGGGGGGAATCCGGTGACGCTCGATGGCTGACAGGACAAATTCGAGAAAGCTCTCCTCCCCCAGCGAGGTCGCCGAAAGGTTGATTGAATAATGCCCGAGTGACGCACCGGGGCGACGACGTAGATCGCCGACCCACGCCAGGAAATTACCCACGACCCAGCGGTCCACCGCCGGCGCCAGGTCGTAGCGCTCGGCAGCCGGCATGAAGGCACCGGGAGGAATGATGCTGCCATCCTCGCCCTGCATGCGTACCAGCACTTCATAACGTTGCGAACCGTCGTCGCCTGCGGCACGCACGATGGGCTGGACGAACAGCCGTAGCAGGTCGCCGTCCAGCGCTTGCCTTAGCCGCTGCGTCCATTGCATCTCGCCGCGGCGCTCCATCAACTGTTGGTCGTCCGCCTGATACACATGCACGCGGTTGCGACCGCCGTCCTTGGCCGCATAACAGGCGCTGTCAGCGGCGCCCAGCAAAGGACCGAGCGTTTTAACGTGTTCATCAATAGCCACCAAGCCGATGCTGGCGCCCACCGCAAAACTCTTGCCGTCCCAGCTGAAACGAAACTCGTCTACCGCGTGGCGTATGTCTTCGGCCACCCGCACCGCCTGCTGCAACGAGCAGTCGTTGAACAGGATGCCGAACTCATCGCCACCCAGACGCGCCAGCCAATCACTACCGCGCACGCGGCCTTTCAGTAACTGGCCGAGTTGGCGCAGCAGCTCGTCACCGGCTGCGTGGCCACAGGTGTCGTTGACCACCTTGAACTGATCCAGGTCCATGTAGCAGAGAACCTGTTCGCCACCGCTGTATTCACGCAGCAGAGATTCGATTCGATGTTCGAACGCAGAGCGATTCATTAGCCCGGTGAGGTTGTCGTGGTTGGCCTGGAAGGTCAGCTTACGGGCCAGCTGATGAGTAACCGTGATATCGCGAAAGGTCAGCACCGCACCGATGATTGCGCCTTCGGCGTCGCGGATTGGCGCTACCGCATCCTGCACCGCCAGTCGTGTTCCATCGGGCCGCTGCAGAAAGCCCGGCGGCCGTTCGGTTCGATCCTGACGGTCACTTCTGCGCCGCAGACCTAGGCCGGCGGCGTTGGGCAGTCGCGCACCGGTTGCTTCGTCGAAAAGCTGATACACCTCATCAAGTACCAGCCCTTGTGCGGCAGCCTGACTCCAACCGATGAGGCGCTCCGCACTGGGGTTAAGGTAGCGCACACGCCCGACCCTGTCGGTGGTGATCACACCATCGCCAATGGATGCCAGGGTGACCTGGGCGAGCATCTTCTCCGCAAACAGTTGCTCCTCGACCTGCCGGCGTTCGGTGATGTCTCGCACCATGCAGACAAACGCATCATCCGGGCGACCACCCTGGCTGGCGGTCAGCTCTGCGGCGAACAACTCGCCGTCTTTGCCGTGCAGCATCATTTCGGCTTTCAGCTCGCCGCCGGCTTCCGGCAACAGCGACGCGTTGCTGCCTACGACAAAACGTTGAAAGGGCTGCCCGATGATCTGCTCGGCCGGCAAGCCGAACAGACGCTCAGCGCCGGGATTGCAACTGGTCAGGATGCCGTCTCGGCCATAGGTGACTATGCCGTCGCGAATGTCCCGCACGATGGTCTGCGTCTTAGCCACGGCATCTTGCAGGGCGCGGATTACCTTGTTGTATTGTTCCGCGATCTGGCCTACCTCGGTAAAAGGCTCTACCTCAACTTCGCGCTGGAACTGCCCTCGCCGCTGATGTTCAGCCATGGCATCGAGCAGCTCGATCAATTCAGTGCGTGCGCCATGCTCGCTGACGTTCAGCCCCACCCGCTCGTCATCGGGGCCCACCCGCATCGGGTGATAACGATTGATCACACGCAACAGCAGATAGGTCACGCCAAAGGCCCAGACCGCGCACACCAATACGCCCTGCAGCTGAACCATCAGCTGATCGAGGCGACCCAGGCCAGTGCCGAGCAGTAGCGGGTCAGCGAACAGCGGCACCGCAACGGTGCCCCACAAGCCGGCCGCCAGGTGCACCGGTACTGCGCCGACGGCGTCATCGATACCGCAGCGCACCAATAGTCGGTCCGACAGCCACATGGCCAGTCCCCCGCCTGCGCCGATCAGCAGGGAATCGGCAATGCCGACCGCATGTGCGCTCGCGGTGATAGCCACCAGCCCTGCGAGCATGCCATTGAGCAACGCGACGGGTGCGATGTAGCCGTGGCGCCACTGCGACAGCAACATCGACAAGGCCATGCCGGCCATGCCTGCCACTACAGTATTGACGACAATTCCCGGCACACGCCCGTCGAAGCTCAGGGTGCTGCCACCGTTGAAACCGAACCAGCCGAACAGCAGCAGCAAGCCGCCCAGCATCGCCAAGGGCAGGTTCGAACCCGGCATGTTCTGCCGCAACCACTTGCTATCGAAGCGTCCCGCGCGAGGGCCGATGACCATGACCGTTGCCAGCGCGATCCAGCCACCGACGCCGTGCACCACGGTGGAACCGGCAAAGTCGACAAAGCCTTGCTGCGCGAGCCAGCCCTGCCCCTCACGCAGGGCTCCCCCCCAGGCCCAATGGCCGAACAACGGGTAGATCAGACCAGCCGACAGGGCAGCGACGATCAGATAGGCATTGAAACGCATACGCTCGGCCGCGGCGCCGGACACGATGGTGGCGGCGGTCGTGCAAAACATGGCCTGGAACAGGAAGAACGCCATCGGCCAGCTGTCGTCGATGGCGAATTCGAGCATGAACAGGCCCGAGCCCATCAGGCCGTCCTGGCTGGTACCGAACATCAGCGCGAAGCCGAATAACCAATACAACAGCAAGGCGATGCACAGATCAGCCATGTTCTTGGTTGCGACGTTGATAGCGTTCTTGCTGCGCGTCAGACCAGCCTCCAGGCACAGAAAACCGATCTGCATGTTGAACACCAGCCCGGCGCAGAGCACTACCCAGAGAATATCGATGGAATCTTTCGGCATACGTGTCCCATGGAAGAAGTCCGCAGCGGCGGCGGTATGCACAGCACCTGGCGGTGCTGGCCTCTGGCTATTTGCCAGAAACGTGCCAGTCCGAAAAAGACTTTTTGGTCAGGATGCGAGCAGGTCATACATCGCGCAGAAGACCTGCACCATGGCCTCTGGGCTGCGCCCCGGCCCGCCCGCGCAATGGCCCCAGTCTGAGACCAGCACGCGCAGTTCGGCGTTGGGCATGAGCGAGGCTTCGTGGCGTGCGTCCTCCACGGTGAAGTAAAGGTCTGTGCTGCTCGGCATGATGATCACCCGCGCTGAGAGGCCGACCAGTGCGTCCTCCAGGCTGTCCGCGCCGGCCAGCACAGACGGATCAGCCGACTGCCAGGTAGCAAGCACGCACAGCAGATCGTTGGCATCCTGTTCCAGATGGTCTTGCTCCCAGTAGTCGAGCAAGGCTTCGACACTGGTGAAACCCAGCTCACGCCACTGTTCATTGCGAAAGAACGCCTGCGAGTAGGCCCAACCGGCATAGGCGCGACCGAAGGCTCGCAGGCCGCGTTCGGGTGCTTCGCTGTAGCGCCCGCCCAGCCAGGCTGAGTCAGCCTGCAGCGCCGCCTTTACACCTTCGAGGAAGACGAAGTTGTGCGGCCAGCAGCGCGCCGTGCAGCAAAACGGCAGGATGCTTTGCACCTTTTCAGGGAACAGCAATGCCCAGTAAAGCGCCTGCATTCCGCCCATGGACCAGCCCGTCACCAGCCGCAATTGCCAGGACGGCACGAACAGCTGGTCGAGCAGCATGCGTTGCGCCCGCACGTTGTCAGCCAGCGTGATTCGGGGGAAGTCCGCGCCCTGCTGCCCTGCGGCGGCATTACTGGGGGAGCTGGACCAGCCGGCACCAAATAGGTTGGTCAGCACCACACAGTAGTCGCCACTGCCCAGGGGGCTGCCTGCACCAAGCAGGGGCAGACTGCCCCAATGCGAGCCACCGTAATAGCTGGGAATCAGCACGATGTTGTCTCTCTGGGCATTTGGCGACCCCACAACCTGATAGCACAACCTCGCTTTTTGCAAAGTCTGACCGCTGTCGAGCACTAGATCGCCCAGCTCTGCGTACCGCTTTAGTCCTTCAACTTCAATCACTTGCGGGCCTCCCGAGGCACATTGGCGAAAACCTTTGCGGGCTTCGCCTATCCTTTTCTATACACACTGGCATGTATATTGGATGAAGGATTCGTGCCACAGCGCATGACGCTGGCCCGAATTCAGCAAGGGATTTCCTACCATGACAACCTTTCCGCTTTCCCAGATCGACGAACTCAAACAAGGCCTGCAGGACAAGGGCGTCAAGTACGCCATGGCCAGCTACGTGGACATGCACGGGGTGATCAAGGGCAAGTTCGTGCCACTTGCCCATCTCGGCCAGATGCTGCGCGGTTCCGAGCTCTATACCGGCGCTGCGCTCGACGGCGTACCGCAACAAATCAGCGACAACGAGGTTGCCGCCATGCCCGACCCGGCCAGTGCCACCCAGTGCAGCTGGAACCGCAGTCTGGCCTGGTTTGCCAGCGACCTGTACCTCGACGGCAAGCCGTTCGACGCCTGCTCACGCGGCATCCTCAAGCGCCAGACCGAAGCTGCGGCAGAGATGGGTTACAGCTTCAACCTGGGCATCGAAACCGAATTCTTCCTCTACAAGGACACGCCGGATGGCGGCTTCGCCCCGCTCAGCGATCGTGACACCGCGGCCAAGCCCTGCTACGACCCGCGCCTGCTGATGGACAACCTGCCTGTGATCGATGAGCTGGTCGAGGCCATGAACGAGATGGGTTGGGGCGTTTATTCCTTCGACCACGAAGACGCCAACGGCCAGTTCGAAACCGACTTCAAGTATTCCGACGCGCTCACCATGGCTGACCGCTTCGTGTTCTTCCGCATGATGGCCAACGAGATCGCACGCAAGCACGGAGCCTTCGCCACCTTCATGCCCAAGCCTTCGGCGCAGCGCACCGGCAGTGGTGCGCACTACAACATGTCGCTGGCCGACCTGGCCTCGGGCAAGAACCTGTTCGAAGTGGACGGCGACGACCCCCACGGCTGCGGTGTCACCCCGCTCGCCTACCACTTCATCGCTGGGGTACTGAAACACGCCAAGGCCATTTGCGCGGTCATCGCGCCAACGGTGAACAGCTACAAGCGGCTGATCCGTAAGGGCGCCATGTCCGGCTCGACCTGGGCACCGGTGTTTGTCTGCTACGGCAACAACAACCGCACCAATATGCTGCGCATTCCATCCCAGGGCGCACGGGTGGAATGTCGCGCCGCAGACATCGGCTGCAACCCTTACCTCGGCGCTGCGATGATCCTCGCCGCCGGCCTGGAGGGCATTCGCGAAAAACTCGAGCCGGGCCGACCGCACCGCGAAAACATGTACGACTACAGCGAAAAAGACGTCGCCGACATGGGCATCGAGACCCTGCCGCGCACGTTGTCCGAAGCCATCGACGCCTTCGAGGCTGACCCGCTGTCACGCCAGGTCTTCGGCGACGCCATGTACCAGGCCTTCGTCGACTACAAACGCGACGAGTGGAACGCCTACCACACCCATGTTTCCGACTGGGAAATCCAGCGCTACCTGAAATTCTTCTGACCAGATGAAAAGGAGATTCACCATGCACGCCAATACCTTCAAGCGAGCACTCTGTGCCGGCGCCGTCATCTTTGCTGCGCTTTCGCCATTCGCCGCCCAGGCCGAAGAAAAGAAAAGCTTCGACATCGCCTGGACCATCTACGCCGGGTGGATGCCCTGGCAGTACGCCGACGAGTCGGGAATCATGAAAAAGTGGGCCGACAAGTACGGGATCGAGGTGAACATCACCCAGATCAATGACTATGTCGAGTCAATCAACCAGTACACAGCGGGCCAGTTCGACGGCGTGGTCGCCACCAGCATGGATGCACTTTCGATCCCGGCTGCGGGCGGCGTCGATACCACAGCACTGATCGTTGGCGACTACTCCAACGGCAACGATGGGCTGGTGATGAAGGGCAGTGCTGATCTGAAAAGCCTCAAGGACCAGCAGATCCATCTCGTCGAACTCTCGGTTTCGCACTACCTGTTGGCCCAGGCGCTCGACAGCGTGGGGATGAGCGAGCGCGATGTTCAGGTGGTGAACACCTCGGATGCCGACCTGGTCGCCGCCTTCAGCACCGACGACGTGCGCAACGTGGTGACCTGGAATCCGCTGCTGGATGAAGTCGCCGCCATGCCCGACGCGCACAAGGCCTTCGACTCCAGCAATATCCCCGGTCACATCAAGGACCTGACCATCGTCAACAGCGAAACGCTGGCGGACAACCCGGACTTCGGCAAAGCCCTGGTGGGCGCCTGGTACGAGGTGATGGGCATACTCGAAAGCGATACCGAGGAAGGCGCCAAGGCACGTGCGGCCCTTGGTCAGGCATCGGGCACCGATCAAGCCGGTTACGAAAGCCAGCTCAAGGGCATGAAGATGTTCTGGACGCCGGCCGATTCATTGGCCTTCATCGAGAGCGACGAGGCCTACCAGGCCATGAACAGCGTTCGTCAGTTCTCATTCGATCACGGCCTGCTGGGCGACGGTGCCGACTCGGTTGATTTTGTCGGCATCGCCATGCCGGGCGACAAGTTGCTCGGCTCCGAGACCAACGTCAAACTGCGCTTCGATACCACCTACATGCAAATGGCGGCGGATGGAAAGCTGTAATAGCGTCTGGCTTCTAGCTTCCAGTCCAACGCTGGAAGCTAGAACGCCCTCGCCCCACCCTCATCCCCGACGATCAAGCCCATGCGCCGTACCAAAGAAGACGCCGAGCAAACCCGCCTGAAGATCATCGCCGCCGCGCTGGAGCTGTTCAGCAAGAACGGTTATTCCAATACAACGCTGGCGATGATCGCTGACGAAGCGGGTTTCAGCCGTGGGCCGATCTACTGGCACTTCAAGAACAAGGACGAGCTGTTTCAGGCGGTTATCGGATTTTCCCAGCAGCCGCTGGAAGAGTTGATCACGCAGAGCCTGGCCATGGCAGATCAGCCGCGGTCAGCGCTTGAACACTTCATCAGCGAGTGGTTTCGCCTGTTGCTGGAGGATCGATGGCACCGCCAATCGTTCGAGATCTTGTTGAACAAGACCGAATTCACCGAGCAGATGGCCGATACGCTCAAGCGTGAGCGCAAACTGACACGCGACATCGTCAAACTGCTGGAGCGGCTGATCGAAGCGGCGGACTCCGACACTGCCCCAGCCCCAGCCAAGCCTCACAGCCGTGCGCTGCTTCTCTACGCGAGCCTCATGGGCATCACCCACAGCTGGCTGTTCTCGCCTGAACTATTCAGCCTCAAGTCGCAAAAGGCGTTGTTCACCCAGCAACTGCTGGCCGCCTGGCCACGGACCTAAGCTGGCGCAGCCCCACGTAACCCGACCCAGCGGGTTCCTTATTTCCAATCAGTACAAAGCACAATGCTGGCAATACGCGGCTGAGCGTCAGTGAGTGCGTCTAACACCGAGCGACGGTAACCCGAATTAGTTCTTCATCCATGCCAGATAGACTTTCCGGTGGATACACAGCGGCAAACCTGATGGATAGAACTCAGGCTCCTGCACCGGAGGGACTCTGCATGCAAGCCACAAGAACCATTCTGGCAGCCGCCATTTCCGTACTGCTCATCAACCACGCCTACGCGGTTAATGAATCAACCCAGGACCAGACGGGGTCCGACAACTGCGCCAATGTCTTCCAGCGAGGCGAAGACAGCAGTATTTCCCAGCGCCAGAGCGGTACAGGCAACGTCGCCGATGTTGTGGAGTCCGGTGGCTTCTCTACATTCTCTTTCACGCAGGATAGCACCGGCAACGTGCTGACAGCAGAGCAAGGCGGACGCTCGACGACAGTGGTCGGTCGCTCCACAGGCAACGACAACCGGGTCGAACAGGGTTTCGATGGTAGTAGTCTCATCATCGACCAGAACGGGACGGCCAACGAGATCGATGTAGTTCAGATGGGCTATTACAGCAGCGGCACCGTCGAGCAGGTCGGGACGGAGAATTACGCGTCGCTCGTGCAGACCGGTGCGTGGGACAACATGCAGCAATACGACGCGACCATCATGCAGTACGGTACGGGCAATTCGGCATTTGTCACGCAGGGGCCATAGCGCCTGGGGCCTGCTGCCGCCACATCGCAGCAGGCCGTTTCAATCCACAGCCAAAGCACGGCGCACGACCCGCTCAAGGTCATTGAAGAAAAAAGGCTTTTGCAGCGTCGGAATGTGCGCGTAGCGCGGGTCCATTCCGACCGAGCCATAGCCGGTCGCGAATATCAGCGGAATGTTGCGGCCAATCAGTCGATCAGCAATCGGAAAGCTACTTACCCCGTCCAGATTGACGTCCAGCACCGCCAAGTCGAAATCACCGCTCTCGGCTACCTGCATGCCTTCGGCAAAGCGCGGCACCAGCTCCACATGCTTGCAGCCGATATCCTGCAGCATGTCTTCCAGAAGCATCCCGACCAGCGCCTCATCCTCGATGACCAGCACTCTCGAAAACAAAACACTCATTGCAATTGCACCTCGATATCGCAGACAACGCCACCACTGGGAAAAGCGAGACATACTTCAGCGTTCAGTTCACCAGCCAGACCGCGTTCGAGCAGCCGCGACCCAAAACCTTTTCGAATGGGTGGTAAAACGAACGGCCCGCCGACCTCTTCCCAGTGCAACTGCAAGGTGGCTGACTGCTCCGACTGTAACCGCCTCCAGACGATGCGAACCTGACCCTCGTCGCTGGACAAAGCTCCATATTTGGCCGCGTTGGTACACAGCTCATGCAGTGCCATGGCCAGCGCCAGTGCCTGCTTGGGCCGCAACCGCTGCGCCGGCCCCTCGCTGATGAAACGCTGGCGACCATCGACCCGAAACGGCGCGATCGCCTGTTCGATCACCTCACGCAGGTCAGCGGCTTGCCAGTTCTCCCGAGACAACACGTCGTGCGCCTTGGACAGCGCTATCAGACGCCCTTCAAACCATTGATAGCCCTGGTTGCTGGCGTCGCGACGAAAGCTTTGCGCAGCAATCGACTGCACCGTTGCGAGCGTGTTTTTGACCCGATGATTGAGCTCATTGAGCAACAGCTGGCGATGGTCTTCGGCGACCTTTCGCTCGGTGATATCGACCAGCATGTTGACCGCACCGATAAGCTCGCCCGCGCCATTGCGCAGCGGCGCGGGATAGGCGAGAAACGGCACGCGGGTTCCGTCAGGGCGCTCGGCTATCGCTTCGGCCCCCTGGATTGCGCTGTTTTTGGTGACCGCCACCGCCATCGGACAATCTTCGTAAACCATCGGCGTGCCGTCTGGCCAATACAACCGCCAGGTCACGCACCACTCATCGCTCCCGATCACCGGCACACGCCCGGCCAGCTCGACACAAGCCTGGTTGAAATAGCTGACCTTACCATTCGCATCGGTGGTGTAAACGGCTGTGGGCAAGGCTTCCAGAAGATCGCGCAAGCGCTGTTCTGCCTCACGGTTGGCGGCCTCCAGCTGCTTGCGTTCGGTGATGTCGCGGGTAATTGCCAACTGCACGTAACCGCCGCTGGATCCATTGCTCCCGTCCGGCATCGTCATGGGCACCGCGTGGGTTTCCATGTGCCGCCGTTCCCCGGCAAGATTGATGATGTCGAATTCCCAGCTGAGTTTCTCGCCGTCGCAAACGCGCAGATGTTGCGCCTGCCAAGAGGCGCGGTGCTCAGACGCGACCAACTCGAATACGCAGCCACCCTCCACGTCCTCTGGAGCATTTGCTGCCAGCATCCGCAGGCCAGCAGGGTTCATCTGTACCAACGTCCCGTCGCGATCAACCACCTTCACGCACTCGGGCGTGTGGTTCACCATCGCACTCAACCAATCGACGTTACGCCGCCGGTCAGCACTTGATTGCCGCGCAGGTGTAATAGCCTGGAAGCAGATGACGGCGCCGGTGATCTGCCCGGCGTCGTTGCGCAGCGCTTCGATATTGGCCAGTGCGGCCGCCGGAATGCCATCGGGACGCTCGATCAGCAGCGCGACGTCCTGAGCGGAGCGTCCCGTGCGGATCGTGTGTCCCAACGGGGTATCGGCAAGGGGTATCAGCTCGCCATCGCTTCGGATTATTCGCAGACGGCCATGACTGGCTAACACACCGCCGCACAGCTGATCGGCCATTCGGTTGTAGCGCAGCACGGCGCCATTGGCGTCGAGCACGCACACACCCATAGGCATGACGTCGAACACGGGATCATCGAACGGCGACGAATCCGCAAGGGATTCGGCTACCAGGTTCGCACCGGGGATATTTGCAATCTGCATCAGCACCTTTCACGACCAGTCGATGGATGTCCCGCCGGCAGAGTTTACCGAACCAAGCGAGACGGCGAGTCCAGACAGCCCAGCAGTATTCACCGCAAAGGCCAGCGTGTGCATTTATGCAGACCAGCTATGCAGCGAGCCGCATTGATGTCGGCAAATATGCACTCTAGGATCAGGACAGCTCCATCCATTCTTCTATCCAAAGAACAACAATCGCTAGGACACGCCATGACCCAGTCAAGTGCCATCCCCACAGTCAAACTCCTGATCGGCGGTGAGCTGGTCGAGTCGTCAACCAGCGAATGGCGCGACATCGTCAACCCGGCGACGCAGGAAGTCCTGGCCCGCGTGCCCTTCGCCACCGAAGCGGAGATGAACGCCGCTGTCGCCAGTGCCAAGGAAGCCTTCAAGACCTGGCGCAAGACCCCCATCGGTGCACGCTCGCGGATCTTCCTCAAGTACCAACAGCTGATCCGCGAAAACATGAAGGAGCTCGCCGCTATCCTCACCGCCGAACAGGGCAAGACCTTGCCGGACGCTGAAGGTGATGTGTTCCGCGGGCTTGAGGTGGTTGAACACGCCGCCGGCATTGGCAATCTGCAACTGGGCGAGCTGGCCAACAACGTCGCCACCGGCGTCGACACCTACACGCTGCTGCAGCCGCTGGGTGTGTGCGCAGGCATCACCCCGTTCAACTTCCCGGCAATGATCCCCTTGTGGATGTTCCCCATGGCGATTGCCACCGGTAATACTTTCGTCCTCAAGCCGTCCGAACAGGACCCGATGGTGACCATGCGTCTCGCCGAACTGGCGATGGAAGCAGGCGTGCCGCCGGGTGTGCTGAACGTCATTCACGGCGGCGCCGAAGCGGTAAACCTGATTTGCGATCACCCGGACATCAAGGCCGTTTCCTTTGTCGGTTCAACCAAGGTCGGCACCCATGTCTACAACCGCGCCAGCGGAGCCGGTAAGCGCGTGCAGTGCATGATGGGTGCGAAAAACCACGGCATCATCCTGCCCGATGCGCACAAGGAGCAGACCCTCAACAACCTCGTCGGCGCGGCTTTCGGCGCAGCTGGCCAGCGCTGCATGGCGCTGTCGGTGCTGATCCTGGTGGGCGAAGCACAGAGCTGGCTGCCGGATCTGGTCGCCAAGGCCAAAACATTGAAGGTTAATGCGGGTGCTGAAAGCGGGACCGATGTCGGCCCCGTGGTGTCCTGTGCTGCACTGGATCGCATTAGCTCGCTGATCGAGCGGGGCGTGTCCGAAGGCGCAGAGCTGGCCCTCGACGGCCGCAACCCGCAGGTCTCGGGCTTTGAGAAAGGCAACTTCGTCGGGCCGACCATCTTTTCCGGGGTGAAGCCGGACATGACCATCTACCGTGAGGAAATCTTCGGCCCGGTGCTCTGCGTGATGCAGGTCGACACCCTCGACCAGGCCATCGAGCTGATCAACGCCAACCCCAACGGCAACGGCACCGCCCTGTTCACCCGTTCTGGCGCCGCGGCCCGGCATTTCCAGGAAGAGATCGACGTTGGCCAGGTCGGCATCAACGTACCGATCCCGGTGCCGGTGCCAATGTTCTCCTTTACGGGTTCGCGCGCCTCGAAACTCGGCGACCTCGGCCCGTATGGCAAGCAGGTGGTGCAGTTCTACACTCAGACCAAGACCATCACCCAGCGCTGGTTCGATGAGAACGAGGTCGGCGGCCCGGTGAACACCACCATCAACCTCAAGTAACGGGATCGGCGTCGGCTAAACACCCGGCGCCGTTTCAGCCGTCAATCAGAACAAGAAGGAAACGGCCATGCATATCGGATTTCTAGGGCTCGGCAACATGGGCGGACCCATGGCGCGCAACCTGCTTAAGGCCGGCCATCAGGTCACTGTTTTTGACCTCTCGGCGGCTGCCGTATCGGGCCTTGTCGAAGCCGGCGCCAAAGAGGCGACCTCACCTGCTGCCGTCGCGGGCGCAGGGGTTGAAGCCATCATTACCATGCTGCCGGCTGCCGCGCATGTGAAGCAGGTCTACCTCGGTGAAGACGGGCTTCTGGCCAACGTCCAATCCGGCGTTCTGCTGATCGACTCCTCCACCATCGATCCAATGTCCGCGCGGGAAGTCGCCGCCGCCGCAGCAAACAACGGCAATCTCATGCTCGACGCTCCGGTATCCGGTGGCACGGTCGGCGCCGCGGCGGGCACCTTGACCTTCATGGTCGGCGGCAGCGAGGCGGACTTTCAGAAGGCGCAGCCGATCCTCGCCACCATGGGTAAAAACATCGTCCATTGCGGCGACACCGGTAATGGCCAGGTGGCCAAGGTCGCCAACAACATGCTGCTCGGCATCTCGATGATTGGCGTGGCCGAGGCCATGTCGCTGGGCGTGGCCCTGGGGATGGACGCCAAGGTGTTGGCCGGAATCATCAACTCGTCAAGCGGGCGTTGCTGGGCATCCGAGATCAACAACCCCTTCCCTGGCGTGCTTGAAAACGGCCCGGCCTCGCGTGGTTACAGCGGCGGGTTCGGCACCGATTTGATGCTCAAAGATCTCGGCCTCGCCAGTGAAGCGGCCAAACAGGTGCGCCAGCCGGTTATCCTCGGGGGTCTCGCGCAGCAGCTTTATCAGGCCTTCAGCATGCAGGGCCACGGTGGGCTGGACTTCTCCGCGATCATCAAACTCTACCGCCAAGAGGACGAGACATGACCCAGGCAGAAGCGCCGGTACTGATCGAGGTACGCAACCGCGTTGGCTATCTCACACTTAACCGCCCCGCCGGGCTGAATGCCGTCACGCTGCCCATGGTGCGGATGCTCCACGAGCAACTGCAAGCCTGGGCGGACGAGCCCGACGTAGTCGCCGTGGTGTTGCGCGGCGCCGGCGAGAAAGCCTTCTGCGCCGGTGGCGATATCCGCTCGCTGTACGACAGCTACAAGAGCGGCGACAGTCTGCATCGGGCGTTCTTCGAGGAAGAATATGCGCTGGACCAGTACATCCATGCCTACAGCAAACCCCTGCTGGCATTGATGAACGGCTTCGTGCTCGGCGGCGGCATGGGCCTGGTTCAGGGAGCCTCGCTGCGGGTGATTTCCGAGCGCACGCGAATGGGCATGCCGGAGGTCGGCATCGGCTACTTCCCGGATGTGGGCGGTAGCTATTTCCTGCCGCGCCTGCCGGGCAACCTCGGCCTCTACATGGGCCTGACCGGTAACCACGTTGGCTCGGCCGACGCGCTGTATGCCGGTCTCGCCGATTATTGCGTGCCTTACGAGCGTTTTGCCGAACTTGAGCAGGCGCTGGACCGCCAGGACTGGGGCACTGCGCCGGTGCAGGCACTGACCAACCTGCTGGAGTCCATGGGTTGCACCGAGTTGCCGGATGCGCCGTTCAAGGCGCTGTTCCCGGCCATCGACGAGCATTTTTCGCACGACAGCGTCGCCGCCATTCGCCAGTCGCTGGCCGCCGAAACACGCCCCGAGTTTCACGAGTGGGCAGCCGAGACGCTCAAAACCATGGACAGCCGCTCGCCGTTGTCGATGAGCGTCACGCTGGAAATGCTCCGTCGCGGTCGCAGCTTGTCGCTGGCCGACTGCTTTGCCATGGAGCTTCACCTGGACCGCCAGTGGTTCGACGAAGGCGACATCATTGAAGGCGTGCGCGCGCTGATCGTCGACAAGGACAAGAACCCTCGCTGGAGCCCACCTACGCTGGACGAAGTGACGCCCGCGCGCGTGGCAGCCTTCTTCGCCGGCGCCTGAGGAGCTGCCTATGCAAGACATTGAACTGAGCGAAGAACAACGGATGATCCGCGACATGGCGCGCGACTTCGCCCGCGCTGAAATCGCGCCGAAGGCCGAGGCCTGGGAACAGGCCGGCTGGATCGGTGACGACACTGTGACCCAGCTTGGCGAGCTTGGCCTGCTCGGCATGATCGTGCCCGAGCAATGGGGTGGCACCTATATCGACTATGTCGCCTATGCCCTGGCCGTCGAGGAAATCTCCGCCGGAGATGGCGCCATCGGTGCGCTGATGAGCATCCACAGCTCGGTCGGCTGTGGCCCGATTCTGAAATACGGTACGCCGGAGCAGCAGGACCAATGGCTGCCGGACCTGGCGGCGGGCCGCGCCATTGGCTGCTTTGCTCTGACCGAACCCCAAGCTGGCTCCGAGGCGCACAACCTGCGCACCCGTGCCGTGCTGGAAAATGGCGAATGGGTGATCAACGGCGCCAAGCAGTTCGTCAGCAACGGCAAGCGCGCCAAGATCGCGATCGTTTTCGCCGTCACCGACCCGGAGCTGGGCAAGAAGGGACTATCGGCGTTCCTGGTGCCCACCGACAACCCAGGCTTCGTCGTCGACCGCATGGAAAAGAAGATGGGCATCCGTGCTTCGGACACCTGTGGCGTCACCCTGCGTGACTGTCGCGTCCCCGAAGCCAACCTGCTCGGCCCACGCGGCAAGGGGCTGGCCATCGCCCTATCCAATCTCGAAGGCGGCCGCATTGGCATCGGCGCCCAGGCGCTGGGCATCGCCCGCGCCGCGTTCGAAGCAGCACTCGGCTATGCCCGCGAACGCATCCAGTTCGACAAGCCGATCATTGAGCACCAGAGCGTGGCGAACATGCTCGCCGACATGCACACGCGCCTGAACGCCGCGCGATTGCTCATCCTGCATGCCGCGCGCCTGCGCAGCGCCAACCTGCCGTGTTTGTCAGAGGCCTCCCAGGCCAAGCTGTTCGCTTCGGAAGTGGCCGAATACGTCTGCTCCAAAGCCATGCAGATCCACGGCGGCTACGGTTATCTCGAGGATTATCCGGTCGAGCGCTACTACCGCGATGCGCGCATCACGCAGATCTACGAAGGCTCCAGCGAAATTCAGCGACTGCTGATCGCGCGGGAGCTGAACAATTACGGGCTATGAGCCGACAAGCGATGCGTGCCCGCACAAGGCGTGGTCCAGCCGGGAGGACAGTACCAACGGGTAAGAGCACGCCGGGCCCTTGGCGGGCAATCGGCTAGATTTACAGAGCGAGAACAACTCGCCATGGCAGCAAGCAGTATTCGAATGACAGATGGCGGCAAGCGCGGCCGCCATCCAGACAACAATAAGAAGGATACGACGATGCTCAAAGGTACGATGCAGCAGACCCCGCTGATGATCAGCGGCATTCTGACCCACGCCGCCCTCGCCCATGGCGACCGGGAAATCGTCTCGCGGCTGGTGGATGAACCAATCTGGCGCTACGACTACGCCGGGCTCGCCACACGCACCGGCCAGGCAGCCGCAATGCTGAAAAACCTGGGCGTGAAGCCTGGCGACATGGTGTCGTCCATGGCCTGGAACACGCATCGTCACTTCGAGCTGTTCTTTGCCGTACCCGGCATCGGCGCGGTACTGCACACGGCCAACCCGCGGCTGTCGGACGAGCAGATCATCTACACCTTGAACCACGCCGGCAGTGGTGTGCTGCTGTTCGATCGCAGTTTTCTCGCCGTGGTCGAACGGGTTCGGCCGCGGCTGGAACATATCCAAACCTTCATCATGCTGTCGGATGCCGAACGCACCGAGCCTGGGGACGTCGACGCGCAAAGCTACGAAACGCTGATCGCCCGAGAAGAGCCAATCACCGACTGGCCTCAGTTCGACGAAAATGCCGGCGCCATGCTCTGCTATACCTCCGGCACCACTGGTAATCCCAAAGGCGTGGTCTACAGCCACCGCTCGGTCGTGCTGCACGCCATGGCCGCGGGCCTCACCGGTGCCTTTGGCTTTTCCGCGTTCGATTGCATCATGCCCTGCTCCTCCCTCTACCACGCCACCGCCTGGGGCGTACCCTTCACGGCGGCAATCAACGGCTGCAAGTTCGTCCTGCCGTGCGACAAGATGGACGGCGCCAGCCTGCAGGAACTGATCCAGAACGAGGGCGTCACTTTCTCCGGCGGCGTACCGACCATCTGGACGATGTACCTCAATCATCTGGAGCGCACCGGCGAAGACACCGGCAAGTTGAAGTGTCTGGTCATCGCCGGCTCGGCCGTACCGCGCGCATTGGCCGAAAAATTCGAGACGAAATATGGCGTCAGCGTCCGCCAACTCTGGGGCATGACTGAAACCAGCCCGCTCGGCGTGGTCGCCACGCCCACGCCAAAGCTAGCGGCCATGGGCGAAGCGGCCACCAACGAGGCGATCTGGACCCGCCAGGGCCGGCTGCAATTCGGTATCGAGCTGAAGATTGTCGATGAGGCAGGCAACGCCCTGCCGCATGACGGCGTCAGTTCCGGCGCCTTGCTGGTGCGCGGTCCCTGGACGATCGAGCGCTACTTCCGCAGCGAAACCACGGCGCTGGATGCCGACGGCTGGTTTGACACCGGCGACATCGCCACCCTCGACCCCAACGGCTACATGCGCATCACTGATCGCAGCAAGGACGTGATCAAGTCCGGCGGCGAGTGGATCAGCTCCATCGACATCGAGAACATCGCCGTGGCCTGCCCCGGCGTGCGTATCGCTGCAGTGGTCGGCGTGACGCATGAAAAATGGGAAGAGCGCCCCATCCTGATCATCGAGCCCCACGACGACACCGAAATCTGCATCGAAACCGTGCTCGCCTTTCTCGAGCCTCAGATCGTCAAATGGTGGATGCCCGACGCCGTCATCATCGACAGCGTCCCGCTGACTGCGACGGGCAAGATCGACAAGAAAACCCTGCGCGACCGCTACCGCGACCACTTGATCGAGCTGGAGGAAAGCGCAGCTGACGCGGCGAGCCTGTAACGCGGCAGAACCTTGGGGCGCGCCATACGGTGGGCTTCGACCCACCGATTCACTCAGCCTAGCGAACTTAACAGGCCACGCCGTTTTGCGGATTTACCCCGTCACCTTCGGCGTGCCAGCTGGCGACCCTTAGCGTGGCGGGCCTCGCCCACCCTTCTTGTCGGCACAAGGGCTCTAAACAACCGCGCCGTTTCACAAACTAAAAGCGTCGTATCGGTGTGCATCCGTGAACCCGGCCATCACTGCCACTTAACACGTCAGAACCATCACTACCGCCCACGCCGGAAGCACACAGACGCCTGCACGTACGGGCGCGATGGACCCCATCACCTAAAGGAACGCGCCTTATGTCGACCGCCGCCACCACACTTCGCCAAGGCCCTTTGGTCGGCCTGCGCGTGCTGGAATTCGCCAGTATCGGGCCCGGTCCGCATTGCGCGATGTTGCTGGCCGACCTCGGCGCCGAGGTGATCCGAGTCGAGCGCGAGGGCGGCAACGGCTGGCCCAATCCTGTGGTTGAGCGCGGACGCAAGCGAATCACGGTGGACATCCGCACCGACGATGGGCGCGAACGCTGCCTGACCCTCGCCAAAGATGCGGACGTACTGATCGAAGGCATGCGCCCGGGCGTCATGGAACGCCTGGACCTCGGCCCAGAACAGGTGCATGCGTGTAATCCACGGCTGGTCTACGGCCGGATGACGGGCTGGGGCCAGACCGGACCCTTGGCCCGAAGCGCCGGCCATGACATCAACTACCTGGCGCTCACCGGCGCTCTGGCGGCCATCGGTGGACGCGAAGGCCCGGCGATACCGCCGCTCAATCTGGTCGGAGATTTCGGCGGCGGCTCCTTGTATCTGGCGTTCGGCATCATGGCCGCCTTGTGGGAGCGCGAGCGGTCAGGCCTGGGACAGGTGGTCGATGCCGCCATCATCGACGGCGTATCCTCCATGATGACCTTCTTCGCCGGCCTCTTGCCTAACGGCACCCTCTCGCTGGAGCGCGACCGCAACCTGCTCGCCGGCGCCGCCCCGCACTACCGCTGCTACACCTGCGCCGACGGCCGCGATATCGCCATCGGGCCATTGGAGCCGCAGTTTCTTGCCGAGTTGATGCAGCGCATCGGCGCCCCGGATAGCCTGCTCGAAGGGTGCGCCAACCCTGACCAATGGCACGAGCAGAGCGAACAGCTCGCCACCCTCTTCGCCAGCCGCACTCAAGCCGACTGGTGCGCGCTGCTCGAAGGCAGCGACGCCTGCTTCGCCCCGGCACTCACCTTGGAAGAAGCCGCGCAGCACCCGCACATGCAAGCACGCGGCGTCTATCGCGATATCGATGGCGCCCTGCACGCCGCCCCAGCGCCGCGGTTTTCTCGGACGCCCGGCGCCATAAACAGGTCAGCAGAAGCGGGTGGCTGGGATTGATAAGACCCGAATAGAAAGGGATGGAGATCCTCACCGGTGGATCGGTCAAGCGTGATACACCCTACGACCAGCTGCGGGGCAAGCGCACACCTCATTCCCCAAGGTTGCGCGCAATCACCAACCGCTGGATATCACTGGTGCCTTCGTAGATCTGGCAGACCCGCACGTCGCGATAGATGCGCTCCACCGGGAAGTCCTTCAGGTAGCCGTATCCGCCCAGCGTCTGGATCGCCGCCGAGCAGACTTTTTCGGCCATTTCCGAGGCAAAGAGCTTGGCCATGGAGGCCTCGACCAATGCAGGTTGACCGGCCTCGCGCAGCGCGGCGGCGTGCAGCACCATCTGCCGCGCCACGGCGATCTGAGTGGCCATGTCGGCGAGGCGGAAGGCAACGGCCTGGTGTTCGGTGAGCGCCTTGCCGAAGGCTTCACGTTCGCGGGCGTAGTCGCGGGCGGCTTCGAAGGCCGCGCGGGCCATGCCGACCGCTTGAGCAGCAATACCGATACGGCCGCCTTCCAGATTGGCCAGGGCGATGCGGTAGCCCTCGCCCTCCTCGCCCAGGCGCTGGGACTCGTGCACCCGCATGTCTTCGAACGCCAGTTGGCACGTATCCGACGCATGCTGGCCGAGCTTGTCCTCGACGCGTACCACCTGATACCCGGGCGTGTCAGTCGGCACGATAAAGGCGCTGATGCCGCGCTTGCCGGCGTCCGCGTCGGTCACGGCGAAGACGATCACCGTACCGGCGTGCTGGCCCGAGGTGATGAACTGCTTGGCGCCGTTGAGCACGTAGCTGTCGCCGTCACGCCGGGCGCGCGTGCGCAAGCTGCTGGCATCGGAACCGGCATGCGGCTCGGTCAGGGCAAAGGCACCTATCTGTGCACCACTGGCCAGCGGCGTCAGGTAGCGTTGCTTCTGTTCAGCATTGCCAAAGCGCAGGATCGGCACACAACCGACCGAGTTGTGCACGCTCATGATGGTCGAGCAGGCGCCGTCACCCGCCGCGATCTCCTCCAGCGCCAGTGCATAGGCAATGTAGCCGGTTTCGCTGCCGCCCCACTGTTCGGGGCAGAGCATGCCGAAAAAGCCGAGCTCGGCCATTTCGGCGATCGCTTCGGCCGGGTAGCGGTGTTCGCGATCCCAGTCGGCGGCGAAAGGCTTCAGGCGTTCCTGGGCGAACTGCCGTGCCATGTCGCGGATGCTGGTTTGGTCTTCGTTGAGCAGCATGGCAGGTCCCTCAGTCGATGAGTTCGACGGCCATGGCGGTCGCTTCACCACCGCCGATGCAGATGGCTGCAATGCCCTTGCGCAGGCCACGATCACGCAGCGCGGCGATCAGCGTGACGAGAATGCGCGCACCGGATGCACCGATCGGATGGCCCAGGGCGCAGGCGCCGCCATTGACGTTGACCTTGGCGTGGTCGAGCCCCAGCTCGCGCATGGTGACCATGCTGACCACCGCAAAGGCTTCGTTGATCTCGAACAGGTCAACGTCTTCGAGTCGCCAGCCCGTTCGCTCCAGCAGCTTGTGAATCGCCCCGATGGGCGCAGTGGGGAACAGATTGGGCGCGTCGGCGAATACCGCGTGCCCATGAATCATCGCCTGAGGTTTCACCCCGAGCTGTTCGGCGTGGGAACACCGCGTCAGTACCAACGCGGCGGCACCGTCAGAAATAGAACTGGAATTGGCAGCCGTCACGGTGCCGCCCTCGCGAAACGCGGGCTTGAGGGATGGAATCTTCTCCGGCATCGCCTTGGGCGGCTGTTCGTCGTCGCGAACGGTGCGCTGCGCACGTCCCTGGGTAGCCTCAAGCGGGACGATTTCGCTGGTGAAGCGGCCACTGGAAATGGCATCGCGGGCACGTTGCAACGAGGTCAGCGCATAGGCGTCCTGCTCCTCACGGCTGAACCCGTGGTTCTGCGCGCAATCCTCGGCAAAGGTACCCATGAGGCGTCCCTTGTCGTAGGCGTCCTCGAGGCCGTCGAGGAACATGTGGTCGAGCACCTTGCCGTGGCCCATGCGGTAGCCGCTGCGGGCTTTCTCCAGCAGGTAAGGCGCGTTGGACATGCTTTCCATGCCGCCGGCAACCACCACATCCACGGAGCCGGCGCGCAGCGCATCATGGGCGAGGATCGCCGCCTGCATGCCGGAACCGCACATCTTGTTCAGCGTGGTGGACGCGGTCGCCTTACCCAGCCCCGCGCCGAGCGCAGCCTGGCGGGCCGGCGCCTGGCCGAGGCCGGCCGGCAGCACGCAGCCCATCAGCACTTCCTGTACTTGCTCGGCGGTCACGCCGCTGCGCTCGACGGCGGCGCGAATTGCCGCTGCGCCCAACTCCGGCGCGCTTAGGCTTTTCAGATCACCCTGAAAACCGCCCATGGGGGTACGGGCGCCGCCCAAGATCACAATGGGATCATCGTTCATTGCAGTCTCCTCCAGTTATTTCGCGGCCATGCGCAGCGAGCCGTCGAGGCGGATCACCTCGCCGTTGAGCATGTCGTTCTCGACGATATGGCGGACCAGCGCCGCGTATTCACTGGCACGGCCCAGACGTGGCGGGAACGGCACCCCGGCGGCCAGCGAGTCGCGGACCTCCTGCGGCATGCCAGCCATCATCGGCGTCTCGAACACACCCGGCGCGATGGTCATCACGCGGATGCCGTGGCGCGCCAGTTCACGCGCCGCCGGCAGGGTCATGGCGACCACGCCGCCCTTGGAGGCCGCATAAGCAGCCTGGCCAATCTGCCCGTCGTAGGCCGCGATAGAGGCTGTATTGATAATCACGCCCCGGTTGCCCTGAGCATCGGGTTCGCTGCGGGTGATGGCTTCGGCAGCCAATCGCAGCATGTTGAAGCTGCCGATCAGGTTGAGGCCGATGACCTTGCTGAAACTGTCCAGGCCATGCGGCCCCTGGCGACCGAGGATCTTTTCACCGCTGGCGACGCCGGCGCAATTGACCATCCCGTGCAGACCACCGAACCGCTCAACCGCCGCGTTCACCGCCGCCTGAGCGGCCGCCTCGTCACACACATTGGTGACTACTGCATGGGCGTTGGCTCCCAGCGCTTCGCTGCGTTCGTTAAGCAACTCGGCATTGATGTCGGCCAACACCACCTTTGCGCCAGCGGCGACCAACGCTTCGGCAGCGGCCGCACCCAGTCCGGATGCGCCACCTGTGATCAGGAAAACCTTGTCTTGAATGTCCACAGCTCGACCTCATGGAGATGGATGGGATCGCAGCACTTTGGCAGCCGGATCCTGCTGGGTTCATCTTCTTCAGACCGGTAGGTACGAACAATGGTCGATGCACGCAATCGCGATGACCGGTTTGGCCAAGCCAGGCGCTATGGTCGGTGTGGGTTCCGTTATGAAAATCGCGAAGTAACAGGTTCGTCCGCCCGCAAGATCAGGCTGCGGTACTGCCCCGGATTGGTTCCGGACCATTTGCGGAACGCCTTGTAGAACGAGCTGACATCTGCAAAACCCAAGCGCTCGGCGATTTCTGCGTAGGTGATGGAGGCATCTGCCAGCCACAGGGTGGCCATTTCCTGACGCACCTGGTCCTTGATCGCCTGGTACGTTTGCCCAACTTCCGCCAGCCGACGGCGCAGGGTCGACGCTGATACGCACAAGGTCTGCGCCAGCGCTTCGCTGGTCGGCCACTCTTCGGCCGGCAAGTCACGCAGTTGCGCTTTGATGCGGCTGGCGAGGCTCGTGGTGTCGCGGTATTTAACCAGGATATTGGAAGGCGCATGCACCAGGAAGTCGTGCAACTCCTGCTCGCTGCGGCGTACCGGAAGGTCGAGCACCTCGGCAGCGAAAATGATCCGTGTGGTTGGCCGCGCGAAGCGCAGGTTGCGCGAGAACATGACGCGGTAGTCCTCGGTGTAGGCCGGCTCGTCGCAACGCAGCTCGACGGCCAGCAGCGGGATGCGCCGTCCAACCAACCAACAGGCCAGGCCGTGCAACAGCATCCAGAAAGTGAAGTAGCTGAAGGCCCTGAGCGGCGGGGCTCCGGGCGGCTCCGACAGCTTGATCTCAGCCAGGCTCTCGCTGCGATAAAGCTCGCCGCGAAAGCCTTCGAAGGTCAGCCCGAAGAAATCCAGGGCGACACGAAGCGCGCCATCGAGCGTTTGCTGAGCCATCGCCGCGCGGCATACAAAGGCGAAACTGCCGGCACGCATGCGCCGCGCATCCATCCCAAAAAACTCATCGTCGAAGTGCCGCGCCAGGCGCCGCCAGAGTTTGCTGAAGTCGGCCACATCGATTCTCGCTTTGGAATCGGCGAGGTCGATCGACATCAGCCCGAGTTGATGCAGCAGCTGATCGGCTGGCAACGAAGGCGAAGTGAAGGCTTGCAGCGCCTCGCCCACCAGCCTGACGGAAATGGTGCCCTTGCCGTCGCGGTTCATGCGCGCCCCATCATCACATCATGGCTATTGGCGGCAACATCCCGCAGGAAATCCCAGCACACCCGCATCCGTGCCAGGTCCTTGTTTTCCACCGGCATCAGCATCCAGAAGGTTCGGGTGAATTCGATTTCGCCGACCAGGACTTCCTTGAGCAGCGGCTCCTTGCGCGCCAGGAATGCCGGCAGGATAGCCAGCCCGGCCCCGGCGGCAACGGCTTCTTGCTGGGCAAGGATACTGGTGCTGCGCAGCGAGTGCTGACGGGGACGAACGATCTCGTCGAGGTAGAAGAGCTCCTTGCTGTACAGCAGGTCCTCGATATAGCTGACGAAGACATGACCGCTGAGGTCCTCCCGGCTGCGAATGGGCGGGTGTGAGGCCAGGTAGGCTTCCGACGCATAAAGCCGCAACACGTAGTCGGTGAGCTTGGTGATCACATAAGGGCCACGCTCGGGACGCTCCAGAGTAATGACGATGTCCGCCTCATGCCGCGCCAATCTGACCGAGCGAGGCACCGCCAGCAGATCCACACCCAGGTGCGGGTAATCGCGGGTCAGGTTGGCCAGTTGGCCTGCCAGCATCACCGTGCCGTAACCCTCGGTTGCACCAATGCGTACCTGGCCTGAGAGTTTGTCGGCGGTTAGGCTCGGTTGTTCGATGGAGGCAATGGCGCTCTCCATCGCCTCGGCCTGGGCCAGCAGTTCGCGGCCCGCCTCGGATAGCCGGTAGCCTGCTTTGGCACGGATGAACAGTTGCCGGTCCAGGCTTTTCTCCAGGGCCTGCACCCGTCGGGCCACCGTGGTGTGGTCTACAGCCAGGCGCCTGGCGGCGACCGTCAGTTTGCCCGCACGCGCGAGTTCGAGAAAAAAACGCAGGTTGTCCCAATCCACTGCAGACTCCAGATCCATCGAGTTGACGCGTGCCGTCCGCGGCGCGCTGTGCAAAAACACAGAATACCTCTGCATTTCGCACCATGTGTTTACTATTTTTACACTGCTAGGCTCGTCTATCGAGCCTCGTTTCGCCTCAGGCGACCGTCCCTTTTTCAAGCACAAGGAACCGACATGAGCCAGAAGATCCATCTCGAAATGCGCGACCACACGGCGCTGCTGACGATTGCCAATCCACCTGCCAATACATGGGATCGCGAGTCGCTGGCGGCGCTGGAACAGATGATCGGCCAGCTCAGTGACAATCCAGACGTCTACGCGCTGGTCATTACCGGTCAGGGTGACAAGTTCTTCTCAGCAGGCGCTGACCTCAAACAGTTTGCCGATGGTGACAAGAACGGCGCCCGAGAGGTTGCGCAACTCTTTGGCCGAGCCTTTGATGCACTGACGCGCTTTCGCGGCGTTTCCATCGCGGCCATCAACGGATACGCCATGGGTGGCGGCCTCGAATGTGCGCTGGCTTGCGACATTCGCATCGCTGAAGAACAGGCGCAGATGGCCTTGCCTGAAGCCAGCGTGGGTCTGCTGCCCTGCGCCGGTGGCACGCAGAACCTGCCCTGGTTGGTGGGCGAAGGCTGGGCCAAGCGCATGATTCTCTGCGGCGAGCGCATCGATGCTCAGCGCGCCGAGAAGATTGGTTTGGTCGAGGAAGTGGTCCCGCGCGGGCAATCCCTGGACGCAGCCCTGAAGCTTGCCGAAGGTGCCAGCAAGCAGAGCCCTTCCTCGGTCAGCCGTTGCAAGCGCCTGGTAATGAACGCGCGCAACGACGATCACAGCTCAGGTTGGGCTGAGGAACGCGAGCTGTTCGCCGAGCTGTTCGATACAAAGGATCAGAAGGAAGGTGTCAACGCGTTCCTGGAGAAGCGCAAGCCTGACTGGCAGAACGCTTGAGGCGCTTCTGACCATCAAGGGTACATGCTGACAAGACGGGCTCAGGGAAGAGCCTGAACGAGGCGACGATGTTGCACCTCGTACGCTGGTACTGCGTCAGACCGATGCCATCCGGCCCCAGTGGAGGCATGCCCGGCCACACCTTTCGGCTCCCCTCTCCCGCCGCGTGTGGCTAACAGCGGCGGCGCGTCAGGAGCAGCGGCCCGCTATTTGAAGTTGCGCTTGATCAAGCGCTCCACCCACCCAACGATCCCCGAGCGGAACAGCAGCACGCAGAGCACGAAGATCACCCCGAGAATCACGTGCACCCATTCACCCAGCGGGCCGTTGGACAGCGAACTCTGCAGCGTGACCACGACCGTCGCGCCCACCACCGGACCGAGAATGGTGCCGACGCCACCCAGCAGGGTCATCAGGATCACCTCACCGGACATGTGCCAGTGTGCATCGGTCAACGAGGCAAGCTGGAACACCACCGTCTTCGTCGAGCCGGCAAGACCCGTCAATCCCGCGGATATGACGAAGGCCAGCAACTTGTGCGCGTCGACGTTGTAGCCCAGCGAGATCGCCCTCGGCTCATTTTCGCGAATCGCCTTGAGCACCTGACCGTAGGGTGAATGGATGGTCCGCTGGATGATCACGAAGCCCAGGACGAACACCGCCAGCACGAAGTAGTACAGGGACATGTTGTTCTGCATGTCGAACAGACCGAACAGATGCCCGCGCGGTACGCCCTGCATGCCGTTTTCGCCACCGGTGAACGGCGCTTGGACGAAGACGAAGAACACCATCTGCGCCAGCGCGAGGGTGATCATTGCGAAGTAAATGCCTTGCCTGCGAATCGCCAGCAAGCCGAAGACGAACCCCAGCACGGTTGACGCCAGTGTGCCGGCGACGATCCCCAGTTCGGTACTCAGACCCGTATAGGTACTCAGCATGTAGCCGGTGATATAGCCACCACAGGCGAAAAATGCAGCGTGGCCGAAGGACAGTAGCCCCGCGTACCCCAGCAGCAGATTGAATGCACAGGCGAACAGGGCGAAGCACAACAGCTTCATCAGGAATACCGGGTACACCATCAGCGGCGCCACCATCGCCACGCCCAGCAGCACCAGATAAAACAGATGCTGCCGACGTCGCGCAGCCCGGCGGCGCTCGCGCTCGGCATTGGCGCGCACTTGTAGCGCCGAGGCCTGCATGGGAGACGCTTGAATGTTTTCTTGAGTCGACATGTTCATGCCTCCTTTCCGAACAGACCGGCTGGCCGCAGCAGCAGTACCAGCACCATAATCACGAAGATCACCGTGTTGGCCGCCTCCGGATAGAACACCTTGGTGAGCCCTTCGATGAGGCCCATCGCAAGCCCCGTGACGATCGCGCCCATGATCGAACCCATGCCGCCGATCACCACAACGGCGAACACCACGATCAGCAGGTTCGAGCCCATCCCTGGCGTAACGGCGTAGATGGGTGCGGCGAGCACACCAGCGAACGCGGCCAGCGCGACGCCATAGCCGTACGTCAGGGTAACCAGCAGCGGAACGTTGATACCGAAGGCCTGCATCAGTTTCGGATTCTCTGTACCGGCGCGCAGGTACGAGCCCAGCCGGGTGCGTTCGATCATGTACCAGGTTGCGAAGCACACCGTCAGCGCTGCAACGATCACCCAGCCGCGGTAGGTCGGCAGGAACATGAAGCCCAGGTTATGCCCGCCCTTCAGCAGGTCGGGCATCGGATACGGCGATCCGGACACGCCGAACAACTTGACGAAACTACCCTCGACGATCAGCGCCAGGCCGAAGGTGAGCAGCAGACCGTACAGATGATCTTCTCCGGCGATACGGCGCAGCAGACCCCGTTCGATACCCATGCCCAGCAGGCCAATCAGCAACGGCGACAGCAGCAACGCCATCCAGTAGTTGATGCCCAGGTAATTCAACCCGATGAAGGCGGCAAACGCGCCGAGCATGTATTGCGCGCCGTGGGCGAAGTTGATGATGCGCAGCAAGCCGAAGATGATGGCCAGGCCGAGGCTCAACAGCGCGTAGAACGACCCATTGATGAGGCCGAGCAGAAGCTGCCCGAACAGTACGCTCAGGGGAACGCCGAAAATGAGAGTCATGATTCACTACCCAAAGGGATTCCGGAAAACCCGGCCAGCGCGGCATGGCGGCTGACCGGGTCGCGGTACGCCAGCCTGGTCAGCCCTTTGGAGCCATCTGCTGGCACTGGCTCTCGCCGATGGGACGGAAGGCCTCATCGCCCGGGATGGTGCTGACCACCTCATAGAGGTCCCACTCGCCCTTGGATTCGGCTGGAGACTTCACCTTCACCAGATACATGTCGTGAACCATGCGGCCGTCTTCACGGATCTTCCCGTTCTTGGCAAACATGTCGTTGACCGGTGTCTTGGCCATCTGCGCGCGAACGACCTGGGCGTCGTCGCTGCCCGTTTCCTTCACGGCGTTGAGGTAATGCATGGTCGCCGAGTAGATACCGGCGGGAACCATGCCTGGCATGCGCCCAACGCGCTCTTCGTAACGCTTGGCCCAGGCGCGGGTTTCTTCGTTCATGTCCCAGTACCAGCCGGTAGTCAGCATCAGTCCCTGGGTGACATCCAGGCCCATCGCGTGGATATCGTTGAGGAAGACGACCATGCCGGCGAGTTTCTGTCCGGACTGGGTCACGCCGAATTCGCTGGCGGTTTTCAACGAGTTCACCGTGTCTGCACCGGCGTTGGCCAGCGCGACCACATCAGCGCCCGAACCCTGGGCCTGGAGGATGTAGGACGAGAAGTCACTGCTCGGGAATGGGTGGCGTACCGTGCCGACCACGCTGCCGCCTTCGGCTTCGACCACCTTTTTGATGTCGTTTTCCATGGCGTGGCCAAACGCGTAGTCAGCGGTGAGGATGAACCAACTCTTGCCGCCATCCTTGAGCACGGCGTTGGCGGTGCCGTTTGCCAGCGCGAAGGTGTCGTAGGTCCAGTGGATATGACTTGGTGCGCAGTACTCATTGGTAATGCTCGAAGCCGCGGCGCCGGAAATGAGCGCGAGCTTACCGCCCTGCTCTACCACCTTGGCGGCTGCCAGCACCACGGAGCTGGCGACCATGCCGGTCACCATGTCGACGTTACGCTCGTCGATCCACTGACGAACCGTGTTGGCACCCACGTCGGGCTTGTTCAGGTCGTCGGCATGAAACGTGACGATCTTCTTGCCGTTGACCGTACCACCGAAATCCTCGATGGCCATTTGCAGTGCTTCCAACCCACCGGGGCCGGACAGGTCACGGTAGGTCCCGGACATATCGGCGAGATAACCGATGCGGACTTCATCGTTGCTGATTTCGGCCTGGGCGGCACCGGCGATCATGCTGGATACAAGGATGGCGGCTGCGGTTTTCTTGAGCATTTTCATATTCACCCACTGTGATTGTTTTTGTTGTGGCTATTGATCACCGGCATCTACTGCGGACCGGCTGGCTTGCAGGCGTTGTGAGACTTAACGAGCGACGGGAAGGCAAGGCAAAAACAGGAGAGGATGCGGAATTTACGAGCTGTAAATGAGCATTCCGATCCTGTTTTTAACGCTGCATTACCGAGCGCAGTAGTTTTCACAATGACTGCTTGGCGAGGGTGGTCACACCCCCAGACAGCTATTCAAAAACTCCTTTTTCGAATCCAGGTCTGCGGCGCTGATCTCTTCGATAATCTGCCCGTGCTCCATCACGTAATGACGGTCGGCCAGTGGTGCGGCGAAGCGGAAATTCTGCTCCACCAGCACGATGGTCAGGCCACGTTTCTTGAGTTTGATCAGGACCTCCGCGAGCTTTTGCACGATCACCGGGGCCAGACCTTCGGTGATCTCATCAAGCAGCAGTAGGTTGGCGCCGGTACGCAGAATGCGCGCCATCGCCAGCATCTGCTGCTCGCCGCCGGACAAGCGCGTGCCCTGGCTGAAGCGACGCTCGTACAGGTTGGGGAACATTTCGTAAAGCTCATCCAGCCCCATCCCGCCGCTGCGTACGGTGGGCGGCAACAACAGGTTTTCCTCGACGTTGAGACTGGAGAAGATGCCGCGCTCTTCAGGACAGTAGCCGACGCCGAGCCTGGGTATCTGGTGGGCGGGTATGTCGATGGTTTCGTTGCCATTGACGATGATGGAGCCGGTGCGCCGGCCGACCATGTTCATGATGGCGCGCAACGTGGTGCTGCGGCCTGAGCCGTTGCGGCCCAGCAGGGTAACCAGTTCGCCCCGCCCCACCACCAGGTGGACACCATGCAAAATGTGGGATTCGCCGTAAAACGCATGCAGGTCATCGACTCGCAACTGGTCGCGATCAGCTTTGGGCGTCATGCGTGAGCCTCCTCTGCGTTGGCTTCGCTACCCATGTAGGCCTCTCGCACCTCAGGATTCGCCGAGACGCTGTCGTAATCGCCCTCGGCCAGGACCGAACCGCGCGCCAGTACGGTGATGCGGTCACAAAGGCGGCTGACGACGCTGAGATTGTGCTCGACCATCAGCACCGTACGGTTTTCGGCAGCGCGTCGTACCAGCGCTACGACCATGTCGACGTCTTCACCGCCCATGCCTTGAGTCGGCTCGTCTAGGAGCAGCACGACCGGGTCCAGCGCGAGCGTGGTGGCCAGTTCAAGCGCGCGCTTTCGTCCGTAAGGCAACTCGATGGCCAGCGTCTGGGCATAGCTTTCCAGATCGACCTCGGCAAGCAGCTGCAGCGCGCGCTCGTCGAGCTCGCGCAACGTGCGTTCGGACTTCCAGAAGTGAAACGAATTGCCCAATTTCTGCTGCAGTGCCACGCGCACGTTTTCCAGCACGCTCATGTGGCCGAACACCGCAGAAATCTGGAACGAGCGCACCAGGCCGAGA
Organism: Stutzerimonas chloritidismutans; assembly: GCF_038562055.1. Lineage (GTDB taxonomy): Bacteria > Pseudomonadota > Gammaproteobacteria > Pseudomonadales > Pseudomonadaceae > Stutzerimonas > Stutzerimonas chloritidismutans_A. The sequence continues at coordinate 557 of NZ_JBCFXD010000005.1, read as the reverse complement.
CGAGCGATCTGATTCGCCTTCATCGAGGTGATGGCCTTGCCGCGGTAGAGGATCTCGCCCCGTGTAGGCGTCAGAAACTTGGTGAGGAGATTGAACACTGTCGTCTTGCCAGCCCCGTTGGGGCCGATCAGTGCATGGATGTGTCCTTTCTGTACACGCAGATCAACGGAATCCACTGCGGTGAAGCCGCGAAATTCCTTGGTCAGACCGCGCGTTTCCAGCACGAATTCCGGTGCCATGGGATGCCCTCTAACCCTGATTATTGTTGTTGGTTATGGCGCAGATCACTGGGTGACCTTTACGTAAACGATAACAACCGTTTACGCGTTGAAGCAAGCATCCTTTTCAAACGCTCGATTGAGCGTACTACTGGTCATCTCGGGCTATACAGCAGCAGCTGTACGGGTGAAACGCTCTGAAAAAAGCCGGGCCGCCAGGGCCCGGCAAAAGATCAACGAGGAGTCATTGCAGTGTTGCTTTCTGGTCTTACCAGAGCGCCAGGGTGTAGCTGAGGATCAGGCGGGTTTCGTTGATGTCGCTGCCGAAGTTGCTGCGCA